>NZ_JQCL01000005.1 GCF_001438845.1 Lactiplantibacillus xiangfangensis
CAAATTAACCAGCGACCGCTTAAAATACTCGACTGGCAAACACCGTATCAGGTTATACTGACAAATTTGTCCAAAAATTCGGATTAAATTTGCAATCTACCCTTTTATTTTAATGTAGCACTGCTTACATATTCTCCCGCAATACGGTATACCTGCGCTGTTGTTCCTCGGTCATATCCTTGTAATACTGGTCAATAAGAAGCTGGATAATCTCGTAGTCGAAGCTAACATGTTCAATTGTCTTCAGGACTTTCATATCCTTGTAAGTCTCTGCGGATACCTTAAGGGATTTTTTCTGATTTTTTGGCATAGAGGAAGATTTATTCTCTTTTTTCGTAGCATTATCTGTTGCATGGTACTCTTCTGATGGCTTTACCGCTCCGGTAACCCTTCGTTGAAGAATATTAGGCTTTTTACTTGGCATCTTACTTGGCCTCCTTATCATCTATAAATAAGCCAATCCGGCTTAATAACTCATCGGTAACTTGCTGGTACTTGTCTAACACTCGCTTATCGAAGCGGTCCTTATCGGTAATTCCATTAATTGGGAATCGTTTAATCCGGGCCATTTGAGTAACAATATTTGTGAATACATTTTCTTCTCCAAACTCATCCTTAGCAGATTGTATGATTGTCTGATCGACACCGTTACGGGCATCGTGAAGCATTGGCAAGATACCAATTACCTCTATATCTAGCTGATACTCTTGCTGAAGTTTAGAAAGGGTATTCACATACTCTTCTGCACCGGATAGACTATCATCGTGTGTTTGCAAGCTGATAAGTGCAAAGTCTGAGAAGATAACAGCATTACGGGTAATCTCAATACTAAATGGTGGCACATCCAACAGAATTACATCATATTTCTTCTTCAATGGATTAAACAAGGGTTCCAACAGATGTGTTTCTTCGTACTCATTATTCGTATTCTGATATAAATATTTCGTGAAATCTTGGAAATCAATATATGAAGGAATTAGGTCAAGGTTATCCATTATCTTAACTGGTAAGTCTGTTAGATCTTTCTCCTGTACGCCTACCATCAGAGTTTTTTTAATTGAGTACACGGTATCTTCCTGCTGACTTTTCGTTAACATTAGTGTTTTAGTGGCGTTGGCTTGTGGGTCTAAGTCTGCAACCAACGTATGTATTCCCATTTTAGCTAAGGTATAAGCGATGAGATACGTGTTAGTTGTTTTTCCCACGCCACCCTTTTGATTACCAATCACAATGGTTAATGCCTCATCACGAGACTGTATAGCCTTTACTACGTCTGGAATATCCATAACAACGACCTCCAATTGATTTTTAATTAGTATACCACAATTTGATAGTGAAAGGGAAATTTCCCTAAATAGTTATTTAGATATATAGAATTAGGGATATATAGAAATTGGGATAAAGGGAAAAAGGGATACTTATCGACTGAGAACACTGTTATAATGGGAATTAAAAATATCCCTAAATAGAAAAAGGGATTTAGGGATAATTCTATTTAGGGATAATTCTATTTAGGGAAAAATAGATAAAGGGAAAAAGGGAAATTAAATATAATTGTTGACAGATATCCTATGAAAGGGCTATAATCATTGGTATTGACAGTCCTATTATATGATGTGTTTTTAACATTATTTCCACCGTTTGCTGTACTAACTGTGAATCATGGGGACACTGTCAGTAGTTCAAAAGAAGTAATACCTAAAAAACTGCATAAAAAAAACACCCACCGACTGGCATCGGTGAGCGCCACACAAAAGTCAACTCATTTACTGACTATTATATCATGGCCGGTGCGATTTTTAAAGCCCTAGGGGACAAGCTGGGGT
>NZ_JQCL01000061.1 GCF_001438845.1 Lactiplantibacillus xiangfangensis
CCGCTCATTCGCCGATTAAGCTCATGATCTTCAAATTCTGGTGGTAATTGTTGTTGCTCAAGCAACAGGTCAATGGCTGCTCGAACTTCATCAATAATAGATTTGTCTAAACTGGCTAACCGTTTTAGATCAGCATTAAAGGTTGCACGTGGTTTAAATCTTAGTTTTTTCATTATTTAAACTGACCCCAATAATCATCATCTG
>NZ_JQCL01000062.1 GCF_001438845.1 Lactiplantibacillus xiangfangensis
ATACTGATTTAATAGGATTTATCGTGTGGCTAATTTGTTCTTGCAATTTGGGGTTTACATTTTCACTATAAACTCATCTGGTTTTTTTGTAAATGCTTTCATTTACTTTAAATCGACACAATTTCGTGAAAACTGTCTTACATTAGTAACTATGGGAAATCTTTTGAAAATAATTTTTTCACAATGAAAGGATTTTATAAAGGTATAGGGCCTTAAGTAATTGTGTAAGCGATGAAAGAATGACTTTGGTCAAAGTTGAAGTTTTACTTGAGATTAAAATCGATGGTCTACCTGAATTTGTCGGTAAATGGAGGGATTTCGTGGTAAACTTCAGATGGAGAAGCTTGCCAATAAATGAAAAAGGAAACGCTCATGATTACAATAAAAGATATTGCGCGTCGGGCTGGTGTCTCAGTCTCAACCGCCTCACGTGCGCTAAATAATAATTCAAAAATTAGCCTTAAAACGCGTGAACGAATCCAAAAACTCGCCAAGGATCTTGATTATCTTCCAAATTATACCGCTAAGAACCTGACTCGCGGTGAAGCAAACGTCGTCGGAGTTATTTTTCCAACGGTGGAAAGTTCCTCACCGGAGAATCCGTTCTATATTGATATGCTCCGAGGCATCAATCAGTCGCTAGTCGCCCGACACTATGTTTTATCAATTGCGATTGGGAGCCGAGTTGAAGAGGTCCTTGCTAACGTGACGGCCATGGTTCAACAGGCAAAGGTCAAACGGTTCGTTCTACTATATACGGATGAGAATGATCCGGTCGTTGACTATTTGCGTCGCGAAAATTTGGACTTTGTGGTTATTGGTCAGCCAGTTGGAGATTTGCCGGATCGATACGTCGATAACGACAATGTTCAGGCTGGGCGAGATGCCACAATGGCAATTCTTCAAAATGGCGGGGTTCGAAACCCACTATTTGTTGAATCCGGATATGAGTGGCAATACGAGCGAAATCGCCGAATGGGCTACGAAAAGGCGATGGCGGAAGTCCAATTAGAACCGCTAGTATTTAGATTACCAAAACGCGTTTCTGAAACAGCAGTCGAGGTATTTTTGAATCAGCACCAAGATGTCGATGCGGTAATTGCAACCGACGATGTTGGCTTGCTGCGGTTTAATCGGGTTTGGAGCAAAATTCGACACACAAAGAAAATTCCGATGATGAGTTTCAATAAGAGTGAGCTACTAGCGTTGATTGACCAAGATGTCCGCATGGTTGATATGCGGCCGGAAATGCTGGGCAGTCGCGCGGTAGAATTGTTATTTACCGATCGAAATGTTCAAAAATTAATTGTGCAGTACGAGTTGTGAGCAACAACTCTTTTTTATTTTATTTTTGTGCAAACGGTTGCACAAATTATCAAAGCGGTTTATAATTCATTTTGTTAAGAAAAATGGGTTCACATAACCCAAATAAACAGGGGGTGACAAATCATGGAAAATGATTCAGCACAAGGCAACACGGCTACAACGCCAAAAACCAAGCCAATGCCAAAATTGTCTATCGCGACAATTTGGATGATTAGTTTCGGATTCTTCGGTGTTCAAATGGCTTTCTCTTTACAATCTTCACAAATGGGGCGGATCTTCCAAACTTTGGGAGCTGATCCAACCAAATTAGGTTTCTTCTTTATTCTTCCTCCACTAGCAGGTTTAGTGGTTCAACCATTAGTTGGCTATTATTCAGATAAAACGTGGATGCCTAAAATTGGTCGTCGATTACCTTACCTTTTGATGGGATCGTTAGTCGCCGTCATCGTTATGTTCTTACTACCAAACTCTGGTAGCTTAGGATTTGGTTATGGATCACTTGCAGCACTTTGGTTCGGTGCCATCACAATTCTCTTCATGGATTTATCGTCTAACGTTGCCATGCAACCATTCAAGATGATGGTCGGGGACATGGTGAATGATGAGCAAAAAGGATTTGCTTACTCAATCCAAAGTTTCTTATCAAATAGTGGTTCAGTGCTAGCTGCAATTTTCCCATACCTCTTAACTGGTTTGGGTGTTGCTAACATTGCGCCAAAGGGTGTCATTCCGAACTCAGTTATTTTCTCATTCTATACAGGTGCCGTTATCTTAGTTATCTGTAGTGCCTTCACTATTTTGAGAGTTAAAGAATATACACCCGCAGAATATAACGCCTATCACGGTATTACTGAAGCAGATGTTCAAGAAAAAGTTGGTTTATTTACACTTTTGAAACGTGCTCCTAAAGTATTCTGGACGTTAACTCTTGTTCAATTCTTCTGCTGGATGGCCTTCCAATACCTTTGGACTTATGGTGCAGGTGCCGTCGCCAAGAACGTTTGGCGCGCAACAGATCCTGCAAGTGCTGGCTATCAAGCCGGTGCCAACTGGTTCGGTGTTCTATCCGCAATTTACGCTTTAGCTGCCGTTGTTTGGTCATTAGTTCTTGCTAAGATGCCAAATGACAAGCACAAGCCAATGTACGCAACTAGTTTAGTATTAGGTGCCGTTGGGTTTGCCTCAATTTTCGTTGTTCATAATCAATGGGTTCTCATCCTCTCATTCTGCTTGATTGGTATTTCATGGGCCGCAATGATGATGTTCCCATTCACCATTTTGACCAACGCACTTTCAGGTGCCAACATGGGCTCGTACCTTGGTCTATTCAACGGAAGTATCTGTTTACCACAAGTCGTTGCTTCAGTATTGAGTTTCGCTTTGTTCCCATTGATGGGCTCATCAATGCCAGGGATGGTTCTCTTAGCCGGTATCTTGATGTTAGTCGGTGCCTTCTCAGTAAGCAGTATTAAAGAAGTATTCGCATAAAAATTAAAGGAGTCTGAATGATGAAACGAACATTTGACGTATCACCGTGGCACATTGTGACCACTAAACTTAATCCAGACGATAAACGTCTTCAAGAATCAATGACCAGTCTTGCAAATGGTAACCTCGGCATGCGTGGATTCTTTGAGGAAGGTTACAGTGGCGACACGCTTCCCGGAATCTACATTGGTGGCGTTTGGTTTCCAGATAAGACAAAGGTTGGCTGGTGGAAAAACGGCTATCCTAAGTACTTTGGCAAAGTGATTAATGCAATCAACTTTATCAAGGTTGGCATTAAAATCAACGGTGAAGTTGTTGATTTGGCTAAGGACAAGGTGAGTGACTTCAACCTTGATTTAGATATGCAACAGGCCGTTCTCGAACGGGCTTTCACTGTTGAAAAGGGTGGCGCAAAGGTTCAGATTTCATTTGAACGATTTGTCAGTGCTGCAACTAAGGAACTCGTTGTTCAAGGGATTATCTTGAAGAATGTGGGTTCTAAAGAAGCTAAGGTTGAATTCAGTTCATCCGTTGATGCTGATGTACAAAATGAAGACGCCAATTACGATGAAAAGTTCTGGGACGTTTTGAAAGTTGCTAAGACTGATAATGAAGCCGAAGTTATTGCGGAAACAAAGCCAAACGACTTTGGAACACCACAATTTACGGTTGGTGCTTTATCAACAGTTGTCACGGACTGGAACAGTGAGTCTGCAGACCAAACCGATGTCTCAGCGACGAACCATTTTAGCGGAACACTGGCTGCTGGTGAGCAAACAATTATCCAGAAGCGCACAGTTGTTGTGTCATCACGTGACTTCCCTAAACAAGCTGATCTTGAGGCTCGTTTAACCCAATTAAATAAAGAAATTTCTGCAACATCATACAGTGATTTATTCAACGCCCACAAAGCTGTTTGGGCAAATCGCTGGAACGTTTCTGATGTTAAAATTGCTGGCGACGATGAAGCGCAACAAGGAATTCGTTTTAACCTATTCCAGCTCTTCTCAACGTACTATGGCGAGGATTCTCGTTTGAACATCGGACCTAAAGGCTTTACCGGTGAAAAATACGGTGGTGCCACATACTGGGATACAGAGGCCTTTGCGGTTCCCGTTTACCTTGGTGTTACGGATCCAAATGTTACCAAAAACTTGTTGAAGTATCGTTACCAACAAATTGACGGTGCCTTCCATAATGCTAAGGAACAGGGCCTTAAGGGTGCTTTATACCCAATGGTTACGTTTGATGGGATTGAATCTCATAACGAATGGGAAATTACATTTGAGGAAATTCACCGTAACGGCGACATTGCCTACGCAATTTACAACTACACAAACTACACTGGTGACAAGTCATACGTTCAGCATGAAGGCGCCAAGGTCTTAACGGAGATTTCACGTTTCTGGGCTGACCGGGTTCACTTCTCAGAACGGAATGGCAAGTACATGATTCATGGTGTTACTGGCCCTGATGAGTACGAAAATAACGTTGATAACAACTGGTATACCAACATTTTGGCACAATGGACGTTGAAATATACGCTTGAAATTTTGCCAGAGGTTGCACCAGAAGTTGCTAAAGACTTAAACGTCACTGACGCTGAAAAGAAACAGTGGCAAGACATTGTGGACAGAATGTACCTTCCTGAAGACAAGAAGTTAGGAATTTTCGTTCAACACGATGGCTTCCTAGACAAGGATATCAAGCCAGTCAGCTCACTTCCTAAGGATCAATTGCCACTTAACCAAAACTGGTCATGGGACAAAATTCTTCGTTCACCATACATCAAACAAGCCGATGTTCTTCAAGGAATCTGGGACTTTATTGATGACTTTACACCTGAACAGAAGAAAGCCAACTTTGATTTCTATGAGCCATTAACGGTTCATGAATCAAGTTTGTCAGCTTCAATCCATGCCATTTTGGCAGCTGATCTTCATTATGAAGAAAAGGCAACCGAATTGTATGAACGGACAGCTCGTCTCGATTTGGATAACTACAATAATGACACGGTCGATGGTTTGCACATCACAGCTATGACCGGTGGCTGGTTAGCCATTGTTCAAGGATTCGCTGGCATGCGAGTTCGCAACGGTGAGTTACACTATGCACCATTCCTACCTAAGAAATGGCAGTCATACCAGTTCCGTCAATTGTTCCGCGGTCGTTTGATTGAGGTAACGGTTGATCAGTCTGGTACGAAGCTTGACTTGCTCGATGGCGACCCAATTACGGTTGACCTCGATGGTAAGAAGGAAGAGCTTAAATAGGACTAAAAAAAGGGCAAGAGTGGGAAACTGCTCTTCGCCTTTTTTATTAAAAGAAAGTGGGTGAGACTGGTGGAATCGACTGTTAAAGATTTTGGCCATTTAGAAAATGGTGAGTTAGTCAAAGAATTTACGATTACAAATAAAAATGGTGTGAGCCTCCGCACAATCAGTTACGGAGCAACCTGGACTGGCTACTTTGTGACACCAGAGAAGAATATCATTTTAAATTTTGATAACGTGCACGAATATGAAACGAATCCCTTTCATTTAGGAAACACCATTGGTCGGGTGGCAGGACGGTTGAGCGGCCATACGTTTAACGTCGCTGGATTCAGGGTCAATTTGAAGCCAAACGAAAATAAAAATGTGCTACACAGTGGTAACACGGGCATTGATCGGCTCAATTGGCATGGCGAGATTATTCTAGACGACCAATCTGCCAAAATTCGATATACCATGCAACAGAAAGCAATTTTTCCTGGGACGTTGGAAATGGCCATCACCTATTCTTTAGATGAGGATAACCATGTTTCCGTACAATATGAGGGACGCAGCAACGTGGAAACCCTATTTAATCCGATGACGCATGTTTACTTTAATTTGGATGGACCGGACGCGCCAATCAAGGATGAATTCTTGAAGATAGTTGCGGATAGGCATATCGTGGTAAATGAAGAAAAGATTCCAACGGGTGAAATACAGGTCGTTGAAAATACCCCGTTTGATTTTACAAACCTTGTTAAGCTGGGCGATCAATGTGAAAAACTTGGCGGCAACGAACAGTTTGATGATGCCTTTAAAAAGCCGGATACATCGCTAGGCGTAACACCAAGCTTGTTACTAGTTGATAGCGCAAAGCAGCATCAATTAGAAATGGGCAGTGATCGCAATGGCGTCATTATTTTTAACGTCAATCCCGATTGCATTGGCAAAGATGCGGATTGGCTTGCTGCTCATCCAGATAACGGACTGGCTGTGGAATTACAAACGGTCCCAGATGCGATTCACCACGACGGATTTGGCGACATTGTTTTACCCGCTAATCAAACTAAAACTTACACATCAACTTATTACTATTCGGAGGGATAACCATGAAGTTTGAAGATATTAAGGGATTTGCATTTGATTTGGACGGCGTCATTGCTGATAGTGCCCGATTGCACGCTAAGGCATGGCACCAAACGGCGGATGAAGTTCATTCAGAATGGACACCAGAACTAGCGGAAGCCTTGAAGGGTGTCAGCCGCATGGATTCACTGGAAATGATTTTGAAGGCGGGTGGCCATGAAAATGACTACACCGAGGATGAAAAGGTGGCTTTGGCTACCGAAAAGAACACCAAGTATTTGAAGCTGGTTGAATCATTAACGCCAGATGACGTGCTACCAGGGATGAAAGCCTTCTTAGACGAATTAAAAGCTAGCGGCTATAAAATGTCCGTCGCTTCAGCCTCAAAGAACGCCCCTGCAATTTTGAAGCAGTTGAAAATTACCGACTACTTTGAAGGCGTGGTTGATCCAGCCAAATTGCATGCCGGAAAACCAGATCCAGAAATCTTCAGTTTGGCGGCCGGTGTGATGGACTTAGCACCAGAAGTTGTTGCCGGTCTAGAAGATTCAGGTGCTGGCATTAAGTCAATTAATGCTGCGGGTGAACTTTCAATCGGGATTGGTAATCAATTGATGGAAGCGGATGTGCGCTTTGCGGATACGAGTGAAGTTTCGTTAAAAAATATTAAAGCTAAATTAGGCTAATCATTGAGCCGGCACTGTTTTTAGGGCTCTCTGTCAAATCCTGTTGATAGATAGTTTTACAGAACTAGAAGCTAAGCGGCTTCTAGTTCTGTTTTTGTATTTGGTTTTGTTCTCGTTTGTTGAAGCTTAATCCGCGAGATTAAATGATGGAAATTTCTAAATCCAAACGCAGTCCGCTGAATCTGCTTAATCATCCGATTAATACCTTCAATTGGACCGTTAGAATACTTAGATTCACTGGCATTCAAGACAATTTCCAGATTACTTTTAAACGTTTTTAGTGTTTCCTTCATTTGAAAACTTAGGTTTTCATTTTTGTAGAGATAGTAGACAATGCCATCTTTGTCATGATTTTTAAGACAGGACATGATACCTTGCAGCGCATCGTATGTGCTCGAAATAGTGTCATCAGTGTCAAGCTCCATTTGTACTCGCCCTTGTTGAGTTAACTGCTGTCGTAAATGACGATCATAGAAAGTTTGGCTGACTTCTAGTTCATCAAAGTGCTTCAAATATAGTTTCCATGAGAACTTAAGCAGTCGATATTCGATAGATTTCTTGTCATATTTTTTCATTGTCTGAACTCTAGTCTGGTTGAATGCCCGCGTCATCATGGCGATAATGTGGAATCGATCAACGACAATTTCTGCGTTTGGAAACATTTCCTTAACGATATCTTTATAGTAACTATTGAGATCCAGAGTTACGGTTTGAACCCGTTTTCGGGTATTGATATGGAATCTATTAAAGTACTCAATAATGCTTTTTTTACGCGCGTTTTATAATCAAGTTAGCCAAATACTTTTAGCTAATTGATAAAATAAAAAACACCAAGACAAATCTCTGTTATCATTGATGTTCCTACACAAACAATGAAAGAGGTTATTGTCTTGATGCAAGAACAGAATACCACAGTCAGAAAAAAAGGTCAGCACCTAACTTCGTTTGAACGAGGCAGAATTGCTACGCTGCACAGCCAAGGCTATTCCAATCGTGCAATTGCCAGAGCGCTTAATGTTTGTCATCAAACAATCAATAATGAATTGTGCCGCGGCGAGATCGACCAAGTAAAAAAAGTGAATGGTCAACGCCAATATTACGCTGTATACTCACCAGAAACAGCACAAGCTAAGTACGAAGCTAATCGAGCCCACTGTCATCGACCTTTGAAACTCGTCGGTGTCGCTGATTTTATCGACTATTTTACGACTCATTTGCGTCAAGATGGTTGGTCGCCTGATGCAGCAGTAGGACGGGCCAAACTTGAAGGCTTATATCAACCTGAGGAGATGGTCTCGACCAAGACGCTATACCACTATATTGATGCCCAGTTACTTGAAGTCCGCAATCTTGATCTACTCGAAAAAACGCGCCACCGTGCCAAACATCATCACTCGATCAAGCACAAGCGTCTGGCCGGACGGAGTATTGATGAACGGCCTAAAAGTATCGACCAGCGCCAAGAGTTCGGCCATTTCGAATTGGACACCGTGGTGGGCAAGCGCAACGGTCAAGAGAGTGTGATCTTAACGCTGATCGAGCGTCAATCCCGCTGCCAAATTCTACGTTTGATCGATGGTCGTGATGCCGATTCAGTCAACTATGAGCTGGCCAAGATCTGTCAAGAATACGGATCAATCATGAAGTCAGTTACTGC
>NZ_JQCL01000063.1 GCF_001438845.1 Lactiplantibacillus xiangfangensis
CTTTTTGATGATTGGCATCAAAACAAGACTAAACAAGCCTTTACACAAAAGTTGCAACAACAAGCTCAACTTGAAAAAACACACCTGCCAAAATTATTGTCGCGTGAAGATCTAAAAATTCGGTGGCAGATGAACTCTCGTCAAAGTGTTCATCAAGTTGCTAGTAAGCCTGATTTTCCACAACCCGTTTTTGCTTTTAATCATGGTAAGACGCCGCTTTACTTAGAAACTGAAATTCAAATTTTCGAAATTAATCACCCCTGGGTGATAACTCCCGGTGCTCGTCTTGCTTATAGTCATTGGATCCTTCGTAATGTGATTGGTTAATCTTGAGATTTAGTTCTAGGTCTTTGATCGTTGGCGCTAGCCTTCTAATACAAATAATCCCCATTTTGATGGGGATTAAATCTACCCTTGACATATGTCAAGGGTGTAAGTGCGCATTGACCTCATTTCACTCGGTCTGCTGATAACCATACAATCAATTTTTGCCATGGTTGAATTGAATGTATTCTTAATTCAACTTATGCTTACACTTAACTAAGTTTATTGTGCTTTAAATACTTAAAAACTGTTGTAGATTACGCTGTTTTAAGCCAAAATTTTTTAATTGTTTTGTGCGGATAATCTTTATGAGCTTGGTAACAAATTTTGAATAACGGTGCTGTAAGATCTGTGAATTTAAACTGAAAACATTATTTTGATGTTAGGAGTAATTAAGATGGACGAAAAGAAAGTATTAAAACCAATTGATGAAATGCTTGCTGATCC
>NZ_JQCL01000064.1 GCF_001438845.1 Lactiplantibacillus xiangfangensis
GATTAGCTTAGCCTTCCTGCGAATACTCTTGAAAAGATTCTAAACACGTTCTAAGACCAGCACTACTACGTACCGGAAAAAGATCATCGCTACCCGCGATATGTCGCAGGTATTCCAACAAATTATTGACCTTAATCACAACTAAAATTATGGGACCTCAGAAAAGATTTTACCAGAATAGTTATTAACCGTTCTTGCCAACTGACAAGAACGGTTTTTTTGAAAATAAAATTTTTCCTTACAAAACTATACAGTGTGCTGTATAGTTTATTGGTGAGGTGATTAAATGAACGAAGATGAAATGATTGCACGGCAACTGTTACAGTTAGCCCGCAGAATCAAGCAGAGACGGAATCTCCATATTCAAGACTTGAATTTAACAACGGTCCAGGGTGACGCCTTGAAGTACTTTTTTGATCATCCTAATCAGACTATTGCAATGTTTAAGGATTATCAAGGGATTACCCATCAAACCGCGCGGGTAATCGTACAACATTTAGTACATTTGGGAATCGTCACTTTGGCACCCAACCCTAAAGATGGTCGGTCAAAACTAGTCGTGTTAACACCGCTAGGATTTGCCAAGTACGGTCAGTTAGACAAACACGGATGGCAAACCAGTGAAGAACTCTTTGCTGGGTTTACACCAGAAGAACAGCGGCAATTTTTAACATTAGTGCGGCGCGCCAATGCGAACTTGGAAAGGAAATGACCTGCGTGAAAACACGCTTATATACCAAAGATGTGACATTAGTTTTAGTAGCAAGTTTCTTTTATTTAATGAGTCCGATGTTAATTAATCCAGTTATTGCTGGCTTTGCGGCAAATGCCGGAGCAAGCAGTATTTTAGCGGGTGTGATTGCCGGTGCCATGAACTTAACGGCACTGGTGTTACGACCATTAGCCGGTAATTTAACCGACCGCGTTTCGAAGTATAAATTAACCCTAATTGGTGGATTGTTAATCTTATTAGCAAGTTTAGGCTATACTTTTACAACTAACGTGGCGTTAATCATAATTTTTCGGATTATTAATGGACTTGGCTATACGCTGTGTTCAGTCTGCATGGCGACCTGGATGGCAGCCTTATTGCCAGCCGATCGGATTGGTTCCGGAATGGGCATTTACGGCTTAGCCAGTGCCCTAGGAATGGCAGTCGGCCCAGCAGTTAGTGTCTATTTATATCAACACTATAGTTATCAAAGCGTCTTTTGGGTTGCGTCAGCGTTTAGTATTTTACTGCTAATTGTGATTCAATTCGTCGGTAACCGAGGTGTGCCTAGTCCCACGCAACAAACGGCCACGACAACGCCAAAGAAATTTCAGTTTGTTCAACCGAAAGTCGTTCCCCTAGCCACAATTTTACTGTTAATCTCGTTACCATATTTCGCTACGGAAACGTATATTGTGAGTTACATCGCTCATCGCCACTTTGCAGTGCCAGCAGGTGCTTTCTTTCCAGCTTATGCCATTATTTTGCTAATTATGCGGCTGGTGCTACGCGATGCGTTTGATAAGGTCCCGTTTAAAAAATTCTTCTGGTTAGGATTAGGGTTTAACCTGTTAGGACTGATTGGCCTAACTGATTTAAGTAATTGGTTCATGTTATTTTTGGGGGCGTTTGGATTTGCGGCTGGCTATGGTTTGATGTTTTCAGTTTGCCAGGCCAAGGCGTTAACACTGGTTCCAATGTCAGACCGTGGTTTAGCGAACAGTACCTTCTACATTGGTGTGGATCTAGGTATGTCAGGCGGCCCAATGTTAGCGGGACTAATCACGGCCTTCTTACCGTGGGCATGGCTCTACCCAGTCATGGCACTGACATTACCATTGGCAGTTGTCGTTTACCTCGCCAATCGACGGTTATTAGGATAAGATAATATTTCTCACGGAAATAGACCCTTTCAAAATTTCATTGAAAGGGTCTTTTTTTACATGAATATCCGTACCCGGATCGTTTTTATTAAAAAGTCAGTTCAATTAGTATACCTTTTGATGATTAACAAAACACAGTCTAAATTGAATTGCTAATCAATAAAGTTCGTCTCATGCTTCTCATCTTTATGTTTCTTTGGATATCCAAAAAAGAGTCGCTTTATATTTACGAGAAAAGCATTCAAAATTATACTTTACATCATTAAACCAAACCGTCGCTGTATTCAAATCGTCAGTGTCACTCCTATAAATACTGTGTCGATAGAAACTATCTTGCCAAATTCCCCCACACCTCTGTGAGCAAGCCATCTTATGAAAGTGGTGAGTGTTGTGCGTAAAGCATTCCAACTATTTAAAGACTACCTGTCATGTCTACCGATTTTTATCATCAGTTTTTATTTTGTCACAGCACAACCTGATGGTCGCTTTAGCTTAACTTGGAACCCGCTTAATTTACTGCTCGTTTGCTCTTATCTTTTAACCTATCCCCTAGCTTTGCGGTGGCTACCTTTCTTTCACAACAAGTCCCTTTATATGCAGTCCTACGTGACTTTAGGCATCAGCCATTACCCACATCATGCTATACTGTACGACAAGTTAAAGCTTCGCGATGATATCGTCAGTGTAATGGCTATTTGGGCCCTACATGGTATTGTGTTTCTGTTTTCAATTCCAGTAGTGATTGTCATAGGCTGTTTTCGTATTATGAGGGCTCTGCTACATCCCAAATAACTATTTTGGCGCACAAAAAAAGCGTTATATCAATGATATAACGCTTTTTTAAGGTACTTAGAGCTTTCTGAAAACCTCTTAGTACCGGCGATCGGGGTCGAACCGCCCGCTGTATCCATTGGGGCCCAACGTGTACGCCAGTCAATTTTGGAATGTGCACCAAATGTGCACCAACTTTTCCCGGGTAGTTTTTATACATAAATGGTTTTGATTTCAGGGGGGCTTGAGCGGGCTCGGAGAGCTCAAGCCCCCCTTGCACCTGTCGCTAGGCGTTCTTCAGCAAGTAAATCAAAATTAATATCAAGACGATATAATTCATGAAAACTACCTCCTT
>NZ_JQCL01000065.1 GCF_001438845.1 Lactiplantibacillus xiangfangensis
AAGGAGGTAGTTTTCATGAATTATATCGTCTTGATATTAATTTTGATTTACTTGCTAAAGAACGCCTAGCGACAGGTGCAAGGGGGCCTTGAGCTCTCCTTGCGTCGAGTGCGCTCAAGGCCCCCTAAAAAATAAAGTATGTTATAAAAAAAGACTCGCTTCAATAAAATTTTAAAGCGAGTCTTTTCTCATGAACTATATCGTCTTGAGTACATCGTACTACATTTGATAAAAATAGCAAGTAATGATTACTGCTCTATGAAAAATAAGTGCATCCCTTTTGTAATAACTTCATCCGAGTCAGCAGGATGTGGAACTAGTCAGTAAAACAAACGCGAGTTCTTTGCACCTGTCGCTGGCTGTTGTGGTGTAGTAGAAAACTACCTCCTTCGTCCGCCCATTTTACACCGCAAGCGGTG
>NZ_JQCL01000066.1 GCF_001438845.1 Lactiplantibacillus xiangfangensis
TAGTCGATAAACAGACAAAATGTAGTCGATAAACAGACAAAATGTAGTCGATAAACTTCTGTACGCCTTGGGGGAGTAAGGCGCAATAGGGGTCTAAAAGAGGTTTAAAAGAGGTTTATAAAAGAGGTTTAAAAGAGGCACCACTGTACAAGATCAAAATCTAAAACAAAAATACAAAGGAGTGAGCCCAAAAACAGGCTCACATTAAACTTCATTCGCTACGCTCTTTGCGCCTCACTTCGTTCGTTGCCTACAAAGGAGTGGCAATCCACGTTTATTCGGGCGCTGACGCCCCGAACCCCGTCCAAGCTGAACCAGCTTGACCGCTTTTTCACTCGCCGTTAGGCAGGAAAGCAAAGTTTCTATAAAACTTTGGCTTTCGCCATTTCAGTGTTAAGACTGGTTTAGAGCTGTCAATTCCTTATGCTCCCACGCTACGCTCGTCCGCTACCATTGACAGCAAACAGTTAGTTTTTTTGAATCTTAACAAGAATCTAACTGCTATATTCGTTTTTAAGGGCCTTATTTCTCGTTTCTAGCGATTTTGAGACTGTTTATATATATTTATACCAAAGCAAAAATAAAAAGCCCTCAGCAGGCTTTTAGAGGGCTAAATAACGAAGCCAGGACGATTAATAATATCTTCTTGTCTTTTTTGCAAAATATAAGTATACAGGGAATCATACAAATTCCTTTTGATCTCGTCAGGCTCATTGACAAAAGCTTCAAACAATTCTTGAATATCAACTTGCCAAGGATCAGCAAGCATTTCATCA
>NZ_JQCL01000067.1 GCF_001438845.1 Lactiplantibacillus xiangfangensis
GATTAGCTTAGCCTTCCTGCGAATACTCTTGAAAAGATTCTAAACACGTTCTAAGAGCAACACATCTCGCATCGCACCCTCACTCAGTTTTCAATTTCCCTTCAGCATCCAATTCAGCCATAATCTCCTGATACTCGGCTAAAATATCATCATATTCATGCAAATGAAGTTGCTGGTGAACTTTATCAACTTCCCAAGGCTTGACCGAAACCGTGTGGACGATCGGCCATAATTTCCAGCGGGTGGAGAAATGCTGAAAAACGGTGTCAGATTGAACATCCTGCTGCTCATTGTATTTTTCAGGGGCAAAAGCCTTGTGCTTGGCCAGCTTATTCATCGCGGACTGGTCCGGCATAATCATCGGCCATTTTCGGCAGCATTCCCGGCAGCGGGCCAGTAATTTGTCTTGTCGGATCATATCCAGGTTCATCAGGAGCATCCCCGAGTTAATGTAATCAAATGCTCTCTGTTGATGATGGAAGAACCAACGACCGTAATGATCCAATACGCCAACAAAATCAGTTCCTGCCAGTGATTGATGATAAAAATCTTCAAACGGCCGGCGACACACAACGTCAGCGTCCAAATACAGAATCCGATCGGAAAATTGCGGCACCAAATCACCATACAGCCGCAACATACTATAGGGCGTGAATAACGTGTTGATGTTCGCCTTGGGCAAATCCGCCTCAAACTGAGTGGTAATGTCAATTTTGGTAACGCCACTATCGACATTTTCCCGCTTGACCAGTTGATTCAAAAAGGCTGCGTGATCGTCAGTCAGCGCTTGAAATTGCTGATGACGATTATACAATTGTCCAGTTAAAATGTAGATGTTGAGTGGTTCTTGCGCGTGTTTTGTCAGTGAGAGGATTGAAATAATCAACCCCGAAAACATGTGGTCATCTCCACAGTATAAAATATCCAAACCGCATTCATCCCCCAATTCGTGTCTCATCAATCCAATTGATTTATCGCTGATGTTAATCAACTTTCTTTTAACCAATCACGCCAACAGTTTGTAAGATGAGGTAAATGTTTAAACTCACCAGTACAACTGTTGCTACCCAAGCACTGTACTTAACCCAGGCTTTATTCACAAACTCACCCATTAATTCCTTGCTACTGGTGAATTTAACCAATGGCACAATCGCAAATGGTAAAGCGACACTCAGGAAAACTTGTGACAGAGTCAGCAGATTTTCAATCTTAGCTTCGTTGCCATGATAATAGATGGCAAAAATCAACACTGGCGTTACTGACAATAATCGAGTAAGTAACCGTTGCGCCCATAATGGCATTCGAAGATGAATGAATCCTTCCATAATGATCTGGCCTGACAGCGTCCCGGTAATCGTGGAACTTTGACCTGAGGAAAGTAGAGCCACCGCGAACAGCATGCTCAACATTGGACTGGCAATTGCCCCCACAATGTGCGAGTTGTTCAATGAATTAAACAAATCAACGAATCGCCCGACCGTGCTATTGGTTCCGAAGAACAACGCAGCCCCTAAAATTAACAGCAAAGAGTTGACAATGAATGCAATTGTCAGTTGCAAATTGGAATCAATCGTCGTGAATTTAATGGCTTTAGCCACATCCTGACGATCATGTCGATCGACTGCCCGGGTTTGTGAGATAGACGAACCCAGATATAAATCATGGGGCATCACCGTTGCACCAACGATACCAAGTGCCAAATACAACATTGATTTATTAGTGACAATGTCTTTGGTCGGCATGTAACCGGCAAACATTTGGTCAAGTTGCGGTCCCGCTAAGAATACTTCGTAGGTGAAGACCAACAGAATAACGGCAACCAGTGTCGCAACAATTGCTTCAATCTTCCTGAATCCCAATTTCATCAGAAGCAACAGGATCAAAACATCAGCAGTGGTGATCAAAATGCCAACGACTAACGGAATGTTAAATAGTAATTTGATAGCAATTCCGGAACCAATAATTTCCGCAACGTCCGTGGCCATAATTGCTGATTCGGTAATTAACCAAAGAATGATTCCCATTGTCTTACTGGTTCTTTCCCGGGTCAGCTGAGCTAAATCCTTACCGGTGACAATTCCCAGCCGAGCAGCCATTGATTGCAACAGCATTGCAATTAGGCTGGAGATTAAGATAACCGACAATAAGCTGTACTTGAACTGGGCACCACCAGCAATTGACGTAATCCAATTACCAGGATCCATGTACCCCACTGCAATTAGAATTCCCGGACCGGTGTAGGCAAATAATGTTCGCCAGAAGCCGGCATTCTTCGGAACTTTAACGCTGCCGTTAACTTCATCCAGACTCTTGTTTTCACCTTCTGTACTTTGAAAAAATTTATGCTTAGGTTCTTCTGCTACGCTCCCACGCATATCAATACCCTCTTTCATTGAGTTGAATTCAGGTCAGTTGTTTGAGTGAGCACTCAATCAATTCCCACAACCTATTATACACATCAATGAGTTTAGGTCAACCAAAATCTATTTTAACCATTAGTTAACAAATGAGAAAGATTGAGTGTATACTTAAACCAGATGAATGATCAAACTTAAAATAATCCAAGTTTATGATAGGTTTGCTCGTTCAATTCCAAAATTGAAACATATTGAGGGGTTAACCATGCTGAATCATACTGAATTACAACTACTAACAGATGCACACGTCTTTGATGATATGACTGACAAGCAAATTAAGATCTACACCGCGGCAATTGAAGTTTTTGCCGAAAAAGGCTATCTCAACGCCAGTACCAAAGAGATCGCAGCCAAAGCAGATGTCGCGGAAGGCAATATTTTCAGCAAATTTACCAACAAACGCGGCTTGCTGAACGCGATTATCGAACCCGTTGCGAAATCGATTTTCCCTGAAACATTATCAAGTTTTACTGATAGTGAACCCATCCCAAAAGACCTCAGTCTCCATGAATTTGTCGATTCACTCGTCAAAGATCGAATGGATTTTCTAGAGGATAATCAAGATGTTTTAAAAATCTTCATTTCCGAAATGGTTTACGATGATCAGGTTCGTCAACAGTATTTGAGTAAATTTCCAGATGCCTATTGGCACACAATTAACGATAATCTCAACCTGCTTAAAGCTACGCATAAAATGGTCAATTGGGATAACTGGGAAATCATGCAGATCATGTGGTCACTGATTGGTGGCATGGTGATCAGCTTCATCTTCTTTCATATTCAACCAACCGACAAGGCGGTCAATCACGCGGTGGCCGCACTGGTTAAGGCATTAAATCCCCGATTGTAAGTTATCAATATTTGCGATAAAAAATAGATGAAGTTAGGATAATTCAACTGAATTGTCTTAACTTCATCTATTTTATTTACAGGTTATACTCACTCATGACCCATCTTTTAAGCTTAATTTCACAAAAAATCACTAATTGTTTGAAAGATTAGATAAATATTTAACCCAATTAGAACAATCGTTGCAAACCAAGCTGCGTATTTCAGGGCCTAGTACTTTTGGAATGGAAATACTTTCCAACACCAAAAATTCTAGACCCTACAATATCACCCTCACGAATATAGGCCAACATTTTTTGCAGTTCTGGCCGATTAGTGTTAGCCCCACTTAATTTATCCGTAAATAATTTATCAACGCCCTTTAAAGCCGCTAACTGTCGATCTAAATGTTGCTCTCTGGAACTTACCCGGGCATACCCGATTTTAGCCATTTTTAGCGCTTCATTTTGGACAGTTCTAATGAACATTTGTAATTCCTAGTATAGCACAGAAGCAAAAAAGACCAATAGGGTATACCCTAGTGGCCTTTAAGCTTAGTGCGAATTATTAATTGAATTTATCGTTTCCCTGTATTTACCATCAAATGTTTTTTCATCTGGAAACAAGGTTTCTCGTGAATATCCTAGTTGTCTTAATTTTTTTTGGATCGAATCTTTAACTTATCACGGAAACACGAGTTACATCACGGTATTTATAGTCCTGTTGTTTTCGTTAATAGCTTGGCTATTTATGGCTCGAAGATTAAAGAAAGCTGATTATGCATAGACACTATTCTATCCCCATTTCCCTGTATAATAGATTAAGCAAGAAGCTTTAATGGCAATGATTGTCTTTTCCCTTGCGAGGTGAGGCTCATGGGAACATGGAATAATCTTCAGGAAGGCTTCACAGTCAATGAGCGTCTTTCAGACACTCTCGTTGATGTTGCTGTTTGGCACGTTTTTAATCGCGCTACTCAGCTATATCGACAAACACCACAAATGAAAAAGCCGCCCCACATAACTTTGACCGGTTATGGGGCGAACTAGTGTTGTTTTAATATCTGCCACCGTCTTTAACGGCTCTACACGGGAAGTCCTGTTCACGTGGGACTTCCTTTTTCTTTTTCAGCGTTTTTCGTACTTCGCCGTATTTGTATATAGTTTCCCAATATGTTTATGTCTGGCAACGGACCCACTTAATCTAATATTTATTATTATGATAGACCAATTTGCCTATTAACTTAGTCTCGGTGTTTTTTTTCTAAAGTTGCTAATAATGCATCAATCCGTTGTTTAACTCGGGTTCGTTGGGTTGTATCAGTTAACAGTACTAACGTATCACCTTCATGAATCAAGGTGTCACCATGTGGAATCACTTCTTGTTCACCACGCCGGATTCCAATGAGCAGTGCTTCTTTAGGCCATGGCATGTCTCGGACCATTTTGCCGTTT
Organism: Lactiplantibacillus xiangfangensis; assembly: GCF_001438845.1. GTDB lineage: Bacteria > Bacillota > Bacilli > Lactobacillales > Lactobacillaceae > Lactiplantibacillus > Lactiplantibacillus xiangfangensis. The sequence continues at coordinate 4,700 of NZ_JQCL01000067.1, forward strand.
AAGGGACTGCCAAAGAAAACCGGTATTTCCAAATGATCAGGTCGATGAAGTTGCTGAACAGTTTTAGGCATTGTCATCTGCTTAAGCAATGCTTCATAGATTGGTGCACCGCCTAATAAATCAACAACAAGGTAAGCAGTTAACGATATGACTGCTAATGGCATTAAATGTGTTAAATTGCCAACCATTTCTGTTACCAGCAAGATAGCTGTGAAGGGAGCTTTTCCGATTCCAGCAAAGTAACCGGCCATGGAAAAAATGATTAGGTTCATGATATAGACATGCGATAATAATCCTAATTGATTCATTAAGACGCCATAAACCGCACCAATCACAGCACCTAAAGAAAGAATCGGCAAGAAAATACCGCCAGGTAATCCGGAACCATATGAAATCATTGAAAAGACGAATCGTATAATAAAAATTGCAATTAGTACAAACAAAGGTGGAACATGCTGGCCAAATCCCAAAATTAAGCCATTACCACCACCGAGTAAATTTGGCGAAAAGTAACCAACTAAAATTACCAGCAGAAATGGTACGATACCTTGTATTGGGCGTGGCAAATGTGTCAATTGATGATACCACCTAGGCATAACTAACAAGACCCGTTGATATAAGTAACCAAATAATCCCAAAACAATGCCGAGTAAAATTAAGTGCCAATAATTTGATACTGGTAAACTACGTGAATAACTTAAATGTAACACGGGAACAAGTCCGAAAACATTCAGCGAAATAAAATTTGAACCAATTGCTCCGGCTAATGCTGTTAACCAAACCAGCGGTGAAAAATTATGGTAAATCTCTTCTAAGACAAATAGAGTTCCAGCAATGGGGGCATTAAACGCTGCTGCTAATCCAGCAGCGGCGCCTGATGCAATTAGTAGTCGGCGATCAGTTCCTGATAACTTAAACTCAGAAGCGAAACCTTGACCAACTGACGCACTTAATTGAATCGCTGGTCCTTCTCGTCCGAGAAATAATCCAGGTCCCAATGCCAGAATACCACCGATAAATTTTCGCCAAAGAATTGACCACCAGTGCATTTCCAATTCACCAGCCAATTGACCTTCAACTTGCGGAATTCCAGAACCAGCGATATAAGGTTCTCTCTTGAGAAGTCGAGCCACAATTAACGCTAAACCAAGGTTGATGCCTATCAACAATGCCCATTCCCACCAAACAAACGGCGCGATTCGTAAGTATCTATATACCAATCGACTATAGTGCAGCCCTATCTCAATACAATAGCGAAATAAGCTAACAACGGTGCCACTCATTAAACCCACAAGCAGGCCGAGTAAAACAAATCGCAAACGAGTAACGTCAAATTTTTCTTTTACAAGCTGTATCAAATAACTAATCCTCCATTATAACCAATATTATATAATTTAGTACTTAATTAAACTAGGCAATATCTCGATGAAATCTAGTAGTTATTTTTCACAGAGAAGGGGTGTCATACCGCTAAAATGTTTTAGTAGTTTATATGACGAGCCGCATGTTTGAGTAGTAATGGTGCTAATAACGTTGTTAGGATAATGGCAGTGATAATTGCCGAATAGTAATCATCACTGATTAGTTTGGATTGGTAGCCTATTTGAGCGATAATCAAGGCCATTTCCCCACGCGAGACCATCCCTGCACCAACGAGGTAAGCTTCATTCGAACTGAATCCGGCCCATTTAGCCCCACTCCCCGCTCCTAATAGTTTCGTCAGTGTTGCCACAATTGTCAATACGATAATTAATAACAAATCGTGTTCTATGCCAGCTAGTGACATACTTAAACCAATTGAAACGAAGAATACAGGAATGAAAATCGCATAACCGATTGGTTCGATACTTTGATCAACTTCATGAGCTACATGAGTTTGTGCAATCGCAATTCCTGCAAAAAAGGCCCCAATTACTGCACTCAGTCCAATCAGATTTGCAATATATGCCATACCAAAACACAAAATCATCGCCATTATAGTAGGTCCCACTGGATTCAATAATTTGGTGCCTAGTCTAGCGAGGAGAGGGGCGATAAAACGCATCACGAAATAAATTGCGGCAAAGTAAATTAGCTGCTCTAAAAAAGTCAGAGCTAGCGGTATCTGGGTATCCGTACCAGCCTTTGTACCTATTAAACTGACCATAATGCTAAGTAAAACGACAGCTAGCACATCGTCAACCACCGCGGCACCGAGGACTGTTGAACCGCTCTTACTATCAAGTAAATTTAGTTCTTTCATGACAGCAACTGAAATTGAAACCGACGTTGCGGCAAAAATAACGCTCAAAAACAAGCTTTCAAATTGTGTCAAGCCAAAAACAATACCAACTGGATAGATCAGTACCATCGGAATCAAAACTCCTAACAACGCGACAATTATGCTAGGACGCAAATATTTTTTAAGCAATGTAAGATCACTCTCAAGTCCGGCGATAAACATTAAGATGATAACCCCAATCTCTGAAAAAATATGGATGAAATCATTGGCGTGAACCCAATTCAACAACGCAGGGCCAAGAATAATTCCAACAAATAATTGACCGATCACTGCTGGGATACCAACCCTAGAGGCTAGATGGCCAAATAGACTAGTTGTAATCAAGATGATCACCAAGGTACCTAAAAATTCCAAACAAAAACCTCCTCATACAAAAAACGTAAACCCAGATACCTCTTACGGCAGATTGTAAAATTAATCCGAATAAGTCCGATAGTTTTCAATGGCCGTTGATTAATAGGTTCAAGTGCTGCTATGATCTCATTAATTGTTACATGGTTAAAGTTGGACTGTTTGAGAAAAACCAACATAACCATCGATTAAAAGATTCATTAGCAACCTACATCTATAAATAGTATGATACCATGTCATTTATAGATGTAGTCGGCTATTGTGGCCCAAATTAATAAATACCACGTTGGCGCCAACTGAATTAACTATTAAAATTTCGGTGGTTAAAATCAGCAATAGTATAACTCTAACATTCACGATAAGTAACTACCAGCGACTGGATAAGTGTACCTTTTTAAGGAGGCCCAAAATTGATGTTACCATTATTGATCTTATTAGTTGAGTTTGTTTTACTCATATTTCTTGGTAAGATTCGAAAAAAAATTATGGACTATACAAGATCAGACGAGCTATACTTTTGGGGACTTTTTCTAAGAAAGAACGACTCCCGTCGCAAAATGAGGCAGCTCAAGAAAAAAGTTCTTCAAACGTATCGTAGAAGTTCCCTAAAAAACGAACTACTCTTCTGGTTAGAATTTACAGTGGCTAAAGGTTGTTTTTATGGTTCACTCATATGGAGCTTTTACGTAATTGCTTTCGGAAATAGCAGAACCCCATTCTGGCCAGCCATTATAGGCTTTATAATGGCAATTCCACCTGCAATAGCACTTCCCCAACAACTGTATGATTTTTGGAAACAACAACCTATTTGGCATGAGCACCCCATTGAAAAACAAGCTTTCCTACTACCAAACGAACAGGACCACAAAGATTTAGTTAGGTACCATTTGCAATCCTACTCCGCATTGTTCGTCATGGCAATTATAGGATTTCTAGTATAGGAATCTGAGCGTTAAAAAAGACAAGGTGAGGAACTAATTTTGGTTTCTCACCTTGTCTTTTTTGGTAGATTGCAAATTTAATCCGAATTTTTGGACAAATTTGTCAGCATAACCTGAT
>NZ_JQCL01000068.1:0-84263 GCF_001438845.1 Lactiplantibacillus xiangfangensis
AAATGAACTGGTTTCCTCATAAAGTTCCTCATCAACAGCCGTTGACAAAGAGCCATTAGTTTGGTGTAATTTCAAGTAATAAATCATCCGTTTGAATGACATCACCCGCATTGACGTAAGTGTGTTCGATCACACCATTTTCTGGTGCCTGGATCGTCGTTTCCATCTTCATTGCCTCAGTTACAAGTAACGGTTGTCCCTTCTTGACAACGTCGCCCTTCTTAACTAGCAATTTCAATACGGATCCGCTCATCGTTGCCCCAACTTCATTTTCGTTAGTTGGTTCAGCTTTCCGCGTGCTAGAAGCTGTCTGGTGAATTGAATTGTCCTTGATCGTGATTTCTTGATTTTGACCGTTAATACTGAAGTATAACGTCCGAATGCCATCCACATCAGGATCACTGATCTGGTTAAGCTTCAAAATCATCACTTTACCTCGTGCCAATTCAACGTTGACAGTCTCACCTAGGCGCATCCCTTGGAAAAAGGTTGGCGTATCCAATAAGGAAACGTGACCATACTGTTTATGCTGCTTGATGTAGTCCAAGAAGACCTTCGGATACAAAATGTAGCTTAACACTTCTTGGTGTTCAGGTTCGTGGCCAATCTTAGCCGCTAATTCTTGCTTGACCGCCTCAAAATCAGCCGGCTTTGCTAAACTTCCTGGACGGACCGTCAATGGTTTCCGGTCCTTCAAAATGATCTTTTGTAGCTTCTTTGGGAACCCGCCAACGGGTTGACCAATGTTACCAGCAAAGAAGTTGATCACTGAATCTGGGAAGTCCAACTTATCACCATGATCATAAACGTCTTCAGGGGTCAAATGGTTTTCCATCATAAACAACGCCATATCACCCACGACTTTAGAACTTGGCGTTACCTTGATAATATCGCCAAACATGTCGTTAACGGTGGCATACATTGCCTTAACTTCTTCCCAACGCTCGCCTAGCCCCATAGCTTTTGCCTGTTGCTGCAAATTCGAGTATTGACCACCAGGCATCTGCGTCTGGTAAATATCAGTCTGAGGACCCGTCATCCCGTTAGAGAAGTCTTGGTAGTAAGGCCGAATGCCTTGCCAATAGCGGTTAATTTCTTCAACGTTGTTAATATCGACGTTTGGTTGCCGGTCGTTATGCGCCAAAGCGTAGTATAGCGAACTCATTGACGGCTGACTCGTCGTCCCAGATAACGCACTCGTGGCAACATCGACAACGTCGACCCCGGCTTCAACGGCCCGGGCATACGTGAAGATTCCGTTACCAGTGGTGTCATGGGTATGCAGGTGAACCGGCACGTCCAAGGCATCCTTCAACGTTGAGACCAGCTCGTACGCCCCTTCTGGCTTCAAGACACCGGCCATATCCTTAATCGCAATCATATCAGCACCCGTTGATTGTAAATCAAGCGCGAGTTGCCGGTAGTAAGCTAAGTCATACTTTTCACGGTTAGGGTCCATAATGTCCCCGGTATAACAAATCGTCGCTTCGGCCACTTTCCCCGTTTCCTTAACGGCTTGAATACTCTTTTCCATCTGAGGAATCCAGTTCAAACTATCAAAAATCCGGAAAACATCGATGCCGCTCTTAGCAGCTTCTAAAATAAACTCGCGAATCACGTTATCGGGATAGTTTTGATACCCCACCGCGTTACTTCCACGGAACAACATCTGGAAGAGTGTCCGTGGCATAGCGGTCCGTAGTTTCTTTAGCCGGTTCCACGGGTTTTCGTTCAGGAAGCGGTAAGCAACGTCAAAGGTCGCGCCACCCCACATCTCATACGAGAATAACTGTGGCAAAGCTTTTTGTGACGCTTGAGCCACGGCTAGCATGTCCTTAGTCCGCATCCGGGTCGCAAATAAACTCTGGTGGGCATCCCGCATCGTCGTATCCGTCAATAGCACTTGTTTCTGCGCTAATAACCAACTTTGCAAGCCCTTGACACCCTTGCTGTCCAAAACGTCCTTAGCCGTAACGATATCCTTGCTAATCGGCTTGAAGTTATCTTCAAACGCCACGTCTGGATAGTATTTCTTAGCATGCTGAGCAACGTCAGCAAAGCCATTCACCGTGACGTTCCCGATGTACTTCAACATTTTATCTTCTTGTTGCGTACCGTCTGGGAACTTGAACAGTGACGGCGTACTGTCGATAAAGCGGGTATTCGCTTCACCCGCTTGAAAAATTGGGTTATCGATCACGTTCAACATGAACGGAATGTTTGTTTTAACGCCACGAATGTCAAATTCAACGAGGACCCGCCGCATCTTGTGCGCAGCCGCCTTAAAGTTACGGGCTGCAACACAGGCTTTAACTAACAGCGAATCAAAGTATGGTGTGACCACTGCACCTGAATAAGTATTACCTGCATCCAATCGAACCCCGTTACCACCTGGTGACCGGTAAGTTTCGATTCGACCCGTATCAGGCATAAAGTTGTTGGCAGGATCTTCCGTCGTGACCCGGCATTGAATGGCCGCACCCTTGTAAGTCAAGGCATCTTGGTGTGGTAAGTGTAAGTCTTCAAATAAGTCACCACCCTGGGCAATCTTAATTTGCGCATGCACAATATCAATTTCAGTAATCATTTCAGTAACGGTATGCTCAACTTGAATCCGCGGGTTAACTTCCATGAAATAGAACTGGTCGCCTTCAACCAAAAATTCGACCGTGGCCGCATTTAAGTAATGCACGCTCTTCATCAAATCAACCGCAGCGTTACAAATCTTTTGCCGCAGTTCAATCGGTAATGAAACCGCTGGGGCAAATTCAATCACTTTTTGATTCCGCCGTTGAACTGAACAATCCCGTTCAAATAAGTGCATGACGTTACCGTGAGAATCTCCTAAAATTTGTACTTCAATGTGCTTAGGATGCGCAACAAATTTTTCTAAGTAAATTTCATCATCGCCAAAGGATTGCTTAGCCTCAGAACGCGCACGGTCGAAAGCTTCCTGTAATTCGGAGGCTTCACGGACGATCCGCATCCCGCGACCACCACCACCCATGGCGGCTTTAATCATAATTGGAAAACCGTATTTTTGAGTGAATTGTAAGGCTTCGTTCAGACTAGTAACGGGATGTAAGGTACTTGGAATGGTTTGAACACCCGCGTCCTGCGCAACTTTCTTCGCAGTGATTTTATCCCCAAACATTTCTAGTTGTTCAGGTGTAGGGCCGATAAAGGTCATTCCTTCTTCCGCAACCCGCCGTGCAAACGTTGCGTTTTCAGATAGAAAACCGTAGCCTGGATGAATCGCGTCAACGTGATTTTCCTTGGCAATCCGAATGATATCTTCAATATCCAAGTAAGCCGCAATTGGCGCGTCGCCTTCACCTACTAGGTAGGCTTCATCGGCTTTAAAACGGTGAACTGAAAACTCATCTTCTTTGGCGTAAATTGCAACAGTCTGCAAGCCAAGTTCATGACAAGCCCGGATAACCCGGGTCGCAATTTCACCACGGTTAGCAATTAATACTTTCTTCACCAAAATCCCCTCATTTCCAAATTATATCGTCTTAACCAGCTTGCCGGACAGTGTTGGCCCGCTTCATCTTCTCAAGCGCACTAATGTTTAACACTAGCCCAAGGGAGAGGGTCAATACCACCATACTGGAACCACCGTAACTAATAAACGGGAACGTGACCCCGGTGATTGGAATCAGTCCGACAATGCCACCGATATTGATAAATGCTTGGATGGTCATATAAGCGGCCACCCCGTAACATACTAAAGAATTAAACGTATTATCGGAACGGACGCCAATAAAAATCATCCGACCAATCATTACTGCTAGTAATATCATCACAAAAACGACACCTAGCAATCCGAGTTCCTCTGCCGTGATCGACATAATGAAATCGGTATTCGGTTCGGGTAAATAGCCGCGTTTTTGCAAGCTATTCCCAATGCCGACACCTAGCAACCCACCGTTAGAGATTGCGTAATAGGAATTGACCAATTGCGTCCCGGCACCAGAAGCCGTTTCAAAGGGATTGAGAAACCCGACAAACCGCCGTAACTGGTACGAGTTCGCAAACGCACTCTGTGGCAACTTGCTAACAAGCGGGACTAATATCCACTCAAACACCGCAACCACCCCGGCAAAGACCCCAACACCCACGTAAAATGAAATTCCGCTAGCAAATAGGATCACCGCCGCAATGGCTAAGTTGATCGTTGCGCCACCTAAATCAGGTTGGATGAAAATTAAAAAAATCATCGCAAACAACATCATAAATTGCGAACCCAATTCACTGAACCGTGCGACGCCAAAATGTGCTTCCCGTTGCGCAATAATAGCAGCCAGGTAAATAATCAGGTAAAACTTACAGAACTCGGCCGGCTGAATCGATACTGGTCCTAAAATAATCCAGCCAGCAGCCCCGTTGATTGATTTCCCAATTAATCGCAATACGACTAGAACGGCTAACATTGCGAACCCTAACGTTCCTAAAAGTTTCGTCTGTTTGAAAAACTCAATCTTTAGGTTCATGCAGGTAAAGGTGACGAACAACCCGGCAACCACCCACATCAGTTGCTTAAACAGATACCCGGTTGGGGTTATCCCGTTCTGGGCGGCAACAAAAGAACTCGACGAGTAGACCATCACAATCCCAATTCCACATAAAATTAGATACGGGATAAATAAGCCATAGTCCAAATAGTGTAACTTTTTCATCATGAGCTAAAATCCCACCCTATTAAGTTGTTAAATTCAACGCTGTTTCGTCAAGACAGCGCCTACAGTTCACTTGGAGTAATTATAGCATAGTCCCTTTTAACACAGCATGTGAAACCGGGAATTTGACGCTTTTTTTGGTTCACTTAGACGCTGTAACCACCCCATTACCGGTCCCGACTAGAACCATTATTGGGGCTTTTACTAACTGCAAGGTTCAGCCAACCATCCCTTTGCATTCGTTTCGGCCCTAAATCGGCCACAAAAAAAGGACTTCAGAAATTTTACTTTCTGAAACCCTTTTTTCAAGTGCAATGATGCACTCATTGTTAAGATAATTAATTAGTCTTACTTGTTCATCTTACGTTTCTTAGATTCTTTTTCACGTGAGCTCGTGTTCAAGATACGTTTCCGTAAACGAACATGATCTGGCGTAATTTCACAGAATTCGTCACTGTTCAAGAACTCTAAGGATTCTTCCAACGTCAAATGCGTAGGAGTCTTGATTGTTGCAGTCAAGTCCTTGTTAGAAGAACGAACGTTGGTCATGTTCTTACCCTTGGTGATGTTAACCGAAATATCGTTTTCACGACTGTTTTGGCCGACAATCATCCCTTCGTATACGTCAGTACCTGGGTCGACAAAGATCGTCCCACGTTCTTCGATACCCATCGTTGCGTAAGTAGTGGTCTTACCTTGGTTAATTGAAACTAAGGCACCGTTACGACGACCAGGGTTCCAGTTCTTGATAACTGGTAAATACTTAGAGAAGGTATGGTTCATGATCCCATATCCACGTGTTAATGATAAGAATTCGGTTGAGTAACCGATCAAACCACGTGAAGGTGCTAAGAACGTCAAACGCGTCTGGTTGTTACCAGTGCTTTCCATGTTCTTCATTTCAGCCTTACGCTTAGCTAAGGTATCAATGATTGAACCGGTGTATTCGTCTGGCGTATCGATTTGAACAGATTCAAATGGTTCGCAGCGTTGGCCATCCACGTCACGGTAGATAACTTCTGGACGAGATGCTTGTAATTCATAACCTTCACGCCGTAACGTTTCGATTAAGATTGACAAATGCAATTCCCCACGACCAGAAACGACCCATGAACCAGGTTCGTCGGTGTCATCAACACGGAGTGAAACGTCGGTTTCAAGTTCAGACTTCAAACGTAATTCCAATTGACGGGCCGTCACAAACTTCCCTTCCTTACCAGCAAATGGTGAGGAGTTCGTACCGAAAGTCATTTGTAAAGTTGGTTCGTCAATCCGTAAGATTGGCAAAGCTTCTTTGTGAGCAGAGTCCGCAACGGTTTCACCAACGTTGATGTCTTCCATCCCAGAAACGGCAACCAAGTCACCAGCGCGTGCTTCGTCAATTTCAAGACGTTGTAACCCGAAGAACCCGAATAACTTAGTAACCCGGAAGTTCTTAACGCTACCGTCAAGTTTCATAACAGAAACGCTGTCCCCAACTTTGATAGTTCCCCGGAAAACCCGGCCAATCCCAACACGACCAACATAGTCGTTGTAGTCTAATAAGGCCACTTGGAATTGTAAAGGTTCATCAGAGTTATCAATTGGTGATGGAATCGTCTTAACGATGGTGTCAAAGATTGGCTTCATCGTGTGTTCCTGCTTAGCAGGGTCTGATTCGTAGCTTGAAGTCCCGTTTAAGGCTGAAACGTAAACCACTGGGAAGTCCAATTGTGATTCGTCGGCACCTAATTCGATGAAGAGGTCTAAGACTTCGTCCACAACTTCTTCAGGACGGGCACCCGGACGGTCGATTTTGTTGATAACGACGATTGGGGTTAAATGTTGTTCCAAGGCTTTCTTTAAAACGAACCGTGTTTGGGGCATCGTTCCTTCAAAAGCATCAACAACTAACAAAACACCATCAACCATGCGCATGATCCGTTCAACTTCACCACCGAAGTCGGCATGTCCTGGGGTATCCAAAATGTTAATTTGCTTGTCGCCGTAGCGAACAGCCGTGTTCTTTGAAAGGATCGTGATACCGCGTTCCTTTTCAATGGCATTAGTGTCCATGGCCCGATCACCAATCGTCGTGTGTTCGTCAAGGGTATCCGATTGTTTAAGCATTTCGTTAACCAACGTTGTTTTACCGTGGTCAACGTGGGCAATAATGGCAATGTTGCGGATATCATCTCTAAATTTCAAAATTGATCTTCCTTTCATCCTTCAAAATTCTTACTATCTTCAGACAGCAGAAATCTTACATATATTAATACAAACCGTCGTTACTATCAAGTTACAAGGGTCAGCTTAATAAGCTCGTAACGACGTTTTCACTGGTTTTCATCCGGTGGCATAAAAAAACTGTGACGTATGGGTCACAGTCCCATCATTTTACTTGACGATTGCCAAGACGGCGCGTTGTGCGCGCTTAGTCGCTACTAGTACAGCACCAGATGATAACATATTTACGGGCGTGCCGTCAACTTGCGTCATAACGAGTCCTAAACTTTCAGCCAATACGCGGCCGGCCGCAAAATCCCACGGACGCAAGTAAGACAGGTAACCAACCAGCTCACCAGCAAGCACCTGGCCGATTTGAACCCCGGCGCTACCGAGAATCCGCGCACCCAAACTAGTGGCAATCACCGTTTGCATGTTAAATCGATCATTGATCAGTAGTGGCGCGCTCGCACCAAATAACCCGTCAGCTAAGTCCAAGTCTGCCGGTGCCGCCAATGGTTGCCCATTTAACGTTACCCCGACTTCTGGACCACCAGCGTACAATTTATCGGCCATCACGTCGTAAATATAACCTAGCGTTGGTTGTCCATCGACGTAGTACCCCACCATCATGGCAAAGTGGTTCCGCTGGTGCACAAAATTCATCGTCCCGTCGATTGGATCCACGATCCAGACGTGACCACGCATCGTTTTAACCTGGTCGCCCCGACCCTCTTCAGCCAAAATATGTGCATCGGCATCTAATTGCCGAATTTGTTGCACAAGAAAGTCTTCGTTGCTGTGATCCACGTTAGTGACTAAGTCCCGACGACTCGTTTTTTCCGCCACCGTTAGCTGGACACCCATCTTACTTAAAACGTGGGTGCGCGCCACGCGCATCACGTGCTGCATCGATTGATTTAATTTTTCCAATTGCGCTTTTTCCACGTTGATCACCTAACTTCGGTACGAGAACCGCTGTTTATTAGTTGCTTGTGCCGCCTGAATCGTTCGGTAGATACTGTATCCGGACGCCGCTTCAAACGCACGCCCTAACTGTTTTTCTTCCGACTTGGCTGGCACGACCGTTTTAAATCCGCGGTAAGCTGCTAATAACTCCGCGGTCGGCAGACTTTCCTCGTTAGCCGTTTCAACACATTGATACAGCGTTGTTACCGTAACGATTTCATCAGTTGTCCACGTTTCATTGAGCGGGTATTGGTAATTATCATTTCTGATCGTCATCCTGTTCAAACTCCCCGGCTTCGACCCGATCAAGTTCATCACGAACCTGAGCCGCAATCTCAGCATATTCTTTTTGTTCCTCGTCCGATAACACCAAGTTCGCTAACCGCTTGATGCCGTTAGCACTGATCAACACTGGTGAAGACAGTCCCACTAGTTGATGCGTGGCACTTTCCTGGACGTTAGTAACGGTACCGATAAACGGTACCTGATTGTAAAAAGCATTTAAAACCTGTACTAATGCTAACACACTCAACGTTGGATTGGTAACAATCGCTGGCGCATCAATTTGTTCCGCAGCGGCCGTCATTTCTTCCATCCCAAAACTCGTATCCTGATTAGCCAAATAAGTCATCACTGGCGCCGGGCCAATGTACGACCGGCTCCACGAAATCAAGTGTGCCTGAGCCGTCCCCACGACAAACGCGTGGACATCGTTTGCGCCAACGTTTAACTGCCGACGCAACCCTTGTTCTAACAACCGGCTTTGAGCTAGCGTCCCTAATCCTAGGACTTTCTGATGATCGACACCGCTGAAACGGGCCGCCAAAACACTTAAAACGGCATCATTTGAACCAGTTAAAATCAATTTTCCATTAAATCCAGCACCCATTGCGGCGTTCACAAACGTCCGAAATAGTGGCAAGGTCGCCCGCAGATCACCCTCTGCATCCCGATCAGTTGCTAACGGGACTAAGTTGCCGATTATGAGGCAATCAGCTTGTGAATAGTCTGGCTTGACTTCAGCGGCCAACGTAAATTGCCGGCACGTCAGACTAGCGGTCACCAGTCCTTGGTAACGAGAAAATTCATCACTATCAGTAGCGACGACTAATTTTAAAGGCAAATCTTTCGCCATTGCGATCAATATTAATTGTTGTACGAATTCGAATAAGCCACGAATAATAACAGTATTGTTCATGTTAATCCTCCCAACTTTCGCTAATAATTGTACCTAATATGTCAACGAATACAAGTAAACGTTAATAAAAAGTTTACTCTTTTGTAACATTCAGCGTCAAATTCTTTACTAGTCCCGCTTTCCATTTTAACCATCTTCATCCTAAGTCTAGCCTTGATATTCTTTGTTAATTTACTGACTAAAGCATGTCAGGACATCAACGATAACTGAAGCCAAACTTATCACGCCGTTAAACAGCTTGACTACTGGTATTACTATCAGTGCCAATCTGACTAGGTCATATTAGTGCTATGTAAAATAAAAGCTTGAGACCAACTGCGTCTCAAACTTTTATTACAGATATTGGTATCTTTAAATGTGAGTTGGGTATCCCATGGCAACATCAGCTGCTTCTTGGATAACTTCACCCAATGTTGGGTGTGGATGAATCGTCAATGCTAAGTCTTCCACGTTCATGCCACCATTGACCGCAACACTTAATTCAGAAATCAAGTCACTTGCGCCAGGACCAGCAATTTGGGCCCCAACAACCGTGCCTTCATCCTTAGTTGTGACCAAACGGAAGAAACCGTCCATCGAGTTCAAGGAGATCGCCCGACCATTCCCAGCAAATGGGAACTTCGAAGCGATAACTTTCAAGCCCGCTTTTTCCGCTTCGGCTTTGGTCATACCGACCGTTGCCAATTCTGGATCCGTGAAACATACGGCTGGAACTGACACGTAATCATTAGCCGTCTTCTTGCCGCTAATCGCGCCGGCTGCAACTTTACCTTCTGCAAAGGCCTTATGAGCCAATGCAGGACCGGCCACAATGTCACCGATGGCAAAGATGTCTTCCGCCGCCGTCCGCCCCTGCTGATCAACTTCGATCAAGCCACGGTCCGTTAACTTCACGTCAGTGTATTCCATCCCCATGTCATCCGTGTTTGGCCGCCGTCCAACCGTCACCATCACGTAATCGGCATGGATTGAACTTTCTTTGCCGTCCACAGCATAGGTCACAGTAACCCCGCTATCATCTTGTTCAGAGTTCTTTGCCATGGCGTTGGTGATAACCGTAACGCCCTTCTTTTTAAAGCTGTTCAAAACAAGCTTGACCATATCTTTTTCAAAGTTTGGCAAAATTTGTGGTGTTCCTTCTAAGATGGTGACGTGTGCCCCTAAGTTAGCGTAGGCACCAGCTAATTCAGAGCCAATGTAGCCCCCACCGATAACAACTAATTCTTTAGGAACTTCTGGTAAGTTCAAGCCACCAGTGGAATCAACCACCCGTCCCTTGAATTTAAAACCAGGAATTTCTACTGGCCGTGAACCGGTCGCAATAATCAGATGTTTAAACTTATAAGTTTGACCCGTATGATCGCCGTTCATTACTCGCAACGTATGGTTATCATGCATGTACGCTTCACCACGAACAATTTCAACCTTGTGCTTTTTAAGCAACATTTCAACGCCGCCAGTTAAGCGGTCAACGACTTGATGATCTTTCCAGTCCTGAGTGACTTTGAAATCAAGGACGGGGTCTTGGATGTTTTTAATCCCAAAAATTTTACTATCTTTTGTTTCTTGTAACCGGTGACCCGCACTAATCAATGCTTTTGATGGGATACAGCCGACGTTTAAACATACCCCGCCGATGTATTCTTTTTCAACGATGGTCACCTTTTGGCCGAGTTCCGCCGCACGAATGGCTGCTACGTAACCCCCAGGGCCCGCACCGATAATCATCGTGTCGCGTTCTTCCGCAAAATCTCCTACAACCATTCTGACATCATCCTTCCATCAAAAGTAATTCTGGATCGTGTAGTAATTGTTTCAGCGAGTTCATTGCCTTTTGAGCCGTTGCACCATCAATTAAGCGGTGGTCAAAGCTCAAGGATAATTTCTGCATCTTACCAACGACAATTTCATCATTTTCGTTGACGTATGGTTCTTTGCCAATCCGACCAACCCCGAGAATCGCAACTTCTGGTTGGTTGATTACTGGTGTGAACCAGCCACCACCGATCGACCCAATATTACTGATGGTCATCGAAGCGCCACTCATTTCGTTGGCCTTTAACTTGCCATCGTAAGCTTTTTGCGTATTGTCAGTAATTTCCTTGGCAATGGCAAATAGTCCCTTACCTTCAGCGTGCTTAATGACTGGCACTAACAAACCACGGTCAGTGTCCGTTGCGACCCCAACGTTAAAGTAGTGTTTGTAGACGATTTCATTGGTTGAGCCATCAATGGAAGCGTTAAATTCTGGGAATTGTTGTAAGACCGCAACTAACGCTTTAACAATGTATGGCAAGAACGTCAAATGAATATCACGTTCAGCAGCCACTTGTTTGTACTTCTTACGGTGTGCCATTAGTGCGCTGACTTCGACTTCATCGAATAACGTGACGTGTGGCGCCGTGTGCTTGCTGTTAACCATCGCTTTAGAAATGGCCTTCCGAATAGGGGTCATCTTTTCGCGAGTTTCTAGTTCTGGTGTATCCGAAACGTATGGTTTAACTGGCGTTGGTGCCGGTGCGGCTTCAGTCTTCGCAGGCGTTGCTGCCGTGGCAGCCTCAGGCGCTGGCGTGCCAGTTGCCACTGGTGAACCCGTGTAGCTATCAATATCATGCTTCGTAATTTGACCATGAGCCCCAGTTGGGGGCACTAAACTGATATCAATATCTTTATCACGTGCATACTGCCGTACGGACGGCATTGCTAAGATTCGCTTGTTAGGATTACTTGGCGTCACCGGTGCACCCGTAGCAGGTGCCGGTGCGGGCGTCGCTGGAGTTGGCGCAGCCGATTGCGCAGTTGGTTCAGCGGCGGCCGGAGCTGCAGCTGGCGCGGCGTTTTCTCCGGAGCCATCATCGATTGTCACGAGCACGTCACCGATTTTAGCCGTTTCACCTTCAGGAATTAAAATATCAATAATTTTACCACTTACTGGTGATGGTAATTCTTCAACTGATTTATCGTTTTGAATTTCAACAAGAGAATCGTCTTCCTTGATTTCATCGCCAGGTTTTACGAGCCATGATGCAATTTCGCCTTCTTCGAGGCCTTCACCAAGCTCTGGTAGTTTAAACTCGTAAGCCATTGGATAACTTCCTTTCATGACAGCCGTTAGCGACTGTTTATCAGTACCACGTGACTTTAAACTAGTAGTTCAAGATTTCGCGTGTCTTTGCTTCGATTTCGTCTTCTGCTGGTAGCCAGTCGTCTTCAGCTAGCCCAAACGGATAAACCGTATCTGGTGCGTAAACCCGCCCAACTGGGGCACTTAAGTAAAGGGCGCCCTTTTCAGCAATCAAGGAAGCGACGTTTGCCGCAATCCCTGCTTGACGCTGTGCCTCTTGGATGGCAACGGCCCGGCCCGTCTTTTGAACGGACTTCAAAATGGTCTCTTCATCTAATGGGGACAAGGTCCGCAAATCGACCACTTCAACAGAAATGCCTTCCTTTTCAAGCTTTTCCGCAACCTTTAAGGATTGGTTAACTTGCGCACTGTATGCGATCAAGGAAATGTCAGTTCCTTCACGAACGACATTCGCTTTATCTAACGGTACTGTGTAAGCTTCGTCAGGAATATCTGCTTTCATGGAACGGTACAATTTTAAGTTTTCAAGGAAGAAAACGGGGTCATTATTACGAATTGAGGAAATTAAAAGTCCCTTGGCATCGTACGGGTTAGATGGTGTTACCACGCGCAATCCAGGAATCTGTGCGAGGTACCCTTCTAACGAATCCGCATGCATTTCCGGGGTATGCGTCCCACCACCGTATGGTGAACGAATGGTGATTGGCATGTGGCGTGTCCCACCAGTCCGGAAACGTTCCCGCGACATCTGACCCGCAATTGAGTCTAAGGTTTCAAAAATGAAACCTAAGAATTGAATTTCAGGAATCGGGCGGAAGCCTTCGAGCGCTAACCCAATGGATAAACCGCCAATTCCAGATTCAGCTAAAGGAGTATCGAAAACACGGTCTTCGCCAAATTCAGCTTGTAGGCCATCGGTCGCCCGGAAGACCCCACCGTTTTTACCAACGTCTTCACCAAAAACCAAAGTCTTTTCGTCAGACCCTAGTTCTAATCGAAGTGCATCGGTAATCGCTTGAATATACGTTTTCTTTGACATGTTACTTCGACTCCTTTGCTTGGAATTCCGTAATTTGTTGTTGAATGTTTTGTGGTTGTTCTTCAAAAACATTCTTCAAAAATTCGGTCATTTTTTGCTTTGGTGCATCGTCCGCTTGTTTAACGGCATCTTTAATGTCTGCTTTAACTTGTTCAACGTAGTCATTTTCTTGATCTTCTGACCAAGCGCCCTGATCCGTTAAGTACTTACGGTAACGGATCAGTGGATCGTTATCGAACCAAGGTTGTTCTTCATCCTTAGTCCGGTAACGCTTAGGATCATCACCCGCGTTAGTATGTGGTCCGAAACGATAAGTCAACGTTTCAATTAGTACCGGACCATTGCCAGCAGCGGCAAATTCACGAGCAGCCTTCGTCACTTCGTATACGGCTAAGAAGTCCATCCCATCAACTTGAACGCTTGGAATTCCAGCTGCGACGGCTTTTTGTGCTAATGTCCGTGCTGCGGTTTGTTTCCGCCGTGGCACTGAAATCGCATAGCCGTTGTTTTGAACAATGAATACGGCGGGTGCTTGGAACGCGCCGGCAAAGTTCATTCCTTCATAGAAGTCCCCTTGCGACGTCCCACCATCACCAGTGTAACTGTAAGCGACCTTATCCTCAGTCCCGTTCTTCTTAATTCCAAGCGCGACCCCGGCAGCTTGGACATACTGTGCACCGATAATAATTTGTGGTGGCATTGCGTGTAAATCTTCAGGATATTCGTTTCCTAACACGTGTCCACGCGACCACAGGAATGCTTTGTAAACGGGCAAGCCGTGTTGGATTAACTGTGGGATATCACGATAGGCCGGCATTAAGACGTCGGTCTTCTTCATCGCACTGTTACTCCCCATTTCACTAGCTTCTTGTCCTTCGGTTGGTGCGTAGAAACCAAGGCGCCCCTGCCGAGTTAACGCGTTTGAGCGTTGGTGCAAAGTCCGTTCCCAAATCATTAGTTTCAAGAAATCGACTAACTGATCATTTGAATATTTAGAGACAATTTCAGGTTTGATTACTTTAGCTTGACCATCCATTACTTGCACGGGTTCATAATTTTTCCCCAGCTCATCACGGAGCGCGCTAAAATCAACAATTGGTTTTTCGTTGTCCATAAATGACACATCCCTTTCATGAACGTACGGATAACGGTATTAAACGCGTTGTCCGTAATCGTTTTCATAATTACAAGTCTAATTTACCATTGCTTTTCATCTTTTGCAAGCCCTTTCAAACGGCATGGATTCGGCCTTTTAGTTGAGTTAGATTGTGAACTACTTAATTTGTTAGTCAATATCGCTTTCATTAATTTTCGGGAGTCTTCCTACAATTTATAGCGTGCTTATGCTAAACTAGTTTGTAAGTGTAAACAGCTCGGTCTGTTCAGATCACAGCAAAGTTTTGGAGGTAATTTGGATTGATTAAAATGCGAGATATCATCCGCGAGGGTAACGATACGTTACGCGCGGAAGCTAAACCAGTTAAGTTTCCACTCAGTGAGACTGACCAAAAGTTAGCTAATGATATGATGGGATACTTAGAAAATAGCCAAGATCCCGAATTGGCTAAGAAGTACGGGCTACGTGCCGGAGTCGGTTTAGCCGCTCCGCAAGTAGACGTTTCAAAGCAAATGGCCGCGGTTTTAGTTCCTGGCGACAAAGACGGTGATGACCCCATTTTTAAGGACGTCATTATTAACCCGGTCATCGTTAGCCACTCGGTCCAACCAGGTGCCCTAACGGAAGGCGAAGGTTGCCTTTCAGTTGACCGCGACATCGACGGGTACGTCATTCGTCATGATCGGATCACGTTGCGTTACTACAACATGGCCGGTGAACAAAAGAAAATTCGTCTGAAGAACTACCCCGCCATCGTTTGTCAACACGAGATCGATCATCTCCATGGCATTCTCTTCTACGATCACATCAACGCCAGCAACCCATTTGCGGCCGATGATGACTTAGTTTTGATTTCGTAAATTTTAGTTCCATCAAAAAACGGTTGACCTGAATTTGGTCAACCGTTTTTTTAACGACTCGGATTCAATCGCCGTAAGTCTTCTAAGTATTCTAACGTTGCTTCATTCATTAAGTACGCAACGTCAACGTGCAACTGCCCGTCACGTAGCCAAGCATCGGTGACCCGTAACGCCGGACCAGCATCTTGAAACGCCGTTATCTGCTGTGCCGTTGCGTACACCTGTAACTGATTATTGAATAATCGGCGGACCTCCGCTAAATCAGCCTTCGCCATTCCTGGCGTTTCAAGGACGTATTCAAACGCCATGACGCCTCTGCCCCAAACATCCGCAACCGGGACAGAATGAATAGTGCCATGAACTTCTTGTACTTCCACGGCACTGGCTAAGTGGTTTAACGCTGCCTGCATGCCCGCATCGGTCGTTCGCTGACCAGCCCGGCGAATTTTTAACGCCGCTCGTTTCAAAACTTGTCGCCGTAAAATTTCATAGATTAGGATGGCTAATCCCAGTCCAATAATCATCGTTATGACTGTCCACATAATTGGTTCCTCACAATTCAATTGTACACTCGTTCACAATTTACCAATTTTAAGTGCCTTTTTATCTAGATTTAGCATAGCATGTTTTATATAAAAGTTCGCATTCAACTGACCTGATTTTGTAGAAAGTTAACATTGTATACACCCATCTCAAATTATGCTAAAATGTAAGATAATTGTTGTGTTTACACAACCTGGTGTACGGATCAAACTTTTATTTTTGCTACTATTTAGAACGTTAGCTTCTAAATAAATCTTTTTTATAGGGAGTTTTGTTAATGATTTACAAAGTATATTACCAAGAAACCAAAAAACGGAACCCACAACGGGAAACGACTCAGTCCCTCTACTTAGAAGCAGATACTGAAGTTGCAGCTCGCGTATTAGTGGAAGATAATACCGAATTCAATATTGAGTTTATCGAACCGTTAGAAGGTAACTTCTTGGATTATGAACAAAAAAATCCAGAGTATCAACTAACGGAGTTTAATAAATGAAACGGTTAAACGTTAAAAATAACGAAACCGCCGTTTTTGCAGTCGGCGGTTTGGGAGAAATTGGGAAAAATACTTACGGTATCCAATTTCAAGATGAGATTATCCTGATTGATGCCGGTATCAAATTCCCCGAAGATGAACTTCTCGGAATTGATTACGTCATCCCTGATTACTCTTATCTAGTTGCAAATCAGCAAAAAATAAAAGCATTGGTGATTACGCACGGTCACGAAGATCACATTGGTGGGATTCCCTTCCTACTTAAACAGATCAACGTCCCAATTTACGCTGGTCCCCTTGCCTTAGCCTTAATCAAGGGTAAGCTTGAGGAACACGGGTTGTTAAAAACCACCGAGTTACACGAAATTAATGAAGACACCGTCTTAAAGTTCCGCAAGACCCGGGTTTCGTTCTTCAGAACGACCCACTCAATTCCAGATACGTTGGGAATTGCCGTCCAAACACCACCTGGCACCATTGTGGAAACTGGGGATTATAAGTTCGATCTGACACCAATTACGAACCAGCCGCCGAACTTGCAACGAATGGCACACTTAGGTGAACACGGTGTCCTCGCGTTACTTTCAGATAGTACTAACGCTGAACGGCCAATTTGGACCAAATCAGAACGTTGGGTCGCCCATTCAATTCGTCATATTTTTGAAGGCGTTGATGGCCGAATCATCTTTGCCACCTTCGCTTCTAACATTTCACGGATTCAAGAAGCCGCCCAAGTTGCGTTAGAGCATCATCGTAAGATTGCGGTTTTCGGTCGTAGTATGGAAGCTGCTATCGTCAATGGTCGTGAACTTGGCTACTTAGATATTCCAGACGAAGCCATCGTTGATGCCAACGATATTCGTTCGTTACCTGCTAACAAGGTCATGATTCTATGTACTGGCTCACAAGGCGAACCCATGGCTGCCCTTTCGCGGATTGCTAACGGAACCCACCGACAAATTTCGGTTGAGCCTGGCGACACGGTTATCTTCTCTAGTTCACCGATTCCTGGGAACACTTTAAGTGTTAACCACGTTATCAACGAATTGGAAGAAGCCGGCGCACACGTTATTCATGGAAAAGTAAATAACATTCATACTTCTGGTCACGGTGGTCAGGAAGAACAAAAGCTCATGTTACGTTTAATGAAGCCGAAGTTCTTTATGCCAATTCACGGTGAATACCGGATGTTGAAGATTCATACTGAGCTTGCTGAACAGTGTGGAGTTCCACTTGACCACAGCTTTATTCTTGAAAACGGTGACGTCCTTGCCTTAACCAAAGATTCAGCCCGGGTGGCTGGCCACTTTGGTGCTGGCGACGTTTACGTGGATGGTTCTGGCGTTGGCGATATTGGTAACGTTGTGTTACGTGATCGTCAGATTCTTTCTGAAGAAGGTTTGGTCGTTGTCGTTGCAACTATCAACCTTAAGAAGAAAGAAATTCAAGCTGGACCTGATATCTTATCCCGTGGTTTTGTTTATATGCGTGAATCCGGTGACTTGATCAACGAAGCCCGTCGGCACGTATTCCGGACAATTCGTCGAAAGATGAAATCTGATAAAGCTAGCGAAGCAACGATTCGCAATGCAATCATTGATGACTTACAGAGTTTCTTATTTGATAAGACTGAACGGCACCCAATGATTTTACCGATGTTAATTATGAACTAAACACTTGCCGGAACGATCCTGTTCCGGTTTTTTGTGGTGTAAGGGTCGGTTACGGCCGACTCGATCTTTGCGAGGTGTAAATTTGATTGCTGTATACGACATTATAATTAATGAACTAGCTGGCTCTGGCCGGGGAAAAAATGTTTGGGAAACGGTTAAACCAATTCTTGAACAACGTCAGATAAAATTTGACTATCACGTCTCCGAATATGCCGGTCACACCACCCGACTTGCGGCCAAGTTCGCTGAAAGCGTCCCTGAACGTCAGGAGATTACCCCAGTCCTACTAGTTATCGGCGGCGACGGAACTTTAAATGAAGCCTTAAACGGCCTTATGCAAGTCCCTCGCACGCATCGAATCCCATTAGGCTATATTCCAGGTGGTTCCGGGAACGATTTTGCCCGGGCGCTAGGTATGGCCACCGATCCTGAGATTGCCCTCGCCCAAGTTTTAAATAACATGCGGCCACGTGATCTCAACATCGGCTATTATCACGAAACGCTAAAAAACGAACACCGTTACTTCGTTAACAACGTTGGGTTAGGTTTTGATGCCCAAATCGTTGATGACACTAATCGGAGTAAACAAAAGGGCCGACTAGGCAAATGGGCCTACTTGAGTAACGCCCTAAAAGCTTACTCACAACAAGAAGGCTTTCCGCTGACCGTGCACGTCGGTCGGAAACGCGACTACTACAAGCACGCCTTTTTATGTACCACGTCAAATCATCCTTATTTTGGCGGTGGCGTCAAAATTCTTCCACAAGCGGACTTACACGATGATCAATTAGAACTAATCGTTGTTGAAGAACCGCATTGGTGGACCATTATGTGGCTGTTTTTCCTATTGCTTATGGGTGGCCGGCACCTTAATTCACGTTTTGTGCACCACTACCGCAGCAACCAGTTGCACCTACTCGTCAATTCGGTAGAAGTTGGTCAAATGGACGGTCAGATTATCGGTAATCGGAACTACGATCTCTACTTTTCATCCAAACCGTATCCATTTTGGATTGATACTAGTATTCACAATCATCATTAATCCAATTAAAAAGATCCCGCACTTTTTAAAGTGACGGGATCCTTTTTTATTATACTAGTCCTCTGAAGCGTTAATTGCTTCCAGAAGCATATCAAGTTGTTCACATTTTTGGGACAAGTGACTCACCCGCTCCTTTAAGTGCGGGTAAATCGTTATGACCCGTGAGCGATCCTGCTGGCGCACAACCAGCCCTTTTAGCCGGTCTAATTCGGTATTAGCTTCTTGGTACTCTTCCAGGATCTCAAATCTGTTACTCACTTTAAACACTCCCTTAAAACAATGTCCTAGTTTTCCATTAGAAAAACAGCAAATTTAATATACCACATTCTTAGTGAAGTTTAAATCATAAAATTTGATTTTCTTAAACATAAAAACAGCCATGCTCCCGCCTATCGACGAGAACTGGCTGTTTCACTAATTGACGTTATTTAAGCGTACCGGCAAAACTTGGCATGAAGTATGAACTAATTGTTGAAACCTTCACGTTTTGACCAGTTTGTGGTGCGGCCACATACTGGTTGTTACCAATATAGATGGCATCGTGATACGTTGAACCACGAGAACCCCAGAATAAGATATCTCCTGGTTTGGCATCAGCAACTGAGTGCGTCGTAACGTAGCCTTCTTGTGCAATGGTGCTGTGTGGCAATGAGATGCCCGCAGCGTGTTGGTAAACATACGATACCAATCCAGAACAGTCCATCCCAGAAAGGCTAGCACCACCCCATACGTATGGAATGTTGGCGCCGGCTAACTTCAATGCTAAGCCCGTAACTGAACCAGTTGCTAAGTCGGCATTGTTATTAGCGGCTGCATTGTTGTTAGTACTAGTGTTGGCCGTGTTAGTCGTTGACGCAGCACTTGAACTCTGTTGACTAGCTTGACTCGTTGCAGTTGACGATGAAGTTGCAGCTGAACTGGATGCCTGGCTGGCCGTCGAAGTTGTACTGCTACTCTGAGCAGCTGATACGGGTGCTTGTGAGCTGGCACTCGTTGCTGAACTCTGACTCTGCGTCTGAGTTGTCGATGAGCTTGCTGCTGAAGCAGGTGCTTGACTGGCTGCACTGGCAGTACTACTACTGCTAGTCTCAGCAACGGCAGTCTTGTAAACCGTCTTCTTAGGCGCTTGTGAGCTGGCGCTCGTCGAATTAGTCGTGGCGACTGAACTAGCACTCGTTGTACTAGTAGAATCATCCTTAGCGACTGAGGTCGTACTTGCACTAGTGGCATCCTGACTTGCCGAGCTCGTACTGGTTGACTGACTACTTACCGAAGCTGCACTGGTACTTTCAGTGCTACTAGTTGCGGAAGCTTCTGAACTAGAACTCGTTGCAGAAACTGCGCTAGTCGAATCCGTTTTAGCAGATTCGCTAGTAGCCTTAGTGGCATCCTTAGCAACAGCTGGTGTTGCAGCACTCTTTGTTGTGGCCCCTGGAACTTGAATGGACTGTCCAACAAGAATCACATCACCGGATAACCCGTTTAACGTCTGTAAGGCGTGTACGGATGTGTGATATTGATCAGCAAGTGCCCAAAGCGTATCCCCAGCTTTAACGGTATATGTACCTTTAGCTGTTGAAACTGACTTGGTTTTAGTCGTACTGGTAGTTGCTTTAGCGTCCTTTTTTGAACCGCTAACCTGAATTTTTTGACCAACAAAAATTAAATCAGTCTTTTCGTCAAGCGCTTGAATCTTATTTAACTTTTCAATGCTTTTGACGGAAACACCATGTTCTTGAGCGAGACTCCAAACGGTATCGTTAGACTTAACGGTGACCGAGGCAGCATTGGCAGCTTGTCCTGTAGCAAGCAATAATCCAACGGCACCAACCGTACCGGCTAGAACCTTGCCCGTTGTATGTGCTTGTGACATTAAATTCACTCCTTTTAGAAACATCAAATCGAGGCGATCAAGTTGTAATCTAGTTGTAATCTTAAGAAAAGCTTAACGTCTTTTACAAATCATAATTTTATTGTAGCACAATTTAGAAAAATACAAACTAGAATTACTTATTTTTTTACGAAACAGCGAGTTTATTTCGAAAATTAATTAATAATCGGCGTTCTATACAAATGACCGTCAAATCGGCGTTTATTACGTTAAACGAATAGCTAACAATACGATAATCTATCATTTAAACGGTCTATGAAAACGTTCACTATCAGTATACAAGCAACCGGTTACTAACTTTTCCAAACAAACTAAAAAAGAACTCAGCTTTTTATCACTGAGTCCCCCGTTAGATTTTCTTAAAGTTTAGGATCAAATAAACCATCAACTGGTTGTTGTTCATGAATCAATTTAATTGCATCACCCAACAATGGTCCCACGGATAGTTGTACTAACTTGTTGAACTGTTTGCTCTCTGGAATTTGAATCGTATCAGTAACAATTACCTTTTCCAATGGCGAAGCTTCCAACTTGGTTGGTGCATCCTGTGAGAAAATGGCATGGGTTGCACAGCCATAAATTTTGGCGGCCCCTGCCTTTTTTAAGGTCTTTGCGGAAACGTCAAACCGGGTTCCCGTATCGATCATGTCATCAATCACGATTGCAATGCGATCCTTAACATCACCAATGATGTTGTCTGGCACAATGTCATCATCGTCAGGGTGTCGATTGTCGATAATTGCAATCGGCGCGCCTAATAATTCAGCCATCTTCCGTGCACGTGACACCCCAGCGTGATCTGGTGAGACCACAACTAAGTTTTCAGTGATGCCCCGATCCTTGAAGTAGCTGGCCAAGATTGGCGCAGCTTGCAAGTGATCGACTGGAATATCGAAAAATCCTTGAATCTGAGCAGCGTGCAAATCAATCGTTAAAATTCGCGTTGCCCGATCCTTTTCAAGTAACGTCGCAATTAGTTTTGCGGTGATTGGTTCCCGCGAGCGTGCTTTGCGGTCTTGACGTGAATAACCATAGTATGGAATCACCACGTTGATTTCACTAGCACTAGCCCGGCGCAACGCGTCAATCATAATTAATAGTTCCAGAATCGTATCGTTAACTGGGTCCGAAATCGATTGAATAACGAAAACCTCGGCACCCCGAATACTTTCCTCAATATTAATCTGAATTTCCCCATCACTAAAACGCTTAACGGAACTTTTTCCGAGTGGAATTCCAACACGCTCAGAAATTTTCTTCGCTAACGGCAGGTTAGAATTTAACGCAAACAATTTTAGTTTGGCATAAGATTCGTCTGTTGACATAACGACCTCCATAAAAATATTTTCATGACATATACCATGATTATAACAGTATCGATGACTAAAAAACTGTTAGTCACCATTTTTTTATAATAATTAGCCTTCACCCAAATGATTGTTAATGGCATCTGTTTTTCAAAGCTAAGCTTGGGGCATGAAATCTTCCGGTTTGATCCCTTGCATCCCAATCATCGGGTCGATTTTACCCGCAACCACTAACGCCGGCGTAAGCTCGTGCGGCCCACTATCGGCTGGTTGAGCTTCCGGTTCAGCAGGTGCTGATTCTGATTCAGGCGCTGGTTCCGTCGAAGCCACCGCACTAGTCGGTGTTGCATCAGGAACTGCAGGTGTCGCTTGATCACCGTCAAAGACCTGCTGTAGCCTTTTAGTCAGCGTTGTCTGCCGGTTGACCGACTCATTCGTCACACTACGTTCAAATGACTGCATATCACCGAGCAAGATCAACGTTTCTTCCGCCCGTGTAATTGCCGTATACAGTAAGTTGCGTTGTAACATCCGTGCGAACTGGGGAACTAAGGGCAAAATCACCATCTTAAACTGGCTCCCCTGCGACTTATGGATCGACATACTGTATGCCAACGTTAGCCGGTTCCAATCCGCGCGGCCATAAGTCACTTCATTCTGGTCAAAGGCAATAGTTATTTGGTCTTTCTTCGACTCATTATGCTTATCGCTTGCCAGGTCGATGCCAACAATTTTACCAATATCACCATTAAAAACGTTGTCTTCGGGTGAATTGACTAAGTGTAATACTTTGTCACCCACCCGAAAATCTTGCCCGTTGTATTCTAAGTGTTTTTGGCGGGCCGATTTCAACGGATTGAAAATATTTTGAACGGTTATATTCAACTGATCAATCCCAGCTGCGCCCCGATACATCGGTGCCAAAATTTGAACCTGTTCAGACGTAAAGCCTTTTGACTTAGCCTTGGCGACTACCTGCTCTACGATGTGATTGACCTGATACGCGTTACAAGCAATAAAGGAACGGTCCTTTTGATTGACCGTAAAGTCCTCCGGTAACCGACCATTCTTAATGGCGTGGGCCAACGGAATAATACTAGAACTGTCATCCTGCCGGTAGATCGTATTCAATTCAATTTGCGGTAGGCTCGGACTCTCCAGTAAATCATGAAAAACTTGTCCAGCGCCCACTGAAGGTAACTGATCCTTATCACCAACCAAAATGACCTGCATATGGCTCGGAACCGCCTGCAACAATATCTGGAATAGCGTCGTATCAACCATCGACATTTCATCAATAATCAGTAGGCCACCGTCCAAATCTTTGGTTGGTTCCTCGGGACCGTCTTCACGACCAGTCAATCCTAATAACCGGTGAATCGTGCTAGCGGGTAGCCCGGTCGTTTCGGCCATGCGTTTCGCAGCCCGTCCGGTTGGCGCAGCCAAGAGAATTGGAAACGGTTTGTCCTTATACTGATTAATGTCTAGCGAGACGTCGTGCAGCTCCGCAAACAAGGCCACTAAGCCACGAATAATCGTGGTCTTACCAGTCCCAGGACCACCCGTCAGTAGAAAGACGTGTGACGTGATTGCCGACTTCAACGCCTGCGTTTGCGAGTTGTCATAGGTTAAGTGGCTCGCTTTAGCAACGTGTCCGATTGCACGTTCTACCGCTTTCTCGGTCACATTACCATCATTGTCCGCTTCAACTAAGCGTTTTAAGTGTTCAGCAATTTTCCATTCAGACTCGTATAGGTCACTCAAGTAAATCCGATTTTCATCGCCAACGATTTTATTTTCCTTTGCCAGCGTCACCAACTGATCGGCTAACTTCTGCGGATCAATCTGGACGTGTCGAGCTGACTCTAATAACTGCATCGTTGCATTCAGTAACGGTTTGGCCGTCGTATAAGTATCACCATTCTGTACGCAAACCTCATTGATTTCCGTTAACAGTGCCGCCTTCAACCGACTATCCGCCTGGGGGTCGATCTTCAACTGGGTCGCAATCTGATCAGCCTTTTTAAAACCGACCCCTTTAATGTCTTCAACTAAGCGATACGGGTTTTCTTGGATCACGTTCAGCGTGTCTCCCTGATAGCGTGCATAGATTGCGGCCGCTAACCGGCTCCCAAATCCATACGCATTTAACCCAATAATCGTCTGTTCTAGTCCGTTATTGACCCGTAAGGTTTCTAACAACGTCTTTTCGACACTGGCCCGCAACCCGATTGGTTTCAAAAGGGTCGGGTCTTCTAAAATTTTATCAATTGCATCCTCACCCAGCGTATCCACGATCCGCTCGGCGGTTCGCCGACCTAGTCCCTGAAAGTCGCTACCCGACAAATACGCAATCAAACCACTGCGTGACGTCGGCGTTTGGTTTTGATAATTATCCGCTTGAAATTGAACCCCGTACTTCGGGTGACGGACACTCCGCCCCGTAAAACGATAAGTGGTTTCTTCCTGAATATCAGCAAAGTTCCCCGTAACGACAATTTCATCTTCGTGCCAATCAATATTTTGCTCGCTGACCTTAACTAGTAAAACTTTATAAAAACTGTCAGCGCTACTAAAAAAGACGGCCGCCACTTTACCAACAATAAAGTGGGTGACCGACTCGTTAGTCGGATTATTTGAAAACAAATTTACTTGATCACTCGTCACTAAGGAACCTCCTTACACTTCCGTTGATTGGTCATCGCCATTTTGCTGGGCGGCCAACGTCTTTTCAATATCTGACAACTGTTGTTGGTGTTCTTTAAAGTAAGCTGAATCCAATCGTTGGGCCTTGGCAAACCAATCCGCGTACGGTTGACCAATCACCATCGCCGTTAAGCCGACGTTGAAAGCGGCCCGTCCAGAATGCGTGTCAGCTTGATAAGCTTGTTGATAGTAATCGTATGCTTGATTATTATTGCCTAATGCAAGTAATATATCTGCTACTAGCAAATTGGTGTCTAAGCTATGTGGCTGTGCTTCTTGTGCGGTGAGCGCCCAAACTAACGCATGCTGATAATCCTTTTTAGCCATCAACGACTGTCCAATCATTAAGTACGCATCAGTTTTTAGTTTTGGATCTTTAATTTGCTGATAAAATGGCAGGGCTTTGTCATACGCTTGGGCCTGATAATAGACATTACCCAGTGCGTAACGAAACAAGTCCGCCACTTGTCCATCAGCTGCAAACTTTCCTAAGGCCTTCATTGCCAGTGCTTCCGCTTGTTCAAAATCTTGACCAGCCGTCAACAATACCGTTAACTCATAATAAGCTTGATAGGCTTCCGGTTGGGCGTCAATTTTTTGAATGAGCTGATGCACTAATGCTTGCTGCTCAGCTTTACTTGGCCGTGACGTTGAATTGTTTTTTGTCATCGGGCATCCCCCTTAAATGGTATCAGTCGGATCAGGTCGCCGTGATAAGTACGACGTATCGTTCCAATCTAGTAGTTTATAACTCTTGCCACGATCACGTGTTTCCAAAATCGTCGTAGAGGTATTGGATAAACCGCCCCGATCCCGTAAGGTCGCTAGTGACGCACCAAGTAACGTATTAACAAGTGCGTTCAACGCCGCACCGTGGCTAACGATCAACACGTTGTCCTCGCGCTTTGGATTAGCAGCGACAATTTGCCGAATTGCTGGTTGCATTCGCTTCAATAACTGTTGAAAACTCTCACCCTGAATCGCCGTCGGATCGTACTGGTCTGGATGGTTACGAAAAGCTTCAAATTCAGTGGGGTATTGGGCCTGGACATCGGTAAACGCCATGCCTTCCATTTTGCCTAAATTGAACTCGCGTAACCGACTTAAAACCGTCACTGGTAAATCTGGCTGGGTCAAGTCATGTTTGAGCGTCATCGCAGTATCACGAGCACGCTTTAGCGGACTGACGTAAATGTGACTAAATTTCAGATCTTGTAGCGCCGAAGCTAACTGATGAATTTCTTGGTAACTCGCTGGTAACAACGGTGAATCTCCTTGAGACCCTTGGTAACGTCCCTCTAAGTTCCATTCCGTTTTACCATGACGAATAAATAATAGTTTTGTCAAATCATTACTTCCTCATCTAGGCCACAATCGACCCTACTATATAACTTCTATTATGCCAGTTTTCAAGTCAGTTTTCAAAAGTCGGGTTACTACTTTAAACTAAAATTATGTAAACTAGAATTGATGTCTTTCATATCAACCAGCTAGTTTCTAGATTCCCCTTAATACTCAAACTTAATCTTCCATGACAAACTAAAAACGCCCGGAATCAACAAAATTCCGAGCGCTTCAATGAAATCGTTTAACGTTCACGTTTAAACAAACGCTTCATCCCTACCATCAAACTACCTAAAACAATTAGGATCAATCCGAACACCGTTGTCGCAGGTTTCTGCTCATTAGTTTGCGGTAACTGACTTGCACCTGCTACCGGTTGACTCGGTTTGATTCCCCTCAACCAGCTCGAGTCAATTCCTGTTGGGGTCGCTGCGGACTGGGCCGACGCAACCTTTGAATGAGCGGCTGGCTGACCATTAACAACCGGCGCTACTGTTGGCTTTTTGGATAAGATCGGCGTTGAAACTGCAGGCCTAGTAGCTGGTACTGGGGTTGCCACGGACACCGTCGGCTGATTAGTCGCACTTAGCTGGATTGGTGTTCCTGATTGGTCAATCTCAATTGCTGGTGCTGCTTCAGACTGAGCCGCCGATTCCGGCGCACTGCCTGTGGCCGAGCCAGCGCTTGAACTTGATCCAGTACTCTCGCTGGAACCCGCGCCTGCGCTCGAGCTAGTGCTTTCACTAGAGCTAGAACTTGCCCCTGAATTGGTCGTTGAACTGGAACTAGCACTTGATTCCGCGCCACTAGTCGGTTCGTCGTTAACAACGTCTGACGGGCCAGCCGGTGTGTAGACCACCGTAACCACTTTATCTGGAGTTGACGCCGTAACCGTATCCTCCGCGGGAATGACACTAACATCTGGCACCATGTTATGAATCGTCGGTGGCGTGACTGCGTCAAACCCGGTTGACGCAGTTGGCGTCCACGGACCGTACGTTGTATCACCGGTGACCAAGTCGCGTAGTGCACTGCGCGTAAAATTAAGTGTCTGTTGCATTGGCGCCGCAACTAAAGTTCCAGTTGGACTGACATAATTAACCGTTCGATTGACTTGCTGTTCCAGCGTCACGTCAGCGGGAAGGCTTGGTGTCGCCGGTGTCAGTACTGCCGTTTTGTGTGCCAGTTCAACTTCATAGGTCGCAGTTGGCGTTGGGTCTTCAAACAACGCCCCACCAGTCGGACAATTATTGGTCATCAACTGGTAGCCCTTTGCCTCGTAAGCCGCAATTGTCGCAGCCGGATCATAACTAGCCACACTCTTGTAAGCCCCCGTCACCGGATCACTTGCCAATACTTGATCCGTCGTCACGTCCCGGTACTGAACCGTTCGGGTTAATTTATTGGCCGTGTATTGATAGTCAATCGTTCCGGCTGCAAGTGGTAACGTTCCACTAACTGGCAGACTCGTCGCAGCTAATTTTTGATACGTATATCCCGGAATCGTTAGCGGTGTACTCTGATAAGTTGCCCCGACATACCCTCCAATGGTCGTACTTGGTGCAATCGTTTGTCCCGCCGCATCGACATAGTTAATTGTCAGTCCGCCAGCAGCTTGCCGCTCAAATGAAAATGTCAGTGCTTGCGGATCCTGCGTATACTTTCCAGTAGGTGAACTACTGCGTTCCGGATCAAATCGATAACCCGCGATCGTCGTCTCGGGGGTCAAATCATACGTTGAACCAATGGTCGTCCCCTTGATAAGCTCAGCGGGTTGAAGGGGCATTCCCGTCGTTTCATCATCATACTTAACGTTTAGCTCTGGATTCGTCAGCCAATTGGCCGGTTGGTAAACCATAATGTCATACTCAAAGGTCACGCTGTTAGGATAATTCAAATCAACAAAATTCGTATAAAACTCTTGTGCCGTGGTGAAATCGTAATAACCTCGCAACCCGTAAGCAAACCAGTTCACGTTCGGATACGTCGGGTAAGCGGTTGCAATTTGATACTGCCCGTTTCCTAAACTCGTCAAATCGGGTTCCTGTGGGTGCGTCGTATCAGTTGCAGCTAACGTCGGACTACCACTCAAAGTCGCTTGGTAGTGCCCCGTTAAAGACTCCCCAGCCATCCCAGTTAACGGCAACGCTGTAAAGGTCGCCGGTTGACCAATGACCAAGTTTACCGGTGTCGTTGCGTAATTGACCCGCTCGCCTATTGCTACTACCATTGTGGGCTTAGTGATCCCCCCCAACGGTGAAAAATCAGTCAATGAGTTATCCGACAAATTAATATCAGCACCACCATTAGCTGAAGACGTATTGCCAATCGCAGTCAACCACGGCCCAATCTGAGCAAGCTGCGCGTTAGTCATGCCTTGGGGATTATTTTGATAATCCGTCAGATCAGAATTAATTGACCCACATAATTGAACCATTGAAATTGTGGTCGGGTCAATAAATATCAGCGGTTTCAAGTTCATCAATGACATATCGTGAGTCTCAACAGTAATTTGATTAAAACGATCATTTTCCAATGGCGATAAGTCGATGCCCGGATTCTGAGTTTTGGTGAAGAGGCTAATCGTCGTTGCGGCCGGTAAACTTTGTAAGTACTGCATCCCATTAAACGACGTCACCATTAGCGGCACGTTAGTCGTCCCAATATTGAAGCTACTACCGGTAAAATGACGAATGCTTCCCAACGTCACGGATCCGGTCAGCTTCAAATCACTTAAGACGTTAGCTTCAAGACCAGGGTCAGCAAACGTGACAACGGTCGTGTCAGGTAACGCGGCTAAGCTGGCGGCTTGACTAGCCGCACTCATCATCGCCTGGCTACCAGCACTCGCGGTCGCCTGACTAGTAGTTTGGCTAGTGGTTGAGGTTGCCCCGGAAGCAGCTGAGACCGTCCCGGCACTTGCCGTACTGCCAAAGGCGCTGCTAGGCGCACTAACTGCTAAACTCGGTAACACAAAACCCGCTCCAGCAGACGTCGTTGCAGTCGTGGTAGTTGTCGTAGTTGTAGTCGTAGTCGCTGCACTGGCTGGCGTCGCGGTCCCCGAACTAGTCGTCGCCGTGGGGGCAGCCGCACTGGTTGTTGCACTAGTAGTACTGCCCGTTGATAAGGTGACGGCCGTTGCACTGGTCGTCGAATTAGTGGTCACTGAACTAACAGTTGTCGGTGGCGTGGTTACTGAAGTCGTCGTTGTAGTGGCAGCTGCAACGGATAACGTCCATAGTCCCGCCCCTAAGCCGGCACTGCTACCCAATAAAATCAACGTTGTTCTCCAATTGCGTTTAAACTGCTGATGCTGATTTTGTTGCGCTATTTTTTGAATCTTTTGTAATTTTGTTAAACGCATGGTTCAAACGACCTTTCTAAAAGCTCAGCCAGTTCATCGAAAAAATTAAAGTATACCAATACCGCTTTATTTAGTCGAAATTAGCCTAGCCCTTACTTTACCAATAGGTATACCATCACTAAATAAGCATCACAATTATCAGGCTTGTACACGTCTTGTTTTATTAATTTACATTCGCTTACCTAGTTAGGAAAGCTTCCTTAACCAAATTCATTGCATCAAAAAAGTAGCTTTCGAGAAAATGAACGTTTCCTGAAAAGCTACTTTGATAAGAAGATCGTTACTAAGTCTTATTTTTTCAACGCTTCATCCAGTGCGTTGACCCCTTTAATCGGGCCGACCACCGTTAAGACGTCATCCGTGGCCATCATATCCGTTGGCTGCGGTGCCACGTTGATACTTTTACCATGTTTAATGGCAATAACCGTTAAGCCAAACCGTTCCCGTAAGTTTAAATCAATTAGATTTTGATCAACAAAGTTAGGGTCCGTAATTTCAATGGCCGCAAGTGTGTATTCATCGCTGAGGTCGATAAAATTCAAGATATGATTAGACAACAGTTTTCGCACGATGCCGTGTCCCATGTCACGTTCAGGGAAAACGACCTGATCCGCACCGACACGCTGTAATACCCGGCCCTGATCACTCGTTTCAGCCTTCGCAATCACCTTTTTAGCGCCCAGCTCCTTGCTAAGCATCGTCGTTAAGATACTGGCTTCCATATTATTACCAATTCCAATAATCACGTAGTCAAAGGAATCCACGTTTAAATCACGTAAAACTTCCTCGTCGCGGGTGTCAGCAATCATCGTTTGCGTTGCGATATCCATCAATTCGTTAACCGGCCCTTCATTAATATCGACCGCCAAAACGTCTTGATGTTCCTCAACCAGGGTGCGAACAACGCTCTCACCGAATCGGCCCAGTCCAAAGACCGCAAAACTTTTTTTCATTATGGGACACTCCTAACCTATCAAAATATTTTCTGCCGGATAACGAATCATGTTAACTTTGGCCTGGCGTTTAGACAACGCGTACAGTGAGGTAAAAATGCCGACCCGTCCAATAAACATCAACAACATAATTACCAGTTTACCAATAACCGTTAAGTGTGGGGTGAGCCCTAAACTTAACCCCACCGTCCCAAACGCTGATAAAACTTCAAATAAGACGTACTCCAAGCCAAAACCATTAGGTATTTTTTCAGTCTGCGTCAAGATCAACGTTGCAATCGTAATCACGATGCTGGCTAAAAAGATCAGTAACAAAGCGCGGCTGATATTCTCTTGATTGAAGCGCCGGTGACTAAATTCGACGTCTTGCCGCCCCCGAATCTGCGCAATACTTTGAAACATCAAAATCCCAAAGGTCGTCGTTTTGATCCCCCCGGCGGTTGATCCAGGCGTCCCACCAATAAACATCAAAATCATGAGCACGAATAAACTCCCGGCTTGTAGTTGTCCAGTTGGCATCGTAATCAACCCAGCCGTCCGGGGCGTCACACTTAAGAATAGCGTGTTAATCG
Source organism: Lactiplantibacillus xiangfangensis (assembly GCF_001438845.1). Lineage (GTDB taxonomy): Bacteria > Bacillota > Bacilli > Lactobacillales > Lactobacillaceae > Lactiplantibacillus > Lactiplantibacillus xiangfangensis. The sequence continues at coordinate 31,047 of NZ_JQCL01000068.1, forward strand.
TCCGCGTAAACCACGGCGTACCCGTCGGGAGTAACTTTAAATCACGTTCGGTCACGAGTAACAGTAAAAAGCCAATGACAAACAGGCTTAGCGTCGTCAGTAAGGTCAGTTTCGAGTTTAACGTCAACCGTTTACGTTCGTGATAAAGCAGTAAGTCCCGCCAAACTAAGAAGCCAAGTCCCCCAGCGACAATTAAGATCATTGTTACGATCAAAACGTAATTGTCACCACGAAAGCCAAGCAGACTATCGCCAAATACGTCAAAACCGGCGTTACAAAATGACATCACCGCGTGGTATAAAGAAACGTATAACCCGCGGCCCCAACCGTAACGGGGAATAAAGTCGACTGCCAGCAAGCCCATGCCACCCACTTGAAACAGTAGCGATAAGCCAACCACGTAGCGCATCACACTCTTAGTGTCACTTAAATTTTCCAAATTCAACGACGCCTTGACCATCAGTTGGGTCGAAAGCCCAATTTGTCGGCGCATAATGTTAAATAGTAACACGGCAAACGTCATGTAGCCCAAGGCACCAACTTCGGATAAGCCCAAAATTACCAGTTGGCCAAACGCTGTCCAGTGATCAGCGGTGCTAACAACGGTCAGTCCGGTAATGCAAGTCGCCGAGGTCGCCGTAAATAACAAGTTGATAAAACTAGTCGTGTGCCCGCTTTGCGTTGCCCATGGTAAGCTCAGTAAAATACTCCCAATCGTGATCAAGACAATAAAGCCCGCAACCATTTTTTTAGATAATGTATCAAAAAGTTTAATCCGTGCAAATCGTTTCATTTTTATCCATCCTAATTGCTATACTTCCCTTAGCTTAAGCAACCCGGCGCTGAAAAGCAAGGTTGAAATCTAGTTACCAATGTGGCTACTCAAAAAAGAGCCGTTATCAGCGACTTAACGCTAATAACGACTCCTTTCGGTTAACTTTCAATCTTTAATAGACTGTCATTATTTCAACAAATCTTTCATTTCAACTTTTTCATTTTGCGGCATAATCTGAATAAACACATGAACCTGTTTATCCATTAGACGTTGGAATGAAGCCTTTTCATCCTCACTAACTGAAATAGTATGATACAGACGTTCACGACCTTTTTTAGCTCCCATACCACCAAGATCAATTTGAGAAATATCGATGCCATGGTCAACTAAATATTCCAAGGTTTGTGGTACTTTTACCAGTACGATGGTTGGCGCTTCCAAAGGACTGGATAAGAAAGTAACCGCATCCTCTTTATTGAACACACCAATCGCCATTGTTTCTGGAATGGCATTCTCGAGAACGTTAATCATAAAATCATCTTTAGCAACACCATCATCAACTACCAAGACCTGTTCAGCATTTGTAACTTTACTCCAAGCTGTCATGACTTGACCATGAATTAAACGATCATCAATCCTTGTTAAGACTAAGTTTTGCATGTTTATGTCCTCCCTGATTAGACAGATTAATTAATTCAATGCCTTTGTTTTCATTCATCAATGCAGTATTTGTGAGCTCATCAACGGTTGAGCTTTCAGTTCTAGTCGTCACAACACTAATTAACATTGGTAAGTTCATTCCAGTAATTAAATCAAAATCAAATTTGCTCTTCAAAAATCCAGCAGAGTTATACGGAGTACCACCCTTTATGTCACAGAAGACAAGACTCTTCTTCTTAAAAGTCTTCAGTTTCGCCTCAATCTGATCTCGATAATCATCTGGTGACTGTCCTTCTTTTAATGATAGCGCTTCTACATGTTCCTGTGGACCCGCAATCATTTGCAAACTGGCTAGTAACCCTTCACAGAACGGGCCGTGACTAATTAGTAAAATATCAACCATTAATTAATCCCCCTATTTTACAATACCTAAAACGTTTAGGTAAGATAGTGCAATCCCAACGACAAAGATACCAATGATAATCCAAGTAGGGTTTACTTTTTTAGCAACTAACCACCAAATTAAAACGGTAATCCCTAGTGGAATTAATCCTGGTGCCAACGTATTCAAGATTGCTTGTAACTTCATCGTACTCTTGCCGACTTCCCAAACCAACGGCGTCTTCACCGTAACTCGAGTTGCAGCCATAGCACCAACAACCATCAATCCAACAATACTAAAGGCGTTAGTAACTTTGTCAATCACACCATTTTTCAAGATCTGGATAACAGAACTCTTACCTTGACGATACCCAAACATGAATAGGAAATAACCTAGTGAATAGATAATCAGTTCAAAGACAACCGTGAACAAGATAGGGCCAAGATAATTCCCAGCCAATGCCATAGATGCCCCAACACTAGCTAAAATTGGGAAAAGAATTCCTTGTTGAACCGTATCACCGATACCAGCTGCAGGACCCATTAAACCGGTCCGAACACCATTGATATCATCTTCAGAAACTGCTTGGCCATTGGCACGAGCCTCTTCCATTGATAAAGCAACACCATGGATGATTGGTCCAACCATGTGTGGTTCAGTGTTAAAGAACACCATATACTTCTTTAATTCTTCTGCTTGGCGTTTAGGGTCATCATACAATTTTCTAATTGGATGAATCATCATGTTCGTTAAGCCCAGAGCTTGTAATCGTTCATAATTATAAGCCGCTTCATCTGATTGTTCCCAAAGCCAAGTCTTAACTAAATCACGGTGAGTTAATTTCCGTTTGTAATCATCCGCACTGATTGTTTCTGGTTCTGCACTCGCAGTAGCAACATCAGTTGCAACTGCTTCAGTTTGACCAGTCCGATTGTTTAAGCTCAAACGACGAACTTGTTTCTTAGCAGTTTGATGCGCATTTTTCTTGCCACTAGTCTGGCTAACAAAGATTAAGAACGCAATCGCTGCAGAGAAGATTGCAATCGCCATAATGTCTAATTTCAGATAAACTGCTAAGAAAAATCCAATAATGAAAAATGCATTTAAGCTACGTTTGCCAAGATAGTTTAATAACATCGCAATCCCAAGTGCTGGCATTAGGCCACCAACAACTTCAAGTGCAGTCGTTAAATCTTTTGGAATCGCGTTAATAAGTGCAGTTGCCCAAGTTTTACCAAATAAAACTAAACAGAATGCTGGAATCCCATAAACGACAAATGATACGATAAATGATGGAACATAATTCAACCAACGAATTGCACCAACGTTACCTTTATCCAACTCTTGATCGGCACGGTGTACCCAGAAAGAGTTAATTGTTTGGTAAATTTGTACCATCAATAAACCTAACAGACTAAATGGAATAGCGAAAGTAACGGCTAGTTTAGGATTAGCACCTGAAAGAATTGTTAAAGCAGTCCCATAGATACCTGCAACCATAGTGTTACTTGGCATTACCCCACCGGCATTGATCCAGCCAAGATAAACCAACTGGATATTAGCACCAGCTAACATCCCTAACATCGGGTGTCCCATAAAGACCCCAACGATAATCCCGGTTGTTAAAGGATACGTCATACAACGTGTAATCGGTGCAAAGAACCACCATTGAGAAATTATTGCTAAAAACGCAACTAAAAGCGCTGATAATAACATGTTTTGCCCTCCTTAGCTCAATGTTAATTATTTAGTAACTAAAGAATTGAAAAACCTAAAGCTTCAACATCAGAATGAAATCCTTGAACTGTTTCTAGTGACAATTCTTTAGTGTCTTTACCTACCATTGATAATTTGTTAAGGACTGCATTCGTAACTGTGATAATATCAACACCAATTGATTCGGCTTGGAAAATATTTAATACTTCACGGCAACTAGCCCATAATAACCAAGCTTGGTCATACTGATTAGTTAACTCCACGGCGGCCTTCATCAATGGCATTGGATCAACACCAGTATCAGCAACCCGACCAGCAAATACAGAAACAATATTATGTGAGCCCGCCTTTAGAACTGGTAAAACTTCCTTAACTTGGTCCAATGTTAAAATAGCGGTTACATTAACTTGAATACCTTGTGCTGATAATTTTTTAATTAACGGTACTGAGGATTCACCTTTAGTGTTAGTAATTGGAATTTTCACAAAAACATTTTTACCCAAAGACGAAATCTTAACAGCTTCTTTTTCCATCGTATCAAAATCATCACCGAAAACTTCAAATGATACTGGCATCCCACCAACTGCCTTTAAAGCATCTTGTGCAAAATTAACATAATCTTTTACACCAGCCTTTTTCATCAGAGATGGGTTCGTTGTAAACCCTGAAACTGGCCATTTATCCTTAGCTTCAACCATTCCATCAACCGAAGCACCATCAGCATAAATATCGATATTAAACTTTGACATATTGAAAACCTCCAAGTTTTAATTTTGCGGTAACGTTAACGCAAATTGCCTATTTTTTGATAATGTCGCGAGGACATTATCAAAATAAGAATTGCTATTTACTTTGTTAATAATTAAGCTAACTTGCGAAAACGTTTCCACAACTTTATAATCCTATTAAACAACGTATAATCAATACTGTCAAGATTATTTTTAGCAAGGGCGGAAAACACGTATGAATAAAAAAAATAATGTTTCAATCAAAGATGTCGCAAAGGCAAGCGGCGTCTCAATCACCACTGTATCTAGAATCATCAATAACACTGGGCGCTTTTCAAAAGTTACGCAAAAGAAAGTTATCCAAACAATCAATGACTTAGGCTACGAGCAAAACAAACTGGCAGTCAGCTTAAGATCTAATAAGTCTAACACTGTTGGTATTATGGTCCCAGACATTACCAACGAATTCTACTCTGCAATTGTTAAAAAATGTGAACAGTTACTCTTTTCAAATGGTTACTCCAGTATCATCTGCAACACCGAACGGAGTAGTGAACGTGAAGCAGCTTATTCACAAGTCTTAATGGAGCATCGTGTTGACGGCTTGATTATTATTTCAAGTGCAATTGATGATTCAAAAGTCATTAAAACAACGACAATTCCGACAGTTTATATAGACCGTGACCCCCACTCTCACAATGAATTAATTGTTTCCTCGGACCATTATACTGGTGGTGAAATTGCGACAAAATTTATTTTGAATCATCAATTAAATCCTTTCTTAATTATGACTAAAACGAAAACTTCCTCTACCATGGAACGGGTACGTGCTTTTAAGGATGTCCTAAAAGAGCATCAAATTACAGACATCGAGTCAAGAATTCTCTCACTAGATTTAACGTCAGATAAGTTTTTGGAAACGGTTCCATCTTTAGACAGCTATCTTCAAAAAATTGTTTCACTCAAAAAGCCTGCTGGAATTTTCGGTATAAATGATAACGTTGCTTACATGATTATCAGAGCTGCCCAGCGACTAAACATTAACGTCCCCAAAACCATTAGTGTCATTGGTTTTGATGGAAACTCCTTCTCTGAGATATCAGCACCAAAAATTACGACTATCGTCCAAAACACAACTAAGCTGGCACAAGAATCCTGTCGACTGCTATTACAACAAATGACTACTCAAGATAAAGACGTTTCCCCGGCTATCATCAAAGTACCAGTACAATTAGTCATTAAGGAAAGCACGGTCCACTAACTAAAATCGACCACACGCCTTGATACAAAAGGTATGTGGAATCAAACATTAGATTACTTTCAAATTAAAGGTTGAAACTTAAATTTAGGGGTTAGTTACTGTTGTATCAATGACTGGACTAACAAAATTGGCTGTTTGTAAGCTATTCCGGTCGCCACTGATTTCACCTGCCACGACAGATTTATCATGGTCGACCTCTAGTTAAGGTGATTTTTCGATGAAAATTGATTTAGCTTACTTTTAATCAACCCTAGCGAAGCCGGCAGAACCAGTGGGCAGTGTCGGTCATGTCGCCTTGCATATCCTGCCAGGTGACATGGCGGGGCGTCTTGGAAGACTTGGGCTTTAGGCTTACAAGCGAGGCGGAAGCCCGTACCTTGGCTGCAGCCGACCCCACAGCCCACTGATTCTGTCCGGCGGAGCGATGAAGAATCCTATTTTTTATCGTTAACCTTTGATATGACAACGATTGTGTCTAATTTAATACTTTAAACCTTGAGTTTTAAATTTATTGAGCATTACCAAGTAGTTGGGTCAGTCTACTTAGTAATGCTTTTTTAGATTCATCGAAGAAATAAAATCAATCAAGCAGCGGATAATTATAAGCAATGGTCATGTTTTTTATACTGAACTCGGCTTGAATTCTCAATTCAAAATAAAAAAGGAAACCAATTCAAAATTGAATTGATTTCCTTTTAGAGTCTCTCAGCAACAGTCGTTGCCCAGGAACCACTTTTGTTTAACCTTACCAAAGATCTAATTCTTTAGATGTATTGCAAGACGCGCTCGTCATTGTAAGCGGCATCGATCATCCCAGAACCAAGGCATTCCTCGCCACGGTAAAAGACAACCGCTTGGCCAGGTGTAATGGCCCGGACCGGATCGTCGAAGGTCACCGTAACGGCCGTATGATCGTCGTTAAAGTGAACCGTTACCCCGGAGTCCTTCTGACGGTAACGGAACTTAGCCGTTACGTGGAAGTCATTTCCAAGGTCTTCGTTCGTGACAAAGTGTAAGTCAGAAGCATCCAAATGTGTCGCGTACAGGTGCGGATTATGATAACCCTTGCCAACGTACAAGATGTTCTTCTTTAAGTCCTTACCAATAACGAACCACGGCTCGTTATCTTCACCGTCACCACCAATACCAAGGCCACGACGCTGACCAATGGTATAGTACATCAAGCCGGCATGCTCACCCTTAACTTCACCATCAAAGGTCATCATCTTACCAGGCGTAGCTGGTAAGTAGTGGCCTAAGAATTCCTTGAAGTTCTTCTCGCCAATGAAGCAAATCCCAACGGAATCCTTCTTCTTGGCCGTTGCTAAGCCAGCATTCAAGGCTAACTTCCGAACATCAGGCTTAACCATCTCACCAAGTGGGAACATTACTTTTTGTAACGTTGCGGAATCCAACTGGCTCAAGAAATAAGTCTGGTCCTTGTTGCTGTCCACACCGCGAAGAAGGTGCATCGTGCCGTCCTCATCATGTGAGAGACGGGCGTAATGCCCAGTTGCAATGTAGTCTGCCCCGAGGTCCATAGCGTAATCTAAAAACGCCTTAAACTTAATTTCCTTGTTGCAGATGACATCAGGGTTAGGTGTGCGGCCCTTCTTGTATTCATCTAAGAAATACGTGAAGACCCGATCCCAATACTCCTTCTCAAAGTTAATTGAGTAGTACGGAATCCCAATCTTATCTGCTACTTTAGCCACGTCTTTATAATCCTCGGTTGCGGTACAGACACCATTTTCATCCGTATCGTCCCAGTTCTTCATAAAGACACCCACCACGTCATAGCCTTGCTGCTTAAGAAGCAACGCCACAACGGATGAATCAACACCACCACTCATGCCGACAACGACACGCGTGTTACTGTGATCAGTCATACTTTTCACCATCATTTCCAAAAGATTCTGGAGAATCCACGATTTGAAGGTCGTACAAGTCCAGTATTTACCATTATAACAAAGAAAACGCCGGCTGCAAGCCAGGCGTTTCATCAATTACTTTTCAATTAAGACATCACGGTCAATAAAGCTCTGCAAAATAAACCGTAATTGCTCAACGGCTTCCGGATGCGCGTCATTTTTGAAAATGTTAGCGCGTTGCATCCCGTTCCCCGTTACCGTCGACATCTTAAAGCCAGTTAAGTCCGCGTTAACGGCCAGCTTAACTTTAAACGCTGCTTGATACGGCGTGTTGGGGTCCAAAGAACGTTCAAAGCTAAACGCGCCGGAACGCCCCTTAACAAATCCCAAATCCATTAATGTATATTTTTTAACGTTGGCGCTCAATGCGTAGGTCTGCGTATCGCCATCAAGTTTCACTGTTGCGGTGTATGCCATACCCCCGCACCTCCCTTTAATTATTTTTTCAACAACCGGTTAACGGTCTTCGTTAAAACCGTGATAAATTGATCAAGGTCTTCCTTAGTCGTGTACCGACCAAAGCTTAGCCGAATTGACTCGCTGATCCGTGGTGAATCTTCACCAAACATCGCGATCAAAACGTGTGAAGGTTCCAAACTCCCAGCGGTACATGCTGAACCACCAGAAACCGCAACACCGCCCAAATCTAAGTTAGTTTGGAGCGTGTACGTTGAAATTCCCTTGATCCACAAATTCAAAACGTGTTGAAGGTTGTTTTCACTGAGTGAGCCGTTCACCTCAAAATCAACACCGTTTTGGTGCAACTGGTCAACAACGTATTGCTTAAATTCGTGGTACTTCGCCTGACGATGGGCCTTTTCAGCCGACGTCAATTCCGATACCGCCTTAGCAAAACCAGCGATGGCTGGGACATTTTCGGTACCAGCCCGGCGCTTATCTTCCTGCTCGCCACCCTTAACAAAGCTAGGGAAGTTAATCCCATTGCGTTTGTAAAGAAAACCGAGGAACTTCGGCCCGTTGATCTTATGCGCTGAAGTTGACAGCATGTCGATATGGTCCCGTTGAACGTCGATGTCCAACAAACCATATGCTTGAACAGCATCCGTATGGAACCAAGCCTGATGATCCTTTAACAGCTCACCAATTTCATGAATTGGCATGTGTGAGCCAACTTCGTTATTGCCCATCATAATGGAGACTAGGATGGTATCTGGCCGCAGTGCGGCCTTTAAGTCTGCCATACTGATATCACCATTTTGATCAACTGGTAAGTAGGTGACTTCAAAACCCTGCTTTTCCAAAAAGGCTGCTGACTTTAAGATGGCTTGGTGCTCAACAGCCGTTGTGATAATGTGCTTACCGAGACTTTGACGCGCTAGCGCAGTCTGCATCACGGCCGTATTGTCACCTTCAGTGCCCCCACTGGTAAAAATAATATCATCATCTGGGGCGTTAATACTTTGGGCAATGATGTGCCGACTATCGTCCAAAACTTCACGGGCCGCCCGCCCAAATGCATGGGTACTGGACGCGTTCCCAAAGTTATTGGTCATTTGATCGGTCATTGTCTGAATGACGGACGCTGCCATGGGCGTTGTCGCGGCATTATCTAGGTACACTTGCTTCATTACAATACTTCCTTCTAAAAAAACTTATTTCAAGTTCAAACAACGAATCGTCTAAGCCTATTTATTTTGTGCTTTAAACAATGCTAGTAACATTGCGGCTGATTGCTTTCCCGCTTCAAGGATAAACTCGTCAAACGTAACACCAGCATCTTCGTCACCCACGTCAGACATGGCACGAATGACAACGTACGGTGTGTTAAATTGGTGGGCTGCTTGACCAATGGCTGCCCCTTCCATTTCACTCGATAATGCGTCTGGGAAGTGTGCCAAGATCTTATCCGTGGCTGCTTTACCAGCAACGAATTGGTCCCCGGACACAATTAAACCAGTCTTTGCATTTAAGCCGGTCGCCTTAGCAGCGGCCATGATTGCTTTAACCCAGTGTTCATCGGTTTCGTAATACAGGGGTTGTTGTGGTAACTGACCGTATTCATAGTCAAACGCCGTTGCGTCCACGTCATGGTACGCCGTCTTAGTGGCAACGACCACGTCACCAACGGACAAGCCGGCACCAATTCCGCCAGCAGAACCCGAGTTGATCACAACGTCAACGTCAAAGTTCGTAATCATGAGGGCCGTCGTCATCCCTGCCTGAACTTTACCAATTCCGGATTGAACTAACACAACTTCTTGTTGATCGATTGTGCCATCGTAAAAGGTGATGTCCTTAATGGCAACGACCTTTTCACCTTGTAACGCCTCTCGCAACGTTTTTAGTTCTTCTTCCATCGCACAAATAATACCAAATTTCATGTCTACATCCTACTTTCCTATGGGGTTAAAAATAATATTAAAAAGACCGCGATAATTCCTAATACTAGGCCCAAAATGACCCAGTTTAGTTTTCGCGCAAGCCGTTTGGTCTTAGCTTCTTCAAGCGCCCGGTTATTTTCTGCAGCGTACGCTTGCCGCGAAGCCGACGTACGCCCCGATTGATCGGCATAATCCGAATCATCGTCGTCCGGCTTGGTTTCAGTTTGGCGCCGCCGGTATTGCCGCCGCGTCATTCGATCTTCATCTGCCACTAGCCTTCAACTCCTAACTCAGGGTGGCTCTGCCAATACCAGATTGCCATAACCGTCTTTGCATCTTGGATCGTACCCGCTGCAACTTGTTGCAACGCCGTTGGTAAATCCAAGTAGACTAACTGAATCTGTTCATCGGCATCCTGTGGCAAAGCTGTCTTAACCGCCGTTAAGCCCGTTGCCACGTAGAGTTTCATGAATTCATCCGTAAAACCGGGAGACGTGTAAAACTGCGCCACCGGTTGAATTGAAGCCGCTTTGAGGCGCGTCTCTTCATTTAATTCACGAACTGCGGCCGCGTCCATCGACTCACCGGCTTCAACTTTTCCTGCCGGAATCTCTAAGGTTACGCCGTTAGTCGCCGTTCGCCACTGTTTTTCAAGAATCAGCTGCCGTGCACTGGTGACCATCAAAACGGCAATGGCTGGTTGATGGCGCACAATTTCACGTGTCGCCGTCGTCTGATTCGGTAACGTGACTTCTTGCTTTTCGACCTGCACTAAGCCACCCTGAAAAACTGTCTGGCGACTTTGGACTCGTTCTTCAAAATTCATGCCCAGAACCCTCTTCCTGTGGATTGCTTTCTCAATAAGGATACCGATTTTTAGCAACGAATGCAATTTTCAGTCCGATTCTAAACATAAATTACAATATTTTTAACGAACCCGACCATCAAAAAGGGATGGTGCCTAGAGCCCCATCCCTCACTAACGATTACGTTCGCCGCAGTACTGCTTATTACTTAGCAGTAGTTAACGATGCAACGAAGTCTTCATAAGCGGCTTGTTCGCCGGTTTCAGTCGCACTGGCTTCACTGTAATCCGCAGCTAACGCTGATTCTACGGGTAGCGTGACGATCCGGACGAAGGTCGCGTTACCAATCAATTCCATCCAGTACTCTTCGTCAGCACCTTGGTGTACAACGGTTTTAACCATCCCACCAGGATTGGTTACCTTAATTTCTTGGTTGAAATCGGTGCTTTCTTGATGTAATAAAACGTACATCAATGAAGAAGCGGACATGGCCGTTCCACAGGCATTCGTGAACCCGACGCCCCGTTCAAACGTCCGGACAAAGATCGCATTTTTGCCTAACACTTCGACAAAGCTAACGTTGACACCGTCTGGGAAAATGGCGTTCTTGCCGTCATTCATCCATTGACCGATTCGTCCCAATTCAGGACCAACCAAAGTGTCATGATCCACAAAAGCAATCAAATGTGGATTAGGCACTGCAACGGCGGAGAACTTCAAATCAGCAGATAACGCTGGAATTTTTTCGTTAATGATGGTTGCTGCTTCATTATTAGCATGCATCCCAATCGTCTTAGCATCGAATGACACCGGCGAAATTTCAGCACTAAAGGCTGGCACGTTCTCAGCCAAATCGGCAACTGCTTGAACCTTTAAGTCAGCATACATCGTCTGTACTTTGAACGCTTCTTGACTGTTTTGGGTGCCTAAATAACGCGCAACGGTCCGTAAGCCGTTACCACACATGCTAGCTTCGGTTCCGTCGGCGTTGATGACACGCATCCGACCAAGTACTTGGGAATGTTCGGATTTATCAACGACTAAAACCCCATCGGCACCATCATAAAGGCCAGCACCATCCCGCTTACAAATGTTAATTGCAAGCTGTTTTAAATCCGCATCAGATAACGGTTCTGGAAATTGTGTTTGATCCAATAAGTAGAAATCATTACCGGAACCGTGAACCTTGATCATTTTCACTGCCATCAGCATCCTATCTTTATATAAATTCACTAATTTACTACTTCATTATCATACTTATTTTTTCATGAAAATTCAATTACCAAGGACTAAAACAACGCTATAACATAGAAATAGTTTGTCATTAGCCCTTATTGACCGCTTTCAGCCTTAAATTTCAAACCTCGCCCCATCCGCTCCGCCGAACAGAATTGCGTGCTACGGGGGACGGTCGCAGCCAAAGTACGGTCTGCTCCCTCAATACAAAGCCGATAACCCACGTCTTTGTATTGTCCCGCAAGATTGGCGCAAGAATCATTCGCCAATCTTGCCGACACAGCACACCAACTCTGTTCGACTCCGCTAAAAATGAATTTACTATTGCTATTATGATTGGCTAATCAGAGGCCGGCACTGATGACATCGGTCGTGAAGGTGGCTTTTGACCGGTGACTTTCCGGTCTTAGGCCACGGACGGTCCGGGACAATTGCGCCTTATGCAAGTGCCCCGGACCGTCTCTCAGGCTAGCTCCGGTCCCACGACCGCATGTTATCAGTGACGACCGGGTCTAAAAATTCGAATGTTACTATAACAACACCCAAGTCTTATTTTTACCTTTCAGTCTTTCAAATCAAAAAAGCCCCGCCATCAAACACCGTTTGACGCGGGACTCCATCATTCAAGCACAATCATCAATATTGTGCCGTTAGTAATCAAAGATCAGCGATTAAGCTTCTAATCCAGTTTCAACTGATTCTGGGTAGTTTTCACGTACAATCTGAGCACAACGCGCACAGAGTTGTGGGTAGGCGTTGTCACTGCCAACGTCAGTCTTGATCATCCGGCAACGGGAACAAACTTCGCCGTCCGCATGACTAACCTTGATGGCAACGTGATCGCCAAAGGTTTCAGCATCACTAGGTGCATCACTCAAAGTGTGAACGTCCAAAGCAGAAACCATTAACATTTGCCGTACGTTAGTGTTCAAGCTGTCTAAGAAGGTTTGCGTTGCATCATCGACGTATAAGTCAAGATGTGCTTCCAAGGACTTCCCAATCAACTTAGCGTCCCGGGCTTCTTCTAAAGCCTTTAAGACGTTGCTACGTAAGTCCATGAATTGCGTCCATTCTGCCATTAAATCATCAGCATTGGCGTAATTTTGAACGACTGGCATGTCCGTCAATTGTGCAAATTCTTCTGGTTCCTTCAAGAATGGCCAGATTTCTTCGGTCGTATGTGGCAACATTGGCGTGAATAACTTCGTTAACGCAACCAAGGTGTCATAGAAGACCGTTTGCATTGAACGCCGTGAATGGCTGTCTTCAGCATCGATATACATGATATCCTTTGCAACGTCTAAGTAGAAGTTAGATAAATCAACCGTTAAGAAGTTGATGAGTTCCTTGTAGATGTCGAGGAAGTCGTAGTGATCATAGTGGGCCTTCGTCTTCGCAACGAATTGGTCCAAACGAACGGCCATGTATTGGTCAACTGAAGCTAAGTCGTCGTAAGCGACCCGGTCAGTTTCTGGGTCAAAGTCGGCAACGTTTCCTAACATGAAGCGAACCGTATTCCGGAACTTCTTGTAAGAATCAGCCACTTGTTTGAAGCTTTCCATAGAAACCCGTACGTCGGAGCTGGTATCAACGGAAGCAACCCATAGACGGACGATTTCAGCACCCATTTGTTTGATAACGTCGATTGGCGCAATCGTGTTGCCTAATGACTTACTCATCTTACGGCCTTGGTTATCCAAGGTGAAACCTTGTGATAAGACTTGCTTGTATGGTGCGTGTCCAGAAACAACGACACTGGTAATCAAACTAGAGTTGAACCAGCCACGGTATTGGTCTGAACCTTCCAAGTATAAATCCGCTGGGTAATCAAGGTATGGCCGTTCAGCCAAGACACCTTGGTGTGATGAACCGGAATCAAACCAAACGTCCATAATGTCATCTTCCTTGGTAAATTCACCATGAGGAGAATGTTCATTAGTATAGCCTTCTGGTAATAAGTCCTTGGCATCACGTTCAAACCAAACATTCGAACCGTATTGCTTAATCAAGTCAGCAACGTGGTTGATCGTTTCTTGTTCCATAATGGCAGTGCCATCTTCAGCGTAAAAGATTGGTAGCGGCACGCCCCAGACCCGTTGCCGTGAAATGACCCAGTCACCACGGTCACGAATCATATTGTAAAGGCGCTTCTTACCCCATTCTGGGAAGAATTCGACGTCATCCATCGATTTCAAAATCTTATCGCGCACGTCCCCAACGGAAGCAAACCATTGTGGCGTTGCCCGGAAGATGATTGGCTTCTTAGTCCGCCAGTCAAATGGGTAGCTATGTTCGTAAGGCATGTACTTTAAGAGTAACCCGGCATCCTTTAACTTATCCAACGCAATTTGGTTGGCGTCATCGTAGAAGACACCAGCAAAGTCAGCACCGGCTTCAGCCGTTAAGTAACCCTTATTGTCAACTGGTGCAAAGACTGGCAAATCGTACTTCATACCGATCCGGTAGTCATCTTCCCCATAACCAGGCGCCGTATGCACTAGCCCAGTCCCAGAGTCGAGGGTAACGAAATCGCCTAACATCGTGACTAATTTCCGACTGGCATCAAATGGATGTTCACAAATGACCCGGTCTAAATCGGCCCCTTTAACGGTCTTCAAGACTTTAACGTCTTCCCAACCGAAGCGTTCAGCGTTTTCGTCAACTAATTCAGCCGCCAAAACAAACTTGCGGCTTTCACCAGCGGGTTGAACAACCGCGTAGTCGAACTTAGCATCAATCGTAATCCCTTCAGAAGCAGGAATCGTCCATGGTGTCGTGGTCCAGACAACCATGTAAGTATCGTCATCTAAGACACCCTTGCCGTCAGTAACCTTTTCAGCGAAAAATGCGGATGGTGACGTAATGTCGTGGTATTCAACTTCGGCTTCAGCCAAAGCAGATTCGGATGACCATGACCAGTACACTGGCTTCTTACCGCGGTAGATCAGGTTTTGTTTAGCAAATGCACCGAAGACACGAATTTGAGCGGCTTCGAATTCTGGCTTCAAAGTCAAATATGGGTTGTCCCATTCGCCAGCAACACCTAAGCGTTTAAATTCTTCACGTTGGCGATCCACTTGTTTCAACGCGTATTCGCGACAAAGTTCGCGGAATTCGTTGGTGGTCATCTTTTTACGGTCATAACCGGCCTGTTTTAATTTCTGTTCAATTGGCAAACCGTGTGTATCCCAACCAGGAACGTACGGTGCGCGGAAACCGTTCATTGACTTGTAACGAACGATAAAGTCCTTGGTGATCTTATTTAGGGCATGACCCATGTGAATATCACCGTTAGCGTAAGGAGGGCCATCGTGTAAAATAAAGCTCGGCTTACCTTCATTCAATTTTTGACGTTGTTCATAAACTTTGTTTTCAGTCCAAACGTCTTGGCGCTCGACTTCTTTAACTGGTAAATTACCACGCATTTTAAACTTGGTTTTACCGAGGTTTAACGTATCTTTAACGCGCATTTGATCACTCCTTAAATAATTTTTACCAAATCAATTTTAAAATTAACGGCACAAAAAAACTCCGCCCTGCAAGGGACGAAGTTATCGTGGTACCACCCAATTTTAGAATTGTTTAGATTCTCTCTTAGCATGGATTAACGGTCATGAACCGGCCACGCTTACTTGGTTCAACGTGACATTCAGAGATGATCTGCAACCTAGTGAGGGACGATTGCCTTTCCATTATCGGCAACTCTCTGGGCGTTTCACTAAGTTGTTTACTGTTCTCTTCAAAAATTTAACTGATATGACTTAACTAGGCTTGGCCGTCGTTATCGTCATCTGGGAAAACAACCACCGTTTGTTGTTGGGCTTGGTCGCCTCCGTCAGCAACTGGCGTTTCACCACTAGTTGCTTCCGTAATTTCAACGGTTGCTTCTGAGTTTACACTCGCATTACTCTGATTGTCAAGACTATCTTCTTTTAAAACGTGTTGAATTTCAGCGTAATCAGCGGTATTCGTTTCGCTAAGTAATTGATCCCAATCCTTGCTCTTAACTACTTCTAACTGCGATTCTAGCATAACTTGGAGGCGTTGACGGAAGACCCGGGTCTGTTTCTTCAGGTCATCAGTTTCAACAGAAAGGCGCTTAGCCTTCTGTGAAGCCTCATCGATCATCTGGTTAGACTTGTCCGTGGCTTCACTAACAATATCTGAAGCTTGCTTCTGTGCTTCACGGGTAATGATGTCAGCTTCCTTCTTCGAATTCGTCTTGACTTTGTCAGCAGCTTCCTGCGCAACCAAGATCGACTGGTTCAAAGAATCCTTCAATTCATTGAAATACTTAAGTTTACCTTCACTAGCGTCTAAACGTTCCTGGAGGTCCTTATTTTGTTTTAAGGTAATTTGATAATCCTTGATAATCCGTTCAAGAAAATCGTTTACCTCGTCAATATTGTAACCACGAAGCTTCGTGGAAAACTCTTTGTTATGAATGTCATCAGGACTTAACACCATGCTAAATTTCCTCCAATATCTATTTGCTATGAATAATATTTAACGTTATCCGTAACCGATCCTTTTTTGTTTCGCCGCCAATTTCCGCTAACCGGACCCGCCCGTAGTGGGTCACGCTCAGCATATCTAGCAACGCTAACTCGTAGTCGGCTTTTGGTAAATCCGCCCAGTTCAAGCGAACCTGCTTCCCCTCGATCAGCTCCTTGGCATGGTGCCGTGAAAGGTTAAAGGCCGCCTTGACCACACTATCCGCCCGCAGTGAACTGACCGTTGTTGTGACACTCTCCCAGTCATTTTCAGGAACTAAGGCATTCGCTAACGGTATCGCCGTTAAGTGCACCTTCGTTTTTCCAAAATGATCGATCTGATCATCAAAATACTGTGCCATTTCATTTTCGCAGAAGAATTGCCAATCGTCACCGTCCGAAACAATGTCGCCAAACACGTCGCGTTCGACCCCGGAATTTGCCAGGGTCCCTAGAACTTGACCGTGCTTTAACGTCGCAAATTTTACCGGATAGACGATGTTATACAGGGTAATTTGAAAGTCGGCTTCTTCGGGTTGGTAGTAGCTTGGATAAAATAAAATCCGTTGCAACTCCGCACCCGGATAGCCGCCAAAGGCCCGCATTCGAACGTCGTCTAACTGGTTAACCATTGTCTGAGCAATGTACACTTGGCGCGGGTTTAAAAACGCAGTTAAAATTGGTCGGTACTGGTCGGCTGCTTGGCGCAGCCACCCAGTGACCTGTTCAATAAATGGGGCTTCACTATCGCGAAAATGTTGTTTTAAATTTTCATTCACGATACTATCCTCGTTATACTTTTAATTAATAGATTCCGAACATTTGTAACAGGTAAAGCAAGCCGTTTTCAGCAAACTGTAAGACGACCAAGGCAATGATTGGGGAGAAGTCGATTCCCGCAATGGCAGGAATAAACCGCCGGAAGATGCTCAGAAATGGATCACAGATCCGCCCTAAAAATTGTCCAATTTTTGTGTTATAAGCGCCAGGAAACCAGGACATTAAAATAAAAACGGCGATGGCTACCTGGTAGAGCTGAAATAACCTGCTAATGATGTTTAGTACCAGTACGCTCACTCCTTACAAACTGTTGGGATTGAATTGACTCGTCGTACTGCCAGAAACTTCATAATTTTCTGGAATACAAAGAAAAATTTCATCCCCGATGCGTTCAATTTCACCGTTAATGGCGTAAACCGTTCCGGTCAAAAAATCAACAATGCGGCGGGCCATTTGATCATCAACGTGATCAAAATTTACGATTACCGCTTGATTTTTGAGTAGTTGACTCGCAATTTCTTTAACGTCTGAATAAATTTTCGGTTCAAATAACGCAATCTTACTATTCACCGACTTACCACCTTGCATGGGTACGACTTTTGGCGCGGTCCGGGTATTGGCTGCTTGATTGGTTGACGCTTGCGGCGCAGCCTGACTAGGCTGTACCGGCTGGTCATCTAATTGATCATCACCGACGCCAAAAAAGTTACTAAAACTAAATCGTCCGGCCATCTATGATCGCTCCCTTCAGTGTCTTACTTACGCCGCCGTTTGAAGAATGGCGGTGTATCTAATGAGTCCCCATTATCATCATTGTTGTTATCATCAGTCTGACCATTGTCGTTAAAGACGTCAAAGTCAGCCTTCTCAACGTTTTTAAATTCGGAACCATTGTTGTTGTTATTTACTGGTCGTGAACTGCTTGGTTCGCGACGAATGTCCCAGTTGCCGAACGGATCGTTACTATTCGCTGGTGCTTGGCTTTGTGCCATGTTAACAGCTTCACTGGCTGGCTTTTGTTCACTAGTGCTAGAGAACATGCCACCCCGTTGTTGACTCGTTTCAGTCCGGCTGGAAGTGGTTCCCATTTGAATTTCTTTTTGTTTTTGATCAATCCCGGTCGCAATAACGGTGACCCGAACTTCGTCGCCTAAGCTTTCGTCGATTGAAGTCCCGAAGATGATGTTAACATCAGTCGTTGCCGCTTGTGACACAATGTCTGAAGCAGCTTGGGCTTCATAAAGTGACATGTCTGGGCCACCAGTGATGTTGAGCAAGACTTGTTCGGCCCCATCGATGGAAACTTCCAACAATGGTGACGAAATGGCTTGCTTGGTTGCATCGGCGGTCCGGTTTTCGCCGCTGGCAGAACCAATTCCCATTAAAGCAGAACCTTGGTTTTGCATCACGGTCTTCACGTCAGCAAAGTCCAAGTTAACGTAACCTGGTGATGTGATCAGGTCAGAAATTCCTTGAACCCCTTGACGTAAAACGTTATCGGCTTCTTGGAAGGCTTCCATCATTGGTGTCTTCTTATCAACGATTTCCAATAAACGGTTGTTCGCAATGACGATCAACGTATCAACGTTGTCCTTCATCTGCGCAATCCCCTCAGCTGCATTCCGCGCCCGTCGAGGTCCTTCAAACGTGAATGGCCGGGTTACGACCCCCACCGTCAAAGCGCCTGAATCCTTCGCAATTTTAGCAACCACGGGTGCAGCCCCGTTACCGGTACCGCCACCCATACCAGCGGTGACAAAGACCATGTCAGCGCCCTGTAAGGCTTCCGTTAAAGCTTCTTCGCTTTCTTGCGCGGCTTTTGAACCAACGTCCGGGTTAGAACCGGCACCCAACCCACGGGTCAGTTTCGGTCCTAATTGAATCTTGGTTTCCGCATTAGAAGTTTGTAATGCTTGTACATCGGTATTGGCGACGATAAATTCGACACCCTTGACGTCTTCAGCAATCATCCGATTAACAGCGTTGCCACCACCGCCACCGACACCGATGACTTTAATATTTGCCCCTGAATTCTGGGTTGAATCTAAAGAAAATTCCATTATTTTTCCTCCGTCATTCCTATCCTAATTAATCAAAGAAGTGGTTGAAAAAGCCCTTAATGTGGTCAAGAGCACCCTTCCGATCTGGATTGTCCTGTTTTTGTTCAGGTTGTTGTTTGGTTGTTTGGGTCGTTTTTTCAGTACTCGTCCGGGGTGCACTAGCAATTGGATCGACGACTTCTGAGAAGTCATGCGCAACGCTTGCCCGTGTATCACCCGTTAACGCACTCTTTACGAGTAACGCGACTTCGCTTAAGGCCGCTTGGTATTTGATGACGGCTAACGCCTCATCAAACGACGGATGTCTTAAGCCCATCTGGTTCGGTGTAAAGACCCGAACCCGGGTACCAAAGAGTTGACTAGCCAATTCTGTCACACCAGGAATCGCTGCAACGCCACCAGTTAAAACAATGCCGCCCGGCAATTCTAACGCTCGGATTTCATCCAAGTGTTGTTTGACTTTTCCAAAGACTTGGTCAAGTCGGGCTTCAATGATTTCTGCTAAGTATTGCTCGCTAATCTGCGTTGGGGTACTTTGACCGACAACGTCAACTGGGAACTCCTCATCATCAGCGGCTTGCTGAGCATCGGCATAGCCGTAGTCCCGTTTAAGCTTCTCTGCATTTTCAATCGAAGTATTCAAAACGACCGAAATATCTTTAGTGATATACTGGCCGCCTTCTTGATCAACATAAGTATACTTTAACTGATGATCATGAATGACCGCCGCCGTAGTCTGGCCGCCACCCATATCAATAATAATCGACCCGAAGTCCTGTTCACCATCATTTAACACGAGTGAGCTCAACGCCAACGGTGCAATCACGATTTGTTCAATCTGCAGTCCCGCTTTTTCGATGGCTTTGCGCGTGTTGTGAATAATGGTCTTAGGTCCGGTAAAGAGGGTCCCGTGCATCTCTAAACGCACACCGACCATTCCCCGGGGGTCCTTAATTCCGTCAAAGCCGTCCACGACAAACTCATCTGGAATCACGTCCAACACTTCGCGCTCCGGTGGCAAGCTCTGTACTAGCGCCGCTGCAGCCACGTTTTGGACATCCTCATTATTGATTTCTTTTGATTCATCAGCCACGGCAATCATGCCGCGACAACGTTCAATCTTTACCAGGTTAGCGGGAACGCCCGCAATCACCTTTTTTATTTCGATACTTGCTTTTTCTTCAGCTTGGCGTACTGCCGATTGAATCGCACTGGCGGCCTTGTCAATATCAACAATGACACCGCGACTTAAACCATTAGAACGTTCGCTACCCACACCAATAACGTTCATTTGTCCCTTTACACGTTCAGCAACAATGACTTTTATTGAGGTGGTTCCTATATCAAGTCCGACATAAATTCCTGAATTATCCATAATAGAGGAACCTCCTAGTACTTTTACATAAATATAAATTTTTATAGATTTTAGTTACATACCTAGTTAACCCCTAGTTTACCATATCCTAAGCGCTTTTAAAAAGAGCACATCCACCATTCTCGAAGAATATTCTACTTCTTGAATGAATACGAATACGCGCCGACTTCTAAGTTAATAATTCCCTTAGTTTTCATCTTTGCGACGATACCCGGATAATACGTCATCTTGCTTGCAAACGTTGAGATTGTCGCATAGACTTCGTTCCCATCATTCATGTATAAATGGATGCGCTGCGGATTGGACGTTGTCGGTGCAAACTTAATTTCTGAGATTGCATGTTTAACTGCCGAAGGTAACTTTGCGTACTGGGCAATCATTTTTTCAAGCCGGGCCCCACTCTTAAAGTTCGCGTAAATGGGTGAACCACCGCCAGGTTGCAAATAACTCGTCTTTAAAATCAACCCATTTTCCAAGACCCGTTGATAATGATTGCCGTCTACCAAGTAACCGGCAACCCGAATTTCATTAACTTTGATGTGAATCTGGTTTAAGCCAACCAACTTAGTCGTGACTTTGCCAATCTGCGGATTTTGTTGTTTCGCTTGGTGACTCGTACGCTGGTCATGACCAATCACAGCCCAAATTGAAACCCCTGGCTGAATTTTCGTGGCCCGCGTCACCTGCTTTACCGTCAACCCATCCGTTCCTGACACCTTGACTTGTTGGACGTGACTAAGTGGTGAAATAAAATACCCTGCAATCACGATGCCCATTAAAAACAAACTAATGAGTAGCGCCGCACGTTTAACCACTAAGCGGCGGCGCTGGGTTTTTAACTTTGGTAACTTATCACCGATCCGCAGTTGTTTACCCCACCTACTAAAATGGCTTTTCTTTGACTGGGCCTCATTTTGTTCAGCGCGTCGCTGATAGCGTTCCCAAGGGGTTAGTTGTTCCGGCCTTTTGTCCTTAGGTGCTCGCTTAAAAATGGCCATCACACCCACCCTTTCATCTTCATAAGGTTACGTTTTTTACTTGACCACGGATTCGAGGACTTTCAATAACTGATCAGCTGCATCGGGCATTCCGAGCTTCTTCGCATTATTAGCCATATCTTCACGATGGTCGGCATTAAGCATTAAACCATCGACCGCTTTGAGCAGGCTCGTTGCCGTTAAATCGGCTTCTTTAACTAGTTCAGCCGCCCCAGCGTTAACTAAACTCTGTGCGTTCTTCGTTTGATGATCATTCGTCACGTAAGGACTAGGCACCAAGATTGATGGAATTCCTAGCGCCGTAATTTCAGCAATACTCGTTGCGCCCGCCCGGCCTAAAATCACGGCGATTTCCGGCAGGATTGCTGGCATATTTTTGATGTACGGTTCAATCTTAACATTGGGTGCTAACGTTGTCTTTGAGAGACTATCCATGATTTTGTCATAGTGCACTTGACCAGTCACAAAGAGCGTCTGATAGTCCCGTTTATTAAGCTCTGGTACCGCGGACGCAGTGGCAGCGTTGATTCGAGCTGCCCCCCGACTTCCCCCAAAGATCAAGACCGTGGGAACGTCGTCTTTTAGTCCGTATGCTTGCAAAGCCGCAGTTTTTTGAATGTTAGCCACTTGTTGCGCACGGGGGTTCCCGGTCATGACGACCTTCTTTTCTGGGAACTGTGACCGCGCACTCTCAAACGAAATGGCAATCTTATTCACGAAGTGGCTCAAAAACTTGTTGGTCACACCCACAACGGAGTTCTGTTCGTGAATCACCGTGGGGATGTGCATCTGGCTGGCCGCGAAAACGACCGCACCACTCACGTAGCCACCGGTCCCAACCACGACGTCCGGCTTGAATGCCTTGATGTACTTGCGAGCCGTGACCACACTCTTTAAGAACAGGTAAACCGTCTTGAAGTTTTGTGGGGATAACGACCGCTTGAAGCCTTGAATCTTAATAGTCTTAAACGCGATGCCGCGTTCTGGGACAATTCGACTTTCAAGGCCCCGATGAGTCCCCACGTAGAGAACTTCGGCGTGTTTATCGTGTGCCTTTAGCGCTTCGATCAAGGCTAATGCCGGGTAAATGTGGCCCCCGGTACCGCCGCCAGAAATCATTAGTCGCATTAGTTTTCTTCCGCCTTTCCAGTTAACTTCTCAATTGCTTTAATAAACCGGTCGCCCCGCACTTCAAAGTTCGGGTACTGATCCCAGCTGGCACAAGCGGGTGACAACATAATAATGTCGCCTGAATTACTCCGCTTCCAAGCTACTGGAACCGCCGTTTCACAGTTTTCAGTAAATTCAATGTCGTCGATGCCGGCAAGTTTTCCGGCATCCGCCATCTTTTGCGCCGTCTCACCAAACACGATGAGGGTCTTAACATGGTCCTTTAACGCGGGTGCAAGCTTTTCAAACGTATTGCCCCGGTCCAAACCACCAGCCAATAAGACAACGGGTTGGTCAAAGCCTTTCAACGCCATTTCCGTTGAAACGATGTTCGTCGCCTTAGAGTCATTGTAGAACTGGCGACCTTCATAAGTTTCAACGTACTGAGTCCGGTGACGAACGCCAGAAAACGTCTTCAAGACTTGGACAATGCCACTCGTTGCGACCCCTTGCAACTTAGCAACCGTAATGGCTGCTAAGGCGTTTTCAACGTTATGGTCTCCCGGAATCTTGATGGCCTTTGCATCCATAATGTATTCATCTTTAAAGTACAACTTGCCGTTTTCTTCATAGGCGCCAGCCTTACTATTGCCCTGACGTGAAAATGGTACAACTTGTGCCTTAGACTGCTTACTGAGGTCACGCCATTCTTGACTGTCCCAGTTGATGACTAAATAATCATCAGCCGTTTGATTCATTGTAATGCGCATCTTCGCCTTAACATAATTGTCGCGATTTCCATGCCAGTCCAAGTGGGTTGAATAAATATTCGTAATAACGGCAATGTGGGGACGTAACGTATCAATCCCACAAAGCATGAAACTTGAGAGTTCCGTTACCATCGTATCGGCGGCTTGCGCTTTTTGAGCGACGGTTGAGGCCGGAACCCCGATATTACCAGCGACGTAAGCCTTGCCGGCATTGTTTCGTTGGTTCAACATCATGGTAATTAACGTCGTTGTCGTGGTCTTACCGTTCGTCCCGGTAACCCCGATCAGTTCGCCTTCCAAAATTTGGGCTGCTAATTCAACTTCAGTGATAACGGGAATGTGCTTTTCAAGCGCCCCGCTCACAATCGGATTTGAATACGGAATGCCTGGATTTTTGACGACCACCTTAAAATCTTCATCCAATAAAGATAGCGGGTGTCCCCCCGTAATGACCTTGATGCCTTCGCTTAACAGCTCCTGTGCGTCTGGATTATTATCAAAATCCTTCTTGTCATTGACCGTGACAAATGCCCCTAGCTTGTGCAACAAGCGAGCAGCGTTGACCCCACTCTTTGCAAGTCCTAAAACCAAAACTTTTTGGTTGCGATACTGTTCAACCGACTTCATATACCAAGATCTCCCTAATTTATTGATAGACACAATATATTTATTTTAATATTCAGTGGACTAAATGCCAATAGGCGTATCATCGGTTTGTAAATCCGCCATTGATACGCCCAAAGTTAGTCATTAAATGATTGTTGCCACACTGATAATGGCAGCCACTAAACCAATCGACCAGAATACGATGTCGATTTTCCACTCACTCCAACCCTTCATTTCAAAATGATGGTGAATTGGACTCATTAAGAAGATCCGTTTTCCCGTTAACTTGAATGAAGCAACTTGTAACATAACCGAAGCCGTTTCGATAACGAAAATAATCCCGATAATAAGTAGTGACAATTCGTGATGGACCAAGATGGAAACGGCAGCTAGCGCACCACCTAAGGCTAACGAACCCATATCACCCATGAAGATCTTTGCGGGTTTGTGGTTGTAGACAAAGAAACCTAGCAAGGAACCAACCACTGCAATACAGAATAACGCGACGTTATATTGTTGTTGGGCCCACGCGATAATCGCGTACGCACCAAAAGCAATCGTTGCTTGACCAGCAACTAGCCCATCTAAGCCATCCGTCAAGTTGACGGCGTTGGAAAACCCAACGAGCCAAATAATGACGAAAATCATGTACCAAATACCTAGCGACCAATCACCGACACCGGGAATTCTTAGGCCCATCGTCAAATGTTCATTCTGGTAAACAAGTGTAAAGACGACCGCACCAACGATTTGCCCAAGCAACTTTTGCCATGCTTTTAGCCCTTCATTTTGCTTCCGCCATAACTTAATACTGTCATCCCAGAATCCTAGCGCCCCGTAAAGCACTAAGATGAACATTAGAATCCAGGTCGTTGGTTGTAACAAGCCTTGCCAAAAACCAACCCACAAGGTCGTGACCAAGATGGCGATAATAAATAACAACCCGCCCATCGTTGGGGTCCCAGATTTCTTTTCGTGCCATTTAGGGCCCTCTTCGCGAATCATTTGGCCCTCTTTACGCGCGCGGAAATAACGAATTAAAGACGGCATTAACGCAAACACGATGATAAACCCACTAATTAGGGCCGCTACCCATGATAATAAACTCACAACAATTCTCCATTCTAAAACTTAATTAATTACTTTAACGTCACGCTCAAACTTTCCTTAGCGTCGATCGGATTACCAGCCGAAATACTCTGGGCCTTCACGTAGCCCGTACCGCTAGTCGTCAACTTCAGCCCCGTTAGACTGGCAAAGTCAGCGACTTCACTGGTCGACCAACTCGTCAAATCAGGCATATACATCTGTCCGTTAGTCACAAGGACGACTCGCTGACCGCTAGAAAGGACGGTACCAGACGAAATGGACTGTTTCACAATCCGCTTACCCTTACCTACGACAACCGGTTTAATGCCGCTTTGCTTTGCATCTTTGGCAGCGGTCGTCGTACTTTTACCCGTCAAATCAGCCATCTTGATTGTTGCCGTCTTTGACTCACTGGCTTTTTGTTCCTCAAGTGCCCGTTGCATAACGGTCTTGAAAATACTTGCCATTTCATCAGTTGCCGTCGTACTCCCGAGTGTTGGCTGCTTCATGGTGATATACATAATGTATTTGGGATTTTTAGCCGGTGCCATCCCAACAACGGAATACAGGTAAGAATCATCGCCCGTTGCGTAGGTACTCCCGTTGCTGACTTGGGCCGTCCCGGTCTTCGCTGCGATCCGATAACCCTTGATTTTATATGCGCCCCCAAGCCCGTAAGACTTATACACAACGTCTTGCATGTGTCCCAATACTTGAGAAGCCGTTTTGGCAGAAATCGGTTGCCCGACAACTTTGGGTTTTGCTTTAAAGACCGTCTTGTTGGTGTTCGGATTCGTCACTTTGGAAACAAAGTATGGCTGTAGCATTTTACCACCATTTGCAACGGCCGTAAATCCGCGCAGCATTTGCATCGCCGTGACCTGAACCCCCTGCCCAAACGAAGTATCCGCTTGTTCAATCGGATAAGTAAACTGAATTGAGCCCGTTTGCTCATTCGCTAAACCACTATTCGTGCTCGAACGCAGGCCGAAGCGCTTAATGTACTTTAGCCAAGTTTTGGCACCCATCGTTTGTTCCAAGTGCGCCATCGCAACGTTACTAGATAAAGCAAATCCCTTGGCATATGTGATGTTGCCCCAACCACTCGTATTCCAATCGGGAACAATCTTGTTATCAATTCGATAAGTCCCAGTGGGAACCGTCACGTTAGGGTTGTAATTACCACTGTCAATGGCTGCTGACATCGTAAAGACTTTCATCGTTGAACCGGGTTCATAGGTATCCTCGACGAGCAAGTTACGCCACATCTTACTCAACCCACTCTTGGTTTGCGAGTTAAACGTTGGGCGTTGGGTCGTTGCTAGAATTGCACCCGTTTTAGCATTCATCAGGGTTGCCGTCATCGACTTCGGATTAACCTGATCCGCGACCGCGGACATTTTTGTCTCCAAAATGGTCTGAAGCTTGCTGTCGATCGTCGTATAAACGTTCTCGCCGTCTTTGACCTTTTTACCGGTATCGACGTTACCTTGATACCCACTCTTTGTAACGGTCTTGCGGCCATCTGTCCCAGATAACTGTTTATTGAAAGCTAATTCAATTCCCATTGATCCGGTTAACCGCGTTGATTCCGAACCTTTGACCGGCTTCGCATTGGTAAGTCCCACGAGCTGGGACGCAAAGGTCCCGTTCGGGTAGAGACGTGCTTCCGACTCAATAAAGTGCAATCCCGAAACTTTTTGCGCTTCGATTTTTTCCTTCGTCGTCAACGAAATATTTTTTCCGGCCGTTCCAAATTCAATTTGGAACTTGCCAGTACCATCTTGGAGCGTTGCTAACGCCTTTTTGTAACTAATCGGCAAATATTTCGACAATACCTTTGCAACCTGACTATCATTCTTGACGTACAGCGCCTTACCATTAGCATCCTTCTGGTTTTTCGCCATAATGGCATAGATGGTGTAAGTACTCGTATCTTCAGCAATTGGATCGCCGTTTGCCGTATAAATCGTCCCCCGTTTTGCCGTAATGGTCTGATCCGTCGTATACAACTTTTTGGTTGCTTCCACGAGGTTCGTCCCGTTGGCGTGGTGGGAAATTGCGATATACGAAAAACGAATGATCAAAACACCAAATACGAGGATCGCTCCAAAAAATAGCCATTGGCCAAAGATTCTACGATTTTGTTTCGGTGACCGTTTCGAAGTCATTCGTTGTTTCTTATTATTCATTTGTAAACATTCCTTATGTTACCGTTGTTTAGCGATAAGCCGTACTTCTTTGCAACTTGGTTTAACCGGCTACGACTTGAAAGTTCACTAATTTCTTGGGCGTGAGACGTATTGCTTGCCTCCACCTTGGAAACTTTCGCTTGCACCGCCTGTAAGCTACTTTGAGAATTACCAATGGCAATGTTGGTTGAAACTAAAATAATTGCCAAACTGAAAACCACCAAGCCAAGTGTCACACTCAAACATTTCTCAAACGCAGAAAATGGTACCCGCTGCGTTTTGATTGCAGGATTGGGGGTTACAACGGTTTTATGTACCGGGGTTGTGGTAGCACCGGGATTCTGCTTCGGCAGCTCCCGTGCCAATCCATTCTGGGCCATTTTGAATCACTCCTTAACATTCATCTATTTCATTAATTAATCTTTAACACGTAACCGTTCGATGGCACGCAGTTTAGCACTACGAGCCCGCCGATTAGCCGTCACTTCTTCATCACTTGGCACAATTGGCTTCCGGTTAACGAGCCGGTAATCGGGCTGCATCCCCTCAGGAATGACTGGTAAACCAGGTGGTAACTCAGGTAACTCACTGTGTTCCTTAAAAATCGTCTTAACAAGCCGATCTTCCAGGGATTGGAACGTGATGACGCTGACCCGGCCATGGACACCAATCAAATCAACCGCTTGTTCCAGTGACGTTTCTAATACACCCAGTTCGTTGTTTACCGCAATTCGAATCGCTTGGAAGACACGTTTGGCTGGATGACCACCCGTCCGCCGTGCGCGGGCAGGAATGGCTGATTTAATGAGATCAACCAGTTCACCAGTCGTTTCAATCGGTTGGCTTTCGCGTTGCCGCTCGATTGCCCGGGCAACCTGCTTAGAAAATTTCTCCTCACCATACCGGTAAAAGATTCGAACTAAGTCGGCGTATGGCCAAGTATTAACGACCGTTTGCGCGGTTAAGTCCTGGCTTTGATCCATCCGCATATCAAGTGGCGCATCGTGTTGATACGAGAAGCCGCGGGCGGCATCGTCAAACTGTGGTGATGATACCCCCAAGTCATAAACGACTCCGTCGACTTGGTCAATGCCGCGGTCCGCTAATTCGTGCTTCAGATTGGCAAAATTACTTTTAACAAATGTCAGTTGGCCACTCTCTAAATAACTGGCCAAATTGGATTGATTATAGTCAATCGCCGTCTGGTCCTGATCAAAACTAAATAAGTGTCCGTTTGGTCCCAACTGTTTTAGGATTTCGCGGGAATGTCCCCCGCCACCTAACGTACAATCCACATAAATGCCTGCAGGATCAATATTTAACGCCGCAACCGCTTCATGTAGTAAGACGGTGGTATGTTCAAATTCTGCCACTGTTGCGCCCCCTTCCCATAAAATCCTTATGAATTAAAAATCAATCAAATTTTCAGCGAGATCATCAAAGTTCTCGGCGGTCTCCGTCTCAAAGGTTTGCCACTTAGTCGCACTCCAAATTTCAAAACGGTCCGATACCCCAACGATCACACATTGTTTTTCTAACTTAGCGTAGTTGCGCAGGGATGCGGGAATCATAACTCGCCCCTGCTTATCAAGTTCACATTCAGCCGCTGCTGCGTAAAAGAACCGGACAAACGCCCGTGCATCCTTTTTAGTGAGCGGTAAATCGTCTAATTGCGCTTGTAATGTGGCCCACCGCGCGGCTGGATAGCCAAAGATGCAACCATCCATCCCCCGCGTGATCACAAAACTGTCGCCAAGTAACTCACGAAACTTGGCTGGGATGATCAACCGACCTTTCGTGTCCAAGGCGTGTTCAAATTCACCGAAAAACATCTTGGGCGCCACGGTCAGTCAACCCCTTTCATTAAACATAATTCAAGTCTACCACACCCCCCCACTTCCTACCACATCGTTTTATTACTTTTCCAAATTGTTAACAAAATGTCAAAAAATCCCCGCCTAACGTTGATTCGTTAGGTGGGGATTAGTGGGGGGCTTTCTATCATTTAGCCCGTTATTTGAATAATAAGTTAATTACTAAAGCAACCAAATAAACGACGATTGCTAATAGGTCAATTAGCCGCCAATAAAGCCTGAAAAAGCGCCGGTAAATAATTTCCCCCCGTTGAATGACTTCCAAGACGGTTAAACCGATTCCTAAAACCATCATTGAAATCACTTCGTACGGCACGATTGAGCTTTCCGTGGCTTGAAGGGTCAGGAAATGGGTGAACAAAATCAAAAACGGCGGCCAAAAATCAATTAACGTTAAACCATTGGGCCAAATTTTTCGGGTCAGCCGTCGCAATCCTAAAATAATGATTGAAACGAGCGCCAAAAAGATAAGTTGCCCAAACCAAGTGGTCAATAACTCATTCATCGTAAATTCCTACTATGACAAATCCAAACAAGTGGCCTTACTTAAAACGGATTCGCACGTTTCCTTTCTTTAATTCTGTTAAGGGTTAAAAGGTCAATTTAAAAATTAAATACTTCAGATCGCAGTTCGGCTGAGACCGTCCCTCATAGCACAAGGCTACCCGACGGAGCGCTTAATTCAAAAATAACCATCGCTGCTACTTTGACAATTAGTATCGGTTTAATTATAGAGATTATAGGACTGCTTTTCAATCACTGCCGTCAGCCCTATAATGGAAAGTAAAGTTATCGGAGGTGGCACACGTGCTGCAATACTTTACTACCGGGCCCAACGGGTTATTAACAACGGCTAATGATCCTAACCAACCTTACTGGATCAACGTCGAACGACCGACCATTAATGAAATCAATCAGTTAACAAACGCGTTTCATTTTCCTAAGGACTATTTAACGGCCGTCTTAGACGACGCGGAAGTCTCCCGGACGGAACAATTGGACCAACCGACCGCCACCGAACCCGTTTTAATCGTGATGCAATACCCTAAACTGACGACTAGTGACCTCGGCTATTTGGAATATCAGGTCTATCCGTTTGCTTTGATTTTGACGGATCAAGTCGTTTTAACCATCAGCAATTACCCGGCCAGCTTCATTCAGGATTTCGTGATGGACCCGACTTCGTCTAAGCTCAGTTTAGATAACCACGAAGACTTCGTGCTAGCCATCATGTGGTATATCGAGCACGCTTACGTCAGCGCCTTAAATTTGATCAATCAACGAACTAACTTACTGGAGCGGCATTTAAATCAGGCCACGCATAACGAAGAGCTATTTCGCATTATGGCTTATCAAAAATCGCTGATTCGCTTCGACGCGGCCCTCACACAAAACGGCCCCGTTTTAGCCGCGGTTGAAGCGTCCGCTACCCACTTCAACGCGCCCCACCACGTCGCGTTTACAACCGACATCATGGTGGAAACGAAACAAGCGGTCGACATGACCCACACGAACAATCAGATTCTCCAACAGTACAGCCAGATGGTCAGCGCCGTTATTTCCAACAATTTAAATGACGTGATGAAGTTTTTAACCTCACTCACCATGGTGCTAACCATCCCGACGATTATTGGCGGCATCTACGGCATGAACGTTAAGCTGCCGGGTGCCGGTGTGGTGCACGCATTTACTTGGATCATGCTGGGCATCATTATCTTGTGTATTATCGGGATTGAATATTTACGTAACCACGACTATTTTTAATAGTTATTTGAAAAATAGTCGATTACACGTTAAACTATGAAAGAATTACTTAAAAAGTGTGGTGCAAACGAAAACTATGAAGAAAAAGACAACCTTCCAAAAAATCACGATGGTCATCGTGTGGTTAATGATTATTTCGACCGTTGGGTCACTAGTTTTGAGCGCGTTATCCGGACTAGGACTTTTAAGCTTCAGCTAATCATACGAAATCAAAAAATGCACGGTGCAGTTGATCCCAAAACGGGATTTAATTGCACCGTGCATTTTTTATTATTGCGGTTAGTTTGGATCGTCTTCCGCATCATCAGCGGATTTTTGACGGTAGACTTTCCGTGGCTTGCTGCCCTCGGACGGTCCCACAACGCCCCGTTCTTCCATTTCATCAACAATTCTAGCCGCTCGGTTATACCCAATTCGGAACCGGCGTTGTAACATCGATACACTGGCCGATTGTTGGTCAGTCACTAGTTCAACGGCTTCCGCATAATACTCGTCTTCACCATCACGCGGATCATCGCCCGCTTCCGGTTCGTCGTCTTTGACAAGCATACTATCATCGTACTCTGCTGACTGTTGATTCTTGATAAAGTTAACGACTTCTTCAACGTCATGGTCAGAAATATAGGCGCCTTGCACCCGCAACGGTTTATTCATCCCCATTGGCTGGTACAACATATCCCCGCGACCAAGCAGTTTTTCAGCCCCGTTACTATCAATGATTGTCCGCGAATCGGTCCCGCTAGAAACGGCAAACGCCATTCGTGAAGGCACGTTAGCTTTGATCAAACCGGTAATAACGTCAACCGACGGCCGTTGCGTGGCTAGGATCATATGAATTCCAGCCGCCCGGGCCATTTGCCCCAGCCGGATAATGGCGTCTTCAACTTCACTGGACGTCACCATCATTAAGTCGGCTAATTCATCTACAACGACCACAATGTATGGCAACACTGGCCGGTTTTGGCCGTCCGCCGCGTTTTGCTGGCGAATGTACTGGTTATAGCCTTGCATATTACGTTGCTTGGAATCGGCAAATAGCTCGTAGCGCCGTTCCATTTCGGCCACGACTTTATGCAAAGCCCGCGCCGCTTTTTTCGGTTCCGTCACAACTGGCGTCAGTAAGTGCGGAATGCCATTGTAGATACCAAGCTCCACTTTCTTCGGATCAATCAGCATAAACTTAACTTGATTAGGTTTAGTATTCATCAATAACCCCGTGATCATCACATTAATGGCCACTGACTTCCCACTCCCGGTAGACCCGGCAATCAGTAAATGGGGCATCTTAGATAGATCCGCCACTACTAAGTTTCCAGAAACGTCTCGTCCTAACGGCACGGCCAACGGTTTAGTTGGGTGCGCCGGTTGGGCCTCGACAATGTCTCTAAACGAAACGGTCGACACTTGCTTATTAGGCACTTCGATCCCGATTAAGGACTTCCCCGGAATCGGCGCTTCAATCCGTAAATCTTTAGCCGCTAACGCTAACGCCAAGTCATCTGCTAAGTTAACCACCTTGCTGACTTTGACCCCCACTGCTGGGTGCAGCTCATACTTCGTTACGGACGGCCCCAAGCTAACGTTTTTAACTTCCACCTGAACCCCAAAACTAGCCAAGGTCGTGGTCAGCTTCTCCGAATTACTTTCAATCGTCGCGTATTCCGCACTTTGGTCCGTCTTAGGAATCTTAGTTAGTAAGTCTGAAGATGGCAAGTCATAATTGGATTCGTCAGCGACTTCGGTTCCCATCAGACTGGCTTCATCAGCCGCTGAGGTCGGCGCGTTACTCGTTGGGGCCTCATGTTCACTGGCAACCGTAATTGCTGGCGCACTGCTCGTTGGTGCCGCTGATTCGACTGGCTTTGCCGCCTGACTCGCTTGCGGTGCAGCGCTAGTTGGAGTCGGCGCTTTTTTAGGTTGGTCTTCCTGACTAGCCCTAACTTGTTGATGCACCCGCCAGCGGGCAACCTGGACCCGGATCTTGCGTGAAAGCCACTCGGCCCCCACCCGAATCTTTTGCCCAACGTTAATCAAAAATGTCCGTAGCAACTGCATCGTTTCGTGAAACGGTAAGTTAAAGGCAATAAAAATTCCCGCAATGATTAAAATCAGGGCGATTAACACCGTTCCAAAATTAGCTAATAGTGGGTAGGTGACGCTGTAACCAGCCGCCCCGACTAAGCCACCACCAAGGTCACTGGACATCCCGCCCTTAGCAAAATCACTTTTCAGTAAACTTTTGGTTACAGCCCAAAAGGCAGTGTGGCGATTTAAACGGTTAAACGTCGGAATTTCTAGCAGTAACAGGTAACTAAAGAACACTAAGTTACCACCCGTCCACCACCGCCAGGTCAGCCGTGGCCAGCGACCAAAGATCATTAGGTAGCCGGCGATTAATAACGTTAGCGCTGCTAAGAGTTGGTAGGCGTTTCCGGCAAATGCACGAAAACATTCCGCAAAGAAATTTCCGACTAGCCCGACTTGGAGAAAGGCTAATACCGTGACTAGGACGCCGATTAGACCAATCACGTTCCCAGTCATTTGTCGTTTGACCGCCGTGGTCGACTTTTTACGACTAGTTGGACGCCGTTTTTTTGTTGTTGACTGTTTGCGCGCCACGTTCGTTCATCCTTTCTTTTCATTACGTTTGTCGCATCTCTTCTATTATACCAAACCTACGTTCGGAATGGCTGTTTCCGCCAAAAAACGCGCCCTAACTTCCGTAGTTAGCGCACGCGTTCAACCTTCAATTACTTTAGTTTGTCATTCTGATAGTGGTGCGACCGTTCCAAGCCCGGAAAGCTTTGTTGCCGTAGAGCTTCGTAAATCACAATCGCCGCCGAATTGGATAAATTCAACGCCCGAATATGTGAATCGTCTTGCGGAATCCGAATCGCCTTTTCCGGATATTTCCGCATGAATGGTTCTGGCAAGCCGGTCGTTTCCTTCCCAAACAGGAAGTAGTGGTCCTTACTCGTGTCACTGTAGTCGACGTCGCTATAATCATGGCTTGCAAACTTGGAAACTAGGTACAACTGATCTAAATCTGGAATACTAGCTAAAAATTCTTGTAAGTCCGCGTGATAAGTAATATCGACGCTATCCCAGTAGTCCAGCCCGGCGCGCTTTAAATGTTTGTCATCAATTTTAAAGCCCAGCGGTTCAATCAAATGTAACGCCGTATCGGTCCCCGCACAGGTCCGCGCAATATTACCAGTGTTAGCTGGCATGAGTGGTTCAAATAGTGCAATGTGATTTGTCAAAACGATCTTCCTTTTTATATAGTAATCTTACTTGTTATCATACCATGTTGCGCCCATCACCGCCTACCCTTTCAAATAAGTCTTATTATTCGCGTTCCATTTGCACTTTCCCTATACTGATCCATGAACAAAAATAAGGAGCTGACTATTATGAAAATTATGATTATTGGCGCAACCGGGATGGCTGGTTCTGCCATTACGAGCGCCGCACTAGAACGGAACCACACCGTGATTGCCATTGGGCGTTCCACTGAAAAATTGGCAACTTTACCAACTAACCCCAACCTGACGACCCGGGCCGTAGATGCCTTTCAACTGACGGCTTCCGATTTGCAAGCCGTTGACGTGGTTGTCGATGCCATGGCAAGTCGGCCAGATCAGGCTTATTTACACGTTGACCTCGCCACCAAATTGGTTGCCCTAACGCGGAATCAAACTAGTCCGCGCCTCGTCTTCATTCTCGGTGCTGGTAGTTTAACCACTGGCGACGACGCCCACCTATTTGTTAAAGATATCGAAAGTGATCCTGCCAACGCCCCGTTCGTGGCAATTCCTCAAAACCAGCTTGCCGAATTAACCTTTCTAAAAACGGTCACTAACGTCGACTGGGTCGGCATCTCACCCGCAGCTGATTTCCATGCGGGACCAGCCGTTCCTGCCATTT
Source organism: Lactiplantibacillus xiangfangensis (assembly GCF_001438845.1). Lineage (GTDB taxonomy): Bacteria > Bacillota > Bacilli > Lactobacillales > Lactobacillaceae > Lactiplantibacillus > Lactiplantibacillus xiangfangensis. Next base: position 65,922 of record NZ_JQCL01000068.1, read on the forward strand.
TAGGCACTGACCAACTATTGGTTAACGCGGCCGGCGTTTCGGCGACGAACAGTGGCACAATGGCGGCAACCGTCTTAGATGAAATTGAACAACCAAAGCATCATCAGAGCCGCTTTACCGTCGCTAACAAATAGGATTCATATTTTCTAAAGAGTGAGCCAAAAAGCGGTCAGTTTGTGAGCATTACCGTAAAATCAGCGATCATTCCTGGGTTTGGAATGGTCGCTGATTTTGGGTTAAGCGGAACAAATTGCCTTTTGGCTCACGTTTCGACCATCATAATAAGGAAAGCTATTCAGAAATATCAACTATTTCTGAATAGCTTTTTGAGTTCTGGCGCACACACTCTTTTTCTGACAATCTCCCTCACAACTTCACGTAACTCTCATTCATTTTTTACTAAAATATGCTAAGCTGATTGATTATAAAAGCGACACTAAACAAATGAAGGTAGGGATTAGATGCAAACCCGTCTATCAAGACGTAACTTAGGCTTTATTGGGACAATGTTATTTGGGCTGTTCTTTGGCGCCGGTAACTTAATTTTTCCCATTTACTTAGGTCAACAAGCTGGCCACCACGTTGGTAGTGCTATTATTGGCCTGCTCATCACCGGGATTGGTCTCCCACTTCTTGGCGTCATTGGGATGGGCTTAACGCGAAGTAGTGGCGTCTTTGACCTTGCTGCTAAGGTCAACCGCCCCTATGCGTACGGGTTTACCGTTCTGCTGTACTTCACGCTGGGCCCCCTATTTGCGATGCCCCGCTTAGCCACCACGGCGTTTCAAATTGGGCTCGTCCCCTTCGTCGCACCGGGACACCAAGCTGGCGTCCTGCTTGGATTCTCAGGGCTGTTTTTCCTAGTCACTTGGCTGTTAGCACTGAATCCAGGCCGGATCATGACCTACGTTGGTAAATGGCTAACACCGCTATTCTTGATTTTACTAGGCGCGTTAATGCTAGTCGCCCTGATCAAACCACTGGGAAATTTTGACGTAGCGGCACGCGGCGCCTACGCAGCACAGCCGTTATTAACCGGTTTTACCGAAGGCTACAATACCATGGACGCCTTAGCCTCCTTAGCCTTTGGAATCGTGGTCATTGACGCGATTCGAGACCTCGGTGTGACCGACCCCGGGCAAATTGCGACCGACACTATCAAGGCCGGTATCATCAGTATGACTTTGATGGGGGTAATTTACGCCCTGTTGGCGATTATTGGGACGATGAGTTTAGGACAGTTTGCACCGGCCGCTAACGGGGGCGTGACGTTAGCCCAAATTGCCGCCCACTACTTCGGCCCACTCGGCAACGGGCTACTAGCCTTAATTGTGATCATTGCCTGTTTAAAAACAGCAATTGGTCTAACAAGCGCGTTTGGTGACACGCTCCACGGCATGTTTCCGAAACTGTCGTACCGTTGGTTGATTACGCTAGCCTGCGTGCTACCCGCAATTCTGGCCAACGCCGGTTTAACCCAATTGATTAAATACTCAACGCCGTTATTGATGTTTTTATACCCCCTAGCCATTGTGCTCATTTTGCTAGCGGTCGCCTCACCTTGGCTAGGCACGTCACGCTGGTTGTTCGGTATGACCACCGCCTGGACGCTGATTCCGGCTGTCTTAGCCGGGGTCAACGCCCTGCCTGCTAATCTGACCGCCCACGGTTGGTTGCACTTATTGCTTCGCCTGAACAACTGGCTCCCACTTGCTAGCTTAGGCCTCGGCTGGGTCGTTCCCGCCTTGCTGGGACTCATTATCGGGCTTATCGGTAGTCGCCGCCAACGGACTAACTGATATCACACGTGCACGTTAAAAAGCCGTTTCAAAGTTTTGTGATCAAAACTTTGAAACGGCTTTTTAGACAGTAAAAAACGTAGTATTTCGGTGTGGGCACGGCGAAACGCTACGTTAATGAAGTACAACTCGGTAGTCACCAACGAACTGAATCGATGTTAACTGCCAAACGATTTCTCACAGGTTATCTTAACACCCACAAAATAATGATGCAAGCTTCACTAATTAGCGCTTGTGCGTCATCAATAAGCTGACGTCCACGGTAATCGTTTTTAGCCCCTGCTCCCTTGCAGCTGCTAAACTAGCCTCGTCCGCGCCCCAATGTAACGGGGTCATGACGAGTAAGTCTTCAAACACAACCTGACTTAAATCGAACTGATAACGAATACGCTTCGTTTCAGCGTCCGGATAATGCTGCTTAAATAAGTCTAACACCCGTTGGTTATCGTATTGGTATTGCCGATCAGTCGACTTAAATAACAGGTGCCGCAACTCGACTAAGTATTCAGGATTAGGCACGATTTTCAGTAGTTGACCACCGGGACTAAGAACCCGTTCAAATTCCGCATAAGCCGACGGAGAAAAGACATCCATAATTGCCGTAAAGGCGCCGTCGGTAAACGGTAACTGGGCTAAGTCGGCCACACAATAGTACGCTGGCGTTTCCAGCTGAGTAGCTAAGTTGACGCCGTCCTTGCTGATATCAAAACCGATTCCAACGTCTTTTTGATTTGCGTGGCGGACCAGTAAATCAGCTAGGGGCGTTCCTTCACCACTCCCAATATCCAAAATTCGTTGCGGTGTTGCTGGCAACGCTTCATTGATGGCAGCCACGATTGGACCAAAGAATCCAGCCTGCAATACGCGCCGGCGAGCCGCTAACATGTCCGCGTTATATTCACTTTGAACCTGATGCGTTAAAAAGTACAAGGTCCCTTTTTTAGAAAAGTCGACCTGATGCCCATTGGGACACCACAATGTGTGATCCTTAATTTCAGTATAGGCCTGGTCACAGACTAAGCAGCGAAAGCGGTCCAAGTTAGCTTGCACAAACTGCATCCCGCGTTCTATTTTCTTCACGTTATCCACCCTACCTCGGTTAATTTTCTTAATGATACCATACCCCTTCAAGCAAGATAGTAGCAATTACGATTTGCCCATGGTATTCTAGTTGACGTTCTAAAAAAACGACTTAAGTTGTCCAAATGAATTTGTGACCGGATTGCACACACCAATCATAAAGGAGCATGATTCAAATGGCTAAAAAATCAAAAATTGCCAAAGAGAAAAAGATCGAAGCAACCGTTGCCCGTTACGCGACTAAGCGTGCCGAATTGAAGGCTGCGGGTGACTATGCGGGCTTGGCAGAATTGCCACGCAACGCTTCCCCCGTTCGGATTCACCGACGCGACACGTTAGACGGCCGACCACACGCTTACCTACGTAAGTTCGGGATGTCTCGGCTTAACTTCCGCCGGCTCGCACACGCGGGTCAAATCCCTGGTGTCAAAAAAGCCAGCTGGTAATTGTGACCCTGAACTAGTTTGAACATCCACTAAAATAAACGGTAGTGACAAGACCCTCATTGGGACCTTTGTCACTGCCGCTTTTTTTGATTGAAAATTTTTCCACAACGCTTGCCGCCGTTGAAACTACTCAGCAAATCAGCACCCCATTTTCACACCCTCATCACGCGTTGTTGATGCTATAATAACGATAATATGAGGTTTGATTGACGGAGTCCTAAAACATGGCTTAAATGATCTGACAATTAGACCACCAAGGAAAGTCGAAGGTGTTGTAAGATGGATAATGCTGCTGCAATGGAATTAATGATTAAGTTAGCGGAAGTGCATCCCGCGGTTTACCGGAAGTTAGTTGTGCCGTTGTCGATTCGCTATGATCAATTACACGTCTTGATTCAACTCGCATTTGGCTGGGATAATTCCCACTTGTACAGTTTCCAACCCCAGGGGCAGCCCCGGCAATACGTCCCAACATTAACGGGTATGGGCTTTGACGACGATGAGCTTCTAACTACCCAATCCTACGTCTACCCTGATTTATTACAAGCCGACATCGTCTATACGTATGACTTTGGCGCCACGTGGGACCATCTGATCTCATTAAACAAAATCATCACGTTTGCGGACTTACCAGGAATTGCAGTACCTAGTTGTATCACTTACCGTGGTAATAACGTTCCTGAAAACGCTAGTTATGATGAAGTGGCTGGTAAAATATTACCAGAACCCGAAAAGTTCGATAAAGCGGCCCTAAATAAGCGGCTATGGCTGTGGTCCCGTGCCGGCGAACAGATGGTGCATACCGAGAACCTTGGCCTAGCACCAATTAGTGAATTAAACGAAGATTTTTAACGTTGACAAGGGTGCGACAAATGGCGGTTAGTATGTGAGCATTAACGTGAAATCGGCGATTATTCCTGGGCTTGGAATGGCCGCCGATTTCGGGTTAAGCGAAACAAACTGCCCTTTGTCACACGTTTCGACCATAACACCAGGAAAGTCATTCAGAAAATTTTCTGGATGGCTTTTTGAATTTTACCCGTTGCATAAAAAAGGCCGACTGATAAAAAACAATCAGTGGGCCTCTAAACAATTTATTTCAAATTCACTCTTTGGACTTTTCCGTTGTATATAACGGCGAATTTTGCCGGTACCAACCAAATAAATGGGTCCATAGTACTTTGATGATGGCATATCCCGGAATTCCGAAGATAACCCCCATCAAGCCAAAAATTTTCCCGGCGGCTAACAAGACAATTAAGATCGTGACGGGATGAATGGCGAGACTGCTCCCCAAAACTAACGGGGAAATAATGCGCCCTTCAATCGTCTGTTCAATGACAAATACGATTAAAACTTGTACTAACATCCACGGTGACGTTACTAAGGCGATAACCACGGATGGGACCATGGCCAGAAACGACCCTAAGTATGGAATCAGATTCAAAATACCCGCAGCAATTCCGAGCGTCAGCGCAAACTTCAGGCCGATAATGCTATACCCGATTGCAAACATGATTGCAACGAAGAACGCAACCGTCAACTGCCCGCGGATATAGTTACTAACTTGGCTGTTGATTTCGTTCAGCATGGTTAAGAAACTGCTTCTAGCCTTAGTTGGCACAAACTTTGCCAAGTACGCTGGCAACTGGTGTCCATCCCGCAAAAGGTAAAACAGGATAAACGGTGCCGTGATCAACCCAATAATCACGGTTACTACCGTACTAAAGACACTCGTTAAAGACGAGACGGTGCCCGTCAAGTATTTTGAAAAGCGACCGCTAAGTAGTTTGCTAGCGTCCGTATTAAATTGATCAATTTGATCGCGCAGTCCACTCAGTTGCGGATCATTGATCCACTTGTTCGTCTCATTAACGGCGTTTTGCCAATAAGTCGGCCAATCATTAATGATCGTCAGTGTCTGCGTTCGAATCGTCGGAATAATGGCAACGATTCCTAATACGATCACCACGATAATAATGACAAACAACCCGATAATCGTCCAAACCCGGCGAACGTGATATTTTCGTTCTAACCGGTCGACTAACGGATTCATCAAGTAGTACAAGACCCCCGCTAAAATCACCGGAAACCCAACGATACTAAAAAGCTGCCGGATTGGGGTCCACACCCAGTCAACTTGCTTACCCAAAAACAAGATGGCTAAGATCAATAATATTATTAACAAGCCACGGATCACCCGTTGGCTACCAAGACGGGACTTGGTCACGTTTGGTTTCAATCAATCACACCCCTAAGGCAAATACGTTATCACACTACCGACGTGAATCTCTGGCAACGTGGTGGGCGTCAAATAGATGCCATTTTCCATCGGTTTTTGAGGAACCGCACTAAAGTACAAGGTGGCGTGACCGATTGACGTCAAATTAGCTGCCACCAAACCACCCGCAAAAGCAACCGTGTACGTTTGGTCATCAATTTTGATTTGGCTACCTTCTTCTAAAGATAACGTGTGCATTGGTGCATCGAATTTTTGAAGGACCGCGATTTGTTGAATTGATTCCGTTGCAGTCTCGTCAAAGAAAACTAAAATTGGTTCCTTCGGGTCGATGGCGTTTGCACCGATCGCCGAAATAGTTGCCATTATTGCCATGATATCGGACTCCCATTCTTTTCTGATTTGCTCTAATTGTAGCATAGCCCTAAAGTTTCGTGCCAATTTGTCATCGCTTACACTTTAAAGAATTATGCTATACTGAATTTATTACTCAAGGAGGCTTTTTTGACATGCAAGAACGCGTTTTATTTGGAACTTATACAAAAAAAACTAGTCAGGGAATCTATCAAGGAACCCTGGACACGACGGCGAAAACCCTCACAAACGACGGCTTATTAGCAGCTACGCAAAACCCTACTTACTTGGCACTTTCCGCCAAGGATCGGCTTTACAGTGTTGACAAAGAAGACAACGATGGCGGGGTTGCGGCTTGGCAACTTAATGGTAAAACGGCGAATAAACTTAACGCCGTGATTGCCCCCGGGACCCCACCCGCATACGTGGCTGTCGATGAAGCACGGCAACTCGTCTACAGTGCTAATTACCACAAGGGAACGGCAGAAGTATTAAAGATTGCGGCTGACGGTGCACTGGAACTCGTTGACCAAGTGCAACACAGCGGTAGCGGTCCCCGCCCAGAACAAACCGAATCACACATTCACTACACGGACTTAACGCCAGACAACCGGTTAGCCGTTGTTGATCTGGGAGCTGACAAAGTTTACGTTTATAACGTCAGCGATGCCGGTAAACTTAGCCAACAATCCGTTTTAACCATGGAACCAGGCTTCGGCCCCCGGCACCTCGTCTTCTCACCAGACGGACAGTTTGCTTTTCTAGCTGGTGAACTTTCTAGCCAAATTGCGAGTCTCCGCTATAATGCAACCGACGGGAGTTTCGAACAACTGGGCATTGTTAAGACCATCCCAGCGGACTACACGGATCATAACGGGGCCGCTGCCATTCGGATGAGCCATGACGGCCAGTTCCTATACGTTTCTAACCGCGGTTATAACAGTATCGCCGTATTTGCCGTTGCAGCTGATGGTAGTCTGACCTTAATCCAACAAATCAGTACTGAAGGTGACTTTCCTCGCGACTTCGATTTAGATCCAACCGAAGAATTCGTCGTGGTAGTCAACCAAAACACTGACAACGCAACGTTATACGCACGGGACATTACTAGTGGTAAACTAAGTCTAGTACAAAAGGACATCCTCGTCCCTGAAGGCGTCTGTGTCCGATTCTAAAACGTAAAGGATGAATGGCATGTTATTAAAAGAAGTAGCCCTTGAAAACTTCACCAATATTCCAGCAGCAATCGCAGCCGGCGCTAACCGAATCGAATTAAATGATAATTTAGCCGTCGGTGGGACAACCGTTAGTCGCGGTGTCATGGCAGAAGCGGCCAAGTATACCCAGGAACACGGCGTAACCTTGGTAACCATGATTCGCCCCCGCGGTGGTGACTTTGTTTATAACGATACCGAATTAAAAATTATGGAAGCCGACCTTTTGCAGGCACAATCTTTAGGCGTTGACGGCGTTGCACTGGGTGCCCTCACCAAAGATGGCCAGCTCGATACCGAAGCCATGGCACTACTCGTTGGTGCCGCTGGTGGGATGAGCGTCACTTTCCACATGGCCTTTGATGCTTTAGCACCTGATCAGCAAGCTCCCGCAATGGATTGGCTGGTTGACCACGACGTCGACCGCATTTTGACTCACGGTGGCCCACTGAGCAAACCAATCATGGACTGCTTACCACAATTAAAAGCAACGATTGATTTAGCGGATCAACGCATTCAAATTTTACCTGGTGGTGGCGTCACGGCAGACAACGTCGATCGTATCGTAACCGCGCTCAACGTGCCGCAAGCACACGGTACTAAGATTATTAACTATTAAGCGTGACTAAAAGCGGTCATTCAGAGTTATCGAAAAACTCTGAATGACCGCTTTTTTTATCCTGTTTAGGTTGTAATCAACCGTGCTAAATCAGCCGGCAACGGCGCAAAGGTCGTTAAGGTCTGATCGATAAACGGATCATCGAACTGGAGTTGCATACAGTGCAACGCTTGCCGGTCAATTGCGGGATCACTCGGACCACCGTATAGCTGATCCCCGATGAGCGGGTGGCCCGCCGCGGCGAAGTGCACACGAATTTGATGCGTCCGCCCCGTATGTAACCTGACCCGGACAACGGTTTTATCTGCCAGTCGTTTCACTACCCAATACTCGGTCAAGGATGGTTTGCCATCCGGCGTCACGGTCCGTTTGATAAACGAGTCCGCCGCACGCCCAATTGGTTGGTCTAACCACCCGTGATCAGCATTTAAGGTCCCACTAACGACAGCCAAATACATTTTGCGCATCGCGTGCGCTTTCAATTGATGATCAATGATTGAGTGCGCAAAGTGGTGCTTCGCAAACAGCACAATGCCACTGGTATCCCGGTCTAACCGGGTCGTAATGTGCACGACCTCGTTATCGTACCCCTGCTCACGGTAATAACCCTTGACCCGGTTGGCTAAGGTGTTATCCGGTAGCGCGTGGGCTGGAACCGACGCCACCCCAGCGGGCTTATTAATAATCAAGAAATCCCGGTCTTCATACAAGATATTGATGGGCAGTGAAGACACACCTAGGTGGTCGTTGCCGATTTCTGCCGGTGTTTCCATCGTGACTTGTTCCCCACCATGTAACATGTGGATGGCCAAGACGGGGCGCCCGTCGACCAGAATCGCACCCCCGTGAAACTTGACCTTTTTCAGCAAACTCCGGGTCACCCCGTGCTCACTTAGTAAGGTCTTGACTTTCATCGGCGTGGTACTGGTATTCATCCAAGTGAACTTCATTCGTCCAACCCGATGAAGGACGTCCCAACCCGTTTCCAGAAACGGTTATGCCGGTGTTGTGCAAAGGCAATCCGTCGATTAGCAATTGAATAACAAATTTTTTCAATTGGCCGCGGTTGCGTATCCGTTTGGTCAGCCGTGAAAATAAAGTGTGATTGCGACTGTTGTTGCGGTTTGATCGTAATGGTTTCATACGGCGCAACGATAACCGGCGAGCCCAGTGTCCGGAACACGCGGTTATTGATCGATGCAATTTCTGCCATCTGTAGCGCGTCCAGGCGTGGATGGATCACAGCCCCACCGACCGACTTGTTATAAGCCGTCGACCCAGTAGGTGTTGAAATACATAGCCCATCCCCACGGAAGCGTTCAAACAACTCATCTTGAATATAGACGTCGGCAACCATGGTACTGCCAAGTTTTTTTAAAGTCGATTCATTCAGCGCTAAATAAGTATCCGTGACGTCAGTATCCGCATAAGTGATTTTAACTGACAGCAACGGGTACGTGACGCTTTGACCGTTGTCTTGCTTGAGGCCTTCGACCAATTGACCGATCTCATAGTCCCGCCAGTCCGTATAGAAGCCTAAATGTCCCGTATGGACACCGACAAACCGGACCTGATCAACCATGTGACTGTAATGGTGAAAGGCGGACAACAGGGTACCATCCCCACCAACGGATAAGACGACGTCCGGATGCACATCATCAATATCAAAACCCGCCGCTACTAATTCTTGGTGTAAGTCAGCGGCGACCTTCTTAGTTTTCGGGTTTGAGTTGGCAAAAATCGTTACTTTCATTGATTGTTATCTTCCTTTGTTGACGTGGGGTCCTCGTTTTGAGCGCCCTTGCCATACGAGAACAGGCTTTGGGCTTCTTGGATTTCTTCACGAATTTCAGACATTTCCTTATCCAAACTAAAAGCCGCTTCGGCAGCACGTTGCAACCGCTGACTCAAGTTTTCAGGAAAATCGCCTTGATATTTATAGTTTAACGAATGTTCAATGGTCGCCCAGAAGTTCATGGCAAGTGTCCGCACTTGAATCTCGGCTAAGATTTTCTTTTCCCCACCGACCATTTGGACTGGATACTCGATCACAATGTGATACGAACGATAACCAGACGGCTTCTCGTTACTAATATAATCACGTTCTTCCAGAATCGTCATGTCCGTGCGCTTGCGTAACAGGTCCACAACTTGATAAATATCCTCGACAAATTGGCACATAATTCTAAGTCCCGCGATGTCTTGCATATCTTGCTCTAAGCGATCTTCTTGGACCTTGCGCCGAACCATTTTTTCTTTAATACTATCGACCGGTTTCACTCGTCCGGTCACAAATTCAATGGGTTCGTGCTGATTCAAATCGCGAAATTGTTTGCGCATTCCCCGCAATTTGACTTTAAGCTCGTCAACGGCTTGTTGATAAGGCAATAAAAAATGGTTCCAATCTTCCATCGGAGCACCTCCGTTTCAATCCATACCTTTAAAATTTTACCATAATTCATCAGAATAAAAAATGAACGTTACTCAGTTTAACAATTAACATTAACAACCGGCTCAAGCGCCGGATTAGAAACAGATTACTTTACGAATACTGTAAATCGGTGCATGATGATGCTCGAAGGTTTAATCAAAGGAACGATTAATCCATGGTGAGAATTAACAAAGTTATGAAATTAAAAACTTGCAAATACCTAGGGTGTTTTGGTATTCTGCACTATGATGCGAATAGAGAAAGTGGAGGAATTATGACGTGTTAGAAGTGTATTTATTTGTGAATCCATTGGCAACCCAATGTGTGCAAGATGAACACAACGTTTTACGGTTAGCCAACGATTCGGACAAGCAAATTCAATTTCAATTCGTACCGTTGTTAAATATCAACGTTGTTCAACGGGCGTTGAAGTCACAAGGGATTAAGGCTTCAGACTGGCAGGCGCAAAACCGGCAGTCTCAGACCCTGTATCGAGTTATTTTAGACTATAAAGCAGCACTTTTCCAAGGCAAAAAACGTGGTCGTAATTTTCTAATTGCGTTGCAATCCGCAATGTTAAAGACCAAGCAGCACTACTCAGAAACGCTCGTTAAACAGGTGGCGCGTGATTGCAAAATCGATCTTGACATGTTTATGGAAGATCGTAATGGGCATCTCGCTAAACAAGCTTTTCAAGCTGATCAACGCTTAGCCTCAGAAATGAACATTACTGAAGCCTCTTCGGCCGTCGTTTTTGACTGTGACCAATATGACTACGGTGTTTTATTGGAACATTTCAACTACGACACCCTCTTTGACCTCGTCAATGGACATCTTGATCCATTCCACGATGATCTAACCCAACGGACCACCAACTGTGCGAACGGTAATACCGCACAGCTCCACGTCTTATAATGAGTAATAGCAATTATTCTGTTAAAGAAAAGGCCCGACGAACTTAATCGTCAGGGCCTTTTCTTATGCTTGTTCGAACTTAGAATTTATTTCGTCACTAACTGTTCAAACTCATCCAACCGTTCTTCAAACACCTTGAAGGCGTCATCCAAGTAAGTCGGTTTCGTCATATCAACGCCAGCAGCGTGCATCACATCGATTGGAAACGCTGATGACCCCGCCTTTAAGTAGCCCAGGTAATCCTTGACCGCGTCTGGCTGATTAGTCGTCATACGTTCGGCGAGCGTCGATGCGGCCGCAAATCCCGTTGCATACTGGTAAACGTAGTAATTGTAATAGAAATGCGGAATCCGTGACCATTCGTCCGCAATCTGCGGATCACTGACAACCGCATCACCATAATAACGTTGATTGAGTTGCAAATAATACTTAGATAGCCGGTCAGCAGTCAAGGCTTGTCCGGCAGCATCCTGTTCGTGTAACCACTGTTCAAATTCCGCGAACTGGGTCTGACGGAACACGGTCCCCTTAAACCCATCTAGGTAGTAATTCAAGACGTAGGCCCGCATTTGCGGATCAGTTTCGTGCGCCAAGAAATAGTTTGTTAAGAGATTTTCATTGGTCGTCGACGCAATTTCTGCGACAAAGATCGAATAATCCCCGTATTGGTAAGGCTGGTTATGCGTCGTCAGGTACGAATGCATGCTGTGTCCCATCTCGTGGACTAGCGTGTAGAGGTTATCGATATTATCCTGCCAGTTAAGTAAGATATACGGTGCCGTATCGTACATTCCTGACGAGTACGCGCCGCTACGTTTACCCTGGTTTTCAACGACATCAATCCAACGCGAATTAAACGCCGTTTTAACGTGTTTTAAGTAATCCGGGCCCAGAACCTTTAAAGCTTGTAACGCCGTCCCCTGAGCACGCTCATAAGTGTAATTAACAGCGGGCTTCTTTGTCAGTGGCGTATACAGATCATACATATGCAGTTCATCGACACCTAGGATCTTCTTCCGCAGGGCAACGTAACGGTGAAGTAAAGCCAAGTGGTTATCGACTGAACTAACCAATGAATCATAGACCGACGTTGGAATTTGGTTGGCGGCCAACGCTGCAGTCCGCGCATCGGGATAATGGTGCGCCTGGGCAACAAAGTTATGCACTTTGACTTGACTAGCTAGGGTTGATGCTAGCGTTCGACGGAACTGGCCGTAAACTTTATACAAAGCCTCAAACGCTTGCCGGCGAACAGCGGGTTGCACCGATTCCAACAAGACACCGTAAATCCCCTGTGAGAGTTTGACTGGGTTACCAGCTTCATCTTGAACCGTTGGAAAATCAAAGTCGGCGTTGTTTAAAACCCCAAACGTCTTAGCGGACGCATCAAAAATATCCCCAGCACCCGCTAATAAAGCTTCCTCGGACTCGGATAGGACGTGTCCCTTTTGAAGTCGTACCGTATCCAATAAATGTCGATAATCGCGGAGTGCGACGTTTTCATCTAAAAATTGGTCCAATTGTGCTGGACTCAAGGTCAGTAACGCTGGCTCAAACCAAGCGGTGGCAGCCGAAACTTTTGCAGTTAGGCTCCCTGCTTGATCATCCAAAGCTGCGTTAGTGCTATTACCCGTATCTTGGTCACTCTTAAGACTGGCATAAACGGCGACTTTTTCCAAGCGACGGTAAAGTCCTAAAACACCTTGAATACCGGCTAGAACGGTATCCGCACTATCGGTAAAGTGTGCTTTTAACGCCGTGACAGTTGGTAGAGCAGCCTTAACTTGCTCAACATCTTCACGGTATGCCGTTTGATCGGCGTAAATCTTAGTGAGGTCCCAAGTCAATGCCTCGGGCACGGCTGCGCGTGTCGGGAGTTGTTTTGTTGCTACCATATATTTCCCTCCAATTAAGTTAATCTAAAATAAGATTAACACACTATCCTCCCACACTTCGCCGAATTGTCTGATTTTACCGTTTTTTCCACCGTAACTGTGCTAAATTCAATTGCCATCCCGTGGCCGTCGCCACTAAAACTTGCTGTGCCGTCAATTCATTAATCACATCCGTAATCAAGGTCGTATTTACCATTCCCCGGTGCCGAATACACGCATTACGAGCTAACAGTGGTCGTAGGGTTTGCCAGCAAAGATCGTGTAGCTGAGCATCAGCTATCCACTCGGACTGGGCGCGCAAGGTGATAAACAAGTGCAAGTACCAGACTAGGTACGGCACTGATAGTAGTGGCGGCTTAGCGACCATGGGAACCACCCAGTCTGGGAGTAATTGTAAAGTGCCGCCATGCTGATAACAAAAGTTTTGCAGGTCTCGCTGATAGCCTTGTTGGCGTAACCGCCCCATCAATAAATTGCGCTGGTAATGTTGGAAGTGGTAGGCAATGGTTGATACCGCTCGCAAGGGTGGCTGCATCGCTAAGACTTGATTCACGATTACCTGAGTAGGGTCAAGCCGTAGCACCTGGTGCATCAGCGGCTCACAATCGAGGCTCATTAAGTGATAATTTAGGGCCCCCGTGTTCGTTTGAACATCCCACAGTAAAACAAAGTAGCCCCAGTTTGAGCTGTTTTGTAAAAATTTCAGGGCTTTTCCATGGGTCCGCACACCCTTGTGGTATGGCCGTCCAAGCAACCACAATACCCGGTAACCATGCTGACGGTAGCCCGCCGTTCGTTCCCACAGCCGTTGATTGGAAAGTGGCGAACATTGAAATTCAATCGCAAGTGGGGCTTGGTGCGGCGCTTGAACTAAAATATCTGGGCGTTGATGTAACTGGGCTAGCGGTGCCTCCAGTTGAACTTGATAACCACTATTCTCAAACCAAGTCGCCAATTGTCGTTTGCCAAGTAAGTGCTCTGCCGTTTCGCCTTCTGAAAACGTCGTACACGCTCGACCGGGACAGTGAGCAAAGTGTGCAATCGTCACGGTCCCCCGTTTTAACGTCACCGGCGCCATACACCCCGGACAAAAATAGTCGGTCTGCCGCTTGGCCTGCAACGCATTGGTCAAGTGTGCACTTTGGTCCACCGCTATCAACATGTAATTCCACTCCCCTCACTCTTTAGTTACGCCAAAAGTTACTGAGAGTATCAAAAAACCGCAATCAACCTGATTGCGGTTCATAGAACTTATTTAAAGTAATGACGAACTGTCTCTAACGCCGCGTTTGACATGACTTTTTCACCATGTTCTAGCAAGACATCGGCAGTCACCTTCGATAAGTTAGCATATTCAAGGGCGACGGAGACGTCATCCTTAATCGTGCCGGTCGAAGATTGATCCACGAAGAACACTAACTCCATGTAATACTTGTCGCGATACTTAAACAAGTTCGAAGCTAGCCCCTCCGGACGAAACATTTGTGCTAACGAGATAACATCTTCAAAACTATCGAATTGTAAGACGTATTCCTTAGTTGGTGTATCTGGATCATCGATATATGGATCTAAATCATTGGTGTCCTTAGTCGGATTGCTTTGAACACCCTGTGTCTGATCGTTATTATCTGTATCAGTTTGCATCAGTTTGCGTTTCAAGTAATCTGAAACGTCATCCTGTGTGGTGCCTTCATCCGATTGGTTTGGTGACTGAGTCGCCTTTGCAATCGTATCCTGCAAGTTTTCACTATTTTTACTAATAAATAACTCTAACCCATTTCGATTCGGTAATACTTGGAAAGTTACGGCATCGTTATCTTGAAATTGATGATCAACATCAACTTCCTCAAGAATGCTATAAAAGAAACTTTCAATTTGCTTATGATTCCCTAGTAAATCCAACACGCGAATACCGCGTTCATTGAGATCATCGTTGCCGATTAAGACGCGAATCGTGTCTTCGTTGATTCGTTCCATCTCCATTGCAGATCCACCCCTTTCTAAGTGTCAAGGGCCATAATCACTATCACAATTCTAACTTATTTCAGCGCATTGTAAAGTAATCTATCTGAAAATAAAAAAATTGGCTAATTAGTCAACCTAATTAGCCAATTTTCACACTTAGCTGTTAGCCAATTGTTGCGCACGCAACAGTTCGAGTGTCCGAATCTTACGTGGTAAGAACCGGCGAATCTCATCTTCGTTATAGCCAACTTGGAGCCGCTTTTCGTCTATCATGATTGGTCGCCGTAACAAACTAGGGTCGCGACTAATCAAATCATACAATTGCGTCAATGATAAATCATCAATATCAACATCTAGCTGTTGAAAAGCCTTGGAACGGGTCGAAATAATCTCCTCCGTGCCAGTTTCGGTTAATTGTAAAATACTTTTGATTTCGTTAATGGAAAGTGGTTCGATGAACAAATTACGTTCGCGGAAATTAATGTCGTGGGTTTGTAACCAAACCTTGGCTTTGCGACATGAGGTACAACTTGGTGCGGTATATAAAATAACCATACGGGTTCCTCCTTGAGCATCGTCAACACAACTATCTTTATAACAATATTTATTATACGCTGTTAAGATTTGATTGTGAATAGATTTTATAAAATTGATTAATAAAATCCGTCGCAATAATTAAACACTATTCTATTATCTGTTCGATAACATTTAATTTAGTCCCAATTTTAACCAGAATTGTAATTAATTAGATTGTGAACAATTCTGTTTTTGCTTATTATTACTATAAATACAATTGAAAACAACAGGTCAAAAAAAGACCAGTTTTTCAAAACCGGTCTTATCATATTAACCTAAATCTAATTGTAAGTATTTCTGGGCAACAATGACCTGAACGCCATCTCCAGCTGCCACTTGAGCTTCATCTCGCAGCTGGTCAAACGGTACATCTTGCGGCAAATGGGTCAATAGCAGCCGCTTAGCGTGAGCTGCTTTGGCAATTTCACCCGACTGAGTGGAGGTCATATGCCACATTTTACCAGTCTTAGCAGCACCAAAGTTAGTATCAGTCATGAGTAGTTGGGACCCCTGAGCAAAGTCAGCTAGCCGTGGAATATAAGCGGTATCGGCTGAAAAAGTTAGCTGCTCGCCAGTCGCTCGTTCAACGATCTTAACGGCGTAGGCTGGTACCGGGTGTTTAGTTGGCATAAAGCTAACGTCAAACGGCCCGATGGGGTTAACGACGGCCGGGTCATAAGCACGGCCAACCGTCGCCCCGGCCCAGGTTAACGCACCAAAGTTCAGTGGGTCCGCTGTATGGCCATAAATTGGCAATTCAGGCGTTTTACGGGCACCCTGACGTAGTTGCCAGTAATATTGTAAAACACCGACGTCCGCGGTGTGATCGTGGTGATAATGGGAAAGTAGAACTGCATCTAGCTGCAATGGATCTAAAATCTCTTCCAAGGCGTTTAAAGCCCCCGAACCACAATCGAGTAAGAGATGGTAATCGCCCGCAGTAACGAGGTAGGAACTTGTCCCCACCCCATCATACGGATAACCGCCATAATAACCTAAGACTGTTAATTTCACTAAAACCATTCCCTTCAAGCTGAATTTTAAAACGAGTTATTACTTCTATTTTAACTTAGGATTCAAGAAAAATGAAACCGTTACCCGTACATATTTTCAATTGGCCTGAAAAACACGTATAATATAAGTGTAATAATTAAGGAGTGATATTTGATGAGTGGAAAAATTTCAGCAACATTTGGGACGCGCAAGATTTTGACCATGATCCAACAGCAACATGCCGATCGTGACTTACTCTTAATGCAAGCCAACGCCACTGAAGATCGCTATATGCTGCTTGACTTGAGTGGTGAACCTACCGTATTTTCAAGTCCGGTAACTTATGACGTATTACTTTCTAAAGGGTCCGCTGACTGGCATGGAATGACAAGCTTCATCTTTGTTGATTTACCAATTGAAGAACAGAAAGTATTTACTTCCAAGTTCAGCGGTTTCCGCCACGACTATGAACGTCCAGATGGGCTGAAACATTTCATGATTTTACGGGAAGCTAAGAATGACGCTGCGTTTGTCATCGTCACCAATTGGCACCGTGATTCTGAATACGCCGTCTGGCTACGTAGCGAGTCATTCAAACCGTTCGCGAAGTACATCACTTCCGACTATGATTATCATGAAAGTCGCTACATGTTCGTACGGTCACTTAAATCATAATTAACCAACAAAAAGTTGTTAGTCTTAAAGCTAGCAACTTTTTTTATTGGGTAACTAAAGGTTGAAAGTTAAACTTAGAGGTTGATTACTGTTGTATCAATATTTAGACTAATACAAATTAACTACTTATGAGTGAATCCGGTTGCCACTGATGACATGTGATTATCCAAATCAAAATAGTTCATCTGTTTTGAGCGCAGTCGGGTAGTCTTGGTGTGCTGTGTCGGCAAGATTGGCAAGTGTTTCTTATCTGCCAATCTCGCGGGAGCAGACCGCACTTCTGCTACGACCGTCCCACCCGACGGAGCGGATAATTTAGGAATGACCATCGCTACTGTTACAGTGTTGATAGCAGTTTTAGACTTTTCAACCTTTAATTGACTAATTATTTTTTTCCAAAGATTGAAAGTCAGAATATAGATTTGAGCGTTGTTATAGAACACGCAAGCTGTTGAAAGTCAGCCTCTATCCCCCTTTTATCCGAGGTTGTCGCTGGGTACATGCAGACATGGCGTAGAGCCCGGAACAAATACATCATTGTTTCAGCCTGTCCGTGGCCCTAAGAGAAATGCTGTCAGCAAACCACCTATAGGTTCCAAACCGCAGTATGGCCGGAACCATCCCATTTACTTGGATTGGTACCATCAATATCAGGATAAATAATATTTGGGTCTTCCATTTGGAACGTATCTTCGATAAAATGATTTTGGGACATCTTTTCTCACTTGCCTTTACTTTTACTTTGGTCGGTGCTAGTGGTGCATTGAGGAGATTTGTCCTTTTTATTTTACACAAAAAATTGGGTGTTGATGGAAATCCATCAACACCCAATTTTCTAGAGCAACTTTAACTAAGCACGTCCCTGCCGTTCAAAATATTTATGACTAGACAAAAAAAGACATTCCTAAGAATGTCTTTCAAATGACGGTCCGTACGAGACTCGAACTCGTGATCTCCTGCGTGACAGGCAGGCGTCCTAAACCAACTAGACCAACGGACCAAATATTGCGGGAGCAGGGTTTGAACCTACGACCTTCGGGTTATGAGCCCGACGAGCTACCAGACTGCTCCATCCCGCGATAATATAATGACCCCTACGGGATTCGAACCCATGTTACTGCCGTGAAAGGGCAGTGTCTTA
>NZ_JQCL01000068.1:84273-85186 GCF_001438845.1 Lactiplantibacillus xiangfangensis
TATAAATAAAACAACGGAGAAGGAGGGATTCGAACCCTCGCACCGCTTGCGCGATCTACACCCTTAGCAGGGGCGCCTCTTCAGCCACTTGAGTACTTCTCCAAAATGGGCCTAAATGGACTTGAACCATCGACCTCACGCTTATCAGGCGTGCGCTCTAAACCAGCTGAGCTATAGGCCCAAAAAGCGGGTAACGAGAATCGGACTCGCGACAACAGCTTGGAAGGCTGTGGTTTTACCACTAAACTATACCCGCATATTTTACAGATATGGCGCGGGACGGAATCGAACCGCCGACACATGGAGCTTCAATCCATTGCTCTACCGACTGAGCTACCGAGCCATTGTAGCCATTAAGTTTTATTTTGTTGAACGGTCCGTACGAGACTCGAACTCGTGATCTCCTGCGTGACAGGCAGGCGTCCTAAACCAACTAGACCAACGGACCAAATATTGCGGGAGCAGGGTTTGAACCTACGACCTTCGGGTTATGAGCCCGACGAGCTACCAGACTGCTCCATCCCGCGATAATAAGGAGGATGAGAGATTCGAACTCTCGCGTGGTTTGACCCACCTGACGGTTTTCAAGACCGTTCCCTTCAGCCAGACTTGGGTAATCCTCCATATGTGATGTAACTAGGAACACGTCCACTATAATTAGTAGATGGACCTTGTAGGGCTCGAACCTACGACCCGACGGTTATGAGCCGTCTGCTCTAACCAACTGAGCTAAAGGTCCAAGCGCTTATTCCTATCGCGGCAGGGGGAATCGAACCCTCGACCTCCCGGGTATGAACCGGACGCTCTAGCCAGCTGAGCTACACCGCGATCTGTTAAATAATCAAAATGACTACTTAATCGGGAAAACAGGATTCGAACCTGCGACCCCCTGGTCCCAAACCAGGTGCTCTAC
>NZ_JQCL01000068.1:85196-86200 GCF_001438845.1 Lactiplantibacillus xiangfangensis
TTATAATGCACCCAGTAGGAGTCGAACCTACAACCTTCTGATTCGTAGTCAGACACTCTATCCAATTGCGCTATGGGTGCTAAATAATAATAATGCCGAGGACCGGGATCGAACCGGTACGGTTATCACTAACCGCAGGATTTTAAGTCCTGTGCGTCTGCCAATTCCGCCACCCCGGCAACACTATTTTGATGCTTAGTACTTTTAGTACTAAGCGGAAGACGAGATTCGAACTCGCGACCCCCACCATGGCAAGGTGATGTTCTACCACTGAACTACTTCCGCATATTTATTCAGGTTAATGCCGACTAGAGGATTCGAACCTCCGACCCCCTGTTTACAAGACAGATGCTCTGCCAGCTGAGCTAAGTCGGCGTCACGATTAACACAACTATAACAGCATAACATGTCAAGTTACATAAATCAACAAAAACTTTGAAACTTTATTCAATTAAGAACCGTGAACAATGAGCCGTGACAGTCTCGAACTGTCGACCCTCTGATTAAAAGTCAGATGCTCTACCAACTGAGCTAACGGCTCAAATGGAGGATACAGGGCTCGAACCTGTGACCCTCTGCTTGTAAGGCAGACGCTCTCCCAACTGAGCTAATCCTCCAAAAGTGCATGGCAACGTCCTACCCTCGCAGGGAGCGATCCCCCAACTACTCTCGGCGCTAAGAAGCTTAACTTCTGTGTTCGACATGGGAACAGGTGTATCCTTCTCGCCATCGTCGCCACACTATTTTGAACTAAATATTAAATTGTATAATATTCATTTAACCTTCCGGTTAAATGAGCCGTGACAGTCTCGAACTGTCGACCCTCTGATTAAAAGTCAGATGCTCTACCAACTGAGCTAACGGCTCAAATGGAGGATACAGGGCTCGAACCTGTGACCCTCTGCTTGTAAGGCAGACGCTCTCCCAACTGAGCTAATCCTCCAAAAGTGCATGGCAACGTCCTACCCTCGCAGGGAGCGATCCCCCAACTACTCTCGGCGCTA
>NZ_JQCL01000069.1 GCF_001438845.1 Lactiplantibacillus xiangfangensis
GTAGAGCGCTTGACTGTTAATCAAGATGTCGACGGTTCGAGCCCGCCTGTCGGAGTTATCTACGTAAGCCATGGAGAGTTGTCCGAGTGGCTGAAGGAGCAGCATTGGAAATGCTGTAAACGGGTATTACCTGTTTCAAGGGTTCGAATCCCTTACTCTCCGTTAGTTAGATATATATAATATGACCCCTTGGTCAAGTGGTTTAAGACACTGCCCTTTCACGGCAGTAACATGGGTTCGAATCCCGTAGGGGTCATTAATGGAGGATTAGCTCAGTTGGGAGAGCGTCTGCCTTACAAGCAGAGGGTCACAGGTTCGAGCCCTGTATCCTCCATATGATGAATTCATTCATCAGAACAATTTAATATAATACATCATGAAATATATGGCTCGGTAGCTCAGTCGGTAGAGCAATGGATTGAAGCTCCATGTGTCGGCGGT
>NZ_JQCL01000070.1 GCF_001438845.1 Lactiplantibacillus xiangfangensis
TGTTTACTTAGGAAGGAGTTTTTTAGTATGGGCCGAAATGGGACCCGATACAGTCTAGAAGACAAGCTAGCGTACATTGACTTAGTAGAGCAAGGAATGAACACCAGACAGATTGAACATCAGTATGGTGTTAAACATGATCAAGTCAAACAATGGATAGAACGATATCGAGCAGAAGGATTAGATGGCTTGAAGCATCGGAAGGTCCACCGGTATCCACTGGAGTTCAAACAGAAAGTGGTCGACCTATATTTAGCAGGAAACACCTCATATCCTCAACTAGCTAGCCAATTTAAGATTCCAAATCCAAGTGTCATCTATCGGTGGGTGAACCTGTATACTAGTGGTAAATCATCTAAAACCACTAGGAGGTCCCACCGCATGAAGAACGGTAGAAAGACGACACAGATCGAACGAATTGAAATTGCACAATGGGTCATCGCAAATGACTTAGATTATAACGGTGCCATTGAAAAATTTTCAGTCTCATATGGACAAGTTTATGCGTGGGTCAAAAAATTTAAGCAAGACGGTCCGGAAGCTTTACAGGACCGACGTGGCAAGGATAAATCCAGCAAGCCTAACTTGACTGATGAAGAGAAACAGGCGCTCAGAATCAAGGAATTAGAAGCACGAAACGCCTACTTGTCAAAGGAGAATGAAGTTCTAAAAAAACTGAAGGAAATAGAAAGGATGGATGCCCAACAGAGCCAAAATATCGTACCATTCAAGCACTTGCCCAAGAAGCGTTAGATCGGCATGAGCCAACTCAAATTGGCCTTATGTGTCAATTCTTAGGCGTCTCAAGAGCCGCCTACTACAAATGGCTTCATCATCGTCCGAGCCAACGAGCCATTGAAGATGAAGGTATCGTCAAATATATCAAGAATCTGGAAGAGCAACATCATTATATCTTCGGTGTTAAGCGTTTGGTTGATTACGTGAACAACGAAACCACGTATCACGTCAGTCACGGCAAGATTCGCCGCTTAATGCGTAAAAACCACATCGTCGCTTCAATTTTAGTTGCCAAACATGACCGGAAAGCCGAACACAAGGAATATATTCTAGGTAACAAGTTACTTACAGTCGATGCCAAACATAATTTTCATCCAGAAGGCCCTAACCAAGTCTGGGTGACCGACTGTAGTGAACTTCAATATGGTATTAAACATGGTGGTAAAATTCGCGTCAGTGCCATTAAGGATCTCTATGACCACAGCGTCATTGCATGGTCAATCGAGCCAACAGAAACCGCGGATTTAGTCACGGAAACCTTTAATGCGGCCATTTTGGCGAATGGCGGTGTTAAGCC
>NZ_JQCL01000071.1:0-1720 GCF_001438845.1 Lactiplantibacillus xiangfangensis
GCCATAAATTAAGTTTTGATTTTGATTAGAACCTGCCTACCGCCCTGCACGTTGTTGCGGGTTGGTGAACCCGTTGTTTAGGTTCACCTTTATAAAGCCAAAAGTAAACCTAAACAACGGGTGAGATTAGCAAAGCAAAGGAGATCATAAAATGGATAATAAATTAGAAGTCATTGGGAGTGAATTACCAGTTTTGCAGGCTAAAGGAACCTACAAGTATCTAAAAGAAATCACTGGTAACGGAGCCTATTATCAAGTGGCTTGGCAAAAATTGTCTGACGGTTACGTTGCCCTTTATGGCACGACCTCAATTCAAACAAAAGTGGCTCCCATACTGAATGATATTTTTGAAGATGAGGAGGGGTAACTTATGCCAAATAAAGCAAATGTTAAGGCTTGGAAAGCACAATTAGTCGCCCAGGCTGAACAGCAAATCCTAAAATTAACTGATAGTGACCAATTTAAAAAGTATCTCAATACCCTGGCTAAATTTCATCGTTATAGCGCCAGAAACATTGATTTAATTTATGCGCAAAATCCTCAAGCCACTCAAGTCGCCGGTTTTAAGCAATGGCAGAAGGCTTTTAACCGCACCGTCAACCGGGGCGCAAAAGCGATTCGGATTGCGGCTCCGATCATTAAGAAGCTAACACCAGCCGAGCAGAAGCATCTTGATACCACCGATGAGCGCGCCATTGTCGGTTATCGCTATCTACCCGTCTTTGATGTGGCACAAACTAGCGGTGAACCAGTGTTAAGTGCTAAAGACTTTGTCAAAGAAAATTTGGCCGATCATCAGAATGTGACAAGCTTATATAACGCGTTCAAAGATTATTTAAACCAGCAAACCGACCTTAAAGTCAGTGAAGTGCCTTTAGCGACGCTAAATGGGGCTAAGGGGTATTTTCAACCCAGCACTAATGAAATCGTCATTGGTGGCGATGAGCCTGACAATGCTTTGAAACTAAAGACGTTATACCACGAATATGCGCATAGCCAGCTACACGGCATAAAATCAGCCTTTAAAGATCGGCCACGAGCCTATCAGGAAACCCAGGCCGAAGCGGTCGCATATGTTGCCATGCAAAATATTGGCGTTGATACCAGCAACTACTCACTCGGTTACGTGGCCACCTGGGCTAAAGATAAAGCCGTGATCCATAGTGCTTTAAGTGAAATCCAGCAAGTTAGCAACAAAGTGATTGAACTTAGCGATGGCTTAACCAAACAATTAGGCTTACAAGAAGCCCCAAAAGAGCCTGCGCATGATCTAAAAAAGCTATCAGCCCATGATCTTAATAAGTCCTATCAAGGCTTGCAACAACAAGTTCAGCAAGCAACTAATCCACAACAAAAATCAGAACTAAAAAATAAATTAAATGATGTACACCATGAAATCAGTGAGCGAACACAAAAGTAACTGCAAGCATTTGCTAAAAAGAATCCAGAAATTAAACAACCAGATTCTGAACCCGATCAAAGTCTAAAACGTTAGCCAGTTTTTAAAGGGCATGCTATAATGGAAACAGAAAAGGAAGCCCCGCCGAAAACAGGACTTCCCACGCAAGCCGCTTCAAAGGCGGTGGCATAATTACAAAACTATATTAATGTCGTCCCGTAACTCGCCAAAGTTATAATCGGGGCGGCTTTTTTATTTGTGGTGCTTGTCGATATAGCTGAGTAGCGCGATTAAAAACGTGCCAAACAGCAACATCAACGA
>NZ_JQCL01000071.1:1730-3186 GCF_001438845.1 Lactiplantibacillus xiangfangensis
CCTGGAAGACGCTCATTGACTGTGAAACCTTCCTGAAGATTATTCCATGTTCCCATGGGCCTCACCTCGCAAGGGAAAAGACAGCCACCGCCCTTAAAACTTCCTGCTTAATCTATTATACAGAAACTTTGACGAGGAAACCAAATTTCATCTTAATATTGTTATCAACTGTTTCAGTGAAAGTTGCGCTTAATAAGGTATTTTTGTTTAATACTACGATCAAAGTTTAGCAGCAACTAAAAGCAGCTTAGAATCTCTTTGTCGGTAGCAACCAGAGCTTATTTGTATAATTCTTTAAGCTTTTTTCATTTAATTCAACTTTTAACAAATTTGAATATCTCTACCAACCATTCTTTAGCAATTTTTTCTCTGTCGTTTTCATTTAATTCAACAATTCCCTGATTTTCTTCACCTGAAATGTCTTTTTGTAGTATAACTGCCATTTCAGCCTGTGTTAATTGAACGTAGGAAGCTAATGTTGATATAGAGTATGTGAAATTAATTGCGTCCCCTGAATTTGCTAGAATAATAGTCCTATTGCTTTTAGTTTTTAAAATTTTATACCCACCATTGTGTCCATAGCGGGGTAATTTGTTGATCATTTGACTATTTTTAAAAGTATCGTCCGCTGAAGTTACAGAAAAGCTATATAAAGTATGTTTCAAATCCAATTTTTTTAGTTGAAGAGTATCAATAGACTTCTCTCCATTAGCTATATACACAATATCAACGTCAATTAGCTCAGTATATATATCATTAGTTATTTGGTACCCATGGGCTAATGCGTTAGCTAATCGTATTGCCCTTTTATCAGAAACTGTGACTATTGCACCACGTTTTCTTAAATTACCCGCTATACTGGAGCCAACTTTACCATAGCCAATAACTAGTACTTTCTTGCCTAAAAGCGTCGTTCCATAATCTGCTAAAAAGATTTCGGATTTGACTACAATCTCATGTCCAACCAAAAAATCTTCCTCAATTTTTAAAGAACTTCTTGCCACTGATAGTATTGGGACTGATATTGAATTATTGGACAGCTTATCTTCATACTTTTGGTAGCCATTTCCCGTATCCTCGATTATTTTAACCAATTGACCTTTAAACTGTTTCTGAATGTCACTTAATCTTGGTACAAAATACCCACCAATATCAATAATTGCAAACGTGTCCTGTCCGACAATTTTCTTTATCAAGTTAGGTGTATCAACGCCTGCTAATTCTTTCCTAGAAACATCTAATATTGTACAAGTTTTTGATAAATGTTTAAGGACTTTACGATCGATACTTTTGGGCTTGGGTATAAAGTACACTTCGTAGTGTTCACATAAATAGTCTATAAAATCCAAACTGTTAATCACAGCGTGCTCTACGACAGGATTTTTTGGGGATCAGACTGTCCTTTATTAAAAAGCGCAGCGACTTTTTCGAAATACGATTTATCTAATAGATACTC
>NZ_JQCL01000072.1 GCF_001438845.1 Lactiplantibacillus xiangfangensis
AAACCCCAAATTGCAAGAACAAATTAGCCACACGATAAATCCTATTAAATCAGTATTTTCATTAATATTCATATTTTATGGACTTAACTTAACCGGCGGAAGCAGCGGAGAAAAGCTCTTTGGGTGTTTGATAGCCAGTTTGCCGGCGCGGTAAATTGTTTAGCTTTGACTCAACTGCTTGGATATCATGAGGACCCAAAATATCCATGGATAGACCCTTGGGTACATCGCGGCGGATCATTCGATT
>NZ_JQCL01000073.1 GCF_001438845.1 Lactiplantibacillus xiangfangensis
CCTCAATTGTCAAATCAAGTGCAACACTAAGAATCTATTCTTAGAAGTGGTCTAGTTGCTAAGCTAGTTCAGGCATTAGATCGGCTGGGCAGCGATAGTTCAATGACCGCCGTAGCCGGTTGTTTAAGGTATCTTGAGCCAGCTGAATGTCAATGAGTGAGGCCGAAGCCAAGGATCTGCCCTTCGGGAAGAACTCGCGCAAAAGGCCGTTAGTGTTCTCATTGGTTCCACGTTCCCATGGTGAATAAGGATGGGCAAAGTAGATGTCAGTTCCCTTGACTTGACTCAAGCTTGAGAACTCAGCACCATTATCAAAAGTAATGGTTTTAAAGTGCTCGGTTCCATAGTCATATAAGGTATTCTGGAGGGCTTTCAAGCAAGTGTCGGCATGATAATTGGGAAGTTTAACGATGATCTCTAAG
>NZ_JQCL01000074.1:0-42259 GCF_001438845.1 Lactiplantibacillus xiangfangensis
TAATCATCAGATGAATTATTGTATTTCATCTGACAACCATAAAGGGATTATCGCAGATTGCCCGAAACTCAAGGAGATTTTTTTGGCAGGATTTTGGCAGGGAACCAAGTAAATTCTACCCATTTCAACCCGTTTCACTTCGTCTGAAATGCCGTTAAATCAAGCTTTTCACTTCAAGTGATACCTGCATTTTATTCCCATTCAATAGTCGAAGGTGGCTTGCTCGTAACATCATACACGATGCGGTTAACGTGGTCGACTTCGTTTACGATCCGTACGGAAATCTTTTGCAAGACGTCCCATGGAATCCGTGCAAAGTCGGCGGTCATCCCGTCGATTGACGTTACGGCCCGGATACCGACTGTGTAATCGTACGTCCGGCCATCACCCATGACACCGACTGACTTGATCCCTGGTAATACCGTAAAGTACTGCCAGATTTCACGGTCTAAGCCGGCCTTTTTGATTTCATCCCGTAAGATATAATCACTATCACGAACGATTTCAAGCTTATCTTCCGTGATTTCACCAATCACCCGAATCCCAAGACCTGGGCCTGGGAATGGTTGCCGCCACACAAGGGCAGATGGCATGCCTAGCTTTTCACCCAATTCACGTGCTTCGTCCTTGAACAAAGTCCGTAATGGTTCGATCAGCTTGAACTGCATGTCTTTTGGCAACCCGCCGACGTTATGGTGAGACTTAATCGTTTGCGCCGTGGACGTCCCACTTTCGATGACGTCAGTATACAACGTCCCCTGCGCTAAGAATTCCATCCCGTTTAACTTCGTCGCTTCTTCGTCGAAGACTTGGATAAATTCGTTCCCAATAATCTTCCGCTTACGTTCTGGATCGCTAACGCCAGCTAATTTGCTCATAAACCGTTCTTTCGCATCAACTTTAATGATGTTCAGTCCGAATTTACCTTCCAAACTAGCCATAACTTGGTCAGCTTCACCCTTACGTAACAGACCATGGTCCACGAAAATACTGGTTAATTGCGTCCCGATGGCCTTGTGTAATAACACGCCAACGACACTGGAGTCGACCCCACCGGATAATCCGAGTAAGACCTTCTTATCGCCAACTTCAGCCCGGATCTTTTCGATTTGCATATCGATAAAGTCATCCATTGACCAGTTAGCTTCCGCTTGGCAGACGTTAAACGCGAAGTTCTTCAAGATGTTTTCGCCGTAGTCCGTGTTCCGAACTTCGGCGTGCAATTGAATCCCGTAGAACTTCTTGTCAACGTTTTGAATCGCTGCGATTGGGCAGTTCTTCGAAGTTGCCACCACGTCAAAACCATCTGGTGCTTGGGTAACCAAGTCACCATGGCTCATCCAAACTGACTGTTCCTTAGGCGTCCCGTCAAACAAGGTTGACGCGTCGCCGGTCACTTGGATGTTAGCCTTACCGTATTCCCGGTTGTCAGCTGATTCGACCTTACCGCCCGGAAGCATGTAAGTCATCAGTTGCATCCCGTAACAGATTCCCAAAATAGGCAAGCCTAAGTTGAAGATCTCAGGATCAACCCGAAAGGCGCCATCATCGTAAACACTGTTGGGGCCACCAGAGAAAATAATTCCCTTAGGGTGGCGGGCTTTGATTTCTTCAGCGGAAATCGTATTAGGCAGTAATTCCGAATAAATGCCGAAATCACGAATGCGTCGGGTAATCAACTGATTGTATTGACTACCAAAATCCAACACAAGAATTGAGTCGAAAGACGCGGTGTCCGTTTTTGCCAAGTTGTTCACTCCTTTTGGATTAGTTAATGCTCAATAGGTCTATCATACTGATTTCTAAACAAGTGGTCAATAAATATGAGAAATTTCTTAGGCGCTAATACTTACGAAAATAAACAGCGTCAATCACATGGTGCGCAATTTTGTGTAAAATCAAATCCGCACGATTGCGGGTCGGCAGGATATAATCATTCAAGTTTTTCAAATCAACGTCTTCCCACACCCGCTTCGCCATCTCGATTGCTTCACCATGATCGCCAATCGCCCACGGGTAAAAATAGTTCTTAGGATCTTGGAAAGCCGTCTTCATCAACGCCTCAAACCGGTCCAAGTACCACGATTCAATCAGGTCGGCGTCAGCGTCCACGTAAACCGAAAAGTCGGTGAAATCGCTAATGTAGATCCGCTCGTTAGACGGTAGCTGGAGGACGTTGATTCCTTCGATGATTAAGATATCCGGGTGGGTAATGACGTCGAACCGGTTCGGCACGATATCGTAAGTTTGGTGTGAATACACCGGCGCCTTCGCT
The DNA here is from genome assembly GCF_001438845.1 of Lactiplantibacillus xiangfangensis. GTDB lineage: Bacteria > Bacillota > Bacilli > Lactobacillales > Lactobacillaceae > Lactiplantibacillus > Lactiplantibacillus xiangfangensis. Next base: position 2,276 of record NZ_JQCL01000074.1, read on the forward strand.
AGCGGCCGACCACTCTTAACGTCGTTTAAAAACTGAATTAGCCGTGGCATGTTGTAGCTTTCCGGAAAGCCCTTGCGTTCCATCAGCTGCATTTTCTTTAATTCAGCGTTGGAATATAAAAAGCCGTCCGTCGTAATCAGCTGCGTCCGTCGATCTGGATACAAGTACTTCAGTAGTATTTCTAGCAAACGCGCCGTGGTCGTCTTCCCCACGGCCACGCTCCCCGATACCCCGATGATGAAGGGCGATTGTCGGTTTTGACGACGCAAAAAGGACGATTCCGTCGCCCGCCAGGATAAATAGTGCTCAAACTTTGCCTGCAACAAGTGGGTCACCGGCAAATAAATCTCGCGGACATCATCCAAACTAATGCGATCATTAAACGCTTTAATCTCATGTAAGTTGTCGGCGGTTAACGGCACGTGCCCGTCGCGGTAAAACTGCTTCCACTGTTCCCGTGAGAAGCGATAATAATTCAATTGCTCTTCCATAGTTGTCTGCCACCATTAGTAAATTAATGGGTTGATTATAGCATAAAATATACTGTTTGCCGGGGATTAATTTAACCATAATCAATCATTACATAACTAATCGTTGGGCTCGCAAGTCAAAACACGTCCCTACTAAAAAAGCCACCCTGATTAGGATGACTTTTTTAATAACAAGCTAATCTTCGTGCCGCCGGTGACTCGCACCTAATCCAGCTAACAAACCGGTCAAACCAAGCACACCCACAAGGATTCCGGCTAAGCCAGTCGCCCGTTCATCGGTCTGCGGTAAGGCCGTCGCCTTAGCTTGCGCGGGGGCAACCGTATGATCCGCCTGACTAGTTGAAGTTAACGTCCGTGCTGGTCGTGCCGTTTTAACTGGTGCCACTTGTTTCTGAGCCTCGATAGGCGCAGTTGGTTGGCTCGTCTCGCCATTATTTCCTGGTTTAACCGTGTCGCTGGTACCAGGTTCCGTAATCGTGTCACCGTTACCTGAATCGGTCGTACTATTGTTATTTCCCGAATCAACCGCGTTACCACCGTCGTCTGGATCAGTAATCCCGTCGCCATTGCCCGGGTCGGTTGTTATGCCGTCACCATCACCTGGATTGGTCGTTGTGCCACCGCCGTTATCTGGGTCAGTCGTTGTACCGCCACCATTATCGGGGTCGGTCGTTGTACCACCGCCGTCACCTGGGTCGGTCGTCGTACCGCCACCATCGCCGGGATCAGTCGTTGTACCACCACCATCGCCGGGATCAGTCGTCGTACCACCGCCATTACCTGGATCGGTCGTTGTACCGCCACCGTCACCCGGTTGGTCCGGTTTGCCGGCCTCAACGACTGTAACAACCGCCGTCTGGGTATAGACGTTCCCCACAATATCGGTATACGTGTAAGTTACTGGGTACGTCCCGGCAACGCTGGTATCCACCGTTCCGCTAACCGTCACTGCACTCACTGTCAGTGGCTGACCCGTTGCGTCGGTTACTTGGACCAAGTTGTCACCCGGCTGCCAAGTATCCCCGACTTTCAACTGGCTGTCGGCTACTTTCAGCGTCGCCTGTGAAGCCACCACGTTAACGGTCGCCGTATCCGTCGCTAAGTTTCCAGCGGCGTCCACGTACCGTAACGTTAAGGTATAGGTTCCAGGTTTCTGAACGTTTGGTGTCCCAGTGGCCGTGATTTGGTTCAAGTTTGCTGCGGAAAGCTGCGTGCCGTCCGCCGCAAACGTCTTTTGCCAATCGATACTGTCGTTTAACGTCCAGCTGGCTTTTGGTCCAGCGATAATCGTCACGTTTTGAACACCACTCACAACCGCCTTAGTTTTAACCGTCGTGACCACCGCGGTGAACTGCTGCGTCCGGCCTAAATTGTCGGTGTACGCCAACACAATGGTCTGTGGTTGTCCAATCATGGCATCACTCAAGTCGGGTCCCGTAACCACTTGCACGTCAGCGTTTTTGCTATCAATTGATTGCCCCGTGCTGTCCGTCGCACTGTCGACGTCACTTAAATAGTCCCACTTAGCGTTCGGACCAGCGATGACTTGTGTTGGCTTAGTCGTCAAACTGGCTAGGTCAACGGTCACAGTCATCGTTGCCGTGACAGGATTTCCCACTGCGTCCGTATAAGTTAGCGTCACCGTTTGGGCACCCGCCTGTGCTGCGTTAATCGGTGTCATCGTAACCCCGGTGAAATCAGTGGTTGCTTTACCGGAGGCGTCGGTCACGCTCTGTACCAAATCAGCCGCCGTCAGTTTTGAGACGTCTTGTGGCCAAACAACTTGATCATCTTTAGCCGTAATCGTCGCCTGACTCGCAAGTACGTTGACGATGGCCGTCGCTGAATGCACGACGCCCTGGTCATCGGTGTACGCGAACGTGACGGTTTGTTGGCCCGCCTGCGTTAAATCTGGACCGTTATTCACATTAGTAATCTTTAAATTAGCCCATTCACTGGTATCAATCGCATTGCCGTCGTAATCACTGACACTAGCCAGGTGGTCTAAGTAGTTCCAGGTTGCGTTCGGACCCATGACCACTTCACTTGGATCAAAGCTAATCTGAGCTTTTGATTGGGTCACTGGTTGAAAGACCAGCGCACCCGCTAGTAAATCAAATCCGTTCATCGACTGACCGTTGAGATCCGTTGGGTACGTCGTATACGACCCATCGCTAAGATAAAATTGACCATATACTAGCTGCCCTTGGAACAACTGCGGGTTAACTAACGTATATTGCCAAACAGTTGCCGTGGTGCCGTCAGCCTGTTTCTGAGCAACTTGGTTGGCGTCGGCCACGACCAACGTCCCACTAGCCGTCCCATCAGCTTGATAGTAGCGGACCTGATAATTGATTGATTCACCATGAATCCCCTTGATTGGCGAAGTGACGACGACCGTATCTCCCTGTCGATAACTAACGGCCTGTTTGTTCCAAGCATACTGAAGAAAGCCGGTCACACGTCCACCTTTATGCGCCGATAACGTGTTCAGCGGACTAAAATCGGTAATGCTATTTCCGGCAAACGACGCCACCGGATTAGACTGTGGATAATCATTTTCAAGCACCGCTTGCACGAACGGCGCTAAGATCGCAAATTGATGGTTGTTCATTCCGTAAGGATTAATCGACATCGACTTAGACGAACCAAAGTCTAAGTCATAGATATAGTGCGGGTCCAAATCAGCAATCGTCCGTAACTGCTCATCCGTTGCGGCCCCCCAGTAAGGCGTCTCTAACGTTAGCCCTCTCAAAGTAACCGCTTTCAGCGGTGTAAAATCGAAATTCGGCATCTCTTTATAGCTAGCTCCGATTGCCACTTGGAAGTTGACTGAAACCCGGGATGGCAAATCAGCCAAGGTTTCCAAACCTTTAAGGCTCGTTACCGGCTGAACAGTCCCGTTAACCGAAGTTGTCACATTCAGACTCTGTCCGTAGCCGTGACCATAAGCTTTGATGGCGGCCTTAGTCAGTAACTGGTCATCCTTCAAGCTCATCCCTTTGCGAACGGCGGCCAGTAAGGTTGGATCTTCAAACTGGTCACTTAAATCTTGATCATCATCCGCTGGTGCGCCGGGTGCATCCCGCAACGCCTTCTTCTGATTAGGCGCTGTCGGTTGTGCGGCATCCTTGTCAGCCGGTGCAGCGGCATCACTGGTCAGTTCATTATTCTGATTCAATTCCTGCCCAGCACCCGTTGCTGGTTTTTCATTATTCTGTGCATCGGACGTGCCGGACTGTGCTGGCGTTTCTGGTTCAGCCGACGTCTTTTCATCAGGCTGCGCGTCTGACACTGCGGGCTTTACTGGTTGTTCTGAATCGCCTTGATTTTTCGTTTCAACCTTACCAGTCGTGGTCAGGGATTCCGATTCCACTTTTGGCGTTCCAGTAGTCTTTAACGGTACCGCTGACCCCGTTGATTGACCACTCGTAACCGTCGTATCAATGCTGTTATTAGCTGACTCATTCGTGTCGGCTTGCCCCACAACCTGTGTTAACCCCATGGTTGCTACCGTAATTCCGGCAATAACCCAAAACCGACCTTTTTTATACATCTTGTAATGACGTTTCGTTGTTTGCACTTGTGTCATGATTTGTCGCCCCCGCTGTCAATCACTTTTCCACTATAATGATTAAGTATGCTTAAATAAGAACCCTCTTATTAATTATAGTACTGAATCATATTATGTAAATCAACTTAAACGTATAAAAAGTTACCTATGTTAACTATCTAAGCATAAAGAAACTAAAACACGGGATACGATCGTCAAGCTGACCACCGTATCCCGTGTTAATTTTATTTCAATTATTTTTCCGCTACGCCGCGTACCGAACTGATACAAATACGCTCCCTAGGATCAGCGCCGAACCAACGACGAATCCCGGGGTTAAATTTTCCCCCAGCAATAACCAGCCGAGCAGCGTCCCGACGACTGGTTGCAATAAGTAAAACAAGCCCGAAGTACTCGTACTGATTAGCGTTAACCCGGCGTTCCACATCACAAACGCAAATGCGGTGGAAATAGCCCCCACGTAAATCAAGCAGGTTAATACTTTCAAATTCAAGAAGTTCACACCCGCAAAAGCATCCGGCGTGCTCAACGCAAACGGCGTCAAACAGACCATCGCAATGATCGTGGAAATAATAGTAATCTGTAGCGCACTGTAATCGGGCACCTTTTTGATTAGGACAGACATCAACGACCACGTCAGCGCCGCCAAGATCAGCAACAACACCCCGACTAGGATGTGTTTGCCGGCGAGGTGAATCCCGACGATCATCACCACGCCTAAAGTCGCTAAAATTAGCGCGAACACTTTAACCCGGTTGAGTTTTTCCTTAAATAATAGCCACGCAAATAGCGCCATGAAAGTCGGCGTTGAACCGGTTACGACCGCTCCCGTCTGGGCACTGGAAAACCACGTCCCCGTCTCCTGCATGACAATTGACACGGCATACCCCGTCAGGCCAATCAGCGCAAACCATTTGTAATCCTTAACTTGCACGTGCCACTTTTCGCGTTTTAACAACGCAAATCCGATTAGAAAAATCAATGCCACCAGATACCGCAACCAGACAAGTTGTAGCGGGTGGATCAACCCAACGACTTCCTTGACCGCCACAAACGTCCCGCCCCAGATTGCCGCCGCACTACTCAGCAACACTGAGCCTAACACCTTTGAATTCATCAACTAACACTCTCTCACACCAAATTTTAACTTTATTAAAATAACAGAAAATATTATACCGCTAATTTGGCTTCTCAATTCAACGGATTAGCCGTCAATTGTTACTAATCCAAAGTTTTCTAAACTTTATAGTGCTAAATGGTTGCACTCTGATAAAAAAACTATATATATTAAACTATTAGCTTTTATTAATTGGGGGAATAAATATGCACAAATGGCGATGGGGATTACTCACTCTGACGCTAATCCTAGGAATTAGCCTCATGACACAGTCTGCACAGGCAACTAAGAAATCCAAGGGACTAATTCTAGATAACGCTCGGCAGTATTACTCGGTCAAAACGATCCAAGGCTTCATCCGCCGCGTCCATGCTGGGGGTGGGACGTTTATTCAGTTGCATTTAACGGACGACCACCGTTACGGCGTCGAAAGCAAAACGTTGAATCAAACGACCAAAAACGCCCGTCACAAGGGAAGCGTCTATTATAACCGTAAAACTAAGCTCGCCTTTTTGAGCAAAAAACAGCTCCGCTCCCTTATCGTTTACGGTCACAAGCGTCACGTCGAAGTCATTCCTGAAATCGATACGCCCGGTCACGCTAAGGCACTCGTCAAATTGCTCAAGACGTCCAGCGCTACCAATAAGAAACTGGCCAAAAAAGTCACGACGGGCAATGAGTTGAATCTCCGGTCAGCCAAAACGGCCCCGTTTGTCAAAAAGCTTTTGGGTGAATACGTCGGCTTGCTCTACCGCGGCCAGCACATGGCCATCGGTGGCGACGAATACAGTGCGTCCACCGCAACTCATCAACCTAACACTGTTAAATATACCAACACATTGAACCGTTACCTAAATAAGAAGCACCTCAAGACCACCATGTGGAACGACGGCCTGATGCGCGCAGACTTGAAGAAGATCGACCATAACATCCTGATCACCTACTGGAGTTACGACGGTGAAAACGACGACCCCAAGCAGGTCAAACTTCACCGCAAGATTCGGCCAACCCTTCCCCAACTCAACAAAGCGGGCTTTCAAACCATCAACGCTAACTTCTGGTACCTCTACATCATTACGAAACCAGCGACGTTCAAGAAGAGTAACGTCAATTACTGGAAAAATGACTTGAAGAAAAACTGGAACGTTCAGGTCTGGGATAAGACGAACCACAAAGACCTCGCTAAGAGCAGCAAAAACATCGGCTCGGCCATCTCCATCTGGGGCGACGGCGAGAAAACTTACTCGCAGTCCCAAGTCGTTAGCAAAACCGCACCGTTCTTAACGGCCTACTTTAAGCAATAACGCCTAACCCCAAAGAGCGTTATTCCTTTATAACCTAGTCCGGTTGTCGCTGATAGCATGCGGTCGTGGGACCAGGTTAAGCCTGAGAAACGGTCTTAACCCTCGCCCGGAACAATTGCAAAAACCGCAATTGTCCCGGACCGTCCGTGGTCTAAGGTCGGCAAAAAAGCGCCGACCAAATACCACCTTCACGACCGATACTATCAGCGACGACCTCTGGCTATGCCATTAATTACTGGGGCTAAATAATTTTGTGCTTAGCGAAAGTCGGGTAGTCATGGTGTGCTGTGTCGGCAAGATTGGCAGACGCCCCATATGCCAATCTTGCGGGGCGATTTAAAGACGTGGTCTATCGGCTTTAAATCAAGGTCCCAGACCGCAGTATGGCTGGGGCCGGCCCCCATAGCACACCGAGACTGCCCGACGGAGCGGCTATTTTAAAACAACACTTCCCACTACTACAACCTTGATGGCAATTTTGAACTGCATAACCTTTAGACAATAACTGATTCCAATCTAAAAGGCCTTTCCCGCTAAAACGGAAAAGACCTTTTTTTATATTAAGACTAAGCTTGTACAGCTCGCTGTTCGTCCTGCATGGCTAGATAAGCTGATTCAATGCGATTAAAGTGGTCGTTCGTGAAACGTTTGATGACTTGGTGCTGATCGTTCCAATCAATCACGATGTTATCGGCGACCGCGTCGTAGTAAATCGATAAGTGCTCATCGGTCTGACGTTGTGCGTAGTGCGCTTGAATTAAAACAACCAGTTCACCAATGGTTTGCCCAGCTGATAATAGTGGGGTATTGAAAAATGCTAAATAATTTTCTAACGTTGACTTAATAATCATATCAATCACGCTTTCTATTAGTAGTTGCCCTATTAATACCGTCGGCTTATAGGTCAATTATAACAAAAGAAAGCGCTTTCTTGAATAACCAATCCATTTATCAATCCAAACTTAGATTGTTAACGCACTCGCCACCTGGTTTGCTTGGCTAAATAAATCTTCAATAATTTCTTTAGCGGGACGAATCGTTGTGAACATCCCCGCAATTTCACCCGCCATCGGATTGCCGCCTTCAACGTCTCCGGCGTCAACCGCACGTTCAAACGCCCCGTCAGCTAATTGCTTCAAGTCCGTAACCGGCGCCGCTGCTTGTTCTAATTGTAAATAGTGTTCCAACATTGGGTTACGTAATGACCGAACCGGATCCCGGTGGGCGCGTCCCGTTACGATAGTTTCCGTATCACTTGCCGCTAAGACCCGCTGCTTGTAGGCTTCCGCAACCGGACATTCGGCCGCCGTCAAAAAGATGGTCCCGCACTGAACGCCGGAAGCGCCCAGCGCAAACATGGCGGCAACTGAGCGACCATCACCGACACCACCAGCCCCGATGACGGGGATATCAACCGCGTCAACAACTTGTGGCAACAAGGCCATCGTTGACGTTTGCCCAATGTGCCCACCAGACTCTTGCCCTTCCGCGACGACCGCATCGGCCCCCGCCGCGACCATTTTATGCGCATGGTGTACCGACGCAATCACTGGAATAACCTTAATTCCCGCAGCATGGAGCGGGCCAATGTACGATGCCGGGTTCCCAGCGCCGGTCGTCACAACTTTGACGCCTTCGTCAATAATGACCTGCGCCAATTCCGGACAGTTTTTCATTTGAAGCATCAAGTTTACGCCAAACGGTTTATCCGTCAATTCACGCGTTTTTACGATCTCGACCCGTAATTCATCAGCACTGAGTCCGGCAGAAGCTAAAACGCCAAGGCCGCCCGCTTCAGACACCGCCCCAACGAGCCGATGATCCGCAATGTGCATCATCGCACCAGAAAATATCGGGTACTGGATTCCTAACATTTCAGTAATCGTCATTATTCATTCCTCCTATTATGTAATCGTTTCCATTTTGTTAAGAATATCACAATTAAACGTCGATTACTATCGACAATTCATCAAATTTGTCCCGCATTAAAGCGCAAAAAAAGACCCGCCATAACTAGACTTGGTCTAATCCTGGCAGGTCATTTTACGACGACTAAACGGTCGCTTCATTTAACGTATATAGCTCTGGGTTAACACGGCTGAGTAACGGTGACAATTCGCCCACCGCCACGATTGTTAATTCGTGCATCGCCCGTGAACAGATGGTATACAGCAATTGCCGTTCATCTTCGCGCTGGTAGTTATCCGGGTTAGCGTTCCACACGATCACCGCGTCAAATTCAAGTCCCTTAGCTAAGAAGGATGGTACCACGATGACACCGGGTGCTAAACGTTGGTTTTCGGTCCGAATCAGCGTGACCTTTTCACCCCGAGCTTGCAGCGCATCGGTCAACGCTTCACATTCGGCTAGCGTCTTACCAATGATGGCCGTTGTATCGCGGTCCGAATCATTCATCGCAAGTTGGTCAACGACTTTATCCACGGCATCATCAAAGTCACTCGTCACCGCCACGTTAGGGAGGTCCCCCTGGCGATCAAAGGCAGTTACCGCTTCACCATTCACTAAGATTTCCTTAGTAAAATCGGTAATTTGTTGGGTAGACCGATACGACTTGGTCAATTGAACCACCCGGGTCTTCTCCGGATCAAACAACGTTTCAAGTTCACCAATCAGCGTGTGACTGTTTTCCTTAGTGAAAATGGCTTGGTTCAAGTCACCGAGCATCGTAAAGCGGGCATTTGGAAAACTAAATTTCAAGAAGGCTAACTGGAAGGCGTTGTAATCTTGAATTTCATCCAAGAAGACAAAGCGAATATCCCGTTGGCCCTTCTTACCCGTCATCAAATCGTGCAAGTACATGTAGGCTGAGACGGTCGTCAATGAAATGTGCCGTTCTTTGATGCTGGCTAATTTCTGTTCAACCGCAGCGTCCCATTCGTCCTGCGTAATATCGTATTTCGCTAGGTCAATAATTTGCGGGACTTCGCGTAAGAAGTGCGCGTATTGCATATTGATACTCAAGAAACGGTTCCGCACGATTTGCGTTCTAGCCGTTCCTAACCGTTTCATAACGATTTTACGTGCCAAGAACTTAAATTCTTGATCCCCGTTCTTAAATTCACGGGGCTGGTTACCGTACAACTGGTTGATTTCTTCGCGTGATAAGTCCTGGACGACGTCTTCAACCCACTTAGACCGCATCTCAGATTCCACTTTGCGATTTAAGATTTTAATTAACTCTTCCTTGGTTTCCGATAACCGGTTACCTAAGTGGTAGTTTTCATTAAATGAATAGTAGATTTCTTTAATCTTTGTCCGTGGAATAATGACCTCATCGTTCAACGTGATGTTTCGAAAACGCATGTCGGCTTGTTCCAAATGTTTGCCGTAAGTAGTCACCGCGTTAAAGAACGCTAGGCTCCCCTCCAACTTCGTCACTTTAGACATCGCCGCCGTATTTTCGGCTTCAAACCGTTGTTGCAAGGTCTCGACCTGCATCCGCGGCAACCGGTACGACGCGTACTGGTAGTACGTCATCTGTACCATGTTTTGTTCGCCTAGTTCTGGCAACACTTGGTTAATATAATCGTTAAATAATTGGTTCGGTGAAAACAAGATAACTTGTCCAGCCGTTAAGTTACCGCGGTACCGGTACAACAAGTACGCGACCCGTTGCAAGACCGACGACGTCTTCCCGGAACCAGCCGCCCCTTGAACGAATAACAAATCGGAACTCGTATCCCGAATAATTGTATTTTGTTCCTTTTGAATCGTCGTTACGATACTCTTCATCTTAACGTCCGACTTTTCGTCTAGAACTTCTAGCAACATCGAGTCCCCAACCGCTTCGTCGGTATCGTAGACGGTCACAATTGTTCCGTCGTCAATCATCAACTGCCGTTTAAGCTTTACGTTGACTGACTGGGGACCATCCGGTGTTCTGTAGGTCACGTTGCCGAGCCCGCCGTCGTAATAAATACTAGAGATGGGCGCCCGCCAGTCATAGATCAAGAAGTGATCCGGCGTATCCGAAAACGAACTTAGCCCAATGTAAATGGTCTCGGTCTTCGGTTCACCAGCTTCATGGAAATCCAAGCGCGCAAAATACGCGTTTTTTTCCAACTTCTTAAGCGTTGATAACTGCTTAGTCGCGTGTTGCCAGCTATTTTGACGCTCATCTAACATCTGTTGCTGCTGGCGCACGGACAGACCAGTCTCCATCATCCCTTCATAACTATCCGTCTTAATATTAACGTCGTTATAAAAGTTGGTTTTAATGTCGGCTTGATCCTTCTCCGAGCGCGCAATGGTTTGGCTTTGTTGATCCTCGGCCACCTTAATCTTTGCAACCACGTGATCTAAGTGTTCTTGTTCTAAAGCTTTAATTGACTTAGCCATCTGTGACGCCCTCCATTCCTAAATATCGAACAATAATTTTAGCACTATCCGCGCCATGACTCAATTAATAACCATTTAATTATGGTTCATCAAGATGAAAACTACAAAATTCCGATAATTGCACTTAAATTAGTCGCTCCGGCTATCAGAACTGATGTTACCGACACAGCACACCAATTCTGACTGCCTGCGCTAAATCAACCTATACCATTATAGGTTGATTTAAATTTATTAAGTAGCATAGTGTTGATTTAAGAACATTTAATCTCAACTTCTATCCTATATTTATTAATTGAATCTTCGGCAAACTAAAATTAGGATTACTTTTTGATTCTGATAATCAGAAATATAATAACTTATGTTGCAGTATTGCCACACTTCCAGCGCAGCCAGTCAGGTACCTTTTTCACTAATATGTATTTCATATCTACTTATTCTTCGACCATGCCCGTTAACCAAGCAATCGTAATCACAATGACTAATAAGACACAAAACGCCTGTAAAATCCGGTTCGTCCAATAAATCCATTCCGGGTTAGTTCGCATTTCGGATTCCTCCTTTATAACAATATTATTCTAATATATCGTTTTTTCCGGGATTGTACGAACATTATTTTCACCTTTACGTGAATTTTTACATGAAAGTGAGCTATTCCTTTTCAAAAATCGTCAAAAAGAGTAATCTTTCAAGGGAATACTTGGAGGGAAATGCCATGCAAATAGTTGAACTAACACCTTACCAATCAGACTGGCGCACGACGGCTAGTCGCTTACAAACAAATTTAAAGACGATTCTAGGAACCAGCCTACTTGCCAGCAGTCACGTCGGTAGTACCGCCATGCCACAAGTGCTTGCACGGCCAACCATTGACTTAGCCCTACTGGTGAACGATGTTGTGACCGTCGCCAAGCAGCTCGACCTCGCCTTGATTGACGGGGCGCCGCACACCTTTAGCACGGTTCTATTGGGTCAAACGGTCCACTTGATTATTTTAACGAATCAAGACGCCTACCAGCAGTTGCTCACTTTTCGTGACTACCTCAACGCGCACCGTACCGACGGCCGCAAATACACGGCTATTCGGCAAAAGGCCAGTCAAGATGCCACGACTTACCTGCAAACTAAGGCCGCCTTTATGGCAGGCATCAATGACAAAGCCAGTGACTGGCTAGCCACAAAGGACCAGCATGAACATCACGACCGCACTGTTCGCGCCGAGCTCGTCAACATGTGTTTGATCGTAAATCCTAAAACCGGCGAAGTCGTCGTTGAGAACAAGATCGACGCACAGTGGCGCGGACTTACTTTCCCCGGCGGACACGTCGATCCCGGCGAATCGCAAGTCAGCGCCATGAAACGCGAGGTCCTAGAAGAAACCGGCCTGACCGTTAACCAGCTCAAACTCGTTGGCACCGTTACCTGGGTTGAAAATGATCAGGGTGACGTGTCACTAGGAACGCTGTACACCACTAACGACTATTCCGGTCATTTGTTAGCCGGGTCTTACGAAGGCGCCATCAGCTGGCAACCACTCAGCGCGCTGACGCCCGAAAAATTAGCCCCCGGAATCAGCGCCATTCTCAAAGTCTTTACCGACACGAGTCAAAACGAAGCCTTCTGGGGCTTTGACGACGACCAACTACGTGTTTATTAACGAATCGAGGAATCTATCTTATGGATCAAGTTTCACTAGTCATTATTTTATTTGCCGCTTTACTGATTCCACTAGTAATGGCCAAGTTTAAAATTAGCAGCCTCCCAACCGCGGTCATGGAAATCATTATCGGCATCATCCTTGGGCCTAGCGTGTTCAACCTTGTTAACACGACTAGCTCAATTTCGCAGCTCTCCACTATTGGCGTCATTGTCCTCCTATTTTTAAGCGGACTGGAAATTGACTTCAGCTTATTCAAAAAGCGTCGCACGGCTTTGACACCGCTGGAACAAAAAAACGCCGTTAACTTGCCGAAATACTCACCGGTACGGTTATCGGTCTACGCTTACGGAACCATTGTTATCTTATCCTTACTCCTAGCCGCCGCCTTTAAAGTTAGCGGGTTATTCAGTGACTTCTGGCTGGCAACCATCCTATTTGCCACCATTTCCCTCGGAATCGTCATCGCCGCCTTAAAAGAAAAGGAACTCCTGAGCAAGGCGTTTGGACAAACGATTCTATTAATCGGGGTCTTTGGTGAACTGGTCCCCATGATGGGTTTAACGCTCTACGCTTCCGTTTATGGGAGTGACTCCAAGAGCTTATGGCTATTATTATTAATCTTAGCGGTTGCCGCACTTTTACTTTTACGGTTCAAACCGTTCTTCCGTTTTTACCAAAATATCAATAAGTCGACGACCCAGCTAGACATTCGCCTAGCCTTCTTCTTAATCGTCACAATGGTTACGGTCGCCGAATCCGTTGGAGCCGAAAACATTCTAGGTGCGTTCGTCGCTGGGATTGTTTTGAAGCTGTTACAACCGAGCGAAAGTACCCGTGAACGTTTAGATTCCATCGGTTATGGTTTCTTCATCCCAATCTTCTTCATTACGACCGGGGTCGATTTGAACCTGCGCACGTTACTCTCCAGCGGTAAAACGTTGATTCTGATTCCACTCTTTTTCCTCGCCTACATGGTAGCCAAAGTTGGGGCCTACTGGGTACTTAAGCTGCGTTTCAAATCCGCAAACGCCTTGGCCGGGACGGCTTTAAGCGCCACAACTATGACCATGGTCCTAGCCGTCTTACGGATTGCTAAATCCATGCACACGATTACGACCGACCAGTCCGGCGCCTTTTTACTGGCCGCCCTAATCACCTGCATCGTATCACCGTTAATTTTCAACCACGCCTATTCATCCGAAAAAGAAGACCTCGTCAAGACGTCGGTCCACTTTATCGGGGCTAACTTAAGCACGGTACCGGTCGCCCAACAGTTACGTAAGGGTTGGTATGACGTTCAGATGTACACGAACCACGAGCACAACTACGAGACCTACCACTCACAGCTACCCGTAACGTTAATGGAAAACTTTTCCGCCAGCGACCTAGAAGACGCCGCCGTTTTTGATACCGACATTCTTGTCTTGGGTCACATCGACGCCGAACGAAACTACGAGTTAGCAAAGGCCGCCCACGACTACGGGGTCAAACGGATTATTGTACGTTTTGAAGACCGTAACGTCTTGAACGAGCACGAGGATGAACTGAAGGACTTAGGCGTGGAAGTTTACAATACACCGGAAGCTAACATCACGTTACTGCGCGCCTTGATTGAATCACCATCGACGCTATTGATGCTCCGTGACACCGAAAACAGTATTTACGAAGTTCGCGTTGTGAACCACCTCTACACCAATGTGCAGATCAAGAACCTCGCCTTTGCGAAGGACATTACCATCAGTCAGGTCATCCGCAACCGCAAACTGATCGTGCCAAACGGGAACACGATGATTATGTTCGGCGACCGGTTGATTTTTACCGGCTCCAAGCAAGACGCGCCACGCATTCGGCAAGCCTTAGCAACCGCCAACTAACGCCTGAACATTTTATGGTAGAATGAACACATTGTGTCTTAGTTTAAAATATAGAGGAGTTAGAGAATGGCAACTTTTTCCGTTTACATGGTTCGACACGGACAAACCTACTTCAACAAATACCGCCGGATGCAGGGCTGGTGTGATTCCCCACTGACAACCGTGGGCGAAAACGACGCGCGCAACGCGGGTAAAATGCTCAACGGCATTCATTTCGACGCTGCCTACGCCAGTGACATGTCCCGCGCAATGCGGACTGCCCAACTGATGCTACCGGCCAGTGATAACGCTGATTTAACCGTCCAACCACTAGCTGCCTTCCGGGAAGCTTTTTACGGCTACTTCGAAGGCGGCGACACGTCTCAGACTTGGTTTGAAGTCGGCGCGCCCCACAAAGCCCCGACCCTTTCAGCCATCATTGATCAGTACGGTATCGAAAAGGCTAAGGACTTCTGTAAGGAGGCCGATCCTTTCCATAGCGCTGAAAACAATGCGGAGTTCTGGCAACGGGTCAACGGCGGCATCGATACTTTGCGTACCAATCAAAAAGACGGTGACAAAGTATTGCTCGTTTCACACGGCAATACCATTTACAGCATTGCCGACCGATTTGCCACGCTGACTTCACCGGAACGTCCCCAAAATGGGAGCGTCACTAAATTTACAATTACCGATGACGACGTCCAGCTAGACTACTTGGGTCGCAAAGACCACTTGGCGTAAGGAGGAATAACCTTGTCACAATTTTCAATTTACTTTATTCGCCACGGCCAAACCTACTTTAACCTATTCAACCGGATGCAGGGCTGGTCAGATTCCCCGCTAACGGACTACGGTAAGGAAACGGCGACCAAGGTCGGGCAAGCCCTCGCCGGCACTAGGTTTGACGCCGTTTACTCAAGCGACTCTAAGCGGGCCATTGATACCGCTCGCCTCATCAGTAAAGCTGCGAACTTGACTCATCTAACACCTAAAGCGTTGATGAACTTCCGGGAAGTCTTCTACGGCTACTACGAAGGTGACGATTCAAGCCGCGCTTGGTCATTAGTCGGCCAAAAGTACGGTGTTAACAGCTTGCACGCCCTCTTAGACCACATCAGTATCGAAGAAAGTCGCGACCTAATGAAGTCGATTGATCCTTGGCACGAAGCTGAGGACAACGCGGCCTTCTGGGAACGCATTAACCAAGGCTTCGACTACCTAAAAGCGCACCATGACCACCATGAAAAGGTCTTGGTCGTTTCGCACGGCACGACCATTCGAAGCATGGTGGCCCACTTCGCCCCTGACATCGACATCACTCAGGGCCCTAAGAACGGTAGCCTAACCCGCATTGACGTGGACGGCGACCAAATTAAAGTTGTGGACTACGCTAAAGAGCTGGTCCCAACCATCGCCAATCAACATTCATAATAACCAATAAAAAATATTAGGCCTCTCAAACAGCGAATCATCGCTTGTTTGAGAGGCCTATTTATGTCGCCTAAAAGTCTATAATTGCTAGCTACACCATAATAGTTACGATAGTTATTCCTAAATTGGCCGCTCTGTCAGGTAACCTTGAGTGCTCTGGGGGACGGTCACAGCCATGGTTCGGTCTGTGACCTCGATTCAAAGCCGACAACCCACGTCTTTGGATTGCCCCGCAAAATTGGCGTATGAAACGCTCGCCAATCTTGCCGACACAGCACTCAAGGCTACCTGACTGCACTCAAAATAGTCTTCTATTGTTATGACTGTCGGACAACCGGAATAGCTTGCAAAAGATTAATTTGTATTAATCTAGATACTGACTTTTTCTGCCACGTTAACTCGTGACCTTAATACCAATAATGCCAATAATCAGCATTGCGATAAAGATCCAGGTCACCGGTGCAATCGTATCCTTGAAAAAGACTAGGCCGACGATAATTGCACCCACCGCGCCAATTCCCGTCCAGATCGGGTACGCAATACTCAACGGTAAATGTTTGGTGGCTAGGGCCAAGAAACCGAAGCTTAAGATCATTCCAACAACGGTCGCCGCGCTGTAACCCAAGTGGCTAAACCCATTACTCAATTTCATCATCGTCGCCCATACCACTTCAAACAACCCGGCGACCACTAAATAAATCCACGTCATTATAAATTCCTCCTAAATAAAAAGGACAACGCGCCCCACCTTCCACTTAGACCTAAGGAAGGTGGTTGCACATTGTCCGGTGACAATCCGTTTAATTAATTCAGTTCACTATAACAAAACTAGGTTTAGCGGTCAAACTCACTCCCCCGTTAACATCCACTTCGTCAGCGGCGTTAGCGGTTCCGGGAGCGCGTCTAGTTCATAGAACCCCGCCGTACTCGTCTCATCAGTTGCTTTGACCAACTCACCGCCGTTAGTATTGCCACGGTAAAGCACCGTCACACTGTCGATCACATCCCCATTAGGATAGCGGTAGTGCATCTTGGGACCGCTAAAAACGTCAATCAAGGTCAGGTCACCAACGGTTAGGCCCGTTTCTTCTTTTAATTCACGACGGGCCGTCTGCTGAACGGACTCGCCGGGTTCAGTCGATCCTGCTGGTAACCCCCAGCAGTGATTATCGTTGCGGTAGACCAATAACACTTTTCCTACCGAATTTTGCGCAAGCATCGCCGCTCCGGCCACGACTAACGGCTGGTGGCCCACTTTTTTTCTGAGATTTAAAACGTAACCCATTTAAAAGTCCCCCTTAATACCTGAACCAATAATATTTTAATTAGGCATGTTATACTTGAAGCAACTATAACACGTCAGGAGTGATTGAATGTCCGAAACTAACGTGAATCAAGTTCAAGAAGTTATTATTGCCGGGATGTCTAAAACGGTCTCTAATTACGATTACGCGATGTCGGAATTAGAAGCCCTCGTTGAGGCAAATAACATGCACGCTGCGCTACGGATCGACCAGGGGTTGGACAAACCCAACTCAGCCACTTACTTTGGTAAAGGTAAAGTGGTTGAGATTAAGGAAGACGCCGAAGCACATGATTTACACATTATGGTGATTAACGCCGACTTGACGCCCAGTCAGGTCCGTAACCTTGAAGAACAAACGGGGCTTCAAATTATTGACCGCACTGGTCTGATTTTGGAAATCTTTGGTACTCGGGCTCGCAGTAAGGAAGCCAATCTCCAAGTTAAGATTGCCCAACTTCAGTACCAATTACCACGCTTACGAACCAGTATCTCGAACCGGCTTGACCAACAAGCCGGCGCAGCAGCTGGTGGTGGCGGTGGGTTTACCAACCGTGGTTCTGGTGAAACGCAACTGGAATTAAACCGGCGGACGATCCAAGACCGCATCAGCCATGCTAAGCATGAACTGAAGGAACTCAATAAGGACGAAGAAGTCCGGCGCTCACAACGCGACAAGGCCGGTTTGCCTAACGTGGCTTTAGTCGGTTATACCAACGCTGGTAAGTCCACGACCATGAACGGCTTAGTCCGATTATTTGGTAAGGGTGAAGACAAGCAGGTCTTTGAAAAGGACATGCTCTTTGCCACTTTGGATACGAGCATCCGTCAATTGACCTTCCCCGATAACAAGCAATTGCTACTCAGCGACACGGTCGGTTTTGTCAGCAACTTGCCGCATAACTTGATCAACGCCTTTCGCTCAACGCTGGCAGAAGCAGCTAATGCGGACCTATTGATCCAAGTTATCGACTACGCTGACCCACATTACAAAGAAATGATGGCGACAACCGATAAGACTTTGAAAGAAATCGGCGTCACTGATATCCCAATGATCTACGCCTATAACAAGGCTGATTTGACGGAAGCCAACTATCCTAATCAACAAGACGATCAGTTGATTTACGCGGCCAAAGACGAAAAGTCACTACAAGTCTTGACTCAAATGATGAAGGACAAGGTCTTCAAAGGTTACGTTACGACAACGCTCCTCATCCCATTTAGCGATGGTGACGTGGTTGCTTATTTAAACGACAACGCCAACATTCTAAAGACGGATTACGTGGCTGACGGAACCCAGCTAGAAGTTGAACTTAACAGTGTGGATGCCCAACGTTATGAAAAATACGTGGTTACGCCCGCTTAAAGATGACTATAACGAAACAGCTCCTGCAGAATTGACTGCGGAGCTGTTTTTGTTTATCACGAACGTTAGAAGTAACTGTCAACCATTGTTTCTGGCTAATAACCACCATCCAATTTATGTTTAGCGCAGTCAGGCAGTATCGGTGTGCTGTGTCGGCGACATTGATTGGCGTTCTTAGCCGGTGAATGTCGCAGGGCGATTCAAAGACGTGGTCTATCGGCTTTGAATCGAGGTACCAGACCGCACTCCGGCTGGGACCGACCCCATAGTACACCGGTACTGCCTGACGGAGCAACTACTTCATTAACTGTTTTTTTCCACTGCGAACTGCGGCGCGCCATAGCGAACTAGCTGTCCATAAACTTACGATAACGATTAGCCAACTCAACGCCGTCAACGACAGCGATTTGACGACCGTCGCCGCTACGATGACCCCGAGAATGCCGCCCAAAATAATCCCAAAGAGGCCCCGGTAGTCGACCCGATCGTGCCGAATAAAGTTAACGGCCGACGTTGGCATCAGTAGCGCACACGACAACATCATAATCGGAAAAGCCGCAATCGGCGTTAATCCTAAGAAGTAAACCATTACCATGCACGGTGCGTATAACCCCACCCCAGCGGACATTAACAATCCCAAAATAAAGTTACCCGCAATACCGATGGCAAGCGACCAACCGCGTAACGCGGTGGCCTGATTCGCCGCACCTAGCAAGTTGATCCAGCCAAGGAGTTTGGCGGCCATTAGCCCAGCGGTGATCACTAGTGCAACGCCCATAATCAGTTGAATTCGGCGCTGATTTAGCTTGGTCATGACCTCACTACCTAGCAAAGCCCCAATCGTTGCCGCCAAGACTAAACCGATCAGCGTCCACGGGTCAACCTTCACCGTCGTCACGAAGAACAACGCCTCAAACGCCGTCGGAATCGCGTGCATGGTGTTCAGGGTCCCCGGCAGTTGCCGCTCATCCTTTAAATAGTGACTCGCTTGAAAAATTGCTGTGGAAGTGACAAAGCTACCGATGCCCAAGGTGTCCAAAAAATCGGTCACCGCGCCAATGCCCATTCCCCAGCCAAAACTACGATCAATAATAGCAACGTCGTGATGCTTTGCACCGTTTAACAGCAAGCCAAATAAGCCGACGCTCGATAACGTCAGAATGACCACGATTGCAATTACCATAATTCTTCCCCACTCTCTAATGCGTACTTGTCAGATTATACTCGCCTTTTGAGGTGGAACAAAATAAATTACTACTAGCACCGCGTGTCAAGATAATAAAAATATGAATATTTTGTGATTTTTTCATTAATAAATATAATTGATTATGATATGATAGTTTTTAACTGTGATAATAATTTACTCAGTTACATAATCTTACTTATATCTATTATATTTCGCCTAGTATAAGTATTCTTAGGAGGAACATCAATGTCAGAATCAAAATTTTGTATGAAGTGTGGAAAGAAGATTCCCATTAACGCTACTTTTTGTCCTATTTGTGGTGCAACCCAGGAAGCAACGTCCGCCACTGAAAAGCAAAACACCAGCGCTCCCAAAATGGACAATCAGCCTAACCGTCCAGAGCGCGACAATATGTGGACAGCACTGAAATTGGGTGTTCAACAAACTTTTACTTGGTCGCAACGAATCTCTCGCCCACAATACTGGTGGCTTTACTTAGACTTAGTATTGATCAGCTTTATTTTAAATATTGTGCTGGGTTACAACGTATATAACACCCCATTTCAAACTGGTATTTTACATACTATATTGATTCTTATTTATTCTGCACTTTCGGCATGGATCTCAGTCATGCAATTTACAGCAGGTGTGCGCCGACTCCATGACACCAACCGATCAGCCCACTATTTATGGCTATCACTTATTCCAATTGTCGGACCAATTTTAATTATTGTTTTCTTATGTCAACAACCTAAGGAAGCCGGCAAACGCTTCGATCACTCATCTGGGCAATCAAAGCCCTGGGTAAAGAAATGGTGGACTTGGTGCATCCTGGTGTTAACTACCGCCGTCTTTGCTGGCCTTATTGGTTTTTCAACTTATACGATGTCCCTTGCCGATTATCCAACAACAACCACTACCAGCACTGATGATAGTTACGATGATAGCGATGATGAAGATACTGATAGTGAAGACAGTGATGACGACGATACTGATTCCGAATCAAGTTCTGATACCGACAGTATTACTATTGATGACGATAAGATTAACCTTGCTGATCAACAAGCTTACACGACTTCATTTAGTGATAGTAGCTGGGCTGGTTCTACGTTTAAAATCGACAAAATTGCGGTTTACAAAACAGACGGAACATACACTAACGGTGAAGGTAGCGATAAACAAGAGTTTAACGGAATCGTAAAGGTCCACATGAATATTCATGCAGGACGTGATATTTCAGCATACCCAACCCAAGCCAAGCTAAGCACTAACGACGGTCAACAGGTGGACGCCGATTTCGACAGTGATGATTTTGACGGTGAGATGAACAGTGGCACCAATGCTGATGGTAATCTATACTTTATTTTGCCAAAATTATCCAGTATTAAAGACCTGACAAGCGTTCGTTTAAAATGGGATGCTAGTTACGATACTGATGACTACGACGATGACAATGACTTTAAAACTTTCGATGCTACAATTAATTTGGATTAGTTACCGACTAATTTCCGATATGTATTCACTTCAATAAACAAATTTTCTCATTAGCCCCCATCGACCTAGCTGCCTGCTAGTCCAATGGGGGCTAAATTTATATCATTATGGCTTTTAAGTCAGCATCATCATTCATCAGGGTATGCTTAAAGTTAGCGTAATCAAGCTATTTTATCGCAAATTATGGCATGACAGGTCAGTAGAAACTACATTTAAATATAAATACTTTTATAAAAAGTCGAACTATATTTATGCTTGCAATGCCGAATAATCATTTTTATCGAACTTTAACATCAAATAGTTATCATTAGTTCGGATTTAAAGCTTAAAAGTGATTTTTTTAATGTGATTTTCATTGTCAGCACATAAATTTTCTGCTATGCTTAGAACAATTATCTGTGGCTATTTTGAAACGGACCGCCCGGCTTATCCGGACGGTCTTCTGAAAGTGAGGACCTCTTTTTCATGCAAGATGCGAAACAAGAAACGACCTTGAACCGGTCCCTCGGCTTCTGGTCAGCATTATCACTCGTTGTCGGGACCGTGATTGGTTCGGGAATTTTCTTTAAACAATCATCAGTACTCGATAGCGCTGGTTCCACCGGCATGGCCCTACTTGCCTGGTTACTAGGAGGCCTCATTACCTTAACGGCTGGCTTGACCATTGCCGAAGTTGGGGCCCAAATGCCACACACCGGTGGCCTTTACGTTTACATGGAGGAGATCTACGGTAAATTATGGGGATTCTTGTCCGGCTGGATGCAAGTTGTCGTTTACGGCCCCGCAATCATCGCTTCAATCGCCGCTTACCTCGGCATCCTGTTAGTTGGCTTCTTCAACTTGAACGGGAGTTGGCAGGCACCGCTAGCCATTATCGTCATTGTATTAATCGGAATTTTAAACATGTTCGAAAACCGCTGGGGCGCCGCCTTTCAAATCGTGACGACCCTCGGAAAGTTACTCCCCATCGCCGCCATCATTATTTTCGGTCTGTTTTTCGGTAACCAAGACGCCTTTGGGCAATCCTTACATACCGTTACCCAATCGACCGGAAGCTTCGGGGTCGCCGTGTTAGCCACCCTGTTCGCTTACGACGGTTGGATTCTTGTCGCCAACTTAGGCGGAGAAATCAAGAATCCCCAAAAGATTCTTCCCCAAGCGATTATTCTTGGAATTTCACTCGTCTTAATTGCTTACACGTTGGTTAGTTATGGGATTCTTCATTTTATTCCAGCTGATACGATTCATAAGTTGGGCCAACAGACAACCGTTTACTTCGCCAACGCGGCCTTCGGGACCATTGGTGGTCGGTTGCTCAATATCGGGATCATCGTTTCAATGGTGGGCTGTTTAAACGGGAAGATTATGACCTTCCCCCGGATCGTCTACGCCATGGCTGAACGTAACCAGTTACCATTTTCAAAACAATTGAGTTACTTAAATAAAAAATCTCACGAACCGATCGTCGCGACTTTGGTCATCTTGGCCTATGCGAGTGTCATGATTCTCTTCTTTAATCCTGATCGGTTATCTGACCTGTGTATCTTCACCGTTTACTGTTTCTACGTGGCGACCTTTATCGGGGTCTTCCGGTTACGTAAACGGAAGCGCGGAATCGAGCGACCATTTTCGACGCCTGGCTTCCCAGTGACTCCGCTCATTGCCATCTTAGGGGCCCTGTTCGTCATCGTCAGTGAAATTGGTTCTGACCTTCCCGGGGTACTTCTTTCTCTGGTTATCGTTGCCATCGGGATTCCCGTTTATTACTGGAAGCAACGGCAAAACGCTTAATCGGATTAAAATCGAATTTGACCGTTAATTCTTAAATAAAAAATGAGTTGTGATAAAAATCACAGCTCATTTTTTCATTTATTCTTAATCTGCATCCCCGAGAGTTCCACTAGTCAACAACGTCACCATGTGCAACGTGGCGGGATAGTAGCCTTGTTTAACCAAGCCCATATCTAATTCAGGCGCGTACCGCTGACTCAGCTTTTGATCATTTAACACGTAGGCCGCATACGCAACCGGCGCGGTAAAGGCAGCACTATCGTATTGTGCCAATAAGTTTCCGCTTAAATCATGGACCGTTCCCGGCCGCTGACAGTGTCTAAAGAACTTCAACATCTTAGCCGTGACGTCATAACTGATTCGACTGTGATTCAACTGATAATCATAAGCCACCCGCCAAGGCACCCGGCAAGCGTTGAAACCGTACTGGTGGTCATACGGTGAATCTACCTGTTTAGGTAAAACCGACCCCACATCCAAGTTGCGGCCTTGAACCGTCACAAAGTCCGCCATCAACCCAGTTTCATATTTTCCACTTAACTTCTGTAGCACCGTTTGACTGTTCTGAACAACTTGGGTCCACGTCCCATCACGGGTATACCGGGCAAACTTCCGAAAATAGGCGGTGATTAGGTCTGAAGAACGCACCAATTCACTGCTCTGCCCTTCTTTTGCCCAGTCGCCAACCCGTGGTAGCTTCGTCACCGGGTTGATCTCACGCGCCGCGATGGCCTTAAGCAACCGGCGCGCCAGTTTGCCATAGTCGTGACGTCCCGGTTTACCGTGCTGAGCCCAGTACTCGTCCGCTAAGATCAAGGCGTACGCAATGTCTAAATCACCATCGGTTGCGCTGGTCTTCTCTGCGGTCGTACTGACCATCCGTTGACCAACCTGCTGCTGACGCCAGGCCATTAGCGGGTTATCTTTGGAGATCTGGTGATCCACGTAATACTGGGTCAACTGATCAAAGGTCTTTTGACTGCCAAATCCTTGTCTGGCCGCCATAATCGCAATCAGCATCCCGTACCCCTGTGCTTCTGATAACGTCTGTTTCTTGTCATGGTCTTGATTCGTAACGACAAACTTTGCGTTCGAATCCCCTTGTAAATAAGTGCCTTTCCAGACACGGTAGTGCTTCGCGACCATTGGTTTATTGACCTTAATCGTCGCCGTTGGTCGTTGGGTCACGTAGATTCCCACCCCCAATGCGAAAGCAGCGATGATACTCAGTCCACCAATCAAAAATTGCCAATGTCGTTTCAACTCTTTTTCCCCCGTTAAAAGCGTTCCGTCTTATACCATTTGGTTTGGCGCTTGCCAGTGACCTTATCCCTTAACATCTCTAACAACGCGACGATTGAAACTACAATAAACAGCTGAGCGTACGTAAAGTAAGCCATCACCGTGTGCACAAAATTAGTGACCGTCGCCTGGCCGTAATCACTTGCCAAGGCAATGTTCATTTGCAACAAATACAGATAAAACATCAACAACCAGTTGATCCCAAACACGATGGCGAGTGGTGTCTCCAAAGAAACGAGCGGGTTGAGCTGCGGCCACCAGATACTAGCCAGCGCTAAGGCCGTGTTCGTCACAAACAAGATGTTTGAAACGATGATAGCAACGCTAAACCACAAGTAGACGCAGACGTAGTACAGAATTTCCAATTTGACCCGCCACGGTGTGCGGTCAAATAAGTAGCGCAAGTTACTAAAAATCACTTCGTAGTTCCCACGGGCCCACCGTTTACGCTGATGATAGTAGGTAAACAGCGTCTCGGGCTCTTGCTGAAAAGCTTCGGAGCGGTGCGCCAGCGCAATCAGCTTACCCGATCGCATGAGCCGAAATGATAACGCCGTGTCTTCCGTGAGGGCCCCGTTATTCCAGCCCCCCAACTCACGCACGACCTGCGTTTTGATAATAAAGTTCGTCCCCGGGATCCGGCCAATCTTAAACAACTGCCACATACCGGTATGTTGAATGCGCTGCGTGTTCACGATTTCTAAGTGAATACACCGCGTCAAAAAGTTCTGCTGGTAATTCCGGGTTTTGTTGCGGCCAAACACCGCCGCGTAGCGTTCAGGGTCTTCTAAACCTTTCTGAATTAAGAAGTAGAGTGCGTTCACTTCTGGCGCCGCATCCGCATCGTACACACACAAGTATTCACCGTGTGCGATTTTCAAGGCGTCGTTTAAGACCCCGGCCTTGCCACCCGTCCCCGTTCGTTCAATCACTTGTAAGTCACGTCCCGCAAATTCTGGTGTTGCTTTTAACTTACGAACCTGTACCGCGGTCTGATCCTGACAATTATCCGCGTAAACGAGGACTTCGACCCGTTTTGCCGGATAATTCAAGTTAAGAATGGCGCGGACGGTTGCCTGAATCACCAATTCTTCATTATGGGCTGGAACAACGATGGTCACGCTGGGCGTCCGTTTTAAAGGCGCCAACGTGGCCGAGTTATTCTGCTTCAATTGCTTAAAAATAAACCAAACACCGCCAATTAACGTCATCACGGTCACCGTTACGGATAACCAAATTGAGAGAATCGCAATGATGTATAACGTATTAATCACAGCGGCGGTCCTCCTTGTTGAACCGGTGGACGGTCAGTCTAAAAATCCGCCACCAACACAGCCCGAGGGTAATTACCGTCAAAGCTAAGAGAACTGTCACAATCGTACACATGGGCATAACCCACAGGCAGTTTTCTAATTCCATATTCATTCGTTGTTTCTCCTATAAATACTCTCTGGCAATATCAGTTTCCGCGTTCCGTTCCAGTTGTGCCAACGCTTTGGTAGCATTACATTCCCGTACCATGTGCTGCGTTGAATAGGTGACTTGACCGACTCGCAAAATAAGCGCATTGCTTTCCAACCCGATTCCCCCCGCAACTTTTGCGACGTTCGCCTTGAACTTATGTCGCATCGTTGGCGCATTAGCGCGGCTGAGCATCGGTGACAAGATGATGAACTTTCCGGCGCCCAAGTAATACAACTGGTCTTCCGCGTAACGTGACTCATCCAAGTGTTTAGCCATTGCTCGCAGTAGCGCGTTAAACTGCTGGTTACCTAAATAGTTGACGACGTTTTCCAAGAAATCGATCTTGACCATCGTTAACGTAAAACGGTAATTCCGCTCATGGTGCCAGACTAGCTTCATTTCACGGTTAACCGCGGTATTTAGCGCGTGTTTATTTTGTGCTCCGGTAATGAGTTCCAAGTCCGGTTTGGCACGTTCTAAATCACTCAGGGTTGCCGCCAGCGCCTTACGTTTCAATAAATGGTGGTCTAACAAGAACGTTAAGTAGGTCGTTAGCGGCGTAATCGTTAATAGCGCGATTGCGGCCCACAGATACATTTCTCGGGTATAGGGCATGACCAGCATTAATCCGCCGGCACTCATCCCAACAAACGACAGCATACCACCCAAAATAATGTAAGTTGACCGTCCTAACAATAGGCCGATGCCAAAAGTTCCCGCGACGACCGCAAAGTTGAGCCAAGACCCATTGATGACACTAAAATATAGTAACGTGTACTGATACGCCAAAACGGCGAGTATCCCCATAAAAACAACGTTATCAATCATTTGATGCTTCATATTGTAAATCCCCCATAGTGATGATTAGCTTTCCTAACGAAGCTTGCGTAAACTTAAGTAATACAAGCCGCCGACCACGCCGGCACCGCCAATAATATTGCCTAAATAGACTGGTATGATGTTGGTCACGAACTGCCCCCAGGTCGCGCCACCCTCAAAAATCGCTGCTGGAATCAAAAAGCAATTGGCAATACTATGTTGAAATCCAATGGCAACGAAGGCCATGATTGGTAACCAGATGCCAAGCATCTTACCGGCACCGTCCTTAGCAGCCATTGCCAACCAAACAGAAATCCCAACCAGCCAGTTACAGCCGACCCCTGAAACGAGGCTCGCCCAAAACGGCATGGTGATTTTCGACTGTGCCATGGCAATCACCGTCGCTTGGACGGGTTGCGCATGCGTTAAACCGGTGACGTGGCCTAAAAAGAATGCCACGCACGCGGCCCCAATAAAGTTCATAATTGTAATTTCTAATAAGTTCACTAAAAAATCACGCCAGCTAACCTTGTGATCGTAAGCCGATAAACTGACGACCATCATGTTGCCAGTCACCAACTCCCCGCCCATGAGCAGAATCACAATGAGACCTAACGGGAAGACCCCCGCACCAAGAACCGGTGCAAAACTCGCCCAGGCTTTCGGCACGGCGGCCACCACCCGAACATCAGCGAGAAAGCCGAGCGCAATCAGCGCCCCACCAAAGAATCCTAGAATTAACTTAGCACCTATCGCTAACTTAACTTTCGCTTGTCCCTTATCAATTGCCTGTGTGATCACTTCATCTGAACCAAACACGACTTCCGCCTCCTTTTAATCTTACTGTCGCTTGTTACGGACATTATACTGGATAATTCACTTTATTTTATTAAAAAAATAACATTTGTTAAAAAAGTCACAAGATAACGTAAAAAAAGGATTCGGATAAAACTCAAAGAGCCATTCAGAAATATGATATTTCTGAATGGCTCTTCCTATTATTATGGTCAAAACGTGCGCCAAAAGGCAATTTGTTCCGCTTAATCCGAAATCAGCGACCATTCCAAACCCAGGAATAATCGCTGATTTCACGTTAATGATCGCAAACTGACCGCCTTTTGTCACACTCTTATTCTTATGCTAATTTTTTATCTAAAATTCGTGACAATACGGATAGCGCGTAACAAATGACGAAGTACATCAACGCAATCATAACAAACATTGGAATGATGTAAGCCGTATTTTGACCGTAAATGATTTGCGCATGATTTAACAATTCCGGCAAAACAATGATGGTTGCCAGCGATGTATCTTTAATTAATGAGATAAATTGACTAACAATCGTTGGGATTGTCTTCTTGATAGCTTGGGGGAAAATAATGTGCCATAACGCCTGAACGTAAGTCATCCCGTTTGCACGCGCCCCTTCCATCTGACCGTAATCAACAGCCAAAATTCCGGAGCGAACGATTTCCGCAAGCATGGCCGATTCAAAGATCGTCATGGCGAGGATCGTTGCGAATAGGATCCCCGGTTTAAAGCCCAAGTGCGGTAACCCAAAGTACGTAAAGAAGATAATCAAAATTAACGGTAAGTTGCGGACCATGTCAACAACGAAACCGATGACCGCGGATAAATACTTAATTTTAACGTAGCGTAACACGCCGAGAATTGACCCGATAATAAAGCTAGCAATGATGGAGACCACGGAAACTTCCACGGTCACCCAGAGGCCTTCGAGCAAGAAACGGATGTTAACCCACGAATAGGCTTGAATAAAATTTTGCATGCTGAATGCCCCCTTTAATTTGCGAGCCGTTTTTCAAGGTGCCGCATGTAATAGCTCAGCGGCAGCGTGATAACAAGGTAAAAGACCCCGACGACCATGTAACTATTGATCGTATCGAGTGACAGTGACGCAATCGAGTTGGCCTGATACATCAGATCAAAACCAGCGACGAACGCGAGCACCGACGAGTTCTTAACCAAGTTAATGAACTGATTTCCTAGCGGCGGGATGATAATTTTGAAAGCTTGCGGCAACACGATTTTACTCATGGCTTGCCAGTACGTCATCCCGTTAGCACGGGCGCCTTCCATCTGTCCCGGATCAACCGACTGAATCCCCGCACGGACCGTTTCAGCGATGAAAGACGACGTGTAGATGGTTAACCCAATCGTCCCAGCCGTAAAACCATCAATTTTTGCGACGTACAGTGGGATGATTACATAAAAGAACATCGCAATCACCAGTAACGGAATGTTTCGGAAGATTTCAATGTAAACCCGGCCGATGACGCGCATCGCCTTATTCGGCAACACTTCAAAAATGGCAAACATCGTCCCGATGATGGTACTAAAGACCAGTGCAATGACGCTGGACAACAACGTATAGCCGATTCCTTGAACCAGTTCAGACCAGTAATGCGTTACGATATAGATCATTAGCGCGCCGCCTCCTTATAGTCAAAGCCGGGCACGTTGCCAAACCACTTCTTTAAGATGCGGTTATAAGTGCCGTCCGCTTCGATTTCTTTTAGGGCTTTATTCACTTCCGCTTTAAAGTCCCCTTGTCCCTTATTGATTGCAATCCCGTAAGGTTCCTTCGTAAAGGCGCCCCCGACCACTTGGTAGCCAGGATTTTGCGTCGCCATCCCGTAAAGGATCCCGTTATCCGTGGTCAACGCGGCGCCTTGTCCAGACTTCAATGCCGTCATGGCCTGCGCGTAATCGGATAATTCCAACACCCGGGCTTTGGGTGCAAACTTCTTAATGTTAGCCACCGAGTTTGCCCCGGTCACCCCGAGAACCTTAGTCCCAGGTTTGTTCAGATCTTTCACAGATTTGATGCTGCTGCCCTCCTTAACCAGTAAGGACTGGCCCGCGTCAAAGTACGATTGTGAGAAATCAACCTGCTTTTCACGTTCGGGGGTAATCGTCATCGTCGCAATGATTGCGTCGATGTTCCCATTTTTTAACAATGGGATTCGGGTTTGACTGGTCACTTGGACAAACTTAGCGTGCCCGTTCTTGCCTAAAACGCGCTTAGTCACCGCTTTGGCAATATCCACGTCAAAGCCCTTAACCTGGTTGTCCTTCACGTCCATCAAGCCAAACAGCTTCGTATCCGCTTTGACGCCCCAAGTAATCGTGTTGTTCGCCCGGTCATTTTGTAAAACGTCTTGTTGAGACAACGACTTACGGGAACCGCACGCCGTTAGTACAATCACCAACAAACTAAGTATCCCGAGCGCACTCGTTATTCGTTTCAACTTTTTCATTCATATGCCTCCCCGCTTACTTAGTGTGCGATGATCTTGCTCAAGAATTGGCGGGCCCGTTCGTTAGCTGGTTGCCCGTCAAAGAAGGTTTCCTTGGCATCATCTTCCAAGATTTCGCCATCCGCCATGAAGATCACGCGGTCAGCCACTTCGCGGGCAAAGCCCATTTCATGGGTCACAACGAGCATGGTCATACTGGAATCCTCGGCGACCGACTTCATCACGTTCAACACGTCGTCAATCATTTCAGGATCAAGCGCCGACGTTGGTTCGTCGAATAACAGACACTTCGGCTTCATCGCAAGCGACCGCGCAATGGCAATCCGCTGTGACTGTCCACCTGAAAGTTGGCTCGGTAAGTTGTTCGCTTTATCAGCCAACCCGACACTGTCTAACAGCGCCATCGCCAATTTCTTATTTTCAGCTTCCGGCCGTTTTAACACTAACCGGGGAGCAATCATAATATTTTCTAATACCGTTTTATTAGCGTATAAATTAAAATGTTGAAAAACCATCCCGACATTTTTCCGAATCTTGTTCATATCGGTTTTCCGGTCCGCCAAGTCAAATCCATTGACTAACAACTGTCCGGACTGAACCCGTTCCAAACCGTTGACGGTTCGAATCAAGGTACTCTTACCAGAACCAGAGGGGCCAATCAAAACAACTTTTTCACCCTCATTGATTGTTAAGTTAATATTCTTAAGGGCGTGAAAGTCACCATAATACTTTTCCACGTTGTGAAATTCGATCATTGACATCGTTGTCACCTTCGCTTTCTCTATCAGTCTTGGACTGACGAACAAGAATAATCGCATTAATACTAAAAGTTAAATAACCCTTATTCTTCGTTAATGCTATTTAAATAGTTTAATACATAATTAGTAAATCTGTCAAAAACCATACTTTTATTGTTCGCTATAGCCAAAATAGTGGGATAGTTTCCAAACTATTTCAGTTAAAATAACTCATTTTTCATCTTTATTCTGAATAAGGCTCCTTTTTCAGCGTAGATTGTTCGGAATTCAAAGCAAAAAAGCGACTGCAAAAATTTTAAATTTTGCAGCCGCTTACTAAAAACTTTATTTTAATGTCCTACCCTCATGACAACGCCCACCCTCGTCATGCGACTTTATTTCTGCTTTGATTTTTCATAAATGATAACGCCAATATAACCAACCAGCATTAACATTAAAATACCCCATAAGGCGTACGCGGTCATATCCACGATAGCTGGACGCGCAAACCACACCACGGCTAGACCTAATTTAATTGGTAACATGTTAATCCTTGCTTTCTTGATGTTTAGCCATAGTCTAACCGTTTACGGCGTCCCCTAAAAGCACTGCTAACTTAGCGTTTTCTGAAAAATTCTCATTTTAGTCATTTAACTAATTATTAACCCTTTAGTCCCAGTTTCTTTACTTTTGATGGTTAGACTGCAGTTAATAACCATCACCGATAACCTTTTAAGGAGGTCCGCATATGTTACTCGACCAAAAAACAACGATTACTAACATTATTGCCGCTCAAATTTTTAAAGTGTTCTATCCCTTCGTCATCGCACGAACTGAAAATGGTACCTATCTTCAACTAAAACTCTCTGCTAGTGAACGACGCGATCCCCTGTTTTGGGACGAACTCCGCAGTATCTTACAAGCTAAACTCTGGGTCCCCGTCGGCCGCCACTACCACCAATTGCTAGACAACGGCTGGTTAGCCCCAACTCCCATTTCATAAATCGACTATCCGCATTACTAAAAAAGCGCATCCCTAGATTTTAGGAATGCGCTTTTTGTGCCCACAATCGAGATTATTTAATAACGACGCTTAAAAAGCGTGGTCGGTCGGTTGACCCTTCAAAATGGCGAGAACGTCATTCAAACTGATGTCGACCATGTTCTTAACGGCTAAGTTCGTGTAGAACCCAACGTGTGGCGTGATCATGACGTTTGGCATCTGCATGAGTTGTGCAACGTTAGTATCTTGTAAAACTTCACCTTGGTGGTTCTGGTTGAATAACGCGGCTTCGCCCTCAACGGTATCCAAGGCTGCCCCGGCAATTTCTCCCGCCTTCAAAGCATCAACTAAGTCCCCCGTTACAATAACGGGCCCACGGGACGCATTGATGATGAAAGCATCGTTTTTCATCAGCTTCAAAGCTGCGGCATCGATCAACCCTTTTGACGTTTCGTTGAGGTCCACGTGTAAGTCAACCACGTCAGCTTGCTTCAACAAGTCTTCCTTCGTATCAACGTAAGTCAAAACGTCTTCTAATTCTGGATGACGGACGACGTCGTAGGCAATCACTTTAGCGCCTAACCCGTGGAATAACCGGGCAGCGGTCCCACCGATCCGGCCAGCGCCGATAATTCCCACCGTTAAGGAGCGAATTTCACGGGCTTGTAAGCCGGCCCACTGGAAGTTTTGTTGGCCTAAGCGGCTGTCAAAGAGCTCCAAGTTACGAATCAAACGCATCGTTTGCGCAACTGACATTTCAGCAACTGAGTTTGGCGAGTAAGCTGGGACGTTCGTCACCGTCAGGCCGGCCTTCTTGGCAGCGGGAATATCAATCGTATCCACGCCGGCCGTCCGACTCGTCAGCTGTTTAAGGCCCATATCGGCGAGCTTTTGGTAAACGCTAGGATCGTCACCAATCGCACTTCGTTGCTGAATAACGACCCCGTCGTAACCCCTCGCAAGTTCCGCCGTATCCGGATGGAATTCTAAATCATTGGTATCGACTTGGACGTGGTTACTTTCAGCCCACGCCTTAATCGCTGCTTCTTCATCGTCACGAACACTGAACATTAAAATTTTCATACTTATTTTTCCTCCGCTGCTTTCTTACCGACGTATTCACCGATGCGTTCGACCGCCGTCTTCAAATTGTCCATTGAAGCCGCGTAACTGATCCGCACGTAGCCTTCCCCACCAGGACCAAATGAGCTTCCTGGAATCAAGGCAACCCGGGCTTCGTGCGCTAACTCACGGCAGAAGGCCATGCTATCTTGCGGCAAGCCCGCTGGGATTTTACTGAACAGGTAGAAAGCCCCTTCTGGCTTGGCGGATTCGAACCCGAGCTTGTTTAACGCGTCGTATAAGTAGTCGCGCCGTGCTTGGTATTCTTTCTTCATTGCTTGCGCGTCATCCATCCCGTTGCTCAACGCTTCAGCGGCTGCGGCTTGCGCATTTGTTGTCGTCGACGTAACTGTGAATTGATGGATTTTGCCGAGTTGCGCCGTAATCGCTTTTGGCGCGCACATGATCCCAATGCGCCAGCCGGTCATCGCGTGAGACTTCGACACCCCGTTGAGTAAAATCGTTTGTTCTGGCAAGTAGCGCGCAATCGACACGTGGGTCGCGCCGTATGTCAATTCGCTGTAAATTTCGTCAGATAAAACGAAGATCGGTTTGTCTGCCAACACGGCAGCTAAAGCCCTTAAATCATCCTCACGGTAAGTGACCCCAGTTGGGTTGGATGGGAAGTTCAAAACGACCGCCTTCGTCTTAGGATGAGCTGCTAACGTTTCCTTCAACATCTCTGGTGAAAGCACGAAGCCGTTTTTGGACGTATCCATGAAGACTGGCGTTGCGCCGTTTAACTTCGCAATCGCAATGTAGAGTGGGAAAATTGGGGTTGGAATCAAGACTTCGTCACCGGGGTTCAAAATTGAACTCAGTGCGGTGTAGATTCCACCAGTGGCACCAGCGGTAATGATAACTTCACTAGCTGGATCGTAGTGAACGTCGTACTTCTTGGCTAAGAAATTAGCCGCCGCTTCGCGTAACGCTGGCGTCCCGTTTGATGGGGCGTAGTGGCTCTCATTGTTTTCGATACTCTGAATCGCCGCCTGCTTCACGTGTTCTGGCGTATCGAAGTCAGGTTCGCCAAGGGTTAAGCGAACAATTCCCGGAATGTTGGCGATTTCCGCGTTAAAAGCTAAGATATCGGATGGCTGGATGGCTGCGATTTCATGATTCATATTTTGAACTAATGTTTCTGAACTAATTGACATATTGGTTCCTCCCGTTTGTTTAAAAGTTGGTGCGAGCGTCGCGTGGGTGGCATTCGGTTGCGTCAAAAAAGACGCACCCTTTGAAAATTCAAAGGGTGCGCCACTAAAAAACACTTATTTAGCCACCCTTGGAATTTTCAAACATCCATGGGCGCCGTTTAATCACAAAAAGCTTTTGGCAACCGCATCGATGCAAACATCGAGTCCGTGTTTGCACCTAAGCAGCGGGCACAAACACTAGCGAAAATACCAAAAGTAAAAGCTAGTTGAATTTTTTATGTGACTTAACGGTAATGACATATCATTAGCTCCTCATCAATTATTAATCTAACTATAACCATTCAAAGAATCTCTGTCAATAGGTAATTTGCTATACTAGAGACAGATGACTTTGAAGGGATGATGCATTTTGACTTACCAAGCACTGATGTTTGATATTGACGGCACCTTGACCAACAGTCTACCAGCGTACACGCGGGTCATGCGCCAAGTTTTGAAGGAATACGGGCTCAGCTTCAACGAGGAACAAGCCCAGCGGACCTTTCCCATGGCCGCCGAACAAGCCATGGCGGACCTCGGCGTCGCCGCTGACGAGTTTGACCATTTCCAAGCTCGTTACGAAGCCGTTATGGCGGATCACTTCCAGGATATTCAACTCTATCCTGGAATCGAACACTTGATCACTACGCTACCAGCATCCGTTAAACTCGGAATTGTGACGTCACAACGGCGCAACGAATTGGAAGCTGGCATGCAGCCCCACCAAGCGATGATGACTAAGATGGCCGTCACGATTGGGGCCGATGATACGCCAAAACGAAAACCCGACCCGCTACCCTTGCTGACCGCGTTAGAACGCGTTCACGTAGCGCCCGAAAATGCTTTGTTCATCGGGGATTCGCTTAGTGACGAACAGACGGCTAAAGCCGCCAACGTTGACTTTGGTTTAGCCGTTTGGGGGATGGACCCCAACGCCGACCATCAACAAGTCGCTCACCGCTTTGCCCATCCTGACGACATTGGTCGATTATTTAAAAATTAAATTCAGATGATAAAAATGCAGCACAGAAATTTCAAAATTTCTGTGCTGCATTTTTTGTTTAAAGCCGACTAATATAGGGCCATCCCAAGCCGTCCATAAAACGTCGGCGTGATCCAGCATCTTTTGTAATCGCGGTAAATCAAAAAGAAAGCCATGATAACTAGTATCACAGCTTTCTTGCTTAATAACATCTATTTTAACTTTCACGATCCTCGTACGCCACTTGAGCCGTCACTTGGTAATCGCCCGCTTGTTCGATGGTCGAATTGCGCCCCGCAATTTTTTCCATCCCACCGGTGATCACCGTTGACGCCAAGTACAACTTGTAGTCTTCATGGGCATCGTGGACGTCGGTCAACCCAACCCGTTTAATGTGTCCAACGGGCTTTTGATCCATCTGGTTAATCCCCGCGTAAATCACTAAGTGGTGGTTTTCTAATTTCAATTGTGAAAAGGGAATCTGGATGCCTTGTCCAATTGCGTAGACCGAGTCACCCGTTGCCTGTGCCTGTTGCATGATTTCTTTATCGCTTAAGCCACCGTAATCTAACCGGACAATGTTCGCCGCTTGTAACTGATCAACGATCTGATGAACGTTATCCTGTTCCGCGCGTGACGTCTTGACGGTTGCAGGTAACAGCTCCTGACCATCAAAAATCCCGTTAGCTGGAATATACGGTTGCTGCTGATTTTGTTGGCCATTTTTCTCCGCTGCCAGCGCCTCTTTAGGTTTACCACCTAGTAGCTTCTCAATTTTCGGTGATAAATCATACTTAGCCGTCTTATTGGTAAAGTAATAGAGCACGTTTAACACGATGAAGTAAATCAACACCAAAAAGACCAGCATGTAGAGCAGGCCACGTAACCAAGCCCCATTTTGCATCAAGCGAATTGCAACGTAACCCAAGTAAAGGTTCCCGGCAATCCCAATCGCAATATAAATCTGGTTCTTAATTTTAAGGTTGACGTTGACGTAACCCAGCGCGTGGTTGATCATATCTAAAATACTAAACATTCACTATTCGCCCCCGTCGCTAGTCGTATCATCCGCAGATTCCGTCGTTGTTGCCGAACTAGACTGCGTCGTACTTGATGATTCTGATGAATTATCATCATCATTATTAGCCGAGCTACTGTGTGCCTTGGACGAACTGTTGTGGGTCGTTGTTTGACTAGAACTAGCCGCCGAGCTACTGCTCTCATCCGTCGTTGAACTACTATCGCTCTGTTCTTCACTGCTAGAACTTGAACTTTGATCATCGCTGGATGAATCGCTGCTGGACTTGTCCGATGCATCCTTATCACTAGAACTCTGATCATCAGGTTTATTTTTATCGCTATTATCAGAAGACGATGTGACAACGCGACTTGTACTACTTGCCGCCGCACCGTTCACCGTATGAGTCGTTTTATTGACCACCACGTTTGTGGCACCAAGCGCTAATACAATTGATACGATTGCAAATGGTGAAATAAAGGGAGGTGTTCGATATGCCATCAATGTCATTCCTTTCTAATTATGCCGTTTGTTATCTCAAATAATAATTAAACCATGGACTGGCCAAGAATGCACTCATTCCGCCACAAATTAATAAACTCTTTACGATACTAAGCCTTAAACTCGCTTTGCCATGTCGTTTTCATTCTCAACGGTACTTGTACCATATTCTCACGTCAGTTGTTAACCGGCAAATCCAATGCTAGTAGACAACAAAATCTCCCTCAGAACTATCGCTAGTTTCTGAAGGAGATTTTTAATTTAATCTACTTGTCGTTAGTCGACCGCTAATTTAGCCGTACAGTCTGCGCACAGCCCGTAGAGTTCAATCCGGTGCCCGGTAATCGTACAACCAGGGAGTTGGGCTTCAAACGCATCCAGCGGACAAGCTTCTAATTCCTGCACCTTACCGCAGTTGGAACAAATAAAGTGGTGATGATGCTGGTGCTTGAAATCACACTGGTACTTCACCAATGTCTGGTTCGCCTGGGCCTTTAATTCCAATAACCCGAGTGTTTCAAATTCCTTCACGTTGCGGTAAATTGTATTGTGACTCATTCCAGGAAACAACGTGCGCATGTGCTCGTCTACTTCCGAAATGGCAACGTAGTGATCTTTGTAAGTGACCAAATAGTCTATCAGTGCCTGCCGCTGCTTGGTGATTTTCAGCTGATTGCGGCGTAAAATCGCCACGGCCTGTTCAATTGTTGTGTCCATGCGGCGCAACACCTCCCATTAGTTACTGAAACGGCATTAAAAGCATGCCGTCAGTTTCTAAATCATAATCATTACTATTTAGTTTAGCATAGCTATTCGGGAAAGTGAATTAATTTACCGGTCCATCGGCCATTTGATAGTGCCGCACAAGCGCGTCTAGCTTTTGCTTCGTTACTTGCCAATCGTCGTTCACTATCGCAGTCGCGTGTCCCACCAGCCCAGCCGGCAATTCTTGGTCACGACGATATTCGTTACTAGCGACCCGTTTTTTGATCCGAGCGGGATGGTCGCCGCGTTTAGTCAACCGTTCCACTAACGCCCCCTGATCCGGGACTTCTAAGTAAATGATGACGGCCTGTTCGCCTAACTCCCGAGCATACGTAATCGCCCCCGCCGTGTCCAACACAATACTAATGAATGGGGACTTGGCCCACGCTGCCGCTAGCCCTTCGCGTGAAGACCCGTATTGATTACCGCTATAAGTCACGTGCTCCAAATAATGCTTCGTTGCAAAACTAGTCGGGGTTTCAAAATAGTAGTCCCGCCCATCAACTTCGCCGTCGCGCGGGGCCCGGGTCGTATGGGTGATTACCTGGGGCACACCGTAGTGGTCCTTTAAATAATGGCTCACCGTTGTTTTGCCACTTCCCGTGGGTCCAGTAATCACAAAAATTCGTTTGGACGTCATGTTTATCTCCTTATAAATGTGTCGTATGTAAAGCTTTTCATTTGCGTTATATCAATAATAATAGTATGATATACAAATTGTAAGGTTCAAAGATGATGAAAGCATCTCGTAGCATAACCAAACAATTTTCATGAAGGGAGTTTTGTCAAATGAAATTTCAAACAACGAACAGCTGGTTCAGCATTGTGTTAGATACACAACGCCAATTATTTGTTGCAACTGACAAACTTCATCCAGAATTGTCCGCTGAAGGCGTAACAATCGAAGATGCAGTTGCAAACTTGGAAGTTCAAGCCTAACGTCAATAATTAATTTTAAAAAAATAGTTTTAACGTTTAGTTTAAAAATTACTGGTGCCCGTTTATGCGACGGTACCAGTAATTTTTTTGTCTTTTTTTGACTAAAAGCCTTTAACTAGCCTTTGTTGTCTTGCGCTTCGATGTAGTCATTGGCCTGATCCAACATCTTTTTTAGATTATCATAAGTTAGTCGTTTACGTGCCGTGGCGTAATCGAACCAACCGACCGCACTGATTTCCACTTTTTGACGCGTTACCGCTACACCAGTCGGCACTTGGCTGACAAACAA
This sequence comes from Lactiplantibacillus xiangfangensis, assembly GCF_001438845.1. GTDB lineage: Bacteria > Bacillota > Bacilli > Lactobacillales > Lactobacillaceae > Lactiplantibacillus > Lactiplantibacillus xiangfangensis. The sequence goes on from NZ_JQCL01000074.1 coordinate 40,623, forward strand.
GGTCACTTGCTTCAAGTTTCCGTTTGGTAAGGCGTATTCGGTATAAGCCTTAAAATTCGTATCCAGTTGAACGTCTAACTGAGTCTCCTCGCGAATTTCGCGTTGAGCGGTCTCCGCTAACGTTTCGTTGCCTTCCAAGTGACCCTTGGGAAAGCCCCAAAAATCACTGGTAGCACTTTGCAATAATAAATAGGCAGGATGGCCATCTTTTTGCTGATAAACCACAGCCCCACTCGCTACTTCTGTACTCATCAAATGTTCCTGCTATGCAAAATATGGAGAAATATAGAAAAACATTACTGATTTCTATTTTTAGAAAGATTACATATTTCCTTTCTTGATTTTTGCTTGCTGCCGTTATCACGCCAGTATTCCGATATTCCACCAGGGAGTAATCACATTGACCAACTATGACAGCTTAAGGGCTTTAGCCAGCCCCGTTAAATTATTATTTTTTAGATTAAATCTAATAAGTTGGCAACAGCATTCTCGTCACGATCCAGTATTGCGCCACAGCTATAACAAACATATTCACTATGCTTAGTCCGATGTGTTACATTGCCTTGTAGCGTAATTTTGTCGGCTCCAACTTTGATGTGACCACACTTTGAACAACGCTGTGTTGAAGGATACTCGTGATCTGCCAGAATAAGCTCTTTACCATACCAGTCGCACTTATAACTTAATATTTGCCGAAAGTAACCAAACATTGACCGTTGTAAGCCCTTAGAAGCAACGTGACTCATCTGCATCTCCTTAACGGATAAGTCTTCAATCACGATTTTATCGTAATTATTGACCAGCTGTGTCGTGAACTTTTGCATGATATCATGCTGGATGTTGGCAACTTTACGATAATCACGCTGCAATTTGGTTCTCATTGCACCGTAACGACTGCCCTTAGTTGCTTTATTACCATCCACAACTCGCTTATGAGATAACTGCTTTTGGTAAAAATTGATGCGCTGATACAACTTACGTAACCGTTTCGGCAAGGTATCAACAATACCAACAGTGTAGTTTAAATGGCCAACATTCACATCAACAGCTGAATTATCACCAGTTTGTGGCTTGTCATCAAGTTCAACCTCAAAGGGAAGACTGGCCCAGTATTTCCCATTTTCACGATAAATACTGACCACCTTCAGTGTGCCTGACAAATCAGTATGTTTGCTAATCCTGATGTCATACCAATCTTTAACGCCACGTGGCTTATCCAATCGAAGTTTGCCCGCGACAATTTTAGCCCGGTCGGTTTTAAAACCTTGACGCGCAGCCTTTTTTGATTTGAACGCCGGTTTACCCCAGTCAGGCTGTGACTTATCAAAGAAGTTCTGCCAAGCTGTTCCTAAATCAGCAATTGCCAATTGTAAGGTACGCGCTGATAACACGTATTGCCAATCAGCTTTATTCGCGACCAATTCATTCCGAACTGAATAAGTACTAGGGCGAGGACTATCGGAATCAAGTGTATGCAAATCATACATGTCATTCCAGGTAGCCAATCCTTCATTCCAACAATACCTGCGATAATCACAAAGCCTATCGAGTACCTTTTTCATATGACGATTGGGATAAAGCCTTACTTTTTGTGTTCGGATCATCAGCATCATCACCACCCAAATTAGTGTTGTCTT
>NZ_JQCL01000074.1:42326-255375 GCF_001438845.1 Lactiplantibacillus xiangfangensis
CTTTGGCATCAATAAGACTGATTAGGTCGGGTAAGATGCAGTGAAAGTTTTCACTTTTTACAGCGTACGAACTGTGATGACTTATCGTTAGATTTAATCATTGCCAAGCTCGCCACCTCCATATTTACTCTCTGTGGGAGAACTTGGTATTCTGTTCTACATAGTTCTGCATTTTTCTATGTTTTAGTTAATGATTACTTCCTCCTAAGTTTTTCAACTACGACTCAGTATAACATGATATGCCGTTAATTTAAGGCCAAAATTGCCCGTAACAACTGGCCCAAAGCAACCCCTTGGCGCTCATCCGTTCGACGCTGGTCCAAGGTCTCGGCAACCGCTAAGTTGAGCCACTGATTGGCGAGTTCCAAGCTTCGCGTCAGAGAAAAGCCTCGCCCCAACAAACCGGCAATGGCCGCCGCTAACGTGTCACCAGTCCCGTTGTAATGTCCCGGCAGGCGCGGCTGTCCCACGTACTGAACATCGCCCCGCTCATCCAACCAAGCGCAACCAATGTGGTCGTCACGTTCAACATCCGTGATGACAGCGTGGGCGCCCGGCTTCAATAACCGTTGCAACGCCGTTAACGTTGGTTTTAATTCTGGGTGGCGCTGATATGGTAAGTCCGTCAATAAGCTGGCCTCCGTCACGTTCGGTAAAATGACGTCCGCCGATTTAATCAACGTCCGCATCGCACCAACGTAGGTCTGATCAAAACCACTATAAAGTTTACCTAAGTCGCCAAGCACCGGATCAACGACTAATAGATCCAAGTTTTGGTTGGTCAAGTAATCGGTCAGTAGTCCGCAAAGTTCGACCGAACCGACGTACCCGATCAAAGCCTGGTCAAATTTTAATTGGGCCTGCGTCCAGTGTTTGAACACGGCGGGGAGCCAACTTGATAAGTCAACAACGGCCGGACGCCCATAGCCGCTAGTATGCGTCGAAAGTAGGCTCGTTGGTAACGCGGCGACGTCGTACTGCATCGCCGTTAAAACGGGCAGCGCGGCACTTAACGAAATGCCGCCGACCGCTGATAAGTCTTCCGCCACTAAAATTGATGCCAAAATAATTCCTCCTTTAAGAGCGTTACATTCTTCAAACTATGTACAGTGATGCGCTGAATAACTCCGGTCATGACTAATGATAAAAAATAGCTGTGATCCAAGTTAACTTTCAGCCTTTCATTATTCTAGCAGAATCCCTTGCGACTGTAACCCCATCGCTCACGGGTGCGTTCAAAAACACAAGCAGTTAAAGTGACTAAGTTCTTAATAATTAAAACCAGATTCTAATTGACTTTTAATTATTATTCACGGTATCATATTATCATAGTAAATTGTCAATTTTGACAAAAGACTGTTAATAATAACTAAAAAAAGGTGGTTCATTCTATGGGGATTCGTCAGCGCATCTTCCAAAAGGAAAACTTGGAGCGCTATTTACAAAAAGATAGTCAATTTGAGCGAACCCTAAGCGCCGTTGATTTGATTGCGCTCGGGATTGGCGCGGTGATTGGGACCGGGATCTTCATTCTTCCCGGGACCGTTGCCGCAACTAAGGCTGGTCCGGGAATTATTTTATCCTTCGTCATTGCCGCCATCGTCTGTGCAGTGGCCGCGATGTGTTACGCCGAGTTTGCATCGGTCTTACCCATCGCTGGTTCCGCCTATTCGTACGGTAACATTGTTTACGGCGAAATGGTCGGCTGGATCATCGGCTGGGCCCTCGTCTTGGAATACGTCCTGGCTGTCGCAGCGGTGGCCGTCGGTTGGGCCGCTTACTTTAACTCGTTTATCGCCGGCTTCGGCTTAAAATTGCCGAAAGCCATCACCGGTTCATTTGACCCGGCACACGGTACCTACGTTAATTTAGTGGCCATCTTAATCGTCTGCGCGATTGCCTGGATCATCGACGAAGGCTTGAAGACGTCCGTTCGTTTGAACAACATCATTGTGGCCGTAAAACTTGCTATTATTGTTATTTTCTTACTCGTTGGGTCATTCTATGTTAAACCAAGCAACTGGACACCATTCGCACCGTTTGGCGTTTCAGGGATTTTCCAAGGGGCAGCGGTGGTCTTCTTCGCCTACCTTGGATTTGACGCCGTTTCCTCATCAGCTGCCGAAGTTAAAAACGCCAAGCGCAACATGCCGATTGGGATTATCGGGACCTTGGTCGTCTGCACAATTTTCTACATCTTAGTATCAGGCGTTTTGACCGGGATGGTTTCATATAAGCTACTCAACGTTGATGACGCGGTGACCTTCGCCTTGCAACTCGTTCATCAAAACTTTGTTGCCGGGATTGTCTCAATCGGGGCCTTAGCTGGGATGTTCACCATGATGGTGACAATGATTTACAGTAGCTCGCGGTTACTCTACTCAATTGGCCGGGACGGTCTACTTCCTAGCTTCTTAGGTAAAATCGACAAGCACCACGCGCCTAAGTACGCCATGCTGACCGTGACCATCGTCATCTCAATTTTAGGTGGCTTCATTCCGTTAGGACAACTGGCCAACTTAGTTAACATCGGGACATTGATTGCCTTTACCTTCGTTTCCTTTGGGATCATCCTATTGCGGCGGAATCCAAAGTTGAACCAGATCAAGGGCTTCCGGGTGCCATTCTACCCCGTTCTGCCAATCGTTTCTGGTTTACTCTGTCTCTTCATGATGACGCAGCTTTCCCTAGAAACGTGGGTCGCATCGTTAGTTTGGTTCGTACTCGGCCTAATCATCTACTTCAGCTATGGCATCCGTCACAGCAAGATGGGCCACGCTGAATCCAAATAAAGCAGTCAATTAATTGCATTCTTACCTTAACGGCACTACGCTAAGGTCGCGTGGGAGTTAGATACTGCCACGTGCCATACTAATTACAATGACGGGTCTGAGAATTTTCTCAGGCCCGCTTTTTTAGTCAAATACTTGTGTCCATCAACCGTTCCCGATGACAGCGGTTCCACTTTAAGGTATGATGTGGGTAATAATAAAGGATGGTGATCATGATGTTAACGCCTAAAATGATCCATAACGATGTTAGTACGCATCACGAACAATTTTTAACGATTCTAGAAAAGGATCCTTGGCTGATTCCCGCATTGACCGCACTACACATCGTTCCCGTAGTTGTTGCTGCCCACGGCTTTTATAAGACGCTTGCGCTCAGTAAGCAACTAAAAATCGAACGCGAAAAGACCAAGCAGCTGGCCCTACAGCAGGTTGAAAAGGTCTCGACCGTAGCGCAAAATCACCACTGTCACATGCCGCTACCAGCAAAAATCAAGCAACACTTGCACCCAGAAGACTAATCTAGAAAATGTACAACAAAAGATAGCGTATCAGAAATCATTTAAGCATTTCTGATACGCTATCTTTTGTTTAATCAATGCTTACAGGTGAATCTTAACGCTCGTCGACCCACCAAGCAGCTTAGCAACTGGACAGCGCTGTTCCGCTAACGCCAACCAGTGACTCGCCGTGGCTGGATCAACTTCTGGAATCGTTACTTGGGCATCCACAAAGAACTGATAGCCAAAACGATCCCGGCTCATGCTGACCGTTGTCACGACTCGACTCTGATGCGGTTGATTGTGCTCGCCTTCAATGGCGGCTAGCGTTGCGTTCAGACACGTGCTGAGCGCTAGGCCTAACAGTTGCTCCGGGTTCGTCCCGGGAACGTCTTTGAGCGGACTAGCGACCGGTACTGCTAGCCCGTCTGGAACGTAAGCCCGCCCTTGCAGGCCATCTTCATTAATCGCCCGGGTCGTGTACAGAATTGGAAATTTCTCCATCAAGTTCACCCTCCCACACTAAGTTAGTTATCTTTAGCTATCAAAGTACCATAAACTTACTCGACCGTCCCTTAGAAGCGTTTGCACACAGCGAAATAGCGGTATAATGTTAGGTAAATTAAACTTTTAGAGGACGTTTGCTATGATAAATAATCAATTTGCGATCGTGCCGACTGATTCAGAAGCGGCCATCGCGGAACTCACTAAAATTCATTTCATCACACCAGCAATGACCAGCCTAACCACGGTTCCGGCCGTTTATCGGGCACTGTTGGCCGAGAGCTTTCCAGAAGTCAAAACGACTAGTGGTCTCAAGCATAAGTTTGCCAACCTGATGGCGACGAGCCAACTCAACTTGAACGAATGGTTAGAAAACGCGACCGTCGTTAACAACCAGGTCTTTTACAACGTTGGCCTCCAACTGCTGGGCTTTTTACCGGGGCAGGACTTTGACTTAGCTGATCCCCTGCTCGCAATGCGCGACATCCACCTCCCAATGGTGGCCGACAGCGCATTTGATCGTGAATCCCTATACTACGCGTGGTACTTGCTCTTAAATACCCGTGGGAACAACGGTCAAACGTTGATTGAGGCGTTAACGGCACGGGGCTACTTTGTGCCGTTTTACCAGTTGCCTAACGAACAAAAGCCCTTGTTTTTCAATGGCAAAGCGCAAGCCGTCTTTAATACGAACGACTTGATCCGCGACGTCGTCTACGTTGAAGCCCCCTTAGATACCGACCACGACGGCAAACGGGACTTATTAAAGGTCGAAATTTTGCGGCCGGCCGAGACGGCCACTGGGTTGAAGGTACCGGTCCTATATACGGCTAGCCCTTATAACCAAGGTATCAACGACCACGCTGGCGAGGCGCAAATGCACAACGTCGACGTGCCGCTGACCGCGAAAACACCTGACACTAACACTTATGAAGACGTTGAATACCAACCTCAGACACCAGATTTACCGGCAGAACGACCGGTTAAGACGACCAGTGACGACGCCGAAGAAACGTTTGGCCGCGAAAAGTCGTATACGTTAAACGACTACTTCTTAGCCCGCGGGTTTGCCGTCGTTTACGCTGCTGGGATCGGTTCCGTCGACTCCGATGGCTTAGCGCCAACTGGTGACATCGATGAAACCACGTCAACGGTCGCCATCATCGAATGGTTAACTGGCAAACGTCACGCCTTCACTAACCGTGACGCGGACGTTGCCATCAAAGCTTGGTGGACGAACGGTTCAGTTGCGATGACTGGCCGATCATACCTAGGAACGCTGGCGACCGCCGCAGCCACTACCGGTGTCGATGGGTTGAAGACGATTATCTCAGAAGCCGCCATTTCCAGCTGGTACGATTACTACCGTGACAACGGACTCGTTGTGGCACCGGACACCTTCCAAGGAGAAGATACCGACGTTTTAGCCGCTGAAGTCTTTTCACGGAGTCTAAAATCCGGCGACGCTCATCGGATTCAATCTAAATTTGACGAGAAGCTTGCCGAGTTAACCAAGGACCAAGACCGCGATACTGGAAACTATAACCGCTACTGGGACGAGCGAAATTACCTTAAGAACGTTGATAAAATCAAGGCTGACATCGTCATGGTCCACGGTTTAAACGACTGGAACGTTAAGCCACGTAACGTTGCCAACCTCTGGGATAAGCTTCAAAAAGTTCCCGTAACCAAGAAACTGATCTTGCATCAGGGACAACATATTTACATCAACAACTTACAGTCACTCGACTTCACCGACATGATGAACCTCTGGCTGAGTCATGAACTCTATGGCTTGGACAATCACGCTGAATCGTTGTTGCCAAACGTTTTAGTGCAAGACAACACTAAGGCTGAAACTTGGCACGGCTACGATAATTGGTGGCAAGACAGCACCCAGTCACTCGATTTCAAAGTTCAATATAAAGAACTCGTTCCCGCTGATCACCCCGTTGACCAACGTGCGGCCCACTTCACGGATAAGTTGCCTGACAAGCTATTCAAACATTATCAACAAGATTTGAACGCTTGGCAAACCGACTTATTGAGCGAGTCCAAGACGAATCCACTGTACGACCACCGACTACTATTCAAGTCGTGGCAGGCACCTAGCGACCAGTTACTTGTCGGTCGTCCGCACGTTCAGGGATCCGTCGCCGTCAATAAAAACTTTGGGATGTTGAGCTTCATGCTGATCGACTTTGGTGAAGCCAAGCGGTTAACGGTCAGTCCACAAATGATTGCCGCTAAAGCGCTCGATCTCGGGTTCCACTGGCGCGAAGACGATTTAAAGGACTTCAAGCTCGCACCCGCAACCCCTTTCAAAATGATTACGAAGGGGCACTTAAACTTACAAAATCGGCATCACCCGTGGCACGCAGAAGCCATTCAGCCAAACGAATTTTACGACTTTGAACTTGATCTACAGCCAATTTTCCACCACCTACTCAAAGGGCACCAAGTTGGCTTAGTCATCTATGGCACCGACATGAAGATGACCATTCGCGGTAACCAGGACTTACAATATTCATTGAACTTAAATGATATTCAATTGCACATCCCGGTCAAATCAATCGACGAAAACTAGCGCATACAAAAACGGTTGAGGAATCAAATCCTCAACCGTTTTTTGTCGAGCCTTTAACTGAGTTAACCATGCCGTTTCGTCAGACAGAACCGGTGTGCTATGGGAGACGGTCCCAGCCACAATGCGGTCTGGGATCCTCGATTCCAAGCCGACAAACCACGTCTTTGAATCGCTCCGCAATATTAGCCAATGGCCCCGGCTAATATTGCCGCCACAGCACACCAATCCTGCCTGACTTCACTAAAACACTGGGTTTTTAGTGTTATTACTGGCAAATGATTGTAGGTTGACTCAGATAACAAATATTTTATTGATATAGCAACATTAACACCAATAGATTCATTAAGCTTCCCACTTTTGGACGTCCGAAAGCTACGCTGGGTTGGTTTTTAAACAATCCTAGCGTAGCCAGCAGAACCAGTGGGCCGTGTCGGCGCTGTTAGCTGGCGTTGTTTGCCAGGTTACAGTGCGGGGCGACTTGAAAGACTCGTTCTTTGAGGCTTTCAAGCGAGGCGAAAGACCGTTCTTTGTCTATAGCCGACCCCATGGCCCACTGGTTCCGCTGGCGCAGCGTCGAAAATTGTTGCCTTTTTAGCGATAAACAGTAACAGGGTAGCGATTAAACTAGTTCTAGTACTTTCAGCCTTTAATAACAAAATAAAACACCGCCAAGCAGCCTAATCAGGTTACCTGGTGGTGTTTGATGTATCTATTTTATGCACGCAATCCTTAGTTGTTAACCGATGCAATTTCATTGGCAATCAACTTGGTCAATTTGCGGTTCCCAGCTGTGTTGGGATGGACATTATCAGAAGCAAACCAATCGGACTGGTTCAACGCCTTCTTGTACCAATCCACAACGTGAACATTAGGATGGTTCGCAGCCGTCTTCTTGATCTGGGTGTTAACCTGATGTTGCCAACTTTGAGTTGGGACGTGGGCCGTTACCCAGAAAATCTGGTGGTCTTTGCCAATCATGTTGACCACTTGTTCCGCTTGGCCGTTCGTAATGGTCCCGTTCGTCCCAATGTTGATCAAAACGTTATGTGCTAACTGCCCTTGTTGCTTAAGGGAACTGATGATTGGTGGTACGTCCGTGATTTGGCGACCAACCTTTCCTTGAACAACCGCACCTGGAATAACGTCTTGCAGATCCGGTGAAACGTCTAATAACACCGAATCACCAATGGCGGTCAAATCCGTAGTCCCCATGGCTAAGACAACTTGTGGCTTCAAGTTATATTCCTTAGCAACCTTTTTCTGTTTCGGGGATAACTTGGCGAGCGCCGCTTTGGTCTTCATCTGTTCAGTCTTAATCTTAGCGGCCTTAGCAGCGGCTTTTTGCCGTTTCAAAGCGGCCGCGTTTTTCTTGCTAGCATTTTTAGTGTTCTTATCAATAGTCTTTTGTAAGTCCGTTTTTTGCGTTGCGGCTGATTTACTTGGCTGTTGCACAAACCCAACTGCCGTAATCACGAATAGGATAATGGTTAGCCCGGTAATCGTTCCAGTAACCCGGTTGAACTTAGGTGCCCGCAAGAAGTTAGTGAAGTCTGTCCATAAGCGACTGTAATCGTAATGACGCATTGGATCTTCAATAAAGCGATAGCTTAGTTCCGTTACCAACAAAATTAACGCAACTTCAATTAAGCTGTTGACTAAGGGATGGTCCCCGATGTTTTTCACTTTAGTTTCATAGAAAATCATGACTGGAAATTGATACAGGTAAATCCCGTAACTACGTTGTCCAATATAGGTAAATACGGGATTAGTCAATAACCGGTTCATGTGGCTTCCGGGGTGCGCAACCGTCGCAACCAACACGGCTGAAACGATGGTGAATAGTAACATCCCGCCACGATAAGTGAATGCCGACGTCCCTGCCATCTGGAAAAACATCCAGATTAAGACGACCAGTGAGACGCCGCCCAAGATATCCAAGGTCAGCTGATTACTATGACCAATGTCTGGTGACAATTCTCGTGACGGCCAAACGAAGGCCAGGCCAGAACCAATCAAGATGGCAAACATCCGGGTATCAGTCCCGTAGTAAACCCGGTTCGTATTGGCTGGATCGTATAACAACGCCATGGCGACCGCGGAAATTCCCGCCATCGCAAGCATGAACCAAAAGATTCGTGAGCGTTTCTTGAAAATGAGCATTAATAGTCCAATGATCAGTGGCCAGAAAAGATAATACTGACCTTCAATCGATAATGACCATAAATGGGTAAATGGTGATTCGCCGTTAAAACGGTCAAAGTAACTCTGCCCATGGCCAATTTCAAACCAGTTATACACGTACAATAGATTGGTCACAACGGTCGCGCGAATGTTGCTCAACAACGAACGCTGAAACAACGTAATGTAGGCCGTCGTTCCTAGTAACATCGTCACAAACGCCGGATACAGTCGCCGCATTCGGTGTCCTAAGAATCGGCCGATTCGCACGTGACCGTAATTCAACCAGTCTTGTAATAAAATATCCGTAATTAAGTACCCGGAGACCACGAAGAAGATTGGTACCCCTAAGTACCCACCTTGTAATGACGCCGGCATTAAATGATAAACGATAACCCCAATAACCGCCAATGTTCGAATACCATCAAAGCCGGTGATGTAACGGCGAGGACGCATTCGATGCCGGTTCATTCTTGTCATTGTCCGGCTCATGTTAACTCTCCGTAAATTTTCACTCATTTTCTAATTACCCCTTGAACTATTTCTTCTTTACCGACGTACCCGTTGGTATCCAATGCTTCCACTATAATCTGCCAATAACAGACCTGACTAGTATAATTATCTCTTTTTTAATTATTTTTATTAACCGTTGTATTCATTGAGTAGTTTGAACACTTGCCCCATCTATGCCCGTTATCTAAGGACATACACCCACTCATAAAAATAAGCAAAACAGTACACAGCGGTATACCGTTGAGATATTTAAACCATAACCAATTTAAGCTGAATTAGTTACCTCAGCTTACAAAAACAACTCATCTGCGCATTCTGCCCGTTTAACCATGATACTGACCCGTTAACAAGTTAACTTTTGTAATCTCGCCACTGCTGAAGTGTTGCGTTCGACCATCGGGTAACCGCACCACTAAGGCCCCATTTTGATCAATATCTTCAACAACGCCATCGTAGGTTTGTACGCCGCTTTTCAAAACCACCCGCTGGTTGATCACCATCGATAACTTGCGGTAAGTTGGCATAAAATCGCCCGTCCGGTACGTCGGGTAACCATCAAAAAAAGTCTGCAACAACGTGCGTACGACTTGATTCCTGGTGATTGCCGTTTGATGTGTCAAAACAGCGCCCGCCTTCTTTTGAATCGCCGTCGGAAACGCCGCCGTCGTCAAGTTAATTCCCATGCCGACCACTACCGTTGAGATCTGGCCAGTTTCCAGATTAGTAATGCCTTCCGACATAATCCCAACAACTTTATGATGATTGACTAAAACGTCGTTCACCCACTTGAGTTCTACGGAAACATTGAATAATTGCTGTAACGTTTGTGCAACGACAACTGCCGTACTCGTCGTCAACAAGCCCGCGTTTAGCGGCTGACTCGCCGTGACTGGCAATCCGATGCTAAGATAAATTCCCGTTTGCCCTGGTGAATAAAACGTCCGTCCGGAACGCCCATACCCCGCCGTTTGCGTATCCGCAACCACGACCACCGGTTCAACTAGTGGTGTTCGGGTCGCCATCCGCTTCAGGTAAGCATTGGTCGAATCAACTGATGGTAACACGTTTAACTGAACTACTGGTGATAATTTGAGACCATTCTTAATGCCTGCCACGCTCAATTGATTATTTTCAACGTAGCGATAACCCAATCCATGCCGGCTTTCAATTGAATAACCAGCCGTTTGTAAACCCTGAACCACCTTCCAAACGGCTGTCCGACTAATAGCTAGTTCACTAGCCAACCGATCCCCAGAACAGTAATCTGGAGCCGTAGCCATCAGTAACCGTAATACTTCGGTCTGGTTAGCCATCTCAATCTCACCTTTTTCTCATTAGTTAACCCATTATTTCATATTGGTTAACTAACCGCAATTGAATAGAAAAAATGTAATATTACATTTTTCTGCTAATATCAGTTTAGCTATTATTCCTGAAAATGTAAGCGGTTGTCAAGCCAAAGCCATCTCAAACCTTAATCTTTATCTGGCCTACTTAACAAGACTATTTTTCAGAAATTGTCAGCCCCCTTTACATAATCTATATTTCATTAATTCGTTAATACTATAAATCACAGTTATCTATTATCACGCAACTATTGATGAGATACCACCCCCTCTTTTGACCGTCATCCGCTATCAGTGGTAAGATAATGATTAAAATATTTAGAAATTAGGTGATCATTTGAAACAGGGAACGACGATCATCACACTGGATAACGGTTACCATTTATGGACCAATACCCAGGGTGAAGGCGACATTCAATTACTTTGCTTGCACGGTGGCCCAGGTGGTAACCACGAATACTGGGAAAATTTCGGTGATGAATTATCCGACTTAGGCGTTCAAGTTTCCATGTATGATCAGTTAGGTTCTTGGTACTCTGATCAGCCCGACTATTCAGATCCTGAAATTGCCAAAAAATACCTGACTTACGATTACTTCCTCGATGAAGTTGAAGAAGTTCGGCAAAAGCTTGGCCTTGATAACTTCTACCTTATTGGTCAATCATGGGGCGGTGCCTTAACCATGATGTACGCGCTCAAGTATGGTCAACATTTAAAGGGTGCCATTATCTCCAGCATGGTCGACAATATCGAAGAATACGTCACGCACGTTAATAAAGTTCGTGAAGACGCCCTTCCCGCCGATGCAGTGGCCTACATGAAGCAAAAAGAAGCGGAAGGCAATTGGGACGATGCGCAATACCAAAAATACGTGGACGTCTTAAATGCCGGCTACGTTGACCGTAAACAGCCAACGTCAATTCGTCATTTGATTGACACGACGGCCAAACCCGTTTATAACGCTTTCCAAGGCGATAACGAATTCGTCATCACTGGGAAGCTTAAGGAATGGGACGTTCGTGACCAGATTCATAACATCAAGGTTCCAACGTTATTGACCTTTGGTGAACACGAAACGATGCCACTCGACTCCGCACGGCGGATGGCCCGCGACATTCCAAATTCACGGTTAGTCACTACGCCTAATGGTGGTCACCACCACATGATCGACAACGCACCGGTCTACTTCGACCACTTGAAACAATTTATCAAGGACGTTGAAGACGGTAGCTTTAATAAGTAGTCTTTTGAAATTTGACTAAAGTAAAACGGTCACCAGCTGAATTCAGTTGATGACCGTTTTTTTATTGTCAACGTTTCATTGAAACATCAGACGTTTAATATCCAAAGGTAGATGATAAAGATAAAGAAGAGCACGTACATGAGTGGATGGACTTCCTTACCATGCTTAGTTGCGACCATCGTAATAACGTAAGTGATAAACCCTAACGCGATCCCATCAGAGATACTGTAAGTCAACGGCATCCCAATCACGGTTAAGAATGCGGGTACGGCAATTTCAAACCGTTCCCAGTTAATTTGCTTTAATGATTCGGCCATGAGCACCCCAACGATGATTAATGCCGGTGCGGTGACTTGGCTCGTCACAACGTTCAATAATGGTGAGAAGAATAGCCCAAACAAGAAGAGAATTCCCGTTACAACGGCACTCATCCCGGAACGTCCCCCTACCGCAATCCCGGCAGAAGATTCAACGTACGCGGAAGTTGGTGAAGTCCCCAAGACGGAACCAACTAACATGGAAGTTGAGTCAGCCATCAACGCCTTCCCAACCCGTGGCATCTTGTTATTACGCATAAAACCAGCTTGTTCAGCCAATCCGACCAGCGTACCAGCCGTATCAAAGAAGGTCACCAACAAGAACGTTAAGACAACGATAATTAATTGTAATGAATTGATGTCCCCAATGTGAGTCAGCGCGACCCCAAAGGTTGGTTTTAATGAAGGCGCAGCGGAAACCACCGTCGATGGCATCTTAATTAAACCAGTGACCAATCCTAAGATGGACGTCAAGACCATCCCGATGAAAATCCCACCCGGAACTTTACGACTCATCAAGATTAACGTGACGATCAACCCGAAGATGGTTAACCAAGTCGTCCCAACCGTCAATGAACCTAAACCAACGACCGTCGACTTATTCGCAACGATCAAACCACCGCCGTGTAACCCGATAAAAGCGATAAAGAACCCAATTCCGGCAGAAATCGCTAATTTCATATCCCGCGGAATCGCATCAATGATCATTTCACGTAACTTAAAGATGGTGATCAACATGAAGATTAACCCGGCAACGAAGACCCCTGCTAAGGCCGTCTGCCATTTCACACCCATCCCAATAACAACGGAGTAAGTAAAGAAGGCGTTGACGCCTAGCCCAGGCGCGATGGCGATTGGGTACTTCGCAAGTAGCCCCATCATCAGACACCCTAGCGCGGAAGCTAAAGCAGTCGCGGTAAACACCGCCCCTTTATCCATTCCAGAAGCACCAAGAACACTCGGATTAACAAATAGGATGTAAGCCATCGAGACAAAGGTCGTTAACCCGGCCAATACTTCCGTTCGCATGGACGTTTTCAATTCTGAAAAATTAAAATACGTTGCAATTTTATTCATGTTTTCCTCCAAATATTTTAAATAATAGAAATAGCACAATTGTAAACGTTCGTGTTTCTGCTCTGTATAACAGAATTAATCCTAACATTGTTCTTAATTAAAAGCAATATCCGAACACTAAATAATTTTATTGTGATTTACTTTCCACTTTCAATTTAAATTGGCAGCGTTAGAATGGAGTTGGTGTAAGGGATAATTTACAAAAATTGTCTGGGGAGCGTGATCAATATGGCAAGTTCCAAGTTTAGTGCCATCTTTTTTCTCATCTTATACGCCGTTTTACTCTACTTCGTTTTTACCATGAATAACATGGTTGCGATGTACATAATGGCCATCGGGATGTTTTTAGAAGCTTGCGAGGGTGTTTACTGTAACTTCTTTAAGCACTAAAAAAATCCGGAAAAACGTGGGGACTGCTCCCCATGTTTTCCGGATTTTTTAGTGTGCGATTGGTCGTTGCTGGTCTTGGTTCTTGCCCAGTTGTGCAACTTGCTGACAAAAACCTTCCATCATCTTTAAAACCTGATCAATCTGCTCAGCACCTAACTGGTTGACCCATGTATCAAAATGTTTCGTAATGGCTTGATTGACAATATTTTCGACCTGTTGTCCGCGTTCAGTCAAATGCAAATAGAGTCGCCGGCGGTCTTGCGGATCTGGCACCTGAAAAACGTAGTGCTGCGTCAACAGGGCTTTGACTTGCCGCGAAATCGCACTGCGCGTCACTTGCCGCTGAACAGCAATATCGTTTAATGTCACTTGGTCACTATCGGTAATCCGTCGCAAAATTAAAAACTGCTCAAACGAAAGTTTATTTTGACTCAACGGCCACGCCACCAAGTCCGCCATATTCTTAGTGGCATCCTGATACGCTTCAAAATAACTATTTAATAATTTACTCAAATCGACATTTTTCATGATATTACAGTCACCCCACTGACTTTTATCTAAATATAACACGTCTTTAACTAATTTACTGATATCAGCCCAGCTTTTGTCGTTTTTTAGACATGTAAGGCATCCTGCCTAACATTTCAAGCGGACAAAGGAGTATGATAATAGTAGATGAAACGCTTACTAAAGGAGATGATTGCATGGTCCTCACACCCTTGCACCAAGTCGAATTACGCTTGATGCAAACTGTCATTAACATTTGTGACACCGAAAAAATCGACTACTTTTTAATTGGTGGCTCACTGTTGGGCGCAATCCGGCACCACGGCTTCATCCCGTGGGACGACGATATTGACATCGGCATGCGTCGCAGTGAATACCAGCGCTTTATCGCGGTTGCGAACCGCTACCTTGATCCAGATCAATACTTCTTACAAACGGGGGCTAGTGATCCCGATTACGGTCTCAGTTATATGAAGCTACTTGACGTTAATACTTATATTGAAGAAAAGAATAACGTCAATAACGCGTTTAAAGGCGTCTTCGTCGATATCTTTCCCTTCGACAAGATTCCTGATGACGAAGCCCTCCGTCGTTCCCAAATGATGCACTTTCGTTTGGAAGACGCTGCGATTTTACTGCGGTTGAACTATAACTTCGTCAAAACGCCCCTTCGTAATTTGTTAACGAAGCGGACGCCGCAACAGTTAGCCGAAGTCAACGGCCACAAACAAGATCGTGAAGGTTATATGCGCTTATACGAACAATCTGATTCGCGGACGTACAAAAACCTCGCTTCGCAGTACGATTACGATAAAGAAATCTTATCCTATCAAGAACTTACGGAATTGGAATCAGCGCCATTTGAAGATTTACAGGTTAAAATTCCCCGGGCTTACGATCAGATTCTGACCCGGATGTACGGTGACTATCTCCAACTACCACCGACCGATCAACGAGTTGAAAAACATCTGAACAAACTGATTATTAACAATCACGAAATCTTATAGTTTTAACTAGCGTGGTTCAGGCGTTCTCGTAACCGCCGGACTACGCCTTTTTTGGTATCCAGCCTTTTTGGCTACTTTACATTATTATGAACTACTCAGTCGTCGTTTCACCCTTGTTAAACGTGTGTTAAGATTAAAAGAATTATTTCACTAGACATCGCGTTTACAAGGTATCAAAACATTTAAATGGGGGATCTAAATGGCAGCAAAATTATTTGGTATCATGATGATCAATGTTCAAAACATTGAGCTTTCAATCGTTAACTTACGGACCCTAAAACAGGTCGAACGGGTGCGTTCCGACGTGGCTTTAGGTGAAGACATCTACGATCAACACACGATCAACTACGATTCAGTCGAAGAGGCAGCGTCCGCACTGACCGGTTTTGTCCAAATCATGAATGATTATGGCGTGGAAGACTATCGATTATGGGGATCATGGTCATTATCCACTGCCAACAATGCCGACTACGTCCAAGATCAGCTACTAGTTCGGACCGGCCTCAAAATTTCCTGGCTCTCCAGTAGTCAGGAGACCTACTTACGCTCAGCCGCCGTTGCAGTTCACTTTCCACGCTTTAAGCAGATGATTGAAGAACCGACCTACTTACTAGGGATCAATTCCGGAAGCGTCGGTATTTCCCATTACGATCAGGGCAACTTCGCCTTCTCTCGTAGTCTCCGCTTAGGACCCGTCCGGATTTCCGAGGTGCTAGAAGATTTACAATCTAGCGTTCCAAACTACGTTGAAGTCCTAGACGACTACATCTCAAGCCAAATTGCGGACTTTGGACGCTTCTTACCCGGTCGCCGGGAAGAACCTAGTAACGTGGTGATGTTGGGGGTCGCTCCGTTTGCCACCCTCTTCCGTCAACAACAATCTAAGGCCGGTGTCGAAGAACTCAGCAAGGCTGATTTTCAAGCCCTCTACGATGACGTTATCGACGCGTCTGATCAGTATTTAATGGACAAATACGAAGTGGACGAAGAAGACGTGCGCTTAATCGTGCCCGAACTCTTACTGATCAACGAATTGCTTCAGCTCACCAACGCCCAGAAGATTTGGTTGGGGAACGTAACCGTTTTAGACGGCCTCATTATTCAAGAAGCGGTTAAATTAGGTTATAAAAAATATAACTTCAACGATCAAATCATTACCGCAGCGAAAAACATCGCTGACCGTTATAACGTTGAACCGAAACACCGCGACCTCGTCACGAAGTTCTCCCTTCACTTATTTGATCAGCTAAAGCCCCTCCACCACTTAGATAAGCGGGACCGGCTACTACTACAAGTGGCCTCCATCGTCCACGACGTCGGAAGCTACATCGATCCGCACCAGCATTACATGCACTCGGATTACATTTTACGTGCGACTGAGCTCACTGGTCTGACCGACGACGAAAAGAAAATGATTGCGATGATCTCCCGCTATCACAGCGCCCAGACCCCGTCGAAAGACTTAAAGCACTTCGAACACATGACGCTTCAACAACGCGTGCTCGTATCCAAGCTATCCGCTATCTTGCGAATTGCTGATGCGTTGGACGACGGTCGCAAACAAAAGATCAGTAAAATTTCAGTCTCCATTAAAAATCCACGCGTCATTATTACCTGTTTCTCCCACGACGATCTGTTTTTAGAGAATTGGGTATTCGCGCAAAAAGCCGAATTCTTCAAGGAGGTCTTCGGCCTAACACCAGTTATTAAACTTCGGGGGGTACGTTAAAAATGAATTATCACAAGGAAGAATATTATACGAACCGTGAATTAAGCTGGCTCGATTTTAACTACCGAGTATTGGACGAAGCCCGCGACAAGGACAACCCGTTACTAGAACGCGTTCGCTTCTTGGGTATCACCCAAAGCAACCTCGACGAATTCTTTACCGTCCGGGTCGCCTCACTCCGTAAATTAATGTCCGTTAACTACAGCAAGCCCGACCCTGCCGGCATGTCGCCAGAACAACAAGTGAAGGCCATCAGCGATACGGCCCACGAGATGGTCAAGCGCCAATACAACACGTTGAACCGCTCACTGTTACCATTGTTAGAACAACACGACATTCACCTTTTACAGATGGCCGACTTGTCCGAAGCGCAACACACTTTTGTTAAAAATTACTTCGACGATGAGCTTTACCCAGCGTTAACGCCGATGGCCGACGACTCATCCCGACCATTTCCATTCATTGGGAATAACACGCTCAACATTGCGTTACGAATTTATAAAAACGGCGATAAAAAGGATCGCAAATTTGCAACGGTTCAAGTGCCCGACGTTTTCCCACGGGTCGTAACGTTACCGGGTAAGCCTAACCAATTCATCTTAATTGAAGATATTATCAAGGCTTTCGTCGGGTCACTCTTCATCAACTACACCGTCAAAGAGACCAGTGCCTACCGCGTCATGCGCGACTTGGACTTAGACGTTGCCGAGGAAGACACGTCCGACCTCTTAAAGGAAGTCCAAAAACAACTGAAGATGCGTGAACGGGGCAAAGTCATGCGCCTAGAAGTTGAAAAGAGCATGAGTAAACACCAACGGACCCGTCTATCTAAAGCTTTGGGCATCGAGGAAAGCGCGCTGTACGTCATTAACGGGCCGTTGAACTTAACTTTTCTATCGAAACTCGTTAAGGCCGTCAGTGGTCACGAAGACTTAAATTACCCGAAGTACCACGCAAACTATCCGGCCGTTTATCAAGAACACTCGATTTTTGACATCATCAAGCAACACGACGTTTTGATGCAGTATCCGTACGATGACTTCAAACCGGTGGTCGACTTCATTCACGAAGCCGCCGAAGACCACGACGTTTTGGCCATCAAGATGACCCTTTACCGGGTTTCTGCGGATTCGCCGATTATCAAATACCTCGGGCAAGCCGCACAAAATGGCAAACAAGTGACCGTCCTAGTCGAAGTGAAAGCCCGGTTTGACGAAGAGAACAACGTCCACTGGGCCAAGAAGCTTGAAGAAATGGGCTGCCACGTCATCTACGGTTTAATTGGACTAAAGACGCACTGTAAGTTAGCCTTAGTCGTTCGGCGTGAAAATGAAGGTATTAAACGCTACATGCACATGGGGACCGGGAACTATAACGACGTAACCGCCCACTTCTACACGGACATGGGCCTGTTCACGGCTGATACCGACATGGGCATCGACGCCTCCAACATTTTCAACATGCTTTCCGGCTATTCGGAACCCCCTTATTTCCACAAACTACACATTTCACCAGACGGCATTCGCGACTTTATCAACGAAAAGCTTGATGATGAAATTGCCATCGCAAAAGCGGGCAAGCCGTCGCTAGTTCGGATGAAGATGAACTCGCTGTCCGACCCGCAAATTATCAGTAAGCTCTACGAAGCATCCCATGCGGGCGTTAAGGTTCAGCTGATTATTCGAGGCATTTGCTGCTTAAAGACGGGCATTAAGGGCGTTTCTGATAACATTGAAGTGCATTCGATCATTGGTCGTCTGTTGGAGCATAGCCGAATCTACTATTTCAGTAATGATGGCGAACCACAGATCTACCTATCAAGCGCGGACATGATGACGCGGAACCTTAACCGGCGGGTTGAATTACTCTTCCCACTGCTTCAGCCAGAAATCAGCCGGCGCGCCATGGCCATTTTTGAAACGATGTGGCAAGACAACGTTAAGACCCGGGTACTGCAAGCCGATAACACTTACACGAAAGTTGACGGTCGGGGCTTAGAAATGTTGGATTCTCAAGACCACTTCATTCACGAAGCCGAACAAGAAGCGCAAGCTGACCACAGTGAAGCGCAACGTACTAGTAACAGTCACCAATTCATTCCAATGATGAGTCCTAAGAATGAACCTAATCCCTTAAACGGAGAGGAAGAGTAGTATGGAAAATTTTGCCGTCATCGATCTCGGATCAAACTCATGTCGGATGACGATTACCCAGATCCAACCGGATGGTAGTTACGCCGTAACCCACCGGCTCAAGGAAATGGTGCGCCTATCCGAAAATGAAAGTGTCGGGGAGGTGCCAACTTTACAGCCGGCCGCCATCGAACGTACCCTGACGGCACTAAAATCATTTAAATCCGTATACGACGAGTTACCCAACTTAACGTTGACCGCGGTTGCGACCGCAGCTACGCGTAAAGCTAGCAACCAAAAGAAGTTCTTGAAACAAGTCAAAAACGAACTCGGATTAGACATCGATGTTATTCCCGGGACGACCGAAGCCTATTATGATTACCTGGGCGTCGTTAACACCCTACCAACGACCAACTGTGTGATGGTCGACACGGGCGGCGGTAGTTGTGAACTCGTCTTGATCATTAACGGCCAAGCCAAGGAATTGATCAGTTTGCCGATTGGGGCCGTCAGTCTATCAGAAAAGTTCGACTTGCGCGATAAGGTCGCAGCTAACGAGCTCTTTAAAACGATGACTTTTGTGGATAAACTGTTTAACAGTGTCTGGTGGCTGCGCAACGGGTTAAACCTTCCCTTGGTTTGTCTCGGCGGGAGCAACCGCACCTTGGCAAAGATCAACCGGCGCAAAAACGACTTTTTAAACTTTGAAGACATTCACGGTTACCGGCTGCGGGACACCGCAATCTACGAGACCTTTGACGAAGTCTTAGGCAAGGACGCTGCTCAGCGAGCTGAAGTCCCTGGTCTGGCTAAGGATCGCGCCGATATTATTGTCGGCGGCATGATTCCCGCCATCACCCTCATGCGGTTTTTAGACTCCGATCGGATGATTTTCTCACAAAACGGGTTGCGCGAAGGCATCCTGTTCGAGCACCTGACCCAGCTAGCCGCTCACAAGAAGCAAACTGCGCCAGCGGACTAAATTCGTTACTAAAAAAATCTTCCCACAAGGCTAACTGCCTTGTAGGAAGATTTTTTGGTTGTATTAATAACTAAAGATTGAAAGTGCTAGAACCAGTTCAATCGTTGCCATGGCACGACTTACCGAAAAATTTAGCTATCTTCGGCGCTTCGCCGGCAGAGCCAGTGGGCCATGGGGTCGGCTGCAGACAAAGAACGGTCTTCCGCCTCGCTTGAAAGCCTCAAAGAACGAGTCTTTCAAGTCGCCCCGCACTGTAACCTGGCAAAAAACGCCAGCTAACAGTGTCGACACGGCCCACTGGCTCTGCCAGCTACGCTAAGATTGCTTTAAAACAACCTAACCATGCTTGGTAACGACCGGAAACGGAAAACTCAACCAATTTTATTGGTGCTAACGTTGCTATATCAGTTAATTAGTAATCATTTTTGCTTTTCAAACTTTAGTTAATAAATTAAAATCACGGCTGTATCAGTATCCTGAGACTCAAACAAACTAGTTTGTTTTGAGCGCAGTCGGGTAGCCTTGGTGTGCTGTGTCGGCAAGATTGGCGGGTGACTTTTGCGCCAATCTTGCGGGGCGCTTCAAAGACGTGGGTTGTCGGCTTTGAAGCGAGGTCGCAGACCGTACTTCGGCTGGGACCGTCCCCCATAGCACACCAGGGCTACCCGACGAAGCGGATACTTAGGAATAGCTATCGCTACTATTATTGCTCTTTTTTAGCTTGGCGTTGTGCGGCTTGATCCTGATGCCAACTAGTTGGACTCCATAATTGTCCTTCCATCGAGCCCTGCAAACTTTCAATTTCGGCCTGTTGGTCACTAAGGACCTTAATGATGCCGTCAATGGTGTATTGGTTACCATCCGCACGCAAATCCTTCAAGGCTTGAATCGCCCACGCAACTTGATCTTGTTCACTCATGTCAAAAACTCCTTTAACTCTCAATTCGTATTTTTCTATTATATTGTACGCAATGTTTCACCTTTAACCAACCATTTTGCTTAAATTTCAGACCAACAAAAAAGTGCCACCGTTATAAATAACAGTGACACCCACGTTAACGGTGATTACCCAACTGCCTGTTGGTCGTCATCGTATAATTTTTGTTGAATTTCGCGTAATTCTGACTTACGCACTGAACGTGGCAAGAATGCCCGAATATCTTCTTCGTTGTAGCCGATTTGTAAACGACGTCCATCATAAATGATTGGCCGCTTTAGTAGTTGTGGTTTTTCGACTAATAAATCTAACAATTGGTTAAAGCCAAGGTCAGACAAGTCAATGTGCAGTGCTTTGAAAGCCTTAGAACGCGTTGAAACAATGTCCTCGAAGCCATTTTCAGTGAGCCGGAGGATTTGTTTCAATTCATCGCGATCCAGAGGGTTAGCAATAATATCGCGTTCATTGAAAGTAATGTTGTTTGCAACCAACCATGCACGCGCACTACGGCTTGACTTGCTGGATGTTGAATAATATAAGTTTACTGTCACGATGAATTCCTCCTAAGTTTACAGTAAGTTACTTTATCACTTACTTTTATATAGTAAGTATACGAGATTAGTCAAGAATAGTCAAGGTTTGTCAGGACTTTTTTCTTGATTTATTTGTGACGATTATTTGACCATTTTTATCCTAACAATTACCTTAGAATCGTAACGGACAAAAGCGGTATCTCTATGAGATACCGCTTTACCACTATACGACACTAACTGCCCGGGCTGGGATCGAACCAGCGACCTCTTGATTAACAGTCAATTATTCTACCGCTGAACTACCGGGCAATAACTTATGACTGTATTTATACACGCTTTTGAACATAATTACAAGCTTTTTCGTAATTTTTTCAAATTATTTCCACATAATTAATAAACTGACTATCCCTATAACGGATAGAGTCCAAGCCATGACATCACAGAAAAATCTTTTTGTTTTATAATTTTTGCAATCGCGTTTCTAATTTCTCCTTCGCTTAGATACGTTTGCAAATTATAGTAGTATTCTCCCTTCTGATTTTGCATGGTCAGTTGCCACAATCCTAAATCGGCCCACACGTCAGTATCCGGAACCTGCTTTTGGTGCTTGAAGATCACGTGCATCGTTGGTTTCCACGCTTCTTTATCTTCACCGGTAACCCGAATCAATCGCCGTACCTGCCCGTGAAAACGAGCTGCCGCCACCCCACAAATAACGATTGCGGCGACGATCAGTCCCGCACCAACGCCAAACGATCCTAGTAATAAGTTCGTTAGCATCGGCGTTGCCGTCAACCGCGTCGTCGCCACTACCTCCACACACATTAAGAGCCAAATACCGACGACCCAGCCATTCATCCAATTCAGAGCAACTTCCCGCGCACGTCGATAAACGGCCAAGCGATAATGGTTATCATCACTGACGATTCGCTGCGCCGGTTGAACCGGTGAGTAAGCCACCGCCATCTTCCCGTTACGAAACGTGAAACTCGTCAGCGGGTGAAAAACGTCGGTCATCGCCGTTAATGTCTTGGTGGGTAAGTATTCCGCTAATACCTTTTCTGCATGCGCAACGGCCTTGAAATGGTACGTCATACCTTTGACAGCCGTTAATTGATACCCACGCTGTGCTTGCCGGTTGAGCCAAACATTTTCAGCGACAGAACCTTTTAAAAAGAACCGTGTTTTTTGCATGTCGGGACCCCCTATAAATTAGAATTACTAAATTGAATCCTAATTATATTCGGATTGGTCTATTTATCAAAACATTCTCACATTTACGTTTGATTAGGTTACGAACCATTTGAACAACCTTTTATCATAAAATCATCCTTAAGCTTTCACTCCCATTTCAACAAATTGGTATAGTTAAATCCAAATGATTTATCGTGTCACCCATCCTTATCAAGGATTTATTAAATTACTTATATTTATTCACAAAATCCGGTAGGCGTGCTAGTATCAATTCATAATACTTTCGTTAAAAAAATAATTTTTGGAGGAATTGAATATGCCTGCCGAATATATCATGGCCATTGATGAAGGCACCACCAGTACCCGGGCCATCATCTTTAACCACGCGGGCCAAAAACTCGCTGACTCACAACGCGAGTTTCCCCAATACTTTCCCCAGCCCGGCTGGGTCGAACATAATGCAAATGAAATTTGGAACGCAGTCTCTAGCACCATTGCCGACGTTTTAATCGAATCCGGCGTCTTGCCTGGTCAAATCAAGGCCATCGGGATCACTAACCAACGGGAAACCACCGTCGTCTGGGACAAAGAAACCGGACAACCCATTTATAACGCGATTGTTTGGCAATCACGCCAGACTGCGCCCCTTGCCGACCAACTAGTTGAAAACGGTGCCGGTGAGATGATCCACCAGCGAACTGGGCTCGTCACCGACGCCTATTTCTCCGCCACGAAGATTCGTTGGATCCTTGACCACGTTGACGGTGCCCAAGCACGGGCTGAGCGTGGCGAGCTCTTATTCGGAACAATCGACACGTGGCTCGTTTGGAAGCTGACCGGAGGAACGACCCACGTCACCGACTACACCAATGCAAGCCGAACGATGCTGTTTAACATTCACGACTTACAATGGGACCAAACGATTTTGGACCTCTTAAACATCCCCAAGGTCATGTTACCAACAGTGCGGTCTAATTCAGAAATTTACGGAACCACTAAGGATTACCTATTCTATAACTGCCAAGTCCCAATCAGCGGGATGGCTGGTGACCAACAGGCCGCGCTATTTGGGCAAATGGCCTTTGAACCCGGCATGGTCAAAAACACTTACGGTACCGGTGCCTTTACCGTCATGAACCTTGGCGAACAACCGCAACTGTCCGACCATAACCTGCTGACCACGATTGCTTACGGCATTGACGGTCACGTGAGTTATGCGCTGGAAGGTTCGATTTTCGTTGCGGGTTCCGCAATTCAATGGCTACGCGACGGGATGCAACTAGTCAAATCCGCGCCGGAATCGGAGACGCTTGCCAAGCAATCACACAACCATAATGAAATCTACGTTGTACCAGCCTTTACCGGACTTGGCGCACCGTATTGGGATTCTGACGCCCGCGGAGCCGTCTTTGGACTGACCCGCGGTTCCACTAGGGCGGACTTCGTTAAAGCCACCCTGCAGTCATTAGCCTACCAATCACGCGACGTTATCGACACGATGAAGCAAGATGCCGACATTGCCATGCCGATTTTAATGGTCGACGGCGGTGCGACCCGCAACGATTGGCTGATGCAATTCCAGGCTGATATTTCAGACGTCCAGATTCACCGGGCAGCGGATTTAGAGACGACTGCTCTTGGGGCCGCCTTCCTTGCCGGCTTGGCCGTGGGTTATTGGAAAGACCTCGATGAAATCAAGTCGATCCACCAAACCGGTGACGTCTTCAAGCCTAAAATGAGTGCTGCAGAACGCGACAACCTCTACACGGGCTGGCAAACGGCCGTTAAAGCGGCACAACTGTTCAAACACGATCCTTATGAAAAATAATCATCATTAAGTCTAATTATCAAAAAATAACGAACGAGTACTGCTACCATCAGCGCAGTTACTCGTTCGTTATTTTTGACTAAAAATTACAAATTGGAATTAAATCCTGTTTTTTCAATAATCAGACTAATGAAACTAGTCACGATTAATTAGTACGGTCATTCCTGATTAATTCAAAAAGTTACTTTGAGATAATCAGGCCATACTCAGCGACGCCGGTTCTGTCCAGCAAAGCGAATAAGGTAAAAACATCATGGTGTGGCGGACAGCCCTTTAACTTAATCGTCCAATTCAGGTAAGAATCCCTGCCGCCGGACAATTTGTAAAAACCGGTGCCGTTTAGCCGCTGAACCTAACGCTTCGTTGGTCATGTGGGCCAAGCTTTCATCCCGTGCGTGACTCGTCCGTCCTTGGTAATAAGCATGCAACTGCTGATCAAATTCCGTTAACGCCCGTTGATAACTAGTTGGTTCCTGATACTGGTCCTTAAAGAGAATGGCCGGTAAAGCTAAGCGTGGCTTTTTCTCTGGTCGCACCTCTGGATAACCCAGTTGCAACCCAAATACCGGCAAAGTTAATGTTGGCAAGTGTAATAAGTCAATCACCGCTTGCGTATCGTTATTGATGGAGCCAAGTACGACGCTTCCTAGTCCTTGGCTCTCCGCAACCATCACCATCGCTGCCGTCATCAAAGTAGCGTCCTCGATACTTCCCGCAAAACGGTCAAATTCGGTCAATGCCCGTTTAGCAGCCGTTCCTGGAGCTAAGCTAGCATTACGATGCTGATCGGCTACAACCACCAACAACCGGCCATTTTCACTGACTGTTGGCATCGTGATAATTTCAGCTAACTTCGCCCGGATTTCTGGCTTGGTAATTTCAATCAGGCTATAGGCCTGTAAGTATTGACTCGTTGGCATTTGTTGTGCCGTCGCAATAATCTGATGAAAGCTGTCATCGGTCACCGGTTGCGTCGTAAACGCGCGCTGGGTCCGGTATGCATTTAACGTTTCTGTAACACTTAAGCTCATTTCTGTTCCTCCTGTTTACGGTTCAATTCGTGCGCCCAATCGGTCAGTTGGGGTAATACATCCAAGTTGAGATTGAACACGATGCGCTCGCAAACCTGATCAATCTGAACACTGCGAAAGAGCGGGTAACGTACCCGCCCTTCAGGATGCGGCACCACGATACTTAAGCTCGTCAACTCGTCCAACGCCGTTTCCAATAAGGTAATCGCGCGCTGAGGAAAATATTCGCGTTGCAGCGCCGGGTCGTCCAACGAACACCCCGTTAGTCGTTCCACATCTTGCCGGGTCAGTAGTAAGCTTTCCGAATGTTCTAAAATCAACCGGGTTAAAATACTGATCGTTAATTGTGATTCAAACGCATTTCGGAACCGAAAGCGCGTTTGAAAGTGGTTCTGAATAAATTGTAATAGTTGGTTCTTCAATCACAGGTCCCTTTCTCTTGATAGGCCGAACAATCACTTAGGTTTATCACGCTGAGCCGGAAAATAAAAAACACCAGTAACGACTGATGTTTAACAAATCCGACCTGGATTACCCAATGTGGTTTTCCTTTAAAATTAAATTAACTTCTTCCTGCATTTCAGGGGTTTTAGTCCATTCATCCCAGTGATCCATTGATTCGTCTGGAATCGTGAATGTCTCATTCACGTACGCTTCGTACTTCGCAACGTGGGTTGAATGGGGAATATTTAATTGTAAAATCCGAACTTCCTTGATAAAGCCACGTTCAGCAGCCAGCTCGGCCCGCCCATTCATCAGCATATTGCCAATTTCCATGTAAGAAGTCCCATCATTACGGGTGATTTCTTGGATAAGATCTAACACTTCATGATTTTTCAAACTAATCCCTCACTTCAGATTTTAGTATAACGGGGCACCCGGAAGCTGTCAAAAACTAAACCTGGACGACGGAAGATGCGATTAGTCATGCCTTAACCTGTTCCTACCTTGTGACAATTTTTCCAATAAAAAAACCACTATCCAAAGATAGTGGTCGGCATAAGAGAGAAAGAGAATTGATTAGAAGGTAACTAAATACCTTACAAACTAAGGATAAGCGAAAATGTAAGCGTTGTCAACAGCCTGTCAAAATAAATAGATAAATTGTCTGAATTTAATATCGTTTTATCATTCACAAGTTTAAAACGACTACTTGATTACCACTGCAGCGGTTTGGGACCCGGATAATCCCGTGGCTTAGTTAGTACATTCACTTTATTAAATCATCTAATTTTAAAGTTAGTGCCTTTTTCAACGGGTACGATCACTCAGTGGCTAAAAGTAATTTTATTTTCAAACAATCAATTATTTTAATTTACTGATTAGCCTCAATCTGATGCATGACGTAACGGACCACCTTAATGGCTGCCTGCCCATCGTCAATTGCACAAAAGCGTTCATAAAATGCCTGAAACTTCGCATTTTGACTCATATCCGGTTGCCGCAAGCCGTTTCTAATATTTACCAACAGCTCGGCTTCGTTATGCGCAATCGTTCCTGGCAAGTCGTGCTCATAATCCAAGTAAAACCCGCGTAGCTCACCCTGATACAGCTGATAATCATACGGGTAAAATAAGATTGGCCGCTTCAAGTAGGCGTAATCAAAAAACACGCTGGAATAATCCGTAATCAGTAGGTCTGAAACTAAGTACAAGTCTGAGATATTAGGATAACTCGACAGATCATAGACGAAGTCGCTGTATTCTGAAACGTCGAGGGCGTTTGAAATTAAGTAGTGCATCCGTAAGATCAAAACGGTATCTTCACCAAAGCGTTGCTTAAAATCAGCCAAGCTAAATGGTAGCTCAAAGGTATACTTTCCCTTTTCCACAAACTGATTATCACGATAAGTTGGCGCGTACATGACAACTTTTTTATCCAACGGAATCTTTAGCTTCTGTTTCAGCGCTGTAATATCCACCGGGGTCGCATTGATCAATTCATCGTTGCGCGGATACCCCACCTTCAGGATTTGATTATTAAATCCAAAGGCCGACCGGAAAATTTGCGTCGAATAATCATTGGGGCTAACCAGGGCGTCCCACCGGTTGGCTTCTTGAACAAAGTTGCGGTGATAGGCCTCAGTAGTCGTTCCCGGCATCATGACATTTTCAATATCTAAGCCCAACTTTTTCAGTGGCGTGCCGTGCCACGTCTGAATGTAAGTGACGTACTTGGGCTTTTTGACCCAGGCCGGAAAGCGCGCATTGCTAATCCAATACTGGGCTTTCTCCAACGTTCGCGCCCACCGCGCCGTCCGGCGAACAACGTACGCAATGTGATTGGCCTTACAATAGGGCACTAACTCCCGCTCAACGGACCAGACAAAGTGGAATCCCGGATATAATTGCTTGAACATCTGGTAAATCGCCAACGGACTATCACTGATCTGCCGTCCGCCGAAGCTTTCAAAAATAATCGTTGTGGCGGCAAACGGTCGGTGTCCCTGCTTGAATAGCCACCGCATGTAGCGATTGCTTAGTTTCTCGTGCAGCTGGTGTAACCCCGCCTTGACACGCTCTGCCTTACTTCCTAGCGCAACGACTTTTCGTTTCAAGGATACCGGGGCGTCGGTTTGAACCTGAAGCCGCCCGTCAGCCACTCGTTCAAGCCGCCCAATTCGGCCACTCGGCAAAGCCTGCGCCCCACTTTGACCCGTCAACTCACGGTCTAAAACTAAGCGCTGACGCACGTGTTGAGAATGATAATCGTATTCGACGTAAAGATTGTAGGGCCCCGCCGCTGTCAAATCAGCGATGGGTACCGTTACTGAAAATAGTCCCCGCAACAATTCTGTCGCTATCTCGTACTCAGTCACCGTTGCAGTCGCTGCATTTTCTAGCAGTAAGCACTGATTTTCAAGCGGCTGATCATTGATCGTATTAAGCCCCGTAACCGTCAGCCCGTCCTTTGTCAGGTTGATACTGTTGACCACAAACTCATCTGGATTTTGACCCGTATGAATCTCAAATAACGCGTGATTTTGACTGTCCGCGTTAAATTGAAAATAACTATCCAGCGTTAATTGGTGCCGATCAGAAACGTATTCACTTTCAACTTCCAAGAGGTAGTGCTTAGTATCAACGTTAAATGTTAAGTACATGGCCCATGAAAACTCGCGCTGATTATCCTGCTCAAAAATAAACGCCGGCACCGCAATCGTCACGTCGACCACGTGATGATGTTCCCGCCGTTTAATCGGCACAAGCCGTGACGCTTTAGCATTGTTTTCCATAAAAATCATTGCTAGGTCGTTCACCACAAAAGGGACGTCGATTAATTCAAGCGTCAACGACTGTTGATTACCATGTGAATGGACCTCTGATAAAATTGCTCGCATCAAGATCACCCCTTCTAATAGTTAAAAATCAACTGATTAGGCAAGACTGCAGACATTTCAACGTTTTGACTGACACTCACGTAGAGTCTAGCATCCGCAGCGCCTAACCGTTTCAGGGCATAGCGATAAAAATCATAAATGCCGTTGAAGTCAGTCGCATCGACGTAATCCATGACTTTAAAAATCGTTGCCTGTTCATTGCGCACGGTTAACGTCCCCGCCGGCTCACGGGACTTTTTACTAGGTAAAGCTTCAGACTGGGGTGTGGCAGGGTCCGCAACTTGTAAAGTCGCTGCGTCCTTGCCATTGAAGATTTTTTGGACAGGCTGTTCTTCGCGCATAAACCGGTAAACTAATTCACCCTGAGCGTTCAATAATAAAGTTTCCTTCAAAGCTTCCGCTTGAAAATTGCTAATAGTTACCGGACGTTGTTGCTTTCCCCAAAAAACAACCTGTGTCAGTAAATTATCCTGATAAAAGTTTTGATAACTCAGTTGCTGGTCGGCCGTAAAATGTTGCTCTTCTAACAACTGGTCATCGTACAAATATCGCACGACGGTTTCCGTTGCGGACGTGTGACGGCGGACCGTCAAATTAGTATGATCAACCCGCATTCGCGTCCGTTCAGATAACGGACTCCCCTGATCATTAGCAAAGATATCAAACAGGTCGGTAACCGTCACTAACGCTGGGTTAGTAACGGCCAAGGTGGCCAATAATTGGTCAAAGGTGGCCCGTTCTAAAAAGTTTAAGTCCGCAAATAAGATTTGTACGGGAACTTGCTGTTCAAGTAACGCCCGTAGCTTGACGCTAAAACCATCTTGTTTAACATCGGTTAACGCCGTTACTAAAAAAATCACTGGTTTCATTCCGACATCCCCCATCAAAAATAAACTTATATCGTAACAAAAAAAGCGCCACTAACAAGGGAGACTCCTCCCCGTTAATAGCGCAACGTGGCAACGAAACCCCTGATCATCTTTCGTTGCTCATTGTAACAAATTAAATTTTAATCAGCATCGACTTGCATTCCCAAATCATGCTTGATTTTAGTGGTCGAAATGCCTTCAGTACGCGGTAAGTAGATTACTTCGCAATAATCCTTTAGGAAGTCGAACTTACCTTCCCAGTCATCACCCATCACAAAGGTATCGATATCGTGATCTTGCACATCCTTGATTTTTTGATCCCAGCCTTGTTCTGGAATCACTTCGTCAACGTAACGGATTGCTTCTAAAATGTACTTACGATCTTCAAACGACGTGTAAGCTTTTTTGCCTTTAATGGCATTAAATTCATCCGTAGAAACACAAACTGTTAAGTGGTCACCCAATGCTTTAGCCCGCTTTAATAAGCGAATATGACCTTTGTGTAATAAATCAAATGTTCCGTAAGTGATTACTTTTTTCATAATATCTCCTAGACGTGACTATCGTTAATTTAATACCATTCATAGTACCATATATTCGCTCAAGGTCAATTAGGATTTTAATTTTTTACCTTTTCATAAGGACGTTGAACAATATTTAAATCCTTATTGAACTGTATTATTTTTCACGCGCGGTCGTTAACCGCTTTAACTTCTGAAACGCCAAATCCGCCGTACTGTCCCCATGACCAGTGTCAATTTCATGCTATAATAGACGTGATTCTGTCCAGCATTATTAACTAACTTTTGGCATAAAATAGGAAGAAGCAATCATTAACTAAAACATAGAAAAATGTAGAACTTACGTAGAAAAATTATCAAGCTCCCCATAGAGAGAAAATATGGAGGTGGCGAGCTTGGTAATGATTAAATCTAGTGATAATCCATCACAGTTTGTCCGTTGTAAAAAGTGAAAATTCGCATTTTATCTTGCCCAACTAAATCAGTCTTATTGATACCAAAAAAATCATTCTCGATGATCAAATCACTGACATCAATAGTTACCTAAATTATAATGAGAAGTGAAAAGACAACACTAATTTGGGTGGTGATGATGCTGGTGATTCGAACACAAAAAGTAAGACTTTATCCTAATCGTCACATGAAAAAGGTGCTCGATAGCCTTTGTGATTATCGGCGATACTGCTGGAATGAGGGGCTGGCTACTTGGAATGACATGTATGACTTATATACGCTTGATTCAAGTAGTCCCCGTCCCAGTGCTTATTCAGTTCGCAATGAACTAGTTGCGAATAAAGCTGATTGGCAATATGCGTTATCAGCACGTACCTTACAATTGGCGGTTACTGACTTAGGTCAGGCTTGGCAGAACTTCTTTGATAAGTCACAGCCTGACTGGGGTAAACCGGCGTTCAAGTCGAAAAAGGCTGCGCGTCAAGGTTTTAAAACCGACCGGGCTAAAATTGTCGCTGGCAAACTTCGATTGGACAAACCACATGATATCAAAGATTGGTATGACATCAGGATTAGTAAACACTCTGACTTGTCAGGCGTACTGAAGGTGGTCAGCATTTACCGTGAAAATGGGAAATACTGGGCCAGTCTTCCCTTTGAAGTTGAGCTTGATAACAAGCCACAAACTGGTGATAATTCAGCTGTTGACGTGAACGTTGGCCATTTAAATTACACGGCTGGCGTTGTTAATACCTTGCCGAAACGGTTACGTAAGTTGTATCAGCGCATCAAGTTTTACCAAAAGCAGTTAGCTCATAAGCGAGTTGTGAACGGCAAAAAAGCAACTAAAGGAAGTCGTTACGTTGCAATGAGAGCCAAATTGCAGCGTGATTATCGCAAAGTTGTCAAGATCCAACATGATATCATGCAAAAGTTTACGACGAAACTCGTCAATAATTACGACAAAATCGTGATTGAAGACTTATCCGTCAAAGCTATGCAGATGAGCCACGTTGCTTCTAAAGGTTTGCAACGGTCAATGTTTGGCTATTTTCGGCAGATACTAACTTATAAATGCGACTGGTACGGTAAAGAGCTGATTCTAGCAGACCAAGGGTATCCCTCAACACAACGCTGTTCAAAGTGTGGTCATATCAAAGTTGGTGACGATAAAATCACATTACAAGGTAATGAAAGGCACCGTACTAAACATAATGAGTATGTTTGTTATAGTTGTGGTGCGGTGCTCAATCGTGATGAAAATGCCGTTGCTAATTTACTAGCTTTAATCTAAAAATAAAAACTAAACGGGGCTGGCTAAGCCCTTAAGCTGTCATAGTTGGTCAATGCGATTACTCCCTAGTGGAATATCAGAATACTGGTGTTATAACGGTAGCAAGCAAAAAACAAGAAAGGAAATATGTAATCTTTCTAAATGTGGAAATCAGCAATGATTTTCTATATTTCTCTATATTTTGCATAGCAGGATTTTTTCATATGAAACGTGTAATTACGTATGGTACCTTTGATTTATTACATTATGGCCACATTGAATTGTTGAAACGTGCTAAGGCCCTGGGCGACTATCTGATTGTCGCCCTCTCCACCGACGAGTTTAACTGGGAAAGCAAGCAAAAGAAGGCTTACTTCTCCTACGAAAAACGTAAAGCGCTATTGGAAGCAATTCGCTACGTCGACTTAGTGATTCCTGAAAACTCTTGGGATCAAAAAGTAAACGACATCAATTTCTACCAAATTGACAAGTTTGTCATGGGAGATGACTGGAAAGGTAAATTCGACTTCGTCGGTGAACAGACTAACGCCGAAGTCATTTACCTGCCGCGGACACCCGAAATTTCTACGACCAAAATTAAGCACGACTTAAATTTCCAAAATAAATAGAATTGTTGTGAGGATCTAGTTCAATGTCACTTAAGCAAATTATTAGTCAGGTCTACCGCCGGCTATTCAACCTGATTGCCACCGTTGCTCCGGTAAAAAAGCATCTCGTTTTATTCGAAGCATTTAACGGCAAGTTGCCCACCGATAACCCGTTATCAATCTATGAAGCGTTACAAAAAGCCCATCCCGATTGGCGACTCGTTTGGGGCGTTAAACACCGCTTCATCGAACAGGCTCGTCAGGATTTTCCGCAAATCACCTTCGTCTCACGGTTTTCCGCTAAATGGCTGACAATTGCCCCCGTGGCAAATTTTTGGGTCTTTAACGCCCGCATGCCGTACTGGTTAAAGAAAAATCGCGGAACCATCTACATTCAGACGTGGCACGGCACCCCGCTGAAACGCTTGGGTATCGATATTGCAAATGTGACGATGCCGGGAATCGATACGGAAAAGTATCGCCACAATTTCTCTAGCGAGAGCCGGCGCTGGGACTACCTAATTAGTCCTAACCAATTTTCACAAGCTATTTTTAAGCGGGCGTTCAACTTTCAACACCAGTTTTTAGACTACGGCTACCCCCGTAACGACCGGCTCGTTAAGCACGCTCACGATACCGACACCATCCGCAAGATCAAGCAACGAATCGTTGGTCATCAGGACGGACGCGTGATTTTGTACGCACCAACTTGGCGTGACGATTTCTTCATTCGCAAAGGCATGTACAAGATGGACCTACCCTTCCGTTTGAGTGAACTGACCAAGCAATTGGGACCCGACGACGTGCTCATCATCCGGCCCCACTACTTGGTTGCTGAGTCGATCGACATTACTGGCTTTGAAGACCAAGTCCGCCTCTGCGTGAGCGAAGACATTGACGACCTCTACTTGATTAGTGACCTGTTAATCACAGACTATTCATCCGTGATGTTTGACTTTGCCATCTTGGATCGGCCGATGTTATTTTATCCGTACGACCTAGCGCACTACCAAGATGATATCCGTGGGTTTTACTTCGACTACCAAGAAGTTCCCGGCCCCATCGTAACAACGGAACCAGAATTTTTAACAGCGATTCAACGTTTCTTAGCCGACGGGGCTTACCCCGAATACACAGCTAAAATGCGTGCCTTTCAAACCAAGTTTACGTCGTGGGAAAAAGGAACGGCTAGCGACCGCGTCGTTCAGTTAATGACTGACCGCGCATCCACTAAAAACTAACTAAAAAGCAACCTTAGTCATCTGGATAAATCCAGTTGATTAAGGTTGCTTTGTTTATTTAACGGACTTGGTGACGCCCGGCCCCTTGAGCGTCGTCGTTGGGTGCCAAATATGTGACGGGTGCTGAACCACACTCGTCAATGAGTGTCCCGAAACGTTGACTAGCATTAAGAACACCACTGCAACCCCAACCACCGTCGTCAGGATTCGGTTGCCCCAAGACATGGTTTCTGAAATCACACTGCCATAAAAATCCTTGTGGACTTCCCTGGCAACGTGGTGATCTTCAGCATTTTCTTGTTGCCGTTCAGCCACGACTTGTTTCTCGTACGCTTCAATATCAAACGCCTTTTGTTTTTTCTTAGCTTCGTTTTGATACTTTTTCTTATCTTTTTTCGAGAGTGCTTTGAACCACTTGATAAACTTCCGGTATTCGCCGACCACTTCTGCGGTTGACCCGATTTGTTTCAAATCACCGTACTGGATCCAAGCGACCCGGTCACACATCATTTCAATTTGCTTCAATGAATGGCTGACAAAGATGATCGTCTTGCCGGCTTCTTTGAATTGTTGAATCTTTTCCACACACTTTTGATAGAAGGTATCATCACCAACGGATAGCGCTTCGTCAATAATCAAAATATCTGGATTGATATGGACCGCAATTGCGAACCCTAACCGTGACTTCATCCCGGAAGAATAACTTTTGACTGGTTGATAAACGAAGTCGCCAATGTCAGCAAAGGCAATGATGTCGTCTAACATCGAGTCAATTTCATGATTTGTCATCCCCATCATCAACGCCTTGAGCCGGATGTTTTCCATCCCGGTCAATTGGCCCCGTAGTCCTGAATTGATAGCGACGATCGAAGTATCCCCACGCACGTCAACCACACCGGTCGTTTGTGGAATCACCCCAGAAATAATGTTAGACAAAGTGGATTTACCAGAACCATTAACCCCGATTAATCCCAGCGTTTCGCCCGGTTCCACTTCAAGTGAAATTCCCTTTAACGCCCAGAATTCTGGGATTGGCCGGTTAGAAATCGAGAAGAACGCTTTTAATTGATCAGAACGAGTTTTGAATAGGTCAAACTCCTTGGTCACATTTTGAACCTTAATTTTATAATCAGCTGTCATTTTGATACTTCCTATATATTCTGCGATTTATATACTAATACTCGAGCATAACTAACTGCTATATGGTACTAGAGAAGTCAAAAAGCGTCAAGCAAGACCGTACAAGCTTAAGTCAAAATTAAGTCTGATTTCATTTGTGATTTATCACACAATTATACTGACTTATTCGTTCGTTTGCCGGGCAAACGTTCGCTTTATCACGGCTAATGAAATATACTTAAGTTAACAAGTTAATTGTTAGGCATGCATTGGAGTGGATGAGCGTATGAAAATAATCGAACATCAAGCAAACGGTATCAACTATTACACATTAGTGAACAATCACCACATGAGTGTCACGGTGATGGACTGGGGCGCCACGGTCACGGCTATCAAGACACACGATAAAGACGGCAATTATGCAAACGTTGTCTTAGGTTTTGACGAAGGCGAAGACTACATTACCTACCAGTCATTTTTTGGTGCCACCATCGCCCGGGTCGCCGGCGTGATCAAGAATGCCAAGTGGCGCAATTATGAATTGACTCAAAACGCTGGGGAAAACCATTTGAACGGCGGTAACATGCCCCAGATTGCGTTCGAACCCTGGTTCTTGGAACGGAAACTCCAGACTAGTGAACAAGTCGGCCTCGTCATGCAATACATTACCCTCGATGGCGAAAACGGCTATCCCGGGACGATGACCATCACCGCCGACTTTATCTTAGACAATAATGGTAAGTTTACGATTAGTTATACGGGTAAAAGTGATAAGGAAACCCTCTTTAACCCAACCAACCACACCTACTTCAATTTAAGCGGCAACGCCGAAAGCTTAATTAACCATGACATCCTTAAAATCAATGCCGATGAATACGCTGCGCTCAATAAACACAACATCCCAACTGGTAAACTCCCGTGGGTCACGGACAGTCCGTTTGATTTCCGGGAACCAACTGAAATCGGTCCCCAAATTGCCAAAATTAAGGGCGGCCTGCGCCACGGCTTCGTCTTAAACAAGACGCCGTATCCTCAGGTTGAACTATTTGATCGGGTCAGCGGGCGTAAAGTCACGCTCCGCACGAATGCACCCGCAATCGTGGTCTCCAGTGCTACCAACTACCGCGACGACCGTTACCGGCTAAATGGCGGTAAACCAATGCGCTCACAACTAGGGCTTTCATTACAGCCCCAAGTTTTACCCGACGCGATTCACCACCGTGAATTTGGGAGCATCATCATTGAACCAAACGTTCCAATCACTTATCAGACCGCCTACCAATTCTCAAATATCTACGACGTTTAACGGTCTAAAATAAACCAGTAAGTCCCGCACGGCCATGAACTGTGCGGGACTTACTGGTTTATTGGTCTACTGCTTTTTTTCTGACTGGTCAGCTGATTCAGGTTCTTCCTGGTCCGACTCGGATTCCGCAACAACCTGTTCATCAAAATCAATCCGCTGTAACCGGCCACGCCGGCGCGCAAAGAATAGCATGCAGAGCCCTGAAAAGATCACCGCTATCAGGAATAGGATGATCATTTCGGGCACCGCCGTATTTCCAATCATCAGCACTTCCCGCAACCCATTCACCGCGTACGTCATGGGTAACCACGGGTGAATGGCCTGGAAGAAACTGTTCGATAATTCAATCGGGTAAGTCCCACCCGAACCACCTAGTTGTAAAACGAGTAAGATCATGCTGAAAAACGAGCCGACTTTTCCTAAAACAAGGTTTAGCCAGTACACGATACTCATAAAGGCTAACGCGATACATAGCACCATGCCAAACGTCGCCCACATGTGGATTGGCGCTAACCCGTCGATCACCATCAAAAAGGTCACAATTAGCAAACTCTCAAAAAGCGCAAAACCATCTAAGACGGACGCCTTGCTTAGCCACCACCCAGCGCCAGTGCGCGGATAACGGCGCGGTGTATACGTGTCAAACATCATATTGAAGGCCAGTGCACCAACGAATAGTGAGACCGACATCATGTACGGCGCCATCCCGGTCCCGTTATTTTTAGCGCGGTCCCGCTCAGTGTGGCTCGTCGTAGTTGGCTTAGCGACCTGGTCATAGGTCAGCTTAGTCGGATCAACCTTAGCCCGTCGTCCGGCCTGCGTTAACTTAGTGGCCAACGTCTGATTACCCGCCGCGACTTTTGTCAAACCAATACCTAACTGTTGCGACCCGCTGGCCAACTGCTGACTGCCACCAGCTAACTGGGTCGTACCGTTAGTCAGTAAACCAGCACCCGTCGTTAACTGATTCCCCTTATCATTTAAGGTTTGTAAACCACCGGTGACCTGTTGTGACCCACTCGCCAATTGAGCGACCCCACTTGTCAAACTGGGGACCTTACCGTTGAGCGTGGCAATCCCGGAACTCAAACTGGCCGCGCCATGGTTCAACTGACCACCGGAAGCGTCAAGTGCCTGCGCACCAGCCGTTAACTGCGTGCCGGTTGCCGTTAATTGGGCCGTGCCATTCGCAAGCGTCCCGGCCCCGTTACGCAACTGGGTGATGCCACTTGCGAATGCCGGCGTTGCGCTTTGTAACGCCGTGAGACCATTATTTAAGGCAGCCATTCCACTAACCGCTGCTTGTAGCTTAGTCGTTAAGGTCTGCGCACCCGTGGTCATCCCTGCAAGTCCGGTTGCTAACTGCTGTTGTCCATCTCCCATTGCGGTCACCGTTTGCTTAATGGCGGCCAGTTGTTGGTTTACGGCACTCGCTGGACTGCTCTGAACACGCGCTAACACGGTTGCCAGTTGGGTTGTCGCATCGGTAAGCGCCTTAGTCGAAATTACTGGACTAGCGCTGACGGCCGCCACCATGGCGTTTTTTTGCGTTGCGGTTAATTTTTGGGCATCCGCGGCCGCGGCCACCTTCGCTTGCAACGTGGCCTGCGCGTTATCTTGGTCGCTTTGTAACGTGGTTAAAGCCGTCTGCAACTGGTCACTCGCCGCTTTAACTTGGGTCAACTGCTCAGAACTGCTATTATTCTGAGTCACGATTGTCGCCAATCTTTCCAGTTGGTCAGTTAACGCAGCCCGCTGCGAACTAGTCCCCGCCAAGCCCTTGGAAGCCGCTGCCAAGCTGGTCGCTAAGTCACCACTGCCCGCGCTTAAAGCCTGCAGACCAGTCGTTAAATCTGAACTGGCCGACACTAACTGCGCACTACCGCTTTGAAGCGTGCCAGTCTTTTGATTCAAAGTGGTCAGCCCCGCTTGGAGCCGTTGTGCCCCTTGATTAACACTAGTGACACCGCCAACGTACGCTTGCATCCCGCGATTCAACGTTTGGACGCCCGTCGTATAGGTTTGAACACCGCTAGCCAACTGCTGCCCGCCCTCATTTAAGCCTTGAACACCACTCGCTAATTGTTGGCTGTTACTGAGTAGGGTATCCAGTCCGGTCGTCACTTGCTGGCTACCACTCCTAACTTGGGCCACCCCCGTCATGTACTGATCTAAGCCCTGATTAAGCGTCTGCGCGCCGTTATTTAAAGTCAGGGTACTTTTGGCCAAGGTATTCAAGCCCGTTGTGAGTTTTTGATTGGCCTGCTTCGCTTGCTGACTCCCCTGGGCAAGCTTTTGATTATTTTTACCAGCCGTCCGCATCCCCGTTCCGAGTTGTTTCAAACTATTGAATAACGTCTTTGCATACGTTTTAGTGATTTGTTCTGAGACACTGGCGGCGGCGCTTTGAGCCGCTGACGCCGTCATTTTTGACGCCGTAAAATTATGCCCAGCACTCGTTTCGTAGTGTAAGACCATCTTCTGAGGGCGTTTTGCCATTAAAGTCGTGGCATTATGTGAAAAGTTTTGCGGGATAGTGACGACCATGTAGTATTTGCCATTCCTCAAACCACGTTTTGCCACCGCCGTTGACTTGACCGGTTTGAAATCCATGCCATCAGATTGCTTTAAATTTTCAGTTAACTGGTGACCAACATTTAGATGTTGTCCTTGCGACGTAACGGCCTGATCATGATTGACCACCGCTACCGGTAAATCCTGAAGCTTACCGTACGGGTCCCACATTGATTTCAAAAAGGTCACCGCGTAAATGGACGGAATAAACCCAATTACGATAATGACCATTAGCATCAACTTGTGCTTAATTAGGTACTTCCATTCCGCCTTAAACATGTTCATTTTAGCCCCCACTCAAAGCCTTGCAATCAATCTTTCCAACTCATGACCAGCGTTGTCTCAAAACAAGTTCCCCCATTGTCAACGGTTACCGTTAAGGCTATGCAATGTTTTTACTAGCAATAGTTCGTTTTTCACTAACCTGCTCTCATCAGTTAATTTAACCACAGTCAAACTGAAACGCTGACCCATTTCCCCCAATTTGCTTGAAATT
This sequence comes from Lactiplantibacillus xiangfangensis, assembly GCF_001438845.1. Taxonomy (GTDB): domain Bacteria; phylum Bacillota; class Bacilli; order Lactobacillales; family Lactobacillaceae; genus Lactiplantibacillus; species Lactiplantibacillus xiangfangensis. The sequence continues at coordinate 81,451 of NZ_JQCL01000074.1, forward strand.
TATCGCTTTTTCGGCCTAACGAAAAGAAACTGACTAAAAAAAGTGGTTCTAGTTGACGGATGGATATTCCCCATTCGTTCACTAGAACCACTTGATATCGACTTAATAGCTGGATTAATTTGTTTTTCCCAAGACTAGTTCTTCAATAGTTGCAAGCACCCCGGCGTGTTCGTTATCCAGCGCAGTCACGTGATTGGCCACCGCCTGCACTTCCGCCGGCGCGTTGACCATGGCATAACTGTGCGTTGCGTATTTAAGCAACGGCACGTCATTGGCCCCGTCGCCAAACGCCATCACCTCATCAGCATTTAACCCCCAGCGTTGGGCTAAAAACTGAATTGCTGGTAATTTGCCAACGTGTTGTCCCACAAGATCGACCACACCGTACCCGCTGTCATGTGCGCGCAGTTGGCCATCAAAGTACGCGTTGAGTTGTTCAACTAACGTTGCGGCCGCGGCTGGCATTGTCGACACACTGATCTTCTTAATACGATCGTCCACCGTATCCAGATTTTCGACTAACTGTAAATGATCATAAAATTGACGTGCCATCGCCACTAACTTTTCGGGCGCACCATTTTCCGTATAGGAACCGTGGCTACCGACTAAAATCAAATAAGCGTGTTTGAATAAGTCCTGGAACCGATCGACAGTCACAAAATGATGCTGCTGCTCAGCGGTCAAACTACCATCAAAAATTTGCTGACCCCGCGCATAGATCGACGCACCATTTTCCGCCACCATGACAAGGTTATCTGCGAGGACATCCGCAAACAGCTGTTGTAAGTGCGCATACTGGTTTCCAGAAGACAACACCAGTGGGATATTTAACCGTTTTAAACCGTTAAGGACCCGTTTAAAACGCGCCTGGTCAAAGCTTTGGTCGGCACGCAGCAAGGTGCCATTGAGATCGGTCGCAATTAACTTAATGGACACGAAAAGTTCCCCCTCATTATCACTTATCCCGGGACCTTCCCGTGATAGATAATCTTTATTATACTCGTTTTCGCGCGATGACAAAAAATGACCATCACCTAAAACTAGAAAAAGTGCTTCCAGAAACCGTTAAGTTTCTAAGAAGCACTTTTTCGAACACTTACATTCTAAGCTTATTCAACCGTGACACTCTTGGCAAGGTTCCGTGGCTTATCCACGTCTAACCCCTTGGTAAGACTCGTGTAGTAGGCAAGTAATTGACCAGGCACAACACTAAGTAATGCCGTCAACCGTTCGTCTACGGCTGGTAACACGATTGTATCACCATCTTTAGCCAAGCCTTCACTCACGATCGTAATCGTCTTGGCACCCCGAGCGGCAACTTCTTGTAAGTTTGACCGCGTCAACGCTGCAGTGTTGGCTTGCGTAATGATCCCAATAACTGGGGTATCCTTTTCGATTAACGCAATCGTCCCATGCTTTAATTCACCAGAAGCAAATCCTTCCGCCTGAACGTATGAGATTTCCTTCAACTTCAACGCCGTTTCCAATGAAACCGCGTAGTCTAAGCCCCGGCCAATGTAGAACGCGTTTGGCGTATGCAATAAATCGGCCTTAGCAATGGCTTCGAAGGACTTCTTCTCGTCAACTAACCCTTGCATCCCGTTAGCAACCAAGGCCAGCTGCTTCTTAACGTTAAAGTCTTTTGCTGCTGATTGGTTGTCGGCATCACCTAACGCTTTAGCCAAAATAGCTTCCAAAGCAATCTGAGCCGTATAAGCCTTCGTTGAGGCTACCGCGATTTCAGGACCCGCATGTAGCAACAACGTGTAGGTTGCTTCACGTGACAACGTTGAGTTAGGCACGTTGGTAATCGTCAAGCTTGGGAATTTCTGTTCGTTAACGTTCAGTAAGACTTCCCGACTGTCGGCAGTTTCACCGGACTGAGTCAAGAAGATAAAGAACGGATGATCTGACAACAATGGTTGGTTGTAGGCAAATTCGGATGAAACGTGAACTTCAGTTGGCACGTTAGCTAAGGATTCAAATAACTTCGCACCGACTAAACCAGCGTGGTAACTCGTTCCGGCTGCCACGATGTATAACCGATCAGCTGCTTTAATGGCATCCAAGAGTTCTTGGTTAATGATTGGTTGGCCGTCATCATTCAAATAAACTTGTGACAACTTACGCATCACGTTTGGTTGTTCATCAATTTCTTTCAACATATAGAAGGGATAAGTACCCTTATCTGCTTGAGCAGCATCAATATCAACGTGGAACGTGTCCCGTTCAACGGATTGACCCTGTTGGTTTGTGATCTTGATTTCGTCTGGCTTAACCACAACGATTTCCCCATCGTGTAATTCCATGTAATCCTTCGTTTGGTCAAGCATAGCTAAACTGTCTGAGCAGACAACGTTGAAGCCCTTGCCAACCCCAATTAGCAACGGGCTCTTATTTTTAGCCACGTACAACGTATCAGGATCTTCCTTATCCATCAACAAGAATCCGTATGATGAACGGCCTAACAAGCCTAATGTCTTGCGGAAGGCATCCAGCGTGGATAAGTTTTCCTTGGTGACGAAGCGGTCAACCAATTGCACGATAACTTCGGTATCCGTTTGAGACTTGAAAGTAACGTCACTTAAGTACTGACTCTTCAAATCTTGGAAGTTTTCGATCACACCGTTATGAACCAAGTAGAAACGGCCATCCGCTGAAACTTGGGGATGCGCGTTTGCAACACTTGGTGCACCATGCGTTGCCCACCGGGTGTGACCAATACCAGTTGAACCGTGTACGTTGGCCCCGACTTCTTTGCGCAAGTCGTCAATCCGGCCCTTTTCCTTAACTAAGTAATCATGGCCGTCCTGGTCATTAACATAAATACCAGCTGAATCGTAACCACGATATTCTAGTTTTTCCAAACCATTCAATAAAATTGATACTGCGCTGTCTTTACCGGTAACTCCAACAATTCCACACATAAAATAATCTTCCTTTACTGTTTTGAATTGTTTCTAGCTGCGTGGGTAAAATATCTGTCATCAGTCTCACAACTGGTTTTTGTAATTACCCTGTAGAGTGCAGTCCCTGACGTCACCCGTCGATTGTCGATAAACGTCATCCTCGTCAACTTTAAAACCTAAAGTCCTGGCGCTATTCCAATTGAACCAATTGAAAATTGGTCTAGTCTATCCTCCCATTGGTATATTTCCTAGAAACAAGTTAACTTTAACTTTGTAAGGGATAATTGTCAACAATAATTTGCATTGGTATACACGTTAGTTTATCCATATACCAATTAAATTACTTATATTTCAAGGCTGGTAGCTACTTCAACAAATTTCTGATATTTGTCTACGGTTTAAACAGACGCTCGCAACCGATAAGCTTCCTATTTCACATCTAGGTTATTACATATAAACATAAAAATATAATCCTATTTATTTTTAAAAAGTAATTGTTATCAATTAACATGGAGATTATTCATGAATTAAAACTAATAGTTATCATTAATATTGACATTTAAACAGTGCTTATATATGATTGGGCTGATAAGATATGTGAATGTAATCACACACGTTCACACTCCTTCTGATAGAAAGGCGGTTTTACCCCATACTTTAATGATACCCTGTAGTTAGATGCCCACCCAACAAGCGAGGTGTATTGACATGCAACGACAACTTCAGCAAAACTACTGGACTGCAGCTCGGCACGTCTTCCGAATCTTGGTAGCGACGTTCGCCTTTGCTAGCGGAATCAGCTTAATGCCAGCCACCGTACTGGCCACTGACAGTTCTGAACAGCCCGCAACCGAACAAGTACAACCATCAGCGACTGAACAACCGACCATTCAAAGTGGCGGTACGGTCTATGAGGACCACCCCAACTTACAAAACGTTTTAGGCGTTGCGTCGCAATTTCACATCTTTGCCCGGGCAGCGGAACTTAAAACGCACACCGCGGGTAACTTGGCCGTCCAAACACTAACTGGGCACGTTGACTTCGGAACAACTAATAAACTCGAGTTGCTGGACCGCGATATTACCTACTTGCAAAACATCAAAATGATTACCGGAAGTTGTTTCGTTTCCGCAGGGCCAACTCGCTGTAATAAAGTGATTTTTGGTGAAACCATCCCCATCGACATCAGTGACCCAAAACGGCCCCTAATTAGCAACGTCCATATTGGCCACTTAGTTGCGGATGAGGTTTATCAGGATCAACCTGGTCAAGTCTACCTTGATTTTGACGCCGAGTTTGCAGCCTTATCTCAGCTAAACCTCACGCTCAGTCAAACGTCCCCGCAGGCGCAGTTTAGCAACGCTGACTTTACGGATGAAAACAACCGGGTCATCGACGTGTCAAAACTGGGCTCCGTAAATGGTCAAATCGTAATCAACTTAACGCCAGAAGTACTCAGCTTATCACGACCACTGATTATCGAAGGTTTATCAGACACCCCCAACGGTCCCACCGTCATCTTCAACGTTGATACCGGCGCCGCGGACTACGTTGTGAATAGTCCTATCAAAATCATCTACCAAGATGGGACGGAGCGAAGTAATAAGGACGCTGACGACTTTGGCGATAACCACTTACTTTGGAATTTCCACAACGGTCAGCAAGCCGTGACGGGAACCCTGACCGTCAACGCTACTTCACAAGGGAGTGTCTTACTCCCACACGGAAATTTAGTGGCTAATCAAAATATGGATGGTAACCTAATTGCCAACAACGTTTTGATCCAAGCCGAAAGCCATCGGTGGGACTTACAAGACAATTCAGGTAACGAGCAGGAACCTGAAGAAGAAGACGAAGACATCATTACTGAACCCGATCCCGAGGAAGAAGACGAAGACATCATTGCTGAACCCGATCCTGAAGATGAGGACAAAGAAACCGTTACTGAACCCGATCCTGAAGATGAAGACAAAGAAACTGCCACTGAACCCGATCCTGAAGATGAAGACAAAGAAACTGCCACTGAACCCGATCCCGAAAAAGAAGACTTAGTAACACCGGAAACACCTGCCCCGGAAAAAGAAACGACTAAAGAACCAGACGAATCAACTCAAGGAAAAGAAACGGTTGTAAAAGAAACTGAGTCAAAAACAGCGGATAAAATTTTAGACGCGCCAACTAAGCGAACCCAAAGCACCACGACAATCAAAGTGCCGGATCAACCAGCTACCTTGACGCCGGTTAGCGACGACCCAGCAGTTGAACAGCTTGACACTGCTCTGACGCAGACATTGGCTCAACCGACTAGCCAAAGCAGCGCGAGTCCAGCGCTAAAAACGCTCGACCGCCACATTCAACAAGCACAAGCCGCCAATGACCCGGTTCGCGCGACCCAGCTTGCTAACGTTCGGTCACGGGGATTAGCAGCCGCTAACCTGCATCGGTTGCCGCAAACCGATGAACAAGAGGCAATTATCCTGACAGTCATCGGACTCTGCCTGACCCTCATTGCTCTGGGGATTGGTTGGTACCGCCATCCCCGAACACGTTCTAACTGACCTAAAGGTTGAAAAGTCTAAATTCAGCCTTCAATCTTTAGCTGATACTAAAAAATTGCCGCCCAACAGCATTCTGTCAGGCGGCAATTTTTATGATTTAATGGATTTCTACCAAGTAACTAGTCAACCCCAACTTCGGTTTTAACCACGTCAACGATACGGTCAACGTAAGCGCTAACTAATTCTTCGGTTTTGGCTTCTGCCATAACACGGAGTAGATCTTGGGTCCCTGAAGGCCGAACTAAGACGCGACCTTCACCGGCCATTTCCGTTTCGACTTCTTTGATGATGCTTTGAATCTTTTCGTTGTTCAAAGCAGCCTTCTTATCTTGGACCTTAACGTTAACTAATTTTTGTGGATAAGTGGTTACTTCTCCAGCTAATTCAGATAACTTCTTACCAGTTTCTTTCATCACGTGTAAGAGTTGGATCCCAGTTAACATCCCGTCACCGGTCGTATTGAAATCAAGGAAGACCACGTGACCAGATTGTTCGCCACCAAGGTTAAAGCCGTCTTTCAACATTTCTTCAACCACGTAACGGTCCCCAACTTGGGTCTTTTCACTGTGTAAACCGGCAGTCTCTAAGGCTTTGTATAAACCGATGTTACTCATTACAGTCGTCACAACGGTATCCTTCTTCAACTTGCCGCGTTCGCTGAGGAACTTCCCACAAATATACATGATCTTATCGCCATCGATAATGTTTCCTAATTCATCAACTGCGATACACCGGTCACCGTCACCGTCAAAAGCCAACCCAACTTGGGCGCCCTTTTCAACAACGAACTTCGATAAAGCTTCGGGATGGGTTGAACCCACGCCCTTGTTGATGTTTAAACCGTCTGGTGAAGTCGCCATCGTTTCAAAGTCCACGTTTAAATCAGCAAAGATCCGTGAAACTAAATTACTCGTTGAGCCGTTCGCACCGTCAACGGCCAAATGAATCCCGCTCAAGTCGTCTGGAATAGTTTGTTCCAAGAATTGAGAATACTTCAAGTTACCTTCTGGGAAGTCGGCAACCGTTCCCAACCCTTCGGCAGCTGGCCGTGGCAAATCATCAGTTGGTTGTTCAAGTAACGCTTCAATTTCTTCTTCCTTCGCGTCTGACAACTTAAAGCCGTCACCACCAAAGAATTTAATCCCGTTATCTTCAACCGGGTTGTGGGATGCAGAAATCATGACCCCGGCATCGGCGTCTTGAATCCGAACTAAGTAAGCTACTCCGGGCGTTGTAATCACGCCTAAGCGCAATACTTCAATCCCAGCGGATAATAGTCCAGCAACTAACGCTTCTTCTAACATCTGCCCAGAAATCCGTGTATCACGGGCAACTAGAACCCGTGGTTGGGTTTCCTTGTTTTCAGCGTGTTCGGTTAACACGTAACCGCCAGCACGACCTAAACGAAAAGCTAATTCAGGAGTCAAACCTGAGTTTGCAATCCCACGAACCCCATCAGTACCAAAATATTTCATTGTTAATTTACCTCATTTCAGAATAATCAGTTACTTTTAACTGTAATTTTAACTTTAATGGATGTCGGACTAACCGACGAAATATCATCTTCATCGTCCGTTGAAACTTTGACCGTCTTTTCCGTATTCGACGTCACGTCTGAGACATCGACATCAACCGGTAACGACGACAACTTAGCCAGCGCCGCCTTAGTTCCCGTGACGGTCACCGACTTCGTATCCGTTGAGAACGAATAGCTGGTGTCCGCCGACGTCTTACCACTGGCTTTCAAGTCAACCGGCACATCTTTCGTTGTCGCCGCCTGCTTGATTGGAATATAAACCGAAGTCGTCGATGGCGTTAAGACAACATTTAACGTCTGTCCATTAGCATCTAAGGCTTCAATCATCGCCTGTTGGTTCACCGACTTTTGCAAATTCTTCACGGTATTCACGACCGCAACGACCTTCGCAACGCGGCTAACCTCACTAACGGCCCCCGTCACTTTAACGGACGAAGTGCCTAACCGAGCAGTCCCAGCTTCATATCCCGCCGCAACGTTTGACTTGTTAAAGTCAGCGCGGACTTTATACGTCGCCGTTCGTCGGGGTTGAATATTAATATGGATATATTTCTGATTCAACGAATAGCTAAGTTCCTTATTAAGCCCATCAACTTGAACTTTAACGCTGTGACGTCCTACTGACAAATCAGATAAATTGGCGTACACCTTAAAATTCTGGGTGTTCGCAGTCGTCGTCACCAACGCTGCCGGCCCCTCGATCGTTACTTTAACGTTTTCTGGGTAGCCGGTCACAAAGTACTTGGTGCTGTTGACGTTTAGTTCCAGTGGCGCATTAATGGTCACTTTTCGATTCGAAGTTAACGTGGTCTTAGACGAGCTATTTGTTAAAATACTCGTATTATGAGAAGACTTTAGTGAGTTAACGTATGCAAATAGAACTAAGGCACAAACTAACGCTAACAGGCGCATTGCCCAGGCACTATCCATGAATTTTTTCATTTACGAGGACCCCCTCCGAAAATGCGTGCAAACCAATTTTGAATCGCATTTTGATGAGTTTGATCTTCTGGTGTAAGCAAGACTTGACGGAAATAACGCAAATAATTTTCACGCGTCATCCCCCGCATCAATTCGTTATCCTTCGTGAGCGAAACCTCACCAGTCTCCTCAGAAATAACGATCGTCAAGGCATCCGTTACTTCACTAATACCCACGGCAGCCCGGTGACGCGTTCCTAATTCTTTGGGAATGAGATTACTTTCCGATAACGGTAAATAAGCTGCAGCCACCTTAATTTGATTATCTTGGATAATCACCGCCCCGTCATGTAGCGGGGTATTCGGGATAAAAATGTTGATCAGTAATTCGCCGGTGATATCTGCATCAAGGGCAATCCCAGTCTCAATATAATCTTCCAACCCAGTGTCCAACTTAATGGACATCAGGGCCCCAATTCGACGCTTAGCCATGTACTGAATGGCTTTATCCAATTCGGTAATCATCCGTTCTTCGTCTTCATTTTGACGCTTGCCACGCATAAAAATCGAGCCACGCCCTAAATGCTCCAACCCTCGTCGAATTTCGGGCTGGAAAATAATGACGATTGCAATAACGGCCCAATTAATGATTTGGTCCATGATCCATGAAACCGTATCAAGGCCGATAAACACACTCACAGCCTTAACGATCGCAATAACAACGATTCCCCGGAAGAGTTGAACGGCCTTGGTTCCCCGCAGCAATACGATCAACTCATAAATCACAAACCAGACCGCAAGAATGTCAAGGAGCCGGACAAAGTTTTGCACTGTCAATAAAGCGCTCCAGTTGAAGTTCATGATCCTCCTCCTTATGAAAATTATTTACTTTCACATTATAGCACGGCGTTCCCCCTCACGTTGCCTGATTTCAAACAAGAACGGGAATTCGATTATATTTTGAATTAATATTAATTCGGTAGTTATTTAATATAGTTTATTTAATATTTCTGTTAAAATTAATGTTGAAAGCGTGGTGATCAAATGACTAGAACTCAGCGCTGGCTGATTCGGTTAGTTTACTGGACCTTTATCGGTTTTGCAGCGCTTGAATTGCATAACTCTTTTCGCTTCTTACTGTTGAATACTGTCTTGGCCTACGTGCCGATTGAACTCAGCTTTTGGCTAACCAAGCGGCGAAGTAACTGGACCTTCTGGGTGCTCGGCGTCATTTGGTTACTATTCTATCCCAACGCCCCGTACCTGATGACGGACTTATTCCATCTCAGTCTGCTACACCCATACGGCGTCAATGGCATGTTGCGGTTCAACCTTGAAATGTGGCGTGAATTTGCCTACCTCATTGGACCGATGATGGTCTCCATCATTGTTGGAACTTGGGGTGTTGACCAAGTCGCACAGGAATGTACTCGCCGACTACACCTCACTAAATTACCAGTTAGTCGCGAGCTCATTAGCGTGGTCCTCTTCCTGTTTGCAGGCATCGGCGTTTACGTCGGCCGTTTCTTACGCTTGCATTCGATTTACCTACTAATTACACCCCAGTACATCGTGGATCAATTAGTCGACATGTGGTCCCCTAAGATGCTCGCATTCGTACTGATTATGTGGTGCTTACAACTATTAATATACGCAACGTGGCGCTTTACCAGCGTTACGACTAATCAAAAATAGCAAGTGCTCTGCCATCCTGGCAAAGCACTTGCTATTTTAAATTGACTTAGTTATTTACCTTTGGATCGGTATACTCAGCATGCCGGCCACGCTTATCGTGTAACCCGCTGAAGCCGCTAAAGCCTAGTTTAGTCGCCTTTTTCTCAGCGTCCGTGATATAGCGTAAGGTATCGCCCGCACGCTTTTCCCCGTAAACTTGCATCCATTGGTGAAACCGTTCGTCCGATGCCGCCGTGATTGATTGCTCAACGCGGGAGCCGGTTGGTGTCAGTGATAGATACTTGATACGGCGATCATGAGCGTTAGTCGTCTGATCGATATACTTTAAGTCTAATAGTACGTTGATTTGACGGGCGATGGCGCTTCGCGAAACCCGTTGTCGATTGGCAATTTTAACCAACGTTAACGGTTCTTCACTAGTCGCAATCATACGCATGACGATATAAGCTTCAAATGTTATCTTGTACGGCCGAGTTGGTACCGACACAAAGTCCCCAATATATTTCAAAATGTGCATGTAAGTCTCCACGAATTGTTCGTGGATCTCTGATTCAGTCATGTTACGTCCCCCCGCAAATTCTTTCCTAAAACAGTTCTTTAAAGCCCATGATTAATTGGCAGGCATAACCATTTACTATTAACACTACTCTACATCATTATAACCTAGAACTACTCTTTTACAACATTTTAATGTAATTATTCATCGTTAGCATCAATGTCGTTAAGCATTAACAGGTTTTCGGAATAATTGATGAATTGACGTAACTTGGCAGCCGTCCGTAAATTGATCCGGCCACTCTCTAACAAGTGTTGAACGCCCGCACGTTCAGCACCCAAACTTTTAATGCGCAAGGTTTGCAGCTGGCGCTCATAATCTGCCCGTGACAAACTATGATCCGCTTTCGCACTTTCGATTCGATTACGATAATGAACGATCAGGTGATACAAGGCCTGCCGATCAAATTGTTGTTCATCGACGGTCGTCTGCTTTAAATATTGAGACAGCGCTTTGATGGCCGCCTTGGACGCGACCCGCTGAATCTCTAACTGTTCAGCACGTAATTTGTCACTATCCGCTGGCGATAACCAGAGGCGTAAATCTTGCATCCAGCGGTATACCAGCACACGTAGTGACCGCAACGTTGGGAGACCCGCACGATGCGTCGCCCGCTCTAACCGTTGTTCACGGTGATCGATTCGCCGTAAGTAAGCCTGTGCCGCCAACTTCGACGTTTCTTTATTAGCTAGCATTTCTTCGACGGCCTGACGTTCACCAGTCAAAGCGACTAATCGTAATTGCATCTCATCAGTCAGCATAGGGGCTAACTGATCAGCGGTTTGCGATGCCACCTCTAAGCGGCGAATCTGAAACTGTTGGTCAAGGATCAAATCATAAGCCGCGCGTTGATTTTCAGGTCGGCGGTGTTCTTCAATGTTTTGAACTGCCAACTGTAAAACGTAGATTCGGGCTTGCTTATAACCAATTTGGTCCGGCTGATCACCCGCGTCCTCATCCGGCTCATCAGGGCCGTTTGCCAACACCGCATCGTCGTCATCTAAACTAGACCCCCGCGTCATGAATGGTAATGAGCGGGAAGCCATTAACGGTAAGATTCCGGCGGCAGCCACCAGACTCACGATGATCACGCCGGCCGCAATGAACAGCACTAAGGCCCGTTCAGGAAACGCCCCGCCACTCGCAATCACCGTTGGAATCGTAAAGACCCCGGCCATCGTGATGGCGCCCCGAACCCCGGATAACCCAGACAAAGTGGCGATCCGAAGACTCGGCTTCGATTTGTTATGATCTCGTAACCAGTTAAACAACATGTAAACGTAGGTCCACGCGACCCGGATCAAAAGTAAAATCGCCCACACGATCAACACGTCAAAAATGGCGTGGAACGTGTTGGTGTGTGACCCTTTGATCGTTGCTTGAGTCGCGACGGGCAGTTCAATTCCTAAGATTAAGAAGACGATTCCGTTCAATAAGTAAACGATAACGTTCCACACTTTTTCGGTAACTAACCGTAATTCCGGTGTGTCTTCGTCGGCATGCGAGTTTTGGATGTGCGACAAAACGCCCGCCGCAACGACGGCGACCACGCCGGAAGCGTGAAACCATTCTTCAGCGACAAAGTAAATGGCGAACGGCGTTAAAATCTGTAAAACGACGTTAAAGACCGTATCGTTGATTCCTTCACGCCGTAAAATATCGCGTACGACCTGAATCAACGTAATTAACGCTAATCCCACGGCTAGTCCCACTAAACTAATGTAGAAAAAGTCGCCCACGGCTTGACTCAAAACAAAACTGCCAGTGACGGCCGCTGCTAATGCGTACTTAAAGCCAATCAGCCCGCTGGCATCGTTGATCAAACTTTCACCACTAACTAAATGCAAGATTTCTTTCGGGAGCTTGACCCCTTCTGAAATCGACTGGACCGCCACTGGATCGGTTGGCGACAAGATGGCGGCCAACGCAATACTAACAGCTAGCGGAATCGACGGAATTAAAACGTGAATTAAAAATCCGCCTAAAATCGTTGTAATAAAGACGAGTACGATTGCATTGGCAAAAATCGCCCCGCGTAGTTCCCATAATTCTTGTTTTGGAAATTGGCGGCCGTCGTTATACAGCATCGGTGCAATGAAGACCAGCATGAACCAATCCGTTTGCAGGTTAACCTGTATATTTAGCAATAAAGCCACTCCTAGACCCAGCCCGACTTGAATTAAACTGACCGGGATTGCGACTAGATAGTGGCTCAACACGTTCGACAGCAGCACTAAACATGCCAATAAAATCACTAATTCTATAATCGGCACGTGGTTGCCCCCCTTGTTCAATTGACAAAAACTTACTTCGTGACGTCTTCTCCAATAATCCGAACTTCGGTTTGAAGATGGACACCAAACTTCTCAAAAACAACCTTTTGAACGTAATGGATCATATCCATATAGTCCGTAGCAGTTGCGTGGTCCACGTTAATAATAAAGCCCGCGTGCTTCTTTGACACTTCGGCGCCACCGATACGATGCCCCTGTAACCCGGCATCGTGAATCAGTTTACCCGTAAAGTACCCGGTTGGGCGCTTGAAGACACTCCCGCAAGAGGGCCATTCTAAGGGTTGTTTAGCCGCCCGTAGCGTATTTAACTTGTCCATCTGGGCTTGAATCGTATCTTGCTTGCCCGGCGTTAAGGCAAACGTTGCGGTAACGACCGTATCATCGTAATCCTGAACCGTACTGTGACGGTACCCGAAGTCCAAGTCAGCATTGGATAAAGTCTTCAACTGGCCTTCGCGCGTCAAAACAGTTATTTCTTCAACGACTTCGCTAATTTCACCACCGTAAGCACCGGCATTCATAAAGATCGCGCCACCGACACTTCCCGGAATTCCAGCGGCGAATTCGAGCCCTGAAAGGCTAGCGTGACACGCGACCTTGGTCGTTTCAATCATCGCCGCACCAGCTTCGGCTACCACGTGATTCTCACTCGCATGAATCTGGTTCATCTTAGTAAGAATCATGGTCAAGCCACGGATACCGCCATCTTTAACGATCAAATTACTGGCGTTTCCAATCACCGTTAGTGGCATGCTTTCGGCATTGGCATATTCGATCAGCGCCTTTGCTTCACTGATGGACTTTGGAAACGCAACGTAATCAGCGGGACCGCCAGTTTTAGTGTTCGTATAGTGACTAAGGGCTTCATTCTTTTTAATTTCAATGGCTGGAAAAGTGGCCAAGACATCTTTGGTCATGGTGGAAGTTCCTTTCATGTTTCATTTAATAATTATTTAAATTTAAGACTGCGCTGGCGGTCATCAGATACACCACCAATTGCGCCAGTCAATATCTAATTTTAGCACTTTTTAACGGCTTAATAAATGACGACACACCGCGTGACTAGTAATGGCAGACGTTGGGTCAACCGGGTTAACGCCGTGGGTAGTAACCGCAGTCAGAAACGCCCGAATCAGGGGTGCAAAGCCGCGTTTTTCCAACGTTGGCTCCCAGTCAGGAAAAGCCGTTGTTTGCGTTTGTGCCGTCTGATACTGCGTCAAAGTACTTAAATCATTAACCGTAGCCCGGCCGTGAATTGTCTGAACCGTCGCCTGTTCAAGGTTAACGCCACCATACATATTCGTGACGACTTGGAGCTGTTCGCGACTCGTCTGCGCAGTGAGATACCCCTGTCCTAAGGCACCCGTCTCCGTCTGCAAAATGCGACCATCCGTAGCCGCCAACGGTTCATCCAACAAGAATAGGCCAGTATCAACCGCGTGGATCATCAAATCAAACACCGCAGTCTCTGGATCTTGGCCGCCCGTGGTGCGAACTTTTTCAACCGTGATCATCTGTTTATCAGGTAACGCCTTGAGTTGTTGATTAAGCGGTGCAAAACGGCGGTTAAACCCGCAGGTCAGCATCAGGTGGCGACTCGCAGCAAGATCGTACAACGCTTGAACATCCTGCAAATCAGTCGCAACCGGTTTATCGACGTACACGTTGATCCCGTTTTCTAAGAGTTGCCGAATAATGGGCGCGTGGGTCGTCGTTGGCGTATGCACGAAGACGGCCGCCGGGTGAACCGCAATCAGTTCATCCAAGTTAGCGTGCGTATTTTGAAACCCGTACTTAGCCGCTAACTTCTCCCGCTTCTCCGGGTTACGGGTCGTTAAGTGAAATTCATATTGATCTTGCATACCAGCGAATACTGGTAAATACGCTTTCTGTGCGATGTTTCCTAAACCAATAACCCCAATTTTTAGCATGTCTGTTCCTCCATTTTCATCCCGCAAATGCGGTACAATAAATATATTACGGACTTCATAACGTCCACAATTTCTTTACGAAAGGTCTGAATCGCTCTTGAAACTTATTTCTTGGAATGTTAACGGTCTCCGAGCCGCCGTTAAGCACGGCTTCGTCGACGCTTTTAACCAGTTAGACGCCGATTTTTTCTGCGTTCAGGAAACCAAATTACAGGCGGGCCAAATTGACCTCGACCTCCCCGGTTACCACCAATATTGGAACTACGCTGAACGCAAAGGCTACTCAGGTACCGCAATTTTCACCAAACGTGAACCACTAAATGTCACGTACGGTATCGGCGTTCCCGAACACGATACGGAAGGCCGGGTCATCACACTGGAATACCCCGACTACTACGTTTTAACGTGCTACACCCCTAATTCCGGTGGTGAGCTTAAACGCCTCGAATACCGGCAAAGCTGGGAAGACGCCTTTTTAACCTACATCAATAGTTTAAGCGCGAAGAAGCCCTTGATTTTCTGCGGGGACCTCAACGTCGCTCACGAAAACATTGATTTAAAGAACTGGCGGAGTAATCATCACAGCGCTGGTTTCACCGATGAAGAACGCGGTAAGTTCGATCGTCTGTTGGCGAACGGCTACACCGATACTTTCCGGCACTTTTACCCGGACCAAACTGAAATTTATTCTTGGTGGAGCTACCGGTTCCACGCACGTGATAATAATTCGGGGTGGCGGATCGATTACTTCATCACGTCAAACCAACTTGAGGACCGGTTACTAAACGCGCGCATCTTAAACGACGTCTATGGTTCCGACCACTGTCCCGTTGAATTAGATATTCGCCTATAATCGAATCGCAAACTTGAAATTCAACCAATCCCTTAGTAGGATTAACTTAATTCTTTAGAAACGGTGGTGGCACCTTTGAACTTTGTCGCAATGGATTTTGAAACTGCGAATGCCAAGCGGGACAGTGCTTGTTCCCTAGCGCTTACGATTGTCCGCAATAGTCAGGTCACGGATGAATTTTACACCCTGATCAAGCCTGAAAGTGACTTTTTCTGGCGGAACGTCCAAATCCACGGAATTCACGAAACTGACGTTGCTTCGGCCCCCAAGTTTCCAGAAGTATGGGACCACATCGCGCCGTTTTTCCAACGGGACCGGTTGGTGATCGCTCACAACGCGCCGTTCGATACTGGCGTACTTCGCCAAACACTGGCGCACTACGGTATTGGCGCGCCGGAGTACCTGTCCATGGATACGGTCAAAACGAGTAAACGTTTCTACCCTGAACTCCCAAACCACAAATTAGACACGATGTGTGATGCGCTCAATATCGAGCTTCAACACCACCACAACGCCTTGGACGACAGCTTAGCCTGCGCTAACATCTTGTTAACTGAAGCTCAGCAGTTCGGTACTGAACAGCTTAAACCGTTCGTACGCGTCCAAGGCTAAACGATTAAAGCGTATGAAATTACTATCAATACTAGAATAACTATAGTCATTATTTCCAAATTAGCCGCTGCGCCGGACAGCCTTGGTTTGCTAAGGGAGACGGTTCTGTCCGCCGAAGCGACTAACTTAAAAACGTGTGTCAAACTGCGATTATTTGCGATTTGACACACGTTTTTTTATAAAATCAGTTATACCTAAAAGACGATCTAGACCGGCAATACCATGTCGATGGCGGGGACTTTTTCACCCGTTGGATCGAGCACGTCGTACGGTTTCGGCGTGCTCTTCTCGAATCCTAGGTGTTCGTACAAAGAGATAGCGCGGCCATTGCGGAGTTGCACCGTCAAAACAAGTCGCTTTAAAGTACTGAAATCCTGCGCCCAATTAATCAACTCTTCGACTAACGCGGCACCAAGCCCCATCCCCCAAAATTCTTTAAGTACGGCGACCCCAATCTCGCCCTCAGTAACAACCAAACCTTCCGTCGCTTGGACCGTCCCAACACCAATTAAGCGCTGATCTAAGACCGCAACGAAAATCATGTTGGTCGTAGTCCGGGTAATTTGCTCAATTTGTTGCCGTTCTTCCTGCTCACTAATGGCACCTAAGCCCTCATCCGCCGTAAAGGTGTTTGATTCATGGGACAGGTGCTTCAATAATTGTAACAACTTAGCAGCGTCACTTGGCACTGCTGGTCGGACATCCACAACTTCCTCTGCCATGGTTGCTCACCCTTTCAACTGGCTCACAAGCTGATCATAGCGCGCCCCGTGCGGCGTTAACGTAATCGTGCGACCATCATCAGTGGCACCGTTGCGTTCCAGCGCAATTCGCAAATACGTTGTCGGCAAAAGATCAGCAATAAATTCAGACCATTCCACAACGCTCACACCGTCACCATCAAAATATTCATCCAGTCCTAAATCTTCCGCGCCGCCGTCTTCTAAACGATAGACATCCATATGATACAGTGGCAAACGTCCCTGATGATACTCGCGAATCAGGGTGAAGGTTGGACTTTTAACGTTATTGGGAATTCCCAAACTCTTAGCTAACCCCTTTGTAAAGGTTGTTTTGCCCGCGCCCAGGTCACCATCCAATAAAATTAGATCACCTGGCTGCACTAACTGACCAATCTGTTCACCCAGTTGCATCGTTTCTTCCGGGGACGTTACCGTCATCGAATTCATAAAATGTCCATCTCCTCATTTAACATACTGTTTTCATTATAAAAAAAACGGGCGAAACTTCAAAGTACAAGTCCTGAAGTTCCCCCGTTTTAAAATTACTCTTACTTAATTTGGCTATGCTAATCCTTGCGCCGCCGTAATAATGGCAACTTTGTAGACGTCTTCTTCACTGGCACCCCGCGATAAATCGGAGACCGGTTTGTTCAAGCCTTGCAAAATTGGGCCGACCGCTTCAAAACCACCGAAACGTTGGGCAATCTTGTAGCCAATGTTCCCGGACTGTAGTTCTGGGAATACAAAGACGTTGGCGTGACCGGCAACTTTTGAACCGGGCGCTTTTTGTAAGCCAACCTTTTCAACAAAGGCAGCGTCAAATTGAAGTTCACCATCGATAGCTAAATCTGGTTCAGCCGCTTGGGCCTTCGCAGTTGCTTCTTGAACCTTGGTGACCATGTCACCCTTAGCCGAACCCTTGGTTGAAAAGCTCAACATTGCAACCTTTGGGTCAATGTCGAAGATTTCAGCGGTGTGAGCACTTTGCGTCGCAATTTCGGCTAACGTATCTGCATCTGGGTCAATGTTAATGGCACAGTCCGCAAAGACGTAGCGTTCGTCACCTTTTTGCATGATGAACGCACCAGAAATCCGGTGTGAACCGGGCTTAGTCTTAATAATTTGTAAGGCTGGGCGCACCGTGTCACCGGTTGGATGAACGGCACCAGACACCATCCCGTCAGCTTTGCCCATATAAACGAGCATCGTTCCAAAATAATTTTCATCTTCAAGCATCTTGGCCGCTTGTTCAGGGGTATTCTTACCCTTGCGCCGCTCTACCAATGAATCCAACATCGCCTGCTTGTCAGCGGCTGGATATGTAGCTGGGTCTAACACTTGAACACCGCTAAGGTCGGCTTTCAAATCCTTAGCAACCGCCTGGACTTTGTCCGTAGCGCCTAAAACAATTGGTTTAACTAATCCATCCGCAGCAAGCCGTGCCGCAGCACCGACGATCCGGGGTTCCGTACCTTCGGGGAAAACAATGGTTTGATCTTTACCAGTAATTTTTTGTGCCAATGATGTAAATAGATCCATGAAATGACCCTCCAATAAAAAATTAATTTTTTATACTGACGTGTTCTGGAAGTTGCCAATTAATGGGCTGTTCGCCAAATGATTCTAACGCAATGTTAGTCTTAGAAAATGGTTTGGAACCAAAGAAGCCCCGGTAAGCGGACAGCGGGCTTGGATGTGGTGCTTGTAACACCACGTTCGTTTCCGTATTGATCAGCTTAATTTTGGAACGAGCTGCTTTACCCCAGAGAATGAAGACTACCGGTGTTGGCCGTTCAGATAATTGATGAATTGCATAATCCGTCAATTGTTCCCAGCCTTTATTGGCATGTGAAAAGGCAATGCCATTTTGAACCGTAAGGACCGAGTTCAATAGTAAAACGCCCTGTTTAGCCCAACTCTCTAGATAACCATGATTGACTGGCGTACAGCCAACGTCATCCTGTAATTCTTTATATATATTGACCAGCGATGGGGGTACCGCAACCCCGGGCAAAACGGAAAAGCTCAATCCGTGTGCCTGATTGGGACCGTGATACGGGTCCTGGCCTAAGATAACGACCTTTGTGTCGGCAAACGGCGTCCATTCAAAGGCTTGAAAAATATTATACATATCCGGATGAATATTTTTCGTCCGATATTCTTCTTTTAAAAATTCGTGCAGCTGCTGGTAATAAGGCTCCTCAAATTGGGGCTCCAAAATGTCCCACCAGTCCGTATGAATAAACGCTTTCATCCTTAACACCTCTACATTATTGTAGCATACTAAAAACCGGTAATGATAATAATTCTGAATTCACTCCTAAACATGTTAAAATGTAACTATTAAGACAACTAAGGATGTGACAACATGATTTCGATTATCGCTTCTGACATGGACGGCACGTTATTAAACAACGAAATGACCGTTTCGGATTTTAATGCCGATGCTATCCGTCAAGCGCAGCAGCAAGGCGTCCACTTCATCGTTTCCACTGGCCGTCGCTACTCTGAAGCTCAACCACTCATGGCCGCTCAAGGAATTACCGCTCCTTTAATTACGTTAAATGGCGCAGAAGTTTACGATGCTTCTGGTAAAATGCTCGACATGGTTCCCATTACTAAGACCGTTTCACGGGCTATTTTTCACACGTTAATTTCACGGGGCTACTATTTTGAAGTGGTTGGTAATGATGGTATTTACTCGAATAATAAAGCCAAGCGAATCGAACAAATTGCCCACCTACTGACCAATTTAAATCCGGATACGTCGTTTAAGATTGCCGTGACCTTAGCGTCGGCCCGCCTTGAATTGATGGATATTAACTACGTCGATAATTACGACGAATTACTGAACGACCCGACCAAGCACGTCATGAAAATCATTACGTTTAGTCAGGAAGGGCCCGCTAAGCTCAAGCCATTAAGCGATGAATTATTAGCTAAGCACTCATCCTTAAAGATCACTTCGTCTTCGCGGTCTAATATTGAAATCAACAATATCAACGCCCAAAAAGGGATTGCCGTTGAACGCTATGCCAACATGCTCAACACCCCAATGACCGACGTAATGGCCATTGGCGACAATAACAATGACGTTTCGATGCTCAAAGTTGCTGGGATCAGCTACGCAATGGGTAACGGAACCAATGAAGTGAAACAGTTAGCCAGTCGGGTGACCGATACCAACGTCAATGACGGGGTTGGTAAGGCTATTTTGGAAGTGCTCGCGCAACAATAGTTCACCGGGAAACGAGGGTTGAAAATGCGTAAATTATATTTCAGCCGCAATAGCTTTGCCAAGGGCGCACGGGTCGTTCGTGATGAACATAACCAGTCTCACTACTTACTCGTAGGTCGCTGGGGACGGCGTCAGGACGCGCTTAGTCTCTACGCTATCCGTGGCGAACTACTTGCTGAAATCCGACAGACCACACTCGGACTATTACCAAAGTTTGAGTTGTATTATAATCGTCAAAACGTCGGCTCCATCAGTAAAACACTGGGCTTTTGGCATGAAATGATCTACGTGCGGAAGCTCCGCTGGATTATTATGGGAAGTCTCAATTCAGAAACGTACCGCGTTTATCACGGGACCGAATTGGTCATGACAATGCGCCCAGTTGTCACCAGTAATGGCGAAGCGTTTGAGTTAACCATTACTGAACATTCCACGGAACCACTGTGTATTTGTATCGCAGCGATTCTCGACCACTGGCAAAAACCAACGAATCGTTCCCGTTCATCAGCGTTATCAAGTGACGGACTCCAAATCAACTTTGGGGAAAGCAACTATACGCTTCATCACAAATTACCGCAAAACTAAAAAACGTCGGCCAATGTTGGTCGACGTTTTTTTGATATGCTTTTTACACATTAATTACTTTTTCTAAGAAGTCTTGTAACCGTGGACTCTTCGGGTGATCGAATAAATCATCTGGTTTGCCACTCTCTTGAATCAAACCATCTGCCATGAAAACGACGCGGTCCGCAACTTCCTTTGCGAATCCCATTTCATGGGTAACCACGATCATAGTCATCCCTTTTGCAGCTAACTTTTTCATAACGTCCAACACATCGCCGACCATTTCAGGGTCCAAAGCGGAGGTTGGTTCGTCAAATAGCATGATGCTTGGATGCATTGCTAAGGCCCGGGCAATCGCAACCCGTTGCTTTTGCCCACCAGATAAGGATTTAGGCATCGCGTCCGCTTTGTCTGACAGCCCAACCGTGGCTAATAAGTCACGTGCTGTTTTTTCAGCTTCCACTTTCGATTCCTTGTTTAACTGGACCGGCGCCAACGTAATGTTTTGTAAGACCGATAAATGCGGGAACAAGTTAAAATGTTGGAACACCATCCCAATATTTTCACGAACTAAATTGATATTCGTGCCTTTGTCTGACAAGTCATAACCACTAATGACGACTTGACCCTGGGTTGGAATTTCCAAATCGTTTAAACAACGTAGGAAGGTACTTTTCCCTGAACCAGACGGGCCAATCATACAAACCACTTCGTTATCTTGGACTTCTAAGTTAAGCCCTTTTAAAACTTCGTTGTCGCCGTAGCTTTTGTGTAAATCTTTGACGATCACTTTAGCCATACTTAGTTGATCCTCCTTTGAACCCAGTTTGAAAGCCAAGTTAATAACGTGATAATTACAAGGTAGATAATCGCAATCATGAGCCAAATCTTAAACCCTTCGAAGTTCCGTGCAATGATCAACGTCCCCGTTTGGGTTAATTCAACGATCCCGATAACGGAAAGGATTGAAGTATCCTTCAACGTAATAATGAATTGGTTGATAAATGACGGAATCATGATCCGAATCCCTTGCGGCATAATAACTTTACGCATGGCAGTCCAATACGGTAGCCCTAACGAACGGGCCGCTTCCATCTGACCATCATCAACGGCTTGAAAGCCCCCCTTAACGAAGGCGCCGGTATAAGCCCCTTCGTTAAGCATCAAGGTTATCATCCCGGCAATGAACGCTGGAATCTTAAACCCGTGCCCAATTAAGTCTGGGAACCCGATGTAGATGAAGAACGCCAACACCATTAGTGGCATCCCCCGGAAAATATAGATAATCGTACTTGAAATGGCAGGACCAACTTTACCCGGCATAACACCCAGAACACCGAGGGCCAAGCCCATAACAGTTGCTAAAATAATAGAAATAACCGTTAATTCCAAGGTCATCCATAACCCACTACCAATGGTTCCTAAGTTTTGGGTAAACAGTCCAATAAAGGTCCGACTGCTGGCCGTTTCACCGGTCAATGATGATTCACTAGAATGTAAATATTTATCGACAATTTTCTTATATTGCCCATCCGCTTTGATGGCTTTTAAACCGGCGTTGAACTTCTTCAACAACTTAGCGTTCTTACCCTTTTTAACGGCAAAACCGTAATCACCGGCTTCGTATTGCTTAGAAACGATCTTCAGCGCAATGCCGTTTTTGATGCCGTAAGACATAACGGGGTAATCTTCAAAACAAGCGGCTGAGTTACCAACCTTAACATCGTTATACATATTATTAGAATCATTGAAATACTTAATCTTAAACCCGTACTTGTTTTGGATGGACTTTGCGTAAGTCGCCCCAGCCGTCCCGGTCTTTAGTGCGACAGTCTTACCTTTTAACTGGCTAAACTGCTTGATCTTACTATCCTTAGCTACGGCCATAACGACCCCGGAAGTGTAGTAGGCATTTGAAAAGTCAAACGTCTTCTTCCGTTCAGGCGTGATATTCATCCCAGCAATCACACCGTCAACCTGGTTGGCACTTAGCTGCTGAACGGCGGCCCCGAAGCTAATTGCTTTTAACTTATAATTGATATTTTCTTTTTTCGAGATCGCATTCAAAATATCAATATCGATCCCTTTATACTTACCGCCTTTGGCCTGAAATTCAAACGGCGCAAAGGTAGTATCTGTCGCAATCGTGTACGTTTTCGCCTGCGCCTGAGTGCCAACTGTAAACCAGCTACCCAGTGCCGCTAACAACATGACAATTGCAACTTGCCATTTTTTCATCAATTGTGAGACCTCCTAATTCATTCTACCGGATTGGTATGTCATAAAATATAACATAAATCATTCGTTACCACCAACTCAAACTATAATAATATTATAATTTAATTTTAATGTTTGCGGTATCATTCTGACTTTTCTTAATTTTATTAAGTAAATTGCATTACTTAGAAAAGATTACGAAGAATTCGACCTGATATTGCATCTTTTTAATTTTCCAAGTAAAACCCGCATTATTTCGCCAACTTGAATTATGAAGATGCTCATATAAGGCCTTAAGTATCCCCAAACGAACAATTACTTCACTTTATTTTCTTAAGTTAGCGCTGAATAATCAACCTAAAATGGCATAGTCTGCTGAAGTAATGTAACCCAACCTAAAAAAGCCACCCACAAAGTGAGTGACTTTTTAAAAATATTAGTAGTGTTTCATGACGCGATCAATTTGTCGTTGTTGTTCACGCTTCTTAATATCTTGACGCTTATCGTATTCCCGTTTCCCATGCGCAACCCCAATCAGGACTTTAGCAAAGCCGTGCTTGAGATACATTTTCAACGGAATTACGGTAATTCCCTTTGTCTGAGTTGCTTCCCCAATTTTACTGATTTCCTTTTTATGGAGCAGTAATTTGCGGTTACGCAAAGGGTCAACATTGAAGCGGTTCCCCTCAGCAAACGGACTAATATGCACATTCATCATCCAAGCTTCGCCATTGCGAATCTGGACAAAGCCGTCCTTCAAATTAACCCGACGATCACGGACTGACTTGATTTCGGTCCCCGTCAAAGCAATCCCTGCTTCATAGGTATCCTCAACAGCGTAGTCGTGCCGGGCCTTCCGGTTTTGAGCGAGGGCGGTATCCGGGTGCTTACCGTGTTGTTTGGCCATCAGCCTCACATCCCCTTACTTTTTTAGCTTAACGCCGGTTATCGTTGTTTGACCGACGGTGGCTGTTATTACTATTGTTATTATTGCTGCGATGGTTATTGCGGTTGTTACTATTCCCATTGCGGTGATTACCATTACTATGGTTCCCACCGTTGCGATTGCCGCCGTTACCATTGCCATTACGATTATTATTGTTGCGGTTATAGCTGCCGTTACCACCGCGACGGTTGTTTCCACGATAATTATCATGGTGTTCCCGCTTTGGTAATAAGTCCGTCTTAGGCGCTTCTTCTGGATTCAATAGCTTAAAGTCAATTTCACGCTGATCTTTGTCGACCCGCATCAATTGAACCTTAACTGGTTGTCCAATCCGGAACGTCCGCTTCGTCTTGCGACCGACTAAGGCGAGTTGTTGTTCAACGTACTCGTAGTAATCATCGTCCATCACACTAATGTGGACTAGCCCTTCAACGGTGTTTTCCAACTCAACGAACAACCCAAACTTCATAACGGAGTCGATGACAGCATCGAAACGTTCGCCCACGTGGTCAGCCATGTATTCGGCCTTCTTCATGGAGTCAACGTCCCGTTCCGTCGCAATCCCCCGACGTTCGTGATCTGAAGTCGTTTCAGCAATCGTTGGTAAGTTATCTTGATACTTCGCACGCGCTTCGTCGCCAGTGCCGTTTTCAGCGTAATGCCGAATCAAACGGTGCACCATCATATCCGGATAACGCCGAATTGGTGACGTAAAGTGGGTGTAGTATGGTGCGGCTAACCCAAAGTGACCTAAGGATTGGTCCGCATAACGCGCCTGCTTCATGCTCCGCAACATCATTACGGAAACCATGGCTTCTTCCGGTTTACCCGCAACCTTCTTCAAAACGTCTTGCAACATCTTTGGCTTAACGTCTTTAGATGAACCCGTGACGTTAACCCCAAAGGTCGTTACAAATTCGAAGAAGCTGTGCATCCGGTCACTATCAGGCGTTTCGTGCACCCGGTAGATAAACGGTACCTTGAGTAAGCTGTAGTGCTTAGCAACCGTTTCATTGGCTGCTAACATGAAACTTTCAATCATCCGTTCGGCTAAGCCCCGTACACGCAATTGAATGTCAATTGGGTGACCGGTTTCGTCCACGATGATCTTCGCTTCATTGTCATCAAAATCGATTGCACCACGGTGCCGACGATGCTTGTATAAAACTCGGTGCAAGTCGCCCATAACGTCGAACATGTCGACGAGGTCCGCGTACTTTTCACGGGTCTTAGGATCGTGAGCTTCCAAAATCTGGTTAACCGCATCATAAGTCATCCGGGCGTGTGACTTGATCACACTCTGGAAAATTTTATGGTTGATGATTTCGCCATCTGGCGTGATTTCCATTTCACAACTCATTGCCAAACGTTCAACGTCCGGGTTCAATGAACAGATTCCGTTCGATAAACGCCGTGGCAACATTGGGACAACGCGGTCAGTCAAATAAACTGACGTCCCGCGCTTGTAAGCTTCGCGATCGAGTTCAGAGTTTTCAGTAACGTAATGACTAACGTCAGCAATGTGAACGCCTAAATGGTAGTTCCCATTATCTAACTTCCAAGCCACCACGGCGTCATCCAAGTCTTTGGATTCGGCGCCATCAATCGTCACTAACGGCTGGTCGGTGATATCCACGCGACCCTTTTTATCTTCTTCAGTCACGTAGTCTGGGATCCGGTTGGCTTCATCAGTGACCTCTTCTGGGAAAACTGATGGTACGTCGTGTTGGTAGACCACTTGTAAGACGTCCATCCCAGGATCATCAACACTCCCAATGACCTGTTTAGCAATTCCGACGATACGCGTTGGGTGCTGAGCATCAGGATAGGCAGACACTTCAGCAATAATTACTTCACCTTCAGTTGGGTGAAGGCCTTGTTCAGTGACTAGTAATTGATATTTGGAAAGCTTCTTTTCCTTAATTTCAACGGTCCCAATAAATCCAGGCGTATCCGTCGACGGCTTAAACGCCCCAACGATTTGTGAATAATTCCGCTTCACAATGCTGGTGATTTTGCCTTCAGGCCCACGATCAGAACCCGGCTTGGCTGGCCGAATAATCTCAACCGCAACGTCGTCACCCGTGAAGGCGAACATGGTGTTGTCAGGATTGATGTAGATGTCGGGCAGATCTGGATCGTAACGCACGAAACCAAAGCCCTTGTCATTACCGTGGAAGGAACCTTCAACGGTCTTGGTCTCTTGAACGATCTTAAAGTGATCGTGATCATCGGTGCTGACCAACTTTTTACGTTCCATATTCGCAAGTTCCTTTACTAAAAATGTAAAGGCGGTTGCACCTGTAAAATGCAACTCATCCGTTAATTGTTCGACGCTATAACTGCGGTCGGGATGAGCTTGCAAAAAAGTCAGGATTTGTTCTTGTAAGTTTGCTTCTGACATTATTTACCTCATTTATTAAATATAGTTTTTAAATACGTTAAGACATCTTGTTCGAGCTGATGGTGCGCAGAATTGACCGTAATCACGTGCCCACTATCGGCGTACCAGTGAAAGTCCACTGGCAATCCTTGAGCAGTCAACTGAGCCCGAAGCTGCCGCGCAACTTCCGCATCGATCAACTCATCTCGCCCACCTTGACCAATAAAAAATGGCCGTTGGAGCTGGTGTAAATGCGCCGTCACTTTCGTTGCTGTAAACAGCTCTATCGCCTGCAACTGCTGGGTAACCTGCGCCGGAATGACTGCTAAAATCGCACGTTGTTCATCAGGCGTAAACGAGCCCTTAACCAACCGTGCACGACTCATTTTAACAAACATTGCGGCAACGTTACTTTTATCTCCTGGTAATAAAGGTGAGCTAAACGTGCCGCCACCTAATAACAAGGGATCACGTTCCAACGCTGCGGTAGCAAAAATGCCACCTAACGATAGCCCAAAGATACTAATTTTAGTATAGCCTTTTTGACGAATAAATGATATTGCTTGTTGCGTATCACGCCACCATTGTTCTGGTGAGCCTTGCGTCAAAATATCACGGGGGTCGTCCGTCGCGTGACCAGTAAACTGTGGCGCATAAACGGTATAATTGGCCCGTTCCAAGGCCCGCCCTAGCATCCGGACATCATTCGCACTACCCGAATAGGCGTGCAACAAAATGACCACTTGGTCGCCGTGTTCAAAGAAAAAAGGGGTTGGCTGTTTAAACACATTTACACCTACCTTAAAAAAAAGCCTCCTGAAATCACAGGAGGACGGTCAATTACTTCGATGAGTACCATACTAAAGCTAGCGCCAATACAAAGAATAGAATTCCGAGTACGACGGTCACTTTTTGCATAAAGGCTTCAAAACCACGTGGCTTTTGCTTTGCAAATAAATCATCTGCACCACCAGTTAATGAAGACATGGCATCATTTGTTTTGGATGGTTGCATCATTACCGCAATGATAATCACAACGGAAACGATCAATATTAACGTCATCAGTAAGTTATACAATAAAAGTGCCTCCTAAAAGAGTCCGCTATGTCTATAACAATTTAACATATTTAGCTTCATTTTTCCAGTCTTAGCCAGAAATCCTTCGTTTTCAAACCACTCAGGGTGTTACCTCGCTTAAATGCTTAATTTGATGGTTGACCCAAGCCCGATTGTTACGATCCGTCAAAATAATCAACGTATCGCCAGCCCGCATCAACGTATCACCATGGGGAATCACTTGCCGTTCTCCACGTCGAACAGCGATTAATAACGATTCTTCCGGCCATTTAAAATCACGCACTTGGTGGCCTTCCAATTTAGAACCTTCAAACACTGGGACTTCTAAGCGGTCCTGAATCCCACAATGTTCTGGCAACCGGGGCCGAATCAGTTTTTCTAGGAGAGCTTCATAAATCGGAGCGCCACCTAGTAGGTCCACCACGAGAAAGGCGGTCATGGAAACGACTGCTAACGGCATCAAGTGGTGCAACGTTCCAACCATTTCCGTAATTAGTAGAATGGCCGTGAACGGGGCTTTCCCAATCCCGGCAAAGTAGCCCGCCATCGCAAAGATGATAAAGTTTGGCACGAAACTCGCCGGCATCCACCCTAGGCCAACCATGGCCTGCGCATAAATCGCACCCAAGATTGCACCGAGCGACAAGATTGGTAAAAAGATACCACCGGGTAATCCGGACCCGTATGAGATCGTTGAAAAAACGAATCGCAATACGAAGATGCCAATTAACCCAAGCAGTGCGGGGGTCACCGAGGCAATGTTCAAAATCACCGCGTTACCGCCGCCTAGTAATTGGGGCCATAATAATCCAATCGGAATTACTAGTAAAAATGGCACCAAGCCGTCTAACCAACTAGGAATCCGGAGTTTGGCATACCATGACGGCATCGTTAACGTGACGTTTTGATAAAGGTAACCAAAGACTCCCAGAAAAACTCCCAAGCCAATCAAATTACCATATTGACTGAGTGGTAAATTCTGCCCATAGGGAATGTGTAAAACTGGCACTAGCCCAAAGAAGTTTAAAGAAACAAAGTTACTAGCAATCGCACTGGCTAGCGCGGTCGTCCAAATAATCGGCGAAAAGTTATGATAAACTTCTTCCAGCACGAATAACGTACTAGCAATCGGTGCGTTGAAGGCAGCGGACAAGCCAGCCGCTGCACCGCCGGCAATTAGTGAACGCCGATCAGCACCGGTTTGCTTTAACTTTCCAGCAACGCCTTGACCAATAGTAGCACCCAGCTGAATTGACGGGCCTTCCCGTCCTAGAAACAGGCCAGAACCAATTCCTAAAATACCACCGACAAACTTACGCCATAACACTGGCCACCAGGCGTAGTCCAATTCACCAGCTAACTGTCCCTCAACTTGCGGAATCCCAGACCCTTTAATATCTGGGGACTGCTTAACCAGTAAACCAACAAAGACGGCCACAACAACACTGACGACTAACCAGGGAATGATCAACCCAGGCGTCTGATGAATTTGGCCGTAGACCCACTGGACAAACTTTAGACCGTATTCGATGCAAAAGCGAAAGATACTAACGACTATTCCAGATAGCAGCCCCACTAGCAGTCCCCGCCCAATTGCACCTAAGCGGGTAAAATCGAGATGGCGCTTACCACTTTTCGGCTGTTTTTGCACGTTGCATTCCCTCCTTAATCGTGATGAGTGACTAACGTCGTAACGGCTGCTTGCACGGTTGCCAACGTCACTGGCTTACTTCCCATTAATTGCTGGATATAAGCTGGCCCATCTGCACGCCAGAGCAATCCAAGCATTAGATCCAGTGCTAAATCAGCCGAACTGAGCGTTGCCTTTAAGCCGGTTAAGAAATCTGAATCACCTTGAAAAGCGTCAAAAATCAGTGGTACGAGTTCCGTTTGCCGGGGTGCTTGACGCGCATCGACGAAATGTTGAAAGCCTACTTGACCACTCGTAACAACTAAGTTAGTGCCCGTTAACTGACCGTGAACAAAATCGGTCGTTGCGACCGGGTGTTGGTCTAGCAAGGCTTCCCGTTCAGCCTTAAAATCTGATCCCAAAATTGTCCAGTCAGCTGCATCAGCTTCTTTACGGGCATCAATATGATTAAAACTTCCGGTTTCTCCATTGATCTGATTCAATGCCGTCCCAATTTGACGCCCCAGCGTCGATTTAGCTAATGGTTCGGCCGTGGTCGCAAAATCAGCCAAGCAGACCCCCGCTAACGGTTGATAAATGACATAGTAAAACTGATAGGCATCAAAAATAAAGCCCGCGTGGCGCATTTCAGGAGCCGTTACTTTGAGCCGCTTCATTCGCGTTAAGCTAAACCGTTCCGTTTGGTACCGTTCACGAGCGGTAGGCATCACGTGACTAGGCGGAAAAATAACAATCTGCGTTAAACCAACTGAAAAGACAGCCGCCGTCTCGTCCGCCACCGTTTCTGGTGATTTATACATTTCATTTTCACTAGAATAAATTTGTTTGATTAATGGTGCAAAGATTGTTGCGTTGTTGCGGACCGCTTCCCAATCTGCCCATTGGTTGATCTGCGTTTCAAAATAATCCATTTCAAGGCCCCTTTAAAAACTCGTACTTTTATTTTACCACGTGCACCCGGTTCGTAACGGCTTTTAATGGTTCAACCAATATTTCTGTCCGTATACTTGACAAGCTAAAACGCTATGTAAAACAAAAACGCCGCTCAATGAGCGACGTTTTCGTAAGAACTCAGAAACTAATTACTTGTTAGTAATTGCATCACGAGCAGCTTCACTTAAGTTGTAGAAGCCGTGGATACCTTTGTATTCTGAAGTGCTTTCAAGTTGGTCTTCAATCCGCATTAATTGGTTGTATTTAGCAATCCGTTCAGTACGGCTCATTGAACCAGTCTTGATTTGGCCAGCGTTCATTGCGACAACTAAGTCAGCAATGGTTGTGTCTTCAGTTTCACCAGAACGGTGAGAAACAACTGCAGAGTAGCCAGCTTGTTTAGCCATTTCGATAGCTTCAACAGTTTCAGTTAAAGTACCGATTTGGTTAACTTTGATTAAGATAGAGTTGGCAACGCCCATCTTGATCCCCTTGTTAAGGTAGTCAGTGTTCGTAACGAATAAGTCGTCACCAACGATTTGAACTTTCTTACCAAGCTTTTCAGTGGCCATCTGCCAGTCTTCCCAGTTGTTTTCATCCAAAGGATCTTCGATGGAAACGATTGGGTACTTGTCAACGATGCTGTCAAGTAAGTCAACGAATTCTTCGGCAGTAAATGATTTCCCATTTTCGCCTTCACCCTTTAAGTCGTACTTGCCAGTTTCGGTGTTGTAGAATTCAGAAGCAGCACAGTCGAAGGCGATTGCGATATCTTTACCAGGCTTGTAGCCGGCACGTTCGATAGCTTCAACCAAGATTTCGAATGGTTCTTCGTTGTTCTTCAAGTCAGGTGCAAAACCACCTTCATCACCAACGGCCGTTGAGTATCCGCGTTCGTTCAAGATAGCTTTCAAGTTGTGGAAAGTTTCTGAACCCATACGAACGGCTTCTTTAACTGAAGAAGCACCAACAGGCATGATCATGAATTCTTGGAAGTCAACGTCGTTGTTAGCGTGTGCCCCACCATTGATAACGTTCATCATTGGAGTAGGTAAGACGTGGGCGTTGAAACCGCCAAGGTAGTTATATAATGGCATTTCAAGTTCGTCAGCAGCAGCACGTGCAGCGGCAATTGAAACACCTAAGATAGCGTTAGCACCTAACTTAGCTTTGTTAGGAGTACCATCTAATTTGATCATTGCTTGGTCAATGGCACGTTGATCAGTTACATCGTAACCAACGATTTCCTTAGCAATAATTTTGTTAACGTTGTCAACGGCTTTAGTAACACCTTTGCCCATGTAACGGCTCTTGTCGCCATCACGTAATTCAACGGCTTCGTGTTCACCAGTTGAGGCACCTGAAGGAACGATACCACGGCCAAATGCGCCGGTTTCAGTATAGAGTTCAACTTCAACAGTTGGGTTACCACGTGAGTCTAAGACTTCGCGAGCATAAATATCTGTAATAATAGACATTAATTTCTCTCCTTAAATTTTGCTAATTTTGGTTCACATTTATTGTAGAAGTTTGCAATCCAACTTGCAATAACTAATTAGTTATTTTGGTAGTTTACAAGTTCTAAGAATGATTTTGGTTCCATTGAAGCACCACCGACTAAGCCACCATCGATATCAGCTTTGCTCATTAAGTCAACAACGTTAGCAGGCTTTACACTACCACCGTATTGAATACGAACTTTGTCAGCAACTTCTTGTGAGTACAGACCGGCAACAGTCTTACGTACTACGGCACAAATTTCTTCAGCTTGGTCGCTAGAAGCAGTCTTACCAGTACCGATAGCCCAGATTGGTTCATAAGCAATAACTAATGAACTAACTTGGTCAGCAGATAAGCCCTTCAAAGCAGCCTTGATTTGGCCTGAAACCCATGATTCTGCTTCGCCGGCTTCACGTTGTTCTAACGTTTCACCACAGCAGATGATTGGTAACATGTTGTTCTTGAAGATTGCGTGAGCTTTCTTGTTGATGTCTTCGTCAGTTTCGTGGAAATAGCCACGACGTTCTGAGTGACCAATCACAACGTAGTCAATACCCAAGTCAGCTAATGCAGCTGGTGAAGTTTCACCAGTAAAGGCACCAGCATCTTCAAAGTAAGCATTTTCAGCAGCAATCTTTAAGTTAGAACCCTTAGCAGCTTCGACCATTTCTTGTAAGAAAAGGGCTGGAGCAGCAACAACTGATTCAACTTTTGATGGATCTGGTAATTGATCCTTAACTGCGTTAACGAAAGCTAAAGCTTCGCTAGCAGTTTTGTTCATTTTCCAGTTACCGGCAATAATAGGTGTACGCACGATAAACCTTCCTTTCGGAGAACAGAATTATTTGTTAGAAATAGAAGCAATACCAGGTAATTCCTTACCTTCAAGGTATTCAAGTGAAGCACCGCCACCAGTAGAGATGTGGGTTAACTTGTCGCCAACGCCAAGTTGCTTAACAGCGGCAGTAGAGTCACCACCACCAACGATAGTCGTTGCGTCAGTTAAAGTTCCTAAGAATTCACCGACTTCAAGCGTACCCTTGGCGTAGTTGCTCATTTCGAACACACCCATAGGTCCGTTCCATACAACCGTCTTAGCATCCTTCAAGACATCCTTGAATTCTTGAATAGACTTAGGACCGATGTCTAAGGCCATGTAACCATCAGGAATGGCACCATCAACAACCTTGTGCGCAACATCGTTGTCAAACTTTTCAGCAACAACGGAGTCACTAGGTAAGACCAACTTGTCGCCGGCCTTTTCGATGATTGACTTAGCTAAATCAATCTTGTCTTTTTCAACAAGTGAGTTACCAATACCCATGCCTTTAGCAGCATAGAAAGTATAAGTCATCCCACCACCGATGATGATCTTGTCAGCTTTGCTGATTAAATGATCGATAACACCGATTTTGTCGGAAACTTTAGCCCCACCTAAGATGGCAACGAATGGGTGTTTAGGATTGTCAACGGCGTCGCCTAAGAACTTGATTTCCTTTTCCATTAAGAAACCAGCAGCAACTTTGTCCATGTTTGAAGCAATCCCAACGTTAGAAGCATGCTTACGGTGAGCAGTACCAAAGGCATCGTTGACGTAAACGTCACCAAGTGAAGCCCAGTACTTGCCTAATTCAGGATCGTTACCTGATTCGCGCTTAACTTGTTCGCCGTTAACAACGTCTTCGAAACGAGTGTTTTCAACAACTAAGACGTCACCGTCGTTCATGTTGTTGATAGCCGTTTCAAGTTGTTCACCTTCAGTAACAGGTACGAAGGTAACAGGCTTGTTCAATAAGTTTGAGAGACGTTCAGCAACTGGACGTAAGCTCAAGCCCTTCTTATCGTCTTCACTCTTAATCCGACCTAAATGTGAGAACAAGATGGCTTTACCATCATGTTCGATGACATATTTGATTGTTGGTAAAGCAGCAACGATCCGGTTGTCATCACCGATCTTGCCGTCTTTAATAGGAACATTAAAGTCGACACGAATTAAAACTTTTTTATCTTTAACATCTAAATCTGAAACGATTAATTTAGCCAATGTTAAATCCTCCTAAAATTCGTGAATACTAATAAAAAAACGGCAAGAGGAGTTTGCCTCCCCCCGCCGTCAAAAACCGTATGCGGTTTTAAAGTCCTGACTATCTAATCAAATATTAGAGAGTAGCGAACTTCAATAAAGTACGTACCATTTGGCAAGTGAAGCCGTATTCGTTATCGTACCAAGCAACAGTCTTAACCAATTGGTTTTCACCATCGGAAGTAACTTCAGTTTGGGTAGGATCGAAGATTGAACCGAAAGTAGTACCGATAACATCAGATGAAACGATTTCGTCATCGTTGTAACCGAATGATTCGTTACCTTCAGTATGCTTCTTGATAGCAGCGTTAACTTCGTCAGCAGTAACTTTCTTGTCTAAGATAGCAACTAATTCAGTTAATGAACCGTCAACAACACCAACACGTTGTGCATGGCCTTGTAACTTACCTTGTAATTCTGGGATAACTAAGCCAAGAGCTTTAGCAGCACCAGTTGAATGAGGAATAGTGTTTACACCGGCAGCGCGGGCAGCACGGAAGTTACCACCACGAACAGGGCCGTCAAGCAACATTTGAGTTGAAGTGTAAGCATGGATCGTAGTCATAGTACCAACCTTGATACCGAATTCTTTGTTTTCAAAGAATGCTAATGGTGCAAGGCAGTTAGTAGTACATGAACCAGCGGAAACGATACGGTCATCTGAGTTTAAGATGTCATCGTTAACGTTGTAAACGATAGTCTTCAAGTCTGAACCAGCTGGTGCAGAGATCAATACACGCTTAGCACCGGCGTCCAAGTGAGCTTGTGACTTAGCCTTTGAAGTGTAGAAACCAGTACATTCGAGGACGAAGTCAACGCCATCATTCTTAACCCAAGGAATATTTTGTGCTTTAGGTTCAGCATAAACACGGTATTTCTTACCGTTAACGATGATTGAATCATCGGTTGCTGAAACGTCAGCGTCCAAAGTACCATGAGTTGAATCATACTTCAAAAGATGAGCCAACAATGCAGGTGAAGTTAAATCGTTAATAGCAACAACTTCGATATCACTTGACTTTGCACCAAGTTCTAAAATACGACGGAATGCTAAACGACCGATACGTCCGAAACCATTAATACCAATTTTTACAGACATACTAGAATTTCCTCCTTGTGGAAATAAAAATATTTTTATTTTAAAAAGCAACTTCAATATAGAAGATTACTTCTTTAAAATCAAGTTTGCTGCACCTTCATCCGTGATTAAACACGTCTGCTTAGGTGCGATGTTCTTCATATACGCCTCAATCGCGGTTGCCTTAGAAGCACCTCCCGCAATTGCGAGTATAATCTCCCGATCGGCCAGTTCTCCGATTTGCAAGCCAATCCGCGGAATCCGGTAGACCACGTTACCCTCTTGATCAAAGAAGTAACCAAAGGCTTCACCGATCGCATGGCGACCATGTAACACCTTTATCTGATCTTCCGACATATTCCGCCGGTGAGCCATCGCAGTGGCATCGCCAATGCTATGGACCACAACGTTTGCTTGCCGAATAATCGCCAACACCTCTTGGATACTAGGTTCCTTAAGGAGCGGTTCATAAGTTCGTTCACTGACCTGTTCTGGTACAAACAGTGACCGGAATTTTCCTCCAGTGTGTTGTGCCATCTGTGACGCAATCGTGTTAGCTTGAATCGCAACCGACTCACCAACACCGCCACGTGCGGGCACGAATAACAAATCACGCTTGTTCGCTAAGCGATTAGTTAAGTGATTTGCAACGTGCTCCATGGTGTGACCACCCATTACGGCAACGATGTTCTTACCTTCTGGCAACAACTGCTGTAATAACTGATTCACTTCTTCGCCCATGGTCCCAATAACTTTCAACTGTCGATCGGAGTCGCCGGAAACGATGATGCACCGTTTAATGTTAAAACGTTGTGCTAACTGTCGTTCCTTTTGGCGAATCCCCATCAGCTCATCCATAAACTGACTCAGTCCGAGTAAAACGTCTTGTCCCTGCTGCGTCACCTGCATCCCCGACTTGCTTGTCATAATCAAATCAAGTTTGCGTAAGGTATCCGTTTCAGTTCGCAACGTCCGCTCGCTGACGTCTAAAGTTTGTGCTAACAACCGACGTCCAACTGGGGCCATCCAATTAATGGTACGCAATACCAAGTAACGACGACTCAGCATGTCCACCATATCTGGGGCAATTGCCTCAATCCATTGAATATCTGAATGCATGGCATCCAACCTGCTCTCTAGTGGGACGGATCTAGTCCAGCTATGTCGAATAACGACCCAAAGACTTCAAAAAACAAAGCACACAACTCAAATTTACTACGAAATCGATGTTGCATACCTCTCTTACCACAACAAGAATTATAACAGGTTCGGTTAGCCGTTGCAAATTAAACAGCGTCACTCGTTAGAACCGATTGGTCTAAATACAGGTAATTGCTATTATTCGGTCTTTAAGTACTGTTTTCGTTTAGATGATGACGGAATGTTAAGATTTTCCCGATATTTGGCGACTGTCCGCCGGGAAAGTTCGACATTTTCCGCCTTAAGAATCTGAACTATTTTCTGGTCTGAAAGCGGTTTTTCTTTATTTTCCTGTTCAACCAGCGCAATAATTCGGTGCTGAACGTTATCTGCTGACACTAGTTGGCCGTCAGTGGGACGCTTGGTGACCGCCTTGGTAAAGAAACGTTTAAGTTCAAACATTCCAAAGTCCGTTTGAATGTACTTTCCATTAATACTTCTACTAATTGTCGATTCATGGACTTGTAATTGCTGTGCAACGTCCCGCAATAGTAGTGGTTTTAATTCCGTACTCCGTTCCAAAAAGAAATCAGCCTGGCGTTCAACGATCGCACTCCCTACCCGAAAGATAGTCGACTCACGTTGTTCAAGGCTACTTGCAATCCATTCATATTCAGATTTCTTTTCTTTAAGGTACTCCGTGACTTGCTGATCACCGTGGCGACTCATTTGTTGATAATAGTTGCTCTGGAACTTAACAATCGGCTGCGCCATGGATGCTGTTCGAAGTGCCAATTGACCATCACGATTAGTAACAACTAGGTCTGGAAAAATATAACCGGTCGTTTCTTGACCAACCGCCGTCCCCGGCACTGGACTAAGAGTCCGCACGTAGTCATAAACACTCGAGATATCAGCTAGCCCGACACCGTAACGTTTAGCAATCTGTTCCCAGTGTCGATTAACAAAAGCTTCAAAGTTTTCTTCTAATATAATGTACGCTAAATTTGGCGCGTGGTCGTCATTCTCCGTTTGCAGCATCAGGGCTTCTTGCAAACTGCGTGCCCCAACACCCGGTGGATCAAGTTGCTGCAATAACGTTACTGCGTCGAGTAGTTCGATCGACGATGCCCCAGTCTCTTGCTTTGCTTGCGCTTCATCAATTCGTAAGTACCCGTTCACATCAACGTATTCTATTAAGTATAAGACGATCTTTCGCAAGGGCGTATCACGCATCGTCAAATGAATCTGATCTAATAAGTATTCAAATAATGAGTGTTGA
Source organism: Lactiplantibacillus xiangfangensis (assembly GCF_001438845.1). Taxonomy (GTDB): domain Bacteria; phylum Bacillota; class Bacilli; order Lactobacillales; family Lactobacillaceae; genus Lactiplantibacillus; species Lactiplantibacillus xiangfangensis. Next base: position 118,152 of record NZ_JQCL01000074.1, read on the forward strand.
TTAGTTGTTGAGACCCGCTCAATAAAATCATTTTTAGCCGTGACGTTTTTTGCTGCATCCAACCCAGCGTGGTTTGCATTCCAGTTAGTGTCGACGTCAATTAGTGGGTTTTCGAGGGCTTTTTGGGTGAGAAAGTCTCGTAATTCCTCAACGTTGAACTGCAACATCTGAATCGACTGCTGCAACCGCTGAGTCATGGCTAGTTTTTGTGATTGCCGTTGTTGCTGGTGAAAGCCTTGGCCTAGTGCCATAAATAATTCCTCCCAAATAAATTTTTATTTAAAACCCTTGTGTTTTTATCCATAATCCGCTAAACTATAATATGTTGTTTAGGCGCCCGTAGTGTAATGGATCGCACGTAAGATTCCGGTTCTTGAAATGGGGGTTCGATTCCCTCCGGGCGCATAGCTTAGCTGAGATTATATCTCAGCTTTTTTTATACCCAAATATCATTTTTTAAACGATACCGCTTCCACTTTCATATAGTAACGAACTTTTAAACGAACCACAAGTCTGCTACCTGGTGCGTTCACCTAATATTTAAGCGCCCCAACTTGAATATCAGCGGGGATTTAGCTATGCTATGGTTTAGGTAAGCTATCAAGCCGGCCCACGTAAAAGCGCGCGAAAAAAGAGACCGGGTCCGCCCGATCTCTAGCCGTATATGATAGAAACCTAAGTATACCACGTTGGGCAGTAAAACGGTATTTTGATTTTGAGGTTTTTCTTTTGACCTTTACTGACCTTAGCGGTAAACTACATTTATATTAGCAAGTAGCTAATCATTATATTGAAACTTTAGGAGGCTAACAGTTATGTATCCAGTTCCGACAGTTATCGAACAGTCATCACGCGGCGAACGCGCCTATGACATCTATTCACGACTACTAAAAGACCGTATCATCATGCTTTCCGGTCCAATTGAAGACAACATGGCTAACGCCATCATTGCCCAATTACTATTCTTAGATGCCCAAGATTCAGGTAAAGACATCTACCTTTATATCAACTCTCCAGGTGGGGTTGTCACTGCCGGCTTAGCTATCTATGACACGATGAACTTCATCAAATCTGACGTTCAAACGATCGTTATGGGAATGGCTGCTTCAATGGCCAGTGTCTTGGCTTCGTCTGGGACAAAGGGCAAGCGTTTTGCTTTACCTAACTCCGAAATCTTGATTCACCAACCATCCGGTGGTGCTCAAGGTCAACAAACGGAAATTGAAATCGTGGCCGAAGAAATCTTGAAGACTCGTAAGAAGATCAACCAGATTTTAGCCGACAACGCCGGTCAATCCGTTGAAAAGTTGAACCACGATACGGAACGTGATAACTATCTAACGGCTCAAGAAGCCAAGGATTACGGTTTGATCGATGATATCATGGAAAACAACAACTTAAAATAATCGATTTTTAAACTGAACTAGCTCAGGCTGGTTCAGTTTTTTTGTCGTTCAACACTACTTGTATCCACCTACCGAGTGCCGCATACTAACATTATCATAACTAAAAAGGACTGTTATTAATGACCAAAGTTTATATTGCCGGTCAGCTGCCAGCTAAGGCGACCGCACTGCTAGAACAAACAGCGCTCCAAATCGAAACGTATCAGGGCACGCAGCTGATTGATCACGCCACCTTGAAAGCTAACGTCGCCGATGCGGATTATCTCATCACCCCACTCTCAACTACTGTTGACCGTGATATTTTAGACCACGCACCCCATTTAAAGTTAATCGCCAACTTCGGCGCGGGGACTAACAACGTGGATACGGCTCACGCTGCCACCCTAGGAATTCCAGTCACCAACACCCCCGGGGTCTCATCGGTGGCGACCGCTGAATCGACAGCCGGACTTATCATTGGGTTGGCCCACCGAATTGCGGAGGGTGACCACTTGATGCGCACCGCTGGTTTTGCGGGCTGGGCGCCACTTTTCTTCTTAGGTCACAACCTACAAGCTAAGACACTCGGCATTGTTGGCATGGGCCAAATTGGTCGTGAAGTTGCCAAACGCATGCACGCTTTTGATATGCCAATTCTTTATACCCAGCACCACCGCTTACCAATCAGCGTTGAAACTCAGTTGGGGGCGACTTACGTCTCATTGGAAGATTTACTTGCACAATCGGACGTGGTCTCCTTACACTTGCCACTGAATAAAAATACAACCCATCTGATTAACGCAACTGCCTTTGAGCACATGAAACCAAGCGCTTACCTCATTAACGCCACCCGCGGACCAATCGTTGATGAGACTGCCCTAGTTACCGCGCTGCAAACTAAACAGATCGCGGGTGCCGCACTCGACGTCTACGAACACGAGCCTAACGTCGAACCAGCATTAAAATCAATGGCAAACGTACTACTAACACCACATTTAGGTAACGCAACCGTCGAAGCACGCGATGGTATGGCGACCATCGTTGCTCAAAACGTGATTGCCGCCAGTCAGCACCGGGCGATTCAATTCGTTGTCAACGGGATTCAAGATTAACAAAAAAGGATTTGAGACGACGGCCTCAAATCCTTTTTCATTTAGTAGCGCATCTTGTAAGTCAGCGTTTCAACAAGACACTCATAAAGTTTATACGTTGCCGTGCCCACTCAGTAAGTCGTCAACTTACTGGGCGACGTACGCATACTTATAATTCCACTGAGTGCCGGCAGTGTTGTGAATAATCCCTTTGACCTTCGGATTTTGCAAGTAGGAATAAACCGTTTGATAGAGCGGTGTAATCCCTTGATCCTGCATAATCGTCCGTTCCGCCTGAAGCATATCTTGCCAACGGGCATTCGTGTTATTCGCATCCTGATTCTGCGCCTTTTTCACTAATGCATTATACGTTGAACTGTTGTACTTTCCGTAGTTATAGCCACTGTTCGACGTCATAATTTGCAAGTGTGAAATTGGGTCGTTAAAGTCAGCACCCCAACCACTTAGGTAAATATCAAAGTTACCTGATTGGGCCCGGCTCTGAGCAACCTTGGCTGGAATGTTGGATAAATCGACCGTCAAACCGCTCAAATTCTTTTCTAACGCGGACTTCAGATACTGCGAAATCGGCTTGTTAGGTTCGTCGTTCGACGTTAACATGTGTAACGTTAACTTCTTCAATCCGGTCTCTTTCAACCCTTGTTGCCATAACTGCTTGGCTAACGCAGTATCGTAAGACGTCGAATCCTTTACGACTGATTCATCCGAGAAGTCTTTACCACTCTTAGGATCATTAGCTAAATCCTTTGGGACGAACGTCTTGGACGTGGTCGAGGCATCCCCAATCACGTTTTTAACTAACGTATTCCGGTTGATTGATAGTGAGATGGCCTGACGAATCTTTTCGTTATTTAACGCCTTTTTAACCGTGGCGTTGCTATCATTAAAGTTATAAACCAAGAATGCGGTGATGGAATATGGATAAGTCGTGTAATCACTGTTACTCTTCATATTCTTAACCTGTTCACTAGCTAACTGCGTTAAATCCAATTTTTTCTCTTGGAATAGGTTCAACGTGGTGGTTGTACTTTCATTGACCGTGTAATTGATCTTTTGTAAATGAACGGCTTTTTTGTCCCAGTACTGGTCATTCTTAACGAACTGCCACTTGTTATTAGTCCCCGTCCAACCGGTTAACTTAAACGGCCCACTGTAAAGCATGTACTGAGCTTTCGTCGCGTATTTGCTTCCCCACTTCTTAACCGCTTTTTCACTGATCGGTCCAAATAGTGGGTAAGTCATTAGTTTCTTAAAGTAACTAATTGGTTTCTCTAAAGTGACGATAAACGTGTGCTGGCCCTCAGCCTTTACGCCAAGCGTGCTTGGCGACTTCTTACCAGCGACGATTGCGTCAGCATTCTGAACACCTGAGAATAAGTAAGCGTATTGCGACTTAGTGGCTGGTGTCACCGTACGTTTCCATGAATAAACAAAATCCTGTGCTGTAATCTTGGAACCATCGCTCCACTTAGCATCCCGAATCGTAAAGGTATAGGTCTTCCCGTCTTTAGAAACCTTCGTCGCCTTAGCTAAGCCCGGTGTGATACTACCGTTCTTGCCCAAGCGGTATAAGCTTTCAAAAATATTCCCGGTACTGCCATAACCGGACATGTTGGAAATATCAATTGAGTCAAGTGAACTTGGATAAGACAAATTTAGAACTTGATTACTGGCGTACTTTCCGCTGCCCGTACTTTGACCACTCTGCTTGCCACAGGCCGCTAACACCGTCACTAACAATAAACTAAAGATAACCGTTAACACTGATCGCTTTTTCATTCTTTTTCGCCCCTTTTTATATATTCAACTTACTGACCCTTAATTTGACCGGAAACAAAAAGCGCCCACTTAGAATCTCGTCAGATTCCAAGCAGGCGTTTCAAAAATAACGTTTTGAGCTCAATGCCGTTAGTTTTGATGCACTAGAGACGCTTGTAATTCAACGCAAATAACCATGTTGTTAGGTTCACAACATGGGCAGCACATCATCATTTGTTGGTTAGCTGACTTTTGCATGATTACGTCTCTCCGATTTCATAAGATGTGTACAGTATAGATTTAGCCACTTACTTTTGTCAAGCAATTTTATCATCAAAAATTCATTTTCTAATCAAAAATGCTGCACTACCCTTGGTAGTCACAGCATTTTTTCTAGTTAAGCGTCTTTTTGTAACTGTTCCGCGAATTGATTGATTTTCCGCAGCCGGTGATTAATCCCCGACTTCGAGATTGGGCCCCCGGGAACAAGGGTCCCCAACTCTTTCAAACTCACTTCACGGTGTTCCAAACGCGTTACGGCCACTTCCTGTAACTTTGGTGGTAATTGTTTCAGTCCAACCGTCTCGTCGATCAACAAAATATTTTCAATTTGCTTACTAGATGCGTTGGCCACCTTATCCATATTCGCATTTTCACAGTTCACTAACCGGTTAACCGAATTACGCATATCGCGCATAATCCGGACATCTTCGAACTTCAACATGCCAGTCGTCGCACCAATCAGCGATAAAAAGTCAGCAATCTTTTCAGCTTCCTTGATATAGGTGATAAAACCACCCCGACGATCAGTCGTCCGTGAATTCAGTCCGTACTGATTCATCATTTCCGAAATCATCCGGTTATGTTCTTCATACAGGGAATAGATCTCCAAATGATAACGTGACGTTTCCGGATTATTGACGGAACCGCCCGCTAAAAAGGCCCCCCGCAAATACGAGCGAACCGCCGCATCGTCGGTCAAGACTTCCGTTGGCGCAACTTCCACAATTTGATAGTCCTTTAAAATCCCTAAATCAGCAAGCACCATGTCGGTCCCCGTTTTTAGGCGAACAATGTACAAGTTATTTTTATTGAGTTTCATTTTACGACGAACAATGAGTTCACTCGCAACATCGTAAAATTGTTTGAGCAACCGGTAAATACGCCGCGCGATGGCCGGATTTTCGGTTTGAATATTCAAAATAAAATGGTGATTGGCCAAGCTAATCGTTCCATTCATTCGAATCAATGCCATCAGTTCAGCTTTGGCATTCTCGCGATGGACAGTAAGGTTGGTAAGTTCTTTCTTAACTTCACTGGCGTATGACATTCGCAGGTCCCCCTATCTTAAAATATCGGAATGACCAACTAAATTCATCAGTTCCGCGACCACCTGATCACCATCATGAAAGGCACCGTTGTCTCTCAACTTTAAAAAGTTCGAGGAGATCACCTTGCAATTTTGGTCCCGTAAGCCACGAAAATCGTGACTAACTTGGCGTGAAACTTCGTTAAATTTATGGAAATCCATGTAATCAGCGGGAACTTTTTCCGTATTTACTAACACGGTGTTAATAAAGTTCTCTCCGAGGTGCCGGTTCAAGACCCGCACGTGATCGGCGTCCGAGAAATTATCGGTTTCGCCTTTTTGCGTCATAATATTACAAATATAAACAACTTCGGCATCGGTTGCGCACACCGCCCGCCCAATATTATTAATCATCAGGTTAGGTAAAATGCTTGTAAACAAGCTCCCGGGGCCAAGTACGATTTGGTCCGCTTCCATGATGGCGTCAATGACTGGTTGCACGGCGGTCGGCTCGTCGCCGTTCTTATCCGTGACCCACACCTTTTGCAGTGACTTATGAGCAGCCGTAATTTCAGCTTCACCAACCAACTCCGCGCCATCCTTAAATCTGCCGTGTAATGTCAAAGCTTCGTTAGCTGCTGGGTAGACGTGGCCATCCACTTGCATCATTCTCGACAGTTCTTGGACCGCGTCAAACACCCCGGACTTCATTTCAGTCAACGCTGCGATGATCAAATTACCAATTGCGTGTCCCGCAAAGAATTGGTCATCACCTTGAAAACGGTACTGAAAAATGTCTTTGTAAATGTGTGGTAAATTCGACAAAGCAACCATGACGTTTCGAATGTCGCCAGGTGGCACAACGTTGACGTAATTCCGAATAATTCCGGACGACCCACCATCATCAGCAACCGTCACGATCGCCGTGATGTCAACGGCTTGCTTACGCAAACCGTTTAGGACAACTGGTAAACCAGTTCCCCCGCCAATCACGACGATTTTTGGTCGCTGAGTTTTAAACGTATATTTTCTCATGAGCGATTAACTGTTTCCTTTCGTTTTTCTATATCGCGGTGGCTAATGTGAACCTTATAGTTCTTAGCTAAGGCTTCACCGATTCGTTGAGCCAAGGCGACCGAACGGTGTTGTCCACCGGTACAGCCAATCGCAATCGTCAAGCTCGTTTTGCCCTCCGCTTCGTAGCCAGGCATGATGCTCTCCAGCATTCCGAGGAATTGCTGGTAGAATTTCTCCGTTGCCGGTTGATTCATCACGTAGTCAGAAACCGGCTTTTCCAACCCGGTGTGGTGCTTTAACTCCGGCACATAGTATGGGTTAGGTAAGAACCGGACATCCATGACAATATCTGCATCAATCGGTAAACCATATTTAAACCCGAAGGATAACATCTCAATGTGGAACGTTTCATCGGGACTCGTTTCAAATTTATCAAAAATAGATTCACGCAATTCACGCGGCGTCAGTGACGACGTATCAATTACGTAAGACGCGCGGTCTTTTAACGGTGCTAAGAGTTCGCGTTCCTTACGAACGCCGTCCATAACCCGCCCCTCCATCGCTAATGGGTGGGAACGCCGGGTTTCCTTGTAACGTGAGACTAACTCTTCGTTAGAAGCATCTAAGAACAAAATCTTAGTCGAGACAAAGTCAGTATTATCGACATTTGCTAACATATCCATAATTTCATCGTAAAAAGCGCGTGATCGTAAATCAATCACCAGGGCAACTTTTTCAATCTTACCAGACTCTTCTACTAATTCTGAGAATTTCGGTAATAAGGCTGGCGGCATATTATCAATACAGAAATAGCCGAGATCTTCAAAACTCTGGACGGCAACTGTCTTACCAGCGCCACTCATTCCAGAGACAATGACCAATTGTAACGAATCTGCCATGTTTTTGCTCCCTTTAGTCCATAATGTTGGTAGTATAACATACCGGGTGTGTCATGACCAATTTTAGTCGCCGGCATGCCTAAAACAATGGGCCAAGCCAGTACGTTTAAGCACCAGCTGACCCATGTTTGTCCATCGTTAATTCAGTTAAATAACAATCTAATTGCGCCGTGCAAACGCAATTAAGATCGCGTTGATTCCAAAGACAGCGAAATAGAAGCTGACCAAAACGTTAAACGTAAAGGCAGCGACGACTGGGCTGAATAATAGCATGAGTCCTAATACCAGCGTGATAATATCAAAAATCAATGAAAGGACGTAATAGCCCATTCCGAAGACCTTCAAGTGTGATGCAACTGTCAATCGCTCGATGGAGTCGATCAAGAACCAGAATGCAAAGAGGTACCCGAGTACTAAAATACCCGTTGGTGCGTGGAATAAGAACAGCAATCCCACTAAAATATCGATAATGGCAAAAACCAGGGCAAAGTTCGCCCGCAGTCCCGTTTCACGTCGTAACTTGGTATAACCTGCAATGGTGGTAATCCCACTAATAATTGCAGCAATCGCGAATAGGAAGACCAAACTCAACAGTGCGGCCTTCGGTTGTTTCATAACAAAATAGGCGGCAACGAGGAACACGACCCCGGTCATAAACTCTGTCCAGTCGAATCCCCAACGATGATCGTCAAACATAAGCAACATCTCCAATATACTATTTGTCTCCATCATACCAGTTGATGAAAGAGTTTCCAATTTTTGTAGCGGATTTAACAATGGTTTAAAATTTGGCGCCACGACAGTACAAGAAAACACCAAGATGCCTTCACCTTGGTGTTTTTTGATTTAAACAATATCAATTTAAAGCTTAAAAACGATTGTTTATGATCTATTCCGGTTGACGCTGATAACAATGTCCCTGATATCAAAATCTATGGCAACCGGACTGGGCACTACCTAGTCCTTGTTTACTGATTGATAGGCATCGAGCTGTTGTTGCGCCCGTTTTAATTCTAGTTTAATTTGGTCGAAACCAGTTCCACCAAGTGAATGCCGCCGTTCGACAGCTACCTTGGCATCCAAGTCATGGTAAACGTCTTCTTGAATCAACGGTGAAATTTCTTGGTATTCACTTAATGGAATATCTTGCAACGGCCGGTTCTTCTTCAATCCATCGAGGACCAGCTTGCCCACGATTGCATGGGCCTGACGGAATGGAATCCCCTTATTAGCTAAATAGTCGGCCAATTCAGTTGCATTTGAGAAATCGTTAGTCGTCGCGTGTGCCATGCGATCTTCATTAACGGTCAAGGTTGCCAGCATCCCCGTAAAGACGTGTAAGCTCGTTAATAAGGTCGTTACGGTGTCAAAGGCACCTTCCTTGTCTTCTTGTAAATCTTTGTTGTACGCCAACGGAATAGCCTTCATTACGGTCAACAAGCCCATTAAGTTCCCGTAGACCCGACCAGACTTACCGCGAATTAATTCGGCCATATCCGGGTTCTTCTTCTGGGGCATAATTGAACTCCCAGTTGAAAATTGATCGCTTAAGCTAATGTACTTAAATTCATAACTACTCCAACTGACAATTTCCTCACAAAAACGCGATAGATGCATCATCAAAATTGAAGCGTTACTCAAGAATTCTAGGACAAAGTCCCGGTCAGAAACGGCATCCAGGCTATTATGATAGACCTGACTGAAACCCAATAATTTAGCACTATATTCACGGTCAATTGGGAAAGTTGTTCCGGCTAAAGCCGCGGCTCCCAACGGTGAAATATCCGTATGCTGCATGTTGAATTCGAACCGTTCCATATCACGCTTAAACATTTGGTAATAAGCTAACAAGTAATGTGCATAAGAGATTGGTTGGGCGTGTTGTAAATGGGTGTACCCTGGCATCACAGTCTCGACGTTTTCACTAGCTTTATCAACCAAGACTTCTTCAAGGGCGTGTAGCCGGTCTAGAATCTTCGGCAACTGGTGTTTCATGTAAAGGTGAAAATCCGTTGCAACTTGGTCGTTCCGTGAACGAGCGGTGTGTAATTTCCCAGCTACCGGACCGATTTCTTCCGTCAGCAATGATTCAATGTTCATGTGAATATCTTCGTTGACGGTCGAAAATTCCAGCTTACCCTGCTTTAAGCGTTCGTCTAAAGTTTCAAGCCCCGCTACAATTTTATCCACGTCTTCGGCAGGTAAAATTCCCGTCTTCTTTAACATCTTAACGTGTGCAAGTGAGCCGGCAATGTCTTCAGCAGCTAGCAACTGATCGAATCCGATTGACGCACCAAAATCATCCACGTACTTGGCACCGGTCTCAGTGAACCGGCCACCCCATAATTTTTTCGTACTCATTAGGCGTGTTCCTTGTTAATTTTCGCTTTGGCGTCAGCTTGAACCTTGGCCTGAACTTGAGCATTAACCTGGGTTGGTAAGCCCCATAACTTGATAAAGCCAACCGCAGCCTGTTGATCAAATGAATCTGCCGCAGTATAAGTTGCTAAGTCTTTATCGTATAAGGAATTTGGTGACTTCCGGCCTTCCGTAATCACGTTTCCTTTAAAGAGTTGAACCCGAACAACACCGTTAACAACTTGTTGCGTTTGCTTCAAGAAAGCAACCATGGCTTCCATCAATGGTGAGAACCATAAGCCGTTGTAAATCGTATCAGCTAATTTTTGTTCGATGATTGGTTTGAAGTGCGCTAATTCCCGTTCAAAGGTCAAGTCTTCCAAATCCTTGTGGGCCTTCAATAAGACGGTCGCTGCGGGAGCTTCATAAACTTCACGCGATTTAATTCCGACTAACCGGTTTTCAATGTGGTCGATCCGACCAATTCCGTGTTCGCCAGCGATTTTGTCTAATTTAATAATTAAGTCGGCCAAGTTCATAGCTTCGCCGTCCAAGGCAACTGGAACCCCCGCTTCAAACGTAATTTCTAACGTTGTTGGCGTATCCGGTGTATCAGCTAGCGCCTTAGTCCGATCAAAGGCATCAGCTGGTGCGCCTTCCCAAGGATCTTCCAAGATGCCGCATTCGTTGGCCCGGCCCCATAAGTTTTCGTCGATTGAGTATGGGCTGTCCAAGTTGATTGGTACGGGAATGTTATGTTTCTTAGCGTAATCAATTTCTTCTTCACGTGACCAGTGCCAGTCACGAACAGGTGCTTCAATCTTAATGTCTGGTGCCAACGCGTGAATGGCAACTTCGAAACGAACTTGGTCGTTCCCTTTACCAGTACAGCCATGCGCAATCGCAACCGCGTGTTCCTTTTTAGCAAGGTCAACGAGCTTCTTGGCAATCAATGGCCGTGATAAAGCAGAAACTAATGGGTATTCCCCTTCGTACAACGTGTGTCCTTGGAGGGCAATCAGGGCGTATTCTTCAGCAAATTCTTGTTTGGCATCAATCATGTAAGACGCAACGGCGCCAAGCTTTAAAGCCTTGTCCTTGATGGCATCCATGTCTTTGCCTTCACCAACATCGATTCCACAAGCGACCACGTCGTAGCCCTTGTCCTTCAACCAACTGATTGCAACGGATGTATCTAATCCACCAGAATAAGCAAGAATAATTTTTTCGTTTTGTTCGACCATTGATATAACCCTCCGTAAATAATTATTTTCGTATTTCTCAATGACAGTATCGTACCACCCGTTTTAATGTTATGCAACTATTTTTATAAAATATTCGTTATTTTCCAAATATTCACTTAATTTACGAATATTTATACATTTATTCATTAATTTTTGCATCATATGGTTAGAAACCTACTCAACCAAAAAAAGTGCGCTACCCAATTCTCACTCACTGAAAATTGGGTAGCGCACTTATTATTTTAATTTTAGTAACCCTTATTCAACCACTTTACGGACGAATGGGTCTGATGAAATTCCTTGTGAAAGAATCAATTTAGCCCATTCCTTAGCAGAAAATAGGGAGTGGTCCTTGTAGTTCCCACAACTGTCGATGGTTGTGCCTTGCACGTCTTCCCACTTAGCGGGACCCGCAATAAATTCTAACGAGGACTTCAACGCTTTAGCCACTTCAACCGTGTCGTGTTCACCCCAGGTAATCAAATGGAAACCAGTCCGGCAACCGAATGGTGAACAGTCGATAACGCCGTCCATCCGGTCACGCAATAACCCGGCCAACATATGTTCAATCGTGTGTAAACCCGCCGTATCGATGGCAGCCTTATTAGGTTGAACTAACCGTAAATCAAAGTTAGTGATTGCATCGCCCTTAGGACCATGTTCCACCGTAATTTTACGAACGTAAGGTGCTAAAACTTTGGTATGATCTAACGTAAAACTTTCTACTTTAGCCATTAAAAACACTCCTCTAGTTAAAATTACATTACAAGTTCAGTGTAGCACACTCAGTCAATTATTTGGCCGTCTCCGCTGCTTCCCGTGCCCGGTCGCGTTCAAGGACCGGCTTTAAATACTGACCCGTGTAACTATTTGGTTCTTCCGCAACTTCTTCAGGAGTCCCGGTTGCCACGACGGTACCACCACCGTCGCCACCTTCTGGTCCTAAATCGATCAAGTAGTCGGCCGACTTCACCACGTCCAAGTTATGTTCAATAATTAAGACCGTGTTACCCGCATCAACAAGGCGGTTTAAGACCCCAATCAAGCGCCGAATATCTTCGCTATGCAGCCCAGTCGTTGGTTCATCTAAAATGTAGAAGTTCTTACCGGACTGTTGCTTATGCAGTTCAGACGCTAACTTCATCCGTTGGGCTTCGCCACCGGAAAGGGTCGTTGCTGACTGACCAAGTTTAACGTAGCCTAAGCCAACATCGACCAAGGTCTGTAGCTTCCGCCGAATCTTAGGAATTGGTTCAAAGAAGGCGAGTGCTTCGGACGCCGTCATCTGTAAAACATCGGCAATGTTTTTACCCTTATATTCAACTTCTAGCGTTTCAGAATTATACTGCTTGCCATGACAAACTTCACACGGTACAAAGACGTCTGGTAAGAAGTTCATTTCAATCTTCAAAATTCCGTCACCATGACAGGCTTCACAACGACCGCCCTTAATGTTGAAACTAAAGCGGCCCTTTTGGTAACCCCGTAGCTTAGCCTCGCTAGTTTGCGCAAATAGATCACGGATGTTGTCAAAGACCCCGGTATAGGTCGCCGGATTACTCCGTGGCGTCCGTCCAATCGGACTTTGGTCAATATTCACTAGCCGTTCAATATTTTTAACCCCGCTAATGCTCTTATACTGACCAGGTTTCTCAGAATTACGATTGAGCTTTTGTGCTAACGCCCGTTTGAGCACATCGTTGACTAACGTCGATTTACCAGAACCCGAAACCCCAGTCACAACCACAAACTCCCCGAGTGGAAAGTCTACGGTAATGTCCTTCAAGTTGTTTTCAGCGGCGCCAGTCACCTTGATCTTTTTACCGTTTCCAGGCCGACGCTTGGCCGGTACCGGAATAAACCGTTTGCCAGCCAAGTATTGCCCCGTCAACGATTTCCGGGAACGTGCCACCTGCTTAGGCGTTCCGGCAGCCATGACTTCACCACCGTTTTCACCAGCCCCAGGGCCAATGTCAATCAGGTAATCCGCGGCACGCATGGTGTCCTCATCGTGTTCAACCACGATCAACGTATTGCCAAGGTCCCGCATCTTTTTCAATGAGCTAATTAACCGGTCGTTATCGCGTTGGTGCAAACCAATTGAAGGTTCATCCAAAATGTAAAGTACTCCGGACAAGTTCGACCCAATTTGGGTTGCTAACCGAATCCGTTGCGCCTCCCCACCGGATAGCGTCCGTGCTGAACGGCTGAGCGTTAAGTAAGCCAAGCCCACGTTACGCAGGAAGGATAAGCGGTCCTTAATTTCTTTTAAAATTGGTTGGGCAATGACTAGGTCCTGTTCGGAGAACTTCAACCCCTTAAAGAAGTCGATTTCTTTCCCGATGGCCAAGTCGGAAACCATCCCAATATGTTCGCCGCCGACCTTAACGGAAAGGGCTTTACGATTCAATCGAAAACCATGACAAGTCTGACAAGTTAATTCAGTCATGTACTTGCGCATCACGTCACGGGTAAAGTCACTGTTCGTTTCGTGATAACGCCGGTCAACGTTATTGATAACTCCTTCAAAGACGGCGTCGACATCCCGTACCCCACCAAAATCATTTTGATAATGGAAGTGGAACGTCTTACCATCTGAACCGTATAAGACGGTCTGTTGGTCAGCCTTAGATAAATCTTCGTAAGGCACGTCCAACGGAATCTTTAACTGTTCGCAAGCTTGCTTTAACATTTCGGGATAATACTGTGAACTGATTGGGTTCCAAGGCGCCAACGCCCCTTCCGCCAACGTCATCGTCTTATCCGGAACAACTAAGTCTTCATCAACTTCCAGTTTAACGCCTAAGCCTTCACAGTCTGGGCAGGCGCCTTGTGGGGCGTTAAATGAGAATAACCGGGGTTCAAGTTCCCCCACGGTAAACCCACAGACCGGACAAGCATAGTGTTCAGAAAACAGAATTGGGTCGCCGCCAATCACGTCGGCAATGGCGTACCCGCCACTCAAGCGGAGCGCGGCTTCAAACGAGTCGAACAACCGGGAGCGGTCGCCGGGTTTAACGACGATTCGGTCAATCACAATTTCAATCGTGTGTTGTTTGTTTTTATCTAAATCAAAGTCTTCACTAATGTCACGAATGTCACCGTCTACTCGAACCCGGACAAAGCCTTCCCGCTTGATCTTTTCAAAGACCTTTTTGTGTTCGCCCTTTTTCTGGCGCACAATCGGTGATAAAATTTGTAGCTTTGTTCGCTCGGCCAGCTTTTGAACCCGATCAACCATTTGTTCAACGGTTTGACTCGCAATCGGCGTCCCGTCATTTGGACAGATTGGTTGACCCACTCGTGCCCACAGTAACCGTAAGTAATCATTGATTTCGGTAACCGTTCCGACGGTTGACCGCGGGTTCTTTGAGGTCGTCTTTTGATCAATGGAAATTGCCGGGCTTAACCCGTCAATTGAATCCACGTCGGGCTTTTGCATCTGCCCTAAGAATTGGCGGGCATACGCCGATAAACTTTCGACGTAGCGCCGTTGACCTTCCGCGTAGAGCGTATCAAAGGCTAACGAGCTTTTCCCAGAACCGGACAAGCCGGTAATAACCACTAACTTGTTGCGGGGAATCGTCACGTCAATGTTCTTTAAATTATGGGCACGCGCACCGTGGATGATAATCTTATCGTTTGCCAAAAAAAGACCTCCTAGCTGATCTGTGCTTTCAATTCCATGACCGTATCACGCAAAGTTGCGGCTTGTTCAAAGTCGAGTTTCTTGGCAGCGGTCTTCATTTGTTCTTCCAACTTGCTAATCATATCAAGTTGTTGTTCGTGCGTCATATCGTCAAAGTCGGTTTCTAAGAAGTCGTCCTTCTTACCGCTATCTTCCGTCTGTTTAGTTGACGCAATCAATTCCGGAATGGCCTTCTTGATCGTCCGTGGCGTAATATGATGGTCTTCATTATACTGCATCTGAATCTTACGCCGACGAGCCGTTTCGTCAATGGCCGCCTGCATCGAATCAGTCGTGTGCTCCGCGTACATAATAACCGAACCGTGTTCATTACGCGCAGCCCGCCCAATCGTTTGAATGAGTGACCGTTCATTACGCAGGAAGCCTTCCTTATCAGCATCCAAAATGGCAACCAACGAAACTTCGGGAACGTCAATTCCTTCACGTAACAAGTTAATTCCGACTAACACGTCGAACTTACCTAATCGCAGATCCCGGATAATCTTAGTCCGCTCCAAAGTCTTGATGTCACTATGCAAGTACTGGACCTTGATTCCTAAATCCTTTAGATAGTCCGTCAAATCTTCAGACATTTTCTTAGTTAACGTCGTCACAAAGACCCGTTCGTCGCGTTCAATTCGTTTATTGATTTCGCCAACAAGGTCATCGATTTGGCCCATAATTGGGCGCACTTCGATAGTTGGATCTAGCAAACCGGTTGGTCGGATAATTTGTTGGATCACGTGCTTTGTCCGGTCCATTTCGTATGGTCCGGGCGTCGCTGACATGTAAACAACTTGGTTAATGTGTTGTTCCACTTCTTCAAGCTTTAGCGGCCGGTTATCCAGCGCACTCGGCAACCGGAACCCGTAATCAACTAACATTTGCTTGCGGGCACGGTCACCGTTATACATCCCGCGTACTTGTGGCATCGTCACATGAGATTCATCGACGACCATTAAGAAATCCTTGGGGAAGAAGTCTAACAACGTGTACGGTGGTTCACCAGGTTTGCGCCCATCCATAAAGCGTGAATAGTTTTCAATCCCGCTGGTGTAGCCCATTTCTTTAAGCATTTCAATATCATAAGTAGTCCGTTGCTTTAACCGTTGGGCTTCAAGCAACTTACCATCCGTTGTCAATTCCTTGAGACGGCCATCCAATTCATTTTCGATGCCATTAATCGCGTGTTCCATAATCGCGTCGTTTGTCATAAAGTGGGTCGCCGGGAAAATGGCCACGTGATCACGATCGCCGACCACTTCACCCGTCAACGCATCAATTTCTCGAATCCGGTCGATCTCATCGCCAAAGAACTCGACCCGTAACGCGTGGTCATCCCGCGAAGCTGGGAAAACTTCGACCACGTCACCGTGAACTCGGAACCGGCCCCGTTGAAAATCAATGTCATTTCGATCAAATTGAATATCTACTAATTTACGTAATAAGTCGTTACGATCAATCTGCATCCCGACCCGCAATGAAACGACGTGGTTCTTATATTCAGTCGGGTCCCCTAAACCAAAAATACTGGAGACGGAGGCCACCACGATGACGTCGTTTCGTTCAAGTAAGGAACTAGTGGCGGAATGCCGAAGTTTATCAATTTCATCGTTGATTGCGGAATCTTTTTCAATGTAAGTATCACTCGAAGGAACGTACGCTTCCGGTTGATAATAGTCGTAATAACTAACGAAGTATTCAACCGCGTTATTCGGGAAAAACTTTTTAAATTCGCCGTAAAGCTGACCGGCCAACGTCTTGTTATGTGAAAGAATCAGGGTTGGCTTATTAACTTGGGCAATGACATTCGAAATCGTGAACGTTTTCCCGGTCCCGGTCGCACCCATCAAAACTTGTTCTTTTTCCCCCGCTTCAATTCCAGCTGTTAACTGCTGGATAGCTTGGGGTTGATCACCAGTTGGTTGATAGTCCGAAACTAAGTCAAACTTGTTGTTATTTACTCGATCAATCAAACGTGACTCCTCCTTTGAGACTCATCTTTATTTACAATAATCGTTACTAGAAGTTCACACTTCAAAAAAGATAGGCAGCCGTGCTCCCTATCCCTTTAAAACCGCTATTTATTTTAGCACATCGAACATACTTTCGCCATTAATCGGATTGCTGGTCTGTCTTTAAAATCTGACTCGTCAGCGCCCGCAAATGATCCTGATTCGTAAACGGTTCGGCTAACATTTCTGGCAACACTGCTTTTAAGAAATATTGCACGCTCGCCATCCGCTTAAACGCCACAATCGTTTTCAAGCTTTCCCGGTAAATATCCGTAAAGACCGGCTCTGGATTACCCTTTTGAATCTCACCAAAGGATTCATACAGTAAGTCGATCTTATCCGCAACGGACAAAATCTGCCCTTCTAACGTGTCGTCCTTACCTTCAGATAGCCGCCGGGAGTACGCCGCTTGAAATTCAGCCGGAATTTCATTATGCACAAAATTTTGGGAAAGTTCGTGCTCCACGTCCGCCAGCATCGTCCGCAGTGTTGGGGTGGCGTATTTCACCGGCGTCTTAATGTCACCGATAAACCGTTCGTTATAGTCATGGTTGAGGGCTTTCTCATACAAGGCGCGCCAGTTCACCTTTTGGCCAGCATTTTCTTCAACATCGCCTAAAAACTGGGCGGTCTCCGCCACCTTAAATGAATGGGCTGCCACGGAATGGTTCTGATACTTAAAGAACCCCGGTGCCCGCTGAATCGTTTCTAAGTTACTCAAGCTTTGTAAATATTGATGCATTCCCATAATGAGCCACCATCCTTCACGCCGTTAGTTTTGCCTAAGTGTAACAAAGGCCCTTTCAGGACGCAACCAAATTGCGGGCAGCACTACCGGATTGCGTTAAGGATACAAAATAGGGATTCAGAAATCATTTAAGACTTTCTGAATCCCTATCTTTCTAGCTTTATGCTTGTTTAATTTTATTAGATTTTCCCGGTAACCGTAACATGAAGGCCATCAAGTACGACACGATCAAGAAAACGGCCACAACAATGTACGGGTAATGGTAATTCATGTCTAATAACATCCCGGACATAATCGGCCCAACAATGTTGCCGACACTAGTCAGTGACATGTTCAAGCCGTTGATCAATCCCTGATTGGATTCACTAGCCTTGGTTAGTAGCGTCGTAATGGCTGGTCGTAACAAGTCAAACGCGGAGAATATGACTAACGTCGCCACCATAACTTCTAGTTTGGTATGGGCTTGGGTAATCCAAATCGTGCAGATTGCCGCAGCGGCAAAACAAACCCGGATGACCCGCCGTTCACCAAAGCGTTGGACAAAGGTATCAAACAGCGCCACTTGTAGAAACAGCGAGATCAACCCGTTGAGTGTCAAAACTAACGCGATGTTATTTAAACTAAAGTGAAAGACTTCGTTCACGTAAATACTATAAATACTTTCAAATCCTTGTAACCCAAACGAAGAAACTAGGATCATTGTAAATAGGATGATAATGGGCAATGTCCAAAATGCCCGTGACATGGGATGGTGGGATTCAGCTGCGTTTTCCGCAATGTCTTCGCGGTCGGGATCAATGTCACGATCCGCCGGCAATAAGACGACTAACACAACGGCGCTCAATAACCCTAAGCCCCCGGCGACCCAAAATGGCGTCTTATAACTGATTCCGGCTAGAATACCACCGATTCCCGGGCCTAAAATCAAGCCCCCACTAAATGCGGCTGATAACCACCCAATCACACGGGCCCGTTGCCGTTTCGTCGTGATGTCCGACGCTAGCGCCATGGCAGTGGGCACAACCATTGCAGCGGAGAGTCCACCCACGATTCGGGAAACGTTAAAGACCCACAGTTGGTTGGTCAGGGCAAATAGGAACTCCGAAACCATGTAAAGTATCAGGCCAGCGGTCAAAACTGGCTTGCGGCCAATGCGGTCCGAGACCCGGCCAATAATGGGGGAAGCCACAAATTGAGCCAACGCGAATAGCGCGTTCATGATTCCCATATCAGTCGCCGTTAAATGAAGCTCGTTCTTAATAAACGGCATGACTGGAATCACTAAACTAATTCCTAAACAGACTAAAAATTCACTAAACACTAAAATAAAAATGGCACGTTTCGTTTGCCGACTCATAGGCTTCACCCCGATATAAATAATTTTATGCAACGCTATCCATCATATCAAGGCTAATTATTAAAAGCTAGTTTAAAGTTTGTCAGCTTGTGAATTCGCTTTCTCAGCAAATAACGGGAATCTTCGTTACAATTAGCTTAATCAAACAGACAGGGAGGCCATGTTATGCAAGCCGAAGCCATGGGGTTTACAAACATTCAAAAGCTCGACCCCGATATCATTGTTGAGCTCCGTTACGCGACAACTAATAACTTTACCCATCAGGTGGTTTACGACTTTACAACCGCCATTGTGCGAACCGGGACAGCCCAAAAATTGGCACGGGCTAGCGAACTCGTCAAGGACCAGGGCTTCCGCCTCAAAATTTGGGACGCCTACCGCCCAGTGAGTGCGCAAAAGCGCCTTTTTGACGTCTATCCTGACCCCGAATTTGTCGCAAAACCTAACCCGAACTTTAGCCATCAAAAAGGCGTCACGTTAGACTTAACCCTAACCGATGCCCAGGGCAAAGAGTGTCCCATGCCAACTGCCTTTGACGATTTTACGGCAGCCGCACACCGGGATGCCCCCAGAACACCCCTTCAAGATCACTACTACCAAATTTTAGACGCGGCGATGACCGCAGCGGGCTTCATCGGCTACGAGAATGAATGGTGGGACTACCGCGACGCCGCAATGGATCAGTACCAACCGTTAGCCGCTGATCCCAATGACTACGCTTAGCTTAACTGACATCAACTCAAAATGAGACAAAAAATGAGCCTTAAGAAATCGATGATTTCCTAAGGCTCATTTTTGTGCGCCGACTAGCGGCGATTACTCTTTAATAAACGCTTGAATAGCAGCCTCAAACTGGGCCAACTTATTATTAGCTTCAGCAAGACTCTTGCCAAGTGTCCCGATGTAGAACTTAATCTTAGGTTCGGTCCCAGATGGGCGAATGGCGATCCACGTTCCGTCGGTCAACTTGTACTTCAACACGTTAGCTTCTGGCAAGGCAATTGGTGCCGTATGCCCATCAGCAAACGTTTCAGTTTGGCTCTGGAAGTCTTCGGTAGAATCAACCGTATAACCGGCAAAGTCGGTTGGGGCTTCTTCACGGAACTTCGTCATCAAAGCGGCAATCTTGTCGCTACCGCCAACCCCATCAAACTCTTCAGAGGTTGTCTTTTCACGGAAGTATCCGTATTCTGCAAAGAGATCTTGTAAACCATCGTAAAGGTTCTTCCCTTGTTGCTTGTAATAAGCGGCAACTTCGGCTAAGAGTACCGTGGTTTGAATGGCATCCTTGTCGTGAACGAATGGCTTGATCAAATAGCCGTAGCTTTCTTCAAACCCAAACATATAAGTATGTTCGCCGGTAGCTTCAAAATGTTCGATTTGTTCAGCGATGTACTTAAACCCAGTCAAAACGTTGATCATCTGCACGCCGTAAGATTTGGCAATCTTAGTCGCAAATTCAGAGGAAACGATCGACTTCACAGCTGCGGCGTTGTCAGGCAACGTCCCCGCATCTTTGTTTGCTTGTAAGATGTAGTGCAATAAGACAGCCGCAATTTGGTTCCCCGTCAATAGGACGTATTCACCGTCAGGTTGTCGAACCGCAGTTCCTAAACGGTCAGCATCAGGGTCAACGGCGATCAAAACGTCAGCGTCTTCCTTTTTGCCTAAGTCAATGGCCATCTTAAAGGCTTCTGGGAATTCAGGGTTCGGGAACTTAACCGTTGAAAACTCTGGATCCGCAACGGCCTGTTCTTTAACCACGCTGAAGTTCTTGAAACCGGCATTTTTCAAGGCTTTTTCGCCTAACATCCGGCCCGTTCCGTGTAATGGCGTGAAGACCAGCTTCATGTCCTTACCAACTTCATCGACCAGCTTTTGGTTAATCGTCACTTCCTTGACCTTTGCCAAGTAAGCTTGATCCACGTCGTCACCAATGATGGTTTCCGTGTGGTCCCCTAATAATTGGTCTTCATCCGCAACTTCGATAGCGAATAAATCGGAGACTTTCCGAATGTACGACGTAATTAAGTCCGATTCCTTTGGTGGCATTTGGCCCCCATCTTCACCGTAAATCTTATAGCCGTTATATTGTTTAGGATTATGACTAGCCGTAATCATGATACCGGCATAGGTGTGTAAATGCCGAACCGTGAAAGACAGTTCTGGGGTTGGCCGTAAACTTTCGAATACGAACGATTTGATACCATGCAACCCTAAGACCCGTGCTGATTCGTGTGCAAAGTCCTTCGAATGATGCCGGGAGTCAAAACTAATGGCTACACCACGTTCCTTTACATCGGCGGGCAGCGTGTCCATAAACCGCGCTAAGCCTTCCGTAGCTTGTCGAACCGTGTAAATATTCATCCGATTAATGCCGGGGCCAAGAACGCCACGCATCCCTGCCGTCCCAAACTCCATCGGTTGATAAAAAGCATCTTCCAAGGCCGCGTTATCACCGGCCATGGCCGTCAATTCTTGCTTTAAACTTGATTCAAGTGTAGCTTGGTTTTTCCAGGTATTATAAGTATCCTGCCAACTCAAAGAGACCATCCCCAATTCTAATTTGTTAGTGCTTACAAAACTAGTATACAACATTGTCCCACTCGACAAAGTAAAATTTAATAAGAATATTGTCCAGTAAGCCTTTCTTTATTAAAAATCTGCTGAATGGACTGGGATTGACAAGCGTCTCTTTGTTCAGTCACCGTCTTAACTTGGTATAATTATGTTTATCAAGGAGGCAAATATGACTTTTTATTCATACGGGTATTTGGCCCACCAAAACAGCAATCATATCCTGTTTCAACTCGCAGTTATTAGTATCATTATTGTAATTATTGCATTCTTAAGTTGGCTTTGGTACCGCCATAAAACCGATTTAAAATACCGGGACCTGTTTATCATCATGGTATTGGTCCTTTTACTACTGGTTGGCATTCAAGTTAACGAATGGCAGACGCTCCAATCCAGTTTCACTCAAAAATCCCAGGTCACCCAGATCATGCAGCGGGTGGCAAAGGAAAAGGGCGTCGCAAAAACGACGGTGTGGTCCAACACCAGTACGGTCAGTAGCGGAATGCTGATCAAAGTTCAGGATCAAATCTATAACGTGACCATTAACCCAGATGGTAACAGTTACACCCTGACCACGGCCACCCCAATTCAGCAACCACTCAACTACGTAAAGGAGGAAAAGTAATGTTTTCTTACTGGGACGTTACCATTAAACTGGCCCTTGGGCTATTAACCATTATTTTACAAATCAACTTATCCGGTAAAAGCAACCTTGCCCCCATCAGCGCGCTGGATCAAGTTCAAAATTACGTTTTAGGGGCCATTGTCGGTGGCATGATCTATAGTACCAGTGTCACCGTGCTTCAATACATCTTAGTGCTCTTAATTTGGACCATTCTCGTATTGGTCCTACGCTTCTTAACGCATCACAACCGTTACGTGAAGGGACTCATCGACGGTAAGCCGCAGCTACTAATCAAAAACGGGGAGTTACTCGTCGCCACCGCGCTCCGAAATGGCATGAGCGCTAACGACTTGACCTTCCGCTTGCGAACTGAGGGCATCACCGACATTCGCCACGTCAAACGGGCCGTGCTAGAACAGAACGGACAATTGACCATTACGCAAGCTGGTGACGACACCATTAAGTACCCCATGATTGTTGATGGGCAAGTCAACGTGGACGCCCTTGAAACGAGCCAGCACGACCGGCAGTGGCTTGATGACCAGCTAGCCGCCAAGCACTACCAGGTCAGTGACATTTACTTAGCAACTTATACGAATCACCAACTCGTCCTGTTTCCCTATCAACGCTAATTATTTAGCCAGTCAAAAAAAGGCATTTGGAATTAATCCAAGTGCCTTTTTGATAACTATTTTAGTTGTTCACTTTGTCGCCTAACGCACTAATGTAAGTGTAGACGCCTTGACCGGCAGTCCCACCTTCACCAACAGCGGTTGCAACTTGACGAAGATCCTTCTTACGAACGTCACCGACTGCGAAAATTCCAGGAACTTTCGTTTCCATGTGGTCGTTCGTTTCAATCCAGCCATTTTCATCCGTAATCCCAAGATTACCGAATGGTTTTGTAATTGGGTTAATCCCCACGTAAATGAAGACCCCGTCAACGGCAATTTCACTGTCTTCACCAGTTTTATTGTTATTGACTTTAACGCCCGTTACCTTCTTGTCGTCACCGACAATTTCCGTAACGTTGCTGTTCCAAACAAATTCCATCTTCGGGTTCGCAAACGCCCGGTCTTGTAAAATTTGTTGGGCCCGTAATTGGTCCCGACGGTGAATAACCGTTACTTTGTCAGCCAATTGTGTCAGGTAGCTACCTTCTTCAATTGCTGAATCACCGCCACCGATAACGACGACGTGCTTATTTCTGAAGAACGCCCCATCGCAGACCGCGCAGTACGAAACGCCCCGGCCACCATAGGTATCTTCACCTGGCACACCTAACTTGCGGTATTCAGAGCCCGTCCCAATGACAATTGCCTTAGTTTCAAAAGTATCACTGTCGGTTTTAACGATCTTAATATCGCCTTGATCTTCAACCGATTCGACACTCCCGTATGCGTATTCAGCCCCAAACTGAGTGGCCGATTCATACATATCCTTGGCGAGATCCGGTCCCAAAACTGATTTGAACCCCGGGTAATTTTCAATTGCGGCGGTATTATTCATTTGGCCGCCATAGATCCCACGATCTAATAGCAGTACGGATAAATTGGCACGTGAAGCGTAGAGGGCGGCGGTCATCCCAGCCGGCCCCGCACCAATAATAATCACGTCGTAACGCTTTGCCATTTTAAAAGACCCCTTCCACTTAAATTACTATGTGGCTTAATATACCCCCAAAATTTACATTTGTCGACTATGTTGTTTGTACACACCGGAAAAGTTTGTTTTGGCAAGTTCGTTGATAAAGACGAGGGGTCCGCAAAGTTACTCGCGGATCCCTCAGATTAATTATTTCGTATTCTTTTTAACTGGCTTAGTCGTTGTGCTGTCTTCTTTAGTCAGCTTTGAACCTAAGTCTTTAATGTAGGCCCGTAAATCATCCTTAACGTCTGGATGAGTCAACCCGTATTCAATGGTGGTCTTCAAGTAACCGAACTTGTAACCAACATCATGACGAGTCCCCTTAAATTCATGGGCAAACACGCGCTGCGTCTTGTTTAAGGTATCGATGGCATCCGTTAATTGGATTTCATCACCCTTACCAGGTTTTTGATGTTCCAAAACATCAAAAATCTCTGGTGTCAATAAGTAACGACCAATGATAGCTAAATCACTAGGTGCGTCTTCGGGACTTGGCTTTTCAACAAAGTTGTTCACATTGTACAGGCCGGGTTCCTTTTCACTTTCAGGATTGATGACACCATACTTCGAAACTTCCTCGTGAGGAACCTTCATAACGGCTAACGTTGAAGCATGGGTCTTATCATAGCTATTCATTAACTGCTTCGTCAACGGAACTTTATCTTCCATCAAGTCATCACCTAACATGACAACGAATGGTTCGTCGCCAACAAAGGCCTTCGCCGTTAATACGGCATCCCCGAGGCCTCGTGGGTGTGATTGACGGATAAAGTATAAGTTAATATCCGTAGTTTCTTGAACTAACTTCAGCATCTCTTCTTTGTGCTTAGCACGTAAGTTATCTTCAAGCTCAGGATTGGAGTCATAGTAGTCCTCAATACTTCGCTTACTTTTTCCAGTAACGATCACAATATCCTCAATTCCGGATTTGCGTGCTTCGTCGACGATGAACTGAATCGTTGGTTTGTCGACGATTGGTAACATTTCCTTCGGCATTGCTTTCGTGGCTGGTAAGAAACGAGTTCCTAACCCAGCTGCTGGAATAACGGCTTTTCTAACTTTTGACATGTGATAATCCTCCTAAAATAGTGAAATATTAACTATTGACGACCAAACTTATTGAAGCTCAGGTTTCCCCTCACGCCGCATCAATTGCGGAATGACCTGCTTGATGTCAGCATTATTATATAATACATCATAAATGGCTTCAGTAATTGGCATTTCAATACTTTGTTGCTGAGCTAATTCGTAAGCGGCCTTTGTCGATGGGATACCTTCAATAACCATTCCCATCGTCTCAATAACCGTCTTCAAGTCTTGACCAGAACCAAGTTCGTTCCCGGCACGCCAGTTACGTGAATGCACACTGGTAGCCGTTACGATCAAGTCACCGACACCTGACAAACCGATAAAGGTCAGTGGTTGCGCCCCTAGCGCGACCCCTAAACGACTAATTTCGGCAAGTCCCCGGGTCATTAAAGCGGCCTTGGCATCATCACCGTAGCCGAGGCCGTGTAACGCCCCTGCGCCTAAGGCAATGATGTTCTTCAAAGCAGCGCCTAATTCAACCCCAATGACATCATTATTGGTGTAAATTCGGAAGTAATCGTTCATGAACAGCTGTTGCACAAACGTGGCAGCTTTCGTATCTTCACTAGCAGCCGTAATCAGCGTAATATCGCGTTTAGCCACTTCTTCAGCATGGCTTGGACCAGATAAGACAACGATGGCTTGTCGTAAGTCAGCCGGAATTTCTTCAGCTAACACTTGTGACAAACGCTTGTGGGTCTCTAACTCTAGCCCCTTGCTAGCGTGAATAATGATTGGCTTTTGATGCGTTTGTTGTAAAACAGCAGCAACCTGTTGGGCCACGCTACGGATTGCCTTAGTTGGGACTACAAACAAAACGGCAGCAACCCCGTCTAAAGCAGCAGCTAAATCAGTATATGCTGTGAGTGATTCTGAATAGTGAAAATCTGGAACGTAATGTTGATTCGTATGGTGATCGTTTAATTCTGCAGCCTGTGCTTCAGAATTTGACCATAACCGTACGTCATTCCCGTTTTCGTCCAATAAGTTTGCTAAGATGCTGCCCCAAGAGCCCGCACCTAAAACCGCAATTTTTTCTGTCATTCGAATAACCCTCTAATCTACTATTTTTCTGTAACAACCTTTTGACCAGAGCCGTCGAGGTACCAGCGTGCATTGGCTAAATGACGTCGCCGCCAAATAATCAAACCAACACTACCTATAAACAGGACAACCGATAACGCCTGCGAGATTCGGATAACGTTAAACAACATTAACGAATCGGTTCGCATGCCTTCCGTGAAGAAGCGGCCAAACGAGTACCAAGCGACATACGTTAAGAAAACGTCGCCTTGTTTATATAATCCGGTCCGGTGGCGGGTCGTCATTAAGACCACAAAGCCTAAAAGATCCCAAACCGATTCATATAAAAAGGTTGGCTGCCGATAAGCACCATTGATGTGCATCTGTTCAATCAACCAGTTAGGTAAATGTAACCCCTGTAAGAAGCTCAGACTGGTGATCCGGCCAAAAGCTTCTTGGTTCATAAAGTTACCCCACCGGCCAATTCCTTGCCCCATAATCACGGTCGGTGCCGCGACATCGAGCATTAACCAAACTGGCACAAAACGGGATCGGCAGAATAGTACGACCACAATGCCCGCCCCAATCAGGCCACCATAAATCGCAATCCCACCATCCCAAATCCGAATAATTTCACCCGGATTTTGACTGTAATACGACCACTGGAACACAACGTAATAGAGTCGTGCAGCAATCAAGGTAAATGGTAAAGCCCACAAAATCATGTCATAAATGTCATCGGGACGAATCCCACGTTTCTGACCTTCATGTACTGCTAACGCAACCGCAATCACTACGGCACTCGCAATAATTACCCCATACCAGTGAACTTCAATTGGTCCCAATCGTAATGCGATTGGATTGAGTGCCCCTAAAACGGTTTTCACGCTATTGCCATCTCCTTATTACTTGTGAGAATCGTGCGCAGAATTTTCTTTAATCAACGAGTTTAAGTTGTCATCAAAGACCTTGGTGGCATCGTAGCCCATACTTTCGGACCGGAAGTTCATCGCGGCCGCTTCAATAATGATGGCTAAGTTACGCCCAGTCTTAACCGGAATTGAAATTTCCGGAACTTCAACGTCAAAGAATTTCCGGGACTGTTCTCCATTCCCTAGTCTATCAAATTGCTTATCAGGCGTCCAACTCTCTAAGTGAACAATTAGATCAATATCCGTATCCTGACGAACAGCGCCAGCACCGAACAAATTCATCACATCAATGATCCCAATACCACGAATTTCGAGCAAGTGATTCAAGATCTTAGGTGCTTCACCGACCAACGTTTGTTCATCCTGTTGGTAAACGTCGACCCGATCATCAGCAATCAGTCGGTGACCACGTTTAACCAATTCTAGCGCCGTTTCACTCTTACCAACGCCAGAATCACCGGTAATCAAAACCCCTAAGCCATAAATATCAACGAGTACGCCGTGAACGGACTGGCGTTCCGCAAGTTTGCCTTCTAAGTAGTTCGTCATATTACTTAAGATCCGTGAAGATGTCATCTTGGTTCCTAAAATGGGCACACCATTTTCCTGACCAGCTTGAACCAGTTCATCTGGAACTGGTAGCCCCGTTGAAATAACAAACGCTGGGGTCGTTAACTGACACATTTTACGAAAGATCATTAAACGTTCATCATGACTCATATTTTTAGAATAGGCGGTTTCAGTTTTTCCTAATAACTGAACCCGTTCACGCGGATAGTAGTTGAAGTAGCCGGTTAAAGCCAGTCCCGGTCGTGAAATATCACTAGTCGTAACAGCCTTATCAGCCAACAAATCAGCACCATGGTAGACGTCTAAACGTGTATTTTTCACCAAATCGGCAACGGTTACACTTTCTGCCAAGTAAATCCCTCCTAAGTCGTTCAGTCATTAAAAAAGTGTGGTCGGCATTGTCCGGTAATGCTATTGCATTACTTTTTCAAGCCTCCACACTTTTGACTGAAAACGGATTATTCCTATCTTCTAATCTTAGCACTTTAAAGCGCTTTAATCACCATTGACTCCACTCTTCGCAAAAAAATTAGATACAATCACATTTGCCAGTGACATTAAGATTGAGACTAACACGGCCATTCCAAAACTGGAAAACCCAAAGTTAGCCTTCCCGACAACGTATGACGTCATCTGAAGCATGAATCCGTTGATCACAATGCTAAACAAGCCTAACGTAATCAGCGTGATTGGCAGTGACAATAGCACCAAAAAAGGTTTAATCGCTGCGTTCAAAATCGCTAATACAAAGCTTGCTAGCAATGCGATCCAGACGTTTGCCACGTGGAAGCTCGATTGAAAGAACCCCGCGATGGCAATGAATAAGATTGTATTTATTAAAATTCGTTTCCAAAAGCCCACTGGTCTATCACTCCATTAATCGCGGTGACGCGGTTCGTCTTCTTCGTGCACATTATGAATCTCTTTACGCCCCTTGGGTTGCGAGTGAGTCGAATCCCCGTCCTGAGTTGCGCGCCGCATTTGTTCAAAGAACCCGGCATTTTCAGGCTTGCTTGGCATAATGGTCATCAAAACAAGATAGAGTAGTATCCCAAAACCGTGTGAGGCAATGGTCAATAAGACAAAAAGCACCCGTAAAACGTTAGCGTTCCAGTTTAAATACTCCGCAATCCCACCAAGTACTCCGGCGATCACGCGGTTATTCGATTTAGTTAATTTTCTTTTAGTATTAGTTTTCATAATTAGACACCTCAATAAGTTTAGTCTAATTATATCTTACTAATTGTAAAAGCCGGTTGCAAACTAGACGAACCGGCTTTAAAGATTATTTACGATTAACTAAACTAGATTGGAGCTTTCCGGATTTAATTCAATAATTTCACCGGTATTTAGATAGACGATCCATTCACCAATGTTTGTGACCAGTGCCCCGATACGCATCAAGTAGCTGGCCACGTTCAAATAGTCGGTGGACCCAATCACCGTTTCCGGATGACGTTCCATCTTTGAAATTCCCTTGGCGTTGATTTTATCAAACATCTCGCCAACCTTAGCGTCACGTGCGGCGACTTTCCGCGCGGCGATGTCATCACTTTTAACGTAGGCGGACAGTATCTCTTCAACCATTGACCGAACCCGGTTCCCCATTTCAGAGAGTGCGGCTTCGATCTCAGGTACCCGAACGTGTCCTTTGACCCGAATCGTTGCGTGCGCAATGTTGCGGGCATAGTCTGCCATCCGTTCCAATTCTGATACAGCCTTCAAAATCGTGACAATTTCCCGTAAATCAGAAGTCACGGGTTGATACAGGGCAATCATTTCAAATGATTTTTGTTCCAACTCAACTTCACGTTGGTTGATTTTTGCATCATTGTCGATAATTTCTTGGGCCAAATCTCGATCATGATCGATAAAAGCTTTAACGGCCTTTTCAATCGTTTCGCTAACCATCATACCCATTTCGGTAAAATTAGCGTCAATATCATTTAACTCGTCATCAAATAGTCGTCGCATGGTTTATCCTCCTAACCAAATCGTCCTGAAATATAGTCATTGGTTTCTTGTTTAACCGGATTCATGAAAATCTGTTTCGTATCGTTAACTTCAATCAGTTCACCATTCAAGAAGAACGCCGTCCGATCAGAAATTCGTGAAGCCTGCTGCATATTATGCGTAACAGTTATGATAGTGTAATCGTGACGCAAATTCAATAGCGTCATTTCAATCATGTGACTTGATACCGGGTCAAGCGCGCTGGTGGCTTCATCTAACAAGATAATGTCTGGTTCCACGGCTAACACCCGGGCGATGCACACCCGTTGCTGCTGACCACCAGAGAGTGCTAAGGCGTTGAGGTGTAACCGATCCTTAACTTCATCCCAAATGGCCGCTTGTTTTAAACTCTTTTCAACTGCCGCATCTAAGCGTTCCTTATCGCGAACCCCTGCTAACCGCAAGCCATACACGACATTTTCGTAAATTGAGAACGGAAACGGGTTAGGTTGTTGAAACACCATGCCGATTTCCTTCCGCAATTGAACAGTATCGGTCGTGGGCGCATAAATATTGGTGTTGTTAAATTCGACGTTTCCCGTTACCGTAACACCCGGAATCAAATCATTCATCCGGTTCAAGCAACGTAAAAACGTTGATTTTCCACAACCTGAGGGCCCAATTAAGGCCGTAATACCTTTTTCTTGGAAATCAATATCAATGCCGTTGAGGGCCTCTTTCTTACCATAGAACAAGTGTAAGTTTTCTGTTTTCAAAATCGTACTCATGGCGGCCCTCCTTATCCAAAGTTCCCGGAAATATAGTCGTTGGTTAAATCAACCTGCGGATTGGTAAAGATGTCACCAGTCTCGGCGTATTCGAGTACCTTACCAAGGTTGAAAAACGCAGTATAGTCACTAATCCGTGACGCTTGTTGCATATTATGCGTCACGATGATAATCGTGTAGTTTTGTTTTAATTCTAATAAGGTATCTTCAACTTGGCTCGTTGAGATTGGGTCTAACGCACTGGCCGGTTCATCTAACAATAAGATGTCCGGTTTGATTGCAATGGCTCGCGCAATGCATAACCGTTGTTGTTGACCACCTGATAACGCCAGGGCACTCTTGTTCAAATCATCTTTGACCTGGTCCCACATGGCGGCCTGGCGCAAGGACCGTTCGACGATTTCATCTAGATCCTGCTTCTTGTTCATGCCACGCTGCCGTAGCGCAAACGCGATATTTTCATAAATCGATTTAGCAAACGGATTGGGCCGCTGAAACACCATGCCGATGTGGCGGCGCATCTCGTAAACATCGATATCATTACTATTAATATCCAACCCACGATACATAATCTTGCCCTTAACCGTGGCGATCCGGTCATTCATCCGGTTAAGCGACCGTAAGTAAGTCGATTTTCCGGAACCAGATGGACCAATCAAGGCACTGATTTTATAACGTTCAAACTGTAAATCGCCTTCAGAAATTGCTTCGGACTTCCCGTAAAATACCCGTAAGTCTTCCGTCGAAAGCGCAATTTCATGGTCTTTAGGATCGAACTTCATAATATTTCGTTGATCCGTAGTCATTGAGTTATCTGCCATCAAAAAGGCCTCCTTTATTCAGCGGTTAAATGTTTGTAGAGTCGTTTGCCGAGCCAACGTGCTAAGAAATTAAATAGCAGTACCGCAATGATCAGCACGGCGGATGCACCAGCTGAAACGGCCTTAGCATCTGGCATAATTCCTTCAGAGTTAATCTTCCAAATGTGCACCGCCAACGTTTCAGCTGGACGGAGTGGACTTAATGGACTACTAATATCGAAAGGATTCCAGTCACTAAAGTCTAGCGCAGGGGCACTTTGACCCGCAGTGTAGATTAACGCCGCGGCTTCCCCAAAGATTCGACCGGCACTTAATACGACCCCGGTAATAATACTAGGTAGCGCAGCCGGCACAACGATCTTAGTTACGGTTTCCCACCGCGATAGCCCTAAGGCGTAGCCCGCTTCACGCTGATCATCCGAAATGTTGGCCAACGCTTCTTCAATACTCCGTGTCAAAATTGGGAGGTTAAAGACCGTCAGTGCGAACGCGCCGGACAAAATGGAAAAGCCCAGTTTGAATTGCACAACGAAGAACAAGTACCCAAATAACCCAACGACAACGGAAGGCAATGAACTCAAGATTTCAATCGTTGTCCGAATCAAGCCCGTCAGTGTATTTTGGGGCGCATATTCATTTAAGTAGATCCCCGCACCTAGCGAAATCGGTAAAGAAATCAATAAGGCTAAGAATAGGAGGTAAAAGGAGTTGAACAATTGAATGCCAATCCCACCGCCCGCTTCAAAGGCCAAAGCTGGTGACGTTAGGAAGTGCCACGAAATGTGTGGCACCCCTTCGACTAAAATGAAACCTAATAGCGCCACTAGGATAATAACGACCAGGCCAGCGACACCGTATAAGATGCCCGTCGCAATTTTATCAACTCGTTTAGCGTTCATGGTTTAATTTCCCCTTTCGTCCAATGTAGCGGATCACTAAGTTGAAGACTAATGACATTAACAACAGGATCATTGCCAGTGACCACAGGGCGTTATTTTGTAATGACCCCATGACCGTGTTTCCGATTCCCATAGTTAAGATACTAGTCAACGTGGACGCCGGAGAAACTAAGTTTTGTGGTAAGAGCGTTGCGTTCCCGATAACCATTTGAACGGCCAAGGCTTCCCCAAAAGCCCGGGCCATCCCAAAGACAATGGCGGTTAGCATTCCTGGAATGGCGGCTCGCAAGACGACTTTATAAATCGTTTGCCAGCGGGTCGCACCCAGTGCTAACGAAGCTTCCCGATAGTACCGGGGTACCGCGTTCAACGCATCAGCGCTCATTGAAGTAACGGTCGGTAAAATCATAACGAACAAGACGAACGTCCCAGATAAAATCCCGTAACCACTACCGCCAAACGTATGGCGCACGAACGGTACGACAACTTGCAGGCCAATGAACCCGTAAACAACGGATGGAATCCCAACTAACAATTCCGTTACTGGCCGTAAAATTTTAGCCCCCCGCCGAGGTGAAATCTCGGTCATGAAGACCGCCGTCCCAATTGCGAACGGCGTTGCAATCAAGGCTGACAGAATCGTAATTAGAAACGATCCTAAAATCATTGGCAGTGCCCCGACCGCTGGCTGACCATTCGTACCGTTAGTCCCTGGATTCCACTGGGTCCCACTTAAGAATTGCCATAAGTTGATGTGGTTTTGGAAGAAGGTTGCCAACCCCCGTGATGCTACAAAGTAAAAGATTAAAAAGACAATCCCAACGATCAACGCCAAGCAAAACAAACTGATGATTTTGCCCCGCCGTTCAATCTTAGTCGCAATTGACTTTTTTAATAAACTTTCTCGAATTTTATCCATGCGCTCCCCCTCATTTCACTGACGAAATTTTACCGGCCGCACTCCGCTGTACTTGCATATCATGGACCGAAATATAACCTAACTGTTTGACTAATTTCTTTTGAACAGCGGTTGATAAAATGTAATTGATAAATTTTTTTGTTAACTGATTTGGATGGTTGCTCGTATATAAATGTTCATAGGACCAAATCTGCCACCGATTCGTTCGCACGTTGGCTTCCGTCGGTTGCACACCGTCAACGTTTACGACTTGAACACTCTTGTCGAAGTACGAAAATGCGACGTAACTAATGGCGCCGGGCGTACTAGCAACGATTGAACGGGCCAGTCCAGATGAATCCTGTTCCTGTGAATCCGCACTCTTTTGGCCCTTTAACGCGTAAGTTTCAAACGTCTTACGCGTCCCCGAACCTTGTGCGCGGTTAATTAACGTAACGGGGATATTTTTGCCCCCAACCTCACGCCAATTTTTAACTTTTCCCGTGAAGATCTGAATGAGTTGTTGTTGTGTCAAATTAGTCACGCCAACTGATTGGTTGACGATCGGTGCAATCCCAACGACCGCAACTTGATGGTCTTTGAGCTTGCGCGCATCGATTCCCGGTTGCTCTTCAGCAAAAATATCCGAGTTACCGATTGCGACGGCATCCGATTGAATTTGACTAAGGCCGGTACCAGACCCGCCGCCTTGCACGTTAATAAAAATACCTGTCCGCGTGGAACTATATTGCTCACCCGCAGCTTCTACTAATGGTTGTAAAGCGGTGGAACCAACTGCGGTGATTGACTCGCCAGCGTCCGTTCGTACTCGGTGGGTGTAACCGAGGCCGATTAAGACGCCAATCAAGATCAGTCCTAGTAATTGGATGACCCGACTTTTTTTCATAACAAAATACCTCCTACCCATTGCTCAAAATCTATAATACAAAGTTTGTGTAAATGCTTGATATGCGTTTTGTAAAGATTATGTAAATGTCAAAATATTTTGATTTAGTCCCTGCTGAAGACACAAAAATAGCCATTACGACAGAAAGTTTTCGTCGTAATGGCTATTTTGAAATAACTTCGTCTAAAGGTAGCGTGACCGTCATCGTCGTACCGACACCACGCTGACTAGCAACACTAATGTCACCGTGCATGGCTGTCACCAACTCTTTAACAATGGCCAACCCCAGGCCGGTACCACTGACCACCTGCTGTGAGCGGGAAGGACTCGCCCGATAAAAGCGCTCGAAGATTCGTTGTTGATCTTCCGCGCTAATTCCAATTCCCGTATCCACTATGGTTAGTGACCAGTGGTTCTCGGTCGCCGTCGTTTTCACCGTGACGTGTCCGCCTTCACGGTTATACTTAATCGCGTTAGTCAACAGGTTTTTGATGATCTGGCTTAACTTACGCTGGTCGACCGTCG
The DNA here is from genome assembly GCF_001438845.1 of Lactiplantibacillus xiangfangensis. Classification (GTDB taxonomy): domain Bacteria; phylum Bacillota; class Bacilli; order Lactobacillales; family Lactobacillaceae; genus Lactiplantibacillus; species Lactiplantibacillus xiangfangensis. The sequence continues at coordinate 152,296 of NZ_JQCL01000074.1, forward strand.
CTTGAAAGTCACCATTGACCTGATTATCGACCGTTAAATGCTGCCGCGCAATGGCTTGCTGCGACACGGCCAATTCCGTCTCAATCAACGGTCGAATAGCAATTTTCTTAAAAACCAACTTGGTCGTGCTCTGAGCCCTAATGCGGGATAAAGACAACACGTCTTGGATGAGGTCGATCAATCGCTGACTTTCATCCGCAATGATTTTCAAGAATTGATCCAAGGTCTCAGGATCGTCCTTTGCACCACTCAATAACGTCTCAGTAAATCCGGCAATGGCGGTAATTGGCGTCTTCAATTCGTGGCTAGCGTTACTAACAAAGTCATCCTGCATTTGTTCAATCATGTAAACTTCCGTAATATCGTACAGCATTAAAACAATTTGAAAGTGCGCCCGACTATTTTGAATATACACGGTCGTCGCTTCAACCACCTGCGTATTTGGGGCCGGCGTAAGGGTGATTGAAGCCCGCTGATTTTTGTGGGTCGTAATCGTATCTTCAATCAGCTTGGTCAAGGCGTACAACTGAATATCCTTCGTATAAGTATGCGCAATGGTATTAATCGATTCTTGCAACAACTCGCTCATCGCCGGATTAGAAAGCTGGACTTGCCGATGATGATCGATCACCATGACCCCTACCGGTAAGTACCGCATGATCATCATCAGTTCTTTTTCCTGTAATTCCGCTCGCCGAGTTTGACTACGCTGATAGCTTTCCAACTGGTTGACCGCCTGCGACAAGCTGTATAACGGATCTGTCTGTGGCAACAAAATATGTGGCGGAAACTGCTGACTACTCATCTGCCGTAGCTTCGCTTCCATCCGGTCAATCGTCTTTTGGCGTTCACGCTGCTGGAACCAAACGATACTTGTTTCCACTACCGCAACTAGCACTAAAACTAAAAGAAGCCCACCGACAACGCCGGTCGACCAATTAATTGGAGAAAAGTGCTGGACAACTACCAGCACCATCAAAACTAATAAAATGTTTTCTAACGTTAATAATCGGATGGACTGATGCCAACGATTATGCATGTTCATCACCCACGAACTCGTACCCAAAACCACGGACCGTTCTGATCAACCGTGGATTTTTAGGATCAAGTTCAATCTTTTCACGTAAATGTGAAATATGAATATCCACGATCCGCGTCTCACTCGCGTAGTCGTAACCCCAAACGTGATTTAAAATCGCATCACGACTGAGGACCCGGCCTTCCCGTTCCACAAAATAAACTAACAGTTCAAACTCTTTGGGGGTCAAACTGATATTTTCACCGTTGCGCGTGACCCGGTACTTATTTTGATCAATTTGCAAATTGCCCACTGCCATAATCGCCCGGTTTGTTGGTGCCGCAACGGCCACTGGCGCTGGTTCAGTTGGAACTGCGCGTCGAATGACTGCTTTGATTCTCGCCAACACTTCCCGTGGTGAAAATGGTTTAGTGATATAGTCATCAGCCCCTAATTCCAAGCCAAAAACTTTATCAAACTCATCACTTTTAGCAGTAACAATAATAATTGGTGTTCGCACTTTTTCTTGCCGCAACCGTTTCGTGACTTCCATGCCGTCTAGTTTAGGCAACATTAAATCCAATAAGATGCACGTAAACGATTGTTCTAACCCCAATGACAACGCGGCCGCACCATCCGTCGCCGTCACAACTTCATAACCAGCTTGTTTGAGGTTATATGATAACAACGTTACAATTGCTGGCTCATCGTCTACAACTAAAATCTTATCCATGGTCGTTAATCCTCCTGATCAGTGAATAATACAATCCCTAACTCGTGTGGGGCGCCATTATAAATCGCCGTTTCAGTAATAATCAATTCTTGTTGTAAATTACGTACCTTTAAGTGAACATAGGTTGGATTTTCTAGCAACGCCGCGTAAAACTGACGCTCATTATGCACCGGTTTACGGTTACATTCTAAAATAACGTCACCTAGTTCTATATTCAATTTGTCCGCCGGAGTATGTTTGCGCAGTCCAATAACCCGCACACCTTGGTCCGTATCTGAAAAACGAAACGCTTGGTGCTGGTCATGATAACGGTGTTGCATTAAGATTCCCCAAGTTAACACAACGACTACACCCATGAGAACAAGTAACCACTGCGGACTTAAAGCTGCAATTCGCGCGCCAATGGCAAGCACCAGCGCAACGGCCGCAACAACACCGTACCGTTTGGCCAAGCGTAACCACGCCACCTTTGGTAATTGCTTATACACCCGAACGCTCATCCCCAATAGCAGTGGCAGTAAAATCAAGCTGAAAGAGCGCTGACCAACCATAAAAACGGGCCACCAGCTAAACATAGCGTGTAGCCAGTCTCCAGGCACTAACACGGCTACCGGCAATACGAGCAACTGTTGCCACCGATAACGCACGATGCGCTTACCCCGCTGGTCTGGTTGCAATTCGGGTGAATCACCCTGATTCCGGTGCCAACGTAATAAGATCGCCGTTACGGCTAAAATCACGGCCAATAAGACAAGCCCGTTAATCAGTAAACCACCGCTCATACTGGTGGTTGTAACGCCGTACCGTTGCAGTGCACCGCCCACCATCGTTAACTGTGGACTATACAGCCAATAAATCAGCCAGCTTAAGCCGAAAACCGTCACCGGCAGCAACGCGAACGGGACGACAATCAAACTAATAACTGCGATTAGCTCATAAATAACGACCCAAACAGGAGCCACGACAATTCCGAGTAAGAGGCTGATGATACTCGTCGCAAGTCCTAACAATACACCGTCCACTAAAAAGTGGCGGACCTCAACGAACTGCGCATTTATCGCACTTCGATAATGATGCCGTTCGTAGTTGACCCGCCGACGTGCGGTCATATAACTGCGAAGCAGCCCCAGCCAAACTAATGGCTGTAAAAAAAATAATTCTAAGACTTTCAATACCTGCATGCACGTGACTCCTAACGTTAAACTCTGAAGTTAGTATAGCATTTTTAACGGGCCAGACCAATATTGTTTACAGTGGGAAAGTCTTGGTATCAATGTATTAATACTAAGATATTATTAATAATAATTAGTAAAAAATACTGAACGCCTTCACTAACTACCATGACGTCCAGTATTCAACAAAACTAATGCGGATTACGTTGTGCTAATTTCCACTGTAAGTAAGCATCGATAAACGGGTCTAAATCCCCGTCCATCACGGCTTGACCATCATGCGTTTCGTAATTCGTACGGTGATCTTTGACCATTGTATACGGATGGAAGACGTAGGAGCGAATTTGTGAGCCCCAACCAATATCCATCTGCTTGCCTTGAATTGCAGCCCGTTCCTGAGCCTTCTTTTCTTCTTCACGTTCGTAAAGTTTAGCACGTAACATGTTCAGCGCCGTCTGTCGGTTTTGTAACTGCGACCGCTGTGCCTGACTGGCGACAACGATTCCGGTTGGAATATGCGTGATTCGCACCGCCGACGAAGTCTTATTAACGTGTTGTCCACCAGCACCACTAGCCCGGTAAACATCGACCTTCAAATCATCTGGCCGAATTTCCACGTCAACCGTGTCGTCCAATTCAGGCATCACGTCCACACTGGCAAACGAGGTATGCCGTCGCCCAGCAGCGTCGAATGGTGAAATCCGCACGAGTCGATGAACGCCCTTTTCAGAACGCAAATAACCGTAGGCGTTGTGCCCACTGATTAACAACGTGACGCTCTTAATTCCAGCTTCGTCGCCCGCTTGATAATCGACCGTTTCGACCCCGAACTCGTGACTCGCCGCCCAGCGCGTATACATTCGTAATAGCATTGCGCCCCAGTCCTGTGATTCCGTTCCACCAGCGCCAGGATGGATTTCAATAATGGCGTTGTTACGGTCATAGGGCCCGTCGAGTAGTAAGTTTAACCGGTATTGCTGTAAGTCGTGCTGCGCCTTGTCAAAATCACGTTCAAACTCGGCTTGCATGTCCGCATCCGGTTCCTCATTCAAAAGTTCGTAGGCAACGGTCAGGTCACCAACTTCATCTGCAAGTTGCTTGTAAGCGTCGTATTTTCCCTTGAGCTCGTTATTGTCATCGATCACTTTTTGAGCTGCGGCTTGGTCATCCCAAAACCCAGGTTCAGCCATTCGGGCCTCGTTTTCCTGGATGCCTTCATTGAGGGCATCTAAGTCAAAGTGACCCCCTAAAGTCGGCGATGGCACTTTGCATTTCTTCAATTAGATGTTTATATTCACTTAATTCCACAAAGAACCCTTCTTTCAACTTATTTCATAATAGAATTTATTGGCAAAACGAGCCCGGGACCGCAGTCTCAGACTCGTTAAAATGCTTTATTCGTTAATTAACGTTGGATATTTTGACGAATTTCAGACTTCATGAAGAGACGGGTCGTATCGTAATCGATATCGGCAACCGTTTCTTCAAACATCTGATAACCATCACGTTGATATTCAACCAGTGGGTTCAACTGACCATAACCACGTAAACCGATTGACTGACGTAATTGGTCCATGGCATCAATGTGATCCGTCCAGTGTGAGTCAACCACACGTAAAATAACAACTTTTTCGAATTCCAACATCTGGCCTTCGTCGTACAATTGTTTAGCCTTATCAGCGTAAACCTTGTCGACTAAGTCCATCAAGTACTTTTCAACTTCTTCAGCTGACTTACCCTTAAGGTCCGCTTCACTGATGGAGTCTTCTTTAACCATTGCAGACTGTGCAAAGTCAACGATTGCAGCGTAATCCGGATTCTTTGGATCCTGCATGTGTAATTGAACGGTCCGTTCAACGGTCCGCTTAATCATTGGCATGATGACTGGTTTCAATGACTTGTCTTCCATGATGACTTGTTGACGTTCACCGTAAATCACTTCACGTTGTGCCCGCATCACATCATCGTATTGCAAAACGTTCTTCCGGGAGTCGTAGTTATTCCCTTCAACCCGTTTCTGCGCTGATTCAACTTGGCGCGTGATCATCCGTGATTGGATAACCGCATCGTCATCTTCCACGTTCATCCGTTGCAAGAAACTCTTGATCCGTTCGGAACCGAACCGCAACATCAAGTCATCTTCCAAGGATAAGTAGAATTGTGACATACCAGGATCACCTTGACGACCTGAACGGCCCCGTAACTGATTATCAATCCGGCGTGATTCATGACGTTCAGTCCCAATAACGGCTAAACCGCCAAGTTCTTTAACACCAGGTCCTAATTTGATATCAGTCCCACGACCGGCCATGTTGGTGGCAATCGTAACGGCGCCACGTTGACCCGCGTTCGCCACGATATCGGCTTCCTTAGCATGGTTCTTGGCGTTCAAGACCACGTGCGGTACGCCGGCTTCATCGAGACGGTGTGACAAGTATTCAGAAGTTTCAACGGCGACCGTCCCAATTAACATTGGTTGGCCCTTCTTGTATAACGTCTGAATTTCTTTAACAACCGCGTTAAACTTACTCCGCAACGTTGGGTAGAGTAAATCTGAACGGTCATCACGAATCATTGGACGGTTGGTTGGAATGGTGATAACTTCCATGTTGTAAATTTCACGGAATTCTTCCTGTTCAGTCTTTGCCGTCCCGGTCATCCCGGAAAGTTTCTTATACATCCGGAATAAGTTTTGATAAGTGATATTGGCCATGGTCTTAGTTTCTTCTTGAATCTCGACGTGTTCCTTGGCTTCAATCGCTTGATGCAAACCGTCAGAGAAACGCCGACCATCCATGATCCGTCCCGTAAAGGAATCAACGATCAATGCTTGACCGTCCTGAATCACGTAGTCCTTATCTTTTAACATAATGTAGTTCGCACGTAACGCTTCATCCAAGTAATGGTTTAACGCCGTGTTATCCGTATCATAGAGGTTCTCTAAGCCAAAGTACTTCTCAGCCTTACGAATCCCTTCGTCTAACAATGCGACCGTCTTAGATTCAAGGTCAACCTTGTAATCTTCGTCCTTGGTCAGCGTCTTCGCAAAGCGGTCCGCCCGTTTGTACATGCCAGTCGTCCCTTCGGATTGACCAGAAATAATCAACGGCGTCCGCGCTTCATCAATTAAGATGGAGTCAACTTCATCAATAATGGCGAAGTTTAGTGGCCGTTGAACCATATCTTCACGGTAAACCACCATGTTATCACGTAAGTAATCAAACCCAATTTCACCGTTAGTTGAATAAGTAATATCAGCGTTGTACGCTGCACGCTTTTCTTCAGGCGACTTTTCAGCGCCGTTAATACCGACACTCATCCCTAACCAGTGGTACAATTCACCCATTTCAGTCGCATCACGCGCTGATAGGTATTCGTTGACCGTTACAACGTGCACACCTTTGCCGGAAATGGCGTTTAAGTAGACGGGCATCGTTGCCGTTAACGTCTTACCTTCACCAGTTTTCATTTCGGCAATATCGCCTTCGTGTAACACGATTCCCCCAAGGATCTGAACGTGGAACGGGTAAAGTCCTAGTACCCGCTTAGCACCTTCACGCGCCGTCGCAAATGCTTCTGGCAACAAATCGTCTAGCGATTCGCCCTCCTTGTACCGTTCCTGAAATTCTGGGGTCTTTGCTTGTAAGTCAGCATCGCTTAATTTGGCATATTCGTCAGCATAAGCTTCAACTTTATTGGCAGTCTTGTCGAGACGCCGAATAATCCGCTTATCACTCTCGACCCAGCGTTTTAAAATGTTGGCCATTTACGTATCCTCTCCAAATAATAATAATTAAGTATCGTTTCAATTAGTCTATTTTCAAAATAAAATACCATTTGTCATTTTACCATTTTTTACGAGTAATGAAAACAGCGCGCTATCAATGTAACCGATAACGCGCGCTTTATTAAAAAAAGAAAGAACCGACCATCGACATGGCCCGCTCTTTCGTTAATAATCTTAAATTATTGATTGTCGTCGGTTTCAATCAAACCGTAACGGCCATCGTTACGCCGATAGACGATGTTGATCGCATCCGTTTCTGCGTCTTGATAGATAAAGAAATCGTGGCCCAGCATATCCATTTGAAGGATTGCTTCTTCATTATCCATTGGCTTTAAAGCCACCCGCTTCGTACGTACAACGTCTAACTTATCGTCCTGATCATTGTCTGCAGCGGCAACCGTTTCATCAGTTGCTGCAAAGTCAATCGCTTTATAACCCTTTTCACGGGATTTACGGTTAACTTTCGTCTTATACTTGCGGATTTGGCGTTCCAACTTGTCGGTAACCAAATCAACACTAGCATACATATCAGGAGAAGTTTCTTCTGCCCGGAGAACTAAATATGGAAGTGGAATCGTAACTTCGACCTTAGCAGTCTTATCTGGGTGAATCTTCAAGTTAACATGGGCAATGGAATCGACGTCATTGCCGAAATACTTTTGTAACTTCCCCACCCGTTTTTGAACATAGTCTCGAATAGCCTGGGTCACTTCGATATTTTCACCGCGAATATTAAAATTTAGCATAGATCTTCTCTCCCTTCACACACATTACTGTGTACCCAAAGCGACCAAAGGACCACTCTTCAATCGCTTTGCTTATTTTTATTATAATAGAAAGCGCTACAATAAACAATCCAAACGGCGTTTTTCATCATAATTAACGAGCCAAAGTTAGCCCCGTTACTGACTTGGCACCGTTTTCGATAATTAGGTCAGCCGCGTGCCGCATCGTTCGCCCAGTTGTATAAATATCATCAACTAAAATCACGCGCTGCTGTCGAAGCCGTTCAGTGCCCATCACGAGCTTAAACGGCTGGGGCGTCGCCATCCGATCTTGGCGGGCCTTTTGGGATTGAGCCACCCCTTTTTCTTGTACCAACGTTGCTAGCCCGTCCACTTGATTTAAACCATCCGTCAGCCACCCGGTAACCTGATTAAAGCCCCGGGTTACCATGGTACTCGCCGTAACTGGGATAGTTAACACAACGTCACCAGCTAGCTGATTGACCGTAGTCTGCATCAACGTTGAAAATACCGCTCGTACCCGGTAATCTCCCCGAAACTTGTATTGCTGAAAATAATTATGCATGGCATCATTGTAAGTAAATAACGCAACGTTATGAAAAGGCTGGTTGCTGGGCCAACGCTGACAGTCTGGGCAAAGCCGCCGACTAGTTTGTGCACGCCCGCACCCCGGGCAAGCGGTTGACCGTTCAATCCGGGTAAAGCTTTGCCAACAAGTGGCGCACACAACGGGGTGCGGTAGTGGCTGCCAGCTTAACAGCCACTGTAGACTCGCCTTATGATGAATGTTCTGATGACACAATAGGCATTGCACGTTGCAGTCGCCGTCCTTTCTGGTTGACCAGTTTAATTTGTCGCCGGGCATTTTTGATGGTCCGGGCGTAACTCGCACATAGGAACCAAACGAGGCCATCAGGACGGTCCCGACTGCGCCCAACCCGCCCGGCAATCTGAACTAACGCAGCGGTCGAAAAGATAGAATCGTCGGCTCCTAACACGATGACATCAATACCGGGCAACGTTACACCCCGCTCCAAAATCGTGGTAGTCACTAAAAATTGCACCTGATGGTCACGCATTCGTTGTACTTTTTCCAGCCGTTCCGGGTCCGTGGAATGGACGGTCAGCCCATTTAACGTTGGCACCGCCCGTTCGATTGCCGCTTTAACTTGCGCTAACTGAGCGACGCGGGGGACGAATAGTAAGAATCGTTGGTGCGACTTGGCATAGGCCGTTAATTTACGTCGCAAACACGGCGGGAGTTGCCCCCGTGTGATGGTCCGCCACCAGTGCGGTTGTAGGCTGACCTTAATCGTTGGCAACAAGTGCTGGTGGAAGCGCAGTGGCAAATAGCTGATACTGAGTTGTCTCCGCCGCACCTGTCGCAGTAACTCGCGACTAGGCGTAGCCGTCATATACAGTAAGGCACCGTTCGGTTTAACGGCTTGATTGACCGCGTAATGTAACCGCGGATTTGTCGCAAACGGAAACGCATCCACTTCGTCAATAATTAAGACGTCAAACGCCGATCGAAACCGTAACAGTTGATGCGTCGTACAAATCGTTAACTGACAGTACCGGTACGGCTCATCACTCCGACCGTGTAGGAGCGCGATTTCGGCGTCTTGGAACGCGGCCTGTAACCTAGGCGCTAACTCCAAACAAACGTCGACCCGCGGGGAAGCCAGCGCACAGCGCAAGCCCTGGCTGAGGGCCCAGGCTAACCCTGGAAACAGCATTTCCGTTTTTCCCGCACCGGTGACCGCCCACAACAGGTGCCGACCGCGCTGCTCAAAATTAGTCCGGACCCGTTCGGCACACTCGGCCTGTTGGGACGTCAATTTCCCCTGCCAGCTACAAGTGGGATAATTCAAAAATTCATTTGGTTCTGGAATGTGATAGAGTGAGGTTAAGGTACTAACCCGGCCCAAATTCAGACACTGATAACAGTAATATTGTTGATTAGGTAGCTGTGCCATGGTTGCCGTTAAGTTACTGCCACAACGATTGCAGCGCAACGTCTGGCCATTTCTTTGAATTCCCACCATCTTTTGAGCCTCTGCGGGTAAATCTCTAGCTTCATCGGGCGTTAAGCAGAGTTGGCGACCATAGAGTGCTGATTTTTCCATTAAACTGCACCTCCTATCAATAACATCCGAATAACTGAGCCAAACATCTTGAAAGGAACCCTTAATTTTGACAAAACCATACTACACAATTCCTAAAAACACGGTTAGTGAGCAAACCATTAAGAAATCGCGCTTTATTGCCCACCTTTTTCGTATTAGTGATGAAGCTGATGCTCAGGCCAAAATCGCGCAAGTACGGGCCGATAACCCCAAAGCCAATCACAATTGCTTCGCTTACGTCTTAGGCGCAGACGATCACATCCAGCGCATGAGTGACGATGGGGAACCCGTCGGTACAGCCGGTTCTCCCATCTTAGAAGTGTTAAAAACGAACGAAATCCACGATGTTTTAGCCGTTGTCACACGCTACTTTGGGGGCATCAAGCTTGGGGCCGGTGGTTTGATTCGGGCTTATAGTGGCGCGCCCGCACTAGCCATTGAAAGTGTCGGTAAGGTGCAACGGGTGCAACAAACAAAACTCGCCGTCACGATCGATTACCGCAACGTTGACGCGTTGAACTACTACTTGACTCAGCAAAATATGGTGACCCTAGACACCGATTACGGTGTGCAAGTCACCCTAACGATTGCGATCGACAGCGCGACACTGGCTGCCACTCAAACGGCCATTACTAACTTGCTTAGTGGGCAGGCTAGTTTTGAAGATCAGGGTGAACAATTTAACGAAGTGCCCGTTCAGTCAAACTAAATTAAGCCGCAAAAAAAGCGTTCGGAAAAGTTCCCGGACGCTTTTGTGCGACTTAACAGTCACTATTTAAGGGTCGTGATCTCACCAGATTGTCCCCGGTCGACCTTCATTGAAGTCAATGGAATGTAACCTAATTTCTTAACGAGACTACCTTGAACGCTCTTAGAAGTCATGTAAGTTAAGAAGTCCTTAACTTCGCCCTTTGGTTGACCCTTAGTATACATATGTTCGTATGCCCAGATCTTCCACTTATTGTTCGCAACGTTACTTTCAGTTGGTTTAACGTTATCAATTGAAAGTGCTTGTAAATTATCTTTAATGTAGGAGAAGGCTAAGTAGCTGATTGCACCTGGCGTCGTTCCAACGATCTTTTGAACGGTCCCATTAGAATCTTGTTCTTGGCTAGTTGCTACCTTAGCATTACCAAGGCCCCACTTTTCAAAAGTGGCCCGGGTCCCACTACCTTGAGCACGGTTAATAACAGTGATTTTTTCACTCTTACCGCCGACTTCTTTCCAGTTCGTAATCTTGCCCTGGAAGATTTTAACCAATTGATCCTTAGAAATGTTAGTTACACCAACATCTTTGTTAACCACTGGTGCCATCCCAACAACGGCGACCTTATGATCAACTAAGCCCTTAGCATCCAGGCCTTTTTGTTCTTGTGCGAACAAGTCGGAGTTACCAATGTTAACAGAGCCCTTGGCTACTTGACTTAGACCAGCTTCAGAACCGCCACCTTGAACGTTAATCGTTACTTTGGCATGTTCATTTTGATAAGCTTGGCCAGCCTGTTCTACTAACGGTTGTAGCGCAGTCGAACCAGTCGCCACGATTTTAGTGGTCTTTGAACTGGTGCTACTGCTACTAGTATTCTTAGTACTTGTTGCAGAATTACTTCCACAACCAGCCAGTAGTACGGTAATTGTTACGGCCAGCGCCCCAAGTGTCACTGCTTTTCTCATAATCGAAACTCCCCTTCTCCATTTGACTATCATAATTAAACAATCAATGCTGGCAGAACACCTTAGCAAGTCTGGGTAGGAAGTGCTGAATAGTGATGCGAGCATGATCACCGGCGTTCTATGCCATCCATTGATTGTATCTGGAACATTTTCAATATTACCGGCCGTGTGTAAATTAAAAATGACGATTGTGTAAATCCCTTGTATATTTTGAGTAAAGGCTATTTGTTTAAACCAAATGCTGTCCTAATCAAAACAGGCTCACTAGCGATTATCGGCTAGTGGGCCTGTAACAATTTCTTTAATATTAATGACTAGTTTTCGATGTAAACCGGGCTACGGTGCGTTTAATCCAGTTCAACAATGGCTGTCGATCATCACCGGCAAGGCCAATCGCTTCCACAAATAATTCAAGTCCAAATAGCAATCCAATCGTTAATAAAATGGACCCCCAAATGGAAGAAATTGGGTAAAGTAAGGAAATAAACGAAAAGATCAACGCAATCCCGTAAATGACCATGACCGTTTGACGGTGTGTCAAACCAAGTTGCATCAACCGATGGTGTAAATGGTGCTTATCCGCTTGCGAAATTGGTTTCTTGTTCAAAATTCGTCGAATCATTGCATACACGGTATCGGTAATGGGGACCCCTAAGATCATGACTGGAATCCCAACCGAAATCAGCGTGACGTTCTTCAGCCCAAATAGTGAAAAGACTGCCGCCATAAACCCAATAAACAGTGATCCCGTGTCCCCCAAGTAAATCCGGGCGGGGAAAAAGTTATAAGGTAAGAAGCCGAGCATCGCCGCGACCAACGTGAAAATCAATAAGGAAACGAACGTATTGGCATTTAAAAAGAACAAGCCAATAATTCCCATCGTACTCATCGAGATGATGGAAACCCCCGTCGCCAAACCGTCCAAACCGTCGATCAAGTTCACCGCGTTAGTAATTGCTAAAATCCACAACAAAGTGATTGGTAAACTCAACCATTGAAAATGAATCAGCCCTAGAAACGGTACCGTAAAAGTGGTCATTCGAATGCCACCGATAAAATAAACCTCTAACGCTGCAAGCGTAATCCCTAACATTTTTTGTCGGGGTTTTAATTCGTAAATATCATCAATAATCCCAGTACTCAAAATAATCAGTTCGCCACCCAGTAACGCAAAAAATAACCGGGTCGGAAATTGATGCATTAAATATAAGATAGTCGTCCCAATCGTGTAAGAAATAAAAATCGCCAAGCCACCCATGGTTGGCATGGGTACCTTATTGACTCGGCGGCGATTGGGTTTGTCGACCGCTCCAATTCTAAATGCAAGTTTTCGCACAAATGGCGTCAAGATTGCGGAGATCATCATGGTTGCCATTAAGCTAACTAGAATTTCAAATCTAATCATTTGTGCGCAACTCCCTTCTCATCTATTAGGATAATTATACAAATCTCAGCGCACCTTGACAACTCACTTCACAGAAACTTAGTAAAGGCACCGCATTTCGGTCACGCTTTTCAAAAAAATGTGCCACCAATCACTGGTGACACATTGATGTAACTATTCTTTTAAATGGTAATTATAAGTTGAGACGATAATATTTTCCCGTGAATTTAATACTGCCCGTAACCGCAAACTAGTTTGGTTATGCAAAATATTTTGCCAAGGCTTCTTCGGTACAAATTGTGGGACTAAGACGGTCGTCGAGAAGTTTCGTTCCGCCGCACGTTTTGCGATAACATCACAGAACCGTAGCGTTGGTGTTGCAATGGAACGGTACGATGAGTGAATATCCACAAACCGAACGTCTGGGAAGGTCGACTTAAATTCCGCCGCCGTCTTATGTTCCTTCTCCGGATTTTCATCAAAGGAAACGTGCATGGCAATGACGTAGTCACCAATTGACCGGGCGTAATTAACAGCCTGCGCCGTAACCCGCGTCACGTTAGAAACGAGGACGATCACCGTTGCCCCTTCGTAGTCATGTAGTTCCGCTTTTTCTTTAGCCATTACCCGCAGTTGGGCCGCCACCCGAATATAGTGCACATGAATTCGATAGAACATGTACAGTAACAGTGGCATCACCACTAAGTATGGCCAAACGTTGCCAAAACGGAGCAAGAATAAGGAGAACACTAGCAAGAGTGAAATCAGCGCACCGAGTAAGTTAACGGACGCTTTCATCCACCACCAATTGCCCCGTTCGCGGAACCAGTGAATGATCATCCCAGATTGAGAAAGCGCAAATGGCACGAAAACCCCAACCGCATATAGTGGAATCAACAGCGTTGTTTTTCCATCGAAAATAATGATTAGCGCAATTGCCCCAACGGCTAATGAGATAATCCCGTTCGAGTAACCCAAACGGTCCCCGCGGTCCATATACGCATGTGGCAAAAACTTATCCTTAGCCAAGTTATAGGCCAAAATTGGAAAGGCTGAGAAACCGGTATTCGCTGCAACGGCTAAAATCATCGCCGTTGAGAGTTGTAATAAATAGTAGAACAATCCGTGACCAAATACGGCCGAAGCAATTTGTGACAAGACCGTGTTATCAGCTTGTGGTTTAATACCCAAGTAATAACTCAAGTAAGTAATTCCTGCGAAGAAAGCGGCTAATATTAATGACATAATTGCCAGCGTATTAGCAGCATTCTTACGTTTAGGACGCTTAAAGTTTGGCACCGCGTTACTAATGGCTTCAACCCCAGTTAGTGAAGATGAACCAGATGAGAACGCACGGAAGAATAACACCAGGGTCATCCCTTGGACCGGCGCCCCAATTGCTGCTGACGCATGGTAAGTTAAGTTACCACTCGCAATGTTCATGACACCCCACAGAACCATCCCAATAATCATGATAATGAAGAAATACACGGGGAACGTTAGAAACGAAGCTGACTCCCGCATGCCCCGCAAGTTTAACCCCATAATGGCAATCACAATCACAATTGCAATCAACACTTGATAATTCGTTAGTGCTGGAATCGCTGACGTAATCGCTTCAGTCCCAGAAGTCACTGAAACCGCAACGGTCAACATGTAATCAACGAGCAGTGACCCCCCGGCAACTAAGCCAGCTGGCCGCCCCCAGTTCGTACTAGCAACAACGTAAGCCCCACCACCGGACGGATAGGCCCGAATAATTTGGCGATACGACATCGTAATCGCAAACAACAGGACTAACACGAGCGCCGCAGCATATAGTTGATACATCAAGGCAGCTGCTGAAAGTGTAATTAAGACGGTTGTGATTTGTTCAGTACCATAGGCAACTGACGAAAGCGCGTCTGAAGACAGCAGCGCCAACGCCTTGAACTTAGTGAGCGCTTGCCCACCCTCATCCATGGTTTTTAACGGTTTCCCAATTAACAACCGTTTTAAATAACGCCACATGATAATAACTCCTTTATTTCAAAAATAATTATTCCCAAGTAAGCTAAGTCAAAGTAGATTTTACTACTTTAAATTAGTAAATACTACACGTTAAAATCGCAATCAATTAAATTATTTCCGCAATTTTTCGCCAACGACTGATTCTAACGCGCCACCCGACGCAAAGCAACACTTTAATTTTACTAACATCCAACTGGAGTAACTGACTCGCAAATATAAGCGAAATCGATTGATGTAAATAATTGAACTTTACTCGTCTTGGATAGGACTGATGCGGTCTTCCTTAAAATTCAAAATAGCTGTCGTAAGGCATCCATTGATCCCTTGCGGCAGCTATTTTTAATCACTATAGTCGTACTTTTTTAACTAACGGCTTACATCATACCGCCCATACCTGGGTTTGGTGCGGCTGGTGCAGCTGGTGCTTGTGGTTCAGGCTTTTCAGCAACAACGGCTTCCGTCGTCAATAATAAGGCTGAAACTGAAGCAGCATTTTGTAAAGCGGAACGGGTAACCTTGGTTGGGTCAACAATCCCAGCTTCGATCATATCAACCCATTCGTCAGTTGCCGCGTTAAACCCAACGCCTGGCTTTTGGTCCTTCATCTTTTCGACGATGACAGAGCCTTCAAGACCGGCATTTTCAGCGATCTGACGAACTGGTTCTTCTAAGGCCCGCTTAACAATGTTAATCCCAGTTTGAACGTCGCCTTCTTCTTTCAAAGCGGCAATGTCTTTAATCACATTGATAAAGGCAGTCCCACCACCAGGAACGAAGCCTTCTTCGACGGCCGCACGGGTCGCATTCAAAGCATCTTCGATACGGTATTTACGTTCTTTTAATTCAGTTTCCGTAGCGGCACCAACACGAACCACGGCAACCCCGCCGGCTAATTTAGCCAAACGTTCTTGTAACTTTTCTTTATCAAAATCAGAAGTGGTTTCACTGATTTGGTTACGGATGAAGTCAACCCGTTCCTTGATTGCGTCCTTAGCACCGGCGCCTTCAACGATGGTCGTGTTGTCCTTCGTAACCGTGACCTTGTTAGCTTGACCTAACTGATCGATAGTCGTGTCTTTAAGTTCAAGACCCAAATCATCGGTAATTACAGTACCACCAGTTAAGACGGCGATATCTTGTAGTTGTTCCTTACGCCGATCACCAAAACCGGGTGCCTTAACTGCAACGACGTTGAACGTCCCACGCATCTTGTTTAAGACCAAGGTTGGTAAAGCTTCGCCAGAAATGTCATCAGCAATGATCAACAATGGCTTGCCTTGTTCAACGATTGATTGTAACAATGGTAAAATATCTTGGATGTTTGAAATCTTCTTATCGGTGATTAAGATATAAGGGTTATCAAGGTCAGCTTCCATCTTGTCATTATCAGTTACCATGTATTGTGATAAGTAACCGCGATCGAATTGCATCCCTTCAACAACGTCTAAGCTCGTATCAACCCCACGGGATTCTTCAATGGTAATAACCCCATCATGGCCAACCTTTTCCATGGCTTCGGCAATCAACTTACCGGTTTCCTGGCTAGCAGATGAAACGGAAGCAATTTGTGCAATATCTTCTTGAGTCTTAACTTGGTGAGCCATTGCGTGTAAAGAGTCAACCGCTGTCTTAGTGGCTTCTTCGATCCCACGACGAATACCGACGGGGTTAGCACCGGCCGTAACGTTCTTCATACCTTCGTTAACGATCGATTGGGTCAAGACTGTAGCAGTGGTCGTCCCATCACCAGCGATATCGTTAGTCTTAGAAGCAACTTCAGAAACTAATTTGGCACCCATGTTTTCGAAATGGTCTTCCAAGTCGATTGCTTTAGCAATTGTTACACCATCATTAGTAATGGTTGGTGAACCGTATGATTGTTCCAATACGACGTTGCGTCCCTTAGGCCCTAACGTTGATTTAACGGTGTCAGCTAATTGATCGACACCCTTAAGCATAGCTGCTCGTGCATCTTCAGAGAACTTTAATTCTTTAGCCATTATCTATTTTCACCTCATGAATAATTTTTTAATTAAATATTGTTTTAAATGGATTAGTCTTCGACTGCGACAATGTCCTTTTCGTGTAAAACAAGGTACTTAGTTCCTTCATACTTAACTTCAGTACCGGCGTACTTGTCGAACAATACTTGATCGCCGACTTTCACGCTTGGGGCAACCTTCGTCCCGTTATCTAAAACACGACCGTCATTGACGGCAACAACTTTACCGCTTTGTGGCTTTTCCTTAGCGTTATTGGCAATAACGATACCACCAATCGTTTGTTCTTCTTCTTCTTGTTGTTGCAAGATGACGCGATCTCCTAATGGTTTTAACACGTGAATCCCTCCATTTATTCTTTTTAGCACTCTTAATACCCAAGTGCTAATTACAAAGATAACTATATCATTTTGATTTAAGAATGCAAGTGATTTGTCAATTATTAGTCAAAGAATGTCAAATCGACTATAATGGGATTACTTAAGTCAAATTGACTCGAAATTAACTAAATCAAAGGACGTGAGCTGATGGCTAATCGCCGCCAATCGCTAATCATTTTAATCCTCTACTTTATAATTTACGCATTACCTAGCCTTTTGGTCGCTAGTTTTCATAACTTGGGGTCGCAGGTCTTTGTCATCCAGACCGTTGACTACTTAGTCGGCGCTGTGCTGTTGGTCATCGTTGCAAGTCGGATGCGTGAACCCAATCCCCTAGAAAAGCATCCCGTTAATTGGACTAAAACACTATTATGGGGGCTATTAGGTACCGTGCTGGTCATTGTCGGGCAGATGGTGATTCTGCAGCTCACCCAACTACTCGGGCAGTCTACGGCATCGGCCAATACGACGACGCTTTTAACCGTTGGCCGTCAGTACCCGTTCTTTTTCCTAGCAATTATGGTCGGCGCACCTATTATGGAAGAACTCGTCTTTCGTAAAGTGATTTTTGGCAACCTCGCTCCACTAACGGGGCAAATTGGGGCCGCGCTAATCTCCAGTGTCTTCTTCAGTTTTGCGCACGCCGACGGGCACTTTATCCTGTACGCCTTCATCGGATTACTCTTTTGTTGGTTATACCGCCAAACTGGCCGTATCCAGACCTCAATGTTGGCACATATTTTAATGAACAGCGTCGTTATTTTACCTACATTACTTGGTAAATAACCGCTAGCCAAATAAAAACGCTTGGGAAAAATCCCAAGCGTTTTTATTATTCATCGTCAGAGTTACCGTGATCACCCAATTGTTCACCGTAGTGTTCAATAAAGTAAATCAGCGTCTGTAATTCATTGGTTAAATCGACATTTTGAACCCGAACCGTATCCGGTACTGAAATGCGTAGCGGCGTAAAGTTCATGATTCCCTTAACGTTGGCATCCACCAATTCATCAGTGATGTTTTGCACAGCCGTCGTTGGTACTGTCAAGATTGCAATTTCAATTTGTTGTTCGATCAATTGCTTTTTGAGTTCCGTCATTGGATATACTGGCACACCGCTTTGTACCGTATTCGCAATGGCCTCATTAACATCAAAAGCTGCGGAGATCCGCACGTTACTGTTTTTGTGGAAATTAAAGTTCAGTAACGCGTGTCCTAAGTTTCCGACCCCAATCAAGGCAACGTTCGTCAAGGTATCCTGATTCAAGATTTTCTTAAAGAATGAAAGTAACTTTTCAACATCATATCCGTACCCCCGTTTACCTAGGGCCCCAAAATATGAAAAATCGCGTCGAATCGTTGCTGAATCTACCTTAACCGCCTCGGACAATTCCGTTGATGAAACCCGTTTTTTATCGGCATCTAATAAAATATTGAGATAACGATAATAAATCGGCAACCGTTTCGCCGTTGCCCGAGGAATTTTTGTTTCTGCCATTCGGACGATCCCTCCTTACCAAAAGTTTGTGAATTTGCTGACACTATTCTAGCATAGTGCGTCACTTTGTGAAATAATAATTACTTATTATTCCGTATTACTAGGGCAGACCGTTGCAATATGCTACAATTGTATGACGAATTAAATGTGAAAGGAGCTTAAAAAAGCGTGATTTTACTACAAGTACAGCAAGTCATGCGGCGTTTTGGCGCCGATGTCTTGTTCGATAACGTACAAATGGACATTCAAGAACATGCCCGGGTGGCCTTAGTCGGTCGTAACGGTGCGGGTAAATCAACCTTACTAAAAATGATTGCCGGTGAAACCGTCCCGGATGAAGGTCAGATCTCAATGCGTAAAGACCTGACCATTGGTTACCTAGCCCAAGACCAAGGCCTCGACAGCAACAATACGATTTGGGAAGAAATGAGTAGTGTCTTTGCCGAAGTGCACGCTTTGGAAGACCAAATGCATCGCTTAGAAACCCAATTAAGCGACCCGGCCGTCATTGCGGACGACCAAACTTACCAACAAACCTTAAAAACTTATGATCAGGTCCAAACCGCCTTTCAACAAAAAAATGGTTACGGCTACCAAGCCGAGATTCGCGGCGTTTTACACGGATTTCAATTTGACGCCGACGTTTACGACAAGTCCGTCACCGAACTTTCCGGTGGTCAAAAGACCCAGTTAGCGTTAGCCAAACTATTACTTGAAAAACGGGACCTCCTGATTTTGGACGAACCGACTAACCATTTGGACGTTGAAACGTTAACTTGGTTGGAAAGTTATTTGCAATCCTATACCGGCGCTTTACTAATCGTTTCTCATGACCGGTACTTCTTAGACCGCGTGGTTAACGAAGTCTACGACCTATCCCATCATGAAATGATTCACTACACCGGGAACTACGATCAATTTGTTCAAGAAAAAGCCGCCCGGATTCAGGCCCAGTGGAAACACTACGAAAAACAGCAAGCCGAAATCAGTAAGTTAGAAGATTTCGTCAATAAGAATATTGTTCGGGCGTCAACGACGAAGCGGGCCCAAGCCCGACGCAAACAGTTAGCTAAGATGGACCGCTTAGACCGGCCAGACAGTGATGACAAGACGGCGCACTTCGGTTTTCACGCTGCAAAGCAAAGTGGGAATATCGTTTTGACCGTTAAGGACGCCGCCGTTGGTTACGCCGGTCAGACATTATCAGAACCGGATAACCTTAACGTTAAAAAGCACGAGGCCATCGCCATCGTTGGGCCTAACGGAATCGGTAAATCGACCCTCTTGAAAAGTATTTTGGGAAAGATTCCGTTCATTAAAGGTCAGGCCGTTTTCGGTACCAACGTAGTGACCGGATACTACGACCAAGAACAACGGAACCTTCACGATAATAAAACGGTCCTAAGCGAACTTTGGGATGAACACCCGACCACGCCTGAAAAAGACATTCGCACGATTCTCGGTAGCTTCCTCTTTACTGGTGAAGACGTCGACAAACCAATTCACGCCCTATCCGGTGGTGAGCGGGCCCGCTTATTGTTGACCAAACTGGCGATGCAAAATAATAACTTTTTGATTCTTGACGAACCGACCAACCATTTGGATATTGATAGTCGGGAAGTATTGGAAGTGGCCCTCAATGATTTTGATGGCACCCTTCTCTTTGTTTCTCATGACCGTTACTTCATTAACCAAGTGGCCACTAGCGTCGTCGAAGTTTCACCCGAAGGAACGGAACTGTTCTTAGGGGACTATGATTACTATGTCGATAAGAAACAGGAACAAGAAGAACTCGCAGCGGCCGCCGCGAGTGAGACCGCTGAACAAGACGCGCTGGCTAACCCGGATGCCACCCCCGCTTCAGCTGCCGTACCGCGTTCAAAGGGCCAGCAAAATTACCAAGCTAGCAAGCAGCAACAGCGTGAAAAGCGGAAGTTAGAACGCAGCGTTGCAGCGTTAGAAGCTAAAATGAACGATTTAGAACAACAGGCAACGGTCATCCAAGAAGAGATGGCGCAACCAGAAAACTTTTCTGATTCCGGCAAACTAGGTGACTTACAAAAGCAACTTGACGCCGTTAACGCGGAACAAGCACAAGCCGAAACGGACTGGACGGAACAGGCCGAAGCCCTTGAAAATATGGACTAATTCCAACTAAAAAAGCTGGTTCAGATTTCATCTGAACCAGCTTTTTTAGCTTCATTATAAAGTTTACCACCCGTACTAAGTCAGGCTTAGTGGGGCATGTTAGGCATCCAATCAAATTCCAAACTAGGATCTGCGTTTAGCGTTGCGTCACCAAATTGTTGGTGCTGGTACTGAACGTAACCAGCCGCCCCAATCATAGCGCCGTTATCGCCGCACAACTTGAGTGGGGCCAAAACTAAGTCAGTGTTGGGAAATTCTTTAGGTAACACTTCTTGTAGCCGTTCGCGTAGACCGTGGTTTGCAGCTACGCCCCCCGCCAAAATCAACTGTTTGACCGGGTACTGCTTTAATACCCGCAACGTCTTACTCGTCAAGACGTCGACGACACTCGCTTGAAAGCTGGCCGCCAAATCATTCTTATCCAGGGTCTCACCAATCTGGTCAGCATGATGAACGGTATTAATAAACGCACTCTTGAGACCGCTAAAACTAAAGTCGTAGTTGTCTTCATCAATCATTGCCCGTGGGAATTTAAACGTATCGTTTCCTTTATGAGCCATCTCATCGATTACTTTGCCGGCTGGGTATGGGACGCCCAATACCCGTCCGATTTTATCGTAAGCTTCGCCGGCAGCGTCATCGCGGGTTTCTCCAATGATTTCAAACTGACCATCAGCCTGCATATAAACGAGTTCAGTATGCCCACCCGAAACGAGTAATGCCATCAATGGAAATTCGAACGGTTTCACAAAGCGCGCCGCATAAATATGTCCCGCCATGTGGTTGACTGGAATCAAGGGTAAATGATGTGCATACGCCACGGTCTTAGCGGCATTCACACCAACTAAGAGTGCGCCGACTAACCCGGGACCGTAAGTCACAGCGACCGCGTCTAAATCATCATAGGTCACGGCGGCCTCCGTCATTGCGTCTTCAATGCAAATCGTAACCTGTTCAATGTGGTGGCGACTAGCAACTTCTGGAACGACCCCACCAAAACGTTTATGGCTATTGATCTGAGTTGCAATGACGTTTGACAAGATCTCATGACCGTCACGAATGACGGCAACACTTGTCTCATCACAACTAGATTCAAATGCTAAAATCAAATTCTGTTTCTCCACCAGTGACCATCCTTTAATCAATAATTTTGCGCATGATCCAGGCATCTTCCACTGGATCATGATAATAACGACGACGTGTGGCAATCTGCTCAAAGCCAAATTGACGGTATAACTTCTGTGCCGCAACGTTACTAGGGCGGACTTCTAAGAAAATCTGGCCGTTAGTCGTAAGCGCAGCCAAACACGTCTGCAATAATTGCCGTGCCAACCCGTGACGCTGAAAGTCCGGGTGTACGGCAATGTTCGTAATTTCAACTTCATCTAATACAATCGTACAGCTCACAAATCCAACCGGGCGCTTATCAGCAAGCATCACGTGATAGCGACTCTGTGGTGCTTCAATGTCCGCCATAAAAGTTGCTTGCCGCCACGGCGCCCCGTTCGGATAAGCAGCAGCCGACAACTGGTAACAAATCGCGGCCAAGTCGCTTGCCGCGTATTCATCACCAGGGACTAATTGCCACTCACTCATTTGCTTTTGGGGCTAATCGGTACGTCATGTCGATTGCGTCTTCATGATCACCGAAGTAGTAACGTTTTTTTATCCCCGTTTTTTCAAAGCCTAAATTCGTGTACATACGTTGCGCAGTAGTATTGCTATACCGAACTTCTAAACTGACCGTCTGATAATCTAACTCTACTGCCCGATCAATCATCGTTTTCATCATGAAGTGCCCGAGTCCGCGTCCCTGCACGTCAGGATGCACCGCAATGTTGGTAATGTGGGCGTCATGACGACGATCATCAAACGCGCAACCACAAAACGCCAACAACCGGTCTTCGTGACGCATTACAATGTAGAAACGCCCACTTTGGCGCCGTAATTCGGTCTTAAAGGCGTTCTCATCCCACGGCGTCTTTCCGGCATAAACGGCGCGTTCAATGGCCAGCATTTCCGGCACATCGGTAATCAGTGCTTGAGAAAGGTAATACCTCGTCCCCGCGACCTCTACGATGTGATTATCAACCGTCAAAACTTTTTCACGGTGTTGATTACGGTTCGATGTAATTTTCTGAAAGTATTCCTTAAATCTTTTCAACATAGGGCGCATGATCCTCTTTCGGGTGCTTAGCTTGCCAATCACGTTCGGCCTGTGTCAAACGTAAGTAGTCGGGCACGAACGCATGCAAGTGTTCTACGGGCTGAGCAGTTTGTCCGAGCAAGCCTAACACGCTTGCTTGTGGCAAATCTAACTGGGGCTGTGCACGAACAAACCGATCACCCAACTGTTCCTTTAATGGGGCTTCATACGTTGCAACATCGGCCCCGATAAACGTTACTGGTTCGGGGTATGCTGCCAACTGATCGGTCCATTCCGCAATACTGATATGCTGATCAGCAATCACCTGTACGGGACGCTGATTTTCAATCCGGTATAATCCGGTAAAGACGTTATCACGCCGCGCATCAAATAGTGGCGACACTAGTTGACCTTCCATCAGAACATTGCCAGCCAAAGCTTCTAAGCTTGATAAACCAACTAATTCCTTATGTAAAGTGAAGGCCAAAGTTTTAGCGGTCGTGACGCCAATCCGCAAACCGGTGTACGATCCCGGTCCAGCAGCCACGACAATGCGGTCTAGATCATCAGGTTTGAAACCGGCTTGAGCTAGCGACTGTTCAATAATGGGTAACAGCGTACTACTATGGTTGCGACCAACATTGGTGGTCGTCGTGGCCAAAATCTTAGCGTCCTCTAAAACTGCTACACTCAACGGACGGTTGGAAGTATCAATAGCCAACAACTTCATAATTTACAGACTCCTCGTTTTGAATTACTTCACATATCTTATCATAATTTGATTACTTTGAAAGCTTTCCGGCCAGAACCAACCAATTCGAGTTGGTTGCAAGCCAGAGCAACTTTATATTGATCCTTGACACCCTTACCAATTAACGTAATGTAATCAATTCGTAAATATCGTTTACACAACTTATACATATACTTCACGGTTCCTTTTTAGCACATTTACATTACCTTGTTATGCTACACAAGTAACTAAATTACTTGGAGGTAATTGAAAATTATGTCAAAGCTCAGTAAGTCTCTTTTAGGTCTCTCATTTGTATCGGTACTAGGTTTAGGTTTAGCCGGTTGTGCAAGCGGCACGAGCACTAGTTCCAAGAGTAACAACACTAGTAAGGATAAAACAATCACGGTTGTTTTCTATCCTAACGAATCAGCTAAGAGTTTTTCCGGTTCACGTGACGCTTTAAAGAAATCAATTGAAAAGGTTACTGGTAAGACGGTTAAATTACAAACAACGACCGACTACAACGTTGCCATTCAAGCAATTGCTTCTGGTAAAGCACAATTAGCTTACATGGGTGCCAATGGTTATATCCAAGCCCACAAGTTAAGCAAGGACGTTTTACCATTCGCCGCACAATCTGACGGTGAAGGGACCTTGAAGAAAGCCACTTACAACTCATACTTAATGGTACAACAAAAAGACGCCAAAAAGTATGAAGAAAACGGTAAGTACAGCATTGATAAGATCAAGGGCCAAAAGATGTCCTTCGTTTCTAACAGTTCAACGTCTGGTTTCTTAGTTCCAAACGCTGAAATCACGCGTGAATTCAAGATCAAAGACGCTGACAAGGATCAATTAACGCAAAGCGGTAAATTCTTCAGCAAAGTTCTTTACGGTGGTTCACACCAAGGTTCAGCCGTTAACTTACTTAAGGGTGACGCTGACGTAGCTGCCTTCGATGACACTGATTTGATGCCTTACTTGAAAGTCACTAAGGGTTCATGGAACAAACTGGGCTCAACTTTCACTGTTAAAGATGACGCTGAAGCACCATTCACTGGCTTAAATGGCAAGTCCGTTGTCAACATTGCGATGATGCCTGTTCAACAAGGTCCATGGGTATACAACACTAAGGCCTTAAGCAAGGATGATCAAGATAAGATTGCTAAAGAATTTACATCAAAATCATTTGCAGACAACGAAAAGATCTTCTCAAAACCAAATGCTAAGACACCAATGTTATTCCCTAAAACGACTGAAAAGTCACAATTAGTTAAAGTTACAGACAAATGGTACGCCCCAACTCATAAGTTAGTTGGTTACTAAACCGATTTCCATTTAGGTCTTCAGGAAAGGAACTGCTATGCTCAAGGTCATTCAACTAGATAAAACTTACGGTTCAAATAAGCGCTCGCTCAAAGACGTTAACTTTACTGCTCAACCAGGTGAAGTGACGGCAATTATTGGGCCTTCAGGCGCTGGGAAAACAACGATTCTACGGAGTGTTAATCAGTTAATTCGTGATGATAGTGGTCAGATTTTATTAGATGACCAAGATATTCGTCAAGCGAATAAAGCTGAATTGCGTAAAATTCGTCATCACATCGGGATGATCTTCCAAAACTATAACTTGATTAGCCCCCTCACTGCCCTGGAAAACGTCTTACACGGACGCTTAGGTGCTAAGTCCACGGTCGCCGGGATGCTCGGACTTTATAGTAATGAAGAAAAGACGGAAGCACTCGCACTTTTAGATGAAGTTGGTCTGAAAGAATATGCCTACCAACGTTGTGACCAGCTTAGTGGTGGTCAACAACAACGGGTCGGGATTGCACGTGCCCTCATGCAACATCCTAAGATGATTTTATGTGACGAACCAATTGCATCACTTGATCCAAAGTCAACTAAAATTGTCATGGACATTTTACGTAAGTTAGCAAAAGAAAAGCAACTGATTATTCTCATCAACCTTCACCAAGTTGATATCGCGATGGAATACGCTGATCACATTATCGGGATCAATAGCGGTGCCATCGTGTTTGAAGGGGCAACCAAGGCAGTTGATGACGACGTGTTACAAAAGATTTATCGACAAGCTGATGACGCTAAAGCGGTGGTGAGTGCTAATGAAGACTAGTTTCCCATCACCCCAAAGCTTTTTCCGTCAACGGCGGTTACGTTTGTCGGTCGTTTTAATCATTTTGATTGGAATTTACGTTCTTTCAATGACGATTGTGAACTTCCAAACCTGGACTTCCATCGTTAAAATTCCAGCTGGTATCATCTGGTTGTTCCACAACTTTATTCCAACGGAACGTTCAATTTCTTACTTAGGACCAATCCTTTATCAGTTATGGCGGACCTTGCTCGTTTCAATTTCTTCCACCATTATCGCGAGTCTCTTTTCACTCGTCTTTGCCATCTTAGGTGCTCAGACGACGACACCGCATCCCGTTTTGCGGATTGTGATTCGTTTTGGGGCTTCACTACTCCGGAACATTCCGGTAGTTGCGTGGGCCATGATCCTACTGTTTTCATTTAAGCAAAGTGATTTTACGGGTTTCTTAGCCCTCTTCTTTATGACGCTAGGCTACCTCACCCGGGCTTTCACGGAAACGATTGAAGACTTGGATGCCGAAAAGCTCCAAGCCTTACAAGCGGTGGGTGCGAACTACTTTCAATGCGTGTTCTGCGGCGTCTTACCAGAAGCTGCTAGTACCCTGACCAGTTGGGTCCTTTACATGATTGAAAATAACTTACGGGACGCTACTTTGGTTGGTCTGTTAACTGGGACTGGCGTTGGATTTCTCTTCGACTTCTACTTCAAGAGTTTCCGTTATGACGCTGCCGGTCTAATCGTCTTATTAATTGCCATCTTAGTTATCGTCTTAGAATTAACATCCACTATGATTCGGAGGGCCATCGCATGATTGAAAACAGTCAACCAAAACCGGAGACAATTCAGCCATCGGCATCCCACGCCAAGAAAATTACCCTGGTAACTAAACCGCGGAAAATCTTACGTAGCGTGCTTGCGGGACTCACAATCGTTACCATTTATTCACTTGCAACGCTTAACAACAGCAACTTACAGCTTTCAGAAGCCTTTAAAAGTTTAGGCGCTAATCTGAACGCCATGTTTTTACACCCAAGCGTCGGCCAAGATTCATGGGCACTGCTACTACGGGCGTTAGCCACGAGTGTTTCACTCGCAATGTTAACCACCCTCTTAGGCGCCCTGATTGCGTTCTTTATCGCGGTCGGTGCGGCACGTAACTTAGCCCCTAACTGGCTTGCAACGTCAATTAAAGCGGTGATGGCCTTTGTTCGTGCCATTCCAACCATCCTTTGGGTTCTGATCTATTCAGTTGTCATGGGACTTGGTGCCAGTGCCGCCGTTGTCGGTTTAACGTTCCATAGTGTGGCTTACCTTGTTAAAGCCTATTCGGAAAGTATTGAGGAAACTTCACAAGATACGATTGAGGCTTTAAAAGCTAGTGGTGTCGGTTTTTGGCCAATTGTTTTCCAAGCAATCTTGCCATCAATCGTCCCAGCACTACTAAGTTGGACCTTCATTCGTTTCGAAATCAACTTCGCTAACGCAGTTGCCGTTGGGGCCGCTGCTGGTGCGGATGACATTGGTTACTACCTCTTCATGGCAGGTAGCTTCTACTTTAACTTCCACGAAGTCGGTTTGATCGTTTACTTACTCTTAGCCGTTGCCATCGTACTCGAATTGGTTTCAATGAAACTACGGGGCCATTATTTAAAGCACAACTAATTTATCGCATCTAAAGGAGTTTTCACATGACTATTCAAGCAGTTATCTTCGATTGGGCCGGTACAACTATTGATTATGGTAGCCGTGCCCCCATCGTCGCTTTCCAAAAAGCATTCGACAACGTCGGTATCACGATTACCGAGGCTGAAATCCGGCAAGATATGGGGCTTGATAAGTATACCCACATCTGCAAGATCATTAACTTACCTGCCGTTCAAAATGACTGGCAAGCTCGTTTCCAAGTGTTACCTTCATCCGATGACTGTGATCGTATTTTTCACGACTTTAAGTCAATTCTCTTAGCTTCACTGACAGACTTTGCGCAATTAAAGCCTGGGATGGATCAAGTTATCAGTTACTTAAACGAACATCACATTGCCTATGGCACAACGACCGGTTATGATTCTGAAATGTTGGCCCTAGTTTTACCAATTGCGGCAAAGCAAGGTTACCAACCAACTGTTAACATCACTTCAGAACAAACTAATGGTATCGGCCGCCCGGCACCCGCAATGTTGGAATTAGCCAGCGACAAGCTGGAAATTACCAACGCGGCGAGTGTCATGAAGGTCGGTGATTCAATCAACGATATCTTAGAAGGTCAAAACGCTGATGCCATTAGCGTTGGGATTATTGACGGTAGCAACTTGATGGGCTTGTCACAAGCTGAATTCGACGCGTTATCAGCTGCCGAACAAGCCGCTTTGCGGACCAAGGTTGCTGACGAATACAAAAAAGTCGGTGCGGATTACATTCTGCAATCAATGGTTGAACTGCCAGCCTTGATTGACAGCATTAGTTAAGCCGTTTCTGGTCATTAGTTACGGAGGAAAGAATATGAAACAGCCTTACTTGTTGTTAACACCCGGTCCACTAAGTACCACCCCCACGGTTAAAGAAGCCATGCAAATTGACTATTGTACCTGGGACAGTGATTACCGGAACGTGACGGAAACGATTCGCCAACAAATTCTTGAACTTGCGCAAGCAGATCCAGACGCCTACACGACGGTTCTTCTGCAAGGTAGCGGTAGCTACGGTGTCGAGGCAACGATTGGGACCGCCCTTCCACGCGAAGGCGCTGTCTTGATGATTGCTGTTAACGGGGCTTATGGCCACCGAATCAGTGAAATCGCGGATTATTACGGGATCGAACACGTCGACGTTGTCTTTAACGAAGACGAAGCCGTTGACCCGGCACAGATTGAAGCTGCCCTCGATGCGCATCCGGAAGTTACCCACTTTGCCACGGTGCACAGTGAAACAACAACCGGGATCTTGAACCCCATCGAACAGCTCATGCCACTCATGCAAGCGCGTGGAATCGTCACAATTATCGATGCTATGTCAAGCTTAGGTGGCGTTCCAATCAGCGTTGATGGGTTGGACTGTGACTACTTGGTCAGCAGCGCCAACAAGTGCGTGCAAGGTGTCCCTGGTTTTGCCTTCATCATTGCTAAGCAAGCCACCTTGGAAAAGACGGCGAATAACGCCCGTTCACTATGCTTAGATCTTTACGCACAGTGGCAAGCAATGACTAAACAACCTGGAAAGTGGCGTTTTACGTCCCCAACCCACGTTGTTCACGCTTTCGCTCAGGCCTTGATTGAGCTTAAAGCTGAAGGCGGCGTTACACCACGGTATGAACGCTACGCTGCTAACCAAGCACTGCTTAGCAACGGGATGCAAGCGTTAGGATTTGACTTAGTGATTGATCCAGCCGTTCAAGGCCCCATCATTACTTCTTTCAAATACCCAACGCAACATTTTGATTTTGCTGATTTCTACCAATTCATTAAGGAACGGGGATTCGTTATTTACCCAGGCAAGGTTTCCGCAATTCCAAGTTTCAGAATTGGTACGATTGGTGACATTCATACCGCTGACATCAAACGACTACTCGCAATTGTGAGTGATTATCAACAATTGAACCGGTAGTCAGCATTAAAAGGCACCCAGTAAGACGAAAATTCGTCTTACTGGGTGCCTTTTTGACTTACTTTAGTTAGCCAAACTAGTTACGGTCATCGTAACCATTCGGATGCTTCTGGGTCCATGCCCAGGCTGTTTTAATGATTTCGTTAACGTCATCGTAATGTGGTTGCCAGCCCAAAACCTCGCGAGCCTTATCACTTGCGGCAACTAGTGAATCTGGGTCACCAGGACGCCGTGGCGCAATCTTGGCTGGAATCGGCTTGCCAGTCACTTCGCGAGCAGCTGCAAGCATCTGCTTGTTTGAGAAACCAGTGGATGAGCCTAAGTTGAAGGCGTCACTGTCGTTACCGGCAGCTAAGTACTTCAATGCCAGGATATGCGCATCGGCTAAGTCCAAAACGTGCACGTAATCGCGGACGTTGGTTCCATCTGGCGTGTTGTAATCATCACCAAAGAGCTTCAATTCGTCACGCTTACCCTGTGCCACTTGCAAAATAATCGGAACCAAGTGGGTTTCAGGACCGTGGTCTTCACCAATGCTGCCATCTGGCTTAGCACCGGCGACGTTAAAGTAACGTAAGGCGACGAACTTGATCCCGTACGCCACGTCAGACCAGTGCATGATTTGTTCCATCATTAACTTACTTGCCCCGTAAGGGTTGATTGGTTCTTGCGGATCAGTTTCCTTGATTGGAATCCGTTCCGGTGTCCCGTACGTTGCAGCGGTTGATGAAAAGACGATTTGCTTAACATCGTGGGCCTGCATCGTTTCAAGTAACGTAATCATGCCACCAGTATTGTTATCAAAGTACTTCAGTGGCTTGGCCATTGACTCTGGTACGACTGAGAACGCTGCAAAGTGCACCACGGCTTCAATCGGTTCTTCATCAAAAACGTGGTTTAAAAAGGTCGCATCACGGACATCGCCTTCATAAAACTTAGCTGCGGCGTTAACGGCTGCCCGGTGCCCAGTAACCAAATTATCAACGACAACTACCGAAGATCCATTGGCGACTAAGCGATCGACCATGTGAGAACCGATGTAACCGGCTCCCCCCAAAACAAGAATTGACATAGTGTACCTCCCCTACATAGATGCTTTAATCATAGCATATTCAGCGGCTAATGCGCTTTAAAAATTGCGGGTTTGTAAAGCAATTAATTGGGGCCAATAAAAAAGTAGTCACGCGTGGCAACTACTTTTTTCAATCATCTATTTAATTGGTTCAGCCAATGTCTGCCACAAAATCGTCACTTCACAGCACTTCTCATCACCGACCTGAATCAAGTGGCTCGTCTTAACTTGATCCGCCTGGTCACCGGGTAAAATGTTGACCTTAGAATCAACGATGTGGCCGTACTGGACTTCATTCTCATAGCGAACGTCGATGTGTAATAAGTCGTGTTGCAATAAGAACTCAGCCGGCAACGTATCTAGCAACCAGTCAAAGTAATGCGCGTTATTCACGTGACGGTTCGGGTCAATATCGAAGAAGCGCACGTGATACGGCTTACTAATGGTCGTCTCCGTGACTTCAAAGGTACTTGGCCGTGGTAGCCGTGGAATACGTTTGACGACTTCTGAGTGGTATGGTTCGACTAACTCCGGCAAGATCTTGACGATCCGCCGCGTCGTCTGACTCATGGTCACCCAGATACTCGTAATGTAAGCTAACTGGTTGCCCTTTGCGTCTTTGATCCAAAACTCCCGGTAAGCAAAGTACGGGTTA
This sequence comes from Lactiplantibacillus xiangfangensis, assembly GCF_001438845.1. GTDB lineage: Bacteria > Bacillota > Bacilli > Lactobacillales > Lactobacillaceae > Lactiplantibacillus > Lactiplantibacillus xiangfangensis. The sequence continues at coordinate 183,300 of NZ_JQCL01000074.1, forward strand.
TACGCCGACCCACGCACCGCAATCGTAACGATCTCATCTAAATGCGGCATCCGCGTCACGTCAATCGCGTACTGCGTCACGACCCAGCCAACCCCGTGGCTCTGAACAAAATCGGTCGTCAGCCCTAAAGCGTCACTTTGATCCTCAGATGCCAAAACGGCAATATCGATCAGCGTCGCCAACGTGGCCCGCCCCGTTCGATCACATTCATAATAAGTTATCCGGTGGTCTTCACTATATATGCTGGCTGATGTGCCTAAACTTGCCATTCTAACGTTCCTCACCATTCTTTAAGTCGTGAAATTCATTGTACACCGCCTGACGTGGTAATTCACGTCGTTTGGCAATTGCCTTAATGGCTGCGTTGGGTTTGTCCCCCGCCGCAATGAGCGCCTCAACCTGTGCCTTGATTGGCAGCTGAGCTAACTCATCCGTTTGAACCGGCTCACTCGTATCCGGATTACCACTGATTAGCAGGACAAACTCGCCCTTCAACTGGTGATCCTGTGACCATTCAACGAGTTCCGTTAAGGTCCCCCGGGCAAATTCTTCGTACCGTTTGGTCAGTTCCCGACAAGCGACGATTTGACGGCTACCTTCACAGACCGTTGCTAGTACGCTGAGCGTCTTGGCAACTCGAAACGGTGATTCGTACAGGACGACCGTCTCATGACGCTTTGCTAACGCCGCTAGTGCCTCTTTTTGGTCGTGCTTCTTCCGGGGCAAAAAGCCGTAAAAGTAAAATGGTTGTGGCACCAATCCTGAGGCAATTAACGCCGTCAAACCGGCATTGGCACCTGGTAACGGCACAACGGGAATTTGCTGCGCGACACACGCCGCTACTAGTTCTTTTCCTGGATCACTGATGGAGGGCATCCCCGCATCGCTGACCTGCGCCAAGTTGACACCATCTTGCAATTTAGCGACTAACTGCGGGATTCGCTCCTGAGTATTATGTTCGTGGAAACTGATCTGCTTAGTCGTGATTTCAAAATGATTCAACAACTTTTGCGTGTTTCGGGTATCTTCCGCGGCAATCAAATCGACCGTCTTTAACGTTTCCACCGCACGATAAGTCATATCTTGTAAGTTGCCAATCGGCGTCGGAACCAAATATAAGGTCCCCGTTCCCGCATGATCAGCAAAACTCTGTTGCGTTTCCAACCGTTGCTTCCTCCTCTACTCGTTAAGAACGTTCCCGTTCGCCGTAAATCACTTCTAGGCAAAAGACGCATGATTCGTCATCGTCGCGCCGCTTACCGTAAAACTGGTTGCAGACGTGAAAGCCTTCGTCGTATAACTTTTCTAGGTTCTGACGCGACTTGGAGAGCGTGGCCGTTCCTGCGGGCTTCTTCGGCAATTCGTTTTCAATTTCTACCATGTGTTCCCTTAAGTGTTCATTTTCAATGACTAATTCCGCGTTTTTTTCTAACACGGTCGTCATATCAGCACGCAACTTAGCCATTTTGTCGAGCATTAGTTGCATCTGTTGTTCCATATCGCCGAAACTATCGTATAAATCACGCTTATCCACGCGCTTCACCCTCGTTTTCCTTTATTTAAGCGTTTGTTTTAAAAATTGGCCATAACTTCAGCGTTAGACCTTCTAAGACGTTTTGAAAGCTAATATTGCTGGCGAGTTGCCGTTTTGCCGTTAAGGCTAACTCAGTAGCCTCCACTAGCTGCGTCGCGCTTAAACGACCCGTTAGCACTGTCAAATCCTGTGCATACTGACCAAACGTTAACGTGTCGTGCTCGTCTGCATCAAAATGTAACTGTAATAAATCCTGAAATAGCGCCGCAATCAAATCCAACATCACCGATTGGTGTGCGGTATCTTTGGCTAAGCCGACTAAGTTGACCTGAACCGCAACAAAGCTCCGGGGTTCACCCTTAACGACTTGGTCAAACCAACGCCATAACGCCTTGGCAGCTTGCGGTAACCAGTCTTCTTCCAGCAACCCTTTTGCCTGGGTCACACTGTTGGTCAGGCCCCGCAGCATTTGCGCAACTTGGGGAGCAATCCCCGCTGCTTCAAACGTTTGCTGCAATGCCTGCGCTTTTAGTGGTGGAAATTCAATCACCTGCGTCCGCGAAATAATCGTGGGTAGGATCAATTGCTTATTCGTCGTTAACAAGAACGCCGTCACGTTGCCACTCGGTTCCTCAATGAACTTCAATAAGCTGTTGGCAGCCGACGCCGTCATTTTTTCAGCATCCTCGATGATAAAAATCTTGCGATTACCTTCCACCGCACTCTTCGAGAATTCGGCTTTTAAATACCGGACTTGGTCGACTTTGATGCTTTGCCCATCCGGGACCACCGTGATGATATCCGGGTGCGAACCGTTAGCGATTCGGACACACTCTTCACAAGTCCCGTCCGGTTGATCATCGACAACGTGCAGACAAAACAAACGCTGTGCGATCCAGCGTGCAAGTTCGGGCTGACCAGCACCTTCCATCCCCGCAAACAGGTAGGCGTGCGCCAAATGATTTTGTTTAATAATATGTTGAAATGCCGCTAGTAACCGTGGTTGTTTGGCAGCCATCGTTACTGCTAACGGATCGGTCGTTGCCATTTGAACCACCCTTAATCTCTAAAATTGATGAAACTGTTCGATTGGTAAGACGAAGACCGTCGCGCCGCCGACCTGAACTTCGACCGGATAAGCGGCCGCACCGTCCATCGTGACGTCCAAGTTCACTGGCGGTGTCATGAATTGTTCCCGTGCGTGGCTAGTTTCCTTAATCATTGCAAGCACTTCATCAACCCGGTCATCTTCGATTCCAATCATGAAAGTCGTGTTACCAGAACGCAGAAAGCCCCCGGTTGTTGAAAGTTTAGTGGCCCGTACGTTTGCTTCAATAAATTGGCTACTCAGCCGGTTACTGTCCTTATCTTGGACAATGGCAATAATTAATTTCATCGCTTCGACTTTCCTTCCGCTCTTAAGTAGGTTGGTAATTGTTTGGTCATAATGTCTAGGGCTTGTTGAACCACCGTACCTAGTGGTTGACTGGCATCAACACGCTTAATCCGATCGGGATGGTCAGCTAAAAGTTGTAAATAAGCTGCTTGTACCCGGTGATGAAAGCTCAAAGCTTCAACGTCTAAGCGGTTGATTTCATTTTGCCGGTGGGTCTGGATTCGTTCCAATCCCACGGCCGCATCGACGTCAAAATAAAGCGTCAAATCAGGGGTTAATCCCTCAGTTGCAAACTGATTCATGTCGTAAACGGCTTGTTCACCGATGCCCCGGCCGGCACCCTGATACGCGATTGAACTATCAATAAACCGGTCACACAAGACTAGCTGGTCATTGCGCAATGCGGGTAAAATCTTTTGAATGATATGTTGCCGCCGCGCTGCCGCGTACAGCAACGCTTCAGTGCGGTCATCCATCATCGTATTGTGGCGGTCTAAAATAATTTGCCGAATTGCTTCTGAAATTTGATTACCACCAGGTTCGCGGGTTACGACTAACTGGTCGCCCAGTCGCGGTTGTAATTCAGCCACGATTGCGTTCAAAGCTGACGTTTTCCCAGCACCATCTGGCCCTTCGAAAGTCACTAATTTACCTGTCAACATTCCCAATCCCATCTAAATTCTCTAATTTACATATATGTGATAATTGTACTTGATTCTAGACCACCTGTCTAATGCGGTTGCCACTAGTGAAGGTATTTTTTAAACTACTTTTGGCGAAGTAACTACTACTGATTGTGGTTTTCAACTTTTTTTAGTTTGACGCAAAAATAATACCAAATCACGTTTTGCTATTTGATGCGACCGCCAATTCAAAATTGGCCACCAACCGTATGTCATCAGTGACAACCGGACTAACTCACAAGTAACCAATTTGTATTAGTTTAGATACTGTTACGACAGTAATCAATCCCTAAGTTTAGCTTTTAACCTTCAGTAACAATTGAAAAGCCGCCTTACGCTGGCTACAATCATCAGTGTAAGGCGGTTTCAATTTCATAAATTGGCTCATCACAATTCTTCTCAATCTATTTTAGGTACTATATTCAAAAACAAGTTTCTCAACCGATAATTATTAATAGTACGAGCTTGATACTACAGTATGTCGTGACCACCAGTATTCAACAACAGCAAAATCAGTTCATCATTGTTAATGATTTGATAAGTCAGCAACCAGTTTTTATCAAGATGAATCTCATTGATCCCTGCATGATTACCGCGTAGCATATGCCAATCAAATTTGTATTTCAGTGTCTCTTGATCTTCTAACAGAATTGTTTTAATAGCAGCATCTAATCGTTCCATATCGTAATGCTTTTTAGCTAATTTTTTTACTGATCGTGTGAAATGTGCAGTGGTCGTCACTTTTTCAATCATCAGTATCCCTTTCGATTGCATGCAATCGTTTGAAAAAATCATCCGCAGAACTAGTTCTCACATCACCATTTTTAACATCTTTTAGTGCTTCATCAATCGCGCGTTCATAATGATCCTGAGTCGGTCGAAACGGTAATCCGTTGTCGGTAATGACCTGTGCTAAGAACATATTTACTAAGTTTGGTAAATCAGTCCCCATTGATTCAGCGATTACTGCTGCCCGTTGTTTACGGTCGTGATCAATTCTAATGGTTAACCGATCTTTAGTCGTATTTTCCATTTCCAGTCCTTCCTTTCACCTATTGGCGTCATACTATCACCATTTGTCACCGATGTCTACTGAATTAACTTTATACCACCACGACGCCTTCGTCATAACCACATGGATTTACAAAGGTAGTTAATTTCAAATTAATATAAGTAGCTCTACACAGGAACAGCCAAAAAATGAGCAATCTAGAATTATCCTAGATTACTCATCTTTTAGGCGATTAACACTTAGTTGTCGATCACCGAGCGTTGGATCGTCTGTCCATGCACTTGGCGCCGGCGAGCTTCCCGGTATAAGTACAAGTACTTTGCCCGGGCAAGCGCCGTCTGCGTCACTAATTCACTGGTATTATTATCGTAAATTGCTTGTTCATTTTCCTTAGCACGGTCCCAGTCGACCTTGGCCGCGTTTAAGGTGTTTAACAACTGTTGGTCAAAAACTGCCTTGGGTTGCTTGATCTTCTTGTTTCTTCCAAACATCTCTTATGCCCCCAATTACATCTCTTGGCGTCCTTCAACTGCTTTGAACAGCGTCATTTCATCAGCGTACTGAATATCGCTCCCAACTGACAACCCGTGTGCCAAACGCGTTACTTTGATACCAGCCGGTTTGACCAACCGTGAAATATACATGGCGGTCGCTTCCCCTTCCGGCGTGGCGTTAGTTGCAATAATAACTTCTTTAATCGCATCATTTTGCTGAAGTCGTTTTAATAAACTGGCAATATTGATGTCTTCCGGGCCCTTACCGTCAACCGGCGAAAGTACGCCGTGTAAGACGTGATACAGACCATTATATTCCTTGATCTTTTCCATCGCCATCACGTCCTTGGCCTCTTCCACAACCAGTACGGTGCTTTGATCACGAGACTTATCGCGACAAATGACACAAGGATCGTCTTCGGTGATATTGCCACAAATACTGCAAAAGTGTAGATCACGCTTTGCGGCCACGAGCGACTTGGCAAACTCGGTCACGTCGTCGCCGTCCATATCAATCGTATAGAAGGCCAGGCGGGTCGCAGTCTTACCACCAATGCCGGGGAGCTTCATATAACTATCGATCAACTTAGCAATTGGTTCTGGATACTGCATGTGTTTACCTCACTCTACTTGCTTACTTTAAACCTTGAGTGTACTTGCCCATCGTACTCTGTGTTTGGGCGTCAACCTTCCCTAAAGCGTCGTTAACGGCAGCTAACACTAAATCTTGTAACATATCGACGTCATCTGGATCAACAGCTTCAGGATTGATGGTGATGTCCTTCATCTTCTTGTCACCCGTAAAAGTGACTTTGACCATGTCGTCTGGCGCAACGCCTTCAAAGGTTTGTTCGTTCAAGGCTTCTTGTTCCGCAGACATTTGTGCCTGCATCTTTTTCATTTGTTTCATCATGTTTTGCATATTACCCATGCCACGCATCATAATTATCAGTTCCTTTCGGGATTAAATGATTTTTACTACTATAATATTAGCTTAGTCTGGTTTAACTTCAACTAAATCGCCAAACATGTCCTTAGCTTGGTCCACCACTGGCACCTTTTCTGGCGCTTTCTCAGCGGCTTTGCCACCAGGTTGGTGCGTTGCTAAGTAGTCTTTCCGAATTTGTGGCCACTGGTCCTTCGGCACACACACAATCTTCGGTGACTGGCCCATCAAACGATCCAAACCGTTGCTAAGTGCGTCGATCAACGTCTGATCATCGGTTGCCTTCTGATAAATAAAGGCGTAATCAAACGCAACGACCAGGCCGTTATCGCTGGCCGCAACCGGCTGTGCAACGTGCATTAAGGCCCGTTGCGTCACACTGAGGATGTTCATTAAATCGCCCCAGACGTCTCGAATCTTCAGCAAGTCGTTCTTCTTGGCCGTATCCAGAATTGGATAAATCTGGCTAACGTTGACCTTTTTAACGACCGGCCCGTTCTTAGGCGTCTGCTTTACCCGGTTGGCTTGTGGCGCCCCACCGGTACTCTTGATATTTTTCAGCTCACTTTGAAGTTGTTCCACCTGATGTGCCAACTTTTGAACGGTTGGGTCACCAGGATTAACAGCTGCCGGCGCTGCGGCTTGTGCGGGCTGACCATCGAGTTGGGCCAATTTGACCGTCAATACTTCCAGATAGACATCCGGGTGCGTCGTGAACCGCATTTGTTGTTGAATATCATTGAGCGTTTTGATCATTTGATATAGGACTTCAGCGTCGATGCTCTTGGCGAAGTCTTCAAAGCGCTTGTCATCTTCACCCATCGCAACGCTGTCGACCATTTCTGGTGCTTGTTGATAGAGTAACACGTCACGCGTATAGCTGATCAGATCTTCGATGAAGCGGTTCGCATCTTTACCTTCTTGTAAGATTTCCCGCATCGTTTCTAACGCCGGCTTCGTCACATGATTCGTGACTTCTTCAACGTAATCGGCAATCAACTTCTTGGTGACACTTCCCGTTACCATTAGCGCGTCGTCTAACGTCACGGTGTTGTCCCCAAACGAAATCACTTGGTCCAAAATACTGAGGGCGTCACGCATCCCGCCTTCCGCAGCCTGCGCAATCACCCGTAAAGCTTTTTCGTCATAAGTAACATCTTTTTGTTTCAGGATATAGACCATCCGCTCGTAACTATCCTTTGCCGTGATCCGCCGAAAGTCAAAGCGTTGTGTCCGTGAAATGATGGTCAGCGGAATTTTATGCGGTTCAGTCGTCGCTAGAATAAAGATGACGTTTGCTGGCGGCTCTTCCAACGTTTTTAGTAACGCGTTGAACGCCCCAGTCGATAACATATGAACTTCATCAATAATGTAGACTTTGTAGTCAGCTTCGGTCGGCGCGTACTTGGCCTTATCCCGAATGTCCCGAATTTCTTCGACCCCGTTGTTAGAAGCTGCATCAATTTCGATCACATCATTAAGCTGACCCTTAGTAATGGCCTTACAAGTGTCGCATTCGTTACAAGGTTCGCCGTCAACCAGATGGTGACAGTTAATCGCCTTGGCAAAAATTTTGGCAGCGGACGTTTTCCCCGTCCCCCGTGGCCCAGTAAATAAATACGCATGACTCGTCTGATGGGTCATGATCGCATTTTTCAACGTCTGGGTAATCATCTGTTGACCGACGATTTCATCAAAACGTTGGGGCCGCCAAACCCGATATAATGCCCGATACATGCGAATCTTCCTTTCTCACTAGCCCACTGGCTGCACGTTAATTAAACAATTGATTTTAAATAAAAAGCTCTCAACCGAATGGCTAAGAGCTGTTACATTTCATAAAAACTTAAGGCACAAGATGAAGCAAACTTAGTGCTGCTTCCTTCCGGACCTGACACGATTCGTAAATCCACCCTTGCCTTAAGGCCTTGCGGCAAATACTATAATACATGATTTAAACTAAGATTACCAGCCATCAGTTTAACTTTTTTTCAGCTGCGGCCCGGCGCGCCTTCTTCTCAGCCTTCTTACGTTTACGGATATTTCGGAAAAAGTTCTCCAATAATTCCCCCGCTGGCCGTGCCAAGACCCGTTCATGGACCGTCACTTGGTGATTCAGCCGCGTATCGTCCATCACTTGATACAGGCTCCGGACGGCCCCGGCTTTAGGATCGCGCGCGCCGTAAAACATTTCGGGAATCCGCGCATTAATAATGGCGCCGCTACACATCAGACACGGCTCTAGCGTGACGTACAGCTGACAATCTTCCAGGCGCCAGCTACGTAAATACTCACAGGCCTCCTGAATCGCAATGATCTCTGCATGCATGGTCGCATCCTGACCATGTTCCCGTAAATTATGGCCACGACCAATGATCTCACCATCGTGCACAATCACGGCACCGATCGGGACTTCACCGATCACATACGCCATCCGTGCTTCGTGGAGGGCTTCTTGCATCCAGTCTTCCGCCGTTTGATTACTCACGCTATCCCTCCTTTACACTTTGTAAGATGTAATAGCCCTTATCCTTCTTAATAATCTGACAATTACCAAAAGTTGCCTGCATTAACTTCTTGGCTGACGGTGCCCCCTGCTTTTTCTGGAGAACAACTGTCAGCGTACCACCGGTTACCAAGCGTGATACCGCGCCGGTTAACATGGCAGCGACCACGTCTTTTCCGGCACGTACAGGTGGGTTTGTGACGATGGCGGCGTAGTCCGTCTTGGTCACCTGCTCGTAGACGTCGGACGTAAAGATATTGACGTTAGTAATCTGATTCAGTGCCGTATTTTTGCGGGCTAAACTCAACGCCAACTCGTTAACGTCAACCATATCAACCGTCCGTTCAGGCGACTGATACGCTAGTGCCATGCCAATTGGGCCGTAACCGGTCCCTAAATCTAAGATTGCACCAGCCGGCAACTGGCTAGGGTCAAAGGCCGCTAACAAGGTCCGAGAACCGTAATCCACGGTCCGCTTAGAAAAGACACCGTTATCGGTCGTAAATTTAAAGTCGTGCTGAAAAATTTCAAAATTCCATTGCTTTTCGTCATGCACAACTTCTGGATTGTGTGTATAATAATAATTGGTCATATTTATTTTCCTCTGATTTATGGTCTAGTTCTATGATAACTGATTTATAGAAGGAACAACAATAAAATAAAAATTTTTCAAGCAATGGTTAAAGACCGTTATTAACACAATATCTAGTGGTTAAGGCTCATTTTGAGCCACTAGATATTGTGTTTTTTGATTGTTTTTTCCCCCGTATGTTGTATACTGGGTTTATCGATAAAACGAAATAAGGGTGATTTAAATGAAAAAAGTAACGGTTTTTACTAAGAACAACTGCATGCAATGCAAAATGACTAAGAAATTCCTCGTGGCCCATAACGTCGCCTTCGAAGAAAAGAACATTAACACTAATCCAGAATACGTTGATTACTTAAAAAATCAAGGTTTCCAAGCGGTTCCCGTGGTCGAAATTACTGGTGAAGATAGCATTGCCGGTTTCCGCCCAGATGCTTTGAAGCAATTAGCTGTTTAGTTCACTGCGCTTTTTTTGCGCGGTTACATAGCTGGTTTTAAGGATAGATTTGATAAGCGACCCACAATCAATAGTCACTACTGATTGTGGGTCGTCCGCTTTTAATCAGCACCAACTCACATTGTTATAGAAAGAGGATTCCTTATGAGCTTAAAAGACTTAAAAGACGTCACGTATTATGATCTGAACAATGAAATCAATATTCCCGTCAACAATCAGATTCCATTGAACAAGGATAAAGAAGCCCTAGCCGCATTCTTGGAACAAAACGTTGAACCTAACACGAAAAAGTTTGCCAGCTTACGGGACCGATTTGACTACCTCGAAACCCATGACTACTTAGAAATGGACGCCATTAATAAGTATGACTTTAGCTTCATTGAAAAGTTATACGACTACTTAAAATCGCAAGACTTCCACTTTAAGACTTTCATGGCCGCTTATAAATTTTACGCCCAATACGCGTTAAAGACCGATGATGGTGACTATTACTTGGAAAACTTCATTGACCGCGTGGCAATGAACGCCCTCTACTTTTCAGACGGCAACGAAGACCTTGCAATGGCTTTAGCAGATGAGATTATTCACCAACGTTACCAACCAGCAACCCCTAGTTTCTTAAACGCGGGGCGCGCTCGGCGGGGTGAACTCATTTCCTGTTTCTTGATTCAGTCGACCGACGACATGAACTCGATTGGCCGCACGATCAATTCTGCCTTACAACTTTCCCGAATCGGTGGCGGAGTTGGGATCAACCTCAGCAACTTACGGGGGGCGGGTGACCCCATCAAGCATATCGACGGGGCTGCCAGTGGTGTCGTGCCCGTCATGAAGTTACTCGAAGACAGTTTCTCATATTCTAACCAATTAGGACAACGCCAAGGTGCCGGGGTCGTTTACCTCAGCGTCTTCCATCCAGACATCATCGCCTTCCTCTCTGCTAAGAAGGAAAACGCGGATGAAAAGATTCGTTTAAAGACGTTGTCCCTCGGCGTCACCGTACCTGATAAGTTCTACGAATTAGTCAAGGCCGACGCTGACATGTACCTCTTCAGTCCTTACGGGGTTGAACGGGAATACGGCGTGCCATTCTCCTACGTTGATATTTCTAAGGAATATGACAACATGGTCAAGAATCCCAATATCCGGAAGACCAAGCTCAAGGCACGTGACTTGGAAAACGAAATCAGTAAACTGCAACAAGAATCCGGTTATCCTTACGTCATCAACATCGACACGGCCAACCGGGCCAACCCGATTGACGGTAAAATCGTTATGAGTAACCTTTGTTCCGAAGTCATGCAGGTCCAAACGCCATCCCTCATCGACGACCAACAACAATACGAAAAGTTAGGGACTGACATCAGTTGTAACTTGGGCTCAACCAACATCGTTAACTTGATGACTTCGCCTAACTTTGGGCATTCTGTTGAAGCGATGGTCCGGGCATTAACTTTTGTAACCGACCATTCTAACGTTGACGTAGTCCCTTCAATTCAAAAGGGGAACCACCAAGCACACACCATTGGTTTAGGTGCCATGGGATTGCACGCCTTCTTTGCCAAGAACCAAATGGCTTACGGTAGCAAGGAAGCCGTTGATTTCACCAACATTTACTTCCTACTGTTAAACTACTGGACGTTAAAGGCTTCGAATGAAATTGCCCGTGAACGGCACGAAACCTTTGTTAACTTTGAAAAATCGAAGTACGCTGACGGTTCTTACTTCGATAAATATATTAATGAAGACTGGCAACCACAGTATGCCAAAACAGCCGACCTTTTCAAGGGAATTTTCATCCCTTCAAAGGCTGATTGGGAAGCTCTTAAAGCTGCGGTTATGCAAGACGGGTTATATCACCAAAACCGTATGGCCGTAGCCCCCAACGGTTCGATTTCTTACATTAATGATACGACTGCCAGCTTGCATCCAATCATTAACCGGGTAGAAGAACGGCAAGAAAAGAAAATTGGTAAAATTTATTATCCCGCTCCATACCTATCTAATGATACAATTGATTACTATAAGTCAGCATACGATACTGACATGCGTAAAGTTATTGATGTTTATGCCGCCGCACAGCAACACGTTGACCAAGGGATGAGCTTAACCCTCTTCATGCGTTCAACGATTCCTGCTGGCTTATACGAATGGAAAGACGGCCGCACTAACAAAATGACGACCCGTGACTTAAACATTCTTCGCAACTATGCTTACCGCAAAGGAATCAAGTCGATTTACTATATTCGGACCTTTACGGATGATGATGGTGAAGTCGGGGTAAATGAATGTGAAAGCTGCGTAATCTAGTAATTTATACCTTAGATCATTAGGAGGATATCAACGATGGCAACAAATTTGGCTTATTACCAAAAATTGCTCAGTAATGGCAACTATAAATCGATTAACTGGGATCAAGTTTCAGACGCAATCGATAAAAGCACTTGGGAAAAACTAACGGAACAATTCTGGTTAGACACCCGGATTCCAGTTTCAAACGATATGTCCGACTGGCGGGCCTTGGACGACGATCACCGTTGGGTAGTTGGACACGTCTTCGGTGGCTTAACGCTACTGGATACCTTACAATCACAAGACGGGTTGCAATCCCTACGGCGCCACGTCGTAACACCCCATGAAACGGCCGTTTTAAATAACATTCAATTCATGGAATCGGTCCACGCTAAGAGTTATTCAACGATTTTCGAAACGCTTAACACGCCGGACGAAATCAATGAAATCTTTGACTGGAGCGACAGCGAAGAATATTTACAAAATAAAGCGCAATGGATTTACAAGTTATATGATAACTTGGACGAAGATCCTTTGAAGCAAAAGGTTGCCAACGTCTTCCTTGAAACGTTCTTATTCTACTCTGGTTTCTACACGCCACTTTACTATTTGGGCCATAACCAATTACCAAACGTTGCCGAAATCATCAAACTGATTTTACGGGACGAAAGTGTCCACGGTACTTACATTGGTTACAAGTTCCAAATCGGCTTCAAGGAACGCTCTGAAAAGGAACAGGCCGAATTCAAAGACTGGATGTTCGACTTCCTTTACAAGCTCTATGAGAACGAAGAAAATTACGTTCACTTAGTTTACGATCAACTTGGCTGGTCCGACGAAGTTTTAACCTTCAGTCGTTACAATGCCAACAAAGCATTGATGAACTTAGGTCAAGACGCCCTCTTCCCAGATACCGCGGAAGACGTCAACCCAGTCGTCATGAACGGGATTTCAACCGGGACTTCTAACCATGATTTCTTCTCACAAGTTGGGAATGGTTACCGGTTAGGTCAAGTTGAAGCCATGCAGGATACCGATTATGATATCGGCGAACCTGATGACGAACGTACTCGCGACTAATGATTAAATTAAAAATGCGGCCCACTTGTGGTGCCGCATTTTTGCTAGGTGATTTAATATTGGAGGAATAATTTGATGGCAATTCATAACATTTGTGTTTTTTGTGGCTCGAATTCCGGTTTAGATCCTAAATTTGCAGATAAAACGACTGAACTTGGCAAGTACTTAGCTGATAACGACTACCAACTAGTCTATGGTGGTGGTAACCACGGGTTGATGGGCAAGGTCGCCACCGCGACCCTTGAAAACCACGGCCGCGTCATTGGTATCATCCCGCACTTCTTAATCGAACGTGGCTTAGCACTCACCGACGTTACGACTTTTATCGAAACCAAGACGATGACTGAACGCAAAGAGAAAATGCTTCACTTAGCGGACGCGTTTATCGTGCTTCCCGGTGGCTTTGGCACGTTTGAAGAGTTTCTTCAAATGCTTTCCTGGAGTCAAATGGACATTCACCAGAAGCCAATCGCCCTTTATAATATCGACGGTTTCTACGATGACCTGGTTGCGATGCTCAAGAAGAGTACCACGCTGGGTTTCGCACCAACAGAAAACATGGACCTGTTTATTGATGGTCATAACCTCGACGACATTTTCACCGGGTTCCGTAATTTCAAACACGTCTTACCACCTAAGTACACGAATTAAGCTCATATAAATCAAAATCCACCCACTCTTCAAACGTTAATTTGAAGAATGGGTGGATTTTTTTTAATGTCGTGAACTACTTTGTAACCGTTTCGGAACCAAGAACGTCCGGTGATGACTACCGTGTTTGTTGACCCGCGTATTCACAACTTGTAGTAACTGTAAGATTGTAAAGATCAAAGAATTTCGTTTCCGGTAAGCAATGTACTTCGGTTCCCACTCCGTGACGTACTTTTCTTTGTACGACCGTAGTCCTTGAAACCCGTACAATTGATACCCATATTCATAAATCAGATGGGCAATCTTCTCTTGAATGAAACTATAGCGTGAAACGCCTACGCCAGATAACGGTGCCATCCCCATATTGAAGTATTGGTAACCCTGGTCACGCGCCTGTTCAAATAAGTGTACGAAGACCGTATCCATAATGCCAGACGGCGCGTCCGTACTGGAACGCATCAAGTCAATCGAAGTCGATTGCTCATTTCCCTGAGGCATGATGTTGGCAAACGCCACGATTTGATGTTCAGGATTGTAGACCACCGCGATGGGAGCCTGATTTAAATAAGTTTCACTGAAGAAGCCTAACGAGAAGCCCTTCTCCGTTTCGCCATTTAACCAGCTATCTGAAACCGCCTTGAGCTCCGCCATGACTTCCTTAGAGAATGGCGGTTGTAACACTTCAAACTGATAGTTATCCCGCGTAAACTTGTTCATCAGCGCACGCTCGCCCCGTAGCCGTTTCCCAGCGAGGCTGAAGTCCGCTAACTTCACGTGGCCTTCTTCACCAGTCTTGATGAAGTCAAAGCCCATCTCATGCAAATGCATCGTCAAATTTTCGCTAATTTCGTAGAAAACGAGTGAGCAACCATCGCTATCCGCATCGTCCATCAGCTGTTCCAAAGCTGCTTGTAACTGTTCCTGGTTACCAAATGGTTCACCCATAATAATCAGTTTATCGGCTTTTTTCTGGTATAAGAAGATCAGTTGATCTTCCCCATCAACCTGATAGTAGTAGGCCAACTTATCATTTAGGTAAGCTAAATGTGAAATCTCATTACCGCCATACGTCGTAATGACCTGCTTGACCCGCTGCGCATCCATGGCCTGCCCAATACGGGAATTATGACCAGTCGCAAAGTACCGGTACATCAAGACTAGAATCAGCGCTGCTAAGACTAGCCCGATGACCCCAAAGACCCACAGTTTTTGCGAAGGGAAGAACAACGCCTCTGGAACCGCGTGCCGATGGTGAATCTGAGGCGCGTTATAGACCCCCACTATCGTGTACAAGACAAACGTTACGACATAGACACAAGCGACCCATAGCGTTTGACCCCACGAAAATGATAAGTGGTCACGATAATAAGCGTGTTTGGATAAGACCACCACGCCTAAAATAATCACCAAGAAAATGATGAACTTCATTGAGATGGCGTCGTATACCACTAGCCAGCGAATCGTATTTAAAATGGCGACAAATAAGACGACCACTGTGGGCCAAAACGCCTTCTTGACCCGTCCCGCAGTTCCAAGGGCGACCCCAATCAATAGGAACGCCATCACGATACTAGTAGCCTGATTAATGAAAAAGAAGGTGTACGGATAAAACTGTAGGAACAATTTATTATTATAAGCAAAGTTTGGTACTGTCGACATCAGCAACATCAACAGTCCTGAGGCGTACAAGAAGACGGTCAGGGCAAGTTGCGCGAACCGTTGAAGGGCAATCTTTGGAATCCCCTCTAAGCGTTCGTTGAACCGGTGACCGGTGTCGTGCACGAATAAGGCCAGGCCAATTGCAAACGGAATGATGTAGTAAAACAGCCGGTAGAATAACAACCACGCGACCGCATCCGGCCGGGAGACGCCAACTGCGCCCAAGCCAAAGATCATGAAAACGTCAAACGACCCGATCCCACCGGGCACCATCGAAACTTCCCCAACAACCGAGGCAATGACGAATAGTGGGACGACCGCCGCAAAATCGATTGGTAAGTGCATAAAGTTCCCAATCAATAAGAAAAAGAGGACGCACCCCGTCCATTCACCGAAAGACCCACTCAATAAGCGAACGACGTTACCCAGTGTCAGACCGTCAAAGAACTCGGAATCGTTGACTCGCGTAAAAATAAAGATGGCTGGGAAGTAGATCGCCCCACCGACTAGCCAGATCCAATAACTCCCGTACATGCTCCCGATGCCAAAGCCATAGACTAGGACCAGCGAGATCATACAATACAGTGATAAACCTGAAACTAAGAATAGTGCAATTTTTGAAATAGCGAAGACGATCTGTTTTTTTGTCGCCGCCTTATTATAAAAATTAGCTCGCAGCGAAGCCCCCAGTACGCCGCCGAAACCACCAATGTTTGTAAATGTATTTGTGATCCACCCGGCCTTAAAAATGTAGCCCAGTGAATAGTGATTTGGTAAAAACTTTGTAATCATGACGTCGTACGTTAACATCGGCGTCACCGCAATGATCCCAATCACAACCATACTCAGGAGATGCCACCAACTTTGCGATGCCAGTGCGTTGGCTAATTGTTCGCCACTAACTTCTTTCGCAATCTTGCCGACTTCTGTGATCACAAATAACAGGACGGAGAAAACGAAGAGCGCTTTAATAATGCCCATTCGTTTATTCAGTACCGCACCCATTTTCTGTAACGCTGCCTTCAAAGCTAATTCCCCCAATAGTTTTAATTGTTCCTATTATCGCAATCTTATCTGATTTATACAACTGTTGACGGGGGTTTTAAGCAGAGCTTAACACGGCTAGTACACTGATTTTAATTAATTAAAGTTATAAGCGCTTCATTCTATAATTACGTCAAGCAGTTCTTTACCCCACTTTTTCCTTCTTGTATAATTAAAACTAATCACATACATAGGGGGAGATTATTATGCATGCTCGAAAAAAGGCACTAACCGTGTTACTAGGACTGGTTTTATTATCTGGTTGTAGTGCGACAACTAGTCAAAAATCATCAGCCAAGGATACTAGCGTCAAAACGACTTACGTTTCCAAAAGGACTAAGGGGAATCAGAAAGCCTGGGCGACCGCCAAAGCAGAGAGCCAAGCCTTATCCGAATCCGCTAAGAAACTCAGCGAATCAGAAAGCACGCTGAAAAAAGCGGACGAGCAGGCAAGCTCACAAGCCGCTTCGTTGAGCAGCTCGCACGCTGAATCGGTGGAAGCGGTCAAAGCATCCTCGTCATCAGCGGCATCCGTCGCAGCGGAACAATCTGAAGCAGCCTCCAAATCAGAATCAAAATCCGCTGCCAGCGCAGCCGAAGCTCAGTCAAAGGCAGCGACACAAAGTAGCTCGACCAAGCCCTCGCGCGCCAATAACTTTTCTGGGGACACGGATACTGCTCAACAGGGACGGATCATCGGTAACAGCCGTTCTAAAATCTACCACGTCGAGTACGGTCATAATTACCGAATGTCCGGTAAAAACGTCGTGTACTTCAATACGGAAGCCCAAGCGCAAGCTGCCGGCTACCGTAAGTCACTACGTTAAGGGGGAGCTTTGAAATGGAAATCATGATGCTACTCGCACTGATCAGTGCGTTAATTTGGATTGTTTGGCACACTTCTTTACCTTCTCAGCGTCACCGTAAGTTCTGGTTATTAGCGAGTCTCTTACTAGTGACCGTCGCAACACTGGGTGGTTGTGGCAGTCCAAGTTCTAATGCCGCCGAACCTGAGATCAAGACGGAAACCAAAACGCAGTGGGTTACCGCAACTAACGACAAAAAATTGGCTGCGTTACAGTCAGCTAATTCCAGTTCGGCTAGCAGTTTAAAAACAGTTGCGACCAATCTCAATAAAGAAGAAAAAAAGGTCAATAAGCAAAAAGACAAGAACCAAGCTGGTGGTGCCACTAAGGCCACTGCCGCAACAACCGTTAAAGCTGGCAACAACCCTAGTAATGAAAAGTTAGCCGATAAAACCTTTGCTGGCCAACAAACCATTACCGTGAATCACAACGCCCCCGCTTTTAGTGCAAGTGACTTATCCACGAGTCAGGGTGCTTGGCAGAAGTACACGGCACTCGATAATTTGAACCGGGTGCGCGCGGCTAACGCCCTCTTGAACCAATCCTTAATGCCTAAAGCGAAACGTGAAGCGTTACACGTGAATCCGACTGGCTGGCATAACAAACGGATCAATAGCGGTTGGTTATACAACCGGAGTCATTTAATCGGCTACCAGTTGACTGGTCAAAATAACAACTGGAAAAATTTGATGACCGGGACGCGCACACTTAACGACCCGGAAATGACCACCTACGAAAACCAAGTGGCTGCTTACCTCAAGGCGAGCCCAAAACACTACGTTCGTTACGAAGTAAAGCCAATCTTCAAAGGTAACGAATTGCTGGCGCGCGGAGTTCAGATGCGCGGCCAGTCCGTTGGCGACAACAGTGTTAGCTTCAACGTTTACATTTTCAACGTTCAACCGGGCGTGACCTTAAACTATCAAACGGGGACTAGTCGGGTCGGAAAATAAGATCATATATTTACATTTGGAACTACTGATACAGTGATTTTTGACTGTATTGGTAGTTTTTTTATTTATTTAACTTTTTCCTATATATAATAAAGTTTGATAGCGGTTTAAATTCCTTATCGTTCCTATATATACAATCGAATCGAAAGTTGCTAAAATCTACCGGGCTTAGTATGATTGATTAGCGGGGATGTTTTGATTAAGAAAATAATTCTTTGGAGGAGTATTTCATGTCAAAACAGCTCAAAAGTGAGGATGGTAACGTTCACATGCAGAAAAAGCCAATCTACAAGCAGGTTTGGGTTTGGACCTTATCAGCCATCACTGTCATCATTTTAGGCGTTGCCTCAGGTATTGCTCTGGGTGCCGGTTCAAACACTTCAAGTTCATCTGAAGCAGATACCATGACTCACAAAGTTGCCAAGAACAGTTCGTCTGAAACAGAGGCTTCAGAACAATCGGATGAAAAGAATCAATCATCTAAAGCAGAAACTTCAAGTCACAAAGACGACGAAGATCATCCGGATGAAAAAACCACTTCGAGTCAAAAAGTAACTCAAAGTAGCTCATCTTCAGCAGCCACTTCAAGTCATGCAGTAATGCAAAAAAATCCGGCCAAGTCAGCTGCTAATCATACGGTGACTCAGAACAGTCCGGCTAAAGCAACTGTTCCAAGTCACAAGGTAACTCAAAATAGTCCAGCTAAAGCAACTGTTCCAAGCCACAAGGTAGCCCAGAATAATCAAGCTCCAGCAGCTATTCCAAGTCAAGAGGTACCAGCACCTGCACCTGCTGTACCAAATCATCCAGTGGCCGAAAAGCCTGCTCAACCAAAAGTTCCTGCACAAAGTTTAGCGGCCCTAGAGTCAGCAAAGATATACGCTGGTATGGACATGTCTGAAAAGGGAGTTTACGAACAACTCATCTCTGATTACGGTGATCGATTCTCTCCAGCAGATGCCCAGTACGCAATGGCGCATTTAACTGGCATTAATTGGAATGAAAATGCACGGAAATCGGCAGAATCTTACCAAAAGGATCAATCAATGTCTACAAGCGCCATTAAAGACCAGTTAACTTCTTCCTATGGTGAAGGTTTTACTAATGAACAAGCGCAATACGCAATTGATCATCTTTCTAAATAAGATTTTTTGATATAATAATGATTGCAAATAAGCTCTGAAAGCCAAAATCGGTTTTC
This sequence comes from Lactiplantibacillus xiangfangensis, assembly GCF_001438845.1. GTDB lineage: Bacteria > Bacillota > Bacilli > Lactobacillales > Lactobacillaceae > Lactiplantibacillus > Lactiplantibacillus xiangfangensis. The sequence continues at coordinate 202,663 of NZ_JQCL01000074.1, forward strand.
AGAGCTTATTTTTTCATCAATGATTTTCTAAGAAACTTTAGTTAACAAATAGATACTTGTTATTTTTAATCCCAAATTATGATTTTACAATTAAAGGTGAGTTCCCCCTCTGAATTACCAACGTTTCCATTCCGAAAAATTCAGTTCATTTTCATCGCCTTTACAAAATATACAAAACAACAGCCATAACTAAACCTTTTCTTTACAATGACCTCCTATGATGACACACAAAGGAGGAATCACTTATGTCAAAAAGTACCAAGAATCGACTTTTTCTAGCAGCGTTTTTAATTGGGGGCGGTCTGCTAGTTGTTGCACTATTCGCCGATTTATCCATTAGTAACGCGGTCATCAACTACAACAGTATCTTTGGCACGCTTTTTCAGACCTTTGGCTTATTTGCTGCCTACCTGGTCTTTGTATTAGCGGGCCAAATTGGAATGGCCTACGCGCTACGCCACACTGACGAACCATTATTTGCGGGGCTACTCTTCTTAGGGGGCTTGGGCCTATCTGCTTGGCAGCTCAAGCAATACCTTAACCAAGTCGCCAACTACGGCTTGTCTGCGCTACATAACATTCAAGTCGACAAACCCATGGGCCTAGCTAATAGCGATAAGGCCGCCGTTAAGCTGCCAGTGGGACAATCCCTTATTTTGTGGATCGTGGTTTACCTGCTACTCACTATTTTGATTCAATATTGGCTTCATAAAAAAGACGATCAGATGCTCAAAAAGTACCTAATCGTCGCCGTCTTCGCTTCCCTGACACTTTGGTTTGCTGGGCAAGTAAACGGTGCCCTAAAGACTTTCTGGGGCCGCTTCCGTCCTTATGAACTCAACCACGCTCAGACCAACTTCACGAGCTGGGTTCATCCTAACGGACCCAACGGTCATATGTCCTTCCCATCTGGACACGCAATGGCCGGAACGGTCAGCATCCTCTTCTCATGGTTTGCCGTCAATCCTAAGACTAAGAAAATTCTTTGGGTTTCAGGCGTGGTCTTCGCAATTCTCATGGCAATCAGTCGGGTCGTCATCGGAGCGCACTTCTTATCCGACGTCACCTTCTCATTCCTGATCACGGCAGCCATTATCTACGTCATGGAAGAATGCTACCATCGCTTGGTCCCAGACAACTTGCAATTATAACGACCAAGTAGCAACTGGGTCGTTGGGGCTAGATTAGTGTTACGACCAGCGGCCCACCATGTCACTAACAGAGCGTTACCTAATTGAATCGTTTGCCAGCAGGATTGAAACCGGCCTACTGTGCAATCCTTGTATAATTACCGGTACCAACAAACCGTTTCCGTCCTGTGCGGATACATTTCGGTTAACGTTAACATCTGCTAGTAGCACAAAAAAACGCACCCACAAATGTGAGTGCGTTTTTCGATGTCGTTCCTTTAAGTAGATGACTACTTAAGGGTAACAACACCACCAACTTCTTCAAGTTTAGCCTTGATATCGTTGGCTTCGTCTTCTGAAACGCCTTCCTTAACAACTGAAGGTACGTTGTCAACAAGACCCTTAGCGTCTTTCAAGCCAAGACCAGTGATGTCGCGAACGGCCTTAATAGCCTTAACCTTTTGGTCGCCAGATTCAGTTAATTCAACATCGTATGAATCCTTTGCAGCGGCAGCGTCGCCACCAGCAGCGCCAGCAACAGCAACTGGTGCTGAAGCTGAGACATCGAATTCTTCTTCGATAGCCTTAACTAAGTCGTTTAAATCTGAAATTGATGCTTCTTTTAATGAAGCAATAATACTATCTTTATCAAAAGCCATTTTGTGTTCCTCCATTATAGGTGAGATTATTTTTTGTATTTTTTAACACCAACGTCAGCCTAAGCTGCGTCTTCGTCGCCCTTTTCAGCAATCGCCTTAACAGCGTATGCAACGTTACGAACAGGTGCTTGTAACAAGTTAGCGATCGTAGCCAATAATTCTTCACGTGATGGCAACGTAGCGTATTCTTGAACTTCTTCAAGACTAGCAACTTTACCTTCGATGATACCACCCTTTAATTGAAGGGCATCGGCAGTCTTCGCGAAGTTAGCCAAAATCTTAGCTGGTGCAACTGGGTCTTCTTCAGAGAAGGCAACGGCAGTAGGACCGGCAAAGACAGGTTTCAAGTCAGGGTAGCCAGCTTCGTCAGCAACACGCACCATGATCTTGTTCTTGATAACGCGCATTTTAACGCCAGCTTCGCGTAATTGCTTACGCAAATCCGTAACTTGTTCAACCGTCAAACCACGGTAGTCAACTACAATGGCTGATACTGAACTATTTAAAAGTTCAGTGACTTCTTTAACTTCTTGTGCTTTTACAGCAACAGTTTCTTTACTCAACAGATTCACCTCCCAGAATTTTGGTTCAGGGATTAATAAAAAAATCCCTATGTCCACCAAGACATAGAGAAAAACAATGTCCTCGGCAGGTAGATTGAGGCCATTTGGCCACCTGAGTCTTAGGTAGAGATATTACTTAACCTCTAGTAATCTATCACAGATCACCTACAGGGTCAATTGTTTTCAGAAAATTAATCCTTAAAATGATGCTAAGTCAACACGTACCGCTGGGGTAAACGTTGAAGTAACAACTAAGTTTTGGATGAAAGTCCCACGTACTGAGGCTGGACGAGCTTTAACGATGACGTCTTCAATGGTCTTGAAGTTGCCAACTAACTTGTCAGTATCAAATGATACCTTGCCAACAGGAACGTGGACGTTACCGTCACGGTCAGTCCGGTAAGTCACCTTACCAGCTTTTGAATCGTTAACGGCTTTAGAAACGTCCATCGTAACCGTACCAGTCTTAGGGTTAGGCATTAATCCCTTAGGACCAAGAACCCGACCTAAACGACCAACTTGGGCCATCATGTCTGGAGTTGCGATTGCGACATCAAAGTCTAACCAACCGTCTTGGATCTTCTGAACTAAGTCAGCTTCACCAACAAAGTCAGCACCGGCTTCTTCAGCTTCTTTGGCTTTGTCGCCCTTTGCAAAAACGATAACTGTTTGATCTTTACCAGTACCGTTAGGAAGGACAACCGCACCACGAAGTTGTTGGTCGGCTTGCTTTGTATCAACGTTTAATTTGAAGGCAACTTCAACAGTTGCATCAAACTTTGCGAAATCCATTTTTTTAACCAAGTCTACCGCTTCCGTTACATCGTAAGCTTTGTCACGATCAACGAGCTTAGCGGCGTCTTGGTATTGTTTACTTTTCTTTGCCATCTAAGTGTTTTCCTCCTTGCAAATGTGGTTCAAACGGAGATTTCCTCCCACTTGACACATTCATTTTGATGAAGTGTCCGACGTACTCATCAGTATTGAATTAGCCTTCGACAGTGAATCCCATACTACGAGCAGTACCTTCGATCATGCGCATAGCTGCTTCAACATCAGCTGCGTTTAGATCTTGCATTTTAGTTTCGGCGATTTGCTTAACTTGATCTTTGGTTACAGTTGCAACCTTTTTCGTGTTAGGTTCACCGGAACCACTTTCAACACCGGCAGCTTTCTTTAAAAGAACGGCAGCAGGTGGGGTCTTAGTGATGAAGTCGAATGAACGATCTTCGTACACCGTAATCACAACGGGAATGATCATACCTGCTTGATCAGCAGTACGAGCATTAAAGTCCTTTGTGAATCCCATGATATTGATACCTGCTTGACCTAAAGCTGGGCCAACTGGCGGAGCAGGTGTTGCTTTGCCCGCAGGAATTTGTAATTTAACAACGTTAGCTACTTTTTTAGCCACGAGACATTCCTCCTTAGTCCGTGATGTGGTAAATGGAGCTGAGTTTTTGCTCCTCCCACGTAAACGTGCATACGTGACGCACAAATGTCATTGTAGCATATCTATTTTTCACCAGCAACATTTTTTTGCGCGTCCGGATACAGAAATTGAACAATTTGTCGATCAACCTCGTAGTTTTCGTGCAACCGCGAGTGCCGTGCATTTTTTCCGTGTACGACAAATTCTTGGTACTGGTTAATGGCTGGTCGCAATAAGAACCGTAACGATAACGCACTATTTAGTGCGACCGCCCCATCACTTTGCACCGTGTCACCAATATTACCCGCGATATTTAAATACGAAATCGTATTGGGTAACCGTTGTAACGTGCGCAAAAAGTAATTATAAACGGGCGTCGTTTTCGTCGGCCCATTTTCCGTTAGCGGGTGATTTTCAATCGGATAAGTATTCTGACCAACCTCACTATCGTTAAAGGGCGCACCAATCGTGACAACTTTGCGCACTTCCGGCAGATTCACCAGTTTAGCCGCAGTTGTCAAATACTGAAACAGCACGACGCCACCCATTGAATGTGCCACTAAGTTCATCGTCTGAACGTGCTCATGCGCAATCAAATATTGAACGACCGCTAAAACGCCCTCCGCTTGTTGGCGAACGGCCACTCGCGGCGTCGCAAAAATCAGTTGCACCATCGGCCGGTACGGATCTAAATGACCCGTGACGTGCGGTTGATTATGACGATCAATCATGACGACTAACGACTTATTAGCGATGCCACTAGACACAAAGCGTTGTAGCATCCCGCCAAACGAAAAGCGATTGCCCGCATAACCGGGAATAAACAATGTGACCGCACTATCATCCGCACAACTAGCTGCGGGTGCGTGGGTCAGGTGTTGCGGCCGACCATACTGCCAAAACTTGAGACCAATGCGGGCCACAATCCCAATAATTAAAACGCCGATGATGATCAAAATCATTTCTGCCAAAGTGGCCCACCAGCTTACTTAAATAATTTTATCCGTCGAACTACTTAATTTCGTCGACTTGGTCAAAATCTAATTCAGTACTCGTTTCACGTCCGAACATGTTGATGTTGACCTTTAACTTCATCTTTTCGTTGTCGATTTCTGTAATTTCACCAGACAAGCCAGAGAAGGCACCGTCGATGATCGTAACTTGTTCGCCAACTTGAACATTCAATTCGGTATGGCGTGCGCTCATCCCTAATTGATGCAAGATTTGTTCTGCTTCTTCAGGTAACAATGGCGTTGGCTTACTCCCTTGACCATGTGAACCCAAGAAACCAGTAACACCGGGCGTGTTCCGCACAATGTACCAAGCTTGGTCGGTCATGACCATTTCAACTAAGACGTAGCCGGGGAAAACCTTCTTCATTTCAACTTTATCTTTACCGTTCTTAACTTCATGAGCTTCTTCTTCTGGGACAACGACCCGAAAGATGTTATCTTCCATGCCCATTGATTGTACTCGTGATTCCAAGTTAGAACTAACTTTGTTTTCATAACCAGCGTAAGTATGTAAGACATACCACTTTTTTTCAACAGATTCGACCATGATTGAACTCCTTTAAGGCTTGTTTTGGGTAAAATAAAAAAACTTCGTCAACACGAAGTTTTCTCTCAATAAGGACATTATACCAAATTTCCGGCTAAAAAACCATTAATGTAATGTGGTTAACGTCTGTAGTAACATCTGAATGATCCAGTCAAACAAAGCGAAGAAAGCCACGAAGAACAGTGACGTTGAAATAACCGTCCACGAGTCCCGCCGATTTTCCCGCCAAGTTGGCCAGGTAACTTTTTTCATTTCATGACCAACTAGACCAAAGAACTTAAACAAGCGCATGTTTTAACCCCCTACCGCGTTTCACGATGAAGTGTGTGTTTACCACAATATTTACAAAATTTCTTAACTTCTAAGCGGTTAGTCCGATTCGGATTGGCATCGACCGTATAGTTTCGCGAACCACAAACGGTACATGCCAGTGCAACTTTTTTTTGAGCCATCGACAAAACCTCCATAATAATTCAAGCTTAACATTAGCATGGAATTTTTTGAATGTCAATTTCATGTCTGGCTTAGCAATAGTCGCCGTAACTTACGTCGACACCGATCCGCCGCGTTCGTGACCGGCGCGAGCTCCACTTGAAGCATCACCGCGATCCCTTGGGGCGTCATCCCCGTCAGCATCGCTGCAAAGACCTGCGCTTCAAAGTGTGAACAGACCCGTGCAAATTCAACGAGCTGCTCATGAACATAGACCACGTCTACGGCGGACAAGGTGGTCACGAGGACGTTACTTAGCCCGTCCTCTTCCTCCGTATCCAACGAAACTACTTCCTGTTCAGGACGACGTTTCTTGGCCTGCGAACGACGAATCAAATCGATGATCTGATTGCTCAGTAATAACCGATAAAACGCACCAAAACTGCACGGTTGCGCGGCATCATACTGCTTAGCTGCTCGATGAATGGCAATACGCGCCTCTTGCAGCCAATCCTCATCATCAAAATTACGAATGAAATACTGGCGCCTTAACTTTAAAACCACTGGCAAATATTGATCAGCTAACTGGATAATACTCCGATCATCACCTTGTGCTGCTAACGCAATTAATTGCTGCTCGTTCAAATGGCTTTCCTCGTTTCTGTAATTTTCAGAAACCGCACCCCATTGAATCTGTAAACCCAATATACATGGGCCTTTTGCGCAGCACAAGCGAACAAGCGTTTTTATTTCATACTAGAAATCAGTTCACCAATTAATTAATTTAAAGTTATCAGTCTAGCCATTAAAACTAACGTGCCGACACCCCATAATTCTATTTATGATGGTGTTTAACGTGCTCACGTTCTAGTCGTTCACGGTACTGATTCAATTTCGACAATTGATCGTCATCCCACGGTGATTTACGGACCGCACCCAAATCCTGAGTTCGAACAGCGGTGTGGCGAACCTCCTTCAATTCATCGTGAACCCGTTTGCGTAGTTCTAAGGCCGGCACACGCAGGGCGCCTTCCGAAAAGATGACCCATTGTTCCGCCTGGTCACTAGTCGCAACCGTCACTTGTAGCACACGAGACTGCTTATCCGCCGCGTACTTTTCAATATAACTATCAGCCGTCTGATCCTTACTCGTCCATACAATCTCTAAATCGGCTTGCCGATAACTCTTCGAATTGCCCGGAACGTACATGGCATCAAAAATCAGGCTAATATTTAGACCCGTAATTTTTTTATACTCCGTTAAAACGTTGATCAGTTCATCCCGTGCTTCGGGTAAACGACCGGCTTGTTTTAACCGGGCAAGTTCCGGCCAATTACCAATCATATTATATGCATCTACAATCAATAATTGTTGTTTCATCACTATTTTCCAAGTGGGTGGCGGGACGTGTAGCCTTGATAAATCAAAAGACTAGCGGCCACACTCGCATTCAAACTCTGAACATGCCCAATCATTGGAATTGTCAGCATTTCATCCACACTCTTCTTAAGTAATGGTGAAATTCCTTTGCCTTCATTCCCGATAATTAGTCCAACCGCACCAGAGGCATCCCACTGGCGGTAATCAGTTCCATTCATATCCGTACCAAAGATCCATAGGCCGGCTTCCTGTAACTGTTTGACCGTCTGCACGAGGTTGGTGACCCGAGCCACCTTCACGTGCTCAATGGCACCGGTCGACGTTTTGGCAACCGTACTGGTTAAGCCAACGGCCCGGCGTTTAGGAATGATAATCCCGTGTGCACCAGCTGCATCCGCTGTCCGCATGATTGACCCTAAGTTATGTGGATCTTCGATATTATCAAGGATCAGGAAAAATGGCGCTTCATTTCTTTCCTTTGCAACGGCGAATAAATCGTCGATCGTCGCGTATTCAAACGCCGCGACCCCGACAGCGACCCCCTGATGGTTCGCATTATCAGTTAACCGATCAAGCTTCTGCTTCGGCACGTACTGTACGATCAAGTTCCGCTTCTTAGCAATCTTGGCAATATCGTTTAAAACGTCGGCTTGTAGCCCACTTTGAATGAAGACTTTATTGATCTGTTGGTCGCTCTTGATTGCGGCCATGGCTGGATGACGCCCAATGACGAAGTCACCGTTTTCTGGCGTTTGGTTCTGTTCATTATTTGACACTTGAAATCCTCCCTTCATCAACTTGCTGAATGCACCAATTAGCGAGTTCCGCAATTCGTTCCGTCTGTTGCGTTAACTGCAAGTAACCAAAGACCGCTTCAAACCCGGTTGAAATCCGGTAAGTTAAAACGTCGGTGTGCTTTGCAGATGTATGACTCTTAGCGTTGCGTCCGCGTTTGAAGACGTCAGTTTCAACCGGCGTCAACACGTCATCTGCTTGCATCAACGCAATTAAGGCCGCTTGGGCTTTAGCAGAAACGTAATGAGTCGCATGGTGGTGCAATTTGGTAGGCTTTGTAAATCCAATTTCAATCAAATGTTGGCGAATAAACGGTTCGTACACCGCGTCACCTAAGTACGCGAGGGCGATGCCGTTTAATTGTTGGTAATCAACTTGCATATTATTCCTTTCTAAACCGAACCCCTTGGGGTGTATCTTCTAAAATAACCCCTTGGGCTTTTAAATCGTCTCGGATCTGGTCAGCCTTGGCAAAGTCCTTAGCTTGACGTGCCGCTTCACGGTCATCGATCAACGCTTGAATATCCGCATCGGCAAGTTCGTTACTTGGCACTTCAAACGTCACCCCAAAGACCCCTGCTAGTTGCGTTAAAGCATCCCGCAAAGCAGTTACGGTGTCCGCTTGAACAGCCGTTTGAGCAGCGTAGACGTTTGCCAACTTAGCTAATTCGTAGACGGCCGTAATCCCGTTTTGCACGTTAAAGTCGTCATCCATGGCAGTCACAAAATCACCCTTTAAGCTTTGGAGTTGTGCCATCACGTCAGTATCCGTCCCTGCTTCAGCATCGCTTAATCGGAAATTCAGGTTACGATAAGCGTTCTGCAACTTGCTTAAGTTGTTCGCCGCTTCGTCCAAATTACCCTGCATGTATTGAATCGGCCGCCGGTACTGCGTTGTCGCCATGAAGAAGCGTAAAATCTGAGGATCGATTTTTTTAATGATATCATGAACGGTCACAAAGTTACCTAAGGACTTACTCATCTTTTCATTATCATCGCCAACCGTCACAAAGCCATTATGTAACCAGTAGTTAGCAAACTTTTGACCAGTCTTCGCTTCACTTTGCGCAATTTCATTTTCATGGTGGGGAAACTCTAAGTCTTGACCGCCGCCATGAATATCGAACGTGTCGCCCAAATACTTAGTGGACATGACGGAGCATTCGATATGCCAGCCCGGACGCCCTTTACCCCAAGGCGAGTCCCAAGAAATCTCGCCCGGTTTAGCGGCTTTCCATAAAGCAAAGTCGATTGGGTCTTCTTTACGGTTCGTTTCCTCGTCGGCCGTATGCTGACTCGCACCGACTTCAAGGTCGTCGATCCGTTGATCAGACAACTGGCCGTAATTTTTAAACTTCCGGGTCCGATAGTAGACGTCCCCTTCAGATTCATAAGCGTAACCTTTATCAATCAATTCTTGAACAAAACTAATAATTTCAGGAATATTTTCCGATGCACGGGGATGAGCCGTTGCGGGTTCAATATTGACCGCAGCTGTATCTTCCATAAAAGCTTTGATAAAACGGTCGGCCACTTCAGGCACCGTCGTGTGGTCTTCAGCCGCACGTTTGATTAACTTATCGTCAACATCAGTAAAATTTGACACATAATAAACGTGGTAGCCTGAATATTCAAAGTAGCGCCGAATGGTATCAAACGCAATGGCGGAGCGGGCATTCCCAATATGAATATAGTTATAGACGGTTGGCCCACAGACGTACATCTTAACGACCCCGGGGGTCAGTGGTTTGAATGGTTCCTTTTGACGCGTCAGCGTATTAAAAACATTTAACATGCAGTGGCACTCCTTTCCAGTTCACAATTGCTTTGTTGCTAGTTTACCATGTTCTACCCGCGGGTGAAATTCTTAGTCGGATTAAATTACGCCGTGGTTCGTTTCACGCCATCGGCTAGCCTTCAACAACGCAATAAAAAACGCCCCCGCACTACGGAGACGCCGCAGTGCCAAAGACGTTTATACGCAAATTGTTATTTAGCGAGTTCCGCGATCATCGCATCAAGATGCTTCATCGTCGTTTCGCGACCTAATAATTCGATTGTTTCTGGTAATTCAGGACCATGCATTTCATGGGAAACGGCAATCCGAATCGGCATGTAAAGTTGACGACCCTTGATCTTAGTATCTTTTTGAATGCTCTTAATGGTCTTTTGAATTTCAGTTGCTTCAAAGACATCGATATCTTCAACGCGCTTCCGGAATTCCTTCAAGACGATTGGCGCAGTTTCATTATCAAGTTCCGCCTTGGCTTCATCGTTAATGTCAGCTGGACCGTTAAAGAACAAGTCAGCTAAGTCGACGATTTGACCCGTGTAACTCATTTGGTTCTTGTAAAGTGAAACTAGCGTCCGGGTCCATTCGATTTGACTCATGTCAGGACGTTTTGGTAACCGACCGGCTTTGATCAATTGACGAATTGACATCGCAAAGACTTCGTTTTCGTCAGCCTTCTTGATGTATTGGTTGTTGACCCATTCCAACTTCTTGCCATCAAATGAGGCTGGTGACTTGCTCAAACGCTTTTCATCGTACATCTTGATGAATTCGCGCTTCGTGAACAATTCACTTTCACCGACTGGTGACCACCCTAATAGGATGATGAAGTTAAGCATCGCTTCTGGTAAGTAACCCAATTCACGGTATTGTTCGATAAACTGGAGCACCGTTTCGTCACGTTTACTTAATTTCTTACCGGTTTCGGTATTAATAATTAAGCTCATGTGACCAAACTTAGGTGCTTCCCAGCCGAATGCTTCGTAAATCATTAATTGTTTAGGCGTGTTGGCAACGTGATCATCACCACGGAAAACGTGGCTGATTTGCATCATGTGATCATCAACCACAACGGCAAAGTTATACGTTGGCATCCCGTCACGTTTCTTAATGACGAAGTCACCACCGACCGTCTTGGATTCAAAGGAGACGTTCCCTTTAACCATGTCATCCCAAGCGTAAGTTTTACCTTCTGGGACGTGGAAACGAATAACAGGCTTTAATCCTGCTGCTTTAGCAGCGGCAATCTTAGCTTGTTTTTCTTCTTCGGTCATGCCAGCAAATTCGTACACGTAATGTGGCATTTCTTTGTTGGCTTTTTGGACGTCACGCTGAGCTTTTAATTCGTCTTCCGTCATGTAAGACTCATAAGCTTTGCCTTCATCGATCAATTGTTGAATCAACGGATCGTAAATTGACTTCCGTTCAGATTGACGGTAAGGACCGTAGTCGCCACCAATATCTGGACCTTCGTCCCAATCCATGCCTAACCATTTCAGGTTATCCATTTGACTCTTTTCACCATCAGCGACGTTCCGCTTTAAATCGGTGTCTTCGATTCGAAGAATAAACTTCCCTTTATTATGCCGGGCAAATAAATAGTTAAACAATGCTGTCCGGGCATTACCAATGTGTAAATGGCCAGTTGGACTTGGTGCGTAACGCACACGAATCTTGCTCTTTGCCAATGTGATTAACGCCTCTTTCATTATTTTTATCACTTACTGTGACGATATAAAACCAGTGACGCCCCGCTTCAATAACCGAGACGCCATCCGGTCCACTTGCTTATCCAGTTTACCATGTTTACCGCTAAAAATTAAGTTTCCACCTTGATTTTTCCACGATAAACTAATCAACCTTAGTGGCGATTATTATGGTTGTTTCCACCGTTTTGGAGATTGTCATTGTTGTGACTACTACGATTGTTGCCATGCTTATTACCAGTATGGCCACTCTCATTTTCGGTATGGTCCGAAATACCACGACTGGCATGTGCTAACCGCGCAAAAATCATCCGGCCCGCATCCGTCTGCAACGCACTCGTCACAATGACATCCACTTTTTCGTTGATGTAGAATTTCCCGTCTTCAACAACGACCATGGTCCCGTCATCAAGGTAACCAACCCCTTGTTGCCGTTCGCTACCGTTCTTAACCACCATGACGTTCATTTCTTCACCAGGAATGACCCGTGGCTTCAATGACTTGGCCAATTGATTGATGTTTAAAACCTGAACATTTTGAAATTCGATCACTTTATTTAAGTTGTAATCGTTCGTGACGATCACACCGTTGACTTTCTTAGCCAACTGGATGAGTTTGCTATCCACTTCTGGAATGTCTTCAAAGTCACCCTCGTACATTTCAACGGGAATGATATTTTCATTTTGGAGCTTATTTAAAATATCTAGGCCCCGCCGACCCCGGACCCGCTTAATACTATCCGCAGAATCCGCAATGTACTGTAATTCGTACAGGACAAAGTTAGGAACCAGCAACGTTCCTTCTAAAAATCCCGTCTTGACAATGTCGTAAATTCGACCATCAATCAAAATATTAGTATCCAAAATCTTGTAATGGTGATAGTTTTGGTCCGGCTGAGCATCGGTAATTTCCGGGTCGGCTTCCTTCTCACGCCGCCGAAAATTAAAGACTTTCCGCCATTCATCGATTCGGGTCGTCCCGACCCGGGCACCGATATAGCCAAAAAACAGCATCAAAATAATTGGGACGACCGTGTTCAATAAGAATAACGGACTGCGATTGAATAATTGCGAAATCAGAACCGCGATCAGTAACCCAATAATAAAACCGATACTTCCAAATAATAACGTCATTGGATTTTGCTTCGACAGATTTTTTTCAACCCGATCTACGAGCCGCACCGCGGCATTCGCTAAGAACAGCGACAAAACCCATAAAACTAACGCTCCCAACACAAAGTTGGTTAAGATGTTATTCACTAGTACGTTTGGTTGCGCCCAAATCGTGTCCCATAAAAACGGCAGGTAAGTTAATCCTAACGTCCCACCGACAACGATAAACACGAGTCGCACCGTTAACTTCTTCATCGCGACGACTCCTTTATAAATTAGTTTGGCTGTTGTAATGCTAACTGTAGGGCTTCCTTTAAAGTCGAAACCCCAATGACATTAATCCCCTTTGGAATATCCCAGCCTTGCAGATTATTCTTCGGGATAAAGATTCGTTCAAAACCAAGCTTAGCCGCTTCACCGACCCGCTGTTCGATTCGGTTAACGCGCCGGATTTCACCGGTCAACCCAACTTCACCGACAAAACAATCAGTGGGGCGGGTCTGCTGATCACGGTAGCTAGAAGCCACGCTGACGGCAATCGCCAAATCAATTGCGGGTTCATCAAGTTTGACCCCGCCGGCCGCCTTCAAATAGGCATCCTGATTTTGTAACATCAAGCTAGCCCGTTTTTCAAGCACGGCCATGAGTAACGACACCCGGTTATGGTCCAAACCACTGGCGGTTCGCTTGGCATTACCAAAGACCGTCGGCGTCACTAATGCCTGAACTTCGACTAAAATCGGTCGCGTTCCTTCCATCGAAACGACGATGGCTGACCCGGTCGCATCTTTCAACCGTTCTTCCAAGAAAATTTCTGACGGGTTAGCGACTTCGTATAGGCCCCCCGTCCGCATTTCAAAGATACCAAGTTCATTAGTAGACCCAAACCGGTTTTTAACGGCCCGCAAGATCCGGTAAGTATGGTGCAAGTCACCTTCAAAGTAGAGCACGGTATCCACCATGTGTTCCAAAATCTTTGGTCCAGCAATAGCGCCGCCCTTAGTCACGTGTCCAACAATAAAAATCGTAATGCCATTCGTTTTTGCAATTTGTAAAAGTTCCGCCGTAATTTCACGAATTTGTGACACCGAGCCAATTGCGGAATCCACATCCGGTTCCTGCATGGTTTGAACCGAATCAATAACCACAAACTCTGGCTTCATTGACTCAATCGTCGCCCGGATATTTGACATATCCGTTTCCGGGTAGAGGTAGAAGTCTTCACTATCGACCGCTAACCGGTCGGCCCGCATTTTAACTTGGGACGCACTTTCTTCACCGGTCACGTACAGCACTGAGCCACCCGTTTCGGCGAGTTGCCCTGAAACTTGTAACAGTAAGGTTGACTTCCCGATACCGGGATCCCCACCAATTAAAACTAGGGAGCCTGGCACGACACCGCCACCTAAGACCCGGTTAAACTCTTGAAGCTTCGTCTTGACGCGTGGCGTTTTCGTTAAAGAAACTTCCTTTAACCGTTGGGGCTTCGCCGACTTACCGGCAAAACTGACCCGCGACTTACGGTCCGGCTTTTTATCAAAGTGTTCTTCAACCAACGTGTTCCACTCGCCACAGTTGGGACAACGCCCAAGATAACGTGGGGTCGAATACCCACAATTAGAACAAACAAACTGGGTCTTCACTTTTGCCACTAAAATTGGCCTCCCATCCGTGCACCGTTTCGGCGCTTAATCGACATTCAATATACATCACTTTATTTTACCATTATTAACCATTAAAGCCGGTAAATCGCATCAGTTTAATGGATTTTTATCGATTACCGCCGCTTCGCCAGACAGAATTGGTGTGCTTATGAGGGACGGTCCCAGCCAAAGTCCGGTCTGGAACCTCGCTTCAAAGCCGATAGCCCACGTCTTTGAAGCGCCCCACAATATTGGCCAAGACCCCCGCCAATATTGTCGCCACAGCACACCAATTCTGTCTGACTTCACTAAATACAGTTTTCCTATTATTTGACGAGTCCCTTATGCGATGGTTTAACTTAGTAAAACATCAGTGACAGCCGGATTAGGTCCGCTATCGATTCGTTGAGCCAAAGCCACCGGAACGGGTGGTTGTGACGTCGGCTTCGTTATCGGCTGTCAGATAGTGGGTAAAGATGCCTTGCGCAATGCGTTCACCCTTTTTGATGTGAACGTCGCGAATGCCCATGTTGATCAACTGGACGTAGATGGCCCCTTCATTTTTAGCATTGTTGTAGTAGTCCGCATCGATGACGCCAATCCCGTTCGGTAAAATCAGGTTGCGCTTCAACGGGTTACTGGAGCGGTTAGCAATCAACAAATACTCGCCATCGTTCATATAAGCCTTAATCCCCGTGGGAACTAAAAATGGTTTTAACGTTTTGGCAGCGGCGTCTAAGTCCGCTTCGGAACTTTTTTCGCCGTGGTGTAACTGCCACAAGATCTTAATGAAGTTCAGTTTCCAAATTGATGGTAACGTAAAATCTTCCGCCGCTTCAAAGTCGTATCCAGCCGCTTGCTTAGTTGTCCGATAAGGGACGTGTAATCCTTGGTCAGTGTATGCGCTCACAATCTCAAATCCTCGGGCCATGTTTATTCCTACTTTCAAGTTTAATATGTGACCACATTTTACCACACTTCTACCAGTGGATTCGTTGACAAAATGGGCATTTACCGGTTTAATTAGCTTTAGTTATAAAACCCTTTACAAGGTGGTGACAGCAATGGAATTCACGCGTGAACCGCACCGATTTTTCTTCAACGACGATCAGGGAAAATTAGCTGGTGAAATTACTTTTCCAGCCATCAATAATGATCAGACTTGGGTCATTGAACACACCTTTGTGCGCGACGACTTTGGCCATCAAGGCCTCGCCGCTCAACTGACCGAAGCCGTCATTGACGCTGCGCGGGCTGAACACAAACAAATTCAACCCCTCTGTACCTATGCCAAGGCTTACTTTGATCGTCACCCCGAAGCACAGGATATCTTAGTCACTAAGTCTTAAATAAAGGAGCACGTCTACTAATGAATCAGCAGGATCAATTAAAACAGCTCGTTGGCCAAAAAGCTGTTGAATATATCAAAGATGGCATGCAAGTTGGACTCGGTACCGGGTCCACCGTTAAATTTATGGTCGACGCCCTCGGTGAACGTGTTAAAAACGAACACCTCAATATTGTCGGCGTCTCAACTTCCGAACGGACCGAAGCACAAGCAAAAAGTTTGGGCATTCCCATGAAGTCCGTCGATGAAGTCGACCACCTCGATTTAACCATTGATGGCGCTGACGAAATCTCCGCTGACTATCAAGGGGTCAAGGGTGGCGGGGCCGCCCTCCTCTTTGAAAAGATCGTTGCCATTAATTCCGATAAAGTTATGTGGATCGTGGACGAAAGTAAAATGGTTAAACAACTTGGTGCGTTTGGTTTACCAGTAGAAGTTATTCCTTATGGTAGCCAACACGTCTTTGAAAAAATGGCTGCCCGCGGCTATAACCCGGTTTTCCGTAAAGTTGACGGTGAATTTGTCCGGACCGACTCCAACAATATCATCATTGATTTGCATATCGATCCCATCACTGATCCACAGGCACTAGCCGAAGACCTGATTCACATGGTCGGCGTCGTCGAACACGGGTTATTCCTTGATATGGTCAACACAGTGATCGTCGGCCATGCCGATGGTCCCGAAGTACTTGAAGCTCGTCCATAAACTTTCCTTTCCCGGATTGCTTGTCGACGCCTTCAGAAACCGATACAATGAGAATAAGATTAAAGGAGCGTGATTTTTTGAGTAAAGAAATTAGTATGAACCAGATTGCCAATTTTCAAGCCGATTTAGATCAACACGCCGATGCAAAAGTCATCGAACGTAGCGTGACCAAGAACGGTATTTTAGCAAGCAGTCAAGATATTCAAGCAATGAGCCAAACCACCCCAGTATTTTCAATTGATTTGGACACCGGTGACGTGGCTAACCAAAAACAAAGTGGCCGTTGCTGGATGTTTGCCGCATTGAACACGATGCGTCACGACTTAGCTGAAAAGTTCAACTTAAAGCATTTTGAATTATCTCAGAACTACACTTTCTTCTGGGACAAGTTTGAAAAGGCCAACTACTTCTACGAAAACGTCTTAGCAACTGCTGACCAACCAACTAGCAGCCGTAAAGTCGCTTGGTTAATGACCACCCCACAACAAGACGGTGGCCAATGGGACATGCTCGTTGCGATCATCCAGAAATACGGGATTGTTCCTAAGAGCGTGATGCCTGAAACCTACAATAGTTCTAAGTCCGCTGAAATCAACGCAACGTTGAATTTAAAATTACGGAAAGACGCCGTTGAACTCCGGGAATTAGTCGCAGCTGGCACTAGCGCTGACGCCATTCAAGACCGTAAGGAAAAGATGTTGAATGAAGTTTACCGGATGTTATCTTACGCATTTGGCGAACCCGTTACTGAATTCGACTGGGAATACCGCGATGACAACAAACAATATCACATTGACCAAGGCTTGACACCACAAAGCTTCTTCAAGAAGTACATTGGCTGGAACTTGGACGACTACGTTTCAATCATCAACGCCCCAACCGATGACAAGCCATACAACCACACCTACACGATTGAAATGTTAGGTAACGTTTTAGGCGGTCGTGAAGTTAAGCATTTGAACGTCTCAATGGCAGACTTCAAGCAACTCGCCATCAACCAACTCAAAGCGGGCCAAAGTGTTTGGTTCGGTTGTGACGTTGGTAAGTCTTCTGACCGTCAAAAGGGTGTGATGGCCATGGACGTCTACAACCAAGATGAATTATTCGACGTTGATTTGTCCATGTCTAAAGCAGAACGTTTGGACTACGGTCAAAGCTTGATGACCCACGCGATGGTTATCACCGGTGTCGACCTAGTCAACGGCCAACCAACTAAATGGAAGGTCGAAAACAGCTGGGGTGACAAAGTCGGAACGAAGGGCTTCTTCGTGATGAGTGACGCTTGGATGGACGAATACTGCTACCAAGTCGTTGTTAACAAGCAATTCTTGCCTGATGAACTGAAAAAGGCCCAAGCAGAAGAACCAACGATCTTAGCACCTTGGGATCCAATGGGCGCTTTAGCTTAATCATATTTGAAGCATGATAAAAAACACACGAAACGCACACCGGCAAATCATTGCCATGAGCGTTCCGTGTGTTTTTTATTTTTAAGCCTTAAAATTCTTCTTTACCCGTAATGTTCAAATGGTCATCCAGGTGGTAACAGATTGGGACCCCGTTGGCCACTTCGACCCCATCAATCCCGGTATCACTAATCTGTTCGAGGTACTTGATCATCGCACGTAACGTACTACCGTGTGCCACGACCAACTGATTTTGTCCGTCTAACAACCGCGGTGCAATCATATCGATCCAGTACGGCATGATGCGGTCGTACGCCATCTTCAGACTTTCGCCGCGGGGCTCAATGTTTGGCCCGTACTTCATGTAACGCCGATCGTGATCCAGTTCGGCCGCCGTCAATAATGGGGGTACCGTATAGAAACTTCGCCGCCATTTTTGAACTTGCGCCTTACCGTATTCTTGGCGGGTAGCGTCCTTATTCTGTCCGCGTAACGCGCCGTAGTGCCGCTCATTCAAGCGCCACGTTTTATACTCCGGCAACCACGCCTGATCGATCTCATCCAACATAATGTTGGCCGTGACGATTGCGCGTTTTAAAACCGACGTGTGGACCGCGCCAAACTGAATGCCAGTTTCTCGTAGTCGCTTACCCGCATGGTGGGCCTGCATCACACCAACGTCCGTCAGTGGTACGTCACTCCAGCCCGTATACGTATTATCGCGGTTCGCCGTACTCTCACCGTGTCGTACCAATACCAGTTCTGTCATTCTCTACACCTGCCATATTAATTACTTCTAATCATAATCGATTTAAGCTGTTTTTCAAAGTCGGAACTGTCTTACTATCAATTAAAAAGAACGGCCAAACTAGCGTCACCACTAAGTTTAACCGTTCTTTTTAATTATCAGTCTTCTTGATTCGAAATGGCGTTAGAATGCTGAGCCAATCTAAGTGCTTCAGCATCCCCATCCGTTTCAGACTGCGTAACTTTGCCCATGGCGCTGGCACGTTCTCTGAACCGATTGCCAACAAAGGTCACGACCGACCCAATCAGGATCACAACGATTCCAATCACCGTCGTGAGTACAATTTGTTCCCGCAAGATCAGCGCAGCTAAAATCGGCGCTAACCCCGGTTTGATAAAGAAAACTAGTGAAGCCGTCGACACGTCGGTTTGTTCCATTGCCAAGAAATAAAAGGCAAAGCCACCACCCGTGACACAGACCCCAATAAAGAATAATAACCAGAAATATTGCATATTAACATTTACAAGTACCGGAATAGCGGCGAACTGGCGCAACCCAATGGCTGTTAACCCCGAAGCTACCGCTGGAATTTTTGTAATCAACGCTAGAACAAATAATTCAAACGCGCCCGCAAAAAATGTGAAACACGTCATCGTCAATCCATTCAGGCCCCGTTTAACGGAACCGTACCGCGAAACGATACTGTATAGGCCAAACGTGATGGCTGAACTGATGGCGAGGATCAACCCTAAGCCATTCGTCAAATGAGCCGGGTTCACAATAATTAATAACCCAATGACAGAAATAATCACAGAAATTAAATTGGCTCGACCTAACCGTTCGTGCAGAATCAGGTAGGAGAAGAGCAGCGCAAAGACCGGATTACAGCTAAATAGCACGGCCACCGTCGACGCTTTGTCCACCGTAATGGCTAATTGGTATAGCGACATGCTGATGATCACACAAATCAATCCAGTCAAAGCAAAGAGGCGCCAGTCAGCCCCGACTAAGCGCCGACCTGACTTTTTGAGCGCACTCAGCGCAAATGGCAATAGAACGACTGCCCCAATGAAAAACCGAATTAAGTTCAATTGAATCGGATTAAAGGCGCTACCGGCCATCTTTAGTGCAATCTCCATTGAACTGAACATCAACGTTGAAATTGCAATGTAAAGATATGCTTTCTTCACGAAACGTTCGCTTCCTTCTTAACAAAAATTTAATAGTCACGCGTTTCAGTATAGCACCATTTTCAAACCCTTTTCAAACTAGCTAATGAGATTCGACTGAACAACCACCATCAAGATTGGAATCACGATTAAACTCAAAAGCGTGGTTTCCGTCACCATTACGGCCGCGTAATCAGCATCGGCGCCGTAGAGTTTTGACACGACCGGCGCGTTGGTCATAACTGGCATGGCGGATTGTAAAATAAAGACTTGTTTCATTTCAACCGGAATGGACATTGGGATGAGCATTAGCGTCATCAAAACGGGTGCAAAGATGAAGCGTCCGAGTAAGATCCCAATACTATCACGGTCAAAACGCATACTGCTCAAGCCAGCGTTAGCCATGGAAATCCCAATAAAGAGCATCGAGAGTGGGACCGTCAATCCCCCAATGTAAGAGAAGTCATCCATTAAGAAACTTGGCAATTTGATCTGCCATAAAACAATCAGGACCCCGATCATAAAGCCTAACAATGGCGGTGAGAAAATCTTTTTGAGGGTCTGCTTCAAATCAAACTTAGCAGCCCCCACCCCGTCGCGCTGAATCAGGTAAACCCCAATCGTCCAAAAGATGGTCGTGTTGGCCATATAGTACACCAGAACGTACGGTAAGGCACTACTCCCAAACAACGCCTCGTTAACGGGTAACCCGATAAAAACGGTATTGGAGTTAAAAAACATCGACGAGAAAAGCCCCCGATGGCTCTTCTTGATGTTTAAAGCCCGCATCACTCCAAATGAGATCCCAAATAAGATTGCCATGTTAAGGACGGGAAAACGCAGTCCAGGCAACGTATCTAATAACTTTTGCGCGGTGAACTGCTTCGTAATCGTTGCAATCATGTAAGCGGGTAACGCAATCTGTGTGACGAGTCGCGCGACCAATTTAGTTGAATCCTCGCTAAACCAGCCCCAGCGCGCTAATAAATAACCGACGGCAATCATAATGATAATCGTCATGACGCCTTGAATGCTATGTAAAAATGTCTGTAAAACTTGCATTTTTCACACTCCTTTCACTGAAAAATAATAATTCGATGAGAACCATACCAGTATACCACTGTTTTTTAGGAAGCTAATCGCAATTTCCGTATGAAAACGTTTGACGTTCTGGATAATTTTATTTATAGTGTTCTATAATTGTGTGCAGACTGATATGGTTCATTTATTGACCAGTTGATTGTTAAAATCTTATTAAGTCAGCCGTTTTTCAGACCAAAAGTCTGCTATCCGTCCTAGAATAGAATTGGTGAAAATACGAAATGATGAGGAACGATTATGTCAGAAAATAATAACGATAATGGGATGGGGCCCCGCGAGCGGCGCTATCGGCAGCAACAACAACGCAATCCACATTTAAAACCACACAAGCAACGGACTTGGTTAGTCGGCTTGCTAATTGCCTTAGGCGTACTCTTAGTCGCCGGTGCTTACTGGGGAACAAAGACTTGGAACGCCGCTAAAGATACAATGAATACCACGTTTCAAGCAACTGGGGCTTCTAAATCCCGGAACGTCGACGCCGTCATTAAACAGGGCAAGCCGTTTTCAATCCTTCTGTTAGGGACTGATACGGGGGCCTTGGGACGAGGCAAAGATTTCTCAGCCAGAACGGATACGATGATCATTGCAACCATCAATCCTAAAAAAGAAAGCATGTCACTGACTAGTATCCCTCGTGATACGCAAGTGATGATCGATGGTCAGTCACAGAAGATCAACGCGGCCTATACGATTGGCGGCGCGAGCGGTGCCGTTAAATCCGTTGAAAAACTGGTTAACGTTCCGATTGATTTCTACGCCCTAATCAACATGGGTGGTTTAAAACAGATCATCAACGCGATGGGTGGTGTGACCATTACGCCAAAGATGACCTTTAAATACGGTCACGTTAACGTTAAAAAAGGTGTGAAAACAAAGTTAAGCGGTGCGGCGGCCCTTGATTACTCCCGGATGCGTTACAGTGATCCACTCGGTGACTACGGTCGACAGAAACGCCAACGCCAGATTATCATGGCGATGGTTAGTCAATCTAACTCACTAGGCTCAATCGCTAACATTGAAAAAATTACGAAGCAACTCTCTAACAACATGCGGACTGATTTGACTTGGAACGACATGGTCACTTTAGATACGAAGTATAAGAACGCGTCTCACCATGCAAAGACTTATACGTTACAAGGAACGGATGCCACGATCAACGGTCTTTCTTACCAAGTTGCTTCGGCTTCCCAACGCTACAAGATTTCTAAGGAATTACGGACCCAGTTGCAACTTTCAACCAGCAGTATCTCTGAAGCTGACTTTACGGATACCGCTTCAGTCACTACTGGTAGTGGCAGTAGCTCCGACAGTTCCGATTCGGCTAGCACGACCACGGATGCCACGCAGAGTAGCACGCAACAAACTACTACTGACAGTACCACAACGCAGGATGCGACAACGACAAAGGACACACGGTATTAAACTGACTAAACGAACTAGACCACAATTAGACGTCTAAAACTCAAATACCCGTTCAGAAATAGCAAAATATTTCTGAACGGGTATTTTTTGTCTATACTAACAGTTGAAGACCCAATTTAAGTATTAATTATTGTATCAGTATCTAATCAATAAAAATTAACAACTTGTAAGCTATTTCGGTTACCACTGATGACACATGTTCGTGGGACTGGACCTAGCCTGAAGAGCAGGCAAGGCCACTTTCTCGATTGATGCCATCAGTGGCAGTCTCCGAACATTCGACAATAATAACAACTGTAAAACTAATTTGAGTGCAGTCGGACGGAATTATTATCATTACTATTACGGTGTTGACCGTAAGTTTAGACTTTTCACCCTTTAGTTAAATGATTAGGGTGATGCTCCAGCCAATACGAATACCAGACCACGGCTGAAGCCCCTGGCAATATGATACTGATCAGAACTACCGGTAACGCCGCCGTTGGCCACCAACTACTCATAATCAGACAGAATACACCGCTGGCAAAAAATAACCACCCACCTAACACGTTGGTTTTACGCCAAATGATTGGCGAGCGATACGTCCAAGGAACCCGAAATCCAAGTACGCCGTTTTGCGGTGCATCCACGCATAGGATCCCTACAAAACTGATTACTAAGCCACCCAACGCACCTTGGGATGACATTTTTAATCCAATGGGTCCCAAAATTGCCAGACCACTATAAATAAACCACGCCAGCGCCCAGTGCTCCGCGACTTGCCAGGCCGTCCAATGATAAGTCGCGGCTGCGATAAATGGTGTTACCAAGGAAAGGATATACGCGATTGTCACTACAGCCAAGACTTCAAGCGTCAAATGAAGTTGTCGCCATCCCACAGGTTTCGGGAGCCACAACCAGACTAGCATCAAACTATTTAAACCGGATAAAACTAGCGCACGCCAGCGCCATTTTTCAATGCTTGACATGAGACCACCACTTTTCAGTTATGCGCCATGAAGTATATTGCACCTAAAACAGTCAGGATAGCTACACCTAGCAAGTAACCGTAAAACCACTTCTCACTGCGGGAATACGTCTTGACCCCGCTAACCGTTTTTGCCATACACGCAATAAAGATAACGATGATTGGATAAATCCCTAAGCCAACCGTGCTAGCCGCCACCCAATTATGACCAACTATTGGCTGGGTTGTACTGATACAAAATCCCATAATTAACGTTCCTAAAAATACCCACGTCGGCAAAACCGCACCAATTTTTCGCATTGCTTTGTCCCCCTAAATTTTTAGCCTTACCCAAGCTAAAGATACCATAGCAGGACTGCGTTGACGACCATTTGCCCACCCGACTGACTAAGTTCCACCGTTTAATCTCAGTATACGACGCTTTGATGCAACCTCCGTGCCGATAATTTTGTTTGGGCACTTAGCAATCAAACCGCAACTAGCTACTCAAAACCACGCACAAAAACAGCTCAGCTTTTGTGCGTGGTTTTATCAGTTTTATTCACTTTAATTGATCGGCCAAGTATCCAAAAAATGTTGAAATTTGGCTTCTCGCTGGGCAATCAGTGCAAGCCCGTCCCACTGACTCAAATCCTGCAATTGCGTTTCAATCAAGCTGATCAGCGTATCCACCAACTTCGGTGTTTCGTGCGACACCACTTGGTCGACTAACCCGCGTTCAGCCAAGTCCGTCGCCGTCATGGGTAACAGGTCAATCGCATCGCTAACGGTCTGTTGCCCGTGCAAAATGGCGGCCACGGCTTCGGGTGACGCCACGTTAAATAACGCGTCGTCTAGCATCATAATCCGGTTAGCGTTGGCAAAACCTAACGCACCGCCACTATGCCCTTCGCCGAGAAAGATCACTAAATTAGGAACCGGTAACTGTCCCGTTGCCGCAATCAAATCGGCAATCGCTTGGCTCTGACCAAACCGTTCCGACACTGGACTGGCATCCGCACCCGGCATGTTGATCAGACTAACAACTGGCATCCCAAACTTTTGTGCGTGCTGAACCACCCGTAACGCCGTTCGGTAACCAGGAACCGTCAACGCCCCACCATTTTTACTGCGCCGACTGGCGAGATCGTTCCCCCGGTCAACGCCCAAAACGGCTAACCGCTGACCAGTCGCCGTTTGTCCAAATCCGGCCGTCAACGCGGCGTCTTGGCCTAGTAGCCGGTCCCCACGTTGGCGCACCATGGTCGGGAGTAACGCCCTGATAATCGTCGGCGCACTAATTCGGTCCGCAGCCCGGAGTCGCTTCAATCGTTCATCCATGCTAATGGTCCCCCTTCAGATCATAGCTCGCCAAAACGGTCGCTAAGTATTGGGAGAGTTGTGGTCGGGCAACGACCGCATCTAACATCCCGTGTTCAAATAAACTTTCCGCCGTTTGAAAATCTGCGGGTAAGTCGACCGGCATCGTCTGCTGGATTACCCGGGCGCCGGCAAAGCCAATCTTAGCACCGGCCTCTGCCACAACGACGTCACCCTTGAAGGCGAAGCTTGCCGACACGCCACCCATGGTCGGATCGGTCAATACTGTAATCAACGGTAATGGTACTGCGGCTAAGCGAGCGAGCTCTGCCAAAACTAAATTCATCCCGACTAACGCGTAGTCCCCCTCTTGCATGCGGGCACCGCCCGAAGTTGTGACGAGGATCAATGGCAATCGCCGTTTCCGGGCAACTTGGCTTGCGGCCACGATGCGCCGCGTCACGACCGTGTTCAACGTTCCCATCATGAAATAACTATCCATGACGGCTATGACGGCCGGGTGCTGATCAATCGTCGCAACACCGGTCACAACCGCTTCAGTCGACATCGTACGTTCCTGTGCTCGTGCCAATTTTTGGTCATACGCGGGAAAATGCAGCGCATTCACAGGTCGTTCGGGCATCGGTAACGGTTGAAAACTAGCCGCATCAACTAACAGATCAATGCGTTGTTGTGCGGTTAGTCGTTGCCAATGTTTGCAGTACGGACATTGCCGAAACGGCCCCCACTGGCTGTGGTGAACGTGGCGACCGCAAGCGACGCACGTCGTCCACGTTCCCGTCTTTGGATAATGCGTCATTTTTCAGCCTCCCAACGACCTAAGCTGTGAATCGAATACTGGTCACGTTCATATTCAGGACGGGCAACCGTTGCCCGCAAAAAAGCTAGGTCGGTTTCTGGACCAACTAACTGAACCGCGTCTAACGCCCGTTGCAAATTTTGAACCGCAACCTGACGCGTCGGTCCCGTGACCATTAACTTAGCAATCAGCCCGTCATACATCGTTACCAGGTGGTCCCCCACCCGATAACCGGTGTCAACACGGACATCGGGTGACCAGTCCAACCGTTCAATCTTAGTTTGTCGAATCGGTAGTGTCGCCGTAATCCGTGCTTCAATCGCCGTACACTGGGGATGTAAGCCGACATTTGCGTCAACTTCAATGGGCAGTCCCGCAGCTTGCTTGATTTGCGCCTGCACGATGTCGATGCCCGTTGTTAACTCGGTCACACCGTGTTCAACTTGCAACCGGGTATTCATTTCCATAAAGTAAAAACGGCCATTTGAGAATAAGAATTCAACCGTCCCTAAGCTTTGGTAGTGCGTCCCAGCGAGTAATTGGCGCGTTAACTGATACAACTTCTGGCGCTGCTCAGTCGATAAAATGCTAGCCGGACTCTCTTCGATCACTTTTTGTTTGTGTAACTGCAAACTGCAGTCCCGATCGCCTAAAATCAGCAACCCCGTCGCCGTTCCGAGCACTTGCACTTCAATGTGTCGGGCGCGGTTAAGGTAGTGTTCTAAGTACATTGAATCATCTAAAAAAGACGCAACGGCTTCTTGACGCGCCGTTCGTAACTGCTGATGGAGTTTTTTGACGTCCGCAATCACGCGGATGCCCTTACCGCCGCCACCATGACTCGCTTTTAAGACTAATGGAAAGCCCAGTCGTTGCGCCAGGGGCTTAATGCTGGTCCATCCAAGTCCTTGGAGTGAATGCCCAGATAGAACGGGCACCCCCTGCTTGCGCGCAAAATCCTTAGCACGCGATTTATCACCCATGAGCTTGATCTGAACCGTCTGTGGTCCAATCCACGTAATACCGCACTCGGCACACATCTCAGCAAACTCGGCATTTTCCGACAAAAAACCGTAACCAGGATGAATCGCATCTGCATGAGTGTTCAGGGCCGCCATTAAAATTGCTTCGGCGTTTAGGTACGACGCACTCGCCGCGGCCGGGCCGATGCAGACCACCTCGTCGGCAAGCTGCGTATACCAAGCGCCCCGATCAGCCGTAGAGCAGACCGCGACCGTTTGAATATTTAGTTCCCGGCAGGCCTTAATGATTCGAACGGCAATCTCCCCGCGGTTGGCAATTAAAAGCTTGCGAAACATACTTACCGGTCCTTTCGCACTGTAAATAGCGGTTGTTCAAATTCGACCGCCGTATCATCCGCCACTAAAACGGCCGTTAATTGGCCCGCAACGGGACTCGTTAACGGATTAAATAACTTCATACTCTCAATCTGACCAAGCTCCTGACCCGCTGTAACGGTCTGGCCGACTTTCAAATCACTGGCTAAGTGAACAACACCCACCATCGGGCTTTTAACACTAACCTCAAGATTGTCCGCACTAGTTGCTGGTGCCGGCGACTGTCCCGTACCGTTAGGCGTCCCAAGCGACTTCGTGACTTCAATTTCGAGTTCGCCAGCTTTGACCCGGATCTGTTGGTACCCTTCACGCGCATACTTTTCGACTAGTCGGTCTAAATCTTTTAATTCCATAGTTGCACCCCTACTTTTTGATCAAAACAGAACCATAGGCCAAGCCACCACCAAAAGCGGTCAACAGCGTCGGCCCGGTCATGTGATCAAAGGCTTCCGCCAAGGCCATCGCTACACCCGCTGAAGACGTGTTGCCCAGCCGTTCAACGTTATGTGGAAACTTGGTCATTGGTAACGCTAAGTTAGCCGCAATCTTTTCAATGATCCGCAAGTTCGCTTGGTGACAAATAACGTATTGTAACTCACTTGGTTGAACGTTCGCCGTCCGCAACAACGTCTTCATCTGTTCGGGAACCACGTTAGTTGCAAACTGAAAGACTTCGCGACCATTTTGATAAAAGGCATCGGTTTGTGGATAGTTGCTAGCGGCAACCTTAGTCAGCGGGCGCACACGGCCAGAGTGAATGACTTCCGCATTCCCCTGGGTCTGCAATTTTTCCGCTAATAGACTATTTTCGTTAGCGTTTTCCGTCGCTTGCAGCAACGCGCCACCAGCACCATCGCCAAAGAACACCGCGGCGGTCCGGTCTTGAAAGTCCATCATCTTGGAATTCACTTCGGCACTAATCACCATCACATTCTGATACTGACCGCTCCGGATGAATTTATCAGCCGTTGCCAAACCAAACGTAAAGCCCGCGCAAGCGGCACTCATATCAAACGCAAAGGCGTTATCGGCACCAATGTTGGCCTGAACGATACAAGCGGTAGCCGGTGTTAACGCGTCTGGCGTGATCGTCGTCACGATAATGAGGTCAATATCGGTTGCGACCACGCCACTTTTGGTCAACAATTGGTGCGCAACTTGAGTGGCTAAATCCGACGTATTTTCTTGATCCATGGCAAAGTGCCGGGTCTTAATTCCCGTATGCGCCTGAATCCACTCATCACTAGTATCCATGATTGTCGCTAATTCATCGTTATCAACGACCCGTTCGGGAACGTACTGTCCCATCGCCGTGATTTTTGTATAAGTTGACATTTTATTTATTCCCCGTTACTTTCTATCTCGTTATCAAATCAATTATATTAATTTTATCAATAAAACCCCATTGGTCAAAGCCAGCGACCGCTTTTTTAGGCAAATCCTTATATTCGATCCCCGTAATAAATAAAACAGTGACACCAACCGGTATAACGGTCAGCAATCACTGCTCACTTAACTAATTAACGGGGGCTTCAAAGCCATTCTTAGTTAGCAATGGCATGACGTCGACTTTCTTATCCGTCGGCACTTTCTGGGCAAAAATTGGTAGGCCCGCGGCATGAATCTTATACAGCGCATCGGCTTCAGCTGGACCGACCGCAATCGCGTTGGTCACCATGACCATCCCAGCCGTATAAGCTAAACTCCCAATGTCTACCCCGGTCGCGCTAAAATCAATTCCACCCGCAACTAGCCGGGCCATATTTTGTGGCGTGTCCGTTAACACTAATGGTTTGACCCCGTCAAATAACGGATTTCGATATATTTCAATCATTTTATCAACCGTGATGACATTCGCCTTGACCCCCGGCGGCGTGGCCTGGACAATCAACATCTTGCGTAACGTATCCTGCGCAACCGTATCCGACACCACTAAAATGCGGTTCGGGTTCACACTTCTAGTCCAAACGGTCGCAACCTGACCGTGTAGTAGGCGACTGTCAATCCGGGCTAAGCGGATTTCCATCGTCATAGTATCTCATCTTTCTCGCTATCTTGAAGTAAATCGAGGTGTTTAATCCCAATCTTACCGGTTTCTTCCAAGTGCGCAATCACTTCGTTCAATGGTTTGTCCCGCACCGTATAGGCTTCAATCAGCATCGGCAGGTTCAAACCAGTAATTAACCCCATCCGATCAACGTGTTCGGCAACGATTCGACTCGCCGCGTTGAACGGTGAGCCTCCCCATAAATCGACTAAAAACAAGACTTGATCATCGGCATCAAAACGAGCAACCGCCGCTGCTAGACTTTTACTTAAATCTTCAGGTTCTTCATCCAACTGGAAGGTCACAACTTGAACTTTCTCCTGTGGTCCAAAAATCATGTAGGAAGAGTCCACTACCCCTTGAGCAAATTTACCATGACTGACTACGACAAATGCTAACACGAAAATCTCCTCCTTTTGATTTAACCCATTCATAGGAATAACATGCAAGAAACGTGCCAATTAGTGTATCAACTAGCTACCACCTGCGCCTGATGCGTTTCTAATAATTGCACAATGTAGTAATTTTCAGCATCCGAAAACGTGAGCTGGAGCTGATCACTGATTTGCTGATTGGCTTTTTGGACCACTGGGTACCACTTGGAAGCCATCACACTGGGTAGCTCCTCAGTCGGTGCCGTAATCTCGTCCTTAATTGCCGTTCGTTCAAGTGCCCCAGCGAGGTGCATGATGAGATCAATCCGAAAAGCATTGCTCATATCGTTTGCAAGACTCGCTTCAATCGTTTCGCTATACTGCCACAGCAAGCTAATTAGTTTATGGGGATTCAAAAACGTAAAGTAGTCGCCCAAGTAACGTTCACATAATTCAGGCGTTAACGCTTGGCTTTCGACCACGTTACTCTGAGGCGAATCAATGCCCATTGCCAATTGGTCAATAAACTTCTCGCCACCACCCTGTAGCAGTTCTTCAAGCGAAATAAACGGAACGTCCAAGGCCGGCTGCGTAATGCCAGTCGCCGCAATGATCTGATAGTTTTGTCCGATCTGCTTGATTCGAGTCGTCATGTTAACGACGGAAATCGGAAAGACCGTGATGCCTTCAATGAAGTTCTGCGCAAGCAAACTATCTAAGATCGACTTGATTCGTTCAGCGGTCCCAACGCCCGTTGCACAAATCGCCACAATTGCACGTTGCGCCGTATTATCCGTGGCAGCCGCTGGTTTAACCGACTTTTTCTGATCTTCGGTTGGCAGGTTCCGTGAAATCCGTGAGTACCCCTTAAAACCGACCAACTCCTGATAAATCGAATCTAAATCACTATCAATTAAGCTAGCTTTCCGAACAGCTTCCAAAACGACCGGGGTGGTAACCATATCAATCGTTCGAATGGCAATCCCCGTTTCGGATTGAATCCGTTCACCAAACGTTGTCAACGACCCCATGTCCACTAACAGCAGGACGCCGTTACCAGCATCCAGCGTCTGAACTTGTTTCTTTATGTGCGTGTAAGCAACGGTTGGGTCCATATCCAGCGGCATGTCAAAGGCGCGTACATCGTAGTCATCCAGTAATTGCCCCACCACTTGGGCCATCGATGACGCCGTACTCATTCCGTGCGCTGCGACTAACACGCCGACTTTGCCATTGAGTTGCATGGATTTTAAAGAAATCAACAAAATGGCTAAATAATAAACTTCTGATTGTGGAATTGGCAGGTGGTAGCGTTCTTCTAGTCCCTGCTTCAAGACTTCGGCCGCCTTGA
The DNA here is from genome assembly GCF_001438845.1 of Lactiplantibacillus xiangfangensis. Classification (GTDB taxonomy): domain Bacteria; phylum Bacillota; class Bacilli; order Lactobacillales; family Lactobacillaceae; genus Lactiplantibacillus; species Lactiplantibacillus xiangfangensis. Next base: position 232,989 of record NZ_JQCL01000074.1, read on the forward strand.
TTTCAGCCGGATATTCTTTGACCATGGCCAGCATATCAGAACTCATCTGCCGCATCGGTTTGCCCGCCTGAATACGCTTGATGAACGAACTGACGTGCAAACTAACCGCATAAATGAAGTTGTCCTTAAAGTTGTAACCGAGCATTTCTTGAATCGTTGCTTGGGCCGTCTTCGTAAAGTCAATAACGTCTTGGTCAACAATTTCCGCTAACTTGTTTTCGGGTGAAACTTCCATCTGGGTCTGCTTATAAAACGACTTCAGGTGTAAATTGATATCCGTCGTGATAAACCGATTAATGTGTTCCTTATCGAGTCCCTCACGCCGCAATAGGGACGCTTTATCCCCAATAATTTCATATAAATTATACGGTAACTCATAGTTATCGTTCTTATTACGCATGGGTGTCGGCCCATCGTTAGGCTTGACGGTTAAGATTGGATCCAATAGTTCTGAAATGGCCCCTAGCTCATGGCGATTGGACGCCACCGTCATGAGTCCGCTACGAATGTTTTGTGGGAGATCATCCATGGTGATGTTGATTTCACTATCGTTTTCAAGGCTATTCACAAAACCTTGGGCACAGACTAACTGGATGTTTGACTTTAACTGACCGACGTTCCCAAACGTTACGGAACCGAGTAACGCCTGAACGACGTCTTCAGTCAGTTTAATTTGTTTATTAATCCGGTTGGCTTCCAGTGATAATAAAGCCTTAAGTAATTCTAACCGTTCCTGCGCCGAGCGATTGTTAAACGCCGGTAATTGGATTGTAATCGGAATCCGCCGAACGAAGGTCTGTAGCAACGTACTCTCCGGATCTTCGGTCGTGGCACAGACTAACCGAACGTTGGCGTGGTGATTCTTTGACGTTTCCCCTAAGCGCGAATAGGTCCCGTGATCCATAAAGTAAAAGATCATCTCTTGACCTTCCGGTGGTAGCCGGTGAACTTCATCGAGGAAGAGCATGCCGCCATCCGCTTCCTGAATCAGCCCATCCTTATCTTCATTAGCCCCCGTAAAGGACCCTTTAACATAGCCAAACAGGTGTGACATCAATAATTCTGGGTTATGGGCGTAGTCCGCGCAATTAAACGTGATTAATCCCTGAGCATTCGTCAGAACATCGTTGCCCTCCGCAAAACGATACATGGCGTTTGCAAAGTACGTCTTCCCGGAACCCGTCGGCCCAATGATCAACGTGTTCAATCCCCGCGGTGGATATAAAATTGCGGCCTTGGCCTGTTCGACTTGATTTGACAGGCTTTCATGGGACCCAATCATACTATTGAAGATGTCCGGCTTCGGCGATTGAACGACACCTTGCCTCTTCTGAGAAGCGCTATTCTTTCCAGCATTCGCTACAGCGGCAGTCACCGGTTCAACCACGTTTGATACCGCGGCAGACGCCTGTACGTAGTGCACTGGCCGGCCACTTAACTTATCCAGCTGGCCCTCTCGCACCAGTGCATTTAATTCTTTACTGACATTGGATCGAGCTAACATCAAAGCGTTGGCCACCGCTTCGGTGGTTAATCCCTTCGCATCACTATGCTGACAGAGATAGTCAAATATCCGTGCTTTTCTGGTCAACTTCGCCACTCCTTTACTTCACAGCGTATCAGTTTAAATCTATAACTTCAGTTGTGTTTAATCTTACCACAGAGTGTATTGACACACTATCAATATTCTTGAGAATCAGCTCTAATTGACAACGGTTTCAGTATCACAAAAAAATAAACTATTAGACCAAGATCTAATAGTTTATTCATCCGATTGATTCACTTTAAATAGTCGTCTTTATCTTTACGTTTAAACGAACGACGTAAAACTTGGAAAAACGTTAGCGATTTGACGATTCGATCTGGTTTAATGTACTTACGGACAGCCCGTAATACCCGCTTAGGATCCTTAGATGAGAAAGTAAACAGCCCGTTTTTCTTTGTCTTAAAGGCAAAACGTGGAATCCACTTCCCGCCAAACATTACCGAAACAACAACCCGATCAACTTCATCCCAAGGAATCTGGATATAGTTTTTAACGTTACGATCATCATAGAACTCAAACCCCTTGTCGCCGACCATAATTTTGCCATAATCGGTTAATCCCATGTGGGAGTTTGCATCCATGACCAAATCAACTTTGTGATTGAGTGATTGAACCATTTATTTAAAACTCCATTTCTTTTATTGATTACACCGATTATACGGCGCAAGCGCCGCCGATGCAAAACCACTATTACGAAAAAGGATGAACTCCATGAGTCCATCCTTTTTCACCTAAGCCTACGACTCAGATTTAAAAACCATTGATTACATCACACCAATAACGTGCATTACAACCCCAAATACGAAGAGGCCAAGAATGATGATGATTGGTGAAACTTTCTTCTTGAGTAACCACATGCATAAGAAGGTCAAGAGTAAGGCAGCTAACCCAGGAATCAAAGTGTTTAAGTTATCTTGTAAGGTCGTTACCTTGTACTTGTCGAGTGAAAGACCAGCTTTTTGTTCAACTAAAGCCTTCTTGATTCCTTCACCACCTGAAGGCAAGTTAGCCCAGTCGATGAACGCACCCTTAGATTGCTTGATGGTCGAAACCTTGACCGGACTGAAGTCCACGTTAACCCACCGTTCAATTAAGGCAGCTAAGATGAACATCCCTAAGATCGAAGCACCCTTAGTAATGTCTTGTAAAATACCACCAGATAAGTCTTCGGTAATCTTAGAACCGGCTTTATAACCGAATTCCTGAGTGTACCACATGAAGCCCATCCGGATAGCGTTCCAAACAACGAAATACAGGATTGGTCCCATGATATTACCAGCCATAGCAAGTGAAGCCGCTAAGGCCCCAACAATTGGCTTAACCGTGTACCAGAACACAGGGTCACCAACACCAGCCAGTGGACCCATCATCCCAACTTTAACCCCTTGAATCGTAACGTCATCAATGGGAGCCCCATTGGCACGTTCTTCTTCAAGCGCTAAGGTAACACCAATAACTGGTGAAGCCACGTATGGATGAGTGTTGAAGAATTCCAAGTGACGCTTCAAAGCAGCGGCACGGTCTTCTTTAGTTGTATATAATTTCTTTAATGCTGGAATTAAGGAATAAGCCCAGCCACCGTTTTGCATACGTTCGTAGTTCCATGAACCTTGGAGGAACGTTGAACGCCACCAAACGCGCCGACGATCGGTTTTTGTTAATTTAACTTGATCAGCCATTATTAGTTTCCTCCTTCATTAATACTTGTCGATGATGTCGCCAACTGGATCACCAGTATTGGCACCACCACCACCATTGCCAGAATTACCACTCTTTTCAAGGTGTAAGTAAACTAAGGCTAATGATACACCGATAGCACCTAAACCAATCAAAGTGATTTCACTAACAGCGGCTAAGACGAAACCTAATGCAAAGAATGGCCACATTTCACGAGAAGCCATCATGTTGATAACCATCGCATACCCAACGGCAACAACCATACCACCACCGATTGACAAACCATCAGTCAACCATGAAGGCATTGAGTTTAACATTGCTTTAACGGGGCCAGCACCAACGGCTAAGATAGCAGCGGCTGGAATGGCAATCCGTAAACCTTGCATGCAGATAGCGATCCATTGCCAAATATCAATCTTAGTAAAGCTACCTTCTTCAGCAGCACGGTCCATAACATGGACGATGATAGTTGCTAAAGTACGAGCAAGAATGGTTAATAATAAACCGGCAACAGCTAAAGGAACGGCGATCGCAATGGCGGAAGAAACTCCGGCACGGCCTTGGCCACCTAAAACTAAAATAATTGCAGATGCAATTGCGGCTAAAGCAGCATCGGGTGCAACAGCGGCACCGATGTTAGCCCAACCTAAGGCGATCATTTGTAGTGAACCACCTAAAATCATGCATGGTACTAATTGGCCGGTTACTAAACCGATTAACGTACATGCAATAACTGGTTGATGGAAATGGAATTCATCCAAAATACCTTCCATACCAGCTAAAAATGAGACCAGTACGACTAGAATCACTTGAATAAAATTCAAAGTCATGATTTAATCCTCCATTTTTCTTCTGATAATCTATTTTTGTTCGTTCAACATGTTTTGTGCTTTTTTCAAGATGTTATCCATGTTGTCCTTACCATCAGTTGGGACTTTACGAACGTCAAATTCAATGCCGTCAGCTTCCAACTTCTTGTAAGTATCGATATCTTCTTGGCTGAAAGCCAAAACCTTGTTTGGTTGAACTTTACCAACTGAGTGAGCCATTGACCCGATGTTCAAGGTCTTAATTGGAACCCCACCCTCGATAGCAGTCAAAGCATCTTCTGGTGTTTCAAATAATAGTAAGGCTTTCTGACCACCGAAATGCTTGTCATCCTTAGCAATCTTAATCATTTGTTTGATTGGGATAACGTGCGCTTTGATTCCGGCAGGTGCAGCCTGCTTGATCATGCTAGAACGTAATTCGTCCTTAGCAACGTTATCTGAAACAACGATAATCCGCGTTGGATTGACAGTCTTGCTCCAGGCAGTGGCAACTTGCCCATGCAATAACCGTGAGTCGATCCGTGCCAACCCGTATTCGAGTGACCCAGGACGACCCGCATTGTTTGCGCTAGGAGCTGCAGCGGCTGCCTTTTCTTCCTTAGGCGCTAAGGCTTCTGGACGAACTTTAACCCCGTCCTTAGCCGTTTCAATGATGTGGGTTGCAATTTCGTGAGCCGAGTTCATCGAAAGCCGTGAAGCGTAGGCTTCAATCAACATTGGCAAGTTCAAACCAGCAACAATCGCCCATGTGTCCTTATGTGCTTCGAACAGTCCGTTGACTTGGTTAAACGGAGTTCCGCCCCAAAGGTCAACTAAGAATAAGACTTGGTCTTGATCGTCGAAAGAAGCAATGGCTTTTTCCAACTTAGCCTTGATGTCATCAGGACCTTCGCTAGGCATCAACGTAACCGGTTGAACGTTTTCTTGTTCGCCGAAAATCATTGAACCAGATTGAAAAATGCCTTTAGCGAATTCGCCGTGACTAGCAATGATAATGCTTACCATCCTTGTACCTCCTATTTTTCGTTACAGTCATAATAAAACGAATAAATAATATCTAAATAGCCCGTAACGGTTTTGTTTGATACTGAAAGCGCAATCTTTTTTGCCCTCACTAATATATATGCAACTTCCGTGCCAAAATACACTAAAAACAAATTACCGTTATTTCGGCCTTTTAGACCGATACACAATTATGATACAGTATTAGTTTGTTCAATTTGTGTATCAAATAGCGTGTTTTTAATACTAACTTACGAAACACTGCACTTTCTTAACCTTTTTGACTGATGCACTTAATAACTGAGCGCTCGGCGGCCATTTTGTTGCCAAATAGCGTCAAAATCCTGATTACTGATTGTTTCTCGCCTTCCAGTCCACGGATCATTATAAAATAATTGGTTTGCTTGATAGCCAGTCATGGTTACCGTATGACTCGCAAAACCATCTAATCCGGTCACCCACACGACCACCGGATGACGCTTAGCCAGTTGGGCTTTTAGTTGGGATAAGCTCATCCCACTTAGGTTGACTGCCGTGGGAAGATATTGCCGGACGGTTGCTAACAGCCCTTGAGGATAGATGTAAAGTCCCACCCCCATGCTGCTAGTTGGATCACCGACAAACCCACTGTTTGGGTCCGAACTGCGTGGAACCACGGTCGCAAATTTCATTTTATCGATTTTAACACCCGTATATTGTAGCATCATGGTCGTCGCCGTCATTTCACACCCCGTCGGTAACTCCGGTAATTGACTAATTAGGGGCACTGCTAACCGGACCGCTGCCGGGGTCACGGGTTTTAAATCACTCGCCAAAACCCAACCACTTTGCTTAGTTCCATTACTAATATAGTAGTAACGTTGCTTCTTACCGTTGCGGACAATGTCAGCCTGCTCTGAACGCGTCCAAACGGTTTGAGGGTGCCGTTTTAAGTGAAGGTTTACTCGTAATTTGGCCCGGTGTCCCCGTTGCACCGTTAAATGATAGGCTAGACCGTTCAGATTATTAGCGCGGTACGTTTGCTTTGAAACGACCTGAATCCCCGTGATTGGATAAGTCGTCGCCGCCTGAACTGGTTGACTGGCTTGCCAACCAAGACCTAACCCAATGAGTCCGGCCAAGATTCCGCCGCATCTGTTCAATGTTTCAACCCACTTTCTTTTCAGAATATTTAAGCAGTTTCATTATAATGCTGGAAACGGTGGGATAAAAGTAAAAAAAACGCTGATTTTAATCAACGGATCAGGGCCATACCTGGCGCCATAAATGCTAAGCGCAAAAAAATAGCCGATACATCAACGCTTGCACGTCTCAATACCGACTACTTTTGTTATTCGCTAGTGCGGCCAAGAAGATTCGAACTTCCACCGAGTTGCCCCGACAAGATCCTTAATCTTGCGCGTCTGCCAATTCCGCCATGGCCGCATCATAACTCACAAAAAACATCATACCAAAATTTTGTGAGTCTGACAAGTCTAATTCAAGATTTTTGAACTTTTAAACCAGCCGCATCCACCGGTAGCAAGTGATATTGCCCCGTTAACGTCGAATTCGTTTGTAATTTCTGTTGTAGCTCGTTTAACTGCCCGTAATCACCCAGCGTGACAATCGTTGGGCCAGCGCCACTCAAATACGTGCCCACGATTCCCAGCTGGTGGGCCGTCTTCCGAATCGTTGCTAACGCTGGCACCAATTTAGCTCGGTACTGCTCGTGGAATTGATCCGCTTCTAGTAACGGTAACGCCACTTCCCAGTTCTGGGTCGCTAAGGCCGCGACTAAGGTGTTGGCCACACTACTGCCCGCAATCGCCTGTTTAAACGGTAAGTTTGCTGGCAAAGCCTCACGACTTACTGACGTCAACAACTCTTCGTTAGGCACGTAGACACTAGCAAAAAGACTTGGTAACGGTAATTTGACCGCGTGCACCTGTTGTTCGACCGCCGTTGAAACGACCAACCCACCAAAGATTGCGGGCGCCACGTTATCCGGATGCCCTTCTAGCTGGGTTGCTACGACCAACAGTTCATCTAACGACCGCTGCTGACCACTCAATTCGTTAGCTAAAGCTAAGCCCGCGACGATGGCCGTCGAACTGCTTCCCAATCCCCGTGCCAGTGGGATCTTTGAATCCACTTGTAAATGTTGGGGCTTTAAATCGGGCGCCAAAGTCAGCGCCGTTTTAATAATTAAATTTCGTTCGTCCGTTGGTACTTCATCACCAAACGGATGATCAATCTGCCAATGATCGCTGGGTTGCAAGACTTGCAACGTTAATTGCATGTCTAACGCAAGCCCAATCGAATCAAAACCTGGGCCTAAGTTAGCTGAAGTTGCAGGGACTGAAATTGTTAACATGTGCTCACCTACGCATTCTTCAAAACTTTATAACTGGCCAACAAACGCATATTGTCCTGCTCACCAATTGCCGCCGTAATCTCGGCCAACTGTTGATCGTTCATGGCATGGGTAATGATGACGACCCGCGCGTTACCATCGCTTAACTGGTTTTGAATGATCCGGCTAAATGAAACTTCCGCCTTAGTCATAATTGCAGTCAACTTCATCATCATCCCGGGAACGTCACGCATCTTTAACGCGATAAAGTGTGGGTACACAACGTCTTCCGGTGCGGCTAACACGGTTTCTTGTCGGTACGAATTAAACGTATTCCCAGTCGTGTTCAACGCAATATTCTTGGCAACGGTGGTGATGTCACTTAAGACACTGTTCGCCGTTGGTAGTTCACCGGCGCCTGGGCCGTAGAACATCGTATCCCCAACGGCCGTCCCCGTAACCATGACGGCATTATTTTCATTTTGCACCGTTGCTAAAGGATGGTGGTCAGAAACGAGGACGGGACCGACCGAGACGGCAATCCGGTCATCGATTTCTTCCGCGATGCCTAATAATTTAATGGTGTATCCTAATTGGTTTGCTTCCCGAATGTCTTCAGGACTAATGTTGGTAATCCCTTGAACGTGGACGTGATCCATGGACAAACTCATCCCAAAAGCAAATTGCGTCAAAATAATCATCTTATAGGCCGCATCCAGCCCTTCAACGTCGTTTGTCGGATCCGTTTCAGCAAACCCCAAGTCCTGTGCCGAGCTCAATGCCTGTTCATAGGACCAATTTTTGGTCAGCATTTGCGTCATGATGTAGTTGGTCGTCCCGTTGACGATTCCCATCACCCGTTGGATCTTATCAGCTGCAAAACTGTTGTCGATGGTCCGTAAAATAGGAATCCCACCAGCAACGCTAGCTTCGTAAAAGAGGTCGCGGTGATTTTCACGGGCAATCTGAACGAGTTCACGTCCATATTGCGCAATTAAATCCTTGTTAGCCGTGACCACGTGTTTACCTGCTTGAAGTGCTCGGGTAATGTATTCCTTCGCCGGGTGAATCGAGCCCATCACTTCGACCATGATCTGAATGGACGGGTCAGATATCAACGTATCAATTTGGTCGGTCAACTGGACATCCCCTAAATCGACTTGTTCGTGCTTTTTCAAGTTGTGGACAACCACACAAGCAAGTTCCAGCTTGCGGCCGGTGATTTCTGAGATCTTTTCTTGGTGCGCTTGTAACATTTTTACAACGCCGGTACCAACTGTGCCCAGTCCGACAATCCCAATTTTAATCGTTTCCATGCTAAACCCTCCATTATTTTTAATAGTTAAGCTCATTCTATCGAAAGCCCAGTCGTTAAGCAATCCTTTTCAGACTAATTTGATTGGCCCCCGACACCGTCCACACGTATAGCGCGTCAAATCCATTCGCCGTTTGCGCCGATACACTTGTCCGCAATTTTGGCAGACATACGTGTACCGGTACGCTTGTTTCGCTGGATGCTTAGGCGCTGGCGCATAGCGTGATCCGCCGACCTGAGCCAGTAATTGCTTAAAGTCGGCGTCTCGGTGACGATAGCCCCGGTGAGCTAAGTGCAAGTGATAGTGACACAGTTCGTGCTTGATTACACCGATCAACGTTGCCTTTCCAAAATCCGTCAGCATCTTAGGATTGATATCAATACTATGACTTTCTAACTGATAACGCCCACCCGTCGAACGTAACCGCGCGTTAAAGTAAGCTCGGTGACGAAACGGCTGTCGAAATGCTTGCTCGGATATGGCCATCACCAGACGCTGAAGTTCTAAATCAGTCATCGCTTGGGGCCACCATGGTCAGGGCAATCCGCTGGCGCTGCTCATCGATACTTTCGACCCAGACCGTCACGATATCACCAACCGCAACGACTCGGCGTGGGTCCTTTAAGAACTTATGGCTCAACTTAGAAACGTGCACTAAGCCGTCCTGTTTAACACCTATATCCACAAAGGCCCCGAAATCGACGACGTTGCGGACCGTTCCTTGAAGCTGCATACCCGGCTTTAAATCGCTCATCTTTAAAACATCTTGCCGCAATAACGGTGCGGGCATCGTGTCCCGGACATCCCGACCAGGTTTTTGTAAACTATTGACGATGTCTTTTAGCGTTAATTGACCCACCCCGGTCGTTTCAGCTAACCGGGCTAAATCTAACTGGCTAAGCTGTTGTGCCTTATCCGTCCCAACATCAGCGGGTTTTAGTCCCGCCGCCGCTAACAACGCTTTGGCGGCTGGATAGCTTTCTGGATGAATATCCGTGTTATCAAATACGTTCTTCCCGTCAATGATGCGGAGGAACCCGACCGCTTGCTCGTAAGCCTTAGGTCCTAATCGGGGAACCTTCTTCAATTGTGGCCGGCTGGCAAATTCGCCGTTTTCATCCCGGAACGCCACAACGTTCGTGGCAATCGTTTTGGATAACCCCGAGATGTGAGTTAAGAGTTCAGAACTCGCCGTATTTAAATTAACGCCGACTTGGTTCACGGCCGTTTCAATGACCGTATCCAACTGGGTACTGAGTTCCTTTTGGGGCACATCGTGTTGGTACTGCCCCACACCAACCGACTTAGGATCGATCTTGATAAGTTCAGCCAACGGATCTTGCAACCGGCGACCAATACTAATTGCACTACGCTGTTCAACGTGGAGCTCTGGAAATTCCTGTCGCGCCTTATCACTCGCTGAATAAACGGACGCACCGGCTTCATTTACAATGACGTAGTAAACGGGCCGTTTCAACGTTTTCAAGACTTCAGCCACGAACTCTTCGGATTCACGGGAAGCCGTCCCGTTACCAATCGCAATCATTTCAACTTGGTACTTTTCAATAAACGCCTTAAACTCACCAGCTGCCGCTTCCCGCTTGGCCTGAGATGCTGGCTTATGCGGATAAATGACTAACTTATCTAAGAACTTACCGCTAGCATCCATGACCGCTAATTTACACCCCGTCCGGTAAGCGGGATCGAAGCCTAATACGACCCGCCCCTTCAACGGTGCTTGCATCAATAAGTGATATAAATTATCGCCAAACACTTTAATGGCCTGTTCATCGGCCGCGTCACTTAATTCATTCCGCAGTTCCCGCTCAATGGCCGGACCAATAAAACGTTTATAAGCGTCTTGATAGGCCGCTTCAACCAACGCCACGGCTGGTCCTTGGTGCTGGCCAACAAAGCGAAAATGACAGTACCGGTCAATGCCCGCTTGGTCCACTTGAATGCCAACCCGCAAAACCTTTTCCTTTTCCCCACGGTTGAGGGCTAGTACCCGGTACGAGACTAGCTGCTTAATGGGGCTAGTGAAGTCGTAATACTGCTGGTAGACGCCCTGTTCATCGAGCGCCTTCCCTTTAGGCTTTACCTTTGCAACCAACATCCCGTGATCCCGTGTATCGTTACGAATCCAGTTACGTAACTGTGCGTTGTCACTAAACGCTTCCGCTAAAATCTCGTGTGCACCAGCCAGTGCAGCCGTAGCGTCATTCACGTCCTTTTCAGCATTCACAAATTGACGGGCCTTTTCTTGAATTCCATCCTTAGGGAACTTCAGTAACCATGCGGCCAATGGTTCTAAGCCGGCATCCTTGGCGATTGTCGCCTTCGTCCGCCGCTTTTGCTTGTACGGTAAGTATAGGTCTTCCACGTCTTGCAGTTTAGCTGCTTTTTTAATCGCTGCGGTCAACGCTGGCGTTAACTGCCCCTGTTCATCGATCAGTTTCAGTACGTCCGCCTTGCGACTTTGTAAATTGGCCAACCGATCGTAGTTTTCTTTAATTTCTCGAATTTCCACTTCATCGAGTTCGCCGGTCCGTTCTTTCCGGTAACGTGCAATGAAGGGAACGGTATTGCCTTCGTCCATCAAACCTAACACGGCCTTGATCTGTTGCGGTTTAAACTTGGTCAGTGTCTGATTGACTAACGTTAAAATTTGATTATCCATTTTTTCACCCAATCTCTTTAAGACTCATACCTTCTATTATACCCGGTAAAGATGACAAAAAGGACCTGGAAAAACCAGATCCTTTTTTGTCGTTAGCTTTATGAAGAACGCTACATCACCACGTTCATGATTCGTTGAACATCACCTGAGACCCGTTCCATGGCAGCTTCTTGATCCTTTTCCGCCTGGTTGAAAGTGTCAACGTCAATGGTTTGATCATCGACGTTTAAACTAGCCGTCATAGCGGCACAAGCGTTGGTATACGTTTCATAGGCCGCTAATAAGTTGCGGTGACGCCCAATCAAACGAACGGGCACTTGTGCTTTCTTCAATTGTGCTAAATTCTTTTGGTACTGTTCGGTGCCGTCGCTAAATTCCATCTGGATATCATTGAATTCAGCGGGTACCATTTGTGCGACTGCGTTATCATCGACAGCTTGACGCAATTTTTCAAATAATGGGTTTAATTGGTCCCCCATCTTTTCCGTACTTTCAATCACCTTAGATAATACTGGCATGTAAGTCTGAACCGTTGCTTTACGCATATTCACAGCTCTTTTCTTTGTTTTTAGTTATCCTTATTCTACCAGTAACCGGCCACTTATGCGCGACGCATGTGACGACGTTGGAAGAATTTAACAATTTCCACGATAACAACCATGGATAAGGAAGCCACTGCCACAATTCCCCATTGGTAAGCATCCAGGTTAGTGACGTGGAACAAGCCGTTCAAGCCTGGCACCATGATCGTCATTGCTAACATGGCAAACGCAATTAAAATTGCCCAGTTGAAGAACTTGTTTCTAAAGAGCCCAACCGTAAACAAGGATTCGTGAATCGACTTCGAGTTAAACGCGTGGAATAACTGAATCAAGCCTAAGGTTGCAAAGGCCATCGTTAACGCGTCGGCGTGCGCCATTGAAGCACTGGCATGCACTGGGTAAGTTAAGGCTAACCAGTAAACAAGTAACGTGATCCCACCTTCAAGTAGGCCTTGGTAAATAATACTGCTGAAGACGCCACCCGAGAAGAAGTTTGAATTCCGGCCCCGTGGCTGGTGTTTCATAATGTTCTTTTCGGTCGGTTCAACCCCCAGCGCGATGGCTGGCAAGGTGTCGGTAACTAAGTTGATCCACAAGATATGCACTGGTGCTAAAATTTGCCAACCAAGCATCGTCATCATGAACAGGGTCAAAACTTCCCCTAAGTTAGCAGACAGCAAGTATTGAATTGCTTTTTGAATGTTAGCAAAGACCTTCCGACCTTCTTCAACGGCCACCACGATGGTCGCAAAGTTATCGTCAGCTAAGACCATGTCACTGGCCCCTTTAGAAACTTCGGTCCCGGTAATGCCCATCCCGATACCAATATCGGCAGCTTTCAGTGCTGGCGCGTCGTTCACACCATCACCGGTCATAGCAACGACTTTCCCACGTTTTTGCCATGCGTTCACGATTCGAACCTTATGTTCAGGCGCAACCCGAGCGTAAACGGAATATTGGCTAACTTGCTTATCAAACTGGGCGTCGGTTAAAGCGTCTAATTCGGCACCGGTAATCACGGCGGCGTCATCACCAGGTTCGATGATCCCTAACCGGGCCGCAATGGCTTCGGCCGTATCACGGTGGTCACCGGTAATCATCAACGGACGAATTCCCGCTGACTTCGCATCCGTTACGGCTTGTTCAACTTCCGGACGTTCCGGATCAATCATTCCGACCATCCCGGCAAAGACTAAATCATTTTCCATGGTTTCAGAATCAACCGTGGCGGGAACCTCATCGATAACCTTGTATGCAAACGCTAAGACCCGTAACGCCTGGGTCGCTAATTCATGGTTCGTCGCTAAAATTTGGTCCCGAATTGGCTGCGTTAATAGGCTAACGTCGCCATCAGTTTCGACCTGGGTGACTCGTTTCAGTAACTCGTCGGGCGCACCCTTAACGGCAACTAAGAACTGGCCGTCCGTTAACGGGTGAACCGTCGACATTAGTTTTCGTTCGGAGTCAAATGGCACTTCATTGACCCGGGGTTTATCGGTCAATAGTTGGTCAACCGGGTAGCCCTGATCTAAATTATATTGAATCAGCGCCGTTTCGGTAGGATCACCGGCTAAACCGTCCGCCATAATTTTCGTATCGTTACTTAAAATCATAACTTGGGCTAAGTGACTATCAACTGGTAATTCCGTTGTCCGCGCGTCCACTAACTTTTGGTTTAAGACGAGTTTTTCAACGGTCATTTTATTTTGCGTTAAGGTCCCAGTCTTATCCGACGCGATAATGTCAGTACTCCCCAACGTTTCAACGGCGGGCAACTTTCGGACTAACGCGTGGCGCTTGGCCATTCGTTGTGTTCCTAGCGCTAACGTGATCGTCACGATAGCTGGCAACCCTTCTGGAATAGCAGCAACGGCTAATGAAATTGCCGTTAGTAACATATCGATCAAGTTCTCAGTGCCACGCAACATTCCGATACCAAAGACGATGGCTGCGATGACCAAAATCAAAATGGTCAATGACTTTCCTAATTGGGTCAAGTTCGCTTGTAATGGCGTCGTCGTTTCATCAGCAGCTTCGATCATCCCGGCAATCCGACCAACTTCGGTCTGCATCCCGGTCGCAACCACGATCCCGGTCGCCCGGCCATAGGTCACGTTGCTATTCATGTAGGCCATGTTTAGGCGGTCACCGATGGGAAGGTCGCCGGCTTCAAGCGTAGCGGCGTTCTTTTCAACCGGCACGGATTCACCGGTCAAGGCGGATTCCTCAACCTTAAGTGACGCACTTTCAATCAAACGTAGGTCTGCGGGCACAATGTCACCGGCTTCAAGCGTAACCACGTCACCAGGGACGAGTTCATCACTCTTGACGGTTTGTAACTGACCATCCCGTAAAACGGTCGCATCCGGAGCGGCCATCTCCTTAAGGGCGTTGATGGCTTCTTCAGCTTTAGATTCTTGAAAGACACCAAACACGGCGTTTAAGACAACCACTAGTAAAATAATGACAGCGTCGACGACTTCACCACTAAAGGCAGCGACTAAGGCGGCGACTAGCAACACGATGATCATGAAATCCTTGAACTGCGCCAAGAATTTTTGTAGCATCGAAGTCGTTTTCTGCTGGTTCAGTGCGTTTTTTCCGTACTGCTCCAACCGCTGCTTGGCGTCGGCCTGTTGTAAACCTTGCTCATCCGTTTTAAGTTCGGCGTAAATGGCCGATAACGGCTGTTGGTACTTAGGTTGTTTACTCATAATAAATCCCTCCTGGCATCTGAATCTCATTTTCTAAATGGTCTGGATATAGAAAATGAGACCCATGTATGCACGCAAAATGTGTGAACATACATAAGTCTCACTATTTAAGACAATACCGGATTGGCTTCTTGCTGACGATATTGCCGCGAATTTAACTCCGCTAGTTACTCCCTTATGATTGTAACGTTAGTATAACGGATTCATATTGAACTGTCTACTAATAATCCTTTGGGTCTATTTCCAAAAGTTATCGTAAATGTTGATGGCGGCATGCCGCTTATGTGCCGTTTTAAGGTACCACGCTTCGATCTTTTCAGCAGCGTCATCAGCGATCGTTTTGCCTTCCAAGTAGTCATCGATGTCGTCGTAGTGCACACCAAGTGCGACTTCATCCGGCAAAGCGGGACGATCTTCTTCTAGGTCCGCCGTTGGCACTTTTTCGTAAAGGTGCTTAGGTGCATTTAGGAAGGCTAACATTTGCTTGCCCTGGCGCTTGTTAAGCCGCCATAGTGGCACAATATCGGCCCCACCGTCACCATATTTCGTGTAAAAACCGGTCACAGCTTCCGCCGCATGATCGGTCCCCACAACGGCGCCGTGCATCTCACCCGCGATTCCGTACTGAACGATCATCCGTTGCCGGGCTTTGATATTGCCCTTGTTAAAATCATGAATCGTTAAGTCGTTGGCTTCGAGTGCCTGTACCATGGCATCAGTTGGCGCTTTGATATCAACCCGGTCAGTCACATCGGCGTTCATAAATTTAATGGCTTCCATTGCATCCGACTCATCGGCCTGGTTGCCGTATGGTAAACGAACCGCGATGAACTGATACTGTGCATCCCCAGTTTCGGTCCGCATTTCATCAATCGCCATTTGTGTTAACTTACCAGCTAAGGTGGAATCTTGCCCGCCCGAAATGCCCAATACGTACGTCTTTAAAAAGGTATTCTTCTTCAAATACGCTTTCAAAAAATCAACACTGCGCCGAATTTCTGTTTCGGGATCAATGCTTGGCGCAACGTGTAAAGCTTCAATAATTTCTGTTTGTAATGGTCGCATCGGCCAGTTCCTCCTAATAATCGATTTTGTTCACCCAACCGCGAACAGAATTGATAATGTTCATTTTATGATCATATAATTTTTGTGATAGGTCGACGGGATAATCCTGTGGATTCAAGTCCCGTTTGTACTCATCCCACAGCGAGTCGAGACTCTCATAAGCGTACTGCTTAATCGCGTCGAGGCTCGGTAAATCGT
The DNA here is from genome assembly GCF_001438845.1 of Lactiplantibacillus xiangfangensis. Taxonomy (GTDB): domain Bacteria; phylum Bacillota; class Bacilli; order Lactobacillales; family Lactobacillaceae; genus Lactiplantibacillus; species Lactiplantibacillus xiangfangensis. The sequence goes on from NZ_JQCL01000074.1 coordinate 248,894, forward strand.
AGACCTGTTTACCATGATCATAGATTGGAATTAGTACCGGCCGCGCGTCAAAATCGCTGACCGTTTTATTAATATAAGTGTAACTTGGGTGGAACATGTAGATGGCATCTTCGTTCCGGGGGTCCTCGTCATACAGGGTAATGTAATCCCCTTCTGATTTACCGTCGGCCCGCTTCGTAATCCGCCAAATTTGTTTTTGCCCAGGTGTTGAAACCTTTTCGGCGTTGTTCGATAGTTTGATTGTGTCGACCATCTTATGATGATCATCTTCAATCGATACCATTTTATAAACGGCGCCTAATGCGGGTTGATCAAACGCCGTAATCAGCTTGGTCCCAATACCCCAAACACTAATCTTGGCGCCTTGCATTTTCAAGTTTTGAATCGTCTTTTCATCTAAGTCGTTGGAAGCGTAAATCTTCGCATCGGGGAAACCCGCTTCATCCAATTGTTCACGAACCCGTTTGGACAAGTAAGCCATGTCACCACTGTCGATCCGCACCCCTTGGAAGTTGATCTTGTCGCCCATTTCCTTAGCAACTTTAATCGCACTTGGTACCCCACTGCGCAACGTATCGTAAGTATCCACTAAGAAAACGCAGTCGTGGTGGGTTTCCGCGTAAGCCTTAAATGCCAAATAATCATCCCGATAAGTCTGAACTAACGCGTGGGCGTGGGTCCCACTAATCGGAATACCGAAAATCTTACCAGCGCGGACGTTACTCGTCGCATCAAAGCCGCCGATATACGCTGCTCGGGTCCCCCAAATTGCGGCGTCAAATTCTTGCGCACGCCGGGTCCCGAATTCCAGTAAGCCGTCTTCACCAACGACCGACTTGATGCGAGCCGCCTTAGTGGCAATCAAGGTTTGGTAATTAATAATATTTAGTAACGCCGTTTCGATTAGCTGACAGGTTGCCAGTGGCCCTTCAACTTGTAGTAAGGGCTCATTGTTAAAGACTAAGTCCCCTTCACGGGCTGAACGAATCGTCGCATCAAACTCAAAGTTCTTTAAGTAATCCAAAAAACCGTCAGAATAGTTACCGGTATCGCGAAGGTAGGCAATATCCGTATCCGTAAAATGTAAATTATTGATATAATTAACTACCCGTTCCAGGCCAGCAAAAATCGCATACCCATTTTGGAAGGGCATCTTGCGAAAGAAGACTTCAAACACCGCGTGCTTGTTGTGAATTCCCTCTTCCCAATAGGTCTGGATCATGTTGATCTGATAAGCATCCGTATGCAAGGTTAAACTATCATCCGGATAGATTTGCGTCATGAGTTTTTTCTCCATTTCGTCATTGTAAAGATGTTTACAGTAAGATAAGCCTATTTTAGCATTTTTTATAATAGTAATGAATGTAAGCACCAGAAAAAGTTGCAGAAATCTATGATTTACCTATACTTTAATTATGATTAGAAAGTGAGGTCGCTTATGTCAGCCCCTTTTGACACGGTTTCAATTTTGAACGTTCCGTTTATTAATACGACTAACACCGCCTTTGTTCATCAGCTTCAACAAGACATTAACCACCACGCGAACCGCTTCGTTGTGACGGCCAACCCTGAGATTTTGATGTACGCGCGCGAACACCCAGATTATCAGCAGGTCTTGCGCCAGGCTGATTACATTGCTCCAGATGGGATTGGCGTCATTCAGGGCGCCCAAATTCTGGGCACCCCGCTCCCCGAGCGTATCACTGGTTATGATACGCTCTTAGAACTACTTAAATGGGGTGGTCAAACGCACCGGCGCATCTTTTTGCTAGGCGCTAAACCAGCCGTCCTAAAACAAGTCACGGCCACTGTCCAACGCGACTATCCTGGCATTGAAATTGTCGGGGCGTGTGACGGCTACTTTGATGACGAAGCGGCGGTTGCCGCCCAAATCGTCGCGGCTAAACCCGAAATGGTGTTCGTTGCGACTGGTTTTCCTAAGCAGGAAATCTTCATCGCTAAATATCGACAACGCTACGACGCCCTCTGGATGGGGGTCGGCGGCAGTTTTGACGTGATCGCCGGTGCCGTCAAGCGGGCCCCGCAATTTTGGCAAAAGCATCATATTGAGTGGCTCTACCGGTTGATTCAAGAACCGAGCCGTTTCAAACGAATGTTAGTTTTGCCCCGCTACTTACACCTGGTGAAGAAGATCGCCAAACAAAAACATTAGTCCGTATTCACTAAAAAACGACCCTGATTCTTTAACGAATCAAGGTCGTTTTAGCATTTAAATGTTTATTTTTCGAGGTAAAATTCAAACCGATTCCCCACGTACTGAGTACGCACATATTCGAACGGTTCCCCAGTCTGCAAATAAGAAATCTGTCGTAGCCGCAACAACGCATCACCGCGACGAACGGACAAGAACTCCGCAATCCGTTCCGATGCTGACATGGCGGATACCGTTTGTTGGGCTTTACCGGGAACAAACCCAGCTTTTTCTTCCAATGTCCGGTATAACGAACTCGTGATTTCATCCTTCGTAAACTGTTTAACGAGCCGTTCGGGTACGGTTGCCACTTCAAAACAAATCGGCACATCGTCACCGTAGCGAATCCGTTCCATCCGTAAAACTTGTTCGTTAGGTTTCAACGCAAGCTTTTCACTTTCGGATAATGAAGGACTCGTCACGTGGTACGAAATCGTTTTACTAGATGGCACCTTGCCCTGAGCCAGCATCAGATCAGTGAAGCTGGTGACACCGGACATCTTTTCTTGGACCTTTTGATTGGCCACAAACGTCCCGGCACCAACTCGCCGTTCTAAGATTCCTTCATCAACCAAGGTCTGAATCGCTTGGCGAAGTGTCATTCGACTGACATCAAATTGACTCGCCAGCTCCCGTTCAGACGGAATCCGATCACCAACGGCCCACCTTCCGGCTTCGATGGCTTGCTTAATTTGGTTGTGAATTTGAATATAGATTGGCGAACTCATGGTACTCATCCCTTACTTCTAATTTATTTAGTTGCTTTTTGGCCGTAGCTATAAGTTGCGACTAAGTCTTGGTTTGCGTCTAAGACGTTGATATCAGCGTCTTTACCCGCTTCCAAGCTACCTTTTTGAGTCAAACCGAATTCACGTGCTTGGTTGACAGAAGACATCTTAACGGCTTCTGCAATTCCACAACCAGTGAATCGTTGAACGTTCTTGAAGGCGTTAATATAAGTTAACACAGAACCCGCTAAGTTACCAGCTTCAAGCCGTGCTTGGCCATCCTTAACGATCACTTTTTGACCGCCAAGTTCACTGACACCATCTGGTTCACCCTTCGCACGCATTGAGTCTGTTACTAACTCAATCCGATCGGCACCTTTTTGTTCGTAAGCCAATTTGATCATGTCAGGAACGATATGGAAACCGTCACAGATCAATTCACAGTACATGTTGTTTTCAAGCATGGCGTGGCCAGTGACACCGGGTTCGCGGTGCTTGAATTCACGTTGGGCATTATATAAATGCGTGACGTGAGTTGCTTTACTTGCTAATAATTGTTCACGGGTCGCATTACTATGACCAACTGAAGGTACGATGCCATTTTCAAGACAGTACTTTTCAAAATCACGCGAGCCAGGATCTTCTGGTGCGTAAGTAATTAACTTAACGCGACCACCAGATAACTTATTCCAGTTGTCCAGTAATTCCACGTTAGGATTTTTGATGTACTTTTCAGGTTGAGCACCCTTAAAGGTTGCTGAAATGAATGGGCCTTCCAAATGAACCCCTTGAATAACAGGGTTTTCTTGGGCCGCCTTGTTGATCCCTTCCATCGAGTGATTTAAGTTTTCGTTGGATTGGGTCATTGTCGTACAGAAGTATGAAGTAATCCCTTCACGGGCCACCATATCGTTGACCATTTCGTTAATTTCAGCTGGATTTCCATCCATTGAATCAAAACTATAACCACCATGGCTATGAACATCAATAAAGCCCGGTACAATCGTCTTGCCACTGACAAATTCAATGTCGTCGTCGGGTTGGGCAACGTAGTCATCCATTGGACCAACCGCTTCAATTTCCTTACCAAAACGAATGTAGCCGTCATCGATCTTTTCTAGACCGGTATAGATGATGGCATGTTTTAACACTTTGCTCATGTACAATTCCTCCTTGGATTTACTGGTTTAATTATAATCGGTATAGACCAAACATGCAACTGCTAGCACCAAGTTATTTCTTATTCACCGAGTTCTTTGGCAATCGTCGCGTCGATTCCTTTGACGACAGACGTCATAAAACCGGCTTCTTCCATGGCTAATAACCCTGCAACGGTCGTTCCACCTGGAGAAGAAACTTGATCGATCAGGTCAAACGGAATTTTATCCGATTTGAGTACCATTTCGGCACTGCCTAAGGTCGCTTGAGCCGCAATCTTGGTCGCAGCGGCTTTGCTTAGACCGTGTTTGACCCCGGCACGCGCCATCGCATCAATAAAGAAGTAAACGTAAGCGGGCGAGCTTCCAGCCAAGGCAGAGAAGGTACTGAAATCTTTTTCAGCAACTTCGCTGGTCTCCCCAATTGCGTCAAACAATTTTTTCCCGGCGGCGTACTGGTCAGCGGACAACGCTGCGTTGCCAATGAGGGCGGTCATCCCAGCACCGATGGCCACGTTAACGTTGGGCATGATGCGTAACACGGGAACATCGGGGGCAACCGTTGCGTAGTCGGCAAGGCTGAGGCCAGAGACCATTGTGATGACCCATTTACCAGCTGTCAGGGCTGGTTGAACCGCTTTTAAAGTGTCCAAGGCAATGTTGGGCTTAATTGCCAAGACAACCACGTCAGCGGCGTTAGCCACGGCCAAGTTCGATTCCATGGCGTTTAACCCGTTGACCTTCGCGTAAGGTTCATAACTAGACGCGTGCGCACTGTGCACGTAAATATCTGCTGGTGCGACGGCTTTCATCTTCAACCAACCATCAATAATGGCACGCCCCATGTTGCCGGCGCCGATAAATCCAATCTTCATAAGCAATTGCTCCCTTAAAGTAGAATATAGGTTTTGTTACCTCTAATTTACACTATCCTAAGTGACAACGCCAAACGTTCAGTGAATTTATCTGACTTGCAAACCAAAATCAAACTAGCGCCACGACTAAAAAACAATTAAATAATTTTTCTCACTATAAAATAAGCCTTAAGCTTAGCTATCGGTCCAATCACTAGCAACTGTAGTAACTTTCAAGGACCAACCCCGTAGAATAAATATATTTATATCCACTTAGTAAGCATTGTGGCTAACGTTGACAATGACTACCCGCACGTATACCCTACATACTAATAACGACCCGTTCCAACAGCGTTGCATCCGAACACGGCTGTCTAAAAACAAAAAAGGAGTTTTTTTATTATGAATAATAGCGCCAACCAAGATTCAAGTCCGAATTTGCAACAACTAGCTTCCCGATTTAAAAGCGATCTAGCTAGTCTCCCTGCTGCCATTTGCGCGGTTTTTGACTTAAAACGCAATGTGACCGAGCTACGGACCCTCCGCTCCTCTACCAAGGTCATGATGAGCTTAATGCTACTGGCAAACATCATTGGTTTCGTTTTAGGAAAAGATTATAGTTTTAACGGCTGGATTGGCCTCATTACTGGCCTAGCCGTGGTTTTAAATCTCATTTTAGTCGATCAGGGTCGTCTGACTAATTATAGCTGGGGCATTTTAGGTTGTGCCGTCTGGCTAGTTATTGCCATTAATAACCGCTTAATTGGGGATATCGCTGCGCAATCCTTCTATCTCATCATGCAATTCGTAGGTATCGCCGTCTGGCACCGCAAAATCAGTGAACAAGCGGATACCCATGAATTGGCCTCGCGTAGCTTTAGTAAGCTGGCTGGCTTTTGCTGGCTCGTTACAACCGTTATTATTTACATGGTCGTGCTATATTTCAGTAAACGTTTGAACGGTACCCAAGTGTACTTAGACGCCACCTTACTTCCACTAGGCATCGTTGGCATGGTATTGATGGTCTACGGTTACCGTTCGCAATGGTACGCTTGGATCACCCTTGATGTGATCAACGTCATCATTTGGTTTAACCAGCTAAAGGGCTTTAGTCCCGCTTCCGCGTCAATGTTTGCCCTCCAACTTGTCATGCTGGCAAACGGGCTTTACGGCGCTTACCTGTGGTTCTACGGGCAAAAGCGTACAACGACCACTAGTTAGGAATACAACTGGAACGGGGCCCGTTATTTCACCTTAAAAAAGTAACCCACGTGGCAAACTGCTGCACGTGGGTTTTATTTGACCGATTGAACATACGGCATCCGTCAAAAAATATGGATTTTTATACACAAAAAAACGACTATCATCATGATAGTCGTTAGCCGCTTTGGTATTAATTGGGCTAGCTGGGTTCGAACCAGCGCATCACGGGATCAAAACCCGTTGCCTTACCACTTGGCTATAGCCCAAAAATGAAATGGAGGGGAGTGGATTCGAACCACCGAACCCGAAGGAGCGGATTTACAGTCCG
>NZ_JQCL01000074.1:255385-258656 GCF_001438845.1 Lactiplantibacillus xiangfangensis
TGGCAGGGATAGTAGGAGTTGAACCCACATCGATGGTTTTGGAGACCATTGTTCTACCATTGAACTATATCCCTATGAAAAATGGAGGGGAGTGGATTCGAACCACCGAACCCGAAGGAGCGGATTTACAGTCCGCCGCGTTTAGCCAGACTTCGCTACCCCTCCGTAAATCATTCAACTATATTAGAATACATAATTTTGAATAAAAAATCAAGGCTTTTTTCAAACTTTTTTTGATTTTAATTTAAATCAAGCATCTGAGTCTCCTGATACCATTCCGCCATGAAACTAGTTGTTTGCCATTCATTAATCCGTTTCAGACCGTAACCAACCGCTTGATCATAATACGTTGTACCATTGAACGTCCGTGGCTGCGGGTGGATGTGCAAGTGACCAAATAGGACGTGGGCCACGTCAAACTGTTCCAACAACGCTCCCATCCGCGGCGTCCCCATCAGAGCATTGGCCATGTTCCAGAACCGGTTGTCATCTGAGAACCGCAAATAATCCACGCGTGGCACAAAGTGGGTCATAAAGACGACTTGCTTTTGTTCCGCCTGAGCTAAAGATAGCTGTGCTTTGACTTGATTTAAGACTAAATCAGTCCGTTCCAAATCACTTATCGGTTGTTCAATTGCCCGATCAATCCAGAAGGCCCGTTTCCAATGTAAAAAGTCTTCAGTGGTCGTATCAGGGATATTCGCCGCAAATTGATAGTCGTACCAGCCATTGTTGCCGATGATCCGCCAGTTCGTATTCGGGATATCAACGTAACGATTATGCAAATAACCTGCAAAGCGCCCATTTTCAAGCTCGTCAAACGATACGCCATGCACCATGTCATGATTTCCCGCAATCCAGCGAACTTGCGTGTGAGCGCCTAACAGAGCCTGTAAATCGACAACAAACTGCTGACTTTTTTGAAAGTCGTTGAATAGGTCCCCCGCAATGAGGTACCACTGGACCCCATTTTGTTCTAAGTACGCTGCCTGAGCACGCATCATCGCGTTGGAATCGACGCGGTTAACGTCAAAATGATTGTCACTACTAAATGCTAAACGAACGATGACGATTGCCCCCCTAATAAAAAAAGATACGTTATCAATAAGATAACATATCTTTCAATAAAATTCGTTTTATAGAATCCCCTTCATCGACCGTTTAATCGACGGTACCATGGCAAAGAGAATAATCCCTAAGATCACACTTGAAATCCCAATGATTGCAAAGTATGGGACTTCAGTCTGCGTTGAGTAGAACTTAACGATCTGAGCATTCAAGGCACTCCCGACAGAATCGGTTAGGAACCACATACTCATCATTTGTGAAGCGAAGGCCTTTGGCGCTAATTTAGTTGTAACTGATAACCCAATTGGTGAAATCAACATTTCAGCAATTTCTACCAAGGCCCAGCTACCAACTAACCAGAGTGGGCTTACTTTGCCACCCGTTCCGAATAACGCACCAGGCATTGCCATCAGTAAGTATGATGCCCCGGCGAAGACCAACCCAACGGCGAACTTCGTTGGCGAACTAGGTTGCTTCTTACCCCACTTCGTCCATAATAAGACGAATGGTGTGGTGTATAACATGATGAATAACGGATTCAACGTCTGGAAGTCAGAGGCTTGCAAGTGCATAAACCCAATATTCAAGTTAACCCGGTTAGCCGCAAATAGGGCTAATACGGCTGAACCTTGTTCTTCGATCGCCCAGAACAACGCTGCGGCGATAAAGAGTGGAATATACGCACGAACACGGGAACGTTCCGTTGAGCTAGTCTTTTCAGACGTTAGCATCAAGATAAAGTAGACCACTGGTGTAACCAGAACCAGAATCGTAATTAAGTTAATAATATGTGGCAATGTCAACATATTCATTAATTGCATTAAAAGTAGTACTAAAGCTAATCCAATAACCCCGATCAGAACTCGACGAACTAATTTCTTAACGTCTTTTGGTTCCAACGGATCAGTGGGGTATAAACTTGCAGCGCTCAAGTTCTTCTTACCATCAAAGTAATATTGTAGTAATCCGAAGAACATACCGATGGCAGCCAATGAGAAGCCTAAGTGGAAATTGATCTGTAAACCAACCCGACCAACTAAGATTGGCGAAATCAGAGAGCCTAAGTTAATCCCAAAGACGAAGACACTAAACCCAGCATCACGCCGAGTGTCTTCTGGCGCATAGAGCTGCCCAACCATGTCTGAAACGTTAGGTTTTAATAACCCAGTCCCAATAACAATTAAGGCGATTGAGCCAAACAGAGCGGGCGCACCAAATGGTGTTGATAGAACGATGTGCCCGACCATGATCAAGATCCCACCGTAGAAAACAGTCTTACGACTCCCCCAGACCCGGTCACTTAAGAAGCCACCAAGCACACTAGAGACGTAAACTAACGCTGAGTAAATTGACATAATGGATGCCGCCGTAACTTGGTCAAAGCCAAGGCCACCCTTTGCCACACTGTAGTACATGTAGTAAATAAGTAGGGCGCGCATACCGTAGTAACTGAATCGTTCCCACATTTCAGTGAAGAACAACGTCCGCAATCCACGTGGTTGGCCAAAGAACGACCGATCCAGTTTTTGCTGATTATCCAATTGAATTTCCTCCAAACTTAATCATACAGCTTGTCTTTCGTTTAAAAGTAACAAAATTTGTTTCTTAATTAAACATAATAACTATTATACTAGCCTTAATCTTAATCAACAATACACTTAATCGTTTTCTAATCTAACGGTCATTAATTAAAGTGCTTGTCCTGCATTATCAGGCGATAACAAAGCCCGGCAACTCGCACAAAACTACGTACCATTGATATTCGTGAGTTTTTAATTATATTTACAATGACACTAATTTCTAATTTAATATAAAAAAATTAATGTTAAGTAAACGTTTCCCAAAAGAAAAATCCGGCCGAAATCTAATTAATAAAACGATTGATAACGTCCTTGTTCGTTTAAATGACTGGCCTAATGACATCGTTTAAACGAAAAACGGAGAACTGCACGTTCGCACGTGCAAGATTCTCCGTTCCATTAAAAGGCTTTAATTATCTAAAAAGACGAGAACACGTCTCGTCTTCAATAGTGCCGGCTACCAGAGTCGAACTGATGACCCTCGGTTTACGATACCGATGCTCTACCAACTGAGCTAAGCCGGCATGATATAAAAAGAGATGTCAACATTAATGCCAACATCTTGTCACTCCGACAGGCGGGCTCGAACCGTCGACATCTTGATTAACAGTCAAGCGCTCTAC
>NZ_JQCL01000006.1 GCF_001438845.1 Lactiplantibacillus xiangfangensis
AGAGACAGATTTAACTTTATAATATTTCATCTGTCAACTTGACAGGGACTAGTGCAAAAAGACATTTTTAATATATACAATTTTAATGTTAACATAGATTTCATTAATAAAATTGCTAAAAAAATGCCCGCCCATATTCAAAAGAATTTGGTTCTCTTCATAAAGTGTTCAAATAATATTCGTTTCATATTTCAATTTTTAATTCATCTATAAGAAAAACAATAACCCGGCAAGAATCAAACAAATTTGGATTGCAGTTACAATCCAGAAAAAGAAGAGTCTGGGACAGACAGCACATGACTGTCTGTCCCAGACTCTCGTAAAATCTTTAATCAACTGCCATTTGACAAAAAACCATTATTTTTCTGTTTGCTTTTTATATGCGATAACCGAACCCTAATCAGAAGTTTGCAGTTTGCTTTAGTTTGATATTTGATTTCATAGTATTTTCGTTAATTAACTCTTTAATCACCAAATCTATTATTGTTGCATCTACCGTTTCATCAAATTTTCGTGAAAAAAAATGTCCTGCCTGTTTAGCTTTTTCTAGTTCATGAAAATTTTTCGAAGTCCAAATTAACGGACTTCCATCCCACCAGTTGATATATCTTAGATTTCCCTGAAATTCGTCTTCGATATCATGGACTGGATCTTGATGATATACTGTGTTTTGCATTTTAAATTTTTTTAACTCATAGGGTATGAATAATTCGTCCACTAAATAACCATGAGAAAACTGATGATAAACATCCACTATATTTTCCTTTTTAACTATTTTTTGGACAAATTCATCACTAAGTGTAACCCAATTTGAACCAAATCTAATGTCATCCAGTTGATGCGTAGTTTTTTCTAAATACTTTGTTTCAATTTTTCTAATACCTTTAAAAAGCAGATATAACGGATTCTTACGAGAAATTCTAAATGATTTTTGAAATATATGTTTCCGTTTACGCATTGATAATGAAAGCTTATCTGACATACACGAATAAGATACAAATTGACAATTTGAATGTTTGTCAAAGAAGTGATGAATATTGTTTTGAGACGTTAGGGGTAAATCGAGCCCCGATAATAGGTGATAATAAGTGTACTGTTTTAAAGCAGCATTGCTGAATAGTAATAATTCGGCTTTAATCTGCGAATAGCTTCCCCAATATATTGGAATCTCTTTTAAAATAAAGAGACCTGATTTTTTACTAGTTAAATGCGTACGAGCTTCCTTCGATGTCTTATCAATAAGAATATAGATGTCATTTCGAGAATCATCAAGTAGAGAAATTAATCTTTGTAATTGATGGAAGTTTCTATTGGCTATAATTAAATATGCGTGTTTTTTATTCGTTGTTATCAGACTCCTGAATACGTTTTTGATTGTTTACCGCTTTAACTGTTCATTGTATGTTGAATATTTCTACTCTTTGGTTATTAATCAACTGTTTATAGTAGAATAAAGAAGAGGTCTGTTGTACCTCTTAATTTCAGAGAAAGAAAATAAGGAAAACTAACAAACCACTACGAATAAAGTAACGTAAAACTGAATTTAAATCAAGTTATTAATTACTATAAATAAGAAAATTTATATCACTGGATTAAAAAAAGGAAAACAATTTAAACATGAATTGTTTTCCTTTTTAAATTTTTCATCAATAACCGTTTGTCAACCAGCTACTCAACTTAGTTAGATTCCGAAAAATCCACGCATAAACAATGCCGCACAAGCTGCCCCAACAAATGGTGCAATCCCAGGAACAATCACACCGTATTGCCAGTCACTATCAGCCTTGTTCTTAATTGGTAAAATAGCATGTGCAATTCGTGGTCCCATGTCCCGTGCAAGGTTCATGGCGAATCCGGTTGGACCACCAAGCCCCATACCAATGGCCCAAACTAACAAACCAACACCAATCGGAACAATCCCCGGCGTCTTCACTTGAGAAATAGCTAAAATGCCAGAAATAAAAATGAACGTATCAAAAAATTCGACGAAGAAATTCCGTGGTAAGTTCCGAACTGCTGGTGCGGTAGAGAAAATGTTACGAATCGTAATTGGAGAAATTTCATCAGCAGAAGCAGCAAAGTGATCAGCATACATGATCCAAACAATCACGGCACCAACAACCCCACCTAAAACTTCTGCAACTGAATACGGAATAAAGTAAGCCCATTTAATATTACCTAAAATACATTGAGCCAAAACCATGGCCGGGTTAATTGATACGTTACCAAAGATAAATAGCGCAATGGTAATCCCAAAACCCCAAGTTGTAATTGCAAAAATGTGACCTGAACCGCGGTACTTAGTTCCCTTTAAAACCTCACTACAATGTACACCAACACCAAAAATAATCATCAAAGCGGTTCCCATGAACTCTGCCAGAAGCTGATGAATCAAAATATTTCTCCTCCTGTGGCGCTCGTGACGCCGTTTTATTTTTAAGTAGGTTCGTTAAACTAACTTTTCAGAAAGTAACAACCTTTTTTTCACGAAGACCATTATACACAAAAAAAGAACCGCATAGGGTTCTAATTATAAAATTATTCAGTTTTACGCCAATTACCAGTCTTTTCAAATCAATTGCCCACCTAAAAGCGTTACTTGCGGAAATACTTGATTCGCCTTCGTAACCGCCGCATAACCCGGGGTGATTTCGGCTCAATATTCTTTTCAAACCATTCTTGAACCGTCGCATTGACTACCCCACCAAACATCAACAAGATGCCTGAAAAGTTCAACCAAAACATTAATACGATCAAGCTTCCAATTGTTTGATACGAGGTCACTCGCCGTGCAAATAACTCGACGTAGATTCGGAATCCTTGGGAAATAACAATCCACCCAATCGTCGTTACTAGCGCACCTGGCCAAACATATCTCAACTTAACTTTTGCATTAGGTACAAAATAATACAGTAGCATGGCCACCGTAAACATCCCGACAAATGTGATTAAGTTTTTATTAGCCAATAATTGGCTCCACCAACTCGGAATAAATGCTTCCGAAGTATGGGTCATCTGTAAAATGGCGTCCATAATCACTTGACTCAGGGTAAAGAACACCGATAGCCCAACGATTAGGACCAACAAACCTAATGTGAGGACAAACGCCATCAAACGGGTCACAATCGCACCCTGAGCATTTTTTACCCCGTAAGCTTCATTCAAGCTTCGACGAATGGCTGCAATAATCTGAGAAGCTGACCAAATTGTCACAACGATCCCGATTGAAAGACTTCCACTACCTCCACTCGACAGAAAGGAAACCAAGATGGGTTTAAACGTTTGATAAATGTTACTGGGAATAAACTCCTGAGCGTACGCTAAAATCTGGCCCGTTTTCAAATTAAAACGGGCCACAATGTTACCAGCAATTAATATGATGGGTGCAATCGACATCAGAGCATAGTAAGCCAGAATAATTGCATTGTTCGTTACATTAGCCTGTTTAAAACGTCTGATGATGATTTCCAACCACCTCATTGTTTTCGGAAAACGCGTTTTTAAGTTCATTTATTAATCTCCAGAGACTACCTTAATGCTTAACATTATACCTTTAATTTAAAATCTAAACATCTTTACATTCGTACCTTAAATAGCAGCTATAATCAAAACTAGTGTGGTAAGCTAACAGTATAAACCGGATACTAGGAGATTATTAATTAATGAAAATGATGAGTCTAATTGTTCCCTGCTATAATGAGGAACCTACTGTACCGATTTTTTTTGATGCCGTCGAGAAAGTCTTTGCCAATAACCCGGATACCTTCAAAGATGTTCGCCATGAATATCTTTTTATTAACGATGGCTCAAGCGATGCAACCTTGACAGAGTTTCGCAAATTACATACTGCTCATCCCGAGCTAGTTCATTACCTGTCATTTTCACGTAATTTTGGAAAAGAGGCCGGCTTAGCTGCTGGACTACAACATGCTAACGGCGATTATGTCGCCGTCATGGACGTCGATCTTCAAGACCCCCCCGAGTTATTACCCCAAATGCTTTCACTACTTGAGAGTGGTAATTACGATTGTGTCGGTACCATGCGAGAAGATCGTAAAAGTGAACCAGCTATCCGTTCATTCCTCTCAAGATCATTTTATACGGTCATTAATAAGGTCTCGAAAGTCCAAATCATCCCTAATGCACGTGACTATCGTCTGATGACCCGCCAAATGGTTGATGCTATCTTAGAGTTGCCAGAGTACAATCGCTTTTCAAAAGGAATCTTCAACTGGGTTGGTTTTCGAACGACTTACTTGAAGTTTAAAAATGCCCCCCGGGCTGCCGGAGAAACTCACTGGTCATTCTGGCAATTATTTAACTACTCGATTGAAGCCATCGTTGATTTCTCTGACGTTCCTTTAAAAATCGCCACATTTACCGGTGGATTATTCGCTTTTCTCTCAATCATTGGCATGATTATCGTAATTGCCAGAAAGCTACTACTTGGTAACAGTGTTAGTGGTTGGGCTTCAGTTGTCACGATTATGTTATTCATAGGTGGAATTCAACTGTTTTGCCTAGGAATTATCGGTAACTACATTGGTAAAATCTACTTAGAAACAAAGCATCGTCCTCAGTATATTATTCAAGAAAAAAAGTAAAAGCAACACCTGATAGCCAGCCGTTATTGGCTATCAGGTGTTGCTTTTATCATTTCGCATTAGTTACAAAACAATTATCACTATGCCGTACACAATGATACATCCGTTTAACATTAATGTAAATTGATTTAATTGTTTCCATTAATCTTATTATAAATATCTTCAAGAATATATTCCGCCGCATGCCCATCCCCATACGGATTCTTCGCATCAGCCATCCGTTGATACTCTTTTTTGTCATCCAGTAACTGATTCATGGCATCTGTAACCTTTTGACCATCCGTCCCCACTAGCTTCAGCGTACCCACAGCGACGCCCTCAGGCCGCTCCGTCGTCTCACGTAAGACTAGTACCGGCTTATTCAGTGATGGTGCCTCTTCTTGAACCCCACCAGAATCCGTCATAATGAAGTAGCTCCGCGCCGCCATGTTATGGAAGTCCACAACATCCAACGGGTCAATTAAGTGGATTCGCTCTGTATTGCCTAGGACCCGCTTAGCCACCGTCTGAACTGCCGGACTTAAATGTACCGGATAAACCACTTCAACATCAAGGTGCTGCTTAACAACCGCTTTAACAGCATTAAAAACCGTCTCCATCGGTGCGCCTTGATTTTCCCGCCGATGCATCGTCAATAAAATCATCCGATGGCCCGGCTGAATCAGCTTCAACGCATCATGCTGATAGTCCTTTGAGACCGTCTGATTGAGCGCATCGATTGCTGTATTCCCCGTTACACTGATATTTTTGTCAGCATGGTGTTCTTTAAGCAGATTCTGACGGCTTAGTTCCGTCGGTGCAAAGTACATATCGGCTAAGACATCGGTCAACTGGCGGTTCATTTCTTCCGGATACGGTGAATACTTATCCCATGTCCGTAGCCCCGCTTCAACGTGTCCCACCGGAATCTGGTGATAAAAAGCACTGACACTGGCTGCAAACGTGGTCGTCGTGTCCCCATGTACCAAAACAATATCAGGCTTGACCTCATCCATAATAGCATCTAGCTTAGTCAGCACCCGACTGGTAATTCCTGCCAACGTCTGATTTGGCTTCATAATATTCAAATCGTAATCCGGTGCGATGTGAAAAATATCAAGCACTTGATCCAACATTTCGCGATGTTGGGCTGTAACCACCGTTACCGGAATGAACCGTTCCTGTTGTTGCAACTGTAAGACAATCGGGGCCATCTTAATGGCTTCGGGACGGGTCCCAAAAATTGTCATCACCTTAATTCGTTTTGACATTATTATTCACCTGATTTTCACTAGTCTTTATCCTTTATAATAACGTTTAACAAGCTAATCGGCTACCCACACTGCTTAATTGCTAATCTTCCTTTATTAATTAATATTATAAGGAGGTATAGATTGCAGTAAAAAAATTACTAACGCTAGCTATTTTTGAGCCAAAAAAAGTGTTCGAAAACCGTCCAGTTTTCAAACACTTTTGATTAATTACTTATTTTAAATACTTGTGCCAAACATAACCTTTAACTTTATTGTTTGATGAATGAACGTAGTAGTAAAGGTACTTCTTACCGTTGTACTTGGTAATATGAGCTTTCTTCGTTGCAATCAAACGTGTCTTAGCATAGTTTTTCAAGTTATGTTTCTTAACGAACTGGAAGTTCTTAGAAGAACCTTTGAGCTGGTAAACGGCACCCTTAGACTTTTTCCCGTTAACAACCCTGTAATTTTTAGCCTTCATCGTCGTTTTCTTGGTGATCTTGTTATCCAAACGTGTCACATACTTGTGCCATACCCAGCCTTCGTTTTTACCTGATTTAATGTGGTAGTACAAGTATGTTTTACCATTGGTCCGAGCAACATAAGCACGTTTATCAACCTTGAGATACTTAGACTTAACATCTTTCAGATTAAACGCAGTCTTAAAGGTAAAGTTACTCTTGGAACCATTGAGATCATAAGCTTTGGCGCTTACACTTGCCTTTTTGACCTTATAATAGTTCGCTACTTTACCTTTTTCTTTGGTAATGCTCTTACCCATCATTTGCTTGAAAGTCAACAAGGATTGTAATGGGTTCCCATTAGGATCAAAGAGCGCTTGGTTATCATAGGAAGAAGCACCCCAGTAAGCATCAACATTAGCTTTTTGACCAGCATAACCGGCATCACCGTAATAATCAGCAGCGTACTTAGTTGCCCAGCCAGTCCCATACTTTTCATCCATATCGCGGTTGTATTGGTAGTTATTCCAACCAGCTTTGACTGGAATCCAAGCAGGTTCCCAGTAGAACGCACCAAGGGCCTTGCCATTCCCATTTTGCATCACTGTCTTCCAAACATCACTGATACTATCAGATTGTCCTTGGACAGAAATCTTGAATGGCGGGTTTTTAATATCTCCAACAATGTTCGGCTGACCATCCATATCATCAGTGGTGTATGGGTAACTCATTTCCATTACGGCAAACTTCTTACCATACTTTTTAGTGATGACATTTTCCGCACCAATTAGCTTATTATCAGGACCATTCCAATGTGGATAGAAGGTTGCACCCATCACATCATAATCAACTTTATTAGCTTTTAACTCACCGGCAATCTTGTCAAAAGAAGCGGCGGTTGGTGATTCATAGTGCACTGCGGCCAATGCATTAGGGGCGTACTTATGAACTGCGTTAACCCCTTCAGCTAAATATTGCATATACTTAGCCGGGTCAGACTCCTGCATCATGCCCTTAGTCGTTTCGTTGCCGACCTGAACCATGCCAACGTTCACATCAGCATCCGCCATTGCAAGCATGACTTTCTTAGTATAATCATGCACAGCCTGCTTCTTTTGTTCGAAGGTGTAGTTCTTCCAAGCTTTTGGCAAGGCTTGCTTACCAGGATCAGCCCAAAAATCAGAATATTGTAAATCAATCAAAACTTTCATATGATGCTTAGTCGCATCTTTCCCAGTCTTAATTGCGTTAGCTAGTGTTGAATCACCCGCACCATAAGAATGACCATCCTTATCGTAAGGATCGTTGAGAATTCTTAACCGTACGTAGTTAACACCAGCATCCTCCAACGTCTGCATGATATCTTGTTGCTCACCTTTGTAGTTGTAATACTTTACACCAGCATTCAACTCAGCTTGCAAACTAGAAATATCGACCCCACGAATCGTATTTTTCGTGACCCCTTTGACGGGCGCAACCTTAACCTTGTCATTCTTGACATTGGTTGTCCCATCGGCATTGGCCTGCGCATTGAGTCCAACTGAACTCAAGCCCAATAAAACGGCCGCAACCAGTAATCCTTTGTGTTTCATAACTAATTTTCCCCGCTTTCTACAAACTACACTAATCATACGTCATTTATAATCTCACAAATATAGTTATATTAAAATACATTTCACCAAAAAAACGCAGTTATTTAGTCAACAACTGCGTTTTCTCCTGATTACTTAAAACTTCACCGTTTGCATTAAGATATCCTGAATTTCGTAGGCCACCTGGTTATCCGTCGAAAAAACGCCTTGATTTTCGAACAACACGAGGGCAACTTTACCATCCCGGGTTCCCATATAATACGTGTGGAATTCATTATCGTTTCCCCCAACCCGAATGTGCCCATTAGGCTGATAATAGACGCCTCCCGAATACTGGAACGCAAAATTATTCGTTAACTCCGCCAACCCGGCTTGACCAAGCAACTCGCCACTCTGCAGTTGATACATGAACTTATAGTAGTCACCCACACTCATATACAAACTCCCACAACCTAACTCACTAGACTGCAGTGGCTTGGATAAGATGGTTCCCTGTGAAAGTCCATTCGTTAAGCGGTAGGCCAACGGATTAACAATATTACCAGGAATCTCGTCATAACCAAACGTATGCTTCAGTCCCAGTGGCCGAATGACCACGTTCTGCAACATCGTCATGTAAGATTTATGTGACACCTTCCGAATCACACCCGCTAATATCGTGAAGTTCGCGTTCGTATAAAAATACGCGTGATTGCCCGTTGAGAGCACGTGTTTCAACGTAAAATCAATCTGCGCCTTTTCAGTTGGTAAAATCGATTTGGGTGTCGTTTCTTTCATCCGGATTCCCGAACGGTGGTCTAACAATTCACGAATCGTGATCTGATTTGCGTACGGTACCTGCGGATAAAATTTACTCAACGGTGTCGTCATACTGAGTTGCCCTTTATTGATTAAATGCTGCACAACGGTTGCTGTGACTGCTTTTTGTAACGACGCTAACGGATAAACTTCCGTCGCCGTATTCCGCGTATTTTTAGACAGGTCAGCGTACCCGTACGTTTTCGTTTTTACCCCGGCCGGACCGTTCGTCGTCACCAGTAACGTGCCCATAATGTTATGACTTTTAATTAAAGCATCAATCTTGCTCATCGCCTGTGCTTCGGTCAGTTGCCCTGGAAGGGGCTTTTGTACTGGTTGCTTTTTAGGCGCAGGCTTCTTTTTCTTCGGAACTACCCGGGTACTATTAATGCGCGCCATTTTAGGGGCACGTTGGGTTTGGCGATTAAATTGCTGACTCCCCCACAGGCCCAATCCAATTATCAGTAACAATCCTGGTATTCCAAGCACAACTAACCACGACTTTTTCTTCATCCCAAAGCCCCCCAATCTTGTATCCATAGCGTACGACGCACCCGAAAAAAAAGCACGCAGAACAACGTTAATGTTAGTCGACCAAACCAAGATTCAGGGTAAAGTTGAATATAATAACTAAAAAAAGACTAAATTTTAGTGATTTTAACTCGTGCAATTACCGAACAAAACCATTAAACTTAGTTCCATAGTTAACTTATAACATGGAAGGATGATTATATGAGTCAAGCAACTAACTACCTACAACACGTTTATGAGGTCATCGAACACCGTGATCCCAATCAAGCTGAATTTTTAGAAGCCGTCCACGACTTCTTACAGACCATGACGCCCGTTTTTGAACAACATCCCGAATATATCGAATCTAATATTTTGGAACGTTTAACGGAACCCGAACGCGTCATTCAATTCCGCGTTCCATGGTTAGACGATGCTGGTCATGCTCAGGTCAGCCGGGGCTTCCGAGTTCAATTCAACTCAGCCATTGGTCCGTATAAAGGTGGGTTGCGTTTACACCCTTCCGTGAATTTAAGTATCGTTAAATTTCTCGGCTTTGAACAAATTTTCAAAAACGCTTTAACCGGACTCCCTATCGGTGGCGGTAAGGGTGGTTCTGACTTTGATCCTAAGGGAAAGTCAGATAACGAAATCATGCGTTTCTGCCAAAGCTTCATGACTGAACTCAGCAAGTACATCGGTCTTGATACCGACGTTCCCGCTGGTGATATTGGTGTCGGTGGCCGTGAAATCGGCTACTTATACGGTCAGTACAAACGTCTACGCGGCGCAGACCGGGGCGTTTTGACTGGTAAGGGCCTCAGCTACGGTGGTTCCCTCGCACGTCCCGAAGCGACCGGGTACGGTTTGGCTTACTACACTAACGAAATGCTAAAAGCCAACGACTCGTCATTTACGGGCAAACGCGTTGCCATTTCAGGCGCGGGTAACGTCGCCATCTACGCCATTCAAAAGGTTGAAGCGCTTGGTGGCAAAGTGATCACCTGTTCAGACTCTGACGGCTACGTTATCGACGAAAATGGCATCGACTTCAAATTAGTTAAACAAATTAAAGAAGTTGAACGTGGACGGATCAAGGCATACGCCGACCGCATCACAACCGCAACGTACGTAAAAGGCAGTGTTTGGAACGCCGACTTAGCCTACGACATCGCCTTGCCATGTGCCACTCAAAACGAAATTGACGGCGCTAAGGCCCAAACGATTATTGCTAACGGTGCCAAGGCCGTTGCTGAAGGGGCCAACATGCCAAGTAGCCCCGAAGCCATTGCCGCCTACCAAAAAGCTGGCGTGCTATACGGCCCAGCTAAGGCCGCCAATGCGGGTGGCGTTGCCGTCTCAGCCCTTGAAATGAGTCAGAACAGCATGCGGCTCAGCTGGTCATTCGAAGAAGTTGACGGTCGCTTACAGACCATCATGCAAACCATCTTTGCAAACTCGGTAGCAGCTGCCGACAAGTACGGTGTTAGCGGCGACTACCTTAGTGGGGCCAACATCGCTGGCTTCACCAAGGTTGCCGACGCAATGCTCGCACAAGGCTTAGTCTAAGCTTGCAACTTAAAAAAACGCAGTTCAGAAATCTAAAATTTCTGAACTGCGTTTTTTTGTTAAACTTTATCATCTGGATAACCCGTGTGGGCCACTAGCTGTGAATACGTCTCGTGTAAAGTCAGTGCTGCGACCTTCCAACCAAGCTTTAATAGTGGAATCAATCGCAACGGATCTTCAACCGGAATACCGTGTTCGTGTGCAAATTTAAAAATAGCAGGTAAAACTTCCATATCAGAATTAGCAAAATAATAATTACCGGTATCCGTTAGAACAAAGATCGTGGCCCGAAAAGCGTGCCGGGGATCAAGCCCCTGACTAACGTGCCAACGAATCGCCCCGATTTGGATCCGTTGCACCGCACTCAACGGCATCTCGCCAAGGTTGCGTCCCTCTGGCGACCACAAAACGACTTGCCGTGGTGTCAGCTCCACAATGGCATATTTTTCACTCCGGGTGCCGGATAACCGCCGAAGCCAGTTACGTTCAGGCTCTGGTTTGGGGTACTCCTGCCCCTGAATTTCAAAGTGAAACGGGACAATACACTTCTGAGCACGGTCAATCGCCCGGTAATGGCCAGCAATCTGATGATTAGCAAAAACAGACGTCATTGGTTTAAACATAACGGTCACTCCCCTCACCGTCAGTATACGCTTTCATCACTAAAATAACAGCCTTTAAATAGGTCAAAAACGGGATCAAATTACGATTGTAATTCGACCCCGTTTTAGCTTGCCACTTAGTTCTCATTTATGTGCTTGAATAATATCTTATGACAAATATGTGCGCTGACAATTTAAATTAATTAACTTGCCATCCCCGATTCAGATAGCTAAGCGCAAGCTTCACTCACGAAATCAGCGATCCGCTGACTTCAACTACACCCTTTGACACCATATTCACAACTTTTAAGTTGTTTGACCTAATCAGGTCAATGCTTATTATAGCATCATTGTGAGCGCTTACACAATTATGGCCGATAAATTTAGGGATAATAAAAAAAGCTTACCAACTAGGCAAGCTTCTCTTTATTAGTCGTTAGTTTGACCGTCTTGGTTCGCTTCACTATCGTCAAAGTCAGCGGGCATAATCGCAAAATTGCTTGCTTCAGTTGAAAGTAATGCGGCGTAAGCACGAACTTTAGCAGATAAAGCAGGAATAATTGCACCGTTAAGGTTATTCAACATGTCCTGTTCATCATCTTCAACACCCTTGTCGTCTGCTTGACGTTCAATGATACCGACCATTTCACCACTCAACCGTACGATTGCAAAAACCGTTGCGGATAAGTCATACATGTCTTCTTTATAAGTGACGTTTAATTGTGCTTGGACCACGTCGTCACCAAAAGTCTTCTTAACGTCGGGATTAGCTGGTGTGTAGCTGAATTGGCCTTGGCCAGGTTCGTCTTTGGATTCATCACGATCATAAACGATTTGGAAATGTAAATCTTGGATAGCTGAGTTTAAAATTTCAATATTCATAGATGGAAACTCCCTTTTATATAATACCTTCACCATAAAGGAAATAGGTCAAAAATACAATCAAATTTCCGTGCTTTTCGTGAATAATTCATCAAGATTTGATTAACTTGCCGTAAAGATCATTAATCTGAGATTGATTGACGAACTTCGTTATAACCCTTAAACTAATCAATGAGTTTGATTAGGGAGGAATTATGATTAAGAAGAGCAAACTGATGACCGCCATTATTATTTTGAGTTTGGGCACTGGCTTACTTGCAACCCCCGGTGTCACCGCACAGGCGATGCGTGTCCGCGCACCCCGAACCTTCTTACGCTGGCGCTTTAAACGAAATATTTCAAAGCGTCACCACGTTAAACAGAATCACCATAAGAGATATTCGCACCGACGTTAAACAAAATTAAATTACGCGATGCCTAAAGCTAGCGGTTCAGAAACGTGCGCTAAAAGGCAATTTGCTCCGCTTAACCCGGTATCAGGGCCCATTCCAAACCCGGGAATAATCCCTGATACCACGTTAATGCTCACAAATTAGTCGCCTTTTATCTCACTCTTACTGCCGGGGTTGTTGCTGATTCTGACGCCGAATCCGATCAGGAACCTTTTCAACCAAGAGGTATTGCCGAATCAATGCTACAATCTGCTTATTTTGCGGTAAATCCGAATGGGCCGTATTCGCCCCGGTCACCGTTATTTCAGTAAAGTGCTTGACCTGGTGCTGATAGATGTACTTGCCGTAATTCACACTATTGGCTGGTACCGTCCCATCACTAGAATAGTTCTCGGTTCCCGCAATCGAGTACACGGTGAGCGATTCTGGCAACCCACTGCGGTACTTGTATAGTTCTTTAAACATACTCGTCTTAGCCGTCGTACTCGTGGACTCCATGTTATACGGCGAGGCAATCGTCATTAACCGATCAACGTGGACTTTCGGACTTTGTTTTAAATACCGCTCTAAAAACAATGTCCAAATCAAGCCACCATTAGAGTGTCCTAATGCCGAGAAGTGATTAAATTTATAAGTCTTAATTAATTCCTTTAGCGCGGTATTCAACCAAACGGCTTGCTTATCGATGTTGGCCTTACCGTCCTTATTATTGGCAAAGCCAATCACAATAAACGGTTCCTTATCCCGATTATCAATGCTTCCACTATACTTAATCGAACCATCCGTTTGAACCGTTAGCTTTAAAACGCTGTGCTTCTTCGGCGTTTCCTTCCCTAACTCAGTAATCAAACTATCGAAACGGTTCTGAGTCGCACTCGACCCGGGAATCATAATAACTGGGGCCATCTGACTTCGGCCCGCATTTTTTAACGTTTTAATGTTAGCCTGCGACCACGTATAAGCTGGCCAACAAACGCCAACTAAGATAACCAAGCCAAGAACCCATTTCCACCAATTACGCTTCATCTTTGACCACCGTCCCCTCAGTTTGGTTAGCGAGTAGGACAAATGGCAAATAAATGGCCGTCGCTACTAAAAGGTTAATTAGACTGACAACTAACGCACGCCAGTCGCCACCGGTCCCTAACCAACCAATTAGGACTCCCGGCGTCGTGCGGTCGACCGGATAAACGACTGGGGGCATCAGTTGCAGTTTTAGCGCCGCCCAACTGATCACCATGTTAACCACCGGTGCCAAGACAAACGGGATCGCTAAAATCGGACTGTACGCAATCGGTAAGCCGACTAATAAAGGTTGATTAAAGTTAAAAATCGCTGGTAACCAACTCGCTTTAGTCACGGCGCGGTAGCTTTGATTATGGGAACGCCACAAAATGGCAATAACTAACGCTAACGTCATCCCGGGACCCCCAACGTTCGCAAAACTGTCAAAAACGGTGTGCAGTGTGATTGGGTTCGGCGCTCCCCAAGCCGAGCCGTGCTGTAAAGCGTACTGTAAGTTTTGAACCGTGCTGATGGCACTATTGCCGCTGTAATCAACGGGGCCAATAATCCCAATCAACCAAAATAAATTGCTTAAGACCGTCGTCCCCAGCATCGTGCTCAACATGGCACCGGGATTAATAAACGGCAACGTAAAAACTTTGTAAAATAGGCCGTTTAAGCCGTACTTGCTAACGAAGCTAACCCCGTAACCCACGCCGCTAAATAAAATCACACCCACGACGAGGGGTAACCAGTTACACCGTGCCCGTAACAACAAATGTTACTGCGTCTCAATGGCCTGGTGGGTATGTGGTCGACGGACTAGGTGCGTAAATAGCCATCCCGTCACCAGCCCTACTAGTAAGGCTAAAAAGATGCCTTGCGTCCCCAAGTTATCTTCTAAAACCCGAGGAACGTTTGCATCACGCCGGTTAAAGACGGCGTAGTTAAAGTTCAGCATCATAAAACTAATGGCCGCGCTAATCCCAGCCAATAAGTTGTCACGTTGGGCGGAACGCGCCACAAAATTGGCGGCCGCAAACGCCACGATAACTGCAATAATTCCGTTAATACTTTGGCTTAGCATCGTCGTATAAGTCGTTAACTGCGAAAAACCAGGCACCCAGTGACTCAGTCCGTAAATATGATTTAAAAAGCCGTTTTTTTGAAAGATTGCTTGGTTAACTAAACTAATATAAGTGCCGATCAGCACAAATGGAAAAAGCAACGTCAAGGAATCTCGCAACGCGCGCCAATACCGTTTGCGCTCAACGACCCGTTCAAAATTTAACAATCCGCGTTGTAGCTTTTTAATGGTACCCATCCCCCAAAACTTAATTGTCTTAAATATACGCTTATCCGCTAGCTCTGCCTACCGCAGCCACTTATAAAGTGCGTTTGATTTCGTCTTCGTCTTGATATCATTTATAATTATAATAAATATAAATGGAGGTGGTTTCTATGCCTAGTCGTTACACGCACATCTTAGTTCCTGTCGACAGTTCCGAAGCTGCACAAGCGGCCTTTACCGAAGCAGTCAACATCGCCCAGCGGCATGCGGCCCAACTGACCGCACTGTACGTTGTCGACGATAGTGCCTACCATGCGCCAGCGCTTGATCCGGTCCTTTCCGAATTACTCGACGCCGAAGCCGCGCACGCTCAAGACGCGATGCAGCAGCGACAGCAATTCGTAACCACTACCACGATTTCTGATTTCAAAACCGAAGTCACGTACGGGATTCCTAAACGGGCCATCGAGGACTACGCTAAGCAACACCCTGAAATTGATTTGATTGTACTCGGTGCCACTGGTAAAGATTCGCCCCACCGGGTGGCTGTGGGTTCAACAACTAGTTACGTGGTCGACCACGCCCCTTGCAACGTGATGGTCATTCGCTAAAAATGAAGCGCATAAAAATGAGGATTCAGAAAAGTTGGCTATTTTCTGAATCCTCATTTTTGTTTTATCGACATTCAAATGACCGCCAAATTCTCACCGAAGTTTTAAGTTCAACAATGCGCAGCCGTAGTATCATTAAGTAGCCAACTGATTCCTGTGTCAAACAATTATTACAGTGCTTAAATCTTTGGGGGAAATTAGCATGCGACATAAACAACCACGTTATTTGGGGAGCCTGATTGCAATCATCGGTCTAGCAATTCTAGGCCTATCTTTTTTATTCATTGGTTATGATAACTCCGACGCCAGTGTCGGGGATCAGCGCCTATTTCAAACTCGGCTAACACGGATCACGGCCACTGACAACGGTGAATGGCGCGTCACGGGGACGACTAACGCACCGTCTGGGGCTAAGATTATCGCCCTAGGCACGACGGACGTTTCCTCAGTCGCCAGCTCACTAGCCAGCACCACTGCCTGGTCTCGCGTTAATCACGGTCAATTCACAGCGACCATCAATGCTTATAACGCCGCAACTAGCCATCAATACCGTACTGGGCAACTTGTCCCGGTCACGGTAGTTGCGGTGACCGATTATCAGCAGCGTCAGTATAACTTACTGCCCGCCGCCCTGCGTGACCAGTTACAACAGTTTGCACCGCACCAACTTAAACTGACTGAGCAACTCGCACACTTTTGTCAGGAATCGTACCATCAATATAATCTATAAAACACTAGGCGACTGGAATTGGCATAATCAATTTCAGTCGCCTAATGTTTTATTACTGTTTTTTTCAAAATAAAAACCGCTTCATATCAACCGTAATCGCTGATATGAAGCAGTTTAAAACTGAATTTATTGATCCCACCCGGACTCGAACCGGGATCAACCGCTTAGGAGGCGGGTGCCCTATCCAGTTGTGCTATGAGACCATAACCAATCCGTAAAATATCATCTCACGGATTGCGTCATTTGGCAATTACCTATTTACCGAAGCGGTCGCGGTTCTTTTTCCGCATCCCCTTCTTCTTGGAATGCTTATTGTGCCCCTTATGCTTCTTTGGCATGGCTTTTTCTGCCTTGGCCGGCTTCACTAATTGATCATTAGTCTCAGCGACACGCTTAACCTTGTCAGGATGCCCAGCATCACCGACCCGGTGGCGACCATTCGCCGCCTCCCCAGCCTTTTCTGGATGGTCAAACGTCAACGGCGGTACTACCCGATCAGGCTTGTTATCCACGATTTGATAACCAACTAAGTAACCGGGCTTAATTTCGTAATTCGTCTCCGCCATCAGCTTCTTGAAGTCACGAATATCGTGATCATCGCCCATAGTCAAGACTAACCCTTCGGCGCCCATCCGGCCGGTCCGACCACTACGGTGAATATAAGTCGTCACGTCTTTTGGCAACTGGTAATTAATAACCGCTGGTAATTCGGGAACGTCTAATCCCCGGGCAGCCAAATCAGTCGTCAATAACAGTTCAACCTTACCCTGGCGAAACAGCCGCAACGCCTTTTCACGTTCAACCTGACGCTGATTACTCGTTAACGCCACGTAATTAACGTGTTGGTGCCGCAATTCAACGGCCACGTGTTGTAACTCCTGCATCTTGTTAAAGAACACTAGCGCCCGTAGACGGTCCACGCGGCTAATCCGTTTTAGCAAGTTGACCCGTTGCCGGTTGCCGACTTCCATCGTACGGTGGCGCACGACACCCTGCGTCTGGTCGATGGCCCGTACGTCAATTTTTTCAACCGTTTGGCCAAACCAACGAGGAAGTTCATCCAAAATCTTCGTTTCGGTTGCTGAAAAGAAGCCCAATTGTAACGTTTCGGCAAAGGTTGCGTCTAAAATCTCTCGAATCTGATCAAGCGTTTCATCCGTCAGCAATTCGTCCGCTTCGTCAACGATCATGAGCTTTAAATGCCCAAGCTTCAACTTACCATCCGCAATCAGGTTAGTGACCCGTCCCGGCGTCCCAACGACGACTTCTGGATGTTTCTTAAGCTTTTCAGTCTGGCGCTTCACGTTGGCCCCACCAGTAATGGCTAAGACCTTTGCGTCGACTAACTGTGCCCAATCACGGACAACGTTGGTCGTTTGCATCGCTAACTCTTGTGATGGTGCTAAAATCAAGGCTTGTACCCCTTCACCAGGGCGCACCATTTCTAACATTGGCCAAGTAAAGGCCAGGGTCTTCCCCGAACCAGTCGGGGCCAGTCCTAAGACTGATTTGCCCGCAGCCATGGGTTCCGCTACCGCCGTTTGAATGGGTGACGGTTCCGTAAAGCCCTGCGCTGCAAACTTTGTTTTAAATACGTCTAACATAGTGCCTCATTTCTATTTATCGGCTAAATCACGTTCGTCATCGGAAAAGTAGATGTGTCCGGACTGCCGTAAATTAAATAATAGTTTATTAACATTGCGACTTAACTGCCGCCATGCTTGATATTCTTTTTGATGACCGGCTGGATCATTGATTACCATTGCAAAGTCGCGGGCTTCCGCGAGCATTGGGTTAGCGTCCGGCTGAACACCGATGTTATGGGCCTTGCCGTCCACGTCGTGATAAGTGACTTTGCCCAGCTCAGCCGCGTTATCCATCACAATGGCATCTTGCAAGCCGTTAATTTCAGATGGCAAAAACGAATTACTGGTTTTACCCACGTTCAGTGTCACCGTAAAGGCTGGGTAACGCAAAACTGCCAAGCCCTTCCCGTCGACCTTCGTTGACAACAAGGTTGGGTAATAGGCCACCTCATCCGGCATACCGAACCAACCAACCGCATCATAGGCCAAGTAAACACCGAGGTCTTGCAAAGCCCCACCGGCGAACTTCAGTGAGAAAATGTTAGGTTCTTCGCCTGCCCGCACGGCGTCAAACCGTGAGGAGTACTTCATGTACGTTAAAGTAGCGCCTTGGACCTGTTCAAGCTGGTCGATTTGATCCTTGACCCGTTTAAAGTTAACTTCATGGATCTGACGTGCGGCTTCAAATAGCAATACGTCTGGATGAGTAGCTAAGCATTCGTCTAACTGTTCAAATTCAGCCTGATTAGCCACAGCGGGTTTTTCAACAATGACGTGCTTGCCGTGTTTGATAGCGAGCTTCGCTTGGGCAAAATGCAAACTATTTGGCGATGCAATGTAGACGGCATCAAAGTCACCTTGACTGAAAAAGCGCTCTAAATCCGTAAAGATTGCCCCGGCGTGATTTTTGTCCGCAAATGCTTGGGCCGTCTCACTGTGCCGTGAATAAACCGTCGTCAGCTGCCATTCACCCGACTCATTCGCCGCGTCAATAAATTGTTGCGTGATCCAGTTGGTTCCAATGATTCCTAATTTTAACATGCTAATACCCCTCTCGTTAACGGCAACCGCTGTGACTGGTTGCGCTTACTGATACTTTCATTCTACCAGTTTTACGAACGAAATAGGGCCTTGGAACTTTGAAATTTATGGCCTGTTTAATGGCAAAAAAAAAGTTGCCCGCGGGCAACTTTTTAAAAGTTTGATTATTGTTGAGGAACAACGTTAGTAGCTTGTGGGCCACGATCGCTTTGTTCTTCGTCAAAAGTAACTTTTTGGCCTTCTTCTAAGGTCTTGAAACCGTCAACTTGGATAGCTGAGAAGTGAACGAATACATCGTTGCCATCTTCACCAGTAATAAAACCAAAACCTTTATCAGCATTAAACCATTTTACAGTACCATTTTTCATAAATACAAATCCTCCTAGGATTATCAAATCTAAAGTAACGAAACTATGTTATCAACACCTAAAAGAATTTGCAAGGTAGCAAACTAATGATACTTCTGAACTCCTGTTAAATGCCAATTACATATTATAGATTAACACACTCACCCACCCGATGACAAGTGATGCCGATTTTTATTCTGATTTTTCGTGGAATATCTCATTAAAATTAACAAACGGTTACGTACATTACCTGCGGGTAACAACCATCTAAAAGCTTTACTAAGAACGGGTTATTTCGTGACGGGTCGGTCCCGTTAGTGGTATATTCTAAGTATAAATGTTAACGAAAGAAGGTTGATCCGGTGAAGCGACGTGGCGCCATTTTATTTGGCCTATCATTACTAGCAGGACTTTCAAGTACATTGGTACGTAAGCAGCACCCCAGCAAACTTGCCAGCGGCGATTTAGCCGTCTTTTATGCGGGCACTTGGACCTATCGTGACGAAGAACATCACCGGGATCACAAACTTGAGATCAACCCCAGTATGCTTATTCGCATTGATGGCCATTCCATGCCAGCAACCGTGGAATCAATTTCTCCAAGCAAACTCGTTTTACTGGACAAATACGGCTTTCACTTAGAAATCAAAGCCAATGAGCAACGGCCCGTTGCTTTGTTTGACGAAGCGGATAATCACAGTTACGTGATCTTATCCCCACAGCAGTTAGACCAAGCGACCAATTAACATGGAATTGAGGGACCACGACACTCGCCGTGATCCCTCCTGCTATTTTTTAGCCATTATAATTATTTTAATATTAAAGTCTAGGACAGCACTCAAAAATCCTTCAGAAGTATCAAATATTTCTGAAGGATTTTTTCTATTACTATGGTCGAAACGTGGGCCAAAAGGCAATTTGTTCCGCCTTTTGGCCCACTCTTTGTCCCTTACTCGAGGTCAAACGCAATCAAATTATCGAACTGTTTGACGCTTCCGTTATAAATGAGGCCGGTAAATTCTTGGCGCGTGCCGTTTTGCCGGTAAACTGCACGGTCAGAGTAATGCATGAAGAGGACCCGTTTTGAGCGGTGGTGCGTTGAAGTTGTGTCGTACCACAAGGGCGTCTTTTTAATCACTGGTTTAACTAAACTCGTGGCCACTCCCGGCGTTGACCACACCACGCACTGGCGGTCGTAATGCGCCGTTAACTTTAAAACTAACGCCCGTAACTTAGCCTGGGCCTGCTTGACCTTGACCGTTTTAGCCGAATAATTGCCGTAATATTGAACTTGAATCGCAATTGGTAAGTTACCGATATTACTGCCGACCGTTTTTTCAAAGTACGCCGCCTGGGCACTGGCAGAACTGGAGAAACTAAAAACGTGCACGACCCCAACGCCCAGGTCAGTCCCCACGATCCGCTGGTAGTTACTGGAAAAGTTGTCATCCGAGTAACTTGCCCCCTGCGTTGCGTGTAGGTAGATAAATTTTAGTCCATTATTTTTTAGCGCGGCAAAATCCAGGTACCCATCATTTTGGGAGACCGCTACCCCGCGGACATTAAACCCATCCACGACTTCAGCACGTTGCCATTGAATCAATGCCAAGACGCCCCAGACGCTACTAATCACGATCAGCAAGACCAACAGCCACGTCAGTCGACGCCGCCACCGCGCGCCCCTGGTTTGCGCATATACTGGTCTTAAGCGCTGCTGTTTTGCCATTCCTCATCCATCCTTACCAACTTTATAATTCCGTCCGCGTCTCACTAATCGCTTCACGTACTCGGCCCAAACTGGCCGCCATCTTAATGTTACCGTGAACCGCCGTCATCAAGAACAAACTATCAATAATGCTCATCTGAGCAATTAACGACGTCAGGCCCTCCGAACGGTAATTAATTTCCTCGGCCACCGAAATAAACGCCACCGTACTGGCCTTAGCCAGTGGTGAATTGCCAAAACTCGTTAAGGCAATGACCGGTACTTTTTGCCCGGTCAAGGTTTTTAAAATTTGTAAAGTCTGCTGATTACGTCCCGTGTGCGAAATCACCACGGCGACGTCATTTGATGTCATTTGAGCCGCTTGCATCAGTTGCATATCATAGTCGCTATTATGCGCGCAGGGAATCCCCGTCCGCACAAACTTATGGTAACCATCCAGTGAAGCAACAGCTGACCCACCAAGGCCGTAAAAGCCAATCGTTTTAGCGTGTAGTAATAAGTGGACCGCCCGTTTCAAATCAGCTTCAGTCATTACCTGACTCGTCTGGTCCAAGGAACTGCGAATACTATTAAACGTGGACGTCGCGATGCCCTTGAAGGTCGTTTGTTTTTCAACGTCTTGAAAGGCCTCGGCCGTTGTCCGTTCAACTGGTTCTGCCGCGGTCAATTCACGTGAAAAGTCCCGAAAACTATTAAAACTAATCCGTTTGACGAAGCGTGAAACCGTGGCCGTCGAAACACCGACCGCTGCCGCCAAATCCGAAATTGATTGGGCCGCCGTTTTTACGGGGTCCTTTATAATATAATCCGCAATCTTGCGGTCCGTTACGCTTAAATTCGGGTAATACGACCGAATAAGTGTCAAAACCCGATTACGATGTTTGGGTGCTTGTGTGGACACATCGGCCACCTCCATGACCAAATTTTACCACAGTTTACAAAAACGCCCTAGGTTTGTCATTGCAACCGTTATCAAAGATGTTTACACTATTACTATTGAATTCGAGAAAGGACACCGCTATGACACAAATTCTTACCGTCGACATTGGCACCACTAGTACCAAAGTTGTTTTATACGATCAAACTGGACAAGTGGTTGCTAGCGCCAACCATGGTTACCCCCTGTACCAAGACCAACCGGGTATGGCTGAAGAAGACCCCGCCGATATTTATCAGGCCGTTATCGCCGGCATTCAAGAAGTCGCACAATTCCAAGACTCGATTGCCGGCATCAGCTTTTCAGCTGCCATGCACAGCTTAATTTTACTGGATGATCAGTATCACCCCCTCAGCCGGATGTACACTTGGGCCGATAATCGGGCGAGTCGCGCCGCTGATGACTTACGGGCCCGCCCTGATGCGCACGCTTTATACTCGCGGACCGGGACCCCACTACATCCCATGACCCCCTTGTCAAAACTACGCTGGCTCGCACACGACCAACCGGCTTTACACCACGCCGCACGGTGGTTTGTCGACATTAAAGCCTACATTTTATACCGGTTAACCGGTCAACTAGTGACCGACTATTCCATTGCCAACGCTTCGGGCCTCTTTAACCTACACACGTTTAAGTGGGACGACCAAGCCTTAAAATTAGCCCACGTCAAAACAAACCAGTTGCCCCAATTAGTCGACACGACTACTCAAATCAGTGGGATGACGGCTGCGACCGCTACGATGCTTGGTTTGACAGCCAGCGTCCCACTAATTGTCGGTGCCAGCGATGGTTGCCTTTCTAACCTCGGGCTAAACGCCATTCGTCCCGGGCAAGCCGCCCTGACCATCGGCACATCCGGTGCGATCCGCGTCGTCAATGACCAACCACAGCTCGACCCTCAAGGCCGGCTCTTTTGTTACTACTTAGCGCCTAACGCCTGGGTCATCGGCGGCCCCGCCAATAACGGGGGCAACGTTTTGGCCTGGGTTCACGATACCCTGTTCAAAAACGTCCAACCACCAGTCACCTTAGCACAACTCAGCGCCGCGGTTGCTCAAGTCCCCGCTGGGAGCCATGGTCTGCTGATGCACCCTTACCTCAACGGCGAACGCGCACCGCTCTGGGATGCCAATGCTCGCGGCGCTTTCTTCGGGCTCACCGCACAACATACCCGCGTAGATATGACCCGCGCAGCGCTTGAAGGAATCACCTTCAACCTCGCCCACATCGCCCAAATGGTACAGGCTTTGACCGGTCAGTTCACCAGCTTACAAGCCGCCGGTGGCTTTGCTAAATCACCCGTTTGGCAACAAATTGTGGCCGATATCTTTAACACACCCGTCACAATTCCCAAAAACGTGGAAAGTTCCTGTTTCGGTGCCGCCATCCTTGGCATGGTCAGCTTGGGCTTGTTACCAAACTTAGAAGCTGTCAGTGACCTTGTTAATAACGACGCGCCTCGGCTGCCAGTCGCCGCCAACGTGACCGTCTACCAACGGCTTTACCCGCTATATGAACAGTTAGCCCAAACTTATCAACCACTATTTAAACAACTGGCTGATTTCAAATAATGACAGTTAATTCCCTTTAAAAGAAGCCAAGCGCTAACCCATCAGGTTGGCGCTTGGCTTTTTGCTACCTCAATTTCACTTTTAAACTCATTATTCCGAATTAGTCGTCGTGTTATTAATTAACGTCCGGCTACGCTTCGGCTTTTTGTCCAACACGTATTGCCGAATCAAGGTCACAATTTGCTGATTTTGTGGCAGGCTTGAATGTTGCGCATTATTGCCCGTCACGGTAATTTCAGTGTAGTGCTTAACTTGTCCCTGATAGACGTACTTACCCGCTTCGACGCTGCGCGCAGGAACCAGCCCATCCGTATCGTAATTCTCCGTTCCAGCGACCGAATAGACCGTTGCGTTTTTGGGTAGCTTATCGCGGTACTTAATAAAATCGGCTAGCATTTGGGTTTTATGATCAAGATTGGCTTCCGAAAAGTTGTACGGCGACCCAATCGTCATAATTCGTTTGACCTTAATGTCTGTCCGATTAAAGTAATGCTCAAAGAAATACGTATAGATCAGACCACCATTAGAATGACCAATTGCCTTAAAATTATTGAACTGGTACTTACTCGTTAACTGCTTAAAGGCCAGTGAAAACCAGCGCGCTTGCTTTTTAATATTATCGTAACCGTCCTTGTTATTTTCAAACCCTACCACGATAACTGGTTCGTTATCCCGCGGGCGCAACGTTCCCGTCATCGTAACGCGATCATTCTTTTTGACCGTCAGTTTAATGAGACTGTGTTTACGTTTATCCGCCTTATTCAACTGAGTGACCAGCGTATCAAACCGATTTTGACTCGCGCTACTCCCCGGAATCATGATGATGGGCGACATTGGCGAATCGTGTCGACCAGTCATCGACGTCACGTTGGCGCGCGTCCACCGATAGGAAGGTCCGATTAACAGGCCTAAAAAGAGAATTCCCAATGCTAAGACGATTAAGCTCCGCAGTCGGCGTGACCCACTAGGATTCTTTAGCATGGTCGTTCCCCCCTTTCCGGGCAACTTCCACTTGGGCCGCATTAACGATGGCTTCCGCTAAGTGCATGAACGGCAAATAAATGGCCGTCGAAATGATTAAGCACACGACTCCAAGTAGCAGGGCCACCACGTTCCCGTTGGTTCCAATAAAAGCAATCAACGGGCCCGGCGTCCCAATCGGCACCGGATAGACGACTGGTGGCATCCAGTGAAATGCAATCGCCATGGCAGCGATGCCCATGTTGACCACCGGCGCTAAAATGAACGGAATCAAATAGATGGGATTATATAAAACTGGTAGCCCAGTTAGGATTGGCCCATTACTATTAAACAGCGCTGGTAGTAATCCCCACCGTGCCACGACGTGATAATTATGATTATTACTACTAATAAAAATTGCAATGACTAACGCTAAAAGCATCCCGGTACCGCCAAAAGTTCCAAACGCGTGGTACAAGGTATCAGCCGTAAACGGGTATGGCACATTATAAGCTGAATGGTGAGCTAGGGCGTAATTTAAATTCGTGTTCATTGCGGGAGTATTGGACGTTAATTGTTGATACGGCCCAAACAACCCAAAAATTTCCAAGAATAACGTCAGGATGGCTATTCCAAACGTCAGCCAAACGCTATGGCTGGTTGTTGCAAATTTCTGGAACGCTTCCCAAGTTTCTTCAGAGTAACTCGCGACCATCAGCCAGTGCATCCCTAAACTAGCCACAACGGCGAGTAAAAACACAATCAGCATTGGTAGTAACGAGCCAAACGTGCGTTGCAAAATCTGCGTCGTGTGCGGGGCCTGGGGTTCATCGCCAGGTTTACCGAACCACTTAAAACATAGTCCGGTCACACCGCCCGTAATCAGTGCCCCCGTAAGGCCGTTGGTTCCTAACATTAGAGCGTTAAATATCCCTAGCTGCGCCTGATTCGTATACTGATACGCCATAATGAGTAAGGCAACGGCGCCCGTCAATCCAGCCAGTTGTTCATCGCGATTATGTAGTTTGGCCAAGTACTTCGCTGCCCCGTACGCCGCAATAACGGCAACACTGTTCAGTGTCAGGTTAGTCAAATTGTCGAACGGATAGTGTAGGTATTTATAATACGGGACCCACTTGGATAAGTGAAAAACACTCGCAAAGAATCCTTGCTTCGTTAGAACCGTCGACTGAATGATCTGACTAAACGTCCCAATCAAAATAAACGGGAACGTCAGCATCAACGTCCGCTGAATCACCCGGTAAAAGTTCGTTTTCCGTAACCTTAATAGTGTCGGCACCATTCTTTGGATCACCCGTTGTTCACTAATCCCCACGCTGTCCATCCCCCTTCAGTGATTGCTTTAGTCTAATTATACGGCTATCTCTAAGTTTAGGGCCACCAAACTAGTCTATAAATTTAGTTGTTCCGAAGCTAACAAGCTAAAGGTTGAAAATCATAAAACCTGATACCAGCAATATACCAACACTAACAAAGTTGGTATATTTGTCGCTTCCGGCCGCCCATGATTTCATCTTCCGCAGCGACCGGACTAAGCCTGAGAAGCGGTCTTAGTCCTCGCTTGCAAGCCGCAACCCCACGTCTTGCAAGACGTCGGTGGCGTAAACCGGAAGTCCACCGGTCATCGCCACTTTCGCGGTAGATTCATCATGTTCGACCTCCAGCTAAGGTGATCTTGCTATGATAATTGATCTAGCTTGTTTTAACCAATCCTAGCGCAGCCGGCAGAACCAGTGGGCAGTGTCGGCGAAGCGCCGAAGATTACAAGTTCTTCGATAAATCTTGCCATGACAATGATTGCGCCTATTTTAATGCTTTCAACCTTGAGTAACAAGCGTTAAATCATTAAAGAGGCCGCTCTGTGAATTCGTCTAGGCATCGATACAACAGCAATTAATGGTCATAGTTAGCTAAAACAGTCCTTTGTATGAAATTTCGCACATACAAAGGACTATTTTTTACATCATTCAATTTTTTTACACTATCCGTCAGTACTTAACTTAACCTAATCGTTCCCGATGTCGTCCGACCCTTGATGGTATAAGTTCCGGTAATGCCAACTTGTCCGGCTTGATACCCGTCCGCAAAGTGCGTAACCGTCCCATTTTTTGGTGCGATGATCCGCCCGCTTTGTGCCTCTAATTCATAGGCATAACTGGCGTCACTTGGCACCCCGACCTTAATAGTACTGCTCTTCGCGTTGAGATTAATATCACCAGCAATTTTAGCAAATGCCAGCTTCAAGCTACCGGACTTCACTGACCAACTGCCACCACCACTCAAGTCTTCACCGGTAACACTTCCACTCGTCGCACTGATCGTAAACTGCCCTGCCGTAACGGTCTGCATTCGAATCCGACCACTTTTAACCAGCATCTCGAGTTGGTTTGTCACTTGGACTCCATTCAGGTCACAACTCCCAGAAGCTACATCGGCGCTAAACGCTTGACTACCAACTTCAGTGACCCGGGCACTACCACTGAGAACTTGTAAGTTGACCGTATCCAAATGTGATAAGCCGGCAACTAAAACATTCCCAGAACGGCTGGCGACCATAACGTTACCTGTATAGTTGATTGGAATATGGATTTGAACATGGACACGTAGGGGAATTAAAAACGGTACCTTTCCTTGAGTCACATTCAATTCTTTTGCATTCTGACTGACTTGCGCCTGATAAGTCGTATTATTATGATTCATGTACTCCCGCACAATTATTTCATCGGTATCTGCTTGAGTCGGTAAAATCTTGACCCGCGCCGATTTATAGTTGAGCGCTAACGTCGTGACCGTCTTGGCGTCAAAACGCTGTTCGTTCACAAGTGGTAAATTGTCGATATATTCACCAGCTAAATTTAACGGCATCCTAGGCATTTTAAAATCAGTTTGGGACTGGGCGTCACCATTCAAGTTAATACCATCTTCGTTAAAGGTCCAACTCCCCAGTTTCAAACCGTGGCTATCCGCCTTAATGGCCCCATCATTGATGGAGACCCCTTCAGAGTCAGCCTTGAATGCCCGGCCGCCCTTCACGTACACACCGTCATTATTAATCTTGAGCGTCTCACCATCATCGACCCTAATCCCGTCATCGTCCATAACAACGTGGTGACCGTGAATCGTTTTGGTCGTCCCATTTTCGGCGTTGATCTGCCGAATCAATTCATTAAGATCGCCAAAATCACTAAACGCTTCCGCGACGGCTTCTTCAGGCGCTAATCCGGCCTGCTGCTTATCCGCGGCCGCCTCATTCAAATCACTAGTCAATTCCGCCTTGAGCTCAACCAATGCTGGTGTTTGTTGCTGATCTTTAAAATAACTATTTAGTCGCATTGCGACCAGTTGTTCAGTTTTTGCTGACATGCGCGTCAATCCTTCCTAAAATCAATTCATCAATAACTTGCTTTGCAAAATTCCATTCAGCCACGTTTTGGGTCAACGTAGCACGTCCCTGGTCGGTGATTTGATAATACTTTCGCCGGCCACCCTGGGTCTCGTTTCCCCAGTAACTGGTGATATCGCCATTCTTTTCTAATCGCCGAAACACGGTGTAGAGCGTCGCTTCATTAATGTCATAAGCTTCCTGACTCAACCTTTTAATCGTCTTCGCAATCTCATAACCATAACTATCTCCCTGGCTTAAAATATTCAGCACGATCGTGGTCGTGTGCCCGCGAATCGTATCTTTGGAAATTTCGGGTTTCATAGTCAACTTCCTTTCAACACTACTTTGTGTCACATAGTAATTCGATGAGAATAATATATCATCAATTACTGTGCGTGTCAAAGTAATTGTTTTAAAAAAGTCGGCAACAAAAAAACGCCCAAGGCTTCATCCCTTGAGCGCACAACACAGCTTATTTTTTAGTAGTGGTTATCGCCACCGAATTTTGCTCAAAACCCGTTTGCCTAACCCATTTTGGAGTAGGACAAAGACCGGGTAAGCACTTATCACGAGTGGAAGGTATATCCATGCCAATGACCAATTCCAGAGACTTACTAGGGAAAAGACATACCCACCAAATAGAAAGACGAGTAAGAACAAACTTGCTATTAAGACCACCAGTCCAATTTTAAACCGGTTCAGCGGCCGAGCCGCAATCAGTAGCGCGTTTAAACTAATAATTCCCGTCATCAGGACACTCAACGTCGACGTGGTCGCAAAGTTCAGCTGGAATTTACTTCCAAGCAACATGATCGTCAGTATATAACCTACCACACAAATCGCGGATGGTACCGCAATTTCCATGACTTGCTTCATAAAGCGTCCCGTAATTCGCGTGTAATCCGGTGCCAGCGCCAAGAAGAACGTTGGGATACCGACCATTAACGTTGAGATGGGGGTTAACTGGATGGGCTCAAACGGATAGCTGTGACTCATAAAGATAAAAATCAGCGTTAACGCCGCCGAATACATCGTTTTGATCAAGTACAGCGCGGCGACCCGTTCAATGTTATTAATCACCCGCCGACCTTCATTTAGGACCTGCACCATGGCGTCAAAGTTCGAGTCAATCAAAACAAAGTCCGCTAAACTCTTCGTCGCTTCACTTCCAGTCGCCATGGCGATACTGCAGTCAGCTTGCTTTAAGGCCAACAAGTCGTTGACCCCGTCACCAGTCATCGCAACCGTGTGACCAGCCGCCTGGTAAGCTTTGATCAAGGATTCCTTTTGTTGCGGCGTCACCCGACCAAAGACGTTGTAATCCGCCACAAGCTGATCAAAGTCTGGCGTCGTGCCAACTTGGCTCATGTCGATTAATTGGTCCGCACCCGCAATTCCAGCGCGTTTAGCAATACTAGCGACCGTGACCGGGTTATCACCCGAAATCACCTTTAACGCAACGTCCTGATTCGCAAAGAAGCCAAACGTCTCTTTTGCCCGGGGACGTAACTCATCCGTGATTAAAATTAACCCGACTGCTTGGGGCTCACTTGGTTTAGGCGTCGTTAATGCCTTTACATGGGCAAACAGTAACACCCGGTACCCTTGTTTAGCCAGGGTTTGAATATGCGTTTGTAAGTCTACCGGTACCGTTTCATAAATGAACTCCGGTGCCCCCATGACGTAGGACTGACCGTTAAACTGCGCTCCACTCCACTTACGAGCGGACGAAAACGGTAATACCGCCTCTGCTTGTACAGTGGGGGTTCCAAACGCTTCTTTGATGGCTTGCGCCGTTTCATTATCATCATCGATCGCCGTAACCAATTCCGCTAACCGGGTTTCAGCGACTTGGGCGGGAACTTGGCCCCATGGCTCTAACCGGTCAAACTTTAATTGACCACTAGTAATGGTCCCCGTTTTATCTAGGCATAGCGTATCAACCCGCGCCAACGCTTCAATGGCTGGCAGTTCACGAACTAGTACCTGGTGCCGCCCTAAGGTGAACGCACCGGCCGCTAACGCCACGGATGTCAACAAGACCAGTCCTTCCGGAATCATCCCCACCATTGCGGCAACCGTTCCTAAAATGGCTCGGTTTTGTGACTCACCCCGCAACAGCGTGGAAATAAACAAACCTGCGCCCAACGGAATAATCGTAATCGTCAAAATTTTAATAATCCGGTTAATAATTGTGAGGAGTTGGCTCGGCGTCCGGTGCTTCTGCTTAGCCGCCTTCGCCATTTGCTTAATGAAACTTCCGTGGCCAACTTCAGTTGCTTGCACGACGCCGTGACCACCGATAATCACACTCCCAGATATCATTGCGTCACCCGGTCCCTTAATGACCGGGTCCGCTTCACCCGTAATCTGGGATTCGTCGACTTCGAGGCCCTCGGTTGTCCGGACGACCCCGTCTACCGGTAGCTGGTCGCCACGCGTGACCATAATAAGGTCGTCTTGAACCACTGCGTCCTGCGCGTAATCATCCACTTGACCATCCCGGCAAATATGAATTTTTGCCGCTGACAGGAGCGATAACTTATCGACTTGCCGTTTTGCCCGAATTTCTTGGAAAATCCCAATGGCCGTGTTCATAATCACGACAAATAGGAACAGGATGTTCTTATAACTCCCCGTCAACAAAACCAGTCCAGCTAACACGACGTTGATCAAATTAAAGAGCGTCAGGAGGTTATCGCGGAAAATCTGTTTAACAGAGCGCGTTAACGGTGGTAACGGCTCATTTTTAAGGCCCGCTGCCACCCGTTGATGAACTTCATCGGTGGTTAAACCCAATTTAATTGGTGGTACATAACGGTCTGACATGTGGCAACCCCCTCGGTATTAATCTATTTTTTATTGTAAACGATTTTAACGGAAAATTACCGGAATTTCACTTAAATTCGTTCAGTTTTAGTAAAAACTAAGTAATTCTATTAGTACATTCCAATTGCTTAAGAACTGATTGGTCAAAAAAGACAAGTCTGGGATAGTACGAAAAAAACCGTTCAGAAATCATCCTGAACGGTTTTACCTATTACTATGGTCGAAACGTGGTCCAAAAGGCAGTTTGTTCCACTTAACGTGAACTAACCGTCTTTTGGACCACTCTTTGCTTATTTTTCTGCTGGCAAATGCGTTTGGTCAATGGCCAATTGCATCGTCTTCGTAAACCGGCTATCTAATTCAGCCTTGGACATTGTAAAGAAGCCCCCGATTTCTTGAATGATAAAACCAAACAAGGTCGACCGGTACAACGTGTTTTCAACCCGCGCCGCGTCATTCAGCTGTAAAGGCGTGAACATGGCCTGGTACAAGTTAACCATTGCCGCCCGCGTCCGCGGAATCTTTAAATTATCATTTAAGTCCAGCAAAACTGGCGCCAGTCCCCGATGGTTCAGACAAGCTGAACGAAATTCTTGTGCAAAGGCCATTAAGGCATCATCCCCGGTGACGTCCGCAATTTTTTCGGTCAACTGATCCTTTACCGTTTGGACAAATTGGAGCCCCACCTGATCTAATAAGTCACTCAAACTATCAACATAATTATAAATGGATTGTGGTCGCACATCTAAAACAAGTGCTAAATCACGGATCGTTAACCCGGTAATTCCCTTAGTCTCAATTAGCTGATTTGCTGTGGCAAGAACTTTAGCTTGCGTTAGCGTTCTTCTCTTTACCATATTTGCTCCCCCGATTTAAAGTTTATACGATTATTATTATAACTCAAAAACAAACCTTATTTTTTAGAAAACGACATGAAACAGTTTAAATAAAATATAAAAAGGCTTATAATTCCCACTAAGCTGATTGAATCAGTTTAATTTTAACTTATATTGGAGTGCTATTCAAATGGTTGATACCAACGGCAAGCACTACAGTCAACTTGCACTGACGCTCACCCTCGTTTTAGGGACGTTTTGTACTGCGCTAACGACGAACATGCTCGTTACCGCTTACCCAACGTTGATGAAGACTTTTTCCATTTCGAGCGCCACCGTTCAGTGGTTAACCACCGGATCATTGCTCGTGATGGGAATCATGATTCCCGTCAGTGCCTGGCTGCTCAATAACTTTAGCCTGCGTTTGATTTATATTGCTGCTTTAAGCTGTTTTCTGATTGGATTACTCGTCAGTTATACCGCGCCCAACTTCCAACTTATTTTAGCTGGCCGGCTAATTCAAGCCGTCGGGATTGGGATCACCTTTCCGACGATTCAAACCGTCCTGCTTGTGATTTATCCGCCCGAAAAACGGGGAACGATGATGGGCCTTGGCGGCATTGTGATTGGCCTCGCTCCGGCACTTGGCCCCACCGTTTCGGGTTGGATCTTAGACAATGCCAACTGGCGTGACCTATTTGGCATGATGTTGCCACCAGTCGCAATCGTCTTATTAATCGCCCTTTTCACGGTGAAACCCGTCATTCCGCTGAAAAAATCACCCATTGACGCCTGGGCAATCGTCCTTTCAACAACGGGTTTTGGGAGCTTACTGTACGGCTTTTCATCGGTCGGCGAACACGGCTGGTCCTCGCCACTGGTCATTATTAGTTTAATTATCGGTCTCGTGTTTATTGCCGGTTTCGTTTGGCGCGAATGGCCACAATCACAGCCACTGTTAAACATTCGGTTACTTAAGATTCCATCCTTTACCATCGCATCCATGATTACGGCCCTTGCCAACACGGCAATGATCGGGATCCAAGTGGTCTTACCAATGTACTTACAAAACGTTCGCGGACTCACGCCCCTCCAATCCGGGCTCATGATCTTACCAGGTGCGCTGCTCTACGGTGTCATCAGTCTCATTAGCGGTCGCGCTTACGATTCAATTGGTGGGCGCCGGTTAGCCCTCATGGGGACTTTCCTACTGACGTTAGGAACGTTACCGTTCGCCATGTTAACTCGGCAGACACCGTATCCGACTATCATCATGGAATATGTCGTGCTCATGAGTGGGGTTGCGCTCGTTGCAATGCCACTGACCGCTGCAAGTTCAATTGATCTGCGGGGCATTCAACTCAGTCACGGGACGGCAATCAACAGTACGATGCGTCAGATCATGACTTCTATGGGGACGGCCGTTCTCGGTAGCGTTTTGACGAACGTTGCTAGCAGCGCGCAGCCCGCAAAACACCTACTGACGACCGCACCGCTGGCTTACCAAAACGCAGCTTACAATGCGGCCATGCACGGTTTCCACGCCGCTTTCCTAGTCGCAACGGTCTTGGGGGTCGTTGCAATGGTGTTCGCAGTATTCGTTAAGCGCACACCCAAGGGAGGTCAAAAAGTATGATCTTAATTATTTTGGGATTGAGTTTAATTGGTTTTATCGTCGGCTTTCTAGCGATGCCAAGTCACCGATTGCAATGGCTGGTTGGGGGACTTAGCCTA
This sequence comes from Lactiplantibacillus xiangfangensis, assembly GCF_001438845.1. Taxonomy (GTDB): domain Bacteria; phylum Bacillota; class Bacilli; order Lactobacillales; family Lactobacillaceae; genus Lactiplantibacillus; species Lactiplantibacillus xiangfangensis. Next base: position 33,256 of record NZ_JQCL01000006.1, read on the forward strand.
ATTGTGATGGTGACGGCCGCTACCCTAATGATTGGTAACGATACGTGGCACTGGGGCATGCGTCAACGCACAACGACTCAGACGATTACGTTACAATCCAGTGCCGCTAACCCGTACGCGTCACTGTTGTTATACACCCCGGTGCGTCACGCTAAGACTGAAAAAGTCTACGTGTACCGCGCTCAGGGACAGGCTAAGCTTCACCACGCAGCGGCCCGCTTAACCACAACTAACCGGGTGACCCGAACAACTAGTCCAACGGCAAAGCTGGTCAGCCAGCAACGGCGTTGGACCTATCAGAATCAATTTTGGCGCTGGCTATTTAGCTGGACAGGACATCACAACCAGTTGGTCAAGGAGACAAACACGTACGCGTTACCCTCGTCCTGGCAAATTCTCAGCGTCACGCAAGCCAAATGGTTAGCCAAGCGCGCCAAACAGCTTGAGGCTGAGAGTAAAACTGCCACAGCTAAAGCCGTTACCAGCCAAGTCAAAGCAGCCAAAATGGCGAACCCACAAATGACTAAGGCCGCAACGACTACCCTAGTTAAAAAGGTTGAAGCCACGGCCAAAAAGCAAGCGGCTAAGCAGGCACAAACGGCTTTACCAAAACTATTGAAACAGGCTCAGCAACAATCGATTTACGATTAGTTCAAAAAAACGTTTAGAACGGCACCCGCTTGATTGGGCGGTCGTTCTAAACGTTTTTTAGGCGCTATCATTATTTTTATTAAGATATCAGTCCTTAGCGGGCGTATGATAAAAGTAATCAATCTGAGTTACGGAGGAAATTACTTTGGCAGAATTAACCTTTAAAGATAAAAAAATTGATTTCAACCGGCTAGTCACATTCGGTTTTCAAGCTTCAGGAACTAGCTACACTTATCAAGCCCCAATTGTTGATGACCAGTTCTTACTCACCATTACAGCGACCAAGCCCAACCAGCTCACAACTCACGTGACCGACATGAACACCAACGAAGAGTACGTGTTGCACCTGACACCCCAAGCTCACGGAAAATTCGTGGGTAAAGTGGCGACCGCCTACCAGCAAGTCCTTGATCAAATTGAAGCGAATTGCATGGTTAGCAATGTCTTTCAAGCAGCCCAGGTCCAAGCAGTCATGACCCACGTTGAACAGACCTATGGCGATCAATTGGAATTTTTATGGAAAAAGTTTCCCAAAAATGCCGTTTGGCGCCGAGCCGACACCCATAAGTGGTATGCCGCTTTACTGACCGTTCAGCGTCAAAAGCTGGGGTTAGATGGTGCTAAAGAAGTTACAGTGCTCGACATGCGGGCACAGCCCGAAGTCGTCGAACAGCTGGTTGACAACGTCACTTATTTCCCGGGTTACCATATGAATAAACGCAACTGGCTCACCATTATTTTAGACGGCTCAGTCCCGATGCCCACCATCGTCGCCCGACTCCAAGCTAGCTATCAATTAGCTAAATAGTGGGCGTGACAATCAAACAAGCAGCGCCGCATTTTTGATCCACAAAGATGCGGCGCTGCTTGTTTGATTAGCTATATTTAGACCGTTTGGAGCTGATATTGTAGCCGGACTAAATCAGAAGCCCCCTTGCTGGTGAACTGTTCATCCAAGTTCATCTGCCAGAGCTGGTCATTAATCTTTAGTTGCTTTTTTTGAATATATTCAGCTAATATCTGTAAGGAAATACAAATATTTTTCATGTCATTAGTCGTGTCGATTGACACGTATTTTCCGGCTGGTTTTTGTAATAGTGGCAAGTCGCCGGTATCCGTACGGGCATCGACCGCTTTTAAAATACAAAAAGACGCCGTGGGATAGTCGTTTGCCTCGCTCTGCGGTAGCTGCGTCAAAAAGCCGGAATCCTGCTGATTAACTAATTTGAGTTTTCCTAGTTGCGCATAAAAATCGGCATAAATTTCAGCGACTTCCACTTCGGTGCAGGCAACGGACTGCCGGGAACGGCAAAACTGAGTGGCTGGAACGTTTGTCACGAACGGTTGATTTTTAGTAACGGTTCCGGTCGGTGTCACCTGATCAAAACGGGTCTGTAACGTCGTTTTAAGCAGACTTAAATTATCGATTTGATCATCGATTTTTGCTAAGACGGTCTTTAAATCCGCATCCAGTGAGGCCGTCTGCCCGTCGTTGTTCAACTGTTGGATGGCAGCAATGGATAGCCCTAACCGCCGCAATTCCAAAATAAAGGTTAATTCATAAAGCTGGTCGTAATCGTAATAACGATAACCATTTTCGGCCACGTGCTTGGGCTGAAACAATCCCTTTTGGTCGTAGAAGATCAAGGTTCGCCGCGTCGTCCCCGCCAATTTTGCAAATTTTTGAATCGTTAACATCCAAACACCTCAACTTAAAACTTGACTGTAACGTTACGTCACACTCTATACTTAGTTTATTGAAAAGGCAAAATAAATGGAGGATGATTTTTATGCGAGCAGTTGTTATTGATACACCAGGAGACCCAGACGTGATGCACTTAGTTGAACGCCCAATCCCAGAAGCCACAGCTGACCAATCCGTCATGCGGATTCACGCGTTTGGGGTCCACCGTTACGAAGCGTTGACCCGGGCCGGTGGTTCGCCATCAGTCAAGTTTCCACGGGTCATTGGCGTCGAAGCCGTTGGTGAAATTTATCAACCATCTACCAACAGCACGTTAAAGGTTGGTCAGAAAGTCATGACGATGATGGGCGGTTTCGGTCGTGAAGTCGATGGCAGTTACCAAGACTACGCTTTAGTCGCTGACACCAATTTATATCCGGTTGATTTTGATGGCGACTGGGTCACCTTAGCACAATATCCAGAAAACTTTTACACGGCGATGGGCGCCATTGATTCCCTGAAATTAAAATCAGGGCAATCCTTATTAGTTCGTGGCGGTACCAGTGCCGTTGGGTTAGCAGCGATTAAACTTGCCAAGGCCATGGGCTTCACGGTCACCGCAACGACCCGCCGGCAAAATCAATTGGACGCCCTAATCGCTAACGGTGCGGATCAATCGGTATTGGATACTGACAACCAGTTAGATACGGACGCGCAATTCGATGGCATCATTGACTTAGTTGGGACGGTCACGTTAACGAACTCGATTGCGCACCTCAATCCGGGTGGTGGCGTTTCCCTAATTGGCTTATTGGCCGGGGAATGGATCGTTAAGAACTTCAATCCGTTCACTTTAGCGGGTAAATTTTTGACCGTCTTTGATTCAACGGACGTCAAACAATCCTTAATCGATGAGATGTTTAAGTTAATCAATCAAAATCACTTATCCATTCCAATTGCCAAGGTCTTTAAACTTGAAGACATCGTGGCGTCACACAAGTACGTGATGGCTAGCCGCGAATTAGGACAAGTCATTGTCGACAATGACTGAAAAGGAACTGATTCAATTAGTTCTCGACCAAACGGATGGCGAACTGAGCTTTCCCTTTAATCGCCCCGGTCAAAAATCGACCGTCATTTTTTCCGTCATCAAGCACCGTAGTAATCATAAAATCATTGCCATGGTGTATACCCAAAAAGGTCAAGTCCTGATTGACGTAAAATTGACGCCGGCTCAAAATGACGAGCTCCGCCTCTCAGCGGGGGTCGAACCCGGCTACCATATGAATAACCGGTACTGGACCACGATTAAAGTAAATGACACCGTCGTCTCACACACGGAACTAACCAATATCATTCTGGAAAGTGCCCGGTTAACGCGTTAAAGCCGCTCTACTATTAACTCAAGGTTGAAAGCATTAAATTAGCCACAATCGTTGCATATCAAAGGTTAACGATAAAAAATTAGGATTCTTCATCGCTCCGCCGGACTAGGTATTAACTATTTAATTTTTTGGTCTAAGTATCAACACAACAGGTTACCCAACTTCGCTCAAAATTGATTTACGGTTACCACCAGATAATCAGCGTCAACCGTAAATCATAATATATTGTTTTTAAATTAAAGATTAAAAGCTGAAATTTAGATTCGAATACCGTTGTAGCAACACTCGAGCTAATAAAAAATAGTTGTTTATGACCTAATCCAGTTATTATTGATGATTCACTGAATTTTGAAATCGTAACAATAATACTAGCGAAGTCAGGCAGAGTTGGGTGCTGTGTCGGCAAGATTAGCGAACGGGTTTTACGCAAATCTTGCGGGGCAATTTAAAGACGTGGTTTATCGGCTTTAAATTGAGACTTCAGACCGCACTATGGCTGAAGCCGTCCCCCACAGCACCCAACTCTGCCTGACGAAGCGACCAATTTAGGATTAACAATTGCTACTATTACGGCATTAGCGATAATTCAAACCAAAAATCAGCTCAAACTTGCAAAACAAGTCTGAGCTGATTTTTTAGTGTTTTAAATTACTTACGCGTCAAGACCGTTACACATTCAATGTGTGGGGTTTGTGGAAATTGGTCGACGGGTTGGACCGGCGCACTAATTTCGTAGCCGTATTCGCCAAACCGTTGCACGTCGCGAACCAAAGTCGATGGGTTACAGCTAATGTAAACCACCTTCTTAGGCGCCATTTCACCAGTACTCTTGATGAATTCAGCGTCTAAACCTTTACGTGGCGGATCAACAACGACGACGTCCGGTTTGATACCTTCTTCTTCCCATTTAGCCATAACGTCTTCGGCACTCCCGAGCACAAACTTCGCGTTCGTAATACCGTTTTTGTTGGCATTTTGCTTGGCATTTTCAATGGCGGCCGGCACAATTTCAACACCGTAAACTTGCTTAGCGTGTTGCGCCATCGTTAATGAAATCGTCCCAATCCCAGAATAGGCATCGATCACGGTTTCGTTACCCGTAAGCCCAGCTTGGTCAATGGCTAATTGATAAAGCTTTTCCGTTTGTTGGGGGTTCACTTGGTAGAACGACTGTGCCGAAATGGCAAACGTTAAGCCGAGTAATTGATCATCAATGGTTGACTTACCGGCCAACACGTTGTTATCAGGCCCTAGGATGACGTTAGTCTTCTTTTGGTTGATGTTTTGAATCACACTAACGACTTCAGGTAATGCCGCCTGAATCTCTTGTACGACCACGTCAGCCATTGGTAAATGCTTCGTCCGTGTCACGATGACAACCATCATTTCGTGGCTGTAGTAACCGCGACGGACCATAATTGTCCGAATCGTCCCGCTATGGTGGAATTCATCGTAGGCTGCTTCGTGATACTTCCGTAAAATATCACGGATGACCACGATGGCCTTGTCGATTTCAGGATCTTGAATGTAATAGTCTTCAATTGGCATCAATTGGTGACTGTTCTTCTTGTAGAAACCAGTCGTCAATTTACCTTGAACTTGGCGGACAGGAACTTGCGCCTTGTTCCGGTATTGCGTTGGATTTTCCATCCCAATGGTTGGCAAAACTTCCACGTCATCCATGTGAACTTTCGCAAATAATTCAGCGACTTGGTGTTGCTTGAACTTTAATTGTTCGCTGTATTCTAAATGTTGTAATGGTGCAATCCCAGTCTGACGATAAACCCGTCCCTTGGGGTTAACCCGGTGCGGACTAACTTGGTTGATCTTGACCACGTCACCGAACGCAAAGTTCTTGGTTGTTTTCGTGACTTTGACCGTGATTTTTTCTTCGGGCAAGGCGTTTTCGATGAAGATTGGGTAGTTATCTACCTTGGCAACCCCCATGCCTTGATACGTTAAATCAATGATGGTGACATCGAGTTCTTCACCATTGTGTACGGGTAAATTAGTTTTCATTGGTTCCCTCATTTTTCTTTCTTTTGGCTAATGGTTTTTATCCACTAGGTTAAATTTGTCATCCAGTGCGGTTATGTCCGCACCCGTTTGTTAAAAAAATTACCGTTCCCCATTCTAAAGGTAAACGGTAATTTAAGCAAGTTATTCAGATTTTGATTCGGTTTCAGCGTCCGTTTTCGGCAACTGATCGACCGCCGACACAAAATGACGTTCCGCATCTTCAATCTCAGGATCCGTAATGGCATCGTCTGGAATCCGATCGGTATCCGCAAACATTTCAATATGTTGCTTCAAGTTTCTAAACGTCATCGGTGCGTCGCCACCATATTCCCCGTCAATGTTGATCATCAACCGGTCCTTAGGCGACTTGGCCACCACTTTATGCGTCTTAACGTAAATAATACTTGGGTCATTGATGTGCTTTCCACCATTCAGCACTAAGGTCATCAGGTGGAGCATCTTTGCCAAATTCCCGGTCTTCACGATAATCATCGTAAACTTACCGTCATCCAGCGAAGCGTCTGGCACTAATTTTTCAAAGCCACCCACTGAATTCGTTAGCGCTAGGAAAAACATCGACGCTTTGCCCGTAAAGTGGCCGCCATCATACTTCAAGTCCATTTCAACGGGTTTCACCCGTGGCAACAACTCGGCCCCCTTGGCCAAGTACGCCGCGTAACCAAAAATCGACTTTAACTGTGATGGCACGTCGTAAGTCAATTCAGTCAACAAACCACCGGCCGCAATGTTAATAAAATATTGTTCACCGGCTTGGCCGATGTCCATTTTGACCGTCTGATTTTTCAAGACTACTTTGGCCGCCGCAACTGGATCTTCACGGGGAATCCGTAAGGCCCGCGCATAGTCATTGGTCGTCCCCGCCGGAATGATGGCCATCTTAGGTCGCCGCTTTAACCCGGCTAAGCCGTTGACAACTTGATTGATGGTCCCATCACCGCCAGCTGCAATGATCAATTCAAACCCATCCTTAGCACACCGACGCGCTTCGTCAGCTGCCGAGTTCGGTGTCGCTGTTGTTGCGAACGCACTGGTCTCATAGCCAGCTTGTTCAAAAATGCCAAGAATTTCCACCAGGTCGTGCGCTAATGCTTCGCGTCCTGACGTTGGGTTATAGATAAGTCGTGCCCGTTTACGCATGTTTCTTTCCTCCGAATACACAGTGTTTGCCGTCCATGCCGATTATTTTCAGCGGCTTGTGACAAACACGACCCTGTTCAGCACCAAACCGGCCCCATGCTAAAAGCCCGCATGCGACCGGTTCACTTAATCGTCAGTGTCGTGCACCCAATGATAGGTGTTACCGTGCTTTTAATGATGTCATCAACAACTGGTTGACCACTTTCGGATTAGCTTGGCCGTGCGTCTGCTTCATGATCTGACCGACCAAGAAACCGACTGCCCGGTCTTTCCCATTCTTAAAGTCATCAATTGATTGTTGGTTGTTTTCTAATACGCCGTCAATGATTGGTTGTAACTTAGCGGGGTCTGATAATTGAACCAAGCCCTTGTCATTGACCCACTTGACTGGTTCGCTACCAGCCATGATTGCTTTAAAGACTTTCTTCGCGATTTTGCTTGAAATCGTTTCATCAGAAATCATCTTAATCATGCCTGCCAAGTGTTCTGGTGTCAAGTCAGTTTGTAACAAACCAACCTTCTTATCGTTCAAGTAGGCGTTAACGTCCCCTTGCAAGTAGTTGGAAGTGAGCTTAGGATCAGCACCCTGTGCAACCGTTGCGTCGAAAAAGTCGGACATTTCCTTGGTCTGCGTCAAAACGCCCGCATCGTAAGGAGTCAACCCAAATTCATTGATGTAACGTTCCCGGCGTGAGCCTGGCATTTCTGGAATCGTTGCTTGAACTTCCTTGATCCAGTCATCTTCAATGTTTAAGGCAGGAATATCTGGTTCTGGGAAGTAACGGTAATCATCGCTACCTTCCTTGACCCGCATTAAGATGGTCTTCCCAGTGGTTTCGTCAAAACGACGCGTTTCTTGTTGCACTTGGCCACCAGACATTAAGACCCGTTGTTGCCGTTGTTCTTCGTATTCCAATGATTTACGGACGTAGTTGAAGGAGTTCAAGTTCTTCATTTCGGTCTTAACACCGTACTTGTCTGAACCAGCTGGCCGGATTGAAATGTTAACGTCGACCCGCATGGAACCTTCTTCCATCTTAACGTCGGAAACCCCGGTAAATTGAATCCGTTGCCGCAATGCTTCACAGTAAGCGTAAGCTTCTTCTGGTGAGGCGATTTCAGGCTTCGAAACAATTTCAATCAGTGGCGTGCCTTGCCGGTTTAAATCGACATAGGAATAGTCACTTTCATGGGTGTTCTTCCCGGCATCTTCTTCAATATGCATTTCTTCGATACCGATTTTTTTCTTCTTACCGTCAACTTCAATTTCAATCCAACCATCGTGCGCAATTGGCTTGTCATGTTGCGTAATTTGGTAAGCTTTCGGGTTATCTGGGTAGAAGTAGTTCTTCCGGTCAAAGTAAGTGTGGTGTTCAATGTCCGCGTGCAAAGCAGTGGCTGCTTTGATGCCGGCTTCAACAACACCCTTATTTGGCGTCGGTAATACCCCAGGATAACCCCAATCGATCACGTTCGTGTTGGCGTTTGGTTCGGAACCAAACTGCACGGGTGACGGACTAAAAATTTTGGAATTCGTCTTTAATTCAACGTGGACTTCCAGACCAATCGTAGTTACAAAATTCATTAGTTAGCACCTCCGACTTTAGGGGTTTGCTTATGAACGTCAGTGGCTTGTTCAAAAGCGTAACCTGCTTTATAGAGCGTACTTTCGTCAAACGCCTTCCCAATCAATTGTAAGCCGACTGGTAGACCATCCGCAAAGCCCGCTGGAACCGACATCCCTGGTAACCCAGCTAAGTTAACTGGAATCGTCAAGACATCGTTCATGTACATCGTAATTGGATCGGAGATTTCATCGCCAATTTTGAAAGCTGGCGTTGGGGCAACTGGTCCCATAATCATGTCATAGTCTTCAAAGACCTTATTGAAATCGTTAATGATCATTGTCCGGACTTGGCCAGCCTTGTGGAAGTAAGCGTCGTAGTAACCCGCGGACAACGAGAACGTCCCCAGCATGATTCGACGCTTAACTTCGTCGCCAAAACCTTCAGAACGGCTACGAACATAGACGTCTTCCAAGTTCTTAACGTCGTCTGCGCGGAAGCCATAACGAATCCCGTCAAACCGTTGTAAGTTTGATGACGCTTCTGAACTAGCAATGATGTAGTAAGCAGAAACACCGTAACGGCTATTTGGTAAGGAAACTTCCTCCACCGTTGCGCCTAATTCTTCAAACTTCTTAACGGCGTTGTTGATTACTTCACGGACTTTAGGATCAATCCCTTCGTCCATGTATTCTTTAGGCAACCCAATCTTCATACCCTTGATATTACCGTCTAATCCGGCCGTAAAATCAGGAACTTCGCGCTTAGAAGACGTGCCATCGTGCTGGTCGTAACCCGCGATCATGTTCAAAGCAGCGGCGTTATCCTTCACCGTCCGCGTCATTGGACCGATTTGGTCTAGTGATGACGCAAAGGCAATTAAGCCCCAACGTGAAACCCGACCGTACGTTGGCTTCATCCCGACAACCCCGTTGAAAGAAGAAGGTTGGCGAATTGAGCCACCGGTATCGGAACCAAAGGCAACCGGGACTTGGCCAGAAGCCACCGCAACAGCTGAACCACCGGATGAGCCACCAGGAACGCGACTAACATCCCAAGGGTTCCGTGTAACTTTAAACGCGGAGTTTTCCGTTGAACCACCCATGGCAAATTCATCCATGTTGTTCTTACCAATGATGACAGCGTCGTTTGCGGCCATCTTTTCAACAACCGTTGCGTCGTAAACTGGGACAAAGTGTTCTAGCATTTTAGATGCTGCGGTCGTCGTTAAGCCCTTGGTCACAATGTTATCTTTAACTGCAACCGGAATTCCGGCCATGATGTTATCAGGGTTGATCCCCTTAGCATCAATTTCAGCAGCCCGCTTTAAAGCAGCTTCTTCGTTTAAGTTCAAGAAGGCCCCAAGTTTTGGGTCAATTTCCCGTAAGTTTTCAAAAGTGGCTTTAGCGAGCGCTACCGCACTGATTTTTTTTGCGACTAAATCAGCATGTAAGCTGGTCAAATCTTGGTCGAAATAATTCATTATTCGCCGTCCCCACTTTCATCAATAATTGTTGGCACCTTAATTAAGCCGTTGGCCGTTTCTGGTGCGTTGTTTAGCAACGCGCGGCGAAGTTGGTCGTCACTCTTTACGGCTTTATCTTCACGTAACGTTGCTTCACGTAACGTGTCATCGCTCAACCGCATCGTTGCGGGAACGTCCGTCGTATCAACTTTGCTTAATTCTTCAAACATTCCAATAATTTTTTCAAGTTGACCCGTAAAAGTCTCAAGTTCATTGGGGGTAAATTCAAGCTTGGCTAACCCCGCAACGTGTTGAACTTGGTCGGCATTAATACGTTCTTCAGCCATCAAATTTCCTTCTTTCTCAGATCTTACTTAATTAGTTATTCCCTTGATCACTAAATACGTGGGTGTAATAGGAACTCCCCGAAGCGGTTCGAGCCAAGAAGCTTTGGACATCGCCATTGGCACTCTTAACCGTAATCTCAACTGGAACGCCCGATGGTAAGTAGCGTTTGGCCGCCGTTGCCAGGTACTGCGTAAAGCTGATAATTTCGGTCTCACTATAGAACTTCGTCGTGATGTTAACGCTGAGCTTACTCAAAGACTTGTCTTTGTAGTGCGCGTTAGCCGTTACACCTGACAAGTTCGGGAAGAAGTTCTGAACGTGCGACTTGAATGAACTGAAATCAGATTCATCGTTGTTATTCGCACCCGCATTCTTCGATTCCGAAGTTGCTGGGAAGACGTAATTATTCCAGTTCAAGGATTTCCATTTGGCAACTGACGTTGAGCCACTCTTAGAAACCCCGTAGGCAATCATGTTCCCACCTACTAGACTATCATTTGACGATTGCTTGTAAAGCGCTAAGACGATTGGCACGTCTTTCAATGCTGACTTATGCCGTAAGCGTTGCAACACAGTGTTGGCGTACTGCTTCCCCTTAGTCGTGAGTTCAGTCGTCGAAATGTTGGTTTCGTAAGTTGCGCCGTATTGAACCTTGGTGTAGTAGTCCACGGAATTCATCCCTAGTCCGATAGTGACCCCACCGAGACTCAGTTTGCTTCCGTTTTGAATCATGTAATCTTGTTCTTCAAGTTGTTGTAGGTAGATTGGGTTCCGCGTGTTGGGATCCTTTTTACCGTTATTTTTAGGGTTTAGACCATCCTTATTATTCTTAGAATAACGACCTAGCCAATTTTCAACCGTTGACGAACTAATATATTGTCCTTCTTGGAAGACGTATTTATTCGTTGGGAATTGTTTCTTTGAAACGTCCAATAAGCCCATTTCAAAACTCTTCAGGTTCATCACGTTATCATTTTGCGACACGTTAACGCCCCGTGACTTACTCGTCCGGTACTGCCCATTTTTAATGACCCCTTGATAAAAGTCACTGCCGGTCGAGCCCGTCGTCGTGGTCGTTTTCGAACCCGTCGTCGTTGTATTGTTGCTATTTGACCCAAAAGATGAGTTCTTTAAATTACCGCAGGCGGCTAGTGCGATGGCAACAACTGCCACCAAACCGATCGTGCGTATGCGTTTTACATTCACGCTTGCTGATCCTCCCTCATTGTCTCGTCGAACCTAGCTTCATCCCAGACGGGCACGTCAAGCTGTTGCGCTTTTTGCAACTTACTTCCCGCGTCCGTCCCGGCAATGACTAAGTCCGTCTTCTTTGAAACGCTCCCCGTCACCGTTGCACCGTGAGCTTGTAGCCAAGCAGTCGCGTCGCCCCTAGTAAAGCTTTGCAGCTTACCAGTTAACACGACCCGCTTGTTGGCAAACCAACTGTCACTGTCTTCGGCAACCGTGGCACTCGGACCTTGATACGTTGTGTTTACATTCACAGCTTGTAATTCCGCAATCAGTGTATGCACATCGTCGCTCTCAAAATACTGAACGACCGCGTTTGCAATGATATCGCCCATTGAATCAATCGCGGCGATTTCTGCTTGTCCCGCGGCCATCAAGGCTTCGATGGTCACAAAATGCTGCGCAATCAAGCGGGCGACTTTCGCACCCACGTGTCGGATACCGAGGCCGAACAATAAACGTTCAAGTGAATTATTGCGACTACGGTCAATCGCTGTCAAGAGATTTTCTGCAGATTTATCTTTTATTTTATCTAAAGTGAGTAACTGATCCTTTGTTAAACGATATAACCCGGCAACATCGGTCACAAGGTGATTTTGGTAAAGTTGCGCAATGATCCGTGGCCCCAAGCCATCAATGTTCATTGCGTTTCTCGACGCAAAGTGGACTAAACCTTCCTGGACTTGTGCTGGGCACTTCGGGTTGATACACCGCAACGCCACTTCATCTTCTAAATGGACTAGCGGTGCGCCACAAGACGGACAATTCGTCGGGATGGCTAATGGTTCGGCATCCTTGGGCCGTTGCTTTAAATCGACCGCCGAAATTTCCGGGATGATGTCCCCCGCTTTATGCAGGAGCACCGTATCTCCGATTCGAACGTCCTTAGCGGCCACGTAATCAGGATTGTGTAATGACGCCCGTGAGACCGTGGTACCAGCCAATTGAACCGGATCCATCACGGCAGTTGGCGTGACAACGCCAGTCCGGCCAACCGTCCATTCAACGTCCTTGAGCAACGTTGGCTGTTCGTCCGGCGGAAACTTAAAGGCAATGGCCCAGCGCGGCACTTTAACGGTCGCACCTAATTGCCGTTGCAATGGCAACGGATTGGCCTTAATAACGATCCCGTCAATCCCGTACGCCAAATCTGGCCGTTCATTTTGATAATGGTCGATGTATTGGAAAACGTCGTCCATGGAGTGCGCAACCTTAAACGCCGGGTTGATCGTAAAGCCAAGGTCGGCAAATTCGGTCAGCATATCACTCTGAGTACGGGCCGTGATGGGCTCATAGTCAGCGATGTTATACATAAACGTGCTGAGTTGACGTTCAGCCGTCACCTTGGTATCTAACTGGCGCAGTGATCCCGCCGCCGCGTTACGCGGGTTGGCAAAGACACTTTCACCAGCGGCTTCACGACGTTCATTTAACGCGGCAAACGCCGCTTTAGGCATGTAACACTCACCCCGAACGTCGATCGTCAGCGGTTTAGTCAGCTGATGCGGAATGGACTCGATCGTCATGATATTTTTAGTGATATCTTCGCCGACCGTTCCGTTTCCCCGCGTCGAGCCTTGAACCAGCACACCGTTTTCGTACCGTAAAGATAAGGCTAACCCGTCGATCTTCAACTCACAGTTGTAATCAACCGGTTCCCCAACGTTTTGGACGAGCCGATCATTAAACTCTTGCAGTTCGGCTTGGGAAAAGACATCCCCCAAGGACAACATTGGAATTTCATGCTGCACCTTTGTAAAGCCGGCTTTGACCGTTCCACCAACTAACTGCGTCGGTGAATCCGGTGTAATCAACTGTGGAAAGGCTTGTTCTAACGCAACTAACCGCGCGTAATTCCGGTCATAAATGTCGTCTTCTACGTTGGGCGCATCGTTATCGTAATAATCTTTGCGCCACTGGTTCAATTGGACCCGTAAACCCGCTGCTTCAGTTTCCGCCGTGGATACATCCATTGCAGTGATTGGTTGTTCTGCCATCAGCCTTGCCCTCCTAGTACTTAATCTTTAACTTTTTCAATCGGTGCAAACGCCGCTAATAATCGTTTAATTCCTTCTGACTTGAAGGCAATGTCTAGTTCGGCATCTTCACCAGCACCAGTCACTTTAACGACCGTGCCAGTACCCCACTTGCGGTGCTTGACCTTGTCGCCAATGCGCCAACTATTCTTATCCGCACCGGTTCCAGCAGCCTTTTTAGCCGTTGGTCGAGTCCCGACTGGGTTCTTTTTGTACGTTGGCGTAAAGGCCCGCCGTTCGCGACTGTCACCAAATGGGACGGCCGGTCCGGTACTACTGCTACCATCCAACGTATTTTCATTTTTAATCAAGCTCTGATCAATTTCTTCAATAAACCGTGAAGCCGGGTTATTTTGCCGCCGACCATAGAGCATCCGTGAATAGGCGTTCGTTAAGTAGAGCTTCTTTTCAGCCCGCGTGATTCCCACGTAAGCCAGACGCCGTTCTTCTTCCAACTCGTCTTCGTCCATCATAGAACGTGATAGTGGGAAAATTCCGTCTTCCATCCCAATCATGAAAACGACTGGAAATTCCAGCCCCTTAGCGGCATGTAACGTCATCAACGTGACCGCCTGAGGTTCTTCTTCAACGTTATCCACGTCGGAAACCAAGGCTAAGTCAGCTAAGAAGTCCACGAATTTATCGCTGTCTTCTTCTTCTGGTTGATAGCTATCATCAAATTGTTTTGTTACGGATAAGAATTCTTCGATGTTTTCAATCCGCGTTTGGGCTTCTAACGACTTGGAAGCAGCTTGGTCCTTTAAGGCTTTCATGTAGCCGGTGCGGTCCAAAACTTCGTTCGTTAAATCAGTCACTGACAAGTATTCACGCATCGCGCGTAACTCGTTCATCGTCGTCGCAAATTTTGTAAGTGAGCCCTTAGCGCGGGTCGAAATCCCGTTTGCCATGTCCACGTTGCTAGCGGCTTCTAACATTGAGTAGCCGGCTTCGTCCGCAAATAGCCGTAATTTTTCGACACTAGTTTGTCCGATTCCACGCTTAGGTTCGTTGACGACCCGTTCAAAGTTCATTGAATCCTGGTCATTAACAACTAAGGTCAGATAGGCTAAAATATCCCGAATTTCTTTACGATCGTAGAACTTGTTCCCACCGACCATGGTGTAAGGAATGTTGGCCTTAACCAACGACTCTTCCATCACACGGGATTGCGCGTTGGTCCGGTACAAAATGGCAAAATCACCGTAATTGAACTTCTTTTCCTGCATGTTTTCTTGAATCTTAGAAATGACAAAGTGGGTTTCGTCACTTTCACTCTGCCCACGATAATACGAGATCAAATCACCCGTCGTGTTTTCCGTCCATAATTTCTTCGGACGGCGCGTCGTGTTGTTGTTGATCACTTGGTTAGCGGCGGTCAAGATATTTTTCGTTGACCGGTAATTTTGTTCCAGCATCACCGTGTCAGCCTGTGGATAATCTTTTTCAAAGTCTAAGATATTTTCCATGTTGGCACCCCGCCAACCGTAAATGGATTGGTCAGCATCCCCAACAACACACAAGTTCTTGTACTTGTCAGCCAACATGTTGACCAGCGTGTACTGCGCGTTATTCGTATCTTGATATTCATCAACGTGGATGTAATGGAACTTATTTTGATACCATTCCAACGTTTCTTTGTGTTGTTTGAACAACTGAATCGTCAGCATGATCAAGTCATCAAAATCGACGGCCTGGTCCGCAGCTAATTCTCGTTGGTATTGTAAATAGACGTCAGCCACGACGCTTTCAAACGGACTAGCTGCCGATTCTTTATACATCTCCGGCGTCTGCAAATCGTTTTTAGCGTTTGAGATTGCTGACAAAATCGACCTGGGATCAAATTTTTTCGAATCAATATTTTGTTCCGTTAAAATTCGTTTGACCAGCGTCCGTTGTTCACTCGTCCCGGCAATCGTAAATGCCCGGTTATACCCAATTTGCTCAATATCACGACGTAAAATCCGGACACAGAGCGCATGGAACGTTGAAACCCACACATCTCGTGCAGATTCTCCCAGTAGTTTACCGACCCGTTCACGCATTTCGCGTGCGGCCTTGTTGGTAAACGTAATCGCTAAGACGTTCCAGGGATTGACCCCTTGTTCTTCAATTAAATATGCTACCCGGTGTGTCAGAACTCGGGTCTTCCCCGAGCCGGCACCGGCCATAATTAGTAGCGGTCCTTCAGTGTCTAAAACGGCTTCCTGTTGCTTGTCATTCATTCCTGCCAATAGGCTTTCTTTCGACACGCTGTTCGCCACCCTTTCTAAAAATCAGTCAACAAATATTATAGCAAATTTTCGGCGTGATTGCTGGTTTTTAAGGCGCTATCACGCACATTAATCCCACTTATTTTTGAAACCGTGTTCGTATTTGTTCGGTTAATCAAATTGGCCCCATTACTAGCCATTAACTATTAAGTTGCCGCTCCGTCGGGTAGAATTGGGTGCTATGGGGGACGGTCCCAGCCACAGGACGGTCTGGAACCTCAATTCAAAGCCGATAACCCACGTCTTTGAATTGCCCCGCAAGATTGGTGTAAAGACCACCCGCCAATCTTCCCGACACAGCACACCAATCCTATCCGCCTCCGCTGAAAATAACATTACTAGCGCTATTATTGTTGGATAATCAGAGGCTGGCACTGATGACATCAGTCGTGACGGCGGCGTTGGGGCGACGTTTTTTGTCACCCTTACACCGCGGACGGCCCGGGACAATTGTGAATTTTGCAATCGTTCCGGGCGAGAGGCTAGACCGCTCCTCAGGCTAGCCTCGGTCCCACGACTGCATGTCATCAGTGACAACCGGAATAAATTACAAGTAGCTAACTTATATCAGTCAGTAATAAAAAAGCCGTCAGTACGCTACTGACGACAATTTTTTATTCAGTTGGTTTTTCATCCGAATTTTCCGCACTGGGTGCGTTAAAGTTCCAGATGTTCGTATCATCGATTTGTTCTAAGGCTTCCTTGACACTGGGCGCTTCCACTAGTACGTGGCCCGCAACCGGCGTCTTGTCAGCTTGCAATAAAGTCCGGTGGTAAAAGTTAAAGAACCAGTTCGTCTTAAGTTGCCACTGGGTCCGAATACCACTTTCCTGAGCAGGTGTGAAGTAGACCGCAACGACCGGCATGAGTTGCTTGACCGGCATCAAAGGCAAGCCCGCAATGGCCCGCAAATGTTGTTCAGCCATGCTGATGTTCGTCGCACGTTCAAAGACGTACCCCGCCTGGTGCATTGCGGGTACGATCCGTTTAACGTAGAGGTTACCGCTCTTAGTCAGGAAGAAGGCAACTTCAAAGATCCCCGTGTAGCTGAGGTTATCACTAATTTCTTTTGTGATTCGCATCATTTCATCGTTGACGGCCTGATCAATTTGGGCGGGAACGATCGTGGCCAAGAGTTCGTGGTCACGGTACCGATTTTCCACACTTGGGAAAAATTCCGTACTCGTTGCACTCTTGGCGACAAAGACGGAGAGTTCCTTATCATAAGGAATCAATGATTCCAACAGGTACGTTCCCCAATCTAAGAGGTCCGCGGCCTTCACGATGTCCGACTGCGTTTTAATCACTAACTGGCGATTTTGACCAAGTCCCTTTTGAATTGGTTTCAAAATACTAGGGTACCCAATTGAACCAATAGCTTGATACACGTCATCCAAACTAACGATCGTTGCGGACGGCGCCACGTTTAAATTCAACTGACTAAAGAAGGCGCGTTCAAGTGAACGGTCCTGCATAATTTCCAGCGCGTCGCCACCTTGAGGGACCCGGGTATGCGCTGATAAAAAGTTGATGACCGACGCATCGACGCTTTCAGACTCGTAAGTCACAATGTCACAACGTTCAGCAAAATTTTGTAATTGTTGCTGATCATTGCGCGCTCCGACAACGCGAAAGTCTGCCAATTCCATGGTCTCGGTATTTTCATTGTCCCCGTACACGCCGACATTAATACCAGCATTGCGCGCGGCAATCACCAAACCAACACCATTAGTACTACTCCCAATGATGCCTAGCGTACCACCTGGGTTTAAAATCGAGTTGTCCACTTCAGTCCCTACTTTCTTAATCCATTTAACGATTACCACCGAGTGCTAAAACCCGTTTAACACTCGATTTTGATACCATGTGCCATGACCGGGCAAACACCCAGCCGTTTTTTAATTTCAAAAATTTCTAATTTTTATCATGAGCCTAATTCACTAATTGCAACCCGCAAACAGTTACTAAGTTTAGTGACACTTTAGCCCACGCTGGTTCCGTTAGTTAATAATACTTGGTGCACGGAATGCATGCAAGCCCTAGCCTACATTTTTCGCCGGGCATTTCGATGACGGACCCGCTTGACCCAAAAGCCCCCAGAAATATAGCGTGGCTCGTAGGCAATGACGAACGCACTGGGCTCTTGTTCCTTAATCAAACCATATAACCGCCGTTCATTCTTACGTGGCGCTAAGATGTCGAGTTGGAGCCGTTCACCTTCTAGGCCGTAAGCGATATGCTGGGTGACCCCAAAACCATTTTCGCGTAACACTCCCGGTAACGTGGATTTCGGATCAGGTAAGATAACCGAAATCATGGTATACCCAAGTGCCAACTTATCTTCAATCACCATGCCGACGTAGACTCCGACACCATATCCGAGGGCGTAAACCACCAAGTTGATTGGATTATCGAGCCGATTTAAAACCAGTGACAGTCCTAAAACGTAAATTGTGATCTCAATCACACTGGTAAAAGCTGCGAAATACCGATACCCGCGCATGACAAGTAAAAATCGCAACGTATTTAACGTAATGTAAACAAAGTTAATCACAAATATGAGGCCTAACATTCCAATATCAATCCGCATGGTTACCCCCGCTTTCTTGATCTAGTCCGTTTGCTCCGATGCAAAGTGTACCCGATCATCATCGAACGATGTGATCTGGGCCAATGATTCTAAACGAACGCCCCGGTCTTTGACCAATTGATGTCCCGTCTGGAAGACCTTTTCAATGACGATTCCAACGCCCATGACGTCAGCTTTAGCTTGGTCACAAATTTCAAAGAGCCCTTGAACGGCTTGACCGTTCGCTAAAAAGTCATCAATTAGTAATACCTTATCACCAGCGTCTAAAAACTTCTTGGCAATTGAAATATGGTTAGACGTTTTCTTCGTATATGAATAAACTTCTGCGGTAAACAAGTCGTCAATTAGCGTCACAGACTTGTGTTTGCGGGCAAAAACAACTGGAACGTGGAGTGCTAACCCGGTCATCACTGCGGGCGCAATCCCAGATGATTCAACCGTAAGAATCTTGGTCACACCGGCATCGCGAAACAAGTGGGCAAACTCAGTCCCGATACTGAACATCAAATCAGGATCGACCTGATGATTCAAAAAGTTGTCAACCTTCAACACTTCGCCAGGTAAGACCCGGCCATCCTTTAAAATGCGTTCTTCAAGTTCTCGCATGCAAAGTAACCTCCTAATAATAACAAGTACGTCTAATTCAACTATTACTCTCTATCATACCTTTGTAAGTCGTATTTTTGAATAATATTAATTATTTTTTGTGCGTAACTGGGATCCGTGGCGTATCCGGCCGTTTGTAGCGCCTTAGCGGCCGTTTGATAGTCCTTAGCGTGAATGACCGCTGAATAGTGCTGCGCATCCCAGGGCGTCCCGTTAGCGAGCTTCTTTGCGTGAGCCACGAGGGAATCGTGCCAGCTATCGTAAACGGCAAACCGCCGTTTAACGGTGTGATACGCCCCGTCATAATACTCCTGCGTCGTCATCAACCGGCCCGCCTGAGTTGCGTAAGCTTTGACGCCAAACAAGTTATTGTTTTCAGTGGCATTCGTGCTACGTCCCCAATCAGATTCGAGGATGGCTTGGCTCAAGCTGATACTAGCCAACACGTGATACCGTTTCTGGATAACTTGGGCAGGCGGTGCTAACTTTTGGATAAAACCGCTATGGGTCGTGACCGCCACTGGTGTCGGGGTCGGCGGTTGCGCGTCAAAGCTGCGTTTGGCAATCCCACTGAGAAGCACAACGGCGCCCAAGACGAGCAATAGGTTCAGCCATTGAATGCGTCCGTTCTTCACAAATGGACTCCGCCGTTTTTTTGAACGCCGTCGCGGACGTCTGCGTTTGGTTGCCATGGCTTGCCCCCTTCTATGTAAATGGACCACTAGTGGATCATACTCTATTTTACCGATTTTCATTCGAAAATTAAACGGAATGCGTCCCATAACGCCTTACTTTTTTGCTAAAATGTAAGTGTTCTCAAATGATTCTTAGGAGGAATTTTTTTATGGCAAAAACTTACCGGTGGGCCATTGTTGGTTTAGGCAACATTGCCCACAGTTTCGTGAAATATTTTGACCAACCCGACGGCGAGATCTACGCAGTCTGCTCACGCTCACAAGCCAAAGCGGACGCGTTCGCCAAGGATCACCAAATCCCCAAGGCGTATGGGAACCTCGACGATTTATTAAAAGACGACAAGGTGGACATCGTTTACGTGGCAACGCCCCATAACTACCACATCGACACCATTTTACCAGCGCTGAGAGCAGGTAAACACGTCTTCAGTGAAAAAGCCATCACCATGTCCAGTGACCAGCTAAACATCGCTAAGGAAGTCGCCGCTAGCAACCACCTGATTTTAGCGGAAGCCATGACCCTCTACCACATGCCGCTGTACGAAAAACTACACGAATTTGCGGCTGAACGGCACCTAGGCAACCTCAAGATGGTCCAAGCCAGTTTTGGGAGCTTTAAGGAACCGGATCCGACTAACCGCTTCTTCAATCCAGATTTGGCCGGCGGTGCCTTACTCGACATCGGTGTCTACGCCCTCGCTTTCGTAGAAGAATTCTTAACGGCCAAGCCCTACATTACAGGAACGACCATGCACCGCTTCAGTAGCGGCGTCGATGAATCCGAAACGATCACGTTACGTAACGCTAACGACGAACTCGCCACGGTTGCGTTGACTTTCCGGGCGAAAATGCCAAAGCGTGGCATCGTCGCTTACGAAAACGGCTATTTCACGATCGACACTTATCCCCGTGCCGACGAAGCCACGTTTACCGACAACACCGGTCACAGTGAAATCATCAAAGCGGGCGACTCGACTAACGCCATGAATTATGAAATTGCCGACATGCAGAAAATGATTGCCGGCGAGCTTCACAATACTGGGTTAGCCAAGACTACCGACGTCATGGATGTCATGACCGCCGCACGCGCCCAGTGGGATTACCGTTACCCATTTGAAAATAACTAATTTGATCGAATAATCGTAAAAGAAGTTGTTATCTAAAGATTGAAAAGTCTAAATAGCCGCTCCGTCAGACAGCGTTGCGTGCTCTGGGGGACGGTTGCAGCCACAGTGCGGTCTGCAACTTCGATTCAGAGCCGACAACCCACGTCTTTGAATCGCCCCGCAAGATTGGCGCAAAAACCACCCGCCAATCTTGCCGACACAGCACGCAACGCTGTCTGACTCCGCTAAAATAACTTTACTATTTGTTGCTACTGTCTAGTAATCAAATTCAATCAGAATAACTTCAAAACCATGATTTGTATTAATCCAACAGCACTTAATTTCCAAGTTACCTTTTAACCTTAGTTGTTAAGCTAAAACACCCCAACCTAGTTGAAATTCAGCTGGATTGGGATGTTTTCTTGCCTGAAGACTATCAGGTAGAAATTAGTTATTCTAATTAAAAACCGATATTTATCGAAGCCAGCTAGGAATCACCGTTCCCCCACAGCACACGGATTCTGACTGGCGAAGCGACTAGTTAAAAATGAGCCCGAGTCCCATAAAGACGACGAATGACAAGCAAATAATGGTCGCATTTTTAATGGCTAATATAAATGTCTCCGTCTTGACCTGTTTTTTGAGGAATAACTGCGTGTTTTTTAAGACGGGAACCACGCTGAGTAACGTTAGTAAGCTGAGTTTTGGTAAGACGCCCATCCATACGGCAACCATTAAGCAGACATATCCCACAATATAACTCCACGCGAAGACTTGTAACATTACCGGTTTACCCAGATAATATAGAATGGTGTGGCGGCCTAACGCAATGTCTTCATCCATATCACAAATATTGTTGGCCAGCATGATGTTAGAAATCGCAAAAATAGCTATTCCAGATGCAATTAAGACTTCTAACGTACTGGTCCCCGTTATCGCGACTTTGTCATAGGTATTAATAAAGACAGCAATCCAAAAAATCATAAAGCCCATCGTGAATCCTGAGAAGAACTCCCCGAACGGCCCGGACGAAATCGGCTTGGGTCCCCCGGCGTAAAAGTAACCCACCGCGTAGGAATAGAGGCCCATCCATAAAAGCGGTAGCCCAGTCCGCGTGACCAGCCACAGCCCCAGAATCAACGAAAGTCCACCCAATCCAAAGGTAATGGCTCGCGCCTGACGAATGGAAATTTGGTTAACCCCAACCACGTTAGTTGCTTCCAAAAATTCTTGGTTATCAGCGTTGCGCGGGGCGTGTAAAAAGTCCTGGTAATTATCATTGGCATTAGTCGCCATGTGAAATAACGACGAGGCAATGAAGAACAGGATTAAATAACCGAGGTGCACCTGATGGTAGTTGTACACCGCGTATAGCGTTCCTAAAACGAACGGTAAAACACTGGCGATTAGTGATTTGATCTCGACAAATTCGAGAAAAACTTTCGGTTTCAAAAAAACGCCTCCTTTTGATTGACAACCTTAATAGTTATTTGTACCTTTGAATTAAATTGTATTTTAGAATGTGACTGGCTGCAAGTGTTGGCGTCTTAGCGACTTCGAGCCATTTCTAAGATTAACGGAGGAAGTTTTAAGTATGATGCAAACCATTTGGCAACCTAATAGTGCCGTAGAATCCCAATTGGCGGCGCTTAAACCCTACCTAGCAAAACACGTGCAGATCGACAACGGCCCTATTAATGACCGGGTCCACGCACTCTTAGCCGCTGGTGGGAAATTTTTGCGCCCCGGATTTTTTTACTTATTTAGTCAGTTTGGAACTGACCAGGATCCTGTTCGGCTTCAAGCCGGGGCCGCTGCCATGGAAATGTTGCACGTCGCAACGCTAATCCATGATGACGTCATCGACCAAGCACCCGAACGCCGCAACGTGACCACCATTCATAAAGATTACGGACAACGTAATGCCATCTACGCCGGGGATCTCCTGTTTACCTGCTACTTTGACCAGGTATTAATTGCCGCCAAGCGTGCCGAAGACGTCCGCGTTAACACCGCTGCGATGCGCGCAATTCTTCAAGGCGAACTGGATCAAATGGCGCATAACTTTGACCCACAAACAACGGTTACAGACTATCTCACCGTTGCGCGGGGCAAAACGGCCCGCCTATTCAGCCTGAGCTGTGAACAAGGGGCCCATTTAGCCGCAGCACCTTTGAAAGTCGAACGCCTTGCTAAAAAGATTGGTGAAACAATGGGGTTAGCCTACCAAATGTTAGACGACGTGTTAGATTACGCCGGTGATGAACACTTAACGCAAAAACCAGTTTTAGCTGATTTACGTGACGGCGTCTACTCGCTCCCCTTAATTTACGCACTCAAGCTTCAACCATCAATTGCTGACCAACTACCGGCTCCCGGTGAGTCAATCAGCAACGAGCAGTTGCGCTTAATTCGTGACCAAGTCATCGTCTCTGGCGGTGTCACTAAAGCCCAGATGCTCGCGACCCAGTACACGCAAACCGCGCTGGACCTGATTGACCAGTTGCCAACCGGCGATACGCAGCAGACCTTGCGCCGATTAGTGACCCAGTTACTGGTGCGCAACCACTGATGTGATACTATTTCTTAACGAAACCGCTCCGTCAGTCAGAGCTGGTGTGCTGTGGGGGGCGGCCCCAGCCAAAGGACGGTCTGCGGCCTCAATTCAAAGCCGATAACCCACGTCTTTGAATCGCCCCGCAACGTTAGCCGGCTAAAACCACCGGCCAACGTTGCCGACACTGCACGCCAGCTCTGACTGACTGCACTAAACTCAATTTTCTTGTTATTCAATGATCTAAATTTATTAATTATTCGGAGGTCACCGCTGATAGCATCGGTCGTGATGGTGGCGTTGGGACGGCGGTTTATCGGCCCTACACCACGGACAGGCCGGGATAGTTGCGTTTTTTGCAGCTATCCCGGACGAGGGTCAAGACCGCTCCTCAGGCTTGAACCGGTCCCACGACCGCATGCTATCAGCGGTGACCGGACTAAATAATAAATGGCTAATAAATATGGCTCTTTGTCAACGGCTGTTGATGAGGAACTTTATGAGGAAACCAGTTCATTT
>NZ_JQCL01000075.1 GCF_001438845.1 Lactiplantibacillus xiangfangensis
AAAAGGCGCGGCTCCGTGTCAAGTAGACAATCAAATAATTAAAATTGTTTAGGCAATTTTCTCGAGGGCATGATTCCGGTATTCGACCGGGGTCATGCCCTTTAAGGTTGGCTGGCGGCGTGAATTGTTATACCAGTCCATAAAATCACCGATCATCGTTATGATTTCTTCTAACGATAACGGGTTCTTAAAATCGAAATATTCGGTCTTCATGTGGCTCCACAAGCTTTCCATCGGACTATTATCTCCCGGTGTGCCGGGCCGAGACATGCTGTGTGTTACGCCGGCGCCAGCTAAAGTCTTATTATATGTTCCTGATGTATAACTTGAGCCTTGATCACTGTGGATGATTTTGGGCTTAACACCGCCATTCGCCAAAATGGCCGCATTAAAGGTTTCCGTGACTAAATC
>NZ_JQCL01000076.1 GCF_001438845.1 Lactiplantibacillus xiangfangensis
CCTTTATTAAAAAGCGCAGCGACTTTTTCGAAATACGATTTATCTAATAGATACTCATTATGTCTCATCTTTTACACCTGTTTCCATTTGGAATTCAGATAAGAAATCACGCATATACTTTGTTCGACGACTGGCTTCTTGCTTTCCCGTTCTGGTATTCATTGAACTTGCTAATTTCAGTAGCTTTTCATAAAAGTGATTGATGGTTGTACTTTTGTGATGGCGATAATCATCGTGTGTTTTGATTTCCTTCACTGATATTTTGGGATCGTATATTTCCTGTCCAGCGTGCCCGCCGTAAGCAAATGCACGTGCTATGCCGATTGCACCTAGTGCATCAAGTCTATCAGCGTCCTGAACACATTTACCTTCGTTAGAAAGCTGGTAATGGTGTTCAATGTTGTCAGAATATGACATATGTTGGATAATATCTAAAATGTCTTCTCTAGCCGGAGTTGCAATATTCTCATGGCTAAGTATAATTCGTACTTCTCTCAGTCTATTCTTTTTATCTGCAGTGACTTTTTCGTCTATGGTGTCATGCAAATAGCTAGCTGCTTTCACAACATACAGACCAATATCAGTTTCATCTTTTTTAAAATCTTCTGTATATATTTTTTGAGCTAACTTAGCCACTCTTTGGGCATGAAGAAAATCATGCCCAGTTGGATCAAAGGCCATATTTTCTTTAGAAAATGATTTTATATCATCTAAACTCATTACTCTTTATCTCCTTTAATTACTTTATTTCGTAAAGCTATCAAGCATAGAGAAATTGTGAATACGGCAACAAAAAACAAAATCAAGAAATTGATTGCTAACCCCCATTTTGTCCCTGAAATTACACTCCCTTGTTGTTTCTGCAATAAAGAAACAATAGAGGACGATATTGCAATTCCAACTGCTCCTGAATAAGCTTGAACCGTCATATAAATCGAATTACCATCATTTACTAACCCAGCAGGTAATTGAGACAAACTATAGGTCATGATGTTACTGTAGCTAAAGCTCAATCCCACCATAAAAAGCATATATATTAAAACCAGCCCGCCAATACTTGGTGTAAATAGGTTGGCGCCCAAAAAGGTCAGTCCAATGATTATACAGCCACTTATAATGGGTAAGCGGGGTGCAGTTTTATCGTAAATAATACCAGCAACCACCGATAGCACTGCATCAATCACAGCGGCAGGAGCAATTAGAAAACCTACCAAACCAGGTGACTGGGCAAAAAGTATTTGTAGCACATTAGGGATTAAGTATGACATACTCAAAGAACTGAATTGCAATAGAAAAAAAGCACTTAACAACTGCAAAAAGCGTTTGTTTTTAAAGAGACTTAATTCCAACAATTTATGGCTCTTATGCTTCTCATTAAGAAGGAAAAGTAAGCCACTAAAAAAAGCTGTTCCTAGTAAAAATAAATACAATTTAAAAGAGCTACTGTTAGCAGTCAAGTTAACAATAAACATCAACGTCGTTGTCAAAAAAATGGCCAAGAAAATGCCCCCACGGACATCAAAGGGAACGTAATGAACCGGTGAACTTTGTTCAATGCTAAGCTCACCAAGCAGCCAGGTAACCATAATAATTGGTATTAAAATTATAAATAGAAAATGCCAATT
>NZ_JQCL01000077.1 GCF_001438845.1 Lactiplantibacillus xiangfangensis
TAAAGGAAGCTGATCTTTTTTGTCCGAACAGCGTTCGGATTAATTTTACAATCTACTAATTGCCATAATCAAAAAGTCGTCAAAATTAAAAAAGAACTCGAATCCGCTCATTTGCTGATGCAAAAACAACTGGGCTTTAACCCAAAAACAAAAAAGAATGAACCGAATCGCTTATATCTGTCCAAGCTCGATGTGAAAGCAACCGATGTCTATTTACGCGGTGAAGATAGCCCAAAAGTGTCTCAAACCCTTGCTACAAGCGGAACTGCAAAAAGTGCAGTTAATCTATATAAAGAACCTAAAGAAAAAGATAAAGATAGATACAAGATAGATACTCAAAAGTTAAATTTTTCCACAGCTAACTTTTCACCAGCTGAAATAGAAATCCAAAATCGGGATTTAGTAAAACATGCTGATGAGTTCTTAACGGATTCAGAAAGTGGCTGGGAAGTCTTCTTAGAACCCGAAGCCATTCAGCTGCTCAGTTTTTGGTGCCGCACTCCGCAACAAATGCGGCGCTTCATTGGCATTATATTAAATGCTAAGTACCGAGTTGAGAAAGATCACAAAGATATTGGTGTCATAATCCCACTTGATGATGAGGAACTGAAACCTTTAATGACTAAAGCCTTGAGACGCTACTTTAACGCCCTGAGAAGCAATGAGAAGCACATCAAGAATGTTGAGAACTACTTATACGGCACCATGCAAAACCTATTTGGCGTTTGGTGGAATAAACAAGCGGCTAGAGAATATGCGGCCAAACACCCCGAAGAAGAAAAATCGGCCGACAACGATAACAGTGGGTTGTACTACTAGTCCTAAAAGGCTACAAAATTCTTTCTAAGCGATTTTAAGACTTACTAACCTATTTATACTTAAGTTAGATTTAAATGGCTTAAGCATAAGAATAGGGGCTTTTAAATGAGTGTCAGAGCTAACCAGGCTAACCAGCTCAAAAGTTCAGCCTTTAGATCAACGCCAAGCTCAAGTGATTTGAGGCCAAGGCTTTATCTATTGATAAGGTACTCAAAAGGTAGTATAATGGTAGTAGTAAAAGAAAGGAGATGAGACAATCATGGCAGTTAAGGAAAAGAAACGGGTTCAAGTCAAGATTGATAAAGATTTGGCCGATGATACCGAAGCAATTTTAAGCGAATTGGGCTTAAATCCAACCACGGCCATTAACATGTTTTACAAGCGG
>NZ_JQCL01000078.1 GCF_001438845.1 Lactiplantibacillus xiangfangensis
AGGTTTCCGTAATATTCCTTAGAAAGGAGGTGATCCAGCCGCAGGTTCTCCTACGGCTACCTTGTTACGACTTCACCCTAATCATCTGTCCCACCTTAGGCGGCTGGTCCCCGAAGGTTACCCCACCGACTTTGGGTGTTACAAACTCTCATGGTGTGACGGGCGGTGTGTACAAGGCCCGGGAACGTATTCACCGCGGCATGCTGATCCGCGATTACTAGCGATTCCGACTTCATGTAGGCGAGTTGCAGCCTACAATCCGAACTGAGAATGGCTTTAAGAGATTAGCTTGCTCTCGCGAGTTCGCAACTCGTTGTACCATCCATTGTAGCACGTGTGTAGCCCAGGTCATAAGGGGCATGATGATTTGACGTCATCCCCACCTTCCTCCGGTTTGTCACCGGCAGTCTCACCAGAGTGCCCAACTTAATGCTGGCAACTGATAATAAGGGTTGCGCTCGTTGCGGGACTTAACCCAACATCTCACGACACGAGCTGACGACAACCATGCACCACCTGTATCCACGTCCCCGAAGGGAACGCCTGATCTCTCAGGTTAGCGTAGTATGTCAAGACCTGGTAAGGTTCTTCGCGTAGCTTCGAATTAAACCACATGCTCCACCGCTTGTGCGGGCCCCCGTCAATTCCTTTGAGTTTCAGCCTTGCGGCCGTACTCCCCAGGCGGAATGCTTAATGCGTTAGCTGCAGCACTGAAGGGCGGAAACCCTCCAACACTTAGCATTCATCGTTTACGGTATGGACTACCAGGGTATCTAATCCTGTTTGCTACCCATACTTTCGAGCCTCAGCGTCAGTTACAGACCAGACAGCCGCCTTCGCCACTGGTGTTCTTCCATATATCTACGCATTTCACCGCTACACATGGAGTTCCACTGTCCTCTTCTGCACTCAAGTTTCCCAGTTTCCGATGCACTTCTTCGGTTAAGCCGAAGGCTTTCACATCAGACTTAAAAAACCGCCTGCGCTCGCTTTACGCCCAATAAATCCGGACAACGCTTGCCACCTACGTATTACCGCGGCTGCTGGCACGTAGTTAGCCGTGGCTTTCTGGTTAAATACCGTCAATACCTGAACAGTTACTCTCAGATATGTTCTTCTTTAACAACAGAGTTTTACGAGCCGAAACCCTTCTTCACTCACGCGGCGTTGCTCCATCAGACTTTCGTCCATTGTGGAAGATTCCCTACTGCTGCCTCCCGTAGGAGTTTGGGCCGTGTCTCAGTCCCAATGTGGCCGATTACCCTCTCAGGTCGGCTACGTATCATTGCCATGGTGAGCCGTTACCTCACCATCTAGCTAATACGCCGCGGGACCATCCAAAAGTGATAGCCGAAGCCATCTTTCAAACTCAGACCATGCGGTCCGAGTTGTTATGCGGTATTAGCATCTGTTTCCAGGTGTTATCCCCCACTTCTGGGCAGGTTTCCCACGTGTTACTCACCAGTTCGCCACTCACTCAAATGTAAATCATGATGCAAGCACCAATCAATACCAGAGTTCGTTCGACTTGCATGTATTAGGCACGCCGCCAGCGTTCGTCCTGAGCCAGGATCAAACTCTCAAATTAATGATGAGTTCTAAAAAAGCTCATTTAAAAAGTTGGTTCAAATTTATTAATTGTTTTCACGAATTGACTTCGCAAATGTTTTTGCTCTTGATACAAGATCAAGAGACCCTACACATTTGATTTGTCGAAACTTTGTTCAGTTTTCAAAG
>NZ_JQCL01000079.1 GCF_001438845.1 Lactiplantibacillus xiangfangensis
TCGACTACATTTTGTCTGTTTATCGACTACATTTTGTCTGTTTATCGACTACATTTATTTACTCCTGTATTCAAATAAGGTAGTATTATTCAAGGAGGTTATTTTATGAGCAATGAATTAGTCAAATATGACCCTGAATTAAATACAATCCCCTTGCGAAGGTTTACTCCTGTAGAAATGAACTTGTTCTTTTCTGTAGTTTCTAGAATGCGTGATAAAGGTGATGATACTGTTAGATTTACCTTTGATCAGTTAAAAGAGTTAAGTGCCTATAAGCCAACCGCAAATAATCGGTTTATTGATGACATACAAAGTACATATCAAAAAATACTAGGTCTTAGATTTGGCTCTCGAAGTAAAGATGGTCTTGATAGAGAGATTTTTGTCATGTTCACTCGATTTGAAATTAAGGGATCTGCAGACGTTCCTTATGTTGATATTCAAATTTATCCCAAAGCGTTGAAACTTCTAAATAATCTCGAAAGTTGGGTTCGTTATGCTTTGACAGAGTTCCGAGATTTAAAGAGTAGTTACGCAAAAACAACTTTTCGTATGCTTAAACAATTCCGAACCACTGGTTATGCTTATTTTTCTAAAAATGATTTCTTTGAACTACTAGATATTCCACAAAGCTATTGGAGTAAGCCTGCGAACGTTGAATCTAGGGTTATTCGCCCAATTAAGGAAGAACTAACCCCTTTGTTTAGAGGCCTAACTATACGAAAAAAATATGGTAAAGGTCGTGGGAAACCAGTGATTGGTTATACTTTTACTTGGAAACCTGAAAAGAAAGATGCCAATGATTTTTCTCAAGGAAAATTTCAAGATGAACGTCAAAAACTCTTTAACATTCAGCACAATGATGAATTATCAGATAAAGAAAAGTGGCGTGCAATTGACAAAGTTAAATGCTTACCTTTAGGAACAACTGAAAAACAAGCATTGGCTGAAAAGCAGATTGAACATGATAAAAAAATCAGAGATCAGGCAAGACAAGAAGTACTTGCCGAACTCCGAAAGGGGTTTGGCAATCATGCCTAAAACCATTAGAGAACTTGCTAATGAATTGAAGGTCTCCAAGCAGACTATTCAATATCACTACCAAAGGCTACCAACAAAGAACCGACAAAAAGATCGTCAAGGTACAAACATGATTAGCCTTACAGCTGAAAGGATTATTAGAGATAAGGTAGCAAAGCCTTTGGTAGCAAATAACCAACAAACAGGTAGCAAAAAAGAGACAAAGACTAGCGAAGAAAATAATGAGCTAATCGCTACTCTAAGAAGAGAAGTAGCAGATTTAAAGTCTCAACGTGACAAACAGCTTGCTGCCAAAGACCAACAAATAGAGCATCTAACAAAATTAATAGATCAGCAACAACAACTACAATTAACAACTGTAGAAGAAAATAGAGAGTTAAAAGCCCATATTCAAAAAACAAGTGATTTACTTGAAACTTCTGGGACATTTCAGAAACAACAAAATAATACCTCAGAAGAGGACGTGTATAGAAATAGAAGCGATAAAAAATGGTGGCACTTTTGGTAAAGCTTTCTTATATTAGCCAAAATGTTATATAGTTAATTGACTGAAGAAATCGTATTAAGTTATGACCAATATTCCCTGTAAGCAAACTACACGCTTTTTTTTGGTAACAATTTTAATAAATCTACACTGGTATGGATTGCTCAGAAGTCAATAAATTGGACTATTTTTATTTGCCACTTATTATTTTGATAAGGCAAATTACAAGTTTAATCCGAACAAACCCGGAATCTTTCAATGGCAGTCTGTTGATGATGTATTTTTAATGGTCGTTGATTA
>NZ_JQCL01000007.1 GCF_001438845.1 Lactiplantibacillus xiangfangensis
TAGACCAATTGATAAGAATGGGTTGTGAGTGTTGCACTTGATTTGACAATTCAGGTTTCAGTTTTTTTCAATCCTGATGCCAGCGGGCTTTTATTTACTATTTACCAAAGTAATGGTATCTGGAACAGTCCCAGTGAGTTTTAGCGTGCAGTACATGGCGAGCATGATTGTGTATAGTGGGACGATTAACGCGTTATTTGGGATTGCGTCAATTTTAATGCTTGATCGTGAGAAGGGCTTACTACAATGGTATCAACTGACGCCATCGGGAGTTCAACCGTACTATTTATCAGTGGGCTTTTGGAGTATGGCGATGAACGGCATTGCAATCGTGGTGTTGGGCGTGCTTGCCGTTAGTGTCAATCATGTAAGCCTAACAATCGAGCAATGGCTAGTGATGGCGGGGGTTGCGTTGGTTGGTCAAATTCCAACGTTACTGCTGGGGGTTCTGATTTCGTTCCTCAATCGCATTGAAACGTTGAGTATTGTTAGTAACCTCATTACTTTTCCGATGGCGATTGTCAGTGGGCTGTGGTGGCCGATGGCGATGTTACCAAGTTGGCTACAACCGATTGGTAAGTTGATGCCAACTTATTTCGTGAATAATTGGTTGGGCGCAGTGGCGACCCATGCGACACTTAAAATAACAACTGTGACTGGTGTGGGTGCTTGGATTGGAATCTTGTTAATCCTCGTGATTGTGGGCACCCGCCAGTTGCTTAGACGGGGGGATGGGGTTGTCAAAGCCTAAGTGGATGGCTCGCGTTAAGAATCTTGAATGGAACAGTTATATTTGGCTCGGTTATTTGCCCTATTCAGTCGCAATCTATTTACCTGCCAAAACGATCCAAGCCTGGTTTTGGCTGAGCCTATTGGTCGTTTTCTTAATCTTGTATGTTTTAGTTGTCGAAAAAGAGGCTTGGCGACCAGTGACAATCCCGCTGGAGTTACTCATCACTGGTTTGTTTTCAGTCTTTGGAGGAAATAATTACTTGATTATTTTTCCAGGTTGGCAAGTTTCATTTATTTTGGTGCAATATCCTAAAAAGTATTTCTATTGGTTTTTGACCAGTTACTATGGGATTATTTTAACCAGTATAATTGAAGTCTATCCATCGAGTCCTAGTTGGCATAACATTGAAGTTATGGGATTAGTGTTCCCACTACTATCACCATTAATGGCCTACACGTTTTCTCGGTCGATTGCTCGACAGCGGCAGCTCCGGCAAACCAATCGGCGGTTAGAGTCGGTTGTCCAACGGGATGAACGTGAACGGATTGCTCGGGACTTGCACGATACACTTGGTCAAAGCTTTTCGATGATTACGTTGAAAACGGAACTGGTTAAAAAGTTACTGGTTAAAGCGCCAGAGAAGGTTGGCCCTGAACTTGACGACATTGCACGGACTAGTCGGGAAAATTTACAATTGGTCCGCTCAATTGTGAATGACCTTCATCAGAAGTCGATTAGTGAAGTTTTGCTTGAACAAAATCGGAATCTCTTGGCGGCCAATGTTTGGTTGGTGACCACTGGTGAAAAGCAAGCGATTCAGGGGCCGACAATGGTTCAAGGGATGTTTGCTGCAACGCTGGTCGAAGCACTGACCAATGTGATTCGCCATGCGCATGCTCATCAAGTACAGTTGAACTTTAATGAAACAACCGCACAGCATCAAGTTGTGGTTCAAGATGATGGTCAGGGTGGTTCTTTAAAACGTGCGGGTGCGAATGGTATTACGGGAATGCGGGGGCGCTTGTTGGAAGCACAAGGTACGTTTGAAGTTAGACAGGTTGGTCGGGGGACCCAGTTGATTTTAACGTTACCTAAGGGGGAAAATTTGCGATGATTACAATCTATTTGGCAGAAGATCAGAGCATGCTGAATTCTGCCTTGACGCAATTATTAGAATTAGAAGACGATTTGCACGTGGTGGGATCGAGTGGTGATGGTCAAACTGCATGGAATGAGCTGCAACAATTACAACCTCAGATTGCGATTTTAGATATTGAAATGCCAGGACTATCTGGGTTAGACGTCGCGGACCAGATTCAAAATAGTGACCTTACAACTAAGGTGATTATTTTGACCACTTTTGCGCAAAAGGCTTACTTTGAACGGGCGGTTCAAGCACAGGTGGCTGGATATTTATTGAAAGATAGCCCTAGTGATGATCTGATTGCGGCGATTCGAAAAGTGATGAGCGGCCAGACACTCTACGCGCCAGAACTAGTGGTGAATATGTTATCCGCCGACCAAAATCCGTTAACAACCCGCGAACTGGCCGTTTTAAGAGCGGCGAATCAGGGGTTGTCCACCAAAGCAATTGCGGGCGAGTTATTCTTATCTGCCGGAACGGTCCGTAACTATCTGTCGGCAATCTTTAGCAAACTTGGTGTACATAATCGCCTTGAAGCCATTAGGGTGGCTAAGAATAATAAGTGGCTTAGTTAGCTAGACTAGGCTTAACTAGTTGCATGAAAATAAACATCTAAAGGTTGAATTTAACTTTCAACCTGTAAATAAGCATAAAAGCTCCTGCCATAACATTGGTCTAATCAGTGTTATGGCGGGAGCTTTTATGTTTTGAGGTTAGTCATTAAGCCACGAATGCAAAGTACAAGATGAAGACAACCATCATGACCCACATAAGGGCGTTAACTTCACGCCAACGGCCCTTCACACTCATCGTGATGGGGTAGAAGATGAACCCAACGGCCAGTCCTTCGGAAATACTGTACGTTAGTAACATCATAATCATGGTAAAGAAGGCGGGAACCGCGATTTCAAACTTCGTCCAGTCGATGTATTGCACGTTTGAAAGCATCAAAATACCGACGATGATTAAGGCAGAAGCCGTTACGGCCGAAGTAATCACCGTTAAGATCGGTGAAAAGAAGGCGGCCACTGCAAACAAGATTGCGACGAAGACGGAGGACAACCCGGTACGGGCCCCAACCGCGACGCCGGAGGTTGACTCAACGTAGGCCGTGGTTGGTGAAGTCCCAAAGATGGCCCCAATTGTTGTCGCTAAGGCCCCACTGAAGAGGGCTTTACCAACACCCTTAACTTCACCAGTTTCGTGGTTCACCATGCCGGCTTCGGTTGCGACGCCGACTAAGGTCCCCGAAGTATCAAATAAGCCAATGATGAAGAAGGTCAGGATCACAATAATCATCTGAAACGAATTAATATCCGTGATGTGGGTCAAAGCTTGGCCAAAGATTGGTTGAACACTTGGAACCCCACTAATGATACCGGTTGGCAGCGGGATGATGCCAAAGATCATGCCGACAACTGCGGTAATAAACATCCCCCAGAAAATTCCACCGGTGACGTTTGCGGTTACCAGCATAACACCCACGATGATCCCAAAGATTGCGAGTAGGACGGTGGGGTTGTGCAAGTTACCCAATGCGACCGCGTTGGACTTGCTAGCAACGATGATGCCAGAAGTTTGTAATCCAGAAAAGGCGATGAATAGGCCGATTCCGGCAGAAACAGCGTATTTTAACGCACTGGGAATCATGTTGATGAGCTTATCACGTAACTTAGATAACGTTAATAGGATGAAGAGAATCCCAGCAACGAAGACCCCGGCTAGCGCAGTTTGCCACGGAATATGCCATTCCTGAACGACGGTGTAAGTGAAGAAGGCGTTGAGGCCCATCCCGGGTGCTAAGGCAACGGGGAAATTGGCGACGAGCCCCATCAATAAACAGCCGACAATGGCGGCAAGAACGGTAGCTGTAAAGACTGCCGTTTTACTCATGCCGGCACTCCCGAGTAGTTCGGGATTAACGGCTAAAATATAAGACATGGCGAGAAAAGTCGTTAAACCACCGATGAATTCGCGGCGGATTGACGTTCGGTTTTCCCGTAAATGAAATAGTTGTTCTAAAATTGCACTCACTCCTAAATTGATAAAAAGTTAACAATCACACAATTGTCCAGTATAACATACTGGTTTTACGTGAAAAAGGGGTGCGTGCAAATCGCACTGGTTATCTGGTAAGTGAGAATTAATTTAGTAATAATCATGGCGATTGTAAACAAAGAGTTTCGTTTAAATATAAAAAGCACTTCAGAAAAGTCTAAATTTTCTGAAGTGCTTTTTATACCCTATCTAGGATAGCGTTAGTCGTTTTCGTTTAATCCGACTGATTCGTCATCGACCGTATTTTCAGCGGCGTGACGGTTGAACAATAAGTTGAGTAGGACGGCGGCTAGACTACCAACGACGACGCCGTTGCTTAACATGATTTGTAAAGCGTTTGGAAGAAATTGGAAGATGTTGGTTTGAACGGTAACGCCAAGCCCTAAACCAATTGAGACGGCGGAAACCAGCAGATTATTGTTATTACGGAAGTCGACTTGGGCAAGCATTCGAATCCCTTGAATCCCTACGATTCCGAACATGACGACCATTGCGCCACCGAGGACGGGGTCGGGGATGACGGTTGCGAGTGCGCCAATCTTAGGTAAGAGCCCTAACACCACTAAGAATGCGGCGGAAAAGTAAATTGGCTTACGGGTTTTAACGCCGGATAATTGAACGACCCCAACGTTTTCGGAGAAGGTCGAGTAAGGGAACGTATTAAACAAACCACCTAAAATGACGGCGATTCCTTCGGCACGGTAACCCCGTTTTAAGTCATCACTTTCGATTTTGCGACCAGTAATGTCACCGAGTGCGAAAAAGACCCCGGTTGATTCAACCATCGTGGTCAATGAGACTAGAATCATGGTCAAAATTGAGGACCATTCGAAGTGGGGCGTGCCAAAGTAAAAGAGCGTTGGTAAGTGGAACCAGCTTGCTTCGGCGACCGGTTTCAAGGAAACCATGCCCATGGCTCCGGCAACGAGCGTGCCGACTAAGATTCCAATTAGAATTGAAACGGATTTCATGAAGCCCTTTGCGAAGACGCTGATCAGTAAAATAATGGCAATGGTCAAAAAGCCAATTCCGAGGGCTGGCAAGTTTCCGAAATCCTTAGCGGTTGCATCGCCGCCACCGAGGTTTTGAAATGCGACGGGAATCAAGGTAAAGCCAATAATGGTAATTAGTGACCCCGTAACGACTGGTGGAAAGAGGTGTTTGATTTTAGAAAATAGTCCGGCGATTAAGAAAATAAAAATACCGGCACCGATAATTGAGCCGTACATGGTCCCGAGGCCGTACGTTTTGCCGATTTGAATCAGTGGGTTGACCGCTTGAACGGCACAGCCTAAAACGACGGGGAGTCCGATCCCAGTGAGCGGGGTGCGTTTTAATTGCAAAAACGTGGCAATCCCACACATGAAAATATCGATGGAAACTAAATAAGTCAATTGTTCCGTGGTGAAATGTAATGCGGCCCCGATTAATAGCGGCACGAGCACGTCACCAGAATACATTGCTAATAAGTGTTGAAAGCCCAAAATTGCAGCTTTGACGCTTGAAATCTTAGGTGTTGCGGAAACTTCCTTCAAACCAATCTTCCTCTCATTTTAGTCGTTTAGCCCCGGGGTTCTGCAGTAGACAAAAAGGGACACCCCGGCAAACGGGGTGTCCTCGTTTGCTTATAGTCCAATCTTTACGGGATTGGGTAGAAACTCGTCAACCATATCATGACATTATATAGGCAATAAACTCGTATTTGAATGAAGATAATTCTAACACACTAAAAAAACGAATACAAATTAATCCGGATGATTTAATGTTCGCAAAATCGGTATAAATTGGCTTTTTAAAAATGAAAACGTTCACTTTTGTGCTTCTTGATTATGCCAGAGGAGAACGGCCATCTCTAAGGTCTGAGTCTGTTCAGGGTCGTCAAGGTTGAGGGTTAACATCTTTTCAACCTTTTTTAACCGGTAAATAACGGTATTCCGGTGAATCTCTAGGTGACCGGCGACTTCGGCAATGTTTTGATGATAATAAAAATAGCCGTACAAGGTATTGAGTAGGTTTTGCTGTTCGTGCGCACTGATGCCACTGACTAGCCCGCCTAAGACGCGTTCCACAAAGGACTTGGCTTCGTTTTCTGGAATCAGCGAGATGAGTTCTTTAACGTATTTGGGTCGGTAGATGGTGATGGCGTGGGGACTATTCTTGCTGAGTGCCAGCGCCTCGGCCGCTTCGTTATAAGTGGTTGCGAGTTCGGTCAGCGGTAGGGTCGAGTAGCTGTAACCAATAATTAACCGGGCGGACTTATCTAGCTTTGGCTGAATAAAGTCCACTAGGGCGGTTAAGAAGTGTTGCGCGTTTTGCTCATCCTTAATCAGAAGAACAAGTTGCTGTTTGAGGGAGAAGGTAATCACGGGTGCCTGGTATTCTTTGATAAACCATAACGTTAGCTGTTGGACTTGTTCGAGCAGGTGGTTGCTCAGTAGCGTTTGATGATTTGTCGTGACCAGAATGGTTGCACACCGGAACTTCGTGCTCGGCTCAACGTTTTGGGCCTTTAGAGTCTTATTGACGAGGTCGTTTGAGATGCCGCCGTCCATCACGTTAAGGTAGAACCCGCTTTGATTACGGAACGCCGATTCGTTGAGCATGTCGACGCGGCTATTAACGAAACTCAGGGTGTTGAGCACGACTTGCGTTAACATCTGATCGGTTGAGTTCCCCGGATCAAGGTCGATGATCCCAACGAAGGCCTTATTTTCTTTATAAGCTGAAAATAAAGGGGTGATGGTCAGACTCAGTTGTTGATAGGCAACGGTGATACGGGTATGTAAGTTAAAATAATCAATGTTAGTTTGGTTACGAAGAAAATCAGTTAGGGTACTTTGAGTCACCGGTAAACTTTGGGAGGCACTAACGACCCGAAAATGGCTATCCATCAAAAAAAGTGCGTGGTTGAGAATTTCACTACACTTGTTTAAAACCGTGGTGTGGGTCGGATCTTTTAATAATAAGTCGGCAAGTGATTGGTTGGCCTGAACGATGCGGCTCAGCTCATCGGTTTGCGACTTCAGAATAATGCTGAGCATCTTACGCATTGTTTCTGAAATGAGCTCGTCTCCCGGGGTAATAATAATGGGGAAAGCGAGTTCGTCAGCGAGTGCCAAGACTTCTTTTGGCAAATGGTCAACGTAGCGGTGGTCTTTAAATCCTAGACCAGCGCAATTAGCCGCGTGCATTGCTTTGATGAGCGCGGTGGGGTTTGTCGTCGTATTAATAAAGGGATAGCCATTCGTAATTAGAAATTGATCTGCCTTTAAAAAGTCCGCAATGTCGGGCGATTCGATCATCCCGATATTGTTGATTTCCCGTTTAAGGCCGCGTTTACCCGCAATAACTCGCATATGCTGCATAGATGGTGTCTCTAGTAATGTTTGTAAACGCATGGCGGATCCCCCTAAAATTAGTTATCTTTCACAAGTAGTATACCGATAATTTGGCAGTTTGACTATAATAAAATGAAAGAAACATTAAAATTAGATAAATTTAGATGGACATTTGTTAATTAACTAAAGATTGAAATTTGAATTCAAAAATTAATTGCTACTGTATTAGTATCTGGAGTAATACAAATTATTCCGGTTGCCACTGATGATATGCGGTCGTGGGACCGGGTTAAGCCTGAGGAGCGGTCTTAACCCTCGCCCGGAACAATCGCAAAAGGCGCAATTGTCCCGGACCGTCCGTGGTGTAAAGACCGGCAAAAAATCACCGCTCTAACACCACCTTCACGACCGATACCATCAGTGGCAACCTCCGATGATTCGACAGTAATAACGGACTGTAAAACTGATTTGAGCGCAGTCGGGCAGAGTTGGGTGCTGTGTCGGCAAGATTAGCAGTCGATTTTCAGCTGCTAATCTTGCGGGGGGATTCAAAGACGTGGGTTATCGGCTTTGAATCAAGGCCACAGACCGCAGTGTGGCTGAGGCCGTCCCCACATAGCACCCAACTTTGCCTGACGGAGCGACTAATTTAAGGATAGCAATTACTACTGTTACAGTGGTGACAGCGATGTTAAACTTTTTAGACGTTAATAAATAATCTGACCAATGACAAAATTGATGTTAAAACAAACTTGACACTGCTACTAGAGTTGGTTACACTTATTGCAATTAAACAAGCACCTTTAACTTAGTCCTGTGAGGCTAACAAGGGGAACGGTATCTGAGGGTCTCCCACGGTTTTTGCAGGAAAACGGGAGACCTTTTTTGTATCCTCAGGTGAATTAAAAAGAATGGAGCTGACTGAGAAATGGCACGAGAAGTCGTTGATGCAATGACAATGCGCCGCGCGCTAACGCGGATCACTTATGAAATTATCGAACAGAACAAGGGTGTCGGTAACTTAGTATTTATTGGGATTAAAACGCGGGGCATTTATTTAGCTGAACGTTTGGCGCAACGGTTAAAGCAGTTAGAAGGCGTCGATGTGCCGGTTGGTTCTTTAGATATTACACTTTACCGGGATGATCACCACGCAATCGATGTTGCGGGTCAGGCAAAGCTGAATGGTGCGGATATTCCCGTTGATATTAACGGCAAACACATCATCTTAGTTGATGACGTGCTTTTTACGGGCCGAACCGTGCGGGCAGCATTAGATGCCCTGATGGACCAAGGACGTCCCGCTAAGATTTCGTTAGCCGTATTAGTTGATCGTGGACACCGCGAATTACCAATTCGTCCGGACTTTATTGGGAAGAACATTCCAACTGCTTTGGATGAACAAGTCAACGTCGCGTTGGAAGAACACGACGGTCATGACGGCATTACGATTGAAAAATTGGATGAATAAATTGAATAACTAACCATTTAATTGTTTCCAGAGAGGAACGAAACGGTTTGGCCATGCGTGGCCGCTTAATCGGAGTCTAGCCTCTTTGCGAATAATTTTTTGCAGGAGCTAGACTTTTTTTCTTAAATCAAGATAGGAGACGGCAAAAGAGCATGCAAACGAGTAATGACCTGGTCAGCGTTGACCAATTTAATAATGAAGAAGTAATGGCTTTCATCAAATTGGCACAAAAATTTAAGGCGGGTAAGACGATTCAACTTGAACGTCCGAGCTATGCGATGAACCTCTTTTTTGAAAATAGCACGCGGACGCATACGAGTTTTGAAATGGCAGAACGGCGACTAGGAATGCAGGTTATCCCATTTGACCCGAAGACGAGCTCCGTGACTAAGGGTGAAAGTTTGCTTGATACGCTAAAAACGGTTCAAGCGATTGGCGTTGACTTAGCAGTTATCCGGCATCCTCACGACCGCTATTACGAACCACTGGTCGAAGCAAACTTATCGATGAGTTTGATCAACGCCGGCGATGGGAGTGGTCAACACCCGTCGCAATCCTTACTTGATATGATGACAATTTATGAAGAGTTTGGTCACTTTGACGGGTTAAAGATTGCCATTATTGGGGACTTAGCGCATTCACGGGTCGCACGTTCCAACATGGAACTCCTTACACAACTCGGCGCAACGGTCTACTTCAGTGGCCCAAAAGTTTGGTACAATGCTGATTTTGCGGCGTACGGCGACTATCTGCCAATTGACGAACTAGTTGGCAGCATGGATGTCATGATGTTACTGCGGGTTCAACACGAACGGCTGGACGAATCCAGTGATGAAACGTTTGATGCTGAAGCGTATCACCAACAATACGGGTTGACGATGGCCCGGGGCGCTCAAATGAAGCCAAACGCCATCATCATGCATCCGGCACCGGTAAACCGTGGGGTCGAATTAGCCAGTGACTTAGTTGAAGCCCCACAGTCACGAATTTTTCAACAGATGACGAACGGTGTCTTTATCCGAATGGCAATGATTTCAAACGTACTCGTACACCAAGGGTTGTTGCAGCCCACACAATTGGAGGATTAACGATGACAACTTTAATTAAAAACGCGCAGATTTTGGTGAATCATCACTTAGAATTAAACGATCTTTTGATTGAAGATGGCCGAATCAAGGCAATTGGTCACCAACTT
Source organism: Lactiplantibacillus xiangfangensis (assembly GCF_001438845.1). GTDB lineage: Bacteria > Bacillota > Bacilli > Lactobacillales > Lactobacillaceae > Lactiplantibacillus > Lactiplantibacillus xiangfangensis. Next base: position 9,940 of record NZ_JQCL01000007.1, read on the forward strand.
AATGAACAATACGGCGCTGCTGATCAAGTGATTTGTGCCGATAAGCATTTTGTGAGTCCCGGACTGGTGGACGTGCACGTTCATTTACGCGACCCTGGTCAAACCGCGAAAGAAACGATTGAAACTGGGACGCTGGCTGCAGCCCACGGTGGTTTCACAACGGTCGGTGCCATGCCAAATGTTGACCCGGTACCTGATACGCCAGAACGGGTTGCGGCGATGGTCGCAAGAAACCAAGCTAAGGCTCGCGTCCACGTTGCTCAGTATGCAAGTATTACGACGGAACGGACGAGCGAAGAACTCGTTGATTTTGAAGGGGTCAAACGTGCTGGCGCCTTTGCGGTCAGCAATGACGGCTCTGGGGTCCAAACGGCGGGAACGATGTATCAAGCGATGTGTGGCGCCGCAAAGGCCGGGTTACCATTGGCTGCGCACGTGGAGGACGATTCCTTATATCAAGGCGGCGTCATGAATGCCGGGCCAACCGCTGAACGATTAGGGTTACCGGGCATCAACAACGTCTCGGAGGCGGCCCAAGTGGCACGGGACGTGATGTTAGCAGAGGCAAGCGGCGTGCACTACCACGTCTGCCACGTTTCTACGGCGGAAAGTGTCCGTGTGATTCGGCATGCAAAAGAGGCCGGTATCAATGTGACCTGTGAAGTTTCCCCCCATCACTTGCTATTAACGGATGAAGATATCACGATGGATAATCCAATGCTCAAGATGAATCCGCCGTTGCGCTCACCCAAAGACCGGTCAGCGTTAGTTGCTGGTTTACTGGATGGCACGATTGACTTTATTGCGACGGACCACGCGCCGCACACCGACGCTGAAAAGCAGGGGAGTATGAAAACGGCAGCGTTTGGCATTACCGGTATCGAAACGGCTTTTGCAACGATGTACACCGCTCTGGTCAAGACGCGGTTACTGAGTTTAGGGCAGCTCATTGAATTGATGAGTACGAAGCCCGCCCAGTTATTTGGGCTAAAAGACGCCGGCCAGTTAAAAGTTGGGGCGCCGGCCGACTTAGCAATCATCGACCTTGAACATGAGTACGAAATTAAAGCGGATCAGATGTTATCTAAAGGACATAATTCACCATTTATCGGCTGGCACGTGTACGGAAACGTGCTGATGACCTTAGTGGACGGCCAAGTGGTTTACGGAAAGGACCAGCAAAAATGAAACGATACTTAGTACTAGCCGACGGCACGATTTATCCGGGCACCGGGTTTGGCGCACCGGCAGCCACGGTTGGCGAACTGGTTTTTAGCACTGGGATGAGTGGGTACCAAGAATCCATTACTGATCAGTCATATAACGGCGAAATTTTGATGTTTACTTACCCATTAATTGGAAATTATGGCATTAACCGTGACGACCATGAATCGATTAAGCCGACTTGTAAAGGGGTCGTGGTTCACGAAGTCGCACGGCGGGCCAGCAATTGGCGCAGTGAAATGTCATTGGATGACTATTTAAAACAAAACCAGATTCCGGGAATTACCGATATTGATACGCGTGCGGTCACGAAGCACATTCGCAAAAAGGGTGCGATGAAAGCCACCATCGTGGACGAAGTCTTACCAGATACGGTGGAACGGCTACGCGTGACGGAACTTGGAAAAGCCGTGGTTGCGGAAAGCTCAACGACCAATGCATATCCTAATCCGGCAACGGGGCCCAACGTGGTCGTAGTCGACTTTGGTTTGAAACACTCAATTTTACGTGAGCTAGCCAAGCGGCATTGCAACGTGACAGTCTTACCGTACAACACGACGGCTTCTGAAATCATGGCATTGAACCCAGATGGGGTGATGCTTACAAACGGCCCTGGCGACCCGAAAGACGTGCCAAGCGCACTCCCGATGATTCGGGAAGTGGAGAAGCACATTCCGTTATTTGGGATTTGCTTAGGCCACCAGTTATTTGCCTTAGCAAACGGTGCGGACACCTTTAAGATGAAGTTTGGTCACCGCGGGTTTAATCACCCTGTCCGTGAAATTGCGACTGGTCGGATCGACTTTACGTCACAAAACCACGGTTACGCGGTTTCACGCGAATCATTAGCGAAGACCGACCTGATGATTACCCACGAAGAAATTAATGATGACACCGTCGAAGGAGTGCGGCACCGCGATTATGCCGCCTTTTCCGTGCAGTATCATCCGGACGCTGCACCGGGTCCTCACGATGCAGACCATATTTTTGACGAATTCATTGACTTAATGGCGGCCCATCAAGTGGCCCGGAAAGGAAGCAAGTTCAATGCCTAAACGCACAGATATTCATAAAATCATGGTGATTGGTTCTGGCCCGATTATTATTGGCCAAGCGGCTGAATTTGATTATTCTGGCACGCAGGCTTGCTTAGCCTTAAAGGAACTCGACTATGAAGTCGTCTTAGTTAACTCAAATCCGGCGACCATCATGACGGATAAAGAAGTTGCGGACCAAGTATACTTGGAACCCATTACGTTAGAGTTTGTGTCGCAGATTTTGCGCAAGGAACGTCCCGACGCTATCTTACCAACTTTAGGGGGCCAACAAGGCCTGAACATGGCGATGGAGTTATCGAAGTCTGGAATCTTGAAGGAACTTAAGATTGAACTCCTTGGGACTAAGCTAACGGCGATCGACCAAGCTGAAGACCGGGAACAATTTAAAGACTTGATGGAAGAACTTGGTGAACCGGTGCCAGCTTCTGGCATTGCACATACGGTTGAAGAAGCTTTAGCTTTCGCTGAACAGTCCGGTTACCCGGTTATCGTGCGGCCTGCGTTTACCATGGGTGGTACCGGCGGTGGGATTGCGGAGACGGCTAAAGAATTACACGACATCGCTGAAAATGGCCTGTCGCTGTCACCCGTGACCCAGGTGTTGATTGAACAAAGTATTGCGGGCTATAAGGAAATTGAGTTTGAAGTGATGCGCGACGCTGCCGATAACGCGATGGTCGTCTGCAACATGGAAAACTTTGACCCGGTCGGTATTCATACCGGGGATTCCATCGTTTACGCACCCGTTCAAACGTTGGCGGACCGCGAAGTACAGATGCTGCGGGATGCGTCATTAAAAATCATTCGTGCACTGAAGATCGAAGGGGGCTGTAACGTTCAGCTCGCTCTTGATCCAGATAGCTTCAAGTATTACATCATTGAAGTTAACCCGCGGGTCAGCCGTTCTTCAGCGTTAGCATCAAAAGCAACCGGTTATCCGATTGCGAAGATGGCGGCTAAAATTGCGGTGGGCCTGCACCTCGATGAGATTAAAAACCCAGTCACGGGAACGACCTACGCCGAATTTGAACCGGCTTTAGACTACGTTGTCTGCAAGATTCCCCGCTGGCCATTCGATAAATTCACCAAAGCGGATCGCCGTCTCGGGACGCAGATGAAGGCGACCGGGGAAGTTATGGCCATTGGTCGTAACATCGAAGAAGCGACCTTAAAGGCGGTTCGTTCCTTAGAAATTGGGGTTCACCACGTTGAAGAACCCGCACTAGCAAGTGTGGATGACGACGAATTAAGCGATAAATTGATTCATGCGCAGGATGACCGGCTGTTCTATTTGGCAGAAGCCATCCGGCGTGGCTACACGATTGAAGACTTAGCTGAGTTAACGAAGATCAACGTCTTTTTCTTAGATAAACTATTACACATCGTTGAAATTGAACGGGCACTAAAGGCCAACGTAGACGATTTGGATGTTTTAACAACGGCCAAGCGAAACGGCTTTGCTGACCAAACGGTGGCGGACTTCTGGCATGAAAGTGCTGATACGGTTCGGCAGTTCCGTGAAAGTCACCAGCTAAAACCCGTTTATAAGATGGTTGATACTTGTGCGGGTGAATTTGAATCGACGACGCCGTACTATTACGGCACCTATGAATTTGAAAACGAAAGCATTGTGGACAAAAAGCCATCAGTCCTGGTCCTAGGTTCTGGCCCGATTCGAATTGGCCAGGGGGTCGAGTTCGATTACGCTACCGTTCATTCAGTCAAGGCGATTCAAAAAGCGGGTTACGAAGCGATTATTATGAATAGTAATCCCGAAACGGTTTCGACGGACTTTTCAGTTTCCGATAAGTTGTACTTTGAACCGCTAACCCTTGAAGACGTATTAAACGTCATCGAATTAGAACAACCTCGCGGCGTGATTGTGCAATTTGGGGGCCAAACGGCGATTAACTTAGCGCAACCCCTTGCTGACCGTGGCGTCAAGATTTTAGGAACAAGCGTTGCGGATGTCAACCGCGCTGAAGACCGGGATGAGTTCGACAAGGTTATCAAGTCACTACAAATTCCACAACCGGCCGGAGACACGGCTAGTGATGAAGCCACGGCCTTAGCGATTGCTGATCGACTCGGCTATCCGGTTCTGGTCCGCCCAAGTTACGTCTTGGGTGGCCGGGCAATGGAAATCGTTAAGAAACGTGCGGATTTGGATCATTACATGCATAACGCCGTCAAAGTTTCACACGACCATCCGGTGCTAGTTGACCGGTACTTAGTCGGTAAAGAGTGTGAAGTCGACGCCATCTGTGATGGTGAAACCGTGGTTATTCCGGGAATTATGGAACACATCGAACGTGCCGGGGTCCATTCTGGCGACTCGATGGCCGTTTACCCACCACAGTCACTATCTGCAGACGTCCAAGCACAAATCATTAAATACACGGAACAACTTGCCGTCGCGTTGAACTGTGTTGGGATGATGAACATTCAGTTTGTCATTCATGACGAACAAGTTTACGTGATTGAAGTTAATCCACGGGCGAGCCGGACGGTGCCATTTTTGAGTAAGGTTACCGACATTCCAATGGCACAAGTTGCAACTAGGGTCATCTTAGGGCAATCACTCAAAGATCAAGGGTATCAAACGGGATTAGTGAAAGCGGGCGACATGGTGCACGTTAAGGCGCCGGTCTTCTCCTTCTCTAAGCTCAATCGTGTGGATAGCTTGCTAGGACCAGAAATGAAGTCGACCGGTGAAGTCATGGGGTCTGACCGAACGATGGCCAAGGCATTATACAAGGCGTTTGAAGCCGCTAAACTACACGTGCCAAGTAACGGGAACATCTTGTTCACAGTTCGGGATGATGATAAGCCGGAAGCCTTTAAACTGGCACAACGGTTCCACGCACTGGGCTATCAGTTATTAGCAACGACGGGTACGGCGAGCTATTTAACCGATAACGGGTTACCAGTGACGGTGGTCAAAAAGATTGACAGTGGCGAAGATGATTTGCTTCATCAAATGGAAGCCGGTCAAGTTCAAGCCGTTGTTAACACGGTTTCTGATGAAGAGCAAGCGGCCGATGATGGGACGCTGATTCGGAATACGTCGATTGAACACGGCATTCCACTATTTACGGCGCTGGATACGGTAGCGGCAATTTTACAGGTTCGCGAATCACAATCATTTGTCACGCAGGCATTATAGGAGGGCTTATACATGGGACGGTTAACAGTAGATTTAGCGGGGGTCACGTTAAAAAATCCAGTCATGCCGGCGAGCGGAACGGCTGCGTATGGTCAGAGTATGGCGACGCAGTTAGACTTAAGTGCGTTAGGTGGACTTGTGATCAAATCAACGACCGCCGAACCCAAGGTGGGCAATCCTCGACCAACAACGGCCGAAACGACGGCTGGGTGGTTGAACGCCATTGGGTTGAAAAATCCCGGTATTGCTAACGTTCTAGCCGAAAAGTTACCCTGGTTAGCGACGAATTACCCCGAATTACCAATTATTGGGAGTGTGGCCGGTGGCAGCTTTGACGAATACGTGGCGGTTGCTAAAAAGATGGCGACGGCACCCAATGTCAAATTACTAGAAATCAATATTTCGTGTCCGAACGTGGCGCATGGTGGGCTAGCGTTTGGAACGGATCCGGCGACGGTTGAAAAGTTGACGCGCCAAATTGTGGATGTGGTGGATAAACCGGTCTTCATGAAGTTAACGCCGAACGTCACCGACATCGTGCCGATTGCGCAGGCCGCTGAAGCTGGTGGTGCCAACGGGTTAACCATGATTAATACGTTAACGGGAATGGGAATCGACTTAGCGACCCGCAAACCAATTTTGGCAAACGGTACCGGTGGGTTATCCGGTAAAGCCATTCACCCGCTAGCAGTTCGAATGATTCACCAAGTTCGTCAGCAAACTAAGTTGCCGATTATTGGGGTTGGTGGGGTCTTTACGCCGGACGATGTTTTAGAATTTTATCTGGCGGGCGCAAACGCCGTGCAAGTTGGGGCGGCGACATACGGTCACCCAACGGCTTGTACCGATATTATTGCGGGTCTACCCGCGGCAATGGATAAGTACGGTATTAGTAGTCTTCAGACACTGATTTCGGAGGTACAAGGATGAGCCGACCAGTGATTATCGCGTTGGATTTTCCAACGGCAGAACGGGCGTTAAGTTTCTTGGACCAATTTCCAGAGGACTTACACGTCACCGTTAAAATCGGAATGGAATTATTTTATGCAGCTGGTCCGGCCATTGTAAAAGCCGTTCAGGAGCGGGGACACGCCATTTTTCTAGACCTAAAGCTCCATGATATTCCAAATACGGTAGAAGCTGCGATGCGGGTGATTGGTCAGTTGGGTGTGACCTACACGACGGTACACGCGGCGGGTGGTCACGTGATGTTGGCTGCGGCTAAGCGCGGACTTGTTGCTGGTGCAGCGGCACAGGGACTACCAGCGCCCAAGTTACTCGCAATTACGCAGTTAACCTCCACTAATCAAAGTATTTTGAATGCTGATCAGCAAATCAAGGGAACGGTTCAACAAAGCGTGGTCCACTATGCTGATTTGGCAAAAGCAAGCAACTGTGACGGGGTCATTTGTTCCGCACAGGAAGTGGCCGCTATTCACGAAGCGGTTGGAACGGACTTTTTGGGTATTACACCAGGAATTCGGCCACAGCGTGCGCAAGCGGATGATCAGCAACGGGTGATGACCCCACAAGCCGCCGCAAAAGCGGGTAGTAACGGGTTAGTTGTGGGACGGCCAATTACTCAGGCCGCTGATCCGGTTGTCGCGTACCAACAAATTGTAAAAGAATGGAGTGGCCAATAATGACTGAAATTGCAGCAACTATCGCGAGTGACCTACTATCAATTCAGGCCGTAACGTTACGGCCTAACGAACCATTTACATGGGCGAGTGGGATTCACAGTCCGATTTATACGGACAATCGCCTGACGATTTCTTATCCAAAGGTTCGTCAGCACATTGCGGCGGGAATCGCGGACATTATTAAACGGGACTATCCAGAAGCAGAAGTCATTGCTGGGGTAGCGACAGCCGGTATTCCACACGCCGCGTGGGTGGCTCAACTATTGGACTTGCCATTGATTTACGTCCGGTCCAAACCCAAGGACCATGGTGCTGGTCGTCAGATTGAAGGCGTATTGAAACCAGGGGCCAAGGTCGTCATGTTAGACGATTTAATTTCAACTGGTGGCAGTGTGCTGCAAGCAGCCAAAGCAGTACAGGCCGATGGTGGCGATATTCTAGCAGTGGGGTCAATCTTTAGCTATGGTCTGGATGCTGCAACGGTTAATTTTGAAGCGGCGCACTTACCACTGTTCAGTTTGTCCAACTATACGACGCTGATTAAAGTTGCCCGGGAACACGGTGATATTAATGATGCCGAGCTCGCTTCGTTGCATACTTGGCGGCAAGATCCACAACACTGGAATCCACAAGCTTAACTGTAAAAATGTGATTTGTGGATTCTGAATGTGCTTGGATTTCTGATATAAAACGTTGAAAATTCAGCACTTCTTGAATGAACAAATCGAAATAGATTATCGGTATTAAAAGAAACACTTAACCTGCGGGTGAAGTGTTTTTTTGTTGTGAAAGTTGTGCGATAATTAAACTAAATTAAAGAGAACATTTGTTCATATTTGAAGGAGGAGTTTACGGTGAGCTTACAATTTGTACTGGGTTCGGCGAAATTTGATCACCGGGAGATGATGGTGCGTCAGCTAGTTAAAGCGATGACGGCTCAACCCCAGGCGCAATTTTTTTACTTAGTTCCTAACCACGTGAAATTTGACACTGAAGTGGATGTGCTGAACCGGTTATCACGGGCGTTTGCACAACCAGACTTATATGCACAGAGTCAGGTTCAAATCTTTTCATTTACCCGGTTGGCCTGGTATCTAATGAAAAATGAAGCGGCCTATCAAGTACCACGGCTCTCAGCTGCGGGAATTGATATGCTCTTGTATCGAATTCTGCGACGCCACCAGGATGAATTGCGGTTATTTGGAGGCGAAGTTTCGCAAACCGGTTTTATCACCCAGTTGGCTAAAGAAGTGAACGAGTTGCAAGTGGCCAACCTGCAACCAGAAGACGTTGCCCGGTTGGCTGAAACAACGACCGTGGGGGACTTACAAGCTAAATTACACGATTTAGCTATTGTTTACACGGACTTCATTGAAGTGACGGCGGGAAAATATTTAAAGCCGGCTGATTTGTTAGCTCAATTGAACGCCTATTTGCGTCACCAAGATTTGCACGGCACGCATATTTATTTGGAACAGTTCACGCAGCTGTCATCACAGGAGCAGGGCCTGATTACAACCATGTTGGAACGGGGCGCGGACGTCACAATCAGCCTCGTGCTCGATCATAAGGTCACGGACCAAGTCCCAGAAAATGGCACCTTGTTTTATCAGTCGGGTCGTCTGTACTATCGGCTTTACCAATATGCGCGGGCACGGCAGATTCCGGTTTTTAATGATCTGCATGCCACTAAGTTACGCGTAAGTGCTGGCCTAGTCGCTCTGGACAACTATTGGCGTGGCGAACCACAAGCTGGGGATGGGCGTGAACCGTTGAATCGGAACGTGCACGTCATGCGCGCTGACAGTCGGCAAAATGAGTTAGCACAAGTGGGCCGGAAGATTCGTGCGATGGTTGCGACAAAGCACGAAAATTCCGCGGATGATTACCATTACCGGGACTTTCTCATTATGACGCGCCATTTAGATAGCTATAAAACAATGTTAGCCCCGACACTCCAACAATTAGAAATTCCCTATTTTGTCGATTTACAGCGTTCAATGGCGGATCATCCGTTGGTTGAACTGATTGGCGCGCTGTTTGAACTAGAAGAAAATCAGTATCAATATCGCGACATCATGCGAATTTTGAAAACTGAATTAATCTTACCGCTGGTTGATGGCAAGCCGATGGATCGTAAAGCTTACCGGCAAGCTGTTGACCTGACCGAAAACTTTGTTTTAAAGAGTGGGTACAGTGGTCGGCGCTGGACACAGCGTGCGGATTGGGAATATTTCGAGTTGACTGAAGGCGACGCCGGAGTCGAGACGGACAAAAATGCAGGTATTGCTAAACAGATTAATTTGATTCATCAGTTCGTTGCAAAAACGTTCCCACCATTTTTCAAAGCCCTAAGTGCGGCCAACGACGGTCGATCCGCCGCAACCGTACTCGTCGACTTTTTAACGCGTCAAGGGGTGACCCAACAATTACTCGCTTGGCGGGATGCAGCGTTAGAACGTCAAGACGTAGCAGCCGCTGCTGAACCGGAACAAACGTGGCAGACTTTTTGTCAGATGCTGGATGAATACGTGGCGATTTTAGGTGATGAACCTTTTGCGTCGGAGGACTTTTTAGCCTTGCTACAAGCGGGATTTGAAGGGGCTAGTTATTCACAGATTCCATCAACCTTGGATCAGGTCTTAGTGTCTGAAAGCGGAATGGTACAAAGTCAGGATCGGAAAGTCGTCTTTATGATTGGTGCGACGGACCTGGTCATGCCAGATCGAATTATGACCAACAACTTACTGAGTGATGTGGATAAATCGACGATGCAACCAGCACTAAACGAATTGGGCAGCGACCATTTTCTGACCGATTCAGCGGTCGTACAGTTGGGAAATGAAAGTTTTTTAAACTACACCGCTTTTCTAAGTGCCCGTGAGCACCTGTTCTTCAGTGCACCGTTAAAAGATGATCAGGAAACTGACCTGAACTGGTCAAATTACGTGGTTCGAATTATTCGCCACTTCAATCTTCAAGAACGAACTTACTTAACCGCCCCTGACCCGGAAAGCGAAGAAGTTCGACCATTTGTTAGCACCAAGCGGCGAACAATCAGCCACGTCATTCAAGTTTATCGTGACGTGTTAACGACAAATGCGGACCACAACCAGACGGGGTCAGCTTTGATTAAACCAGCGCCCGTTTGGGTTTGGTTACGCCGCCAATTAACACGGGACCCTGAATTTGGTCCGTTGGCCGAACGGTTATTAGCGGGATTAAGCTACCGCAACTTACCCGTAAACTTAACGGAAGAAAACGTGACTTCGCTGTATGGCAATCAAATTTATACTTCCATCTCGAAGCTTGAAGAGTTTTACCGCAACCGGTATGCCTATTTCTTGAAGTACGGGCTAAAGTTGCGTGAGCGTGATGTGTTTGAGTTGTCCGCTGCTAGTACCGGTGAATTTTTCCACGCCGTACTGGATGGTCTGATCAAGGCCATTCGTGCGGATCAAGTCCCGCTAGCCAGTGTGGCTGATCAGGCACTTGGACAATACCTTGAAACGGTGACCAAGCGGGTCCTAGACCAACCCCAATTTACCATTCTGACCAGTTCTAACCGGATGGCTTATATCCAACGGCAACTGATTAGTACGGTTCGGCAGATTGCGTTTGCTATTCGTAATCAGAGCAAGCAATCGGCCGCACAACCAGTACAGACCGAAGTCTTGTTTGGTAACGTGGGGAAGGAACACGGTCTAAAAGCACTCGATTTTCAAATCGACGCCACCCACAGTGTGCACGTTCGTGGGAAAATTGACCGCTTAGATGAGATTCAGGTTGCTGACCAGCGTTACCTTGGAATTGTCGACTATAAGTCGTCACAACATAAGTTTAATTTTGGTGAGGCTTACTACGGACTCGCGATGCAGATGCTAACGTATCTCGATGCGGTCTTGCATAATGAGACGGCCATTGTTGGTGATCAGGACGCTGCGATCCAATTGGCAGGAGCACTTTATATGCACATTAAAAATCCAGTCTTAAAACCTAAGGACGTTAATGCTGGATTTGAAGAAGCCCTCCTTAAAGAAAATAAGTACCGGGGCATCCTAGTTGATGACCCGACGTTGCTAGATCATCTGGATAGCGAGTTACAGACGGCGACCGGGACCTCCAAAGTTTATCCATTTAGACGTAAAAAGGACGGGACGTACAGTGGCGGTATCAGTCAGTCACTGGTAACGAATGCGCAATTGGAACGGCTTTTAAGGCATAATAGCCAATTAATCGTTGCGGCGGCCAAGGACATCTTTGACGGGAAAATCGATTTGAATCCAATCCGGTTGAACGATAAAACGACCGCTTTGCAGTATTCACCGTATTTAGCCATCATGCAGTTTGATGCCATGCTACCTGAAAATAACTACAATGATTTGCAGCCTTTAAAGCCTGCTGAAGTTCTGGCAAAATTAAAAGCCGAATTGGGGGAAGATAACTAATGGAAACCAAAACACAATACACTGATAGCCAAAAGGCAGTGATTAGTCAGCAAGGGAATAACTTGCTAGTTTCTGCTTCCGCTGGTTCGGGTAAAACGACCGTCTTGATTGAGCGGATTATGCGCAAAATCATGGCTGGAACCAATATCGATCAGCTACTGGTCGTGACTTTTACGAATCTGGCTGCCAAACACATGAAACAAAAATTGGAATCCCAACTCAATAAACGGATTTCTCAGTTTTTAACTGATCATCCGGGTCAAACGACGGCGTCACCGGAAGTACGGCAATTTCGGCAACAATTAAACTTACTCGGGGTCGCCAATATCAGCACGCTTGATGCGTTTTGTTTACGTGTGATTCAGCGCTACTACTACGTGATTGATTTAGACCCCGTGTTCCGGCTATTGACGGATAACACTGAGGGGTTGCTGATTCGGGACCAAGTCTGGGATACGGTTAGGGAAAGCCTCTATGAAAAAGATGGCGAGTTATTTGACCTACTGACAGCTAACTTCTCTAATGACCGAAGCGACGACGGTCTCGGCCAACTTGTTTTTCGGCTATTTGACTTTGCGCAGTCGACACCGGACCCTGAAGCCTGGCTCAAGCAGTTGGTCACAAATTATAAGTTGCAAGGCGACTCACTGACTGCGACGCCGTTTTACCAGGAAAAGTTATTACCGTTATTAAAAACCGAATTTGAAACAATGGTCAATCGAATGGACCAAGCCGTAAAAATCGCAACTGAGGCGGATTTAGCACCGAAGACGATTGAGGCATTGCAAGTGGCACAACGTGATCTGGGGACTATGATTAGTGATTTGGATAACACGGATTGGAATGCGTTGCGGGCGGCTACGGCTAGTTTTAAAGTTGGTCGTCTAACTAAGACTTATAAGGATGATCCTGAAAAGACGTCTCGTGCTAAAGCAATGGGAACCCTTGTCGACGGTGTGAAAAAACAAATGGGAAGTATCGGTGAAACCTATTTTGCGGCTGACGAACAACAAGTGTTAGATGTGATGGCGGGAGCAGCTGCCATTGTGCAAGAATTAGTCCGGGCCACCCTATGTTTTAAAGAAGCGTTTGCCAAAGAAAAACGGCGACGCCACGTTCTAGATTTTTCTGATTTGGAACATTTGACCTTAGCTATTTTGACGAATACGAGTGAGAGTGGACAGGGCGCGCTGACGCAATTACGGGCGCAGTTTGAAGAAGTCATGGTCGATGAGTACCAAGATATCAATAGTTTACAGGAAAGCATCCTTCAACTGTTGGCGCGCAAAACACCTGGCAATATGTTCATGGTGGGGGATGTGAAGCAGTCGATTTACCAGTTCCGGTTAGCTGATCCGTTACTATTTTTGGCAAAGTACCGTGACTTCGGGAAGCACCCGGAACACGGGGAACGGATCGTTTTGGCGGAAAACTTTCGGTCAGTTGAAAACGTGGACCGCTTAACGAACCTGATTTTTAGCCAGTTGATGGACGCACCAGTTGGACAAATCGAATATGATCAAGCCGCGTATTTGAAATACGGACCCAAAGATTATCCGGCTGATATGCCGCAAACGACGAGTTTACTCTTATACCAGACGGACGATGATCAGCCGGAGAAGACGCCAGTACGTGGCTCGCAACCGGATAGTGATAATGAAGAAAGTAATTTTTCTATTGATGATCCATCGATTGGGAGCATTACGATGGTTGCCCAAAAGATTTTGGCCCTGAAAAAAATGGACCACCCAATCTTTGACCGCTCAACCGGAAAATACCGGCCATTTCACTATAGTGACGCAGCACTGTTAGTGCCGACACGCAATCATAATTTAACGATTATTGATATTTTCAAACAGTACCATATTCCAATTGTCGTTAACGATGCTCAGAATTATTTTCAAACCACTGAAATTCGAATCATGATGGCTTTATTAAGTATTATTGATAATCCTTATCAGGATATCCCGTTAGTAGCAGTGTTGCGTTCGCCGATTGTTGGATTGGATGAAAACCAGTTAGTTTACTTACGAATTCAAAATAAGACGAGTGATTATTTCCAAGCGCTCCGCGACTTTTACCAAACGTACCCGACAAAGGGCAATCCTAGTGCGTATGGGGATCAGTTATACGCAAAGATTGAAGTTTTTATGCAGCAATTGACGGCGTTTCGGGACTTAGCACGGCGCAATCAAATCGTAACGTTGATCTGGCAAATTTACGAGCAAACGGGTTTTCTCGATTACGTTGGCGGAATGCCCGCGGGTCAACAACGTCAAGCCAACTTACACGCCTTATACGAACGGGCTTATACGTATGAACAGGGAAGCTTTAAAGGCTTATTCCAATTTGTGCGGTTTATCAAACGCATGCAAGAAAAGGATCAGGACCTAGCTTCAGCAGTCGCTGAGACCGACACCGAAGCCGTTAGTGTCATGACGATTCATGGGAGCAAGGGACTGGAATACCCAGTCATCTTTTTAATGGATATGGACAAGCGGTTTAACCAGACCGATACCAGGGCCAATGCGCTAATGGACCGGGATGCGGGTATCGGAATTAACTACCTTGACCCAGAGCACCGGGTCAAGTACCCGACGCTACCGCGGTTAGTGATTCAGCAAGTTGTGAGCCAAAAGCTCCGGGCAGAAGAAATGCGGAAACTATACGTGGCAATCACGCGTGCCCAACAACAGCTGTTTCTAGTTGGAACGATTACGTCAATTGATGTGGCCACCGAAAAGTGGCGGCAGGGCTTCAGTAGTGATGGACGCGTGCTAAGTACGCTAGCCCGGGTCAGCACGAATAATCAGCTTGACTGGGTCGGTATGGCGTTGATGCGGCATCCTTTGATGAAGGCGTACTGGGGGGACGAGTGGCCCACCTATTCGCTGGAAGGCGATCAGACCAAGTTTACTTTGGAACTGGGGGATGCCAGCTCAATTGGGCAGCGTAAGCAGGTTGCTGGGACTGATGAACAACTCAGTGCGGTTGATCAAGTGGAGCAGACCGTTGACGTTGATGTCGACCAGATGACCCGTGATGAATTGACCAACTTATTGAATTTCAAGTACGTGCATCAAGCATCCACGGTGACTACGGCCTACCAGTCCGTTTCAGAAGTTAAACGGCTGTTTGAAGATCCCGATGACGCACAGATGAATACGAATCCAACCGTTAGTGCGCAACACGCCAAGCCAACCAGCCGGTTTGTGACTGGTGACTTAGCAGTACCACAATTTTTGCAAACGACGCAGGAACCGACGAGTGCTGAAGTGGGGAGTGCAACCCACTTAGTTTTAGAACAGTTGGACCTGACCCAGACCATTGATGAGACGACTGTACAGGCTACGATTGATGACTTAGTGGCCAAACAAGTGCTGACTAGGGAAGTTGCACAGCTGATCAGGATTGATGCGATTGTCGGATTTTATACCAGTGACTTGGGCCAAAGGATTTTAGCGGATCCTACCAAGGTTCACCGTGAAGTGCCGTTTTCATTATTATTGCCAGCGCGCCAATTATTTGATGAGTTGGACGAACATGAGCATGCAAAGATTTTGATTCACGGAATTATTGATGGCTATTTAGAAACAGCTGATGGGTTAATCTTGTTTGATTACAAGACGGACCACGTCAAACAGCCACAAGATCTATTGACCCGGTACGCCGGACAAGTTGAACTATACGCCGCTGCGTTGCGGTCGATGTATCAGCGTCCGGTTGTCCAACAGTACTTGTACTCGTTGCCACAGCGGACGTTTGTCCCGGTAACAAAGAAAAAATAGGATTTAAAAAATGTGCCATCGTAATTTACTTGCGATGGGCACATTTTTTAAATGGTTGTTTGAATTTCAACTAGGAAAGGGTAATCTGATAAGCGTTTCGTTGATCAGTGGCATCATTAGCCATATAGACGATGCCGCGATACGTAAACCCGGCTTTTTTGATGACGTGTTGCATCCGTGCGTTTTTGGCGTGAGTGTCGATGCGCAGCTGCTTAAATCCGAGTTGGTAACTGAGCGTCATTAAATTGCTGAAATAAAAATCGGCTAAATGTTGGCCATGGTAGCCACTCGCAATGGCAATGCGGTGAATTGAAGTGTAATGGTCGTCACTAGCCGCTGACCAGCTGCCATCGTAAATGCGTGCGTAGTTCGGGTCGGGATGGGTGAGCAGGGTCGCGGTTCCCGCGACCTGGCCATCCACAATTAGTAGCCAAGCATTTTGTGCATCGATGTCTTTTTGCAGGTCACTTGCTTGAGGATAACCGTCTTGCCACTGTGGAATTTGATCGGCGGCAAGGGATTGCTTGCCTTCGTCGATAATTTTCATCATTGCGTCCCGGTCTTGACTAGTTGCTAAACGGACGTATTTTGTCATGAACATCACTTACTCTCTTAAATTAATAGTTAATATTATAGGGCAACCTGTCCAGAAGTTAAAACAGAATCGTGGGGTTTTGCTCAATTTCTGTTTATAATAGGAATTATTAAAACATAGGAGTGACCGTTATGAAAATCTTTGTCATTGGTGCACATGGCCAAATTGGTAAGAAAATCGTCTCCAAATTAGTTGCAGAAGGTGACCAGGTCTTTGCAGGAATTCGGCAACCAGAACAGGCCGAAGCTTTTGAAGACGCTGGTGCAGAACCAGTTCAATTCAACTTAATGGCGCAACCAGAAGACTTAGCACTAGCGTTCCAAGGCATGGATGCCGTCGTGTTTGCTGCGGGTTCTGGCGGTCAAACGGGGTATGATATGACGTTGATGATTGATCTAGATGGTGCGGTCAAGTCGATGCAGGCTGCAGAAATTGCACACGTTAAGCGGTATGTTATTATCAGTGCGGAATTTACACCGGACCGGTCACGCTGGCCACGCGCCTTACAGCCATACTACGTTGCCAAGTACTATGCCGACGAATGGCTCAAAACACGTACACGCTTGGATTACACCATCTTACAACCAGGGACGCTCGTTAATGATGCCGGCACTGGCAAGGTTACCGTTAACCCGCAAGTCGGTGGTGAAATCACCCGTGATGACGTTGCGACCTTTACCGTACAAGCGTTAAACGCTCCCGCAACGATTGGTAAAACTATCGCAATCATCAATGGCTCGACGCCAATTAGTGATGCGGTCAATCAAAAATAATGATTAATTAAGTGCGTGATAAAAAAGTTCCTTTCAGAAGTTTTTCTGAAGGAACTTTTTTTAACGCGTAAATGTCAGTAAGTAATGGATGGCTGATTTTAAGTGTGGGTACTGATGCCGTGCATAAAATTTAACGAAAAGCCGTCGGAATAAAAAGAAATAGCCGTACGTATCGATGGCACAAATAATAATGATGATCGAGGACTGGTACGGGTCAGCATGGTAGCTCGTAATAATTGCGAAGATTAAGATCATTAAACCGACGCAACTAGTGAGTGAAAGCAAGTTTAAGCGCTGAAGGTCCCGGGTGCAGCGACGAATGACAGTCCGAATTTCACTGGGGGCGTCACGCCACATCGTATCTTCGAGCGTGTTGAATAAGATTGTCATATCAAATGAAATTGCGAATGCCCGTCGAAAGACAAGCTGAACCGCAATTAAAATCAACGATAACGTAATGGGTAACCAAAACACGGTAAAAAACTCCTTTAATAGCAATGAAAATATTTATTTTAACGGGGAGTTTAATCGGTGATGATTCCTAAAAATCTTTCTGATAACGTTCCCGTACTTTGATGTAAAATTAATTAATTTATTTAATCATCATACCACAATCAGGGTACGCTTCGGGAGTTAGAAGTGTAATGACTATCAAAACAAGATGCAAAAAAACTTCCGGTCAATAAACTACCAGAAGTTTTTAAATTTAAAACGATAATTATTTTGCTAGTTAAAAGCTTAATTTGGTCATCAAAGTGGCTTGCTGGTCCGTCGTTAACGGCAGGATGGGTAACCGCGGTGAACCGACTAGGACGTGCTCGGCGTTTAAAGCGGCTTTGGTTGGTGCGGGCGACGGGGCACTGAATAGGGCCGCCATCTTAGGTATTAACTGGCGCTGAATTGTTCCCGCCGTTTGCCAGTCCCCAGATTGAAGGGCCGTGTCCATGGAAAATAGCTGGTCGCCAAAAAGGTGACTCGCAACGGAAATCACGCCGTGCCCCCCTAAAACTCGGGCGGTTAAGGTTTGGGCGTCTTCACCGGTGTAAACGTAGAAATCGCTTGGCGCTTGGTCAATAATGGCCGCTAATTCGGTATCATCGCCACACTGTTTGATCCCGATAATATTCGGATTTTGAGCTAGTTCCAGAACGGTCGTCACATTCATTTTAACGACAGTCCGTCCGGGAATGTTATAAATAATAATTGGGAGCTTCCCTTGATTCGCAATGGCGGTAAAGTGGGCAATCATCCCGGCTTGATCGGGTTTGTTATACGGTGGGACGACGACTAACGCTGCATCGATGCCCTTGATTTGACTGACTGCCTCGGTGAACTGAATGGTTGCGGCGGTATTATTGGAACCGGTATTTGCAATTACCGGGACGCGGCCGTTAACGAGTGCAGCGGTTTTTTCATACAGTGCGAGCTTTTCAGTTAGACTTAGTGTCGGTCCTTCGCCAGTTGTGCCACCAACGAGAATGCCCTCAGTGTGATGTGCTAGCAAGTGTTCGATCAGGGCTGCTAACCGGTCGTTGTCGACCTGGAGCTGGTCGTTGAATGGGGTGACCATTGCGGTAATGAGGTGTGCATTTTTTAATGTCATGATTTATTTTTTCTCCTGGTTTTGAGCGCGCCATAGTGCCAAACGATTCATACTTTCGCGTAAGGCTGATTGGCTGGCAGCGTAGCTAATTCGAAACCAACCTTCGCCGGATGCACCGAAGGACGATCCGGGAATGACCGCAATCTGTGCTTTCTGCGCTAAGCGCGTTGCAAATTGCCAACTGTTACCATCAAAGTCGGTAGGAACCTGTGCAAAAATGTAAAAGGCGCCGGTCGGGTAGACGTAGTTGATGCCAATCTCGCTGAGGCGCTTGACTAAGTAGTCGCGGCGTTCTTGATAAATGGCACGCATTTTCACACCGTCGTCCAAGCCGTGGGTAAGGGCCTCAATCCCGGCCGCCTGACTGATGGAACTGGTCGAGGTGACGAGGTATTGGTGCGTTTTCTTCATTTCATTGATTAAGGCTTGAGGCGCCATGATAAAACCGAGCCGCCAGCCGGTCATGGCGTGTGACTTGGATAGTCCGTTGATTGTAATAGTCTTCTCGGGATAGAGCGTCCCGAAGGCAATGTGGGGCTGTTCATACGTGAGCTCGCTGTAGATTTCATCGCTAATGACGTACAAGTTGGCCCGCTTAATTACGGCTAGCAGGGCGGTTAATTTCGCTTGGGTATAAGTCACGCCAGTCGGATTGGTGGGATAGTTTAAAATTAAAGCTTTTAAGGGTTTACCCGCATGGTTTTGAATAACTTGTTGGAGTGCTGCCGGGGTTAATTTGTAGCCCGTATTAGTCGTATCAATGGGAATCAAGTTTGCGTGCGCCATTTGAACGATTGGTTCGTAACTAGTATAGGCGGGCGTCGGGAGTAGCACGCTGTCTCCTGGATTCAAAATGGTGAGCAAACTGGTGGCGACCGCTTCGGTGGCACCAACCGTGGCGATGATTTCGCTAGGGGCGTAGTTTAAGCCGTACTTCTGGTGGAAGTATTGACTAGCGGCACGCTGTAAGGCACTAAATCCCATTAGCGGTGAGTAGTGGGTCCAATCATCACGGATTGCTTGAATCCCAGCTTTTTTGACATGTTCCGGTGTCGGAAGGTCCGGTTCGCCGACGGTCAGTTTAATCACGTTAGGCACGTCTGAAATGGCTTCATCGAAGCGCCGAATGCCAGAAACTTGAATTTGTTGAATGATTTGATTAGTGTCCATAAGATGAACTTCCTCTCGTAATGATTACCGACTATAATAAGAGAAAACTGTCATACTGGAAATAGACAATTTTAATAAAAATGAAAGGACAGTTGAGGCATGCCACTTGATCGTCAATCACCAATTCCACTATATTTACAGTTATATCACCAATTACGCGATGACTATGATCCCCAACGGTCGGCCCATCAACGGTTGTGGTCGATTCGTAAGATGGCCCAAAACTTGGGTGTCTCTAAAACAACGGTCGAACAGGCTTATGAGCAGTTATTAGCTGAAGGTTACGTATATACGGTTCCGGGAAGCGGTTATTTTTATAATGATATTCAACATTGGCCTAAATCCGTGACAAAGAATCGTCCACGCCAACAGTCCGCTCCTGCTAGTCCTTGTCGATATGATTTTCGTTATGGTATCAGCCAGTTATTAAAACCGAGCTGGAATGCTTGGAAAAAGGCTGTCAGAGAAGCGTTACGTCAGTTAGAACAGGGACCGACGACGTTATATCCCGATGCACAGGGGTCGTTAGCGTTGCGTGAACACTTAGTGACTTATTTAAAAACAAGCCGGGGTGTCCACTGCACGGCTGATCAAATCGTGATAACGAATGGGTCTAAAGCCGGACTCAGTCTGTTACTCAGTGTGTTACCACGCGGAACGGTTGGCATCGAAAATCCGGGCTACCGGGGCCTTACTAGGCTAGCGGCTAGTTATGGGCACACCACAACGGCGATGCCCGTAACTGATCAGGGCCTGGATTTGGAGACGGTCGCGCAGGTTGCGCCCGACGTCATCTACACGACGCCATCACACCAGTTTCCGTTGGGTTACGTTCTACCGATTTCCAGCCGGCTAGCCTTGCTGAAATGGGCCGTGGATCATCAGCGGTTGATTATTGAAGATGATTACGATAGCGAATACCGGTACAACGCGCACCCGTTACCAGCGCTGCAATCGTTGGACACCGATGATCGGGTGGCGTACTTGGGAACGTTCTCGCGTGGCATCGACCCAACACTACGCATGGGTTACTTAGTCTTGCCCGAGCACTTGGTGGCGGCGTACCACTACTTATACCAGTACCGTTCGGGGATGGTAGCCGGATTACTGCAACAGGCGATGGTGAACTACTTTGAAAACGGGGCGTATTATCGGCACCTGAGTCGTAGTCGCGCAATCAACCGGCAAAAGTACCGGTTAGTTTGTGACCAATTGGCACGAACAACCAGCATTCAACCCATTGCAACGGGGGCGGGAATCCACATGGTCGTTCGTATCCCTAATATTGACCAGACGGCTTTGTTACAACAATTAGCCGAACGGGATGTTCGAATTTACCCGTTAGATTCAAATTGGGCGGGGATGCCTAGTCATGATTATTACTTACTCGGATTTGCTGGCCTCAATCTGGAAACCCTTGAGGTCGGTCTCAAACAGCTAGTTCAGGTTTGTGATGTTAATCAATGACCCTGTTTCTGATTTGATAGGAAAACAAAAAAATCCTCTGAATGAAATTTTTCATTCAGAGGATTTTTGAGTCAGCCTAATTGGTAATGGCTTAATCATCTTTGTTATTTCGGTAACGTTAGGATTTGTAGACCCATTCGTGACCGTCTTTTGCGAGTAACTCGTCAGATGCGGTTGGCCCCATGGAACCAGGCCGGTAGTTAGGGAAGTCTGGGGTATGTTCATCCCAGTATTTCTGGATAACGTCGACAAACTTCCAAGAGTAGGCAACTTCTTTCCAATGAGTAAAGTTAGTTGCGTCACCATTCAATGCATCGTGTAATAGGCGTTCGTAAGCTTCAGGACTGTTAGCCGTAGCTGCAGAATCGTGTGCGAAGTTCAACTTAACGGGGGTCGTTGCGAACCCTTGGCCAACGTTTTTGGCGTTCATTTGAAGCTCAACACCTTCAGTAGGTTCAACGTTGATCGTTAAAACGTTGGGAGCCAAATGGGCGTCAGCGTCGTCATTGGCACGGACATCGTCATGGTTGAAGATATTGACGATGGGGCGTTTGAAGACCACGTCGATTCGGGTGAATTTATCAGCTAAACGCTTCCCGGTCCGAACGTAGAATGGCACACCTGACCAGCGGAAGTTGTCGATCATGATTTTACCGGCGACAAAGGAATCCGTATTGGAATCTGGGTTGATTTTGTCTTCATTCCGGTAAGCCTGAACGTCACCGTCAGCACCGTACTGACCACGGACAAAGTTAGTGGCGACTTCTTCTGGTTTGAGTGGCCGTAAGCTTCGTAAAGCTTTGACCTTTTCCACGTCGATATCTTTTTCAGTAAATTCAACGGGTTGATCCATCGTTAAGAGGCTCAAAATTTGTAAGATGTGATTTTGAACCATGTCACGGAGGGCGCCACTATTATCATAGTAAACGGCCCGTTCCTCAACGCCCAACTTTTCACTTAAAGTGACCTGAATATTGGAAATGTAACGGTTGTTCCATAGTGATTCCCAGATATTATTGCCAAAACGAATGGCTGAAATATTTTGAATCATTTCCTTACCTAAGTAGTGGTCGATTCGATAAATTTGGTCTTCGTTGAAAGTGGCTGTCAATTGATCATTCAATTCTTTAGCGCTTTCAAAGTCGTGACCAAATGGTTTTTCGATGATGACCCGGTTAAAGCCATTGGGGGTTAAGATATTTTCAGAACGTAAGTGTTGGGCAATGGTGCCAAAGAAGTTAGGGGCCATTGCCAAATAAAAGATCCGGTTTCCTTCGAGACCGTATTGCGCATCCAATTTTTCGGATAGCTTCTTTAATGTGATGTAATGTTGAGCGTCGGTCACATCATGTGACTGGTAATAAAAGTGGTCTGCAAACTTAGCAACCATTGCAGGATCTGCGTTGAGGCTAGCCAAGGAATCGGTAATGACACCATGATAGTGTTCATTAGTCCATGGCCGCCGAGCCGTACCGATTACGGCGAAATGTTCCTGCAAATAGCCCTTCTGATAAAGTTTGAATAGGGAAGGGTAAAGCTTCCGTTGGGCCAAGTCACCAGTACCACCAAAAATGGTGAATAAGGCAATTTTTTCTTTACTCATCAATGTACCTTCTTTACTAAAATATTATTTATAAAGTGACGCTTAGTTGAAGTTAAATGTAAAAGCTACCATTACTAATATTAAGCAATTAGCATCCTCGGTCAATTATAAAGCATTGTTAAGGCTAACTTAGTTGACCTAGTGAGTGGCGTCATTTGGAAACGCATGACGGAGTTCTCGTTCGGTAGCCACATTTTGAATAATTAATCCCAGACCTAAGGCGATTGCTTGGACATTAAAACTTTGTAACCACGCGATGTTCAGTAGTCCGCCCGCAACGGCGCCGACGAAAAGAATGGTGAAGATTTCAATGCCAAACATGGAGTAAAACTGTTGGGCAAATCGCCAAGTCTCTTCGTTCTTGATGGCACGGCGGGACATGTATCCTGCTAGTGAACGCATTTTGGGCATGCGAATGCGTTGATAGATCCAGATGATTAAAATGACTAAAAAGCCGGCTGCTAAGCCAAAGCTGTTTGTCGACATACTGTCACCTCGTTTTTTAAATTAACCAAGTACATAAACTTATTATAACAATCATCGGGGGCACTAGTCGACATTCCGGTTTAAAAAACGAAGATTTGAAAAACAATTTTTTATGACTTAATAGCTAGGCTATTTTTAAAAAATTAAGGGTGTTATATTCAAGCAGAATGACCGGTCGCCAGGATAGGCGAAAGCTGTGCGTGGGCGTATACTGTAAGTTGACCGTGATAATTGAAACCGATTGTACATATTAGATGTTGGTAGCAAGCTATGGTGGCGCTGAATGAGGAACGGATGCGCATGGTCGTCGTTAGGACGGCTGATCTTGATCAGTGAGCCGATTGACTAATAACGATTGGAAATAATAGAAAAGCTTGGTGATATGGATGCAAAAAGAAGTACAGTTGCGTTGGCTGTTTTTGGCCAACCTACTCAATAATGCGGGGGCCGCATTCATGTGGCCGTTAACAACAGTTTACATGCATAATTATTTGAAGCAGAGCTTGACCTTTTCGGGGGTTGTCCTGTTTATCATGTCAATGGCGATGATTGGCGGTAACTACGTCGGGGGCCGGCTATTTGATCGCTGGCGACCTTATTGGACAGCAATTCTAGGGGCGACGATTTCGACCTTGACCTTAGCAACGTTGATCTTTTGGCACAGTTTGTGGCCGTACGCTGCGGGGCTAATTATTGTTGGGTTCGGGGATGGCATCAGTATGACCGTCGTTAACTCTTACGCGGCAACCGTCACGACTAAGTCTAACCGTTACGTTTTTAACATGCTCTACATGGCCTTAAACGTAGGGGTCGTTATTGGAACGTTACTCGTTGGCTACTTATTAGATTTAGGCATCAGCGTCATTTTCACTGTGACAACCGTTTGCTACCTAGGGTTGATCACGATTGTTTTAAGCACTTTCAACGTGGCACCAACGACGATGAGCCATGAGTCAAAGCAAACCGTGCGGGGCAAAGATACGACGCCAAAAAGCCACCGGCAATTGATTTGGCTAATTGCACTGATGATTTTTACAATTTATATGAGCTATGCCTTATGGGAGAGTCTCCTATCCGTGCATATGACGAATCTCGGGATTCCGTTTAAAAATTACAGCGAAGTCTGGACCATCAATGGGTTGCTGATCATTGTCAGTCAGCCAATCGTTTCGTTATTTAACGAACACTTCAAGATTGGCACCCAAGTTGGTGTTGGGATTACGCTGTTCGCCCTGTCGTTTCTTGGGTTAGTTTTTGCTCGGCAATACATCGATTTCATTATTATTATGGTCGTTTTAACCATTGGGGAAGTCATCGGGTTACCGATTGCGCCGGCCTGGGTCGATGATATGGCTGCTAACGACCAGCGTGGTAAGTATCAGGGCCGCTATAACATGGCGCTGTCGCTTGGGCGCGCGATTGGCCCACTATTTGGTGGGATGATGGTGGCCCAGTTCAATTATTCTGTCCTGTTTATGACCGTTACCGTCCTAATGCTTGGTACCTTGGCGTTAGTCTTGCTGCGTGCAAAGCGGGAGAAGCTATTGAACGGGTAAAATAAAGTGTAGGGTTAAGCGGCGTAAATTGATTTTTTTCTCACGTTTCGACCCTAAAATTAAAAATACCACTCAGAAATGTGGTTTATTTCTGGGTGGTATTTTTAATTAGATTTTATTTCGTGTAAGCAGCGAGCCGTTCCTTCATGACGTTGTAAATCCGTTCAGTATCAACGGAAGTTCCCCGTAATTCATAGTCGGCAATGAAATCAGTATCTAACTGTTCTGCGTAACGGCGGGCGGTTAAGCAATACTGATCGTTAAAGTTACGGTTACCACTACCAACCACGCCTAAACAAAGGTCGGGGTTTTGGTCGTAATTAAGGTATTCGCCCAAAACGTTGGTCATCAATTCTTTGACCCCGTTATCGATACCGTTACCACCGTCTAAATAAGTTGGGACGAATGCGAAGTAGGGTTTCGTTTCAATTTCAAATTCTGATTGTTCACTGATTTCCTTGAGGGTGATTAAGGGATTACTTTCGTCAGCAGCGTGCTGAGTCTTGGCGTAATCTTGCATACCCGTTACGAATGAGCGGGTATTACCTTCAATTGAAATAAAAATAATATTGATTGTTGATTCACTCACGGCCAGTTCCTCATTTCTGTTAAACATTTATCCTCAGTTTACGCTGTGGGTAGTTGATTTGCAAACAACTTCGATGATTAACTGTAAACGCTTCTAACAATTGATGATGTCGATTGAAGGCTTCGTTTTTTTGATAATCAAAAAGACGCCTGAGATGGTTATCTCAAACGCCTAAAGGATTACTGTTTATCTTGATGATCATCATCGTCAGAACTTGCTGCAACGGTTGATTGCTTTTCACTGACTTCGAACCAATTGATGTAGGCATTTTCAAAGTCTAACGCCTTAAAGTTAAAGTCACCGATTTGAATGGTATCGCCAGCTTGAATCTTAGGGAAGTTATCCAAAATGTAACCAGTTAAGGTCACCACGTCGGAGTCCTCAAATTCTTGTAAGTCAGTTTTGAAGTACCGTTCAAAATCGTAAATGGTCATCTTACCACTGATCCGGTAAGTCCCATTGGCTTGTTTATCAATGTATTCATTCGAAACGTTGTCAATTTCATCGTTGACCGTCCCGAATAATTCTTCATAGATATCTTTATCAGTAACAATCCCACTAGTCCCACCGTATTCATCAACAACGACGACGATTGGCGTCTGTTTGTCGATCATCTTTTGTAAGATGGCTTGAATTGGCGTCGTTTCAGGAATCGTGATGATGTTACGTAAAACCTTGTTAACCCGAATATCGTCGTCAACTTCGCCCTGACGAATCAAGTCATAGTTATAAACGTAACCTAAAATCTTATCCTTATCATTATTGGCGACAACAGGAAGACGACTGAAACGCTTTTGCAAGTACACTCGAATTGCCTGTTTAACTGTGTCATTGATATCAATCACAACCAGTTGTGTCCGGTCAATCATAATATCCTTAGCAATCTTGTCATTAAATTCAAACGCCCGTTCCATATAGAGGTAATCGTCACGTTCCAATTCACCGCCAGAAACGGCATTCCTGGAAAGGTTGAGAATTTCAGCTTGTGAGTAGACATCGTTGTCTTCATTGGCAACCGGAATTCCCAACATTTTAACAACACCGGAGGAGGAAACGTTTAATAACCAGACGAATGGGTAAAAGATAACGTGGAACCACCGCAATGGTGTGGTGATGACAGCCATAACTTTTAGTGGCATATCAATCGCAATATTTTTCGGTACGATTTCCGTTAACACCACTTCTAAGTAAGTTAGGATGAAAACCCCAAGAATAATACTAATTGCCCGTAAAACGGAAGTGGCGATTGAAAGGTTGAAGAGGGCGAGCAGCTGCAGGACAAAGTGTTCCGTAGTTTGTTCACCAATCCACCCTAAGATGATCCCAGCTAAGGAAACCCCAACTTGGGTCGTTGACAGGTATTCATTTAAGTTGTGGACCATGTGGAGGGAGGTTGCAATCCGCTTAGAAGGTTTATCGCGCTTCTTTTGTTCTTCTTCTAAGGCACTAGGGCGCGTCTGAACCAGCGCAAATTCACAGGCCACAAAGAAGGCGGCAACACAAAATGTGATGACAATAATGACTAAATTAGAAATTATCTGGCCATTGTCCATTGAGTCCAAAGAATCATTCCTCATTTCATTTAATAGATACTTTAAGTATAACGCGAAGTAGCTAATATTATAAGGATAGTTGAGATATTTTGCAATCGATGAAAGATGTTTAACGTTTACCGTTAATGGTGCTAAACTAAGAGTATACCAAGTAAAGGGAGATCTTTTGTGATGCCAGTAGAAACGAAAACTAAGATTCATGAGGATTCGAAGAAATTGGTTTATCAAGATAGTGATGTCAAAAAAGCGATGGATTTAATTCGTGACCATGGTTACGTGACCCGTGCTGACTTTAACCAAATGGATGATGAAGACTGGGCAGAAGGCTTCAATAAGAAGATTTCTGACGCCTTTTTAAAGGTTGATGGCGAAGACCCATACATCTACTTTGAACAATTTGATTTTAAGGGCGGCGACATTGATTCGATCATCTTTGATATGGATCAGGTCGGAACGCGGGACCATGCCTTACAATTACTTGCAGAAGCCATTCATCAGAAGGCTTATTAAATTATTGATACGGAGGGGTTAACATGCGCCAATACGATCTTGAACGTCAGATCCGCAATTTGTTACCAGTGAAAATTTTAAAACGAGCTCATGATGAGGTTGAAAACGCCTTGAATGCTCGGTTGGTGATGCGGACGGACGTTGTGGCTCACGATGATGATTATACCGTTACGGCTGAATTACCCGGTTTTGATAAGGATGCCATTACGGTAAAATACCACGATAACGTGTTAACCATTAGCGCAAACCAGTCGCACGAAGAAGCGGCCCGTAACGACGATGAACGCATTGTTCACCGCGAACGGACAGCGAATACGCTGACGCGACAATTCCGTATTCAAGGTATTATCAAGGACCAGATTCAAGCCCATTATCAAGACGGTTTATTGACCGTGACCTTACCTAAAAAGGTTAGTGATGATGCCGGGCGAATCGAAATCCAGTAACCCCTAGTTGAAAATAACAGTAAAAAAAACGGTCATCTGCACTAGTCCCTGTCAAGTTGACAGATGAAATATTATAAAGTTAAATCTGTCTC
>NZ_JQCL01000080.1:0-72014 GCF_001438845.1 Lactiplantibacillus xiangfangensis
AGACAGATTTAACTTTATAATATTTCATCTGTCAACTTGACAGGGACTAGTGCACTTGACGATTGAAAAGGAAAACTTAGTCGTTAAGCGCGGTGACGAAGTCATTAATTTAACGAAGCGGGAATACGAACTATTACTGACGTTAATGGAAAACATCAACGTGGTCTTAGCGCGTGACGTTTTATTGAATAAGGTTTGGGGCTACGAATCAGAAGTCGAAACCAACGTGGTGGATGTCTACATTCGTTACTTACGGAACAAGATCGACCGGCCAGGTGAAAAGAGTTATATTCAAACAGTTCGTGGGACAGGATACGTGATCCGTTCCTAATGACTGACCAAGCTGAGGATCAAGTGATGCCGAAGCAACGAAAACGTTGGTCGTTAAAATGGAAATGGGCGCTCGGGACCGCAATTGGGACCGCGCTCATTTTTATTTGTTTTTCAATGCTGGTCTATAAGAGTTTCACGAACCTCTTATTGCGCCAGGAACAACGTGACGTTGTTAGTGCCATCACGACAGTACAACAATCTCTGCGGACGGAACCCAAGGGCCTGACTATTCACTCGGTCGCCGCTAAGTTACAACCAGAAGCCAGTGTCGAGCCGGCTGAAGGCATGTATGAGCGGAAACGGGGCGCCATCCAAGGAAAAATCTTTTCGGATTCAGAGTTAACGGCCCTATCACGGACTAACCTTGCCGTTACGGTCTATGATCCGCACGGGACAACGTTATACATTTCACGTAAAGATTCCCATGAATTTCAGAAAAGTACGAAGCGTCAAGTTAACATGGTCGGTCGCGGGCACGCGGCTCAGTTAGTGGGGCGCGCACCGATTCGCGCGACGGCCACGCATAAACTGATTGGTTATGCGCAAGTAACGAATAGTTTGGCGGATTATCATAATACGACGTATAACTTGGTTTGGATTTTTATTGTCATGACGATGATTGCCATCTTTGGTGCAACGTTACTGGGTTACTTCTTAGCGGCCTTCTTACTACGGCCAATGCGTCAAATCAAAGAAACCATCAACGCCGTTAACGCCGATCCCCAAACGGATTCGCGGGTGCCCGATTTGCGTCGAAATGACGAACTCTCTGATCTAGCCGTTTTGTTCAATGATATGTTGGATCAAATGCAACGTTATATTACGCAGCAGCAACAATTCGTGGAAGACGTTTCCCACGAACTGCGGACACCGGTCGCCATCATTCAAGGCCACATGGAACTATTGAACCGGTGGGGTAAGGATGACCCACAAGTCTTGTCCGAATCGCTGGCAGCGAGTTTGTCTGAAACTAAGCGGATGCAGAGCTTAGTTCAAGAAATGTTGGACCTGTCACGGGCTGAACAGTTGGAAATCAACTTTAGTCACGAGACGACTGACGTGCAAAAACTCGTCACTCAAGCGTTTAACGACTTTAAGATGATTCACCCAGACTTCCGCTTTACGTTTGATGACGACGTTAAGAAGCCGGTCTATGCGCAGATTTACCGCAACCACTTGGAACAACTGCTGATTATCTTGCTAGATAATGCCGTTAAGTATTCGACAAAGCGCAAAGAAATCCATTTGTCCCTTTCGACAGACATTCGTTACATTGAAGTCGCGGTACAAGATTTTGGTGAAGGCATCTCGAAAGATAATCTGGACCGTGTTTTCAACCGTTTCTACCGGGTCGATAAGGCGCGTAGCCGCGATAAGGGTGGTAACGGACTAGGGTTGTCGATCGCCCAACGGTTAGTTGAAGGATACCACGGCAAAATCAGTGTGGAATCAGTCGTTGGCCAAGGGTCGATTTTCCGCTTCCACTTGCCGATTTTGCGTGATCCTGAACTCTTAGCTGAGGCACAAGCTGAAACGGATAAAGTTGAAAAGATCGCTAAAACCGAGTTACCGGCGGGAATCAAGCCGGCAATTTACAGTAAAGATGAACCCCCGTTAGATGATCATGAACATGATGATGGGGATGTAAAGCCATCTAAATAATCACTTCAGTGAAAAACTGTCGGAAATTCTTGTTGATTGAGAATTTTTCGGCAGTTTTTTTATCATGAACACAAGTTCAATGTTATTAATTTAATTATGTATGTTTATGTTAGAATTAATTAAGGCGTTATCGTAATCGCGGGGAAACGATTATGGCTATTATGTAACGTTACGTTAAATTTTCAAGAAACAATTATGAGGAGTGTCGGGCATGAATTTGAAGCAACACGTCGCGTTAGGTATGGCGTTATTAGGGAGTGCGGCGTTGATTGGGACGAGTACACAACCAAACAACGTTGTCGCAAGCAAACGTCGGGGAAAAAAGGTTACCAAGGTTAGCAAGACTTATCGGACAAAGGCCACCAAGGTGAGTCATAAGTCGTATTATTCGCTAAGTAAAACCGGAAAGACTTACAAATTGAGTGGGTCACTCAAAAAGCCAGTTTTAAAAGCTAACCACACGTTAAAGCACTATGTAAAGACGACGTGGACTCGCTCCAAACAGATGGTTGTCACTAAAAAGGGTAAAAAAGTTCGTTACTATTACGTTACTAACGCCAAGGACCACGCCGCGGGTTGGGTCAAGGCGAGTGCGTTAAAGGCCGGGAAGAACGGTCAAGCAACGACGCCTAAGAAAGTGGCGACCAAAGCTTACTATAAGAACGCCAAAGCTGGCAAGATTTACCAGTTAAAGGGTAAGAATCGTTACGTGACCCTTAAGAGTGCTCGGAAGTTAGCAGCTAACAAAAAATACACCAGAACGCAAAAGCGTTACGTTTATAAACACGGTAAAAAGATGACGTATTACTACGTCAAACAAGGCAAGACGAAGGGCTGGGTCTGGAGTGGTGATTTAACGACCAAGATGCCTGCTAAAGCTAAAGCAAAGTTCAAAGCCAAGGCCAAAGCCAAGGCCAAAGCCAAATCCAAAGCAAAGGCTAAATCCAAAGCCAAAGCAAAGGCAAAGTCCAAAGCCAAAGCCAAAGCCAAGGCCAAGGCTAAGTCCAAGTCCAAGTCCAAAGCTAAAGCCAAAGCTAAAGCAAAGTCAAAAGCTAAAGCCAAGGCTAAAAGTAAACGTGGTTTGACGACACGGGGCGCAACGGCCAATGGAATTACGACGTACCATACAACTGGCGACGTCATTGCACCCTATCTCTCGAAAAATTTCTCAACGGTGAAAGTTCCCAATGCCTATTTTGTTAAGAACTACGCCTATCAGTATTCAGCAAGTTACCACGCAGATCAGACGTTACAACCTAAGAGCGAAACGCTAGGGGTCGTGCGGCACATGGGAGCTAACAGTAATTATGATTTACGGTCAACCATGTATTTGCCACTAGATAGCGCCAACGAAAAGGGACGCAACTCTAATCCGCAAAGTGCCACTTTTTCTAAGGACGACCATTACTTGTACGTCATGTACGTTGATAAAAGCGGGACGGACGCCGATACGCAAAAAGGCTGGGTCATTCGTTATGATTGGCAAAAGCTGACGGCGTTAGGCACGCGGAAGAACGGTCAAATGGAACTGATCCGTCAAGCCGCCGTTGATCAGTATCATGATCGGGTCACGAGCCAAGACCGGGCCATTTTAAATTGTATTAAAGTTGGACCAACGTTTAATTCGGGTCACGCGCAGTCATTGACGTTGAACCCGAAAACCAATGAATTATGGTTCATCAAGGATCATAAATCAGGTGTCAAGGCGATGGTTGAACGCTTGAACGCCAGCACTTTGAAGCCGGATGCTGCGGTCAACTTCACGTTGAAATCCACGTTAAGCATGGGTGGCGTTTTAACCTTTGATAACGCTGGGAATGCTTACTTCTGGACGCATACGGTCGCAGCTTGGCCAACGGCACCAGTTAATTCGGCTAAGATCTACAAGGGTCAAATCAGTACGAAACGGGTTCGCTTCAGCTTAGTAATGCAAGGCTTGAGCAAAGGGCCTGGTGAAATCGTACAATCCATGGGTTACAACCAAGCAAATAAGCGGCTGTACCTTGTGTCCAACGGGAGTATCTTCTCCGTACCGACAAGCAAGCTAGGTCATTTGAAGTCGAGCGACGTTAGTGCCACGAACTTCACTGGTAAACGAGAATTTGAAGGGGTTGCCTTCATGCATCGCAGTAATTCTGGCTACGTCTTGTTAAACCGGGGACCAGCGCTTTACCAAATGAATAACAAATAGACTTTTATCGTGGTTGCAAAAAACACTGATTTTAGGATTGGTGTTTTTTGCTTCTAAGTATTAATTTTTGTAAGGAGTGTCAGGGATGAGTTTTAAACAACACGTCTTTTTAGGCGTCACGTTGCTAAGTAGTGTCGCGGTGATTGGGGCTAGCGTGCAATCAACGACTGTAGCCGCAAGTAAACGACGGGGAAAAAAGGTCACCAAAGTTAGTAAGACTTATCGGACTAAGGCGACCAAGGTAAGTCATAAGGCGTATTATTCACTGAGTAAAACCGGCAAGACTTACAAATTAAGCGGAACGCTCAAGAAGCCCGTTTTAAAGTCCAACCACGCGTTGAAAAACTATACGAAAACGACGTGGACGCGGTCTAAGCAGATGTTCGTGACTAAAAAGGGCAAAACGACGCGCTACTACTACGTTAAAGCTGCTAAGAATAAAGCGGCTGGCTGGGTCAAAGCAAGTCAGTTAAAAGCCGGCAAGAATGGTCAAGCAACCACGGCCAAGAAAACGACCGCTAAAGTTTATTATAAGAACGCCAAGTCAGGTAAGATTTATCAGCTCAAGGGTAAGAATAGCTATGTGACCTTTAAAAAGGGCGTCAAGCTGGTTGCTGACCAGAAGTACACAAGAACACAAAAACGGACGGTTTATAAGCGGGGCAAGAAGACCACGTATTACTACGTTAAATCAGGGGAAACGAAGGGCTGGGTCTGGAATGGCTATTTGACGACCAAAGCGCCCGTTGTCCCCGAACCAACAGTGAGTGGCTTGACGACGCCTGGTGAAACGGTTGATGGCATCACGTCCTACAACGTTTCTGGCAATACGATTGATCCGTATAAATCGGAAGACTTTTCAACGGTGGACGTGCCGAGTGACTACGCCTTAGCGCGGTATAAGTACCAATATTCGCCAACGTACAAGGCAAAGAAGACCCTTCAAACTAAAAGCGAAACGTTAAGCGTTGTTCGACACACTGGTGCGGATAGCGATTACGCTTTGAAGTCGACGATGTACTTGCCTTTGGACGGTGAGTCAACGAAGGGGATTAATTCAAACCCGCAAAGTGCGACGTTCTCTAAAGATGACCATTACTTATACGTGATGTACGTGGATAAGAGTGGTAAGGGGGATGACGATCAGATGGGGTGGGTCATCCGTTATGACTGGCAAAAGTTGACGGCGTTAGGCACGCGAAAAAACGGTCAGATGCAGTTGATCCGCAAGGCCGCCGTTAACCAATATCACAATAAGGCGACGAGCAAGGATAAGGCCATTTTGAAGTGTATCAAAGTTGGGCCAACCTTTAATACTGGTCATGCGCAGTCGTTAGCTTTGAATCCGCGAACCAACGAGTTATGGTTCGTTAAGAAGCACCAAGCAGATGATCAATCGACGGTTGAACGACTAAATCAGAAGACGTTGAAACCAGATGCCGCGGTTAACTTTACGTTGAAGTCCGGCATGCACATGGGTAGCGTCTTGGCGTTTGATAATGATGGGAACGCCTATTATTGGACCCATACGCTTTCGGCTTGGTCAACGGCACCGCTTAACTCGGCTAAGATTTATAAGGGACAGATTAGTACTGACCGGATTCATTTTAGTTTAGTCATGCAGGGTCTCAGCAGGGTACCGGGAGAAGTCGTTCAGTCGATGAGCTACAATGGCGCTAATAACCGGTTGTACCTGGTATCTAACGGCAGCATCTTCTCTGTTCCGGTGGACAAACTCGGGCAATTAGATGCCAGTGATGTTAGTGCGACGAACTTCACGGGTGACCGTGAGTTTGAAGGCATGATGTTCATGCATCAAAGCAATCAAGGCTTTGTCTTGACGAATCGTGGTCCCGCCATCCTACAAATGACGAATTAATTAAAATATTTGGGATGAAATTCAAATAACCGTTCAGGAATAGCCAATATTTCTGAACGGTTATTTTGCTTAAATGTACGTCAAAAGATTCTTTGTTACGGGATACTCTGTTTGAGCCGGTTTTCACAAACACTAATCTTTGTTATAGTGGAAGTGCAGCAAATTAATTTGGGGGGCGAAACTGTTGACAAACGAAACGGCTTATCGGCCGATGACATTCAAGATCTTCTTGCAATTCATTCGGTTGAATGCAAAAGCAGCTAGTGTGGTACCTTACTTCATTGGTATTTTGTTTTCAATCTATTATTTCCACGCGTTTAATTGGGTAAATTCATTAATTTATTTAATTGCGCAAGTCGCAATTGCGTTATTTGTAACGGGTTTCAATAACGTACAGGACTACTATTTAGCCAAGGATATTCATTACCGCGATACTTATAATATCGTTGGGCGTGAGCATTTATCACCACGGCGATCAATGAACATGATGCTAGCCATGTTAGCAACAGCAATTATTTTAGGCATCGTGTTGGTTTTCAAGACGAACCTATTGTTACTCTTTATGGGGGCGGCCGCAATTGGTGTGGCAGTTTTCTATACGTACGGCCCAGTACCATTCTCACGATTCCCATTGGGTGAACTATTGTCTGGTTGCGTTGAAGGGTTTGGGGTATTTTTCCTGAGCGTTTACATGAACGTTGCAACACCCGTGTTAGCGGGCTTCACCTTTGACTGGCCACGGTTTGCGGTAGTTGGTAACTTGCAAAACATTTTGGTGATGATCCTAGTTGGGCTACCAGGGATTTTCCTAGTGGCGAACATTATGCTTGCCGACAATATTTCCGATTTACAACAAGATATTCGCAATGAACGGTACACGGTACCTTACTACATCGGGACTAAGCGGTCATTAAAAGTTTACGATACGCTGGCATTGCTCGGTTACGTCCCCGTTATCATTAGCGTTATCTTACAGATCTTGCCAATTTATCAACTCTTAGTGTTACTAGTCTTGCCTAAGATTTTGAAAAATATTCGGGCATTCAACGCGGAACAAGTTAAGGAAACGACCTTTAACACCGCACCACAAAACTTGATGATGTTTCAAGGAATGCAATTAGTAGGATTAATTTTAGGAATTATCTTTTAATTAAAATTGTAATTAAGACGGACGGGCGCTCTTCATTGAAGCGGATTGGCCGTCTTTTTTAGTGGTTGTACCAGTTCAATGGACCTAGTCCGGCTGTCGCTGATAGTATGCGGTCGTGGGACCGGTCCAAGCCTGAGGAACGTCTTGCACCTCGTCCGGAATAATTGCAAAAAGCGCAATTGTCCCGGACCGTCCGTGGCCTAAGACCGGAAAAGCACCGGTCAAAAGCCACCTTCACGACCGATGCTATCAGCGACAGCCTCCGATGATCCAATGAATTTTTAGAACGTATCAATAATACTGACGGGGCGACAGTATTATTGGTAGGTGCTGGCGGCTTTTTATTGCAACTAAAATAATTTTAAAAAATTTTCTTTAACAAGTCTTACTGGGCATTTTTCGGGTAAGATAGAAGTAATTACTAGAGGTTGAAGCGTAGTCTTAATAAGGATTGGCTACACGTGACTTAGTTAACAACTTAAGCTTGAAAGGAGTGAAGTAGCGTATGTTGAAGGACGAACAAATTGTATGGGCTATTCATCAAATGGAAAAAGAGATGGGGCCGGTGGGGCCATCTCTTGATTCGCGGACCCCGTTTCAGTACTTGGTGTCGGTGATTTTAAGTGCGCAGGCTACGGACGTTTCAGTCAATAAGGTGACCCCGGTACTATTTGACAAGTATCCAGAACCTAAGGATTTGATGGTGGCGGACGTCACCGATGTTGAGCAGATCATCAAAAGTGTTGGCTTGTTTCGGAATAAGGCTAAAAACATTATCAAAACGGCACGGATCGTTCACGAGGACCTGCACGACGTGGTGCCAACGGATCGCAAGGGCATCATGGCCTTGCCGGGTGCAGGGCGTAAGACGGCTAACGTGGTCCTAAGCGATGTCTTTGACCAGAATACGTTTGCGGTGGATACCCACGTTTCAGCAATTTCTAAGCGGTTACACTTTGTCGACCAAGCCGCGTCACCGCTGCAGGTTGAGCAAAAGATCGTTGGGGTGTTGGACCCTAAAGAATTACACCAAGCCCACCATACGATGATTGAATTTGGACGCAAATACTCCATGAAGCTCACACCCGATCGGGAAGTTTGCCAATTGATTATTGACTGCGACAAATTGAACGAGGAAAACGAGTCTGGACTATAACTTAATAACTAAAGGTTGAAACTTAAATTTAAGAAACTGTTGCATCAATGTCTGGACCAACAAAATTAGCTATTTATAAGCTATTCCGGTCGCAACTGATGACATGCGGTCGTGGGACCGGGCCTAGCCTGGGAAACGGTCTAGTCCTTCGCCCGGAACGATTACAAAAGGCACAATTGTCCCGGACCGTCCGTGGTGTAAGCCCGGCAAAAAAGCGCCGCGCCAACACCACCTTCACGACCGATGTCATCAGTTACGGCCTCCGATTGTCTGATGGAGATAACAATAGTAAGATTATTCTGCCTGACGGAGCAATTGATTTAGGAATAACAGCTAAAGGATGAAAGTCATAAAAACTGATATTAGCAACATACCAATATTAACAAAGTCGGTAAATTTGTTGCTTCCAGCTAAGTTGATCTTTCGATGAAAGTTGATTTATCTTGCTTTTAACCAATCCTAGCGCAGCCGGCAGAACCAGTGGGCAGTGTCGGTCATGTTGGCTGGCGGTTTATGCCTGGCGACATGGCGGGGCGTCTTGGAAGACTTGGGCTTTTAGGCTTACAAGCGAGGCGGAAGCCCGTACCTTGGCTGTAGCCGACCCCACAGCCCACTGGTTCTGTCCGGCGGAGCGATGAAGAATCCTATGTGTCTAATTAATGCTATTAACCTTGAGTTAATAAAAAGAAAACCGGCATCCCGATGAAAATCATCGAGGTGCCGGTTTGACTTGTTTAAATCAATTAGTTGCGGTGATGGCGTTGCTGCTTGCCAGCATTGCGACCCTTACCAGGGGTGTAGTTACGTGGCTTAGGCGTTGCGTCACTTTCAGTTGCATTAACTGGCTTAGCTTGTGCAACTGGCGCTGGAGTTGGGGTCTTGATGGGGTGCTTCTTCAGTTCAGCTTCAACTTCACGCCGAATCCGGGGGCGGAAGAAGTTGATGATGAGCGTTTGTAAGCAGGCGAATAACCCACCGACGAAGAAGTATAGCCCTAAACCAGCGGGTGCTGACATGGACACGAATAAGATCATGATTGGACTCATGACGAGCATCATCCGCATTTGCTTCTTTTGATCATCCGGCAAACCAATCATTGAGAGGTAGCCTTGTGCCAAGTAAGACAAGAAGGCTAAGATGGCCAAAAGTAAACTGGATTTCCCTAAGGAGATCCCCATGAACGTGGCACTTTGCAACTCGGGTGAGAAGCGGATGGCGTAGTAAAGGGCTGAGAAGACGGGCAGTTGAATTAATAATGGTAAACAACCGATCCCACCAGTCATGCTAATGCCGTTTTCCTTGTAAAGCTGCATCATTTCGTTACTGATTGCAGCTTTTTCTTCCTGCGTTGTCGCAGCTTTTTGCCGGGCTTG
The DNA here is from genome assembly GCF_001438845.1 of Lactiplantibacillus xiangfangensis. Taxonomy (GTDB): domain Bacteria; phylum Bacillota; class Bacilli; order Lactobacillales; family Lactobacillaceae; genus Lactiplantibacillus; species Lactiplantibacillus xiangfangensis. Next base: position 9,745 of record NZ_JQCL01000080.1, read on the forward strand.
AATCTTTTGCATCTGCGGTTTAACGGCAGACATTTTTTCTTGTTGGTACGTGGACTTGCGTTGTTGACTGATCATCATAGGTAGAAGTACTAACCGTACGATGACCGTCAGACCGATGATGGCCCAGCCGTAGTTATTGCCTAAAATTTGTGATAACCATTGCATAACGGCTTGACCAGGACGTGCTAGGTAGTCGTAGACAAAGCCGTATGGTTTCCCAGACTTAGTTGTCTGTACACAGCCACTCAGAAATAACGTCAGCGTAGTTAATGTCAACGCTAATGTGAGGCCTTTTTTAGATTTCAATAGATCATAATCCCCTTTATTAAAGATATATAAACTCGATGATACTAAACCTGAACGGGGATTTCAATTAGTTATCCGAAAATTGTGGTAGTTTTGTGGTTCAACGTCGTTAACGATGAGCTTGTTAACCTTACCAAAATCGGTCGGTGATTGTTTGATCACGTCAATAAAGACTTGAACCCGTTGATCTTCGCCTTCCGCTTCAATGAATACGGAGCCATCCATTAAATTGCGAACAATTCCGTTGACACCACACTTATCCGCGGCGACCTTTGTGGCCCAGCGAAAACCAACCCCTTGAACGCGGCCGCTGGCTTGCAGAGTTACTGCGCGCATACTGTCACTTCCTTTAATTGTAAATCATAATAACCCATACACTATATAATAGCATGGAAGTGTGATGCGGGCGATATGCTATACTTGAAAATAAATCGTGAGGTCTCTCAGCATGAGAGACCCTGCAAGGACGAAAAGGAAGTTCATACCGTGGAAAAAATCAATTCATTACAAAACGTGCACGTTAAAGCGTGGAAAAAATTACAGACCAAAAAGGGCCGTAAGCAGCAGGGCATGTACCTATTAGACGGCTGGCACCTAGTTAACGAAGCCGTTAAAGCACATATTCCCGTTAAAACGTTACTGATTACCGAAAAACAATTGGCGACCGACCCGGACTTAACTAAGTTCCCGGCGTTGATTGAAATCTCTGAAGAGGTTGCGGCCCACATTAGCGCAACCGTTACGCCCCAAGGGGTATTTGCACTGGTTGTTTTGCCGGCAGCAGAGGACGATGAGTTAGCAAAGCTAGACCTAACCCGGCCGTGGTTATTACTCGATAACGTCCAAGATCCTGGTAATATCGGGACCATGGTGCGAACAGCGGATGCCGCTGGTTTTGCCGGGGTTGCGTTTGGACAGGGAACGGTTGACGTCCACCAACCAAAAGTTGAACGGGCCATGCAAGGTAGCCAGTTCCATCTTCATTTAATTAGTACCGATTTAACGACCCTAGTTGAACGGTTGCATGCTGATAACGTCCCGGTGTACGGCTCGGAATTGAATCCGGAAGCCGTGCAGTATCAAGATGTTGACGCCCCCGCAGCTTTTGGCCTCGTGATGGGGAATGAAGGTAACGGGATGAGTAAGACGCTCTTAGCGCAGACGGATCAAAACTTATACATCCCAATTAAAGGGCGTGCGGAATCTTTAAATGTTGCGGTTGCAGCCGGGATTCTCATGTTCGGGTTATACCACTAGGTTACAATTAGTAAGAATGACGTTTAAATTGGGCAAAATACTTTTAAAGTTACTTACTTTTTAGTAGAATAGCGGTAGTTATTAACAAAGGGAGCTTTTAATGAAAACTAATGCGTGGAAACAAGATTCTGAATACGTGGCGCTTGTTGCAGATTTGTTAGCTCAACCAGAAGTACAGCGGTTGGCAGAGTTTACTCAGCACCATCATTCGAATCGCTTAGATCATTCAATTGCAGTTTCATATGATAGTTATGTTTTAGCGAAGAAATGGCATCTTAATACGACGGCAGTTGCTCGTGGTGGATTATTGCATGATTTGTTTTATTATGACTGGCGTGAAACCAAGTTTGATTTAGGGTCACACGCATTTATCCACCCACGGGTCGCGTTACGAAACGCTGAAAAGTTAACCAAATTAACACCGATGGAAAAGGATATCATTTTGAAGCACATGTTTGGGGCGACGTTAGCCGTTCCTAAATATCGAGAAAGTTTGCTCGTTTCCTTAGTCGACGATTATGAAGCAGAACATGAATTTTTTGGCCCACTACGGACGAAAGTGGCCAAACAGTTAGATCGGTTCCGAGGTAAGGTCTCCGCCGGTTAATCGAATTTTTTGGAGGTCATGCATATGTCAGAAATGATAGTTGATACGGTTGAAGACTCAGCCGTCGATTTTGAGCTGTGTCCCAAATTTGAAAAGACTTTTTCCATTTTGGGTAAGAAGTGGAATGGTCTGATCATTGACGTTTTACTCGAAGACGGGCCACAACGTTTTAAGAACTTGGCACGGCGCATTCCTAAGTGTAGTGACCGGGTACTGGTGGTTCGCTTGAAAGAACTCGAAGCTAATGGGATTGTTAGTCGGGTCACGCATTGTGATTCCGCATTGATTGAATACAGCTTAACGACCAAGGGGAAGGATCTCCGGCAAGTTATGGATACCGTCCACACTTGGTCTGATAAGTGGTTTAGTCCAACTCAGTGTAATTAATGGGTTGACGGAATTAGGGCTTTAGCCTAGACTTACATTGTAGATAAAAGCTGTGACGAGAAATAGTAGTTAGGAGCGACGTCTTAGGGACGGGTGTCATCGATTGTAAGCACCCCGGCGTTTAAGCTAGTGAATTCACTCTCTGAGCTGAAATTGGGCGTTTTTGATAACAAATAATTTTCCGGTCACCCGACCGTTACTACGGGAAAAGTGCACGTTAGGATTGAATGCTGACGTGAACAAGGGTGGTACCGCGATGAACCTCGTCCCTTTTTGGGCGAGGTCTTTTTTTGTCGTCAAACGTTAATAAAAATATTGGAGGAAGCATATGAGTTTACAAGATCGGTTAACTGAATTACGTGATCAAGGCTTGGCCGACATTAAGTCCGCCGATGTGTTGAAAAAAGTCAACCAAGTTAAAGTCGATTTACTTGGTAAGAAGGGTCCCATTACGGAAGTTTTACGTGGGATGCGGGACTTAACGCCCGAAGAACGACCTAAAGTTGGTGCTTACGCCAACGAAGTGCGTGATCGCCTTCAAAATGCGATTGATCAACGGCGCGCAGAATTGGAACAATTAGCGGTCAATAAGCAATTGGCTGCGGAAAAATTAGACGTGACCTTACCAGGGCGTGAAGTTGCCCAAGGCCAACCACATGTCATCACGCAAATTATCACGGAATTAGAAGACCTATTCATGGGAATGGGTTATCAAATCGTTGACGGTGATGAAGTTGAAGAAGATTACTACAACTTCGAACGCTTAAACTTGCCTAAGGATCACCCCGCACGGGATATGCAAGATACGTTCTACATCACTAAGGAAGTCTTATTACGGACCCAAACATCCGCTGACCAACCCCGGTCACTTGAAAACCATGATTTCTCCAAGGGTCCATTAAAAGTGTTGTCACCCGGACGTGTTTATCGTCGCGATACCGATGATGCGACCCATTCACACCAATTCCATCAAATTGAAGGATTAGTTGTGGACAAGCACATCACCATGGCCGACTTAAAAGGAACCTTAACGTTAGTTTCTAAGACGTTGTTCGGGGACCAATTCGACGTTCGCTTACGGCCAAGTTACTTCCCATTCACGGAACCATCCGTTGAAGCCGACGTCACTTGCTTTAACTGTGGCGGTAAAGGTTGTGGCATCTGTAAACAAACCGGTTGGATCGAAGTATTAGGTGCCGGAATGGTTCATCCCCACGTGCTTGAAATGTCAGGGATCGACCCCGAAGTATACGGTGGGTTTGCCTTTGGCTTAGGCCCAGACCGTTTTGCAATGTTGAAATACGGTGTTGATGATATCCGGAACTTCTACTTAAACGATGTTCGGTTCTTGTCACAGTTTTACAAGAAAGGTTAGGAGGAGTCCACATGAGAATTTCTACCCAATGGTTAAAGGATTATTTAAAGCTGGACATTCCGGCCGATGAATTAGCAGAAAAAATTGAACGGACGGCCGTTGAAGTTGACGGTGTCATTCGTCCCGATGAAGGACAGAAAAAGGTTGTGGTTGGGCACGTTTTAACCTGTGAACCCCATCCTGATTCTGACCATTTACACGTTTGCCAAGTTGACGTTGGCGAAGATGAACCACTTCAAATCGTTTGTGGCGCACCAAACGTTGCCGCTGGCGAAAAGGTCGTTGTGGCGTTACCTAACTCTTGGATCGGTAACCACACAAAGATTAAAAAGAGCAAGATGCGCGGTGTGAAGTCTGCCGGAATGCTCTGTGCCTTGGACGAACTTGGCTTTGATGAAAAGTTAGTGCCTAAGGAAGTCGCTGACGGGATCTTTATTCTGCCAGACGACGCGGTTCCAGGCGAACCCGTCTTCGGTTACCTCGGGATGGACGATGAAATTATCGATATGTCCGTCACACCTAACCGTGGGGACATGCTGAGCATGAACGGAACGGCGCACGAATTGGCTGCTATTTACGATCAAACGCCTAACATGCCAACGGTTGACTTACATGAAGACGAACAAGATGACGCCACCGACCAATTAGAAGTGCGGGTCGATGCCGATGAACACGACGTTCCAATGTACAAGATGCGTCTCATTAAAAACGTGACGATCAAACCAAGTCCATTATGGTTACAAATCCGGATTTGGAATGCCGGGATGCGTCCAATCAATAACGTTGTTGACGCGACGAACTACATTTTGATGCAATACGGGCAACCATTACACGCCTTTGATTTCGATCAATTGAAGAACGGGCACGTTAACGTTCGGTTGGCCAAGGCCGGCGAACACATGACAACTTTGGACGGTGAAGACCGCGAATTGTTGCCAACGGACCTCGTTATTTGTAGTGAAGATACCCCAATTTGTTTAGCAGGGACCATGGGTGGTTTGGATACTGAAGTGACCGATGCAACGACGTCGATTGCCTTGGAAGGTGCCGTATTTGATGCGGTTAAAATCCGGAAGACGGCTCATAATCACGATTTGCACAGTGAAGCTTCCATGCGCTACGAACGCGGCATTGACCATGGGATGACCGAAACAGCCTTGAACGCGGCGGCCGCAATGATTGCTGAATTAAGTGGCGGTACTGTGACGAATAACGTTGTCATTGGGCGCGATGAAGACGTTCAACCAACGACGGTCACGATCACCTTAAGCAAAATCAACCACGTGTTGGGAACGACGTTGTCCGTTGAAGCAGTGGCGGACATCTTTAAACGGTTAGACTTTGAAACGACGGTTGCTGGTGAAACTTATACGGTCACGGTTCCATCTCGTCGGTGGGATATTCACATTCCGGCTGATTTGATCGAAGAAGTTGCCCGGCTATACGGCTATGACAACTTGCCTTCAACTTTACCAACGGGACAACCAACCATTGGTAAGCTGAACGAAACACAACAAGTTATTCGGGACTCACGTAAATTAATGGAAAGTGCCGGTTTAACGCAGGCCATTAGTTATTCATTGACGACTGAGGAAAAGGCTAAGGCCTTTGCTTTACATCCAAGTGAAGTCACTAAGTTAGACTTCCCAATGAGCTCAGAACGGACGACGTTACGCTTGAGCCTAGTTTCTGGTTTGCTGGATGACTTAGCCTACAATAATGCCCGTAAGGAACATAACGTGGCGTTATACGAAGAAGGCCGGGTCTTCTACAGTCAGCCTGAACAAGTTCGTCCAAAGGAAATCGAACACATTGCTGGTGCTATTACGGGCTCAATGACCAAGAAGAGCTGGGGCGTTGCTGAACAACCCGTTGATTTCTATCAAATCAAGGGAATCGTGGAAGGCTACTTGAAGAGCTTGGCTTTAGACGATGCCGTAAGCTATGTCGCAACGAGTGACCATCCTGAAATGCACCCTGGTCGAACAGCCAACATTTTTGTTGGTGACCAGTTAGTTGGGTTTGTTGGTGAAATTCACCCGAACACGGCAAAAGCTTACAAGGTTCGTGAAACCTACGTCTTCGAACTCGACTTGACGGCCTTAATTGCCTTACCAAAGGAACGGCAGCAATATCAACCAATCTCGAAGTTCCCAAGTATCACGCGGGACGTTGCGATGTTGATTGATGACACCGTTACGAACGCGACGATTGTTGACCTGATTAATGACAAGGGTGGGGCACACTTACAAAGTGTTGAACTCTTTGACGTTTATACTGGTAGTCACGTTCCAGCTGGTAAGAAGTCATTGGCTTACACATTAACTTACCGTGATCAAAACGCGACACTAGTTGACGATGAAGTGACGCAAGCCTTCAATAAGGTCTTGGCCGCTTTGACCGATGAACTGGGTGCGGAAATTCGTTAAATTGTTGTCTAAAAGGCAACGCTAAGAATGGCCACTTGCAAGTTATTCCGGTTGCCACTGATAACATGCGGTCGTGGGACCGGGTCAAGCCTGAGGTGCGGTCTTGCCCCTCGCCCGGAGCAATTATAAAAAGCGTAATTGTCCCGGACCGTCCGTGGCCTAAGACCGGAAAATCACCGGTCAAGGCCACCTTCACGACTGATGCCATCAGTGGCAACCTCCGATTATCCGACAGTAATAACGATAGTAAAGTTATTTTAAGCGGAGTCGGGTAGTGGTGGTGTGATGTGCCGGTAGTGATGAAAATTTAAATCTTTAGTGGTTATTAAAAGTAGTGCCAACAACTGTGATGGTTGCGGGCACTACTTTTTTATGTGGCCGAGTCTAAATAATCATGTGTTGCCAATCATACTGTGGTTTGATACATTTATCGGATAGCAAATTCTAAGTTAAGGAAACTAGCATGAAAAATTATGTTCTAATCCAAGTTATTGCGGGCATTTATTTGATGATCTTTGTTGCCGCACTTTATTTTGCCACCGGTGTTCAAACTGGGTTTAAGTTAGATGACAATCAATTGATTGGTTACGGCGGGTGTGGTATTTTGCTCGTGAGCCTTGTCGCATCGCTTTTTACCGTTAAAATTAAACTGCAAAAGGGTATGGCAGTGTTACTGACGCTTTGTTGCGTGGGGTTACTCTTTAATGGGGTTAATTTTAATGAAGCCTTTTGGTACTTTATTTTATTTGTGGTGCTAATCCCTTTTTGGATGTTATTAGAGACTGTGATTTTTGTGACCCAACGAGAATAAAGGTTAAATCTAAAAAAAGACAAGTTCACATGACCATCCGTTAAGCTTCAGAAGTGAGATGGGTCGTAATGAACTTGCTTTTTTTATTTTAGTCAATGACAACTTTTGTACCATAGCGAATATTTTTATAAACCCACTTTGAATCGGCAATACTTAGATGAACGCAGCCGTGTGACGAAGGTCGTTTGCCGAGGTCCGCCGCGTCGGATTTGATAAAGTGGCCCTGAGTATCGACCGGGGTTGAGTGAAATAAGTATTCACCATGGTTCAACCATGAGACCCAGTAATAGGCGCCTTCGTTCACGCTAGCACTGTAAAAGTATTTTCCCCGTTCAGCTTGAACGTGGTAGGTGCCTCGTGGTGTCTTAGTGTTTTTTGTTGTGCGGCCGGTTGAAACATACATGGTATAGAGTACACGCTTGTCAGTCATCAAATACAGTCGTTGCTTTTTCAGTGAGACGTGAATCCACATATGCGGATACTTGCTGACATCGGGATAGGCGACCTTTTCTGAAGATTTGTGCCAGTTGATCGGTGACCGCATGACAGAAGGCTTTGTGACCTTCTTGGTGGTCGTGATATTTTTAGCCGCCGCACTTCGATGGTGGGTCATGATTGGAAGTGATATTAATAGACCGGCAATCAGTATAATTCCCAGCAATATCGCTAACTTCTTTGGTCGTAGCATGTTATAAAATCCCCCGTTAATCAATAAAACTTCTCTCAAAGACTGTTATAACCTTATTAGATTAAAAAAACAACTGGTCTATCTGGAAATGAAGTCATCATAACGGCAGCAATTCACTACTAATTAGCCGAATGTTAATCTGGTTGAATTAATAATCGAGATGATGTAAACGCTACCATGTAAATGAATGCTGATATTGAGCCAATTAGCCACTAGTCGCAACAGCGTGTTAGTCAGGATTGAAGCTAATCCCAGAAAATATTACTAATTTTGTTAAGTGGTCTAGTAGGAAAGCAAGTGGTGGTATGACTACTCAGTATCCAGTTCAGACAAGGTGTGGTAGGGTGAAGTTATCGTTTGTGAGTGGTCTTAGTAAGCAATCTTAGCCATTTAACTTTAAAAATCGCTAAAACTCGTTGTGAACTAGTGCAAAGCAAGCAACAGTTTTGTATAATTGATAGGATTATTAATAAATGGAGGGGCGAAAGTTGAATAACGACCAAGATAACCAGGATCAACAAGATCATGGGTCGACCGAACCAAAACGGTCGGTGCAAAAACAGCGGAAATCATTTTCAAAACACGTCATTGGTGGCGTGTTCGGCATTTTACTAGTGCTATTGATTATTATTGGTGTCATGGGTTACCGTTATTTTGATAATGCAACACAGCCATACAACAGCAAGGATAATCAGGTTGTGCAAGTAGATATTCCATATGGTGCCAATAGTAAAAAGATTGCGACGATTCTGCAATCCAACAAAGTCATCAAGAGTGGCTTTGTGTTTGAGTACTGGACCAAAGCGCATAACTTGTCTAACTTCCACGCTGGCTATTACCAATTAAAGCCGTCGATGAGTTTGTCACAGATTGCAACGGCCTTGAACAAGGGTGGTTCATCCGAACCAATTCAAAGTTCTAGTGGCCGGGTGCTAGTCGTCGAAGGAAGTCAAATTACGACGATTGCTAAGACGGTTCAAAAACAGACGGACTTTACCGCGGCTGAATTTTTAGCCCTGATGAAGGATCAGACGTTCATGAAATCCTTAGCACAGAAATACCCGCAATTATTATCGTCATCGATGGCTGCTAAACAAGTTCGTTATCACTTGGAAGGGTATCTTTTCCCAGCAACGTATGAAGTGGGCAAGAAGACAACGCTGAAACAGCTAGTCACACAAATGGTTTCGAAGACGAACGATGAGTTAAAACCATACTATGGTCAAGTTAAGAAGTCGAAGATGTCAGTTCAAGAAATCATGACCTTAGCTTCCTTAGTGGAACGCGAAGGTAGTACTAACAAGGACCGGCGTTTAATTGCCGGGGTCTTCTTGAACCGCTTGGATGCCAAGTGGCGCTTGGATTCTGATATTTCCGTGTTCTACGCGATTAACTCGACTAAGTCAACGTTAACGGCAAAGGATCTCGCAACCGATTCACCATATAATTTACGGCGTAACTTAGGTTATGGTCCTGGTCCATTTAACAGTCCTAGCCTGACTTCCATCAAGGCGGTCTTAGATCCCGCACAACGTAGTAAGGGTTACATGTACTTCGTAGCGGATCTCAAGACTGGGAAAGTCTACTATGCAAAGGATGCGGCTGGACACGCAGCTAACATTGAAAAGGTTTCGAAGCATAACGAAGCCGCTGAAAAATAAGAACGGGGCTAACTTTAAAATGAGCGAAAATAAACATCACCAACGACCAGTCGTTATCGGTGTGACCGGTGGTTCTGGTAGTGGTAAAACGACCGTCAGTAAGGCGATTTACAATCAATTGTCTGGCCAATCATTACTGATTTTACAACAAGATTCATACTACAATGATCAAAGTGATATGACGATGGCTCAGCGCCACGCCGTGAACTACGATCACCCGTTGGCTTTTGATACCGACCTGATGATCAAACAAATCCAGCAGTTACTGGCGTACGAACCGATTGAAAAACCAGTCTATGATTACGAACAGTACACCCGGAGCAGTGAGACCATTCATCAAGAACCCCGTGACGTGATTATCGTCGAAGGTGTTTTGATTTTGGATGATCAGCGGTTGCGTGACTTGATGGATATCAAAGTCTTTGTCGATACGGATGATGACATTCGAATCATCCGCCGCATTCAACGGGATATCAAGGAACGTGGGCGGACGTTAGACTCCGTGATCAGCCAATACTTGGCGACCGTTAAGCCGATGTATCACCAATTTGTGGAACCAACCAAGCGTTACGCGGACATCATTGTGCCCGAGGGTGGGGAAAACGAAGTGGCCATTGATTTACTGACAACTAAGGTTCGCTCGATTTTATAAACAGAATTAAAAGACCAGCGCTATTTTGGATTTGAGAGTTTACATTTAAAATTCAGAATGGTAGGCTGGTCTTTGATATAACTATTACAGGAATTAGAGGAGTGGAAACATTGGCCGAAGATAAAACATATCCAATGACAGAAGAGGGAAAGGTCAAGCTCGAAAAAGAACTTGAAGATCTTAAAATCAACCAACGCCCTGAAATTATTAACCGAATTAAAATTGCCCGGAGCTACGGTGACTTATCCGAAAACTCTGAATACGAATCAGCAAAAAATGAACAAAGTTTGCTTGAAAACCGGATTAAGACGGTTGAACACATGCTTCAATACGCCGAAATCATCGATAGTGAACAAATTGATGAAAATGAAGTTTCCGTTGGTAAATCCGTGACGTTTAAGGAATTACCTGACGAAGAACCAGAAAGCTATATCATTGTTGGGGCCGCTGAAGCCGATCCAATGGAAGGCAAAATTTCCAACGATTCACCAATTGCCAAGGGCTTAATTGGCCACCGGGTTGGTGAAGAAGTCACAATCAACATTCCAGCCGGTTCAATGAAAGTTAAAATCTTAAAGGTTGAAAACGCCTAAAGCTATTAACGTCAAAAACGCATTCACAACGAATCAGCTGTGAATGCGTTTTTTTAGGCTTTTAAAATTAAATATCTAGTTTGGTAAACTTGTCGCTTCCGGCCGACCATGATTTCACCTGCCGTGGCGACCGGACTAAGCCTGGAAAACGGTCTTAGTCCTCGCTTGCAAGCCGAAACCCCACGTCTCGCAAGACGTCGGTGGCGTAAACCGGAAGTACACCGGTCAACGCCACTTTCACGGCAGATTTATCATGGTCGACCTCCAGCTAAGGTGTTTTTTTTGTCAAAATTGATTTAGATTATTTTTAGCTAATCCTAGCGCAGCCGGCAGAACCAGTGGGCAGTGTCGGCCATGTTGCCTGGCGGGACGTCTTGGAAGACTTGGGCTTTAGGCTTACAAGCGAGGCGAAGCCCGTACTCTGGCTGTAGCCGACCCCACAGCCCACTGATTCTGTCCGGCGGAGCGATGAAGAATCTTATTTTAATGCTTTCAAGCTTTAGTTAAATATAAATGACCTTAAGTTCCCCGAGTGAGAGGTTACCGTCCACGTATACGACGGGACCGACATTAGTTGGCTGACCGACCGTGTCAATGTGGCCCATACTGTTGGTCACGTTCATTTGTAACTGCCAAGTACTTGGCACGAAGAGCTCGATACTACCAAGTGAGAGGTCGAGATTGATCACGGCGGTTGGACCGGCGAGTTCGACATCGTCAAAGTAAATCTTGGCACCAGCCATGGAAACGTTGATGGCTGCCGTCTTAAACTGGTCGGTATGGACGTAACGAATGCTATTACCAAATGATAAGTCGAGCTTAACGTTGGCGTTGCTGATAGTGCCGCGGGAGTCGCGGTGGTGATGCTTCTTCCAATCCATCGAGTACTCCCAGTTCTTGGGCTTAAAGTAGCGCGGACGAATGATCAAGCTCAGTCCGATGCTGAGAAGCAGCGCAGCGCCCAGAATCGTCCACGGGACCAGCTGAGTGATTCCTAGTGGGCGGGCATAGAGAATGGCTAGGAAGGCCAGGGCAAACACCGCACCGGCCATGTTTAAGTAACGTAAGCTACTAATGAGTGCGGCGACTAGTACGATGGTGAAGAGAATACCCCAAAAGCCGATGTGGACGGTGAGCAAGCCGAGTTGGCTCGTCACGAGTACGACGGCACTGACGATTAAGAAAGTGGCCCAAAACCAATTTCGTTTCATAGTGAAGACTCCTTTTGTTCTAAGATGAGTTTTAGTGGTCGGTAGTAGCGCCGCGAGACGTATAACTGCTTCGGCGATTGTTGAAACGCTAGCAAGTTACCAGTGAGGGTCTTAGTGAGCGAGTAGACGCGCTGCACGTTCACGACCGCAGACTTTGAGACCCGTTGAAAGTTAGTTGGTAGGGTCGTGGCAATTGCCGTTAAGGAGTCACTAGCCCGGTAAACGGCATCGGGTGTGTGGACCGCAACGTTGTGACCGGTCGCTTCGATGAACATAATGGCGGTTAATGGTAATGCGACGGCCTGTCCGTGTTGTGAAACCGGTAACGTAGCCGGCGTCAGCGAAATTTTTGCCAACGCGGCAACCAGTTGCTCCCGTTGGGGAAAGTCTTCCGGAATCGTTAAGGTCAGGCGGGGTTCAGTTGAATTTTTGTCAGTTACGACCCGGACTTTCACGGGACCACCTCCTAAGATGTTATCAGTACACCATATTTTTAAAAGGTTGTAAATCAACATTGCCTAACTGGTTTATTTTACGTCCTAAGTGGTCAGAACTGATTTGCTCAATGAGTTGCAATGTTGCGTTCTGGGGATAAAACGGGCACAATGATTGTAAACGATTACAGAGTGAGGTGGCAACATGAAAATTACGATTACGGATGCGGCCAGTAAATGGTTTCATGATGATATGGGTGTAACGACCGGTAATGGGGTGCGCTTTTTTGGTAAGACTTACGGTAAGACCGCCGTTCACAGTGGTTTTTCAATCGGTTTAATGCGCGATGATCAGCCACATAACCCCATCGGCGAAGCCCAAAAAGATGGCGTCAATTATTACGTCAATGACCGGGATGAATGGTTCTTTAAGGGTTATGACTTAAACGTCGATTTTGATCCCGATAACGACGGGCCTAAGTATGATTACATTCCAAACGCGGAATAGGCTTAATCGGTTAAAGCAGCAATTAAACACTAAAGGCGTCTCCCAGATGAAATTCATTTGGGAGACGCCTTTAGTGTTTTGCTTATAAGCCTTAATTAGTCTCGACGTCGTTTCAGTGTGAACCACGCGACGGTTCCAATGGCAGCGACTCCGGAAATGAGACTACCAGTGAGAAGCATTGGTGGCCGGTAAGTCAACGTTACAGTATGTTTACCCTGACTTAGCGGTACCGCAACGAAGGTATTGATGACTTTGTTAGTCGTCACGGCCTTACCATCAACCGTTGCGTGCCAGCCTCTAGAGTAAGGAATGGTCGTCATAAGGACTTGGTGCGCCTTCTTAATATTGATCGTTCCGCGTAACTGCCGACTCGAATGGTGCGTCAGGTGCCAAGGTTCTTGTTGTAAGACTTTGGCGGACTGTTTAAATTGCGCGTTATTTAGCTTGTAGAGTGTGAAGTTCTGCAACCACAACGACGTTTTCTTCATTTGAATCCCAAACGTCACCGTCTTGCCCTTGCTATTAGTTGCCACATTGACCGCAATGGTATGCCGGTAAGTCGGGTACTGCTTGAGTTCTTTACCATTAATATAGTAACTGGCGTTAGACGTTGTTAAGTTGGAACCAAGTGTAATGTAATAAGAATCATTCGTTGGTGGGGTGAACTTGAAGTAAATTGACCCAGTTTTCGCTAGATTTTGCTTATTCACGACCGAACCGGTTAAGGTAGTGACCCGTTTGACGTTTTGGAAAATAACCTGATCGAAGTTTTCAGCGGTAATTAAGCCACTCGTTGAGCGGTTAGCTAGCGTCTGATAAATTAATTCTTGACGGGCAATCGGGTCACCAGTCGTTTTAGAAACTTTCAGCTTAGTAATGTTATCAGAAGCACCGAATCCTAACCCGAGGGCGTAGGGGTTCTTGTACGTGCTGATTTTTGTATTGCTCAAAGTTGATGATTTCTGATAGTTTTGTAAGTCTGGTTTCGTACTAGTGACCGGAATGTAGCTCCGGTAATCCGCATTACTCTTTTGTGAAGTTGGGACGTTTTTGTCCATAAAGTATTGCATGTCTAGTAGCGAATCACTGATCAAAGTCCCGTTGGTGTAAGCGACGACCCCGTCGCCGTCCGGTTGACCAATCGAGCCAAAGAAGTTTGGAATAATGCTTTCAAAGGTCGAACTAAAGTGGTCGGCCCCGTTATACGCAGCCTGCATAGGGTCATCCTTGGTTCGGGTGAACGTCTTACCGATTCGGTAAAAACCAGAATTGCTAGCTTTTATTTGATTGACCGTTTGATCCAGGACCTTGGTGTAGTTTCCAAATTCGTCTTGAGAAACGTAGGACAAATTATTTAAGGAAGCGACGGCGTTAATCGACATATCGACCGCAACAATTAGTAACGCAATGATCTGATAAAGTTGAATCCGTGGTTTTGGCACCAGTAAAAAGATCAAAGTGACCGCGGCCAGGGCAATCGTTATGAGCAAGTTCGCTTGGGTTACGTAAGTCACGTGTTTAATGTTCAGGTAAACCGTGCCGAATATGCCGGCCGTCAAGAGCAGCATAATGGTCCCTTGCCACCATTTAACAGTCAGACGATCCGTTAGCGCCTGAGCGCCAATCCAAACGATCCAGAAACAGAAGACAAAGGAGAATCGGTAGGGGTACCAGACAGGAAATTGGTCGGCGTGCCAGAGTAAGTCCAGTGGTTCGTAACAGAAGGACAGGATTAGCACGGCGGTAACTAGCAAGGTGCTAACTTTGACTGTCCAGTGGAATTTACGGCGGCAGAAGAACAGGATGAACGCAAAAATTGCGAGCCAAGCGACGTAGAAGTTCGGTTGGCCGGATGGCATCTGGTCAAAGTTAAACGTTCCGGTGACAAATTTAGCTAACATTTTCCACGGGGCGTACTCGAATTTCCAGTGAACCTTCGTGACGTTATACTTAGCTTTACTCTGCATCAGGGCCCAGAGCGTCGGCAGTAAGATCCAAGCGGAGAGTGCGACCGCTAGTAGGCCACCCCAAGCGAATTTTAAGACGTGAACACAGAACGTCTTGAAATTTTGCCAATACTTAGTTGCACCGTATAGCCAGTAGAGGCAACTAAATAAAATAACCATGTAGCCCATATAGTAGTTGTCAATCAGCATGACGGCCAACCAACCGGCAAAGTAACGGACCTTTCCGGTTTTGAAGAGCCGTTCGAGACCTAAAATCACGAGGGGCAGGATGGCCGTGGTATCTAACCAGATCATGTTTAACTGGTTGGCAATCATCCAGCCCATCATGGCGTAAGCCGTACTGAAGGTTGGCACGAGCCAGCCCTTTTGCGTGTGTGTCTTGGTTAGCAACCAAGCAAAGGATAGGCCGGCACAACCGTACTTTAAGACCGTGACGAGGAAAATCCCGGTGGTGATAGATTGGCCTGGGAAAAATAGATAAATTAAGTTGAATGGACTCATTAAGTAATAAGCCCAGACCCCGACCATTTCACCCCCAATGGTTTTGGAGAAGGAATAGAAAAACGCACTGGGGTCGTGTAACAGGGTGTGCCGGAAATAGGCAAACAAATCAACGTATTGTTGACCTAAGTCGACCGTCAACAGACTGCTGGAACCAAAGGGCGCCATGTGCCGGTAGATGAAATAGCCGGTCATGATAAGCAGTGGAAGCCAAAAACTGACCCACAGTGGCCAGGTTCGTTTGTCGAAAAAACGACGGATTTTCAAAAATGCCACCTCAATCTCTTTAGAAATTCGCAACTGAAGGTGAAACTTGCAGCTACTATTTTATGTCTACCGTATAGGATAGCATAAGAAACGTCCTACTGGTATTAAGCCTTTATTATGAAAGGTTTAATCCTAAAGAGAATCAGTTTTAAAAGCATGATATCGATTCGTGGTGTCAAAAAGGCTCAGGTAGGGTTGATCCTGTGTTATGGTTATAGACATATAATGAAATTAATTTTACGTACAATAAAAAAGTCCCTCGTCAGCAAAAGTGACGGGGACCGCTTGGCAAACGGACAATGTGCACTCAATCCGGAGTGACATGATCCGTGCTAACAATGGGTTAGGGTGCGAGATACCCTAACATCTTATATATTCGCAAATTTAACGATAGTCATTTTTTTCGTGGAAAAATTTAAAATTCAGTTTTTATACAGGTTTTAGCGAAGGCGTGCAGGATTAGTGTGTTGTGAAGGCAATATCAGACGGTGGTCCTCAGCCGACTGATATTGCGGGGGCCGTCCCCCATAGCACACTAGTCCTGCACGCCAAGCGGCTAATGGTCCTAGCGATTCGTTAATTAGACGTTGAGATAAGTATTTTTAAAGATGCTTATAAATTTGTTTCACCAGGAATGCGAAAGAATAGGATTTATAGTAAACTATTGATTGGTAAAAGCGCGTAGGCTAAAATAGCATAGGTAGCGCAATTGTTTAGGATTATTTAGTAACATCTGGCGGATTTTAGGAAAAGTTCACCAAATTAAGAACGGGAGCCTGAGAATTGAAACTGTTTAAGAAAATTACTGCGAATCGTGATCCTAATAAGTCACATATTCCGTTTCGGTTAAACTTTTTGTTCTTCATCGTCTTTTTGCTGTTTGCTGCGTTGATTGGACAGCTGGCTTACTTGCAAGTCGATTACGGACAAAAGTTTCGGACGGAAGTTAACTCCGCCAATAATACGACGGCGACGGCTAACGTTCAGCGGGGGTCGGTCTATGATTCTGCCGGACGGGTCTTAGTCGGGAATAAATCGCATCAAGCGATTCAATACACGAAGGGACTAAACGTTGCTTCTACTAAGATGTACTCGGTTGCGACCAAGTTAAGTGAGTATTTGGATATTCCAACGAATACCTTAACCGACCGAAATCTAGCCGACTACTATTTAGCTAGTGCTAGCAATTTGAAAGCTGTCTCTAAGAAGGTCAAAACTTCATCCGACGAAGACGTTGTGTACGCGCGGGAAGTGGCCTATGCGGAGAAGAACTTGATCAATAACTTCACACCGCAGCAGAAAAAAGCCGCAGCCATCTATTATAAGATGAACTCGGCGTACTCATTATCAACCGTTAACATCAAGTCGACGGGTGTAAGCAGTACGGAGCTAGCGCAAATCGGTGAACACCAATCCGAAATGCCTGGTGTGAAAGTTGGGACGAGTTGGACGCGGAGTTATCCAAACGGGACCGATTTGAGTAGTGTACTCGGGACCGTGACGACTGAAAAGCAAGGGTTACCAAGTGATGACGTTAAGACGTTATTAGCTGAAGGCTATTCCCGTGATGATTCAGTTGGGCAAAGTCAACTTGAAAAGCAATACGAAAATGTCTTGCGCGGAACCAAATCCCAGACTGAGGTTAAAACTCAGGATGGTGTGATTCAAAAAGAAGTTGAAAAGTATGGCGGTTCTAAGGGTGATAACATCCAGTTGACCGTTAATGCGAAGTTCCAAAAACAAGTTCAAAGCATTATGAAGTCCGTTGTAAGTTCTAATACCGGATCTAATCCTTACATGTCTGGTGGGTATGCCGTGGTAATGAACCCAAGTACCGGTGCTATTTACGCATTGGCCGGGGTTGACCGGGATACTTCAACCGGGAAGATGACGGAAAATGCTCTCGGGACGATTAACCAATCAATCGTTATGGGGTCAGTTGTTAAGGGTGCCACCGTCATGGGTGCCTTACAAGATGGTGTGATTACACCAACGAACAGTACGCTGACCGATACGCCAATTAAGTTAGCCGGAACGGCTTCTAAGTCTTCCTGGTTCAACAAGAGCGGTAGTGCGAGCCTAGCGTTGAATGCATCAACGGCGATGGAAGTTTCTTCCAACTCGTACATGATGCAATTGGCTATGAAGGAAGGTAACTATTCCTACGCTTCCGGGAAGGCGTTAACGATGTCTGCATCAGTCTTCTCGAAGTTACGGGGCTACTTCAATGAATTTGGTCTCGGAGTTAAGACTGGGATTGACTTGCCAGGTGAAGCAACCGGGTATCAAGGGATTGCTAACCGGGCTAATATTGGTAAAGCACTTGACTTGTCCTACGGGAACTACGATTCTTATACGACCATTCAAGTGGCGCAATATATTTCTACAATGGCCAATGGTGGTCGACGAATCGCGCCACACGTTGTCGGTGCCATTACTGGGACCAATGCTAACGGGACGCAAGGGAAGGTCAAGACCAACGTTAGTCCACGGGTCTTAAACACGATTGACGTGCCTTCTTCATACTTTGATGTTGTTCATCAAGGTTACTGGGACGTGGTTCACGGGAACAGTGCCTATAAGACTGGTTCCGCGTTGTCCAGCTTGTCACCAGCGGTCGCAGCTAAGTCTGGGACTGCCGAAACGTTCCACGGTTCAACTTCGACGGAAACGTTGAGTTTAGCCACTTACGCACCTTTCAAGAATCCTAAGGTCGCGATGGCCATCGTCTTCCCAGGGATGTCTGGTGGGGCGGCTAATACAACGGCTGCCACCCAAATCTACAAAGCTTTCTGGAAGTATTATAATAAGTAAAAAAATTGTCTGATAAAGTGCCAGTATCTTAATTGATACTGGCATTTTTAATGCATTAATGATATAGTAGTTTGAGTTAAGGGCTCTGGCCCTGGAATACGCGAATGAGTTTGGAGGGTCAACACTATGCGGGTACACATTACACTAGAATGTACTGAATGCCACGAACGTAACTACTTATCTTCAAAGAACCGTCGGAACAATCCTGACCGGGTTGAATTTAAGAAGTACTGTCCTCGTGAACATAAAGTGACATTACATCGCGAAACAAAATAACAACGGGGTTACCTGTTGTTTTTTCTGTAACATTGTCATTGGACAATGGGTTTCTCATTTGTTGGCAACTGCCGGATGTTTATTCGGCATGTTAATGAATGAGATTTTTTTATATCATCAATCATGCAGGGGGCGTAAGAAGTGGAGAAAAAAGCGTTTCGACAACAACAGATTCAGCGACTAAGTCAAATGACGGCTGAAGAGCGAGTTGCACAGAATCTGTCCTTACAAAATCAATTATTTACTAGCACGGCATGGCAACAAGCTCAAATCGTTGCAATCACAATTAGTAGTGCGATTGAAGTTGATACCCGACCGTTTGTGAAGCGCGCGTGGGATGAGGGCAAGACGGTCGTTATTCCTAAAACGTTACCACACCGTCAGATGGCTTTTTATCCGTATACGGATGCTAGTCAGTTGACCCGGACGAAATTTGGCATCTTAGAGCCCGCTGACGGGACGCCCGTTGCAAAGCAGGCCATTGACCTGATCCTGGTTCCAGGACTGGGATATAGCCGCACAGAGTGTGCTCGCATCGGATTTGGTGGTGGCTACTATGATCGTTATCTCGCTGACTTTACTGGGGTAAAGTTGACACTGGCTTACCGCCAGATGGTCTTTGATCATCCAGAGTGGCCGGTTGATGAGTTTGATATTTTATTGGACCAGTTGCTCGTTGCAAAGGATGATAATAATGAACACAATTAAACGGTGGTGGCAAACAGAAGCAGCGGTGACGCAGATTATTTTAGCCATCACGGTCGGAATCTTCTTAATTGAATGGTTACTGCTAGGTGACAGCGGCATCATGCTGTTTAACGCACTGGGCGCTAAGAACAATCAGGCGATCGTTGCTGGGGAGTGGTGGCGTTTCATCACACCGATGTTTTTGCACATGAGCCTAACGCACATTGCGTTGAACGCGGTGGTGATCTACTTCATGGGGATTCAAATTGAAGCGATGTTTGGTCACTGGCGAATGCTACTTATTTACTTCATTGGTGGGATTAGCGGTAATATTTTGAGCTTTGCGCTGTCCAATAATCAGTCGGTTGGGGCAAGTACCGCGTGTTTCGCCTTATTTGGGGCCTTTTTAATGGTTGGTGAATCCTTCTGGGAGAACCCAGTTATTCGACAATTATCCGGCCGGTTTTTATTATTAACGGTCATGAACCTGGTCTTTGATATGTTTTCCACGGGGATTGATATCTGGGGTCACATCGGTGGGCTAGTTGGTGGATTTTTAATCGCTTACACACTTGGCGTACCGCGGATTGGAAAAATTTCTAATGTTAAACGCGTCGTAGCGACCGTTGTCTTAGTAATTGCATGGCTTGCACTGTTAAAAATGGGTTTTACAAATACTAAATTAACTGTATAATTAATCGAGGATATGCACATGAAAACACTTTACGACGTCCAGCAATTACTTAAAAAGTTTGGTGTGTACGTTTACGTTGGCAAGCGGATTTGGGACATTGAACTCATGGCCATTGAGATTGATCATTTATATCAGGCCGGAGTTATCGATGCTAAAATGTACGCTCGCGTAAAACTCGTATTGAGTCATGAGCACCGGCTAGAAGAAGAACATGAGCGCGCAGAAGACGCGCATCATTAATGGAGGGATTTGGCAACATGGATCGCAAATTAATCGGGGTCGACCTTGGTGGTACGACGACTAAATTCGCTATTTTAACAGAAAATGGTGACATTCAACAAAAATGGAGTATTGAAACCACGATTTTAGACGAGGGCGCACACATCGTCCCTAACATCATCGATTCAATTAACCATCACATCGACCTTTACAAGATGGACCGTTCTCAATTTGTTGGTATCGGGATGGGAACTCCTGGGACCGTTGATTTGGAAAAAGGGACCGTTATTGGCGCCTACAACTTAAACTGGAAGACCTTACAACCAGTTAAGAAACAAATCGAAGAAGGCACTGGCATCAAGTTTACGTTGGATAATGACGCTAACGTCGCTGCTTTAGGCGAACGTTGGAAGGGTGCCGGCGAAAACGGTAACGACGTTGTCTTCGTAACACTTGGTACTGGTGTCGGCGGTGGGATCATCGCTGATGGCCACTTGTTACACGGAACTGCTGGTGCAGCCGGTGAAATTGGTCACGTTACCGTTGAACCAAATGGCTACATGTGTACTTGTGGTAAGAAGGGTTGTTTGGAACAATACGCTTCCGCAACTGGTGTGGTTCACGTCGCTCGCGACATGGCCGAAGAATTCTCTGGTAGCTCTAAGTTAAAACAACTCTTAGACAACGGTGAAGAAATCAGTTCAAAGATTACCTTTGATTTAGCTAAAGAAGGCGACACCTTAGCAAAGAGCGTGGTTGACCGTGTTTCTTACTACTTAGGTTTAGCATTAGCTAACGTTGGTAACACGATGAACCCATCATTCATCATTATCGGTGGTGGTGTTTCCGCTGCCGGTGACTTCTTATTGAAGCAAGTTGAAAGTTACTTCAAGCAATTTACGTTCCCAACAGTTCGTAATACCACGATCTTGAAGCTAGCCGTTTTAGGTAACGATGCTGGTGTGATTGGGGCTGCTTCATTAGCACAACGCTTTATTTAAAGATATAATCGTATTGAAAAGGTCCGGCGAATGCCGGGCCTTTTTTGGTACATAGAGATACTTAGTCCGGTCGCCACTGATAACACGCGGCCGTGGGACCGGGTTAAGCCTGAGGAGCGGTCTTAACCCTCGCCCGGAACAATTGCAAAAAACACAATTGTCCCGGACCGTCCGTGATGTAAGGTCGGCAAAGAAAACGCCGCCCCAACATCACCTGCACGACCGATGTTATCAGTGGCAACCTCCGAGCATTCAATAAATTTAGATCGTTAATATCGGAAAAATTGTGTTTAGTACTGGCGGCAGAAAGACTTTCTTTGGAAATGTGGTCCAGGGTGATATTCAAAATTGTTTACAATATCAAAAAGCTGGTCATGAAAAGTCCGAAGATTTTTCATGACCAGCTTTTAATTCAAGGACTTATGTTCAAAGTTCCGTTTTAATTATTCTGCAGCGTATTGACCAGCTAAGCGGCCAAAGGTGAGGGCGTGGCTAGCAGTTAAGCCAGGAACATGGTCTGGGTAAGAACCCCAGAAGAAGCCACCTGAGCAGTTACCAGCAGCGTAGAGGCCAGGGATAACGTCGTCAGCGGTATTAACCACTTCCATCTTAGTCGTGACCCGTAAGCCATCCAGGGTAGCAAGTAAGCGACCACCCACAATGGCACCGTAATAGGGTGCTTGGTCAACGGGTTCTAACCGTGAGGCTTCCTTACCGAAGTCGGTGTCTTTACCGGCTTTGACGTTAGCGTTATATTGTTGGACACTATTTTCCAAGTTCTTAACGGGTAAGTTCAGTTTGGCTGCTAATTCTTCAATCGTATCAGCCTTTTGAACTAAGCCTTCTTTAAGGCGGTCTTGGACTTCTGAGCGCGCTTCATCACCAGTAAAGATGCCGGGGAAGTTTAAGCGTGAGCAACCAAGCGTATGGTATTGTTTTAAGAATTTATCAGTCATCGTGGCTTCAGTCCAAATCATGGCACTGAGGTAACCAGGCTGCTTTGAAGCGGCGTTCATCTGAAATTGATAAGGGGCGCTTTCGTTGAAGAAACGTTGACCGTTCAAGTTGACCTTTAACATTGGGTATGAACCTAACCATAAGTAACCAGGATCGTCGGGTGGGGTCATATCGATTTCGTAAAAGTCTTTTGCATTGGTGCCAACCGGTACCGCAGCACGGTTAAAGACGATTGATGCTGGTTCTTCATCTTTTGCGGCGCCAACTTCGAGGGCAGCAACTAGGCCCGAACCGTCATCACGTTGACCATCGGAATACATATTGGTCTTTAAGCCAACTGGGTTCCACTTTTGCATTAAAGCTTGGTTGGTGCCATAGCCACCAGTACATAAAATAACGCCTTTGTTAGCGGAAATGGTAGTCTGTTGATTCGTTTTAGTATCGCGGACGACGGCACCAACGACACGGCCATCTTTGACGACTAAGTGTTCAAGCTTGGTTTGCCATCTAAATTCAACGCCAAGTTGTTCGTCCTTTTCAATGACCCAGTTACCGTAGCCCATTTCCCAGTAGGCGCCGTCTGCTGCGGTGACTTCGTTGCCAGTTGGGAAGGCGTGGTTGCGTTCAGTTTCATAGTGGGCATCGCTAGTTGATTGCATATACGCGCCGTGTGGTTGCAAGACTTGGTCATCCAACCAGTCAACGGCTTCAGAGCTGTGGTCTACCCAAGTATAGAGTAGGCGTTCATCAACGTTGCCTTGTGCAAAAGTTGATAGAAAGTTAACCAGTTCGTTGCGATCAATGTCGACGTTTTTTTTCTGTTGGGCTTTACTATGAATTGAAGCAATTGTATCCCGGTATAAATAACCCGCACTTTTCATCTTATCAATGACTAAGACCTTAGCACCGTTTTCAGCGGCACTGGCTGCAGCCATCCCACCAGCATTGCTGGCACCGACAATAATAATATCGTAATTTGTTTTTTTCATGAGAGAACCTTCTTTTCATCTAAATTAGTTTTTGACGTGTTGAAATGGTTTCTGCTAAGTAGCGCAATTAATGCCATGATGACTACTGTGACAATGGCAAAGAAGACGTAGACCGCGTTGAAACCGCCGAATTTTTCGGCAATGAAGTTATTTAAAGGCATTGCAAAGGCACCAATGAAGAAAGAAATCGAGCTAACATAGGAGAATCCTTTGGAGAAGGCGCGTTTGCCAAGTGCCGCACTTGCAATCGTTGTAATCCCAGTACCAAGATAAACGTAAAAGACGTCGTTGATTCCGGCACTGAAGATGGCTAAATTAGCAACGTGACTGTTAGTGGCAATGATTAATAAGATATCTGAGATGACGGCAACGCCTAACCAAAGCATGCTAGCACGTTCAGCACCGTATTTGTCACAAGTTGACCCAATTAGCGGGTTCAAGAAAATATCAAATAACATGGCTGCTGTGACCATTAATCCACCAACGGTTCCGTTGAAGCCGGATGTGGCAGCGTAGGTTGGAAACATCTGGTTTAAAACGGCTGGGAATTGAAGTAAGACAATCATAATGAGTAAGATCCAGAAAGCGGCGGAATGGAAAAGCTCGTGGTTAGAGACTGGTTTGACCGTTTCTGAAGTGGCCTCTTCCTCGTGCAAAGTGCCGTATGGTTGCCGATTTTCTTGTTCGGGTGAGAAGCTAACGCCAAACAGCGCACAAGGAATACTTAGGACGGCAACTAAGATAGCAAGGAGTGTCAACGTATTTTGCCAGCCATTGTTGGCAATTAACCCTGATAAAATTGGGCTCATGATGCCTTGAAAAACTGAGGTAATCGCCCAGCATAATCCGATTGCTAACCCCGCTTTGTCGGCGAACCAGTTATTGATCAAAATACCAACTGGGACAAATGACATAAACGAGACTGCAATTCCAACGACAACTGCAATTAAGAAGAACCACCAAACATTGGTGAAATGTGGCATCAATAATAAACTGATAACAATGGCAATACTTGAAACTGTATAAAGTAACCGACTGCTTGTCCGTGCAAGAATTTTAGGAACAATCGGCATCATTAATGCCATCACTAAAACGATCACGGTGTAGTAATACGATAAAAATGAAACGCTAGTATGTAACGATAGACTTAACGGCACGAGGAAGGACCCCATTAATACCATGCTGGAACCTAAACACGCTGCTGAAATTAGGCCGATGCAGAACATCACGATCCAAGGCCTAATATTCGATTTTTGATTAGTCATTTAATCACCCCATCTAAATTACTTATTGCTTACACCTTGATAATACGCCATTGATAGCGGTATCATTAACTCGATAATGAATAGTGCGATGACAGAATGGAATGGTAGTCATGAATACGACGCAAGTGAAATGTTTTTTGTCTGTAGCTAAAACGCTTAACTTTACTAAATCGGCCGAAGAACTGTATTTATCACAGTCAACGGTGTCAAAAAATATTAAAAACCTTGAAAAAGAAATTCAAGTCAAATTAGTTAATCGAAATTATCACCACGTTTATTTGACTGAAAAGGGAAAGATTTTCTATAACCGTATGTCACTAATTGCTGCGGAGATTGATAGTACGGTGGCTAACTTGCAACAAGGCCAGGTAATTGATCGACCAAAGATTAAAATGGGCTACACGGACTTACCATTTGAAAAAAAGTGGCTCCCGATTGCGTTAAAGCTGACGAATGCCCAGACACACATCGACTTAGTGCCGTACTTTGTGAATCCAGGGCGTGAGCACCGGATTACGCAATTGATCACGAATGGGACCGTTGATTTAATGCTTATTCAACGGGATATCATGAAGAAAGCGGACGGGACTAAGTATTTTGAATTGTTTAAAAAGGTATTTTCCATCATCGCTTATGAAAATGACCCGCTATTCTTAAAACAGCAGATTACTTTTGATGATTTAATTGGGCATAATATTTATTTGTGGAATGGTAATGATGATTTCCCAGCAATTGAAAGTTTAAAGTATAGCTTGAATACCCATGCACCTAGTATTAGTTTTAGCGAAGCAGACGATACTTCGACCATCATTGCGTATATTCGTGCGGGTATGGGTATTGGGATTGTTCCAAGTGTTCTTTATAACAAGGATGATACGGATTTGAGGTACATTCCATTAGATGCCAAACAAGTCTTGTCGTACGGCATTGTCTATGCGCAGGATAGTGAACGACCAGAGCTTATTTCAGAGGTCAATAAGTTGGTTGCACGGGCGGTAAACGTGGCTAAAGTCAATTTTTGATTTGGAAAAAAGTTGAATGATTTTTAAGCTGATGAATTTAAAATTGCTAATTAAGTAAAATCAAAAAAGGCTCGCTGTTTGAATCCTCCTTACGAAGAGGACTCAAACAGCGAGCCTATATTTGTTGTTCAAAAGTAAATCTTTAGCACACTGGTTTTGCCGACAAGCGAGAAATTTAGTTTTAACGCGACTGTGAGACTAAGGTCAGGTGACCACGTTGGACGCGATAGAATCCCGGATGAATACGTTGATGGTAAAACTTGCGCATTCCCTTTGTAAAGGACTTGTCAGCTTCGGGAACGGCAACGTACTCGTATTGCTGTAAGTTCTTGCGAAAGGCCGTTTTTTGCTTGCTAAAGGTGGCTTGACCCGTCGCGTTGTTCGTAAAGAAGTAGTAGTTCGCTAAGTAACCAGCGTAGTAAGTGTTAACTTCAACCTTATGCGGATCGATGATCAGAATCTTGGTATCGTTTAACTTCGTCCAAGGTTTGGCGATAGTGGTGATCATCACGGGAAGGGTACGTCGGTTATAGTTATTAGTAAAGTTTGTCCCGTTGATTTCAGAGTACATCATGATAACAGCGAAGAACATGATGAGAAATGACGCCAGTTGATACCCGTTCTTTGTCCAAATGGAACGAAAATTGCGGGGACTCCGTTCAGCGAGGTTTTGCTCATAAAAGGTTTCATCAATGACGCGGACCAAAACGATGGCCCCGATGAACAGGTTCAACACGACCGTTGTGGACATGTAGCGTTCAAACCCATCAAGGGTGATGGCTTCGTCATAGGGCATCGACAAGACGTACATCCCTAGCAGACTGAAATAGTAAAGTAACGAGACGAGGTCTAACCAGCCCAACACTTTAAGTAGGCCGTTTGGATGGTGGCACGCGTACTTAATAATTGCCCAGCCCCCGATTAGGAGCAGGTTGAGTGCCAAAAAGCCCTGCGTAGATAACGATCCCAGGCTAAAGATCTGTTTGAGAAACTGTTGGCCGATGCTGATGAAACCATGGAGGCCATCGTGGGACAGTTGGTGGGAATAGGCTTGAGCACTAATTTCGTGCTTGGAAGTCGTGAACGTCAATTTGACGTGGATTTCCCACCAAATAAACGGTAAGGCACCTACCAAGAGGGTACCAATCCAGGTGACGACAACGCGCAGTGCTTTTTTGAACCAATGGCTAGCTGAGGGTTGCTTAATCAATGAATATAAATAGTAAACCGCAATAATGGCGACAAAAAAGGCCGCGGAGTTTTTGACTAGCAAGAGCGACCCGCTAAATAAAGCCACGTGGGCCATTTGGATGCGGGGCTGACGCTGGTAAACGAAGATGCCGCCTAGGGCGGCCATGGTGAGAATGGCTAAGACGTAATCAACCAGTAAATTATTCAAGCGAATGTTGATATTAAAGACGTACGAAATCGCAATCGTCAGGCATAACAGCATCGAGTTAAGTCCCCGGGTTCGGTCACGTAACGTGGCAAAGATGGCGTAACTCGCTGCCCAAATTAGGATGAATTGGGCGACGAGCATCGTGCCGGAACTAAAGCCCGTGAAGGTGACAAATTGGGTGATAAATAACGCGGTAGCCGGTGGATACGACGTAAAGGAAATAATCGTATCACTCGGACCGGGTAGGTGCCCCGTGTAAGTCAAAAATTTAACGATGGTGGCCCAGTGAGAAAAATTATCGTAGTGGATAAGTGGACTCCGGAAAAGCACCAGCGCCATGATGAAGCCTAGAAAAATCATCCAGGCATCAAAGAGGTGAAGGCCTTCATAATGAAAGGCAACTTTTCCAAAGTGACCTAGGACTAACCGGGCAATCAGTAAAACGACACCCAAGCTGGTGACGACCCACATACCGATTCGTAGCCAGCCGAGCATTGCAAAAACGTACAGTAACATGATTTGGACTAGAATGCCGGTAATCCAAGTTAAATACGGGTTAATTCTGAGCCAACGCATCGTGCTGCTGTAGCCAATCAACGCGAGTGCAAAGAAAATGAGACCAATGAATGCCACGAGAATCCCTCCGATTAATGAATTAGTGAATGCGTTTTAAACCGTGCGGTGTTACTTTAAAGAATCCAGTAATGACGTGCTGGTGATAAGCCTTATGAGTAAGCACCGTAAACGTACGGTGGGTTTCAGGGATGGCGACGTAATCAAATTTTTGTACGGTCGCCTTGAAAGCCTTAGGGGTCATCATAAAGTTTTCCTGGCCAATGGCTTTGTCAGTAAAGAAGTAATAGCGTCCTACGTAACCGGCATAGTAGTCGTTGACGTCGACTTCCTCGGGATCAACGATGAGGACCTTGGCGTGATTTAAATGAGTCCACGGTTTCGCAATTCGCTTCATTTGTAGCGGTAGCGTGTTGTGGTTCATTTTGTTAGTAAAGTTTGTCCCGGTAATTTCAGAGTACATCATTGTAATGGCAAAGAAGCCCACGACTAACGTGGAGACTTGATAGATATTTTTAGTGGCCGCGTTTTTAAAGGACTGGGTATCCCGCTTTTGAAAGTTTTGCTCAAATTGCAAGTTATCTAGGACCCGAACGAGTGCCACGGCGCCAATAAACAAGTTGATGATTACAATACTACCCATGTAGCGTTCAAAACCGTCTAAGATGATGGCTTCTGCGTAGGGCATTGAAAGGATGTACATACCAAATAGGCTGCCGTAATAGGCAATAAAGACGATATCTAATAGGACGGCCATGCCGAACAGATCATTACGGCGGTGCATCCGCAAACGGGTGTAAAGCCACGTTCCGATTAAGACCACGTTAATCAGTAGGATTCCCTTGGTCGAAAGCGAATTAAGACTTAGAATCTGTTCAATAAATTTATGAGCAATTTTTAGTAATTGTTGGTGACTTTCACCACCCAGTTGCTTGGAGTACGCTTGCGCACTAATTTGGTGTTTTGAAACCGTAAACGTGTGTTTAACGTGCCAGTTCCACCATAGGAACGGTAAGAGCCCGATGCCAATGGTGCTGACAAATTGTAGCGGTACGGCGATAAGCCGCCGGTACCAGTGACCACGCCCGTTTGCAATCAGGGTATACAGGAAGTAGCACCCAATCATCACGACAAAGAACGTCGCGGAGTTTTTGACCAACATTAACGCGCCGATAAAGATGGCGGTGTGCGCGCATAGTAACGCTGGCTTTTTCTTGTAGGCAAAGATCCCAAGTAAGGCTGCGACCGCAATGATTGGCAGCACGTAATCAACTAACAAGTTATTAAGACGGATAGCGACGTTAAAAACAAATGAGATGGCCAACGTGAAGCAGAGCGCAAAGCTTGTCAGTGCGCGGGAACGGTCCCGGAGACCGGCGAAGATGGCGTATCCGGATGCCCAGATTAATATAAATTGGGCGACCAGGGCCGTACCATCGCTAAAGCCCGTCCAGTGCACAAATTGGGTAATAAAAAGTGCAGTTGCGGGCGGGTACGACGTAAATGAAATCAGGTGATCCGTTGCTCCGGGAAGTCGGCCCGTAAACGTCATGAATTTGACCATGACGGCCCAGTGCGAAAAGTTGTCGTAGTGGACCAGGGGACTTTTCAGCAACGTTTGGCCCATGGCAATTCCTAAGCCAATCATCCAGAAATCAAAAAGGTGAATCCCTTCGAATTTCAGTCGGCCTTTGTGCCAAAATCCTAAAATAAACCAAAATACGACTAAGGCGATCCCTAAATAGGTGGTGATTTGAATCCCTAAGTTCAACATGCCGAGCATCGCAAAAACGTACAGCATTAAAATTTGAACGAGCATCGCGGTAATCCAAGCTAAGTAGGGACTAATTCCCAATCGACGCAGGGTCCCGTTGTAGCCTAGTAATCCTAAGAAGTAAATAAAAAATCCAATCCAAGCGTTCATCAAAGTAGTGACTCCTTTTAAAACCGATTAAAGCGCCGACTCCAGTTCCGTTCGTAAGTACGGGCCCGGACGATCAAGTTCATATACAATTCATCAAATGGGGTAACCCACGTGTCTTGGACACGGGGCAACGTCTTGTTTGCGCCGTCGTAAATGAGTTGCAAGTAGTGGTCCCGGTTTTCGTCAGGTGGGACCTGCACTTGTACACTGTAGATGGTGTTGTTACCGCGTTGACTAATGCGGGCAACTTTACCGGATAACTGCACGTCGAACTTGCCGTGCGCAACTGTGAGTTTAATCGTATCGCCCGTCTTGATCTTGTCGACGGGGCCATCGGTGGTGGTGAAAGCTATCCCACCTTCGGAAACATCTTCGGTGACCATTTTGTGCCATTTACCGGCGTCATCTTGAACCTTGCCTGGCACTTGCCGAATAAACCGTTCGTTTTTACGATAAACGGGACGTCCCATGGAGATAAATAGGCACATACTCAAATTAATAAAGTGCATGAGTAGCCAGAAAGTAATGACACTTCCGACCAGAATTTCGGAACCGTATTTGCCATAGTTAAACTTAATAATCGCAACCACGGTAATCGTCCATAAAATTAAGTAGGGCAAGATATACAATTTATCTTTGATCGAGTAAGTGACGTTTTTAGAGGTCACCTTGAACTTCTTAGCCTTAATCCCTAACGTCTCTAGAATGACCGGAATGAAGAGGTAGGGGGCAAAGAAGGTTTCTTGCACTTCGCCCCAACGTTCATTACGAATCTTGGCCGTGTCGCCCATTCCGGAAGTATCTCCCATGACGTAGTGCAGGAGGAAATACCCGGGCGCCCACACGACCATTAGGATCCAGAAGTTCGCATTAACGACTTGAATCTTAAAGAGGGCGTAAAGAATGGGTGCAATCATGTAAATCATGCGTCGGAAAAAGGCCCACCAATAAAAGTAGGTATTAATTAAGATAATTCGGTTCATCATTGAGAGTTTGGGATTAGTGAAAATGTGCAGGTTGCGACAACTCTGCATGACACCGCGGGCCCAACGCGTCCGTTGCTTGATGACCCCCTTCATATCAATCGGGGTTATCCCGCTTGATTGGGGCACTTTGGTGGCCAAGCTAATATAGCCGGCCATATTTAACATGGTACCCAGTTCAAAGTCTTCGGTGATCGTGTCGGTCGGGAAACCACCGACTTCGTCCACTGCTTTACGTAAGAAGACGGCGTTCGACCCGGTAAAGAGCGCCCGCTTATTTCCCCCGTTTAAGACGTTAATATCCCGAGAAAAGAAGTCCTGTTCGTTGGGGATGATCTTTTCTGAGAAGAGGTTAAATTGGAAAATATCGGCGTTGTAAAAACTTTGGGGCGTTTGGACAAAGCCCAGTGGTTCAGTGTGATCAGGATCATCGGTCAATTGTTGAAAGTTTTGGGTAAATAACGGTACGGTATTGCGAAGAAAACCGGAAAAGGGAATCATATCGGTATCGAAAATAACAAACAGTGGTGAATCCAACTTAGCCAGGGTGTTATTGATGTTCCCGGACTTAGCCTGTTTGTTACCTTCCATGCCGGAATAACCGACGTGATAATGTTTGGCTAACGCCTGAACTTCTGGCCGGTTGCCGTCGTCGGCAATGACCACGTGGACCTTGCTCTTATCCGGGTAGTCGATGTAGGTCGCGGCGTTTACCGTTTTGCGCAATAAGTCGACTTCTTCGTTATGGGTCACGATGATAATGTCGACGTCTGGCAGTGGTTGGGTCGTGCTGTAGTCTGGCATCTCTAAGCGCCACTTTTGCTTAGTTGAAAGCATCCGGAAGAAAATTAAAATAAAGCCGGTGGTATTCGACAGAATTTCGCTGATGACTAATAACAAGGCAAAAATCAGAATAAAGATGTTTGCGTGCCAGGGAATCGTGAAAAAGATCCGCCATAACAAATAAATTACTGATAAAAGAATCGCTAGAAAATAAAGGACCCGGCGACGGTTAGACATGTTGAGGACCTTCCTTAAAAATAACGTCACGTTGAATCTGGTAGCTAATAATGAAGAGGATGAAGTCGACAATCATTTTAGCTAGGGTTGGAACCAACTGGCCATTGGTGGCTGGTAGCAGCGTGGTGAGTAAGTCGGTAAAGAACCCTGAGGCTAACATTTGTACGATAAATAAACACCCGTACTTAATTAACGTTTGGCTGCCGGCGTGATTGAAAACAACGCGGTGGTTAATTGAATAGTTTGCAAGCGAAGAGGCCACGCGTGAAACGATGGTGGCCATTAAAATACTGTTCAAAACGTGGTTGCCGAGAACAAAAAGGACAAGGTAAAAAAGGCTAATATCGATTAAGAAGGAGATTAGCCCGCTAGCAGCAAATTTTAAAAATCGTGAATAGATGGCAACGGAATCACGAATAACCCGAAAATGTGAAGAAGCGTTACCGGCCAAGTAAATCGTGGGAATCGGTTGTTCGACGATTTTAACTTGGTGCTTTTTGGCTTGGAGCAACATATCAAATTCGAATTCAAACCGGTCACCGGGAAAATTGATCAGTTCTGCCATGTACGTGACTGGAATCACCCGTAACCCCGTCTGGGTATCGGAAATAGTTTGTCGCGTTAGTAGTCGTACCAAGGCTCTGGTCAGTAAATTGCCGAATTGACTACGGAAGGGGATGTCGTTGGTAAAGTGACGGACCCCGATGACTAGCCGGTGCGGATTGTCCGCAAACTTGGTTAAGCAACTCTGGAGTGCGTCAGCGGTATGCTGGCCGTCAGAGTCCATGGTGGCAACGCCGTCGATGTCCGGAAAATGCTTCTGGACGTAGGCAAAGCCGGTTTTGAGCGCCGCCCCCTTACCGCGGTTTTGAGGATGGTGGCGAATGGTCAGGTCAGGATAATTGCGGATCAATTCTTGAAAAATGGCTTGGTGTTTGGTATCACTGCCATCATCCACAATAATGATTTTTTTAATGATGTTGTTTAATGTCGTGGTGGTTGTAATGTTGTTAATCAGCTCAATTAACTTATTGTCTGGGTTAAGAGCTGGAATGATGACGCCGATACTTATCATAATGTTTCCCCGGTTTCTTTCTATATAATTAGTAGAAATAATCTACTATAATTTCTCGTGTCGTAGACTATAAGAAAAGGTTCACTAGGAATTATATTAACTATTAATTAAGACCTGTGGTAACTAGTTGGGGAAATAGTTTAAATAAATTGACATAAAGACTGAGATGGCAGTGTTAATAGAGCTGTTATGGTCTTTTATTAGGACGGATACGGGTCATTTTACTTAAGTCGTTTCATAACTAAATTAATGACTGTGGTGATGGATAATGATTATCTCGAAGGGGGATGAAAAATTAGAATTGCGGGATAAATGTTTTAAATCGGTGCGGATTGAAAGTAAGTGTATTTATTTAGGGGTCTTTTCACGCTTGCCCCTAGTCAAAGTAAGCGGTTTTGTGTAAAATAGGTAGGTAGAAATTAGGAGGGATAACGTGGTTTTAGGTGCGATGAGCGGTTGGAATTACATCAACATTGTGTTGATTATTATAATCGCGGCTTATTTTATTTATGAGCTGTACAGTTACATTCGGCGGCGACAAGTTTCCACGATGCTGGAAGAGGAAGATTTTCAGGCAGGAATGCGGAAAGCGCAAGTGGTTGATTTACGTGAAAAGAAGGAATTTGATGCGGGCCATATTTTAGGGGCACGGAATATTCCTTTCAATACGTTAAAAGTACGGATGAATGAGCTTCGTACGGACATGCCAGTCTACGTTTATGATCAAACTCACACGTTGAGCACGCGGGCCGTAGTGACCTTGCATAAAAATGGGTTTAAAGAATTATACATTTTAAAACCTGGCTATGCGCGTTGGGAAGGTAAGACTAAAAAAGCGAAGTATTAAAAAATGGCGGCCGGAACAAAATTAGTTTTTGTTCGTGCCACCATTTTTTATTTGATTAGCCGTTATGTGCTGAACGACTCTTACGCATTGCCTTTTTACGGCTTTCTTCAAACTTGTTTTCTTGGTCTTCAATTGGATCGACAACTTGTTTCTTAAAAGATAAAACGGAACCAATCACGGCACCCGCCGTTGCAACGACCCCGAATAAGAAGCCACGTGTAAATGATTTCATAGTCTGAACCTCCTAGCTGTTATTAGTATCATTATGCTTGTTTTTGCTTGAGATATCAATGATTTAAAGCCTAAATTTCGAAAAGTGGGGTGGGAAAATGTTAACGCAAATTATCGCTCACCGGGGCAGTAAGGGAACGCGCCCCGAAAATACTTTGTTGGCCTTTCAGGCCGCATTAGATGACGGCGCCGATGGTATTGAAACCGACGTTCATTTGTCAAAGGATGGTCACTTGATCATCATGCACGATGAAACGGTCGATCGGACGACGAACGGGACGGGGCGCATTATGGACCTCACGTTAGCTGAATTAAAACGGCTAGATGCGGGGCAATCATTTGACCCCTTGTATGCGGGGGCAAGCGTGCCCACGTTAGACGAAGTGGTTCAACTATTGATTCAGCAAAACTTTACGGGAATTTTTAATTTGGAACTAAAAACTAATCGGATTCATTACGATGGCATTGAAGCGCTAGTCGCTGACTATTTTAACCACCACGAGGTGCCGTTTAAACTCGTTTATTCCAGTTTTTACGGCAAATCGATTGAACGACTGCACGCCTTGCAGCCAGACGTTGAGTTTGACAGTTTATTTCAGGCTAAACAACAGACGGCTAAGCGGCTACATGCCGAACACGTCGTCTTAGGGTATCATCCTGATATCCGCTGGGTCCGGTTGCACTGGCTACTCTTGCCGAAAGTGCAATTGCGGCCGTGGACGGTGAATAAGGAACGCGACATGCGATTTTGTTACCGGCACCGATTTGCCGGCGTCATTACGGATTATCCTGGGTTGGCGCACCGCATTCGGGTCAAGGTACAGGGAGGGTAAACTTTGAAAGCCAAAAAGGTACTATTAATTGCGGGCCCGACGGCGGTTGGTAAGACGGCCCTGTCACTCGCGTTGGCTAAACAACTTAATGGTGAAATTATTTCTGGTGACTCGATGCAAGTTTATCGGCATTTAGATATTGGAACCGCCAAGATCATGCCCGCTGAACGAGCCGGAATTTCCCATTATTTAATTGATATTAAAGATGTCCAACAACGTTTTACGGTCGCGGAATTTGTGACCCGGGCAACGGTCTTAATTAACGAGATGACGTCACGCGGAAAACTTCCTATTATTGTTGGTGGGACTGGTTTTTATTTGCAGTCGTTACTGGCCGGATTCCAATTTGGTCCAACGGATGCGGATCCCGACCTCGCTTACCGCCAGAAATGGTTGGACTTAGCTGCGGAACAAGGCAACCAAGTTGTTTGGGACGCCCTTCAGCAGCAGGACCCCGCAGCGGCAGCACAAATTGCTCCCACTAACGTGATTCGCGTTGTCCGGGCATTGGAGTACCAGCATACGAGTGGCGAACGCTTTTCGGCACAGGCGGATCACGCCACGAACCAGTTAGACGCGTACACGCTGTGCTTGACGACAGAACGCCAACGCCTGTATGACCGGATCAACCAACGCGTTGACCTGATGATGACGGCGGGGCTGGTTGACGAAGCTCGGTGGTTATATGAACAGGGTGGTGCCGACCTACCTGCAGGGAAAGGGATTGGTTACCACGAGTTGTTCCCATATTTCGATGGTCAAAGAACACTCGCCGACGCCACGGCATCAATCAAGCAAGATTCACGGCGTTACGCCAAGCGGCAACTAACATGGTTCCGTAATAAGATGACAGTTGACTGGGTCAACTTATTGGAACACCCCGATCAGCGGGCTGAAATTGACCAGCGAATCGCTAGTTGGTTAAGCTAAAATATAAATTGGTCTACCTAATTTTAGCGATGTGATATTTTCTTACATGATTTATTGACAATCAGTTATTAGATTGCTAATATTAAGTCTGTATTAAAGAGGAGGGTCGTTATGAAGGAAAAGGAATTACGTCGTTCATTGGCAGTCTTGCCAATTGGTACAGTTATGAAGCTGACTGATTTATCAGCGCGTCAAATTCGCTATTATGAAGAACAGGGGCTCATCGTTCCTGATCGGAATGCGGGTAATCGCCGAATGTTCTCGTTAAATGATGTGGACCGGTTATTAGAAATCAAGGATTACTTGGCGGATGGGATCAACATGGCTGGTATCAAGGAAATCTACGAGATGCAACGCCAGCGGGCCAAGCAAAAAGAAGCTGATTTGACTCGACCGTTAACGGACAATGATGTACGCCGAATCTTGCATGACGAGTTCCTGAATCTGGGGGGATTGGAATCCAAGCAGGGTCCCAACTACCCCACGCATTAATGCGTCTGTATCCATTAGTCAATCAATTTAAGGAGCGATTTTCATGGCAAAACAGCAGTACACCAAGGATGACATTCGTCGCATCGTCAAGGAAGAAAACGTTAACTTTTTGCGCTTAATGTTCACCGACTTATTTGGGACCATCAAAAACGTAGAAGTGCCAGTTTCACAACTGGATAAATTACTCGACAACAAGTTGATGTTTGATGGTTCTTCCATCGATGGCTTTGTTCGAATCGAAGAAAGTGACATGTACTTGTACCCAGACTTATCAACTTGGTTGATCATGCCTTGGAACACGGAACATGGTAAAATTGCGCGGTTGATTTGTGAAGTCTACACGACTGACAAGAAGCCATTCGCCGGGGACCCACGGAACAACTTGATCCGGGTCTTAAACGACATGCGCGATGCTGGTTACACGGCCTTTAACGTCGGAACTGAACCAGAATTTTTCCTCTTTAAGATGAATGACAAGGGCGAACCAACCACTGAGTTAAACGACAAGGGGAGTTACTTCGACTTGTCACCAATGGACTTAGGTGAAAACTGCCGACGTGATATTGCGCTTGAACTTGAACGCTTAGGCTTTAACGTTGAAGCCAGTCACCATGAAGTTGCGCCTGGTCAACATGAAATCGACTTCAAGTATGCGGACGCCTTATCCGCTGCTGACCACATTCAAACCTTTAAACTGGTTGTGAAGACGATTGCGCGTAAGTATAACTTATGGGCAACCTTCATGCCAAAGCCTTTAAACGGTGTCAACGGTTCTGGGATGCACGTTAACATGTCCTTGTTCCATGACAAGGGGAACGCGTTCTACGATCCTGAAGAAAAAGATGAATTACAATTATCATCAGATGCTTATCACTTCTTAGGCGGCTTGATGAAACATGCACGCAGTTACACCGCCGTTACCAACCCAACGGTTAACTCGTACAAGCGGTTAGTTCCAGGTTACGAAGCACCCGTTTACGTGGCATGGTCCGCATCTAACCGGTCACCAATGATCCGGATTCCAAGTGCCCGTGGCTTATCCACTCGTTTGGAATTGCGGAGTGTGGATGCTTCAACGAACCCATACTTGGCCTTTGCTACCGTTCTGGAAGCTGGTCTTGATGGGATTAAGAACGGCATCGAACCACCAAAGAGCGTGGACCGTAACATCTACGTGATGGATGAAGACGAGCGTCATAAGGCGGGGATCGCGGACTTACCATCAACGTTGCACAACGCGTTGAAGGAATTCCAGACCGACCCAATTATGAAGAAGGCCTTGGGACCACATATTTACCAAAGTTTCTTGGAAGCTAAACGACTTGAATGGGCTTCGTACCGTCAACAAGTTAGCGAATGGGAACGCGATCAGTACATGGAATTGTACTAATCACCTAAAACGATAGAAGAAATGACGGTTAGGACGCCTATTTGGGCTTCCTAACCGGTTTTTTGTTATAATTTTGGAAAATCGACGGCGTTAACCTTTATTATTACTAGGATTTTCGGTAACATTAGTATCAGCAGTGCAATTCAGCAATAAGCAAAGATTGAAATTGATTGCAAGGAGATTATTATGGAAAAACAAAATCAGCCTGATCTTGAAAAACAAGATCAACCAACGCGTGCGCTAACGAATCGCCTTCAACAAAAGTTGGATTACGTGACTGCGTTGCGCCAAGCAATTACGGCTGGTGACGACCGGTTGATCTACGAATTGATCGATGGTGACCACTATCACCAAGCCTTGTTAAATGAGGAACCGGATCCAACCCGTAACACCCAAGTGGATTTAATTACGGACGTCCATCCGGCAATCAGTCATTATTTGAGTACCAAATTGATTGATTATTTGGCTCATGAATATCCGTTCTTTTACTATGAAGAGACCCAATTAGGTGAATTTCAAATTTACTTTGGGAACTGGTGGGACCGTCGCCGGTTTGGCAAATTAAACGTTTTGAACGTGGCATTTGAATTCAGTAGCGAAGAATATAATAAACTACAAAAAACATTTGAGTTGGCGAGTGCGCATAAGCGTTTCAATACCGACCAAATTCAAAAAATCTCAGCTGGAAGCGACCAGTTACAAAAATTGATTGATGCCCAAACTGACCGTGACGAACAAAAAGAGACGTTGCGTAAGCAGTTGAAAGAAAACGGGCAACGAAACTCGTTGTTCGATTCTGGCCGAATCAAAGAAGAACGTCAAAAGATCATTGACCAGTTGACCAAACTCGCTGACGAGGACGAACAAGCGAACAACGCCCACGCCACGATGAAGGATAACGAAGCAAAGATTTTGACGTTGTCCAAGGAAGATACGATCTTGGCTTACGAAAAACAAGCCATTGAAAACGCCTTTAAGAGCTTCGAGAATTTTAATGAGCGTAACCGTAGCCTATACGTTGACTACTTGACTACGCTGATTGGGAAGGCGCAGGTAGCAGAGGATGGCGAATAACGAAAAGCACGTTGACTCCGCAACGCTAAGTACCCATGGCAAACTGACTATGTTTAACGAAGGGCTAAAGAGTGGCCTAGCTAACGGGGAAAAGTTCACGGCGTTGATGGATCAGTTAATTGAGACTACGGACGGCGAAGTTTTACTAACGGCCGCTCAGAAACTGGCTGACTTTAAGCTGGATTCGGCCTACGTTACTTTCCCGCATCAGTACCAGAATGCGGACTACTACTTGATCTTTATGAGTCGGTTGCTGGGGATGCACCACGATGAAAAGCCAATCTTAAATTCACAACGTCAAAGTGAATCGTTATATCACGTCTATGAAGACTTGACTGACGATTACACGTTCCTGTATCAAGTTGTTAACAACGCTAACGGTGGTGCTTATTACCGTGAACAGACGACGGGTGAGAATTTATTTTACATTCATCTTGAACGACGGCTCTTGCGCTTTAACAGTGAGGCCTTTACCAATTTGTTTATTAATAAATTGTTGCTGAAGGGAACCGGTGTTGACCAGATCAACGCGGTGCTTGCAACTTTGATTAAGTTTGGTCACTGTCTGCGCGACGACTTTGGGTTTAACGTGGACTTCAACATCTTAGACGTCGATAATGCGGCTAAGTACGAATTGCGCGCGGGTAACCTCGATGCTGCAATCGTGGATAAACTGTTTGTTTCGTCGGCGCAACACGACTACATGTTACGTAATTCCAAGCACGGTCACGGGGCGCAAATTGAACTGCGAGCTGGCCTACTCGTCGATATTTTCAACAGCGCGTCCGATGGGAGCCCTAAGTGGGTCTTGACGGTCCACGATCCGAAACAAGCAGTTTCCTGGTTCGATGTCTTATTACACTTTGACTTTATGCGTGACTGGTATTTGGACAATATCGAATCCCTGGAAATAAAAGCGGATCCATTAGTATTTGCTTAACGACGGAGGGATTGAATGTTAGATTTAACGACTTTATTACAACAATCCATTCGCTTGGATCGTGACATTACAATGCGGCAAAAGATTCACTGGAAGCCGGCAGACCGGCTACAAAACGCCATGGTCTCACTGGACGTTGAATTGGCTGAAATGGCGAATACTTCCGAGTGGTTCAAGGTTTGGAAGATTCACAAGGGCAAAGCGGATGAAGGAAAGACGGAGCGAGAAACGTTACTGAACGAGTACGTGGACGCAATGGACTTTTTCTTCTTAGTGGCGGCCATTCAGCAGTGGACGCATTTGGTGCCGATTACAGCGGATGATTTGGCAAAAATCAGCGACAAACCGGTCACTGACTTGAATAAGCAGTATCTGGCGATTAAACACCTCCTATATGATGCTTACTTCAATCACCGGCAAGTCAGCTACAAGCATGCCTGGCACGTTTTCTTAAAGATTGGACTCGTCGAATTTGGGTTTAGTCAAGATGAGATTCAGGCGGCGTTTACCGCGAAGAATCAAGTCAATGAACAGCGTCAAGCGGACCACTATTAAATATAAAAACACTCGTAATGACTTTCTCTATAGCCTTACACATTAGATCGTGCAAGGTAGGAAAGTCGGTTACGAGTGTTTTTATTTACAAAGTAATTTAATTTTTATGAGTGGCAGCGACACATTTTAGACCTAGTCACTGATTAGTTCGGCGTTGTTATCAGGATCATTAGCGACCAGTTCGTTGACTTGGTCGATTAGTGGTTGGCGTTGGTCTAAGTCGTCGTCGCATTCAAAGAAGGCCCCGAGTTCTTCGGCTAAGGTCTCTTTGCCAGCATCCATGTAGCGGTAGTCGTAACTGTTGATGGTATAGTGCTGGTGGTCCGGCATGCGCACGATCACGCAGCCAGTTGCGGATTTACCCTTAGTTGCTTTATCCGTAAATTCAACGGATAAAATGTACGGTGCATCGGTGCTACGGTCCTTGATGGCATGCGCAATGTTGCCAGTAATTTGTTCTAGTTTCATGGTTTCACCTCAACGTTCATTATACCAGTCTGTGGGCGCTTTTAGCCACGCTTGATTCGTTCCCAAACGACGTAAAAGAGGGTGGCAAGCGTGACGACGATGGCAAGAACGGTTGCGGCGGAACTGTGTGCGAAGCGGGCGTACGAGTCAATAATAATCATTAAAATTAAAAGAATCAAAAGTCGGTTACGTTTAAACATAGAAATCTCTCCCTTACCTGCTAATAGTCTGCCTGATTTGTTAGGGGGATGCAAGTTGTTTTTAAGCGAGGATGAACTTTTAAAAAACTTAGCGGCGTCGAAAAAAGTCATTGTCAGGTATTCGTGCATCCTGACAATGACTTTTGAGTTTTAGTCCTTAACGATCCGGCCGTTACTCTTGATCTTTTTAGTTAGTTTAGCTGGATTCTTTTTAAGTTGGCGTTTTAAATACTTATAGCCATGTTTCTTGTAAGACTTGTAGGTATCTAGAGAAAGCTTGTGGCCCTTTTGGTAAACGACGGAGTCAAATTTACCCCCAAGAACCATCCCACGTTTCTGTGTATGACCGACTAAGCGGTAGGTGTGGCCCTTAAGCTTCTTGTACTTAAGTTTAGTGGTCTTCTCTTGCGACATGTTTGAGTATTGTTGGATGAAGGATTTGCTAGTTACTTTGTAGACGTAGCCAAAGCCTTCAGCAGCTGAAGTCCGTTTACCTTGATAGGTACCACGGATGACTTTAGGTGTACCTTTGTGCCATTTTGCTGCACTGGCGTTAGTAGGTACGGTCGCCACACCCGTGGTAAGGACTGCGGCTAAGACTAATACTTTAAATCCCGTTTGTTTATTCATGAAAAATGCTCCCCGTATGATGCTTTTTTAGTTGAAACTTATTTAAGCATAGCTTTAGCCTCTGAGAAATACAATAGATAGTTGAGGGTGGTCGTGAAAATTAGTGACGGCTGGAAACTAAATATAAGTTGGATGGTGGCCGTAGCTTAGGCTTCAAATGTTGTAAGTGTTAAACTAGCTCTCGCTTAACAACGTGGATTTCTGTATAGTTAGGGTTTGGAGGTACGAAAACATGAATGCATTTTTAGATTTTATTAATTTTGAATACACTAGGGAAGAATTAGTCGAACGGGTTCAAGAATATTTAACGTACAGTGTTGAAGCTGATAAGTTACTGAATGGGAAGGGTCCCAGGAGTGCGGTCAAGTACATTCGGCCGATTCGTCAACAGATTGATAATGAGTTTAGTAATTATGCGCGTGAAAATATGCAAAAGATGATTCGTAAGAACAAGGATGCTGACAGTTACTATGGCTGGCTAAAAGAAGTCTCAACGAATACAATTGGCCCTGTAACGTCCAAAAACATTGATTCATATTTGGATGATATGAATGACTATGCACGACGTTACTTTCCAGAAATAAAATAAATGAGGCGAATGCTTTGCAACAAGTAAAAACAATCGTTATTACTGGTGCAACTAGTGGCATCGGTAAAGCAACGGCATTACTCGCAGCCAGTCACGGTCATCAAGTTGTTTTGGCCGCGCGTAAAGAAGCGGATTTACAAGCTACGGCTGAAACAATTCAGCAGGCGGGTGGTCAGGCAATTTATAAGGTAACCGACGTTAGTAAGAAGGCTGAGGTTCAAGCGTTAATTGATTTTGCGTTAGCACAGTATGGCCGAATTGATGTTTTAGACCTAAATGCGGGCGTGATGAGCTTTGCACCGATGAATGAAGTGCGAGTTGATGAATGGGAAAAGATGATCGACATCAACGTTAAGGGCGTTTTATATGGGCTAGCGGCTGTCATTCCAGTGATGGAAAAGCAGCAAGGCGGTCAAATTATTGCGACCGATTCGACGGCGGGTCATCAAGTAGGCCAAAATAATACGGTTTATGCCAGTACAAAGTTTAGCGTCCGGGCAATTATGGACGGGGTTCGCGCGGAAGAAGCAAAATCGCATATTAGAACGATGATGGTGTCTCCGGCGTTTGTAAAGACGGGCTTTTTTGAAGATCAAAGAAACGCAAATTTAGAACGGGTTCCAAAATTGCGTCCTGAAGATATTGCGGCTTCCGTGCTTTTCGCTGTTGAACAGCCAGATAATGTTGATATTAATGAGATCGTTTTGCGGCCGACTTTGTAGTATGAAGAGTACTAAAAAAGACCAGTCAAAAGACTGGCCTTTTTGATATACAAATAAAAATGGCATCTTACAATTTAGTCAATAATAATTAATTACCATAAATCAGGATAATAAATGAATTTGCGATAATGCTTGGTGCCCATCTTTTTGGCGACAGATTTGCTACGATAATAATGAGCACTTACCCATATCCGTGCACCACCAGCTGCTGTAAGCACCTTATGTTTGCCGAATTTATGTAAGTTATAATAGTCACCATCACCTGCTGATTGTTGCCAACCATACGTATGAATCCAACGATAGCCGTGGTATTTGCCAATTTGTGTGGCTGTCCAATATTTACTGGTCTTCAGTGCTTTTTTCCCATTGTAAACCTTGTGCTTCTTATATTTACGTAGATTCTTATTAGTTAAATGAATTTTGTAAATCTTCTTTTTCCCATAGCCAAAATTAGTATAGGTATACCATTTTCCTAACATTCCTTTTGGAAGGCGACTATATGAATACCCGACCCTTTTAGCGGATGCAGTTGTACTTACCGTAAATATTGCCAAGAAACAGATGGCGACTACTAAAAATATCTTCCCCATTTTTCTCATCAAAAAAAACTCCTCTTTTAATAATACAATAATTTTAACATTATAATTCTAGCACTATTTGGGAGTACATAAAGCAATTAGTTGAAATAATTGGACGTAGTCAGAATAGTAATAATAACGGAGCTTGTTCTGGCCGTTCAGAAAGGTGGGTAACTGCATGATAAAAGACCCATGCACTGAAAGGACGGTGTCAACGGGACTGCTATGTGGGCGGATGGCAAACTGGTTAAACTAAAGCGCCTCCGATTGATTTAGAGTGTAGGTGTCGAAGCCAACATTACTAAATCGAAAGGAGACGCTTGAAATGGCGAATAAACTAAATAGTCTTGTACATATTTAATTCTTTTATACTAAAGATCAGAGCTTAATTTAGCGTCTGCATCACTAAAATGACTTGAAAAAGTAGCGTAGTTTCCACTAGGATTTTCTACGATATTGACAAGGTCCTTGGTATCTTTAACAACATTTTTGGCTTTTGATAGTTTATCAGTATTTTTACTGGTTACATTTTGTTTCAATTCTTTGTAAGTAGATTCTAAGCTGTTCAATTTTGAATCTAATTTATCGATCGTACCATTTGATGTATACAGGTCAGATTGGGCATTGAGGGCCTTGTTAAAATCAGTGTAATTTTGTCCATCAATCGTAATACCACCATCGTCCCAAATGGCAGCGTGCCAAACCTTGGTTAATTTATTACCGACTTTTTCTGCTCTGGTGCCGGTTTCGTAGGCGTAGTAACTAATGTTTGAATAGTTGTCAGCAAAAGCTTTTTCTTTCGCTTTTTTAATTTGCGCTTGGCGAACTTGCTCTTGGTGAACTTGATAAGTGTGCCCGAAATAGCCGCCAATTCCCAAAATTAGCCCAACGACCATGATAATAGATGACATTTGCTTCTTATTTCCTTTGGCATAGTCAATGAAGAAAAAGATGGCGCCAACAACTAAAATAATAATTCCAATGATACTAAGTATTAACATAAGATACTCCTCCAAAATTTTCAGCTTTTAGTGACATCAGTATTGTTGGTCAAAAACATGTTTAATCTAGTCATATGTAAAATGCTAATTTGGGAAAGTTCATAAGTCCTAGGTGAATTAAAATGGAAAGAGAATAACTAATGTATATTAATACACATTAAAATGATTATGTAATCCGGTCAATTGTGCTTTTCAGGCTTTTGATTAATAATCTGTGCATTTCTATTAGGGATAACTCTTTTATAATTAAAATGTATTTATATGCGGTTTGAAACGGACATTTGCAAAATAATCACCAATTAGTTCACCAATAATGTCTTTCTAATGCAAAAAGAATCCCACCAAAAGTTGATTTAGTGGGATTCTTTAAGTTCTGGAGCCTGAATGTATCAACGACTTGAGATATGTGAAAACTGCTAGGGCTTTAGGCCA
Organism: Lactiplantibacillus xiangfangensis; assembly: GCF_001438845.1. Taxonomy (GTDB): domain Bacteria; phylum Bacillota; class Bacilli; order Lactobacillales; family Lactobacillaceae; genus Lactiplantibacillus; species Lactiplantibacillus xiangfangensis. Next base: position 54,209 of record NZ_JQCL01000080.1, read on the forward strand.
CGTTCAAGTCGTGATTGAGTCTGCTTTTCGCCAGAAGTCTTCATGTAGTCCGGTGTACTCTGCAGTGCTTGTAGGTCCGACATACCTTCATGTTCCACTCTATACGCAGCAGGGGATTCACCATACTTGTTAACGAAACCGGATAAATTTTTTTCATCCATTGAAATACCAGATGTTTTAGTTGAAGATCCGTTTTCAGCGGCTTTCTGTGAACTTGCCACCGCAGCCGAATCCACAGAGTAGCTGCTGGATTTAGCAGACGTTGAGCGTGAGTTAGAGGAGCTAGCAATTGCGATACTTTGCGAACTTGCTTTACTTTCAGAAATGGTTTTGGCTACACTTGGGATTTTGTATACCTATCCGTTTCTTCAATATTCAAAATTTTAATTCTTTGTTCAAGCAGTAACCGGTGCATTAAATTAGTACCGTGTTCACTTACTTGAAGTGAATTGCCATATTGATTAATAAGCTTTGCTACCGGTGCAACTTGTTCAGTTTGGATTTGTTGATTCTGTATTTTTTTAAGATCTAATGTGTTTATAAATCCAGGTTGTACAGCATTACCATGTAAAGCGTAGTAAAAGGTTAATTTGAGATTACTATCATATAAGTTATAAGAATCAAAAATACTATAAAAATAATCATAGTCGCTAGTGTTGAGTGAATGCCCAAAGAAAATAATTTCATTCACGTTCTTAGGTAATGAAATACGTGCTGAATCTGGGTAAAGAGTTTGATTTAGTAACCCGCGGTATGTTTTTGTTAGCTGGAAGCTGCCAAATTCAGTAGAAATGTTTTTTCCTTGAACAGTACTATTAATTCCGAAGATTATGTTTCTATACTCTAACGATCCATGTGGGTGTATGGTCGGAATATGTTCATTAAAATTAGTATAATTAAAATTTAGAACTGTTGTCGTGAAAGAATCGGTCGGCAACACATTATGCATTATTTCTTTTTTATGATTGCTTGGATAGTCTGATGTACCAGTTGCAGGGTGTTCTAATAAGTATTCTTGAAATCGTTCCTCGATTCTGTTAACAGAATCGAGAAGCACCTGATGAAGCATATCAATATGAAAATCTTTTTTTTGAGTATGTTCGTCACCTATTTTGGAGGTATCAAGTTGTTCTATCAGATTGATTCGGGTGCTTGAATTTGAATTTTGAAGCACGGTTAATGCTTTTACAGTGGATGCGAATTTTTGATGAAATTGAGTTTCTGATGCATTATCAAGTGAGCTCGAACAAAGCGCAATAACTGATTCAATATCTGACCAATTAACTTGCTTCTTGTTTAAATTTTGAGAAATATTTGGTATTGATGAAATTAAATCTGGATATAAAAATATTAAGTCTAAAAGACTAAAATTATTAGAATTAAAAACCGGACTGAATTTGCTAAAGAAAGCTTCAATTTCTGTATTTAGATTTTTTGATGCAAGGGTTTTTAACACATCAAATGGTGGGGAGTCTTGCTCAATTGTTATTCCAAAACTGTGTTTGCCATCATAAGCATCATAAAAAAAGTTAACTACTTTAAGTAGCAATTGATAAATGTTGTCTCGAATAGTTGTACCATCTTCTAAAAACAAAGGTGTATATCTATCTCTGAAGAAATCAGAATATGAGTAAGGATAGCCTTGATATAGATCACTACCGTTTCCTAACACTAATAGTTTGTTTGAATTTGACATTTTTCGCTCCTTAAAATAGTGATTCCATTACCTTAGTATACGAAACAATCAGAGACTGTCGAGAAAAATGATAAAAATGATATAGCATAGGGTGCCTGTGGATAACGACATGCACTAGAGATTTATCAATTCATGAAGAGCTACAGGGTCTGATTAATCGATTGATTAAAGTATCAACACAATTGATCACCTTGGTAGGCAATCTGATTCAAACCAAGCCAACGTGTTTCATTAATGATAGTAAAATTGCTTTGATAAGCCGAGCGGTTACACTATTCATTTCGGCAGACAAACCGGTTATATAGTCAATGGGATATAAATATTCAATGTACAGTCATGGCTTAGCAATGACAAACATATGTCATTACCTAAAAACGAAATGTAAGTGATAATTGTACTATCGAATAGTTCCAAAGAGCGAAAATCGTTGCGATTATGTGATGGCTTTTTGTTATGATAATGAGTGATTAATATTTTGGAGGAATTATCGATGAGCAAATCGGAATTGATTCAATATTTGTATAATGAAATAAATAGACAGAATACTTGGTATATGTGGACTGTTGGAATCCTAATTACTCTGTTAATTGCTTTTACCGGTCTATTGGGATTTTTTCAGTGGAAACTATCGAGTAAGCAAATTGAAAATTTGAGTTTGAAAATTCAAGATCAACTAGCTGATAAATACAATCTTGACAGCATTCACAAGTTTATATATTTAGAAATGCAAAATGAGGCTACACTGGTTTATCTTTTTAGTGACTTGTGTAGGCAAATGAAAAATAATTTTGTACTGAGAGATATAGCATCATATGCATTTAGCATGGAAAGATTGCTGATTATTGCGAGTACAAGAGAGAAAATTAGCAGAAATGAATTTATAAGTGTAACAAATACAGTCTCTTCATACACTAGCTTAGCTAACAAAGTAGTTGAAAATAATGCGATTGCAATTAGTCAAAGCGAATGGGTAAGCTTTGATGACAGTATTGATTTGGTGATAAAGGCACTTACAGATGGTAGCTTGCAGTTAGAGCAAGTGGAATCTAAAACGCTTAAACAGCAAGCAGATGGTCTTGTAAAATTAAAATCAAATATTGTAAAGCACGTTCAAAATATTTAGAAATTTTTTGATGAATAAAAAGTGATGTACGGTGACATGTGATGGGAAATTGGGGTGTACTGGTAGAGAGCTACGTAATTACGATATACATGACTAAGGTAGTTGTTGATCTATAAAGAAAGTACGAATTATGGTGGTCGACTCTTGATAGCTACAGTATTAAAGCTGTTAAATGGAATATGACAAATAGAAAAAGTGTCAAACAAGTCACTTTTTCTCAGACTTTAACACTTGTCTGATGCGGGGACTATTAAAAATGTTAATTATTATGATTGGGACAATAAATCTGGATCAGTGATAAGATAATGATAAAGGCCGTCCATGCTATTACTATTTCAGACAAGGATGGGAGCGTATAGTTACCAAATATTTTCTTTCCAAATATGAATGCAGCAAAGGTAGTAGCAAAAGTAATATGCAAAGATAGAGATGAAATAGGACTGCGAAAGTTATCAAATATTAAAACGATTTTTTCATCAGGATACAATGACTTTAGTGATTTATAGTTATCTCTTAGGAATGATAAAAAATAGAAAATAGTTAAAGAAAATAAGCCAAAGCTAATTAGAAAGCTAGTAAAAGAATCGATTTTAAGTGTAATTATTTGAGTATAAACATTGATTAAGAACAAGGATGATATACCTAATGTTGCGATGGATATAGTCGTATAGACTAAAATGATTAGTAAACCAAACCCTAATTTTTTCAATTTTAGAATCCGTCCTTTTTTGTTAATATTTATCGAATACAATTCAAGATGATTATATGAACTACTTTTTGGAAAGGTTATATATTACTCAGAACTAGTTAAGAGAGTATTTTATGAAAACCTGTCCATACGCAGAAATCCGTTGGGTCAAAAAAAAGGACCAATCATTTCGCCAACCTGTCCATTTATCTCGAAAACTAAAACAGGAAATCCCGCTAAACGTTGATTTAGCGGGATTCCTTAATTTCCGAACGGTGACTAATACACCCATATATGTCACGTGTGAGACTTGAACTCACAACCCTCCGCTTAGAAGGCGGATGCTCTATCCAGTTGAGCTAACATGACAACAACAAGATTTATTATAGATAAGAACGGGGGTGGTGTCAATCTTATTTAGCGTCTAAGTAGCGCTGGCTCAACTCCCGTAAGTCCTCTTTAAATTTATCTGTATCACAACCGGTCAGTGCAACGTACATATAAAGATCGATATACAAGCGATTGCCTTTTTGTGAAACGGCCCGATCCAGCTTCCTTACTTTAGGGTCCCAATTTTCCCGTGGTGCGACCAGCTCAATAATTAAAATATCTTCATTATTACTAAGGCGTTGAATATTGCGCCACGGGATGCGTCTGAAATTACGGGTAACCATCGGGGTCGCAATGCCTTCCGCATTCACGTTTAAAACTTGGCAATGGCCCTGAAAGAATCGAACCAACATCTGATAGGCAGCAAATAAACCACCGAACCCGAAGAGGCCAATGCTCAGCCATCCAATAATGTCATTTTCCAGAACGGAGACGTCACCGTAGCGAAAACTATGAAACGCTGTACTGAGCAGCGGCGCGCCCCACGAGTCGGTGAGTGAATCAATCGCAAACCACGCAAAACCGGCGGCAATTAATAAAATCAAAATGGTACGGTAGGGGGTGACACGATAAATTAGTGGCCGGGACATATTGGGACCTCCAGAAAATTATAGTGATAGATAAAATAGGCACTTATATGATTAACACACTGTTATTGTTTAAGAAAGTTTAAAGAAGAAGGTAAAAATGCTTAAACTCAAACTTTTTTCTTGAAATATGTTTGTAACAAAACGATAATATAAACGTAACAGGGAAGGGGAATCACTTATGGGTCCAGTATTAGCAATTATCTTAATTTTAGCCATCGCGGGTGGCGTTCAGTACTACTCTAATTTTGTCACAAAAGAGAACGCGGCAAGCAAACATTTCACTGCGTCCCGTAATAACCGTTAGGCCTACGGGAGATTCTTTTATCAACGCACACATGTGCTTATACAATCAAACTATTAAAAAAGAACTGATCAGCAATTGATCAGTTCTTTTTTAATTACTTGATTTTTGGAGTATGTTCGATGGTTTCAGTCTTACCAGCGGCCCAACGTTGGATCGCTGCAGTTTGCTTTTCGCGACGAATGCGCTTTTGCTTGTCAGCAACTGGCCGACGTGAAGCCCAAGTGTTATATGGTTTTGCAACAACAGTCATAAGAGTATGTCCCTCCTTTGATTAGTCCAATAACGACTATATTAAAACAAGTATAGCGTAAATTGCAACCGAATTTTACGGAAAAGGTGCCTTTCCCTGAAAAAATTGCATTTTCATTATACCTAATGCGACTGAAAGTTGTCAAGGTATTATCCTTTACAGGAAATCTAATTTAGAGCCATTAAGCCGCAAATGATTAACCAAACTGAACGATTAATTACCGGTTATAGACGTTCACGGGTGAATTGTCTGCCATACGCGGATTGTTAGACACTTTTGGGAAATGATGCTATATTACTTTTAGAAAGTAGGGAAGCTATCATGAGTCACGATGTTGACCCCCGTGTCGATAAGACGCGTCGGCGTTTACGCCAAGCATTAATTACATTATTACAAACTGAAACCGTTGAAAATATTTCCGTCCAAAAATTAACGAGCACCGCTGCGGTCACGCGGGGGACATTTTATCTTCATTATAAGGATAAACCCGCTTTTGTCGATCAGGCACTGGAAGACCTTGTCACGGAATTATTTGACCAGGCCGTCGTCACGGTGGGTATCGGGGACATTATCACTAACCCGGTAGACCCCTTGCGCCGTGTTCAAGTCCTTTCCTTATCACGGGCACTAGGCTACATTGACCAGCACGCCGATGCGTTTAAGACGCTGCTGTTGGAACAACGCCAACTGGATGTTAACCTCCGGATCAATCAGCAACTAACGAAGTGGATGGAAAACTTCTACCACGATTTTGAAGACCAGTTCACCGACCTAGAAGTGCCGGTCAGTATTCAAATCGCGTACTACGTTTCCGCTACCGTTGGCCTGATTACGGATTGGCTCGCCAATGACATGATTTACACGCCACGTTACTTAACTAAGTGCATCAAAAAGATGCATCATTTGATGACGGCGCGCAGCATTAGTTTTACAGATTTCTTTGTCCAATGAAACTCTTACTTGACTATTGCAAAGAAATTTGATAACATTTTCCTGTTGTATTTGTGGACTTCTACAGCTACAACCGCACGAGTTGAGTATTAAGTCCAGCTTACTGGCGCTTAACTTGGCGAGTCTAAGTGATTCATAATTTAAGGAGGTGCACAAACGTGTACGCAATTATTGTAACTGGTGGTAAACAATATAAAGTTGAAGCAGGTCAAGCAATCTATGTTGAAAAACTTGATGCTGCAGCTGGTGACAAGGTTACTTTTGATCAAGTAGTCTTTGTCGGCGGCGACACAACCAAGATTGGTACTCCTACTGTTGATGGTGCGACGGTTGAAGGTACTGTTGAAAAACAAGGCCGTGACCGTAAAGTGGTTACTTTCAAGTACAAGGCTAAAAAGGGCCAACATACTAAGAAGGGTCATCGCCAACCATATACTAAGGTAACGATCGACACAATTAATGCATAATTAAGAAAGTAGGCATTCTTCATGATTCAGGCAACCATTTCTCGTAATCACAACGGTCAGGTGATCGCTTTTAAATTAACGGGACATGCTGATTCAGGTGCTTATGGACAAGACATCGTCTGTGCGGCGGTTTCGGTGTTAGCAATTAGTACGATCAATGGGATCGAACAAGTTGCACACCTCAAACCCACGGTTCAGAGTGATGAGACTAACGGGGGCCTTTTAATTGCGGATTTTACTAAGCTAGACTTAGGCAATCAACAATTACAAACGTTACTTGCGAGTTTCACACTTGGATTAAACGATGTTGAAGCGAATTATGGTGATTACATCCATGTTCGCGAACAAACACGATAACCACATTCGGAGGTGGACTTTACTATGTTAATGAACTTGCAATTCTTCAGTCACCATAAAGGTGGCGGTTCAACTGCCAACGGTCGTGATTCAGCTGGTCGGCGTTTAGGTGCCAAGCGTGCTGATGGCCAAACGGTTAAGAATGGTAACATTCTATATCGTCAACGCGGAACTCATATTTACCCAGGTGTAAACGTTGGTCGCGGTGGTGACGATACGTTATTTGCAATGGCAGACGGTGTCGTTCGTTTTGAACGTAAAGGTCGCGACAAGCGCCAAGTCTCTGTTTACCCAGCAGAATAATTTTTTGAAGAGCCTCTGCGGGGGCTCTTTTTTTTCGAGAGTGGTTCGGGTCACACACCGTAGTTTAGCGCTATTTATAACCTCGATTCATCAGTTTTGATAAACTTTGGTATAATGGAGCCTGTAGTATGGATGGGAGTGATTCAGTGTCAAGTCGAATTGAACGATTACAACAAACCTTTGAACAGCTCAAAATTGACGTGTTCTTAGTTTCCAGTGAAGCCAACCTGCACTATTTAACGGGCATGGCTGACATGGCGGGTGATGGTTACCTGCTCGTATTAGCAGACGATGCGTACCTCATTACGGACGCACGTTACCAGACGGCGTTTGCCGGACAGTATGATACGGAGCACCTCGTCATCACACGGGACTACCTCGGGGCCGTTTGTACCTTAATTGCGCAAACGCACACCGGCGTCATGGGCTTTGAAGATGACTTGCCGTACGCGGCTTATAGTTATCTTGATGAGAACCTCGTCAGTGACTTAGGCGCATTGCCGGCCGTGGTCGATACGTTACGCGTAACGAAGGACGCAAGTGAAATTGCTAAGCTACGTGCGTCTGCACGACTAGCCGATGCGGGCTTTGAATACGTGACGAGTATCGTCCGTCCGGGTATGCGGGAAATTGACGTCAGCAACTTGCTAGATGCCTTTATGCGCAGCCACGGTGCCAGCAACGCGTCGTTTACAACGATCGTCGTTGGTGGCGCCCGCGCAGCGCTCCCACACGGCACGGCGTCGACAGCGTTACTTGAAGCTGGTCAAATGGTCACGTTGGACTTCGGCTATTTCTTGGATGAGTACACTTCCGATATGACCCGGAACTTTGCATTAGGAGAACCGGACGCCAAGCTCAAGACGGCTTATGCAGCTGTCAAAACGGCCCAAGACATGGTCGTGGCGCAGGTGCGTCCCGGCGCAAACAGTGCGGAACTAGATGCGGTTGGCCGTGACTTTCTGACGCAAGCTGGTTATGGGGAAGCCTTTAACCACGGCATGGGTCATGGAATCGGGTTAGCCATTCACGAAGATCCGTTAATCTCCAAAAATACAAATAATCAATTAGTTGCTAACAGCGTGGTCACCGTTGAACCTGGCGTCTATTTCCCAGGGTTAGGTGGTATGCGGATCGAAGACGACGTGTTAGTAACACCAACGGGTCACGAACGCTTGACTAAAGCGACCCGCGAATTACTTATTTTATAGTTAAGACAGTTGTCATGACGGCTCTGTCTTGTTATAGTAATAAAGATATCTTCTAGGAGGACTTAAAATATGATTTCGACTGCAGATTTTAAAAATGGTTTAACCATTGAAGTAGACAACGCAATTTGGCGCATCGTGGAATTCCAGCACGTTAAGCCAGGTAAGGGTGGCGCGTTTGTTCGTTCAAAGCTTAAGAACTTACGGACTGGTGCCGTTCAAGATAAGACTTTCCGTGCCGGTGCACGGATGGAACAAGCCCCAATCGATAAGAGTACGATGCAGTACCTTTACGAAGATGGCGGTAGCTACGTTTTCATGAACACCGAAACTTACGAACAAATTGAAATTCCTGGGGACCATATTCAAAACGAATTGAAGTTCTTGAAGGAAAACATGGAAGTTCAAGTAACGATGTATAACAACGAAGTGTTAGGTATTGATTTACCAAACACGGTTACCTTGGAAGTTTCTGAAACTGAACCCGGCATCAAGGGTGATACTGCTTCAGGTGGTTCAAAACCAGCTACTTTGGAAACCGGTGCGATTATTCAGGTGCCATTCTTTGTTAAGGCTGGCGACAAGTTGATCGTTAACACGGTTGACAGCACCTACGTTTCACGGGCTTAATTCAATAGCTTAGAACCGGCAAACATGGAATTGGAGGAATGTCGACATGGCTGACAGTAGCAATATTACGTTACAAAGTGAAGAACCCAGCTTAGGACAAATTCAAATTGCACCAGAAGTGCTTGAAATAATCGTTGGGATCGCGGTAAGCCAGATTGATGGCGTTAACCGGATGCAAGGAACGATTTCTTCCAGTGTAAATGAGTTGTTCGGTCGTAAGAAGAGTCTTGGTAAGGGTGTTAAGCTGACAATCGTTGACGACCAAATCAGTGTGGATGTCTATGCTTACTTGAACTACGGTGTGTCCGTACCAAAAGTGGCGTTGGCCATTCAAGATAAAGTCAAACAACAGATTTTGTTCATGACCGATTTGGCGTTGAGTGAAGTTAACGTGCACATTACCGGGATCGTTACCGAAAAGACGGAGAGTGCCATTGATCCGAACAATCTTTTTGGTGATGAAGACCCCGAAGCTGATCAAAATGAAGATGGTGAAGAATCTTGAGTTTAACGCGTCATGAAATTCGGGAAAAAGCCTTTCAAGCTTTATTTGCTTTGAATGCTAACCCGGACGCTGATGAAAATCAGCTATTCCAACAGTTATTAAACCCGGACGAAGCGGCTGAAATAGAAATTCCAGCTTACCTGAGTACGTTAGTAACTGGTGTTCGTGAGCATCAAGCGGAATTAGACGCCCAGATTCAGCCATACCTAAGTCGTACGTGGTCATTAGACCGGTTGGCAAAAACCGATTTAATTGTTCTGCGTATTGCATTCTTCGAATTGAAGTACGTTGACGCCGTTCCTGCAAAGGTAGCTGTTAACGAAGCAATCGAATTAACCAAGGCTTTCAGCGATGATCGTTCACGGAAGTTCGTTAGTGGTGTGCTGGGTAAGGCCGTTAAAAACGAATCTATTTAGTCTAAAACCGAACAATTATATGTTCAACCCTAAAAGTCTGGCGTTTTGCCAGACTTTTTTTAATAACTTATCATTCTACTGACTACTTTTTTTGCCGGGGATTATGCTAAAATAAAACCAGACAAAGAGAGGGAGCGTGGCACGCGTGACAAAGATTATTGATGGTAAGGCAGTCGCCAAACAAGTTAACGAAGCAACTGCAAAGCAAGTTGCAGAACTCGTTGCCCAAGGTGTTCAGCCTGGAATTGCAGTTATTATTGTAGGGGAAGACCCAGCTAGTCAAATTTATGTGCGTAATAAGAACCGCAAGGCAACCAAATTAGGAATGCATTCGATTGTTCGTCAATTGCCAGCAACGACGACGCAAGAAGAATTATTAGCCATCATTGCTGAGTACAACGCCGATGATCAGATTCATGGTATCTTAGTCCAGTCACCACTACCCAAACAAATTAACGAACCATTAATTACAATGGCAATTGACCCGCAAAAGGACGTGGATGGGTTTCACCCGGCCAACGTCGGTAAACTCGTCACTAATTTTCCTGGTCACTATCCAGTTGCCAATACGCCCCGCGGCATTATGACGATGCTCAAGGCCTACGATGTGAACCCTGCTGGTAAAACGGCGGTCGTGATTGGTCGGAGCACTATCGTTGGTAAGCCAATGGCAGCGCTGTTGACCAATGCGAATGCCACGGTCACGGTGGCCCATAGTCGGACACGACATTTGAAAGCCGTTGCTAAAACGGCGGACATTTTAGTTGTGGCGACGGGGATTACCCATCTGATCAGTGGTGAGGACATCAAGCCCGGTGCAACGGTTATTGACGTTGGGATGGACCGTGATGAAAATGGCAAGTTAACGGGTGACGTGGACTTTGATTCAGCACAAGGCATTGCCGGATTGATTACACCAGTACCTGGTGGGGTTGGTCCAATGACGATTGCAACCTTAATGCAAACCACGGTTGAACTCGCAAAATGGAGTGATCGTAAGTGAGTGACAGTCAACAATATTTGACAGTTTCCGCATTAACACAGTATTTAAAACGTAAATTTGAAGTTGATCCCTATCTAGGGAAGGTATTTTTGACCGGTGAGATTTCCAACTACCGGCCCCGACCAAATACGCACCAGTACTTTAGTTTGAAGGATGACCATGCAAAGATTTCAGCGATTATGTTTAAGTCAGCCTTCGCGAAGGTTAAATTTCGTCCCGAAGAGGGGATGAAGGTATTGGTTGTTGGCCGCATTGGGTTGTACGAACCGAGTGGGAGCTACCAAATTTACGTCGAACGGATGGAACCAGATGGCGTAGGCGCGTTATACCAAGCCTACGAACAATTAAAAAAGAAGTTAGCGGCTGAGGGCTTATTTAATGCGCCCAAAAAGCCGCTTCCGCGTTTTCCAAAACGAATCGCCGTCGTCACGAGTCGTAGCGGGGCGGTTATTCGCGATATTATCACGACGGCCCGTCGTCGTTTTCCGATTGCACAAATTGTCTTGTTTCCAGCACAAGTGCAGGGGGACGCTGCGGCACCTGAAATTGCGCGGCAAATTGAACGGGCGAACGCTGCCAATAACTTTGACACGTTGATTATTGGCCGTGGGGGTGGCTCGATTGAAGACCTCTGGCCATTCAATGAAGAAGTGGTGGCGCGGGCGATTGCGGCTAGTCAACTCCCCGTTATTTCATCGGTCGGACACGAAACCGATACAACGATTGCTGACTTAGTTGCGGACGTGCGGGCTGCGACGCCGACTGCCGCCGCTGAATTAGCGGTCCCAGTTTATAATGACGTGCTGTTGCAACTGAGACAGGACCAAACGCGGGTGTTAAACGCGTTTCAAAACTTGGTTCAGCGTGACCGTCAGCATCTTAATAAACTCAGTACGTCGTATGTCTTTACACAGCCTAACCGGCTATACGAAGGCTATTTGCAAAAATTAGACTTCTTGAATGAACGGCTCAAACAGGCTGGACAAGCCAACGTTAACCAAGTCGAGCAACAGTATCAGCGCTTGGCGCAACGTTTGGTGCAACGGACGCCAATTCACCAAGTCAATCAGGCGCAGACCCAACTGACGAACCTGACGCAGCGGCTTCAACGTAGTACCCAACTCGTGATGCAACGTAAGCGTCAACAACTCGCCCAAACGGTGCAATCGTTGGACCTGTTAAGTCCACTGAAGATCATGGGGCGGGGGTATGCGTTTGTGACGGCTGACGAGCAAGTCGTGCACACAGTCAAGCAGTTAAAGCCACAACAAGCCGTTGCCGTTCATTTTGCGGACGGCACCGCTCAAGCACAAATTACGAGTACGGAGGAAATCGATAATGGCTGAACAACCAACCTTTGAACAAAATTTAAATCAATTAGAAACCATCGTTAATCAATTGGAACAGGGCGACGTGCCGCTGGAACAAGCGTTAGACCAATTCCGAAAGGGTGTTGCTTTGAGTAAACAGCTTCAAAACACACTGGAAGGCGCTGAAAAAACGCTGACTAAAATGATGGATGAAAATGGTAATGAAGTGCCATTCGAACAAGCAAAGCCGGATGATCAAAATGACTAAGCAGCGGTTAGCTGATTTTGAGGCGACCTGGGTTCCACGGATCAATACCTACTTGGATGAAAACTTGCGGGAAGGTAGTGACCGCGAGACTTTGACGGCTGCGATGCGTTACTCAGTGTTAGCTGGTGGTAAACGGTTACGGCCGCTCCTGACCTTGGCCGTCTTGACGACTTTTGAGCAACCAATTACGGCTGCACATTTGCGGGCAAGCGTGGCCGTTGAATTAATGCATACTTATTCGTTGATTCACGACGACCTGCCTGCCATGGACAACGATGCGCTGCGGCGTGGTGAGCCAACTAGTCACGTTAAGTTTGGTGAAGACATCGCCGTTTTAGCGGGTGATGCGCTACAGCCACTTAGTTTTCAGTGGATTGCGGACAGTGGGTTAGCACCGGACGTGATTGCGCAACAAACGTTGGCTTTAGCACAAGCAACGGGGCCGCGGGGGATGGTCGCGGGCCAAGTCGCCGATGTTCAGAATACGGGCCATCAGCTAGATCTACCCGCACTGCAACAATTACACCGTGAAAAGACCGGGGCATTGATCCACTACGCTGTTCAGGCGGGAATTTTGCAATCACCAGTGCCAGCACCCGTCGCTAGTGAGTTATTAAAATTTGCCGATGCGTTCGGATTAGCTTTTCAAATTTATGACGATATCTTAGATGTCACGAGTACCCCAGCACAGTTGGGTAAAGCGACGCATAAAGATGCCGGTGAACAGAAGAATACTTATCCGGAATTGCTCGGACTAGCGGGCGCTAATGATGCCCTGAACACGGCGGTTAAAACGGCCCAGACGGCGTTACAAAAGGCAGCTGATCTTAGTCAACGCGACTTTGACCTGTTAGCTTCATTTTTGACGTACTTCACAAATTAGAGGAATTATTTAGATGGAAAAAGAACGAATTGACGTATTATTAGTACAACAGGGTTTATTTGATACCCGGGAAAAAGCGAAGCGCGCAGTCATGGCCGGTGAAATCTTGGGCGTGAATGAAGAACGTCTAGATAAACCCGGCATGAAGATTCCAGTGACGACCGAATTACACCTAAAGGGCAAGCCAATGCCTTACGTTTCTCGTGGTGGGCTTAAGCTAGAAAAGGCTTTAAAGAGTTTTGACATCGACGTCACGGACCGGACGGTTTTAGACATCGGTTCTTCGACCGGGGGCTTTACCGATGTGATGCTCCAAGGTGGCGCCAAAATGAGTTACGCGTTGGATGTTGGTAGCAACCAATTAGTCTGGAAGTTGCGTCAAGATCCACGGGTTGTTGTGATGGAACACACGAATTTCCGCTACAGCAAGTTAGCGGACTTTAAGGAAGGCCAACCGAGCTTTGCCTCCATTGACGTGTCGTTTATTTCACTACACTTGATCCTGCCACCACTCCATGAAATCATTGAAAATGGTGGTGAAGTCGTGGCACTTATCAAGCCACAATTTGAAGCGGGACGTGAAAACGTGGGTAAGCACGGTATCGTTCGTGATCACGCGGTCCACACGGCCGTTTTAACGGACATTGTTGACTTTGCAGTGGCCGCCGGTTATAACGTTTTAGGGTTAGATTATTCACCAATCAAAGGTGGCGAAGGGAACATCGAGTTCTTAATTCACCTGCAAGCAACCGACCAAAAGGCCACAGTGGCGCCAACGGTCTCCGTTGACCAGACGCAACAAGCGGCATACGACCAATTGAATAAGTAGTGAATTTAAAATCCAGTCTTTCATATTTATGCAAAATGGCTTATGATGTGTTTAAATAGATGTGAATAAGACGCCGGGGGTGATCGGGTGAAAAAGCAAGAGCGCCAGCGCTACATTAAACGATTATTAAGTTCAAACGAAATTGAACGACAAGAAGACTTTGTCAGTTTACTACGTGCCGAAAATATTGAGGTGACCCAAGCAACCATCTCAAGAGACATTAAAGATATGCAACTGGTCAAGGTTCCCTCGGCGACGGGTGGCTACCACTATAGTATGCCGGTCCAAAAGCAAATGGACACAGAAAAAAAGCTCAAGCGGACGCTGAAGGATGCGTACGTTTCCTATGCGACGCAGGATAAGTTCGTCTTGATTAAGGTGTTACCCGGTAACGGTCCGGCGTTAGCGACCTTAATTGAAACGATGCACTATGACGAAGTATTCGGTACGATCGGTGATGACGCGACCGTGCTGATCATTTGTAAATCCTTGGCATTGACCCTCGATTTACAACAGAAAATTCAACGTCTTTTAAGCGATAACTAAGTTTAGTTATTGATCGACCTGTTCACGTTCGTGTCAGGTCGCTTTTTTTAGATGACGACGTAGATTGAATCAGTAGGAAAAACGTTTAATTGAGTTTCAGGAGGGTATCGGTGTGTTACAAGAATTATCAATTACAAATTTTGCTATCATCGAACATTTAGACATTGCATTTGAAAATGGCATGACTGTGCTAACTGGGGAAACCGGGGCTGGTAAATCGATTATCATCGATGCGGTCGGTCTATTGGCGGGTGGCCGCGGGTCGCAGGAATTCATTCGGACCGGCGCTGATAAAGCGGTGCTACAAGGGATGTTTATTTTGCCAGCGGATGGGGTCACGGCTAAGATGTTGGACGAAGCCGGAATTGACCACACAGACAACACGGTGATCTTGCAACGTGAAATTGCCAAAAGTGGGCGCAATACTTGTCGAATCAACGGGATGTTAGTTAACACGACGACCCTGAAACGGATTGGCGAAACCATCGTCGATATTCATGGTCAAAATGAACACCAAGAGTTGATGCAACCGGAAAAGCACCTGGGTTTACTGGATGAGTTTGCGACGGCTAAGATTCGCAAGCTTAAACGGCAGTATACTGAACAATACCACGACTATCAGCAGTTAAATCAGGAACTCCGCCAAAAGAATGCCAATGAAAAAGAATGGGCGCAGCGGCTGGACATGCTGAACTTTCAAGTGGACGAGATTGCGGCAGCCCAAGTTAAAGTTGGCGAAGAAGCTGATTTAACGGCTGAGCGGGATCGGTTAGATAATTATCAGACCATTAACCAAGCCCTACAACAAAGCTACACCCTCCTTGCAGCCGGTGAGGAAACTCAGGGTGCGGTCGACATGGTCGGAACGGCCATGAACGCGTTGGAACCGATTGCGAACTTGGACCCGGCGTTTAATGAAATCGCCATGAACGTTAAGAATGCGTTTTACGGGCTTCAGGATGCGTCTGGCCAAATTTCCAACCAATTGGATTTGCAAGAGTTCGACGAGGGGCGTTTAGACGCAATTGAACAACGGTTAGACGTTCTTAGTCAGTTGAAACGCAAGTACGGCGATTCTGAGCAGCAAATTTTGGATTACTACCAAAAAATTGCCGCGGAATTAGCCAAGATGACCGACTCTGAAGAGAACAGTGAAGGCCTGTCTCAGCGCGTTGCCGAGCAAAAGCAAGCGTTACTCAAGACGGGGGAAGCGTTGTCTGATCGTAGACGAACAGCGGCCAAGTCACTTCAACGACAAATTCATCAGGAATTAAAAGACCTGTACATGGATAAAGCCGTCTTTGAAGTGCGTTTTAAACCGACTAACGGGCAGATTTTTCGGAGTGGCCTGGATAGTATTGAATTTTATATTCAGACGAACCCCGGTGAAAAGATGCGACCACTGGCGAAGATTGCTTCTGGTGGGGAACTTTCCCGGATGATGCTAGCATTAAAGACGATTTTTTCTGAATCACAGGGGATTACGAGCATCATCTTTGATGAAGTTGACACGGGGGTCAGTGGTCGGGTCGCGCAAGCCATTGCTGAAAAAATCAGTGGCATTGCCCGGTTCTCACAAGTGTTATGTATCACGCACTTACCACAAGTTGCGGCGATGAGTGATCACCATTACTTTATTGCTAAGAAGATTACGGGTAACCGAACTAAGACGAGTGTGACGAAGTTGACCGACCACCGCCGGGTCCAAGAGTTGGCCCGGATGTTAGCCGGCACGAAGGTTACTAAATTATCAGTGGAACACGCTGAGGAATTGTTACGGTTAGCCAGTGAAGCGAAAGCCGAATAATTATCCAGAGAGTGGGGCAAAAGGCGGTCAGTTTGTGAGCATTAACGTAAAGTCAGCGATTATTCCTGGGTTTGGAATGGTCGCTGATTTTGGGTTAAGCGGAACAAATTGCGTCTCTTTGTCAACGGCTGTTGATGAGGAACTTTATGAGGAAATCAATTCATTTTCGAATTGGTTTCCTTTTTTTGTTCTGAATTGTAAATTCAATCCGAATTCGTGTGTAAAAGCGCGACCAATTTTTGTAACCGTATGCCGTCCGTTTGATTTGCTTTATTTTTCGATTAACACCCTCTAAAGGGCCGTTGGAGTAGGTACTTGCCATCATGTTTTTAATTAGAGACAGATGTTTACGATAGGTTTTGATGGTTGTTTCAAGCTGTGAACTGACTTTGTCAGTTCTGCTTAAGGCTTCGATGAAATGTTGATAGTCTCTGGTCCTTAACGCATCCACTAAAGCGTGCGCTGTAAAGTAAGTATGTTGAAAAATTGGATCCAGTTCTAAGCCCTTTAAGATTAACTGTTCTTGGGTAAACCAGTCTTTTAGATGCGTAAACCATTGTGGTTTACGTGTTTCTAGATTTGAATATGATTTTAAGAATAAGCGCCAATGATGTTTGAGTATTCGATATTCTCTGGTGTCTGATGAAAAGTGATGCATCAACTGTACCCGCGTCTGATTCAAAGCTTGAAGTCCCATTTGAACTAAATGAAAATTGTCGGCGATAATCTTAGCTTTAGGAAAGACTTCGCGGATAACTGACTGATATTGGGCGTTAAAGTCAATGACAATCTGCTGAACTTCGTTACGTTCTTTCAGTGAATAGTGATTCAGAAAATGCTTCTTAATGTTTCGGTTAAGGCGATCCGGTAAGACTGTTACTAGCTGATGGGAGTCACCATCAATGGCGATGAAGCTCATTTGATGGCCTGTAGAACGGAATTCATCAAAGCACAAAGTCTTGGGCAATGTGTTTAAGGCAATCTTGGTTTGGGTGGACAAAGAATCAATGACACGATTAACTGCGACTGGTGAGACATTTAATTCATCCGCAATGTCCGTAACGCTACGGTCCTTGATGAGTCTTAAGATGATCATTTGCTTCGTATCTTCTGAAATCTGACAATGTGGTTTAACTAATGATGTTCGTGCGCTAAAAGTATGCTTACAGGCTTTACACCGATAACGTTGTTTAAGTAATTTCAAGATAATTGGGCGTTCTTTGACTGGGGGCATTCTGACATTAATTAGATTAGTCCCAAAGCGCACTACTTCGGGCTGGCC
>NZ_JQCL01000080.1:72060-162062 GCF_001438845.1 Lactiplantibacillus xiangfangensis
CTTGGATCGCTACTATCAATATCAGTACAAATAATATTTGGGTCTTTAATTTGAAGCGTATCTTCGATAAAATGATTTTGGGACATTTTTTCTCACTTGCCTTTACTTTTACTTTGGTCGGTACGGGTGGTGCATTGAGGAGATTTGTCCTTTTATTTTACACAAAAATTGGGTGTTGATGGAAATCCATCAACACCCAATATTCTAGAGCCCAAATTGCCTTTTGGCCCACGTTTCGACCATAGTAATAAGGAAAGCCATTCCAAAATAGTTGATATTTCTGAATGGCTTTGTGAATTTTGTCTCACACGCTTTTTAATCATTGTGAAGATTAGCGCATTAAAGGCAGTTCTGCACCTGAAAATTCCGTATTTGCATGGCGTGTTGTTTGCAATTTACTTTTAATATACGTTATGCTAATTAGGGTACAGTTTATTAAGTGAACTGAAAAAGCAGAAAAATGATTGGAGTGATGAGGTTGTTTCTGACAATGGAACATTTGAACAAGACGTATCCTGGTGGCAAAGTCGCCGTTGAAGATTTTAATCTAGAAATCGAAAAAGGTGAGTTTGTTTGTTTCATCGGGACTTCTGGTTCAGGTAAAACGACGACCATGCGGATGATCAATCGGATGTTAAGTCAGACTTCCGGCACTATCAAGTTAAATGGCGAAGATATCAGCAAGATGGATCCGGTGAAATTACGCCGCCAAATTGGCTACGTAATTCAAAACATCGGGCTGATGCCGCACATGACGATTAGAGATAATATCACCTTAGTGCCGCGTTTACTTAAATGGCCACAAGATAAGATGGACGAACGAGCCAAAGAAATGATTAAGCTAGTCGAATTACCAGAAGACTACTTAGACCGCTATCCATCCCAGTTATCTGGTGGGCAACAGCAACGGATCGGAGTTGTTCGGGCGTTAGCTGCGGACCAAGACTTAGTTTTAATGGATGAACCTTTTGGGGCTTTGGACCCAATTACTCGTGAAGCCTTACAAGACTTGGTCAAAGACTTGCAGGAACGTCTGGGCAAGACCTTCGTATTTGTGACCCATGATATGGATGAAGCGTTGAAGTTATCAACGCGGATCGTCATCATGGACGGTGGCGAAATCATGCAGGTTGATACGCCAGATGGTATTTTACGGCATCCCGCTAACGAATTCGTTGAGAACTTGATTGGGAAAGACCGGTTGATTCAAGCCCGGCCAAGTATCACGACCGTTGGGCAAGTTATGCTTAAAGACCCAATCGCAACGACCCCCGGCAAGTCTTTGACGGATGCGCTGCGGTTAATGCATGATAAGCGTGTTGACTCCCTGTTAGTGACTGACGAAGCGGGTATCTTAAAAGGTGTGATTGGCATTGAAGACGTGGATTACAACTTTAATTCCGCAACCAGTGTCAGTGACATCATGAAGAAGGACCTGTTCTATGTTCAGTCCAATTCGTTGATTCGTGACACCGTTGAACGCATTTTGAAACGGGGCTTGAAGAACATCCCCGTCGTTGATGACAATCACCGGCTAGTCGGAATCGTTACGCGGGCAACCTTGGTTGATATCGTGTACGATGCGCTCTGGGGTGACGAAGAGGCAGATGAAGAAACGAACAATATTCACCACGGGGAGGACGAAGACGCCGACTCCGCGAGTGCCAAGGGCGGTGAAGCCTAATGATGAGTTTCTTACAAACTTACGGGGCCCAGCTGCTAGTTAAAACTTGGCAACACTTGTACATTTCGGCTTTTGCGCTGTTACTTGGCGTGATCGTCGCGGTGCCCATCGGGGTCTTGTTGACCCGTGCAAATGGGACCGTGGCTAACGTGGTGATGTCGATTGCCAGTATGCTACAGACGATTCCCGCAATGGCGCTCTTAGCGTTGATGATTCCGTTCTTTGGGATTGGGAAGATTCCGGCAATCGTGGCGTTGTTCATTTATTCGCTATTGCCAATTTTGCGCAATACCTACTTAGGGATGAAAGATGTCGAACCGGCGCTGATTGATGCCGCTAAGGGAATGGGTATGACGAGTGGTCAGTCGATCATTAAAGTCGAAGTACCCATGGCTGCCCCGGTTATCATGTCTGGGATTCGGTTATCAGCAACGTACGTGATTGCTTGGGCCGCATTAGCTTCCTATATCGGTGCTGGTGGTCTTGGGGACTTTATTTTCAATGGTTTAAACCTTTACCGAACTGACCTGATTTTAGGTGGGTCAATTCCAGTTATCATCCTAGCCCTCGTTGTGGATTGGTTACTCGGCAAGCTCGAAGCCGCTGTTACCCCACGGACAACACAGGCGTAAGGGGGATAACGAGATGAGAAAATTTAAAAAATGGATTTTAGGCATCATCGCGACGGTTGCTAGTGGTGTTTTATTAGCTGGTTGTGGTTTTCCCGGTTTATCGGGATCGT
Source organism: Lactiplantibacillus xiangfangensis (assembly GCF_001438845.1). Taxonomy (GTDB): domain Bacteria; phylum Bacillota; class Bacilli; order Lactobacillales; family Lactobacillaceae; genus Lactiplantibacillus; species Lactiplantibacillus xiangfangensis. Next base: position 74,487 of record NZ_JQCL01000080.1, read on the forward strand.
CTTCTGACACGGTTCGAATTGCCTCACAAAATACGACGGAACAACAAATTATGGCGTACGTGATTCAGGATATGATTCAGCACTATTCTAAACTGAACACGACGATCATTAATAACTTGGGTTCTGGGACGGTTAGTTTCAACGCTTTGAAAAATAACCAAGCCGATATTTCATCGATTCGTTTTACCGGGACCGATTTAACGACCATCTTAGGTGAAACGGCCGATCGGGGCAACGTGAAGGCGACCGATGATAAGGTTCGCTCACAGTTTAATTCGAAGTACCACATGACGTACTTCCCATCCTATGGGTTTGCCGATACGTACGCGTTTATGGTGACCCAAAAGACGGCTAAGAAGTACCATTTGAATTCAATTAGTGATATGAAAAAAGTCGCTTCTAAGTTAACAGTTGGGTTGGACCAAACTTGGCTGGAACGGAAGGGTGACGGTTACGACGACTTCCAGAAGTTGTACGGCTATAAATTTGGGAATACTTACCCGATGCAAATTGGGCTAGTTTACGACGCGTTGGAATCTGGTAAGATGGATGCCATTTTAGGTTATTCGACGGATGGTCGGATTGGCAGTTACGATCTTAAAATCTTGAAAGATGATCGTAACTTTTTCCCACCGTATAATGCCAGTGCCGTTGCAACGAATAAAGTCCTAAAGGAACACCCACAATTGAAGCCAATTTTGAGTCGTTTGAACGGTAAAATCGATTTGAAGACGATGCAAAACTTAAACTACAAGGTGGATAACAACTTGGTTGAACCAGAAGTGGTCGCTAAGCAATTCCTAGAACAACATAACTACTTTGAAGGGAGTGACAAGTAATGGCACACATGAATTTGCTGCAACAATTGGGGTATTACTACCAACAAAACGGTGCGTACGTGCTTAGCCAATTTACCCGTCATTTTCTAATTTCAATTTATGGGGTGTTGTTTGCGGCCATTATCGGAATTCCGATTGGGATTTTTATTGCGCATCATAGTAAGTTGAGTGCGGAGGTTATTGCCATCGCCAACGTGATTCAAACGGTGCCATCGTTAGCGATGCTGTCGATTATCATGATTGGGTTAGGCTTAGGTGTCAACACCGTGATTGTCACGGTCTTCCTATATGCTTTACTCCCAATTATCAAGAACACCTACACGGGGATGCGAAACGTTAGTCCTAGCATTCTTGATTCTGGTAAGGGGATGGGGATGACTCGCTGGCAGATTCTGCGCATGGTCGAGTTACCACTCTCACTATCAGTAATCATGGCTGGGTTGCGGAACGCGCTCGTGTTAGCAATTGGGATCACGGCGATTGGGACCTTCGTTGGTGCCGGTGGCTTAGGAGACATCATCATTCGGGGTACTAACGCCACGAATGGTGGGGCCATTATCTTAGCCGGGGCATTACCAACGGCCTTGATGGCGATTATTTCCGACACGGTCTTAGCTTGGATTGAAAAGCGGGCCGATCCAACTCAAAAGTAAGGTAAACAAAAAGATTGATTTACAGGTCACCCACCGTACTCATTCAGGGAAGTAGGGTCGGGCTGTAACATCAATCTTTTTAATTTGCGGTTAAAACACTTCAACCAATATGCAAGGTTGTATTAGCTGAAATTTCATCTTTAACCGCAAGTAATTTAGTTTTAATTAAGTGGTGCGCGTTTAATATAGCGAATCATCGTTGGTTCAATCAGGTGCGTGACGTGTTGGTGACGGTTGACTAAGACTAACTGGCCACTTGCCAGAGTTTTGAGCACCCCGTGAATGTTATAGGGATGCGTCTCCGTTAGGCTGGGTTGCATCTGTAACATAATCCGGTAGTGTTGGGTCTGAGCTTGTTTTAAGAACAAATCCCGCTGGAAAGCCGGCATCGTTGGCAGTAACGGCGCAACGATGGTCGGGGCAGCGATGAAGTCGTCCATAAATTGACGGTAGGAAGCTTGTAAATTTTTGGAAATTAATTTTAAATTAGATTGTTGATTTTGCATGTTGGCCACCTCGAACATTTGTTTGTGTTTTTATTATACGAACAAGCGTTCTAAAATGCAAGCAATAAATGACCAAAAAATTAGATTGGCAGATGTTAATCCGCGCAATCGCTTGATAAGACTTGCAATCTAGGCTCAAAAAGTGCAAAATAATCTTTAAAACATATTTAATAAGGGGAATTTGCGATCATGGCGAAACAAGGCATGTTAATCGTCTTATCAGGTCCTTCGGGCGTTGGCAAGGGTACCGTCCGGAAGGAAATCTTTGACTCAGATGATAACGATTTTCAATATTCAGTCTCGATGACGACTCGGAAAATGCGTCCGGGTGAAGTTGATGGAAAGGACTACTATTTTGTCTCCAAAGATGAATTCGAGGATGAAATTAACAGCGGCGGTATGCTTGAATATGCCAAGTATGTTGACAATTACTATGGAACGCCCTTAAAATATATCAAGCAGTCTTTGGCCGCCGGTAAGGACGTTTTCCTAGAAATCGAAGTTAACGGTGCCATGCAAGTTCGCGAAAAAATGCCTGACGGTGTCTTTATTTTCTTGACACCACCCGATTTAATGGAACTCAAACACCGGATTATTGGCCGGGGCACGGATGACATGAGTGTCATCAATAAGCGGATGGCCAAAGCCGTCGATGAAATCAAGATGATGCGCAACTATGATTACGCGGTAATCAACGACGAAGTGCCGTTGGCTGCAGCGCGGATCAAAGCGATTATCAAGAGCGAACGTTACAGTGTGAAGCGGGTCATGCCCGAGTATGAAGAAATGTTAGGAGATGCGGAATCATGATCTTATATCCATCAGTTGATGACTTGTTGAAACAGGTTAATTCACGTTACTCATTGATTATGTTAGCTAGCAAGCGGGCCCATGAATTAGATGCTGGGGCAACCCCAATGCTTAACGAATATAAGTCCGTTAAGACGATTGGTCGGGCCTTAGAAGAAATCGCTGCCGGCGATTTAATGATCGACCCCGACGAAACTGACGAAAACTAGTTCCGCTAAATTAGCTGCGTAACCGGTATGGTTATTGTGGCGAGTATCATAAAGAAATCCCTAGTTGGTCTGCAAAATGGCCAGCTAGGGATTTTTAGTTTGACTGCCGGCGGCTTTGAACTACAACTCTGATGTAATTCTTGATACAATTAAACCATGTGTAGTTGCGACTACTAACGTCGTAATGAAAAACGGTTTTATAAATTTGAAAGTTTGGCTGGGAGTTTCGAGTTCGGCCACAAAGGACGTGAAATAGTGGATATTTGGAATAAACGGCACGTGACGGTAGTGATCAGTGGTGGGATTGCCAGCTATAAGGCGTTGCTATTGATTCGGCAATTGATGAAACGGGGCGCGACGGTTCGCGTCGCAATGACGGCCCACGCGGCGGAGTTTGTGACGCCATTGACGTTTCAGACCCTCACCCAACAACCGGTCGTACTAGATGAATTCACCGCCACCGATCCTAAATACGTGGTCCACGTCGCCTTAGCTGATTGGACGGAGACCATGATTATGGTGCCGGCGACGGCTAACCTAATTGCCAAAGTCGCTAATGGGATTGCGGATGACGCCGCAACGACGACGATTCTTGCAACCACCGCACCTAAGTTTGTGATTCCAGCGATGAATTCGCACATGTATGCCAATCCAGCGGCACAACGAAACTTAAACCAGTTAGTTGCGGACGGCCTGCACGTTTTGACACCGGCGACGGGGATGCTTGCGGAAGGTTACAGCGGCAAAGGGCGGTTACCTGAACCGGACGTCATCATCGACTGGTTAACGGATCAGTTGACCCAGCTAACGCCTAACTTACCGTTAGCGCACCAGCACGTGCTGGTGACAGCGGGCGGAACGCGTGAAGCCATCGATCCGGTTCGATACATTTCAAACCGGTCTTCCGGTAAGATGGGTTACGCGGTTGCCCAGGTCGCACGTGAAATGGGGGCTGATGTAACCTTAATCAGTGCAACGGATCAGCTCCCCGTTCCGGTGGGCGTTCACCTGGTTAAAGTGGCTTCGGCCGCTGAGTTGTTGACGGCCGTGAACGCGGCGTTTCCAACGACGAACCTGTTGGTCATGGCGGCGGCTGTCTCTGATTATCGTCCAGTTCAGTCCGCTGATCAAAAGATTAAGAAACCGGCCGATCACGGTGACCTGACGCTCCAATTAACGGAGACGCCCGATATTTTGAAACAACTAGCGCCGCAAAAGACGAGCCAGTACGTGGTCGGTTTTGCGGCCGAAACCCAGCACCTGCTGACGAATGCGCAACGCAAATTAACGCAGAAACGGTTAGATCTGTTGGTCGCTAACGACGTTTCGAAACCTGGCGTTGGATTTAACGGTGACACGAATCAGGTCACGCTATTGCGTCCAAACCAAGAACCCGTGAAAACGGCGTTATTATCAAAAATTGAAATTGCTCGGACCATTTTGACGACTGCGGTGGCCGGTGGTGCGGTGAAAGCATAGGTTATTAGAGAGGAAGACGAGTGTGGCACAAATTGCCCAAGTTTTAGTCGATGTGCCGACGATGCAGACGAATCGGCCGTATAGTTATCAGATCCCAGTGGCTTGGCAATCACAAGTCACACCTGGCATGCGGGTCGTTGTGCCCTTTGGCCGTGGCAAGCGTCGGGTCCAAGGGTTCGTTTTAAAATTAGATGAAACGACTAACTATGACGGTGACTTAAAGGCCATCGATGCGGTGGTTGATCTCGCTCCAGTTTTAAATCACGAAGCCTTAGAAATGACAGAATGGTTAGCGGAAAGTACGTTTTCATTCCGAATCACTTGTGCCCAGACGATGCTCCCGGCCGTGATGCGTGCGAAGTATGAAAAGCAGTTACGCGTGACCGCTCAAACGACGAGCACCGTTCAGCAGACGGTCTTCAAAGACCAAACGGAAGTGCCGTTTGACGACGTTGCGACGACGCCCAAAGCGGTGAGTGATTTATTGCGGCTACAAGCCGACGGACAAGTTGACGTTTATTATCACGTTAAAAATCAGGCCCGCCGCAAAACCCAACTGGCCGTTAAACCGCTCCTGACGTCGAGTGAGTTCACTGAAGCGGAAACCGATGTCCGAGCGGGGGCGACCCAACAGTTAGCGTTACTGAAAGGCTTAGCAACGTTAAACGGGGAAGTACTCGCACAGAAGGCCTTTACCGAACGCTTTGGTGTCAGTGAAGCAACCATTCGAGTGGGAGCTAAAAAGGGTTGGTTAGAAAAAGTTGCCGTGGAGGTCTACCGGGACCCCTATGCAACAAGTAATATTAAGCCAACTAAACCGTTAAAATTAAATGATGAACAACAAGTCGCCGTCGATCAGATCGTCACGGCGATTGAAGCACCGAAAACGACGACCTTTCTACTAGAAGGCGTCACGGGTAGTGGGAAGACCGAGGTTTACTTACAAGCCATGGCAGCCGCCCTAGCACAAGGCAAGACGGCCTTAATGCTGGTGCCTGAAATTTCGCTAACGCCACAGATGGTCAACCGGGTGAAGGGCCGCTTCGGTAAAGCCGTTGCGGTACTGCACAGTGGCTTGTCCAGTGGTGAAAAGTACGACGAGTGGCGACGCATTCAGCGTGGTGAAGCGCAAGTCGTTGTGGGCGCCCGCTCAGCGGTATTTGCCCCACTTAAGAACCTGGGTCTAATCGTCATGGATGAGGAACATGAAAGTACTTATAAACAAGACGATGCGCCACGCTACCACGCGCGCCAAGTCGCGTTGTGGCGGAGCCGTTACCATAATTGCCCGGTCGTTTTAGGCTCAGCGACTCCATCCTTGGAGACCCGGGCCCGGGCCGAAAAGGGTGTTTATCAGCGGTTAGTACTAGCTGACCGGGTCAACCGGCGGCCCATGCCGAGTGTGTCGATCATTGATATGAAAAAAGAAATGCAGCAACACGCTGAGAGTAACTTTTCAGCGCCATTACTAGTTGCGTTACAGGACCGCTTGGACCGACACGAACAGAGTGTGTTAATGTTAAACCGACGGGGTTACTCGTCATTTGTGCTCTGTCGTGACTGTGGGTTTGTCTTAAAATGTCCTAATTGTGATATTTCATTGACATTGCACATGGATACGCACACGATGAAGTGTCATTACTGTGGTCATGAAGAAGCCATTCCCCGGGTATGTCCGAACTGTCACAGTCGGCAAATTCGGTATTACGGGACCGGGACTGAAAAGGTTGAAGAAGAGTTACGCGATTTGTTACCGGACGCCCGTATTATTCGAATGGATAATGATACGACGCGTAAGAAGGGCGCACACGCGAAATTGTTAGCGCAATTTGGCAGTGGCGAGGCCGATATTTTAATTGGGACACAAATGATTGCGAAGGGGTTAGATTTTCCTAACGTGACCCTCGTTGGCGTACTTAACGCGGATACCGCCCTCGGATTACCTGATTTTCGGGCAAGTGAGCGCACCTTCCAATTGTTAACGCAGGTTAGCGGTCGGGCTGGCCGGGCTGAAAAGACGGGGCACGTCTATATTCAGACGTTTAATCCGGATCATTACGCGATTCGATTTGCCAAGCACCACGATTACGAAGGCTTTTTCAAGTATGAGATGCGGATGCGGCATCAGGGCGGTTACCCGCCGTACTACTTCACGGTCCAAATTACGGCGAGTGATTTAGACGAGGCGGTTGCTGCTAAGCGGATGTACCAGCTCTTACAGTGGTTACGGCCACGGTTAGCGCCCAATACGATCATTTTGGGACCGACGCCCAAGCCGATTGCCCGTGTCAACCGGCGCTATTATTATCAAATTGTGATTAAATATAAGCAGGAACCTAATTTAAAGCAGACTTTGACGACCTTACTGCACGAAACGCAAGTTCAGCAGCGTCAAGGTCTCCAGATTGGCATCGACGTGGAGCCATTACACTTCATGTAACGGGTGCCGTTATTTTGGAACGTACGGAGGAATAATTTAATGACATCAATCGTATTTATGGGGACCCCGCAGTTTGCGGCCCCAATCTTAGAAAGTCTCATCAAGGAAAAGTACCAGGTCTTAGCCGTTGTGACCCAACCGGATCGCAAGGTGGGGCGTAAGCACGTTTTGACCGCGTCACCCGTTAAACAAGTGGCCGTGGCTCATGATATTGAAGTCTTACAGCCTGAAAAAATCGGCGGCAGTCCCGAAATGCAACGGATTATTGACTTGCAACCGGATCTGATTGTGACCGCAGCGTTTGGACAGTTCTTACCAACTAAGCTTTTAAAAGCCGCTAAGGTTGGCGCCATCAACGTTCACGGCTCCTTGTTACCGAAGTATCGTGGTGGTGCGCCGGTTCAATATTCCATCATTAACGGCGAAGCGGAAACTGGGATTACCATTATTTACATGGTTAAAAAGATGGACGCTGGTGACATGTTAGCTCAACAAGCGATTCCGATTGAAAAGACCGATGATACCGGGACAATGTTTGAAAAGCTCAGCGTGGTCGGGCGTGACTTACTGTTAGCAACGTTGCCGAAGTTGCTAGCTGGCGAGTTGACGGCGACCCCTCAGGACGAAACGCAAGTCACTTTTTCACCAACGATCAAACCCGAACAAGAAGAATTGGATTTCTTTAACCAAACGGCGACTCAGATTGACGACCAGGTTAGAGGGATGCGTCCCGCCCCAATTGCCTACGCGATGCTCGACGGTAAACGGACCAAGTTTTGGGACGTGACGCCACTTGACGAGCAGGTGACGCAAGCAGCCGGACAAGTGGTCCGCAAGGCCAAGCATGAGCTCGTCTTAGCAGCGGCCAACGGAACGGCCTTAGCGGTTAACACGATTCAACCGGCAGGTAAACCTAAGATGACAATTACAGACTTTTTAAATGGGTCAGCGGATAAATTCGCGACCGGAGAGCAGGTTATTAGTAAATGAGTACAGTAGACAACACACCCCGCTGGTTAGCAGTGGCAGCCTTAGCAAAAATTAAAGATGGCGCTTATTCCAACTTGCAGTTGAACCAGATGATCAATGACCATACGATGGATCGGCGTGACATTAATTTGCTGACGAACATGGTCTACGGCGTGATCCAACACCGCATGACCCTTGAATACTGGTTGAAGCCCTTCGTACGCCACCCCAATCAGATCGATCCTTGGGTTAAAGAGTTACTGTTGAGTGCGGTCTACCAGTGGCAGTATCTGGACAAAATTCCACAACGGGCCGTCTTTAACGAAACGATTGAAATTGCCAAGGTTAAGGGTCATTCCGGGATTCGGCGGTTTGTGACCGGTGTGTTACACCAAATGGATCGTAGCGGACTACCTAGTTTTGACGATATTAAGGACCCCGACGAACGTTTGAGTGTGATGTACAGCATGCCCGTTTGGTTAATTGATGAACTTCGGGATCAACTCGGTGCTGATAAGATGGTCAGCATCTTGAAATCACTCAACCAGCCTGCTAAGCAATCACTGCGTATTAACCCAACCGTTTCGACCGTTGAAGACGTGCAAAGCGCCTTGGAAAATGATGGCCTGACCGTTGAAGCCAGCGAAGTGTCACCACTAGGATTGATCGTCACTGAGGGTCAAGCCATTAACACCGAGGCCATGCGTTACGGGATGTTTACAATCCAAGATGAAAGTGCCCAGTTAGTAGTGCCCGCATTAGATGTTCAACCAGGCGATAAAGTTCTAGATGCCTGTGCGGCGCCTGGTGGAAAAACGACCCAGATTGCGGCTGAATTGGATGCAGATCAGGGTGGCGAAGTTGTCGCCTTAGATATTCACGCCAATAAAGTAAAACTAATCGGTCAAAACGCCGCACGCATGCACGTTGCAGACCGTGTCGCGGCAACCGAACTCGATGCGCGTAAGGTTGGAACTGAATTCGGTGATGAACACTTTGACCGGATCCTCGTTGATGCGCCATGTTCTGGTTTAGGACTCATTCGGCGGAAGCCTGAAATTCGTTATGAAAAGCAGCTCAGCGATAGTATGAATCTGCAAAAGATTCAGTTGGCGATTTTATCGGCGGCGGCCCCAACCTTAAAAAAAGGTGGTATCATGACGTATAGCACTTGCACGATTTTGCGGCAAGAAAATCAGGATGTGATTGAGCAATTCTTGGCAGCACACCCCGATTTTGAGTTGCAGATGACGCCAACGAAACAAGCTTTAAAAGCGGATCGGGATGTGAAACCATTGTCGATTTATCCGGATGACTACATGTCAGACGGCTTTTTCATTGCTTGTTTGCAAAAAAAATAACGGTGGAGTGGTGAACAGTGGATTTTGCATACCGGTCGGATATTGGCCAACAACGTGAAGAAAATGAAGACTACGTCGGCGTTTTTAAGAATAAAGCGGGGATTAACTTCGCCATCGTCGCGGACGGTATTGGCGGACACCAGGGTGGTGACGTGGCTTCTGAAATGGCCGTGTCACACATGGGGTATCGCTTTGAAAATACGACTTTTGATCAGCCGACTGATGCGGTTAAGTGGCTTGCAAATGAAGTTCAAGATGAAAACCAGCACATCATCGAAAAGGCCCGTGAGTTTTCGGACTTAAAAGGGATGGGGACGACCATGGTGGCGACCTTACTCTTTGATGGCGAATTCTTAATGGCTAACCTCGGTGACAGTCGGGGCTACCTGTTCCGTGAAGGTGAGTTACACCAGTTAACGGAAGATCATTCTTTAGTGAACGAACTCGTTAAACGGGGCGAAATCTCAGCTGAACAAGCCAGAAAACACCCGCAAAAAAATATTATTACCCGGACACTCGGTATTTCGCCAGATGCGGATATTGATACCAACTTATTCGAAATGGACGCTGGTGACCAGTTGCTCCTCTGTTCTGACGGTTTAACTAATATGGTGCCGGATGATCAGTTAGCAAGCGTTTTGAAAGCAACTGACCAGACGGCAGCTCAGAAGTGCGAAACTTTAATCAAAATGGCCAACACGGCTGGGGGACTAGACAATATTACCGCCTTGATCGTTGCGGTAGATGGTGAGGTGGCCGGTAAATGACACCCAACTATACCCTTAGCGGACGATATCGAATCGTTCGGTCATTAGGTGAAGGTGGGATGGCCAACGTTTACTTGGCACACGACTTAATCTTAGATCGCGATGTTGCGGTCAAGCTCTTGCGTTTAGACTTGCGCGATGATCCAAAAACCATTAAACGGTTTCAACGCGAGGCCTTAGCGACAACGGAATTAGTGCATCCGCACATCGTTAGTCTGTACGATGTCGGTGAAGAAAACGGTATGCAGTACCTTGTTATGGAGTATGTTAAGGGAATGGATCTGAAGAACTACATTAAGGAAAATTTCCCGCTACCGTTACAACAAGTCATTGATATCATGGAGCAGATCTTAAGTGCTGTGGCCACCGCCCACGCGCATAATATAATTCATCGGGACCTCAAGCCCCAAAATATTTTGATTGATGAACAGGGCAACGCCAAGATTACCGATTTTGGGATCGCGGTGGCGTTGTCCGAACACTCGATGACCCAAACGAATACGATTTTAGGCTCCGTTCACTACCTCTCGCCAGAACAGGCCCGCGGTAGTATGGCGACGAAACAGTCTGATATCTATTCGTTAGGCATTATTTTGTATGAAATGTTGACGGGGTCGGTCCCGTTCAAAGGTGAAACGGCGGTTTCAATCGCATTGAAGCATTTCCAAAATGCGATTCCATCCGTTCGTGATTTTGATGCTGATATTCCGCAAGCCTTAGAAAACGTTGTTTTACAAGCGACAGCTAAGGACCCGCGGGACCGCTATATCACGGTTGAAGATATGGCCTCGGATTTGCTGACCACGTTATCAACGACGCGGGCTGGTGAAAAACGGTTTATTCCGGCTGATTTAAATAATGATGAAACGCGGATTATGCCTAGTGCGGATATTCAGGCCGCTATTAAGGCAAATCAGGATGGCAAAACGCAGGTCATGCCGCGTGATCCAGTGGCAAAATCGACCGAAGTTCACCCGAAGACACCTGAGTCTAAACCGGAAACAGACGATGCTCCGTTGCCGACCCGTTCGTGGTCTAAACGGCACCCGTTACGCCGGCGAATCATTATTTTTGGGAGTATTTTCGTGTTACTCGTGGTCGCAGTTGTCATTGGCTTAGAATTGAGTCGGCCTCAGTCGACGACGGTTCCTAAGGTCACTGGCATGTCGCAGGCCGCAGCAACGAAAGTGTTAGCCAAGCATAATTTGTCAGTCGGCAAAGTGAAACGCATTAAGAGTAACCGCGTTCGCACGGGACAAGTGGTTAAGTCCGACCCGGGAAGTAAGACGATTATTTCTCAGCACGCTCGGATCAACCTGACCGTTAGTAACGGTGCTAAAAAGATGAGCTTTGGTAACTACGTCAATGAAAGTTACCGAGACGTTCGGCAAACATTGAAGTCAGCTGGCTTTAACGTTCAGGAACGGTTTAGCACTTCGGACGTTGCGGAAGGCCAGATTATTAGTCAGGACGTGGTTGCGGGAAGTACCGTGTTACCAACCGCGACGACGGTCACTTTTACAGTCAGTGCGGGGAGCCGCTACGTTGAGTTGAAAGATTTAACGGGCGAGAGTCGGACTGATATCGTGAATTACGCACAGTCAAATGACCTGAACGTGAACTTTAAACGGGGCTACTCGTCTGACCAAAAGGCGGGGTATTCCTATGATCAAACGCCGGATGGTGGCAACGACGTCCGGGCTGGGTCAACGATCACGGTGACCATGTCACGTGGAAGTCAACCGAGTGGTCAAGGTACCCCGGAGAACTTTTATGTGAAATTGACTTTACCGTATAAGTCATTGACCACAACGGCGACACCTGCAAATGATGTCAAAATTTATTTGCAGGATGATAATCACGTCTTGGGGACACTGTACCGCGACGTTGCAATTATGCACGATACCCGGGTCAGTTTACCGTTTGAACTCAGTGGCGACACCAAGGGACGTTACCGCATTGTTCGTAACGGGGTCACCATCAGTGAGAAAGCCAACATTACCAGTAAGGATGCAACAAATTAAAATAGTAAGTCATGCGCAGGCATGACTTTTTTTGGTACAATAGGGATAGTTATTCAGAAGTGGACCGTACCAAATCAAGAATAAGGTGGTGCTAATTTGAAAATTGGACAAATTCGACAGTCGTTAAGTGGTTTTTATGACATTTATTCAGACGGTCAAACGTATCGAACCCGGGCGCGCGGAAACTTCCGTAAGCGTAAGATTACCCCGTTGGTTGGGGATCAGGTAGAATTTGATAGTACAACGTTACAGGAAGGCTACCTTTTGAAAGTATTGGACCGGCAGACGCAGCTGGTACGGCCACCAGTGGCCAATGTCAACTTAGCGGTCGTTGTAACGGCGACAACGAAGCAGGAGTTTTCAACTAACTTGTTGGATCGCCAACTAGTGGCATTAGAAGTGGCGGGAATTCAAGCTGTCATTTACTTTGCCAAAACGGACTTGTTAGACGATGAGACCTACGCGCAACGGGAACAATTGGCACAACGGTATCGCCAAATTGGGTACCCGGTCATTATTGATCGAACTGCCTTTTCAAAAGCGTCGTTAGCGGCGATAAAAAAAGAACTGGCGGGGCACGTTGCGGTTGTCATGGGGCAAACGGGGGCCGGTAAATCGACCCTGTTGAACCACTTGCAACCCGGCCTAGATTTAGCGACTGGTGAAATTTCGCAAGCCTTGAACCGTGGGAAACATACGACTAGAAAGGTCAGTCTGATTCCCATCGCTGATGGGTTAGTCGCTGACACACCAGGGTTTTCATCGTACGAAGTCTTTGACATTGCGGCCAACGAACTCACGCATTATTTTCCAGAGTTTGTTCAGCTTGGACAAGACTGTAAGTACCGTGGTTGCGTGCACATTAACGAACCGCACTGTGCGGTCAAATCAGCGTTAGCCGACGGTGACGTTTTGCAAAGTCGCTACGATAATTACCTGCAATTTTACGAAACAATCAAGAATAAAAAAGTGATTTATAATAAGAAAAAATAAAACGAAAAGTGAGTGAGACTGATGATTAAAGTTGCCCCTTCAATTTTAAGCGCGGATTTTGCTAATTTACAACGCGACGTTCAACTGGCAGAAAAGGCCGGTGCGGATTCGATCCATATTGATGTGATGGACGGTCAGTTTGTCCCGAACCTATCTTTTGGGATGAAGACGGTTGCTGATTTACGTCCGGTGACGTCACTAACGTTAGATTGTCACCTGATGATTGTGGAACCAGAGCACTTTGTTGAACAATTTGCGAAGGCCGGTGCGGATCTGATTGGGGTCCACGTTGAGAGTACGCGGCACATTTACCACGTTCTCCAATTGATCAAGCAGGCGGGTGCCAAAGCTGAAGTGGTTGTTAATCCTGGGACGCCGTTGAGCATGATTAGTGAAGTTTTACCCTTAGTTGATCAGGTCTTGATCATGACGGTCAATCCTGGTTTTGGCGGGCAACATTTCTTAGAACCAATGCCCGCAAAAATCAAGGCGCTTGCGGCGATTAAGCAAGAACACGGCTATGATTTTGATATCCAAGTCGACGGCGGCATCAATGCCACTACGGTTAAACAATGTTACGATGCGGGTGCCACGGTTGCTGTCGCGGGCTCATTTGTCTTCGATAGTTCGGACCCAGCTGCTCGGATTCAGGATATTAAAGTGGCGACGAACTAATGACAACAACGGTAAATCTACTCGTGGGTGGGCCGATGGCGAATTGGCCGGACCATTTAGAACGGATTCCTGGTCCCTGGGTCGGTGCCGACCGGGGTGCGCTACGGCTAGTCAAACTGGGTATTAAACCAGTAATGGTCGTCGGTGACTTTGACTCGATTACCGCGTCAGAATTGGCGACGGTCAAGGCGGCTTTGGCCGGTGCGGTCATTGTGAAGCCTGACCAAGACCATACGGATACGCAACTAGCGCTGAAATCGATCTTTGAACAATTAGATCCAGACGAAGTCCATATTTACGGTGCGACCGGTGGACGACTGGATCATTTGTTGGCTAACGTTTGGTTAGTCTTAGATCCATTTTTTCGCAAATGGGCACCCAAGGTCAAACTGATTGATCGCCAAAATACTGTCGAATACTTTTTACCAGGGGACTATCAAATTCATAAGGAACCAGACAAAAAGTACTTGGCCTTTGTCCCGTTGATGCCAATGCACCTAACGCTTCCCGATGAGAAGTACCAGTTGCAAGCCGACCATAATGACTATCCAATTTCATGGGCCAGCAATGAGTTTGTCGGGACGAGTGGCCGTTTCAGCTTTGACCAAGGTGTCTTAGCCGTCATCCAGAGCCGGGATGAAGCTTCTGCTCGGCATGAATAGGGTAAGCAAATTAGACATTTAAGATTTCGTCCGGCCGTCACTGATAACATGCGGTCGTGGGACCGGGTCAAGCCTGAGAAGCGTCTTGCCCCTCGCCCGGAACACTTGCAAAGGTCGCAATTGTCCCGGACCGTCCGTGGTGTAAAGCCGAAACACCATCGGCTAAACGCCACCTTCACGACTGATATTATCAGTGGCAACCTCCGATTATCTAACAGAATAATAATATTAAACAAATTTTAGCGCAGGCGAGCAGAATTGGTGTGCTGTGTCAGCAATGTCAGCCGGCGTTTTTTAGCCGACTGATATTGCAGGGCACTTCAGAGACGTGGTTTATCGGCTCTGAAGCGAGGCCACAGACCGCACTTTGGCTGTGACCGTCCCTTATAGCACACCGGTTCTGATCGACGGAGCGGCTAATTTAGTCACAATTATCAGTAATAAGCAAAAAAGATGGCTCCTAAGAAATGAATTCTTAAGGGCCATCTTTTTTTGGTGGAATATTCAATTATAAAGTTTATAAAAAAATATGCCGTCAAACGTGATTTTAGGTAACAAAAAACGCCAGGCACAAAAAATTGTGGTGGCGGTTTGTTGCGCTAAACGCGCGTTACTTTACCTGATTTCAAAGTCCGAGCTGAAACCCAAACCTTCTTTGGTTTACCATCAACTAAAATGCGAACTTTTTGCAAGTTAGCTTTCCAGCTGCGGCGGCTGTGGTTTAAGGCGTGAGAACGCGTGTTACCAAAGTGCGTCCGCTTACCCGTAACGAAGTCTTTTGCCATGTTGATCTGCCTCCTTCGGTAATCATTGATAAAAGGTCGTTGCTTTATCATTCACTTGAATAATTTATCATAGTTTAATACAGGTTGCAATACATTTCTATCAAGTAATTTTACTTTACTGCTAAATTCCTACGCTGCGGGCTTTCAATAGCACGGTCGCTTGATTTTTCTTTCATGGGTTGTTGTGCTATGATAAACTATCGTAAATGAGCGCGTTAAAACAAGGAGGCTATTTTCATGGCTGTCAAAATCAAAACGCAATTTGGAACAATCGATATCGATAATGATGTTATTGCGACGGTCGTCGGCGGTGCCGCGACGGATAATTACGGGGTTGTCGGCATGGCTAGTCGTAATCAAATTCGTGATAATTTAAATGAAATTTTACGCCGCGAAAATTATGCGCGGGGTGTCGTCGTTCGTCAAGAAGACAACGGTGTCGCCATTGATGTCAATGTCATTGTTAGTTATGGCACTAAAATTTCAGAAGTTTCACGCAATGTCCAAGCCAAGGTCAAATATAATTTGCAAAACATGCTTGGCGTTACGGCCAATTCGGTCAACGTCATTGTCCAAGGTGTGCGGGTAATGAACGACTAAATTGAAGTTGGTGTAAGCCAAGGAGGAATTTTGAAATTGAAAATCACCACGATTACTAACCTTGAATTTGGCAAAATGGTGCAAGCTGCTTCTCAAAAGCTAAACCAACGTGCTGAGTTCATTAATTCTTTGAATGTCTTTCCGGTACCAGATGGTGATACCGGGACTAATATGAGTTTGTCGATGGCCAGCGGGGCGAAATACGAACGCGAAGAAACCAGTACCCAGGTGGGTGACTTGGCTTCAGCCCTTGCCAAAGGTCTATTAATGGGTGCGCGCGGAAATTCTGGCGTGATCTTGTCACAAATTTTTCGGGGCTTTTCGAAAAACGTTGCCGGTAAAGCAACGTTAGACGCCAATGATTTGGCAGAAGCCTTCGCAGCTGGCGCTCAGACGGCTTATAAGGCCGTTATGAAACCTACTGAGGGAACTATTCTGACTGTCATCAGAGAAGCTGCTGGTGCCGGTAAAAAGGCCGCCAAGAGCACTGATGATATTTGTGAGGTTATGACCAAGGTCGTTGACGCAGCGGAAGCAGCACTGAAGTCAACGCCTGATTTGTTACCTGTTTTGAAGCAAGTCGGGGTTGTAGACTCCGGTGGTCAAGGTCTAACTTTTGTATTGGAAGCTTTTAGTGACGCCTTAAGTGGCAAGATCGATGAATCTAAAGACTACGTCCCAGATGACGCTGAAATGGATTCCATGATCGACGCTGCCCATCACCAAAGTGTCCAAGGGAAATTAGATCCTAATGATATCAAGTACGGTTACTGTACTGAAATCATGGTTCGAATCGGCGACGGTAAGCTTGTCGATCATAAATTCGACTACGATACTTTCTACGATTACTTAGCAAAACTAGGTGATTCGTTACTCGTCATTAACGATGATGAAATTGTTAAGGTGCACGTGCACACTGAACATCCCGGCGATGTCATGACTTGGGGCCAACGCTTTGGTGCGTTGATCAAAGTTAAAGTGGATAACATGCGTTTACAACAAGAAACCATCATGGAACATGACCAAGAAGAAACGAGTGCTGAAAACAAAGTAGCCGCAGCGGAATCCGCACAGCCACAAATCGACATGCACGGGTATGCCATTATTTCAGTTTCATCTGGTGATGGGATTGCCAAGCTCTTCACGGGCTTAGGTGTAACGCACATTATCGCTGGCGGTCAGACGATGAACCCAAGTACGGCGGATATCGTTAAAGCGGTCAACGACAGTGGTGCCAAACAAGCCCTTGTTTTACCAAACAACAAGAACATCTTCTTAGCTGCTGAACAGGCGGCGGAAGTGGCTGACGTTCCGGTCAAAATCGTTCACAGTAAGACGATTTCGCAAGGGATGACGGCGATGTTGGCGTTTAATCCAGAAGCCGACTTGGAAGACAACCAGGCTGAAATGGAAGACACGCTTGATACGGTCATCAGTGGACAAGTGACCCACGCGGTTCGGGACACGACTATCGACGGCTTGGAAATCAAGAAGGCTGACTACATGGGCTTAGTGGACGGTAAAATCGTGATCACGAACCCTGACCGTGAGACGGCAACGTTGGACATGGTTAAAGCCATGCTTGATGAAGACAGCGAACTCGTCACGATTATTTATGGTGCGGATGCCACTAAGGCGGACGCAGATAAATTAGCAAAAGCTGTTCAAGCGTTAGATAGTGAACTTGAAATTGAAATTCACGAAGGGGACCAACCGGTTTACCCATTCTTGATTTCAGTCGAATAAAGTTAGCTTAATTAAATAAATTATGCAGATTGGGGTTGGGCTTGTTAAGGTGCCAGTCCCTTTTTGTGTTTTAATTAAAGGTTGGAAGTTAAATTTAGGAATTGGTTACTGTTGTATCAGTATTTAGACTAATACAAATGAGTTAGTCTGGTTGCCACTGATGCCACCCGATGGAGCGGTAACTAGGTGTTTGGTCAGTCATTAAAGTCTTTGGTATAATTGACACATAATCTTTCGGAAAGGGTGTGCGGAGATGGCACAACAATTAAGTGACGCCGTGGGAACGCTGAGTGGTGTTGGTCCAGCACGACAAAAAGCGTTAGCGGAACTAGGTATTAATACGGTCGCCGACCTTTTAACGTACTATCCCTTTCGCTACGATGATCTCCAAGTCAAAGATGTTAATGAAATTGCTGATCAGGAAAAAGTGACTTTAAAGGGAACCGTTGCGTCGGAACCAGTTTTAGCACGATTTGGCCGTAAAAAGAACCGCTTGAACTTTCGGCTGTTGATTGAACACGACGTTTACATGGTGACCTTTTTTAACCAGCCGTACTTGATGAAACAAATTGAGACGGGCCAACCGATTGCCGTTTACGGTAAGTGGGACGCTAAGCGTAGTAGTCTGACTGGGATGAAGATTATTAACCCTAATAACGCCGACGAAGCGTTTGGTTCAATTTATCCCGCTAGCAAGTCGGTCCGGCAAACGACACTTCAGAAGTTGATCAAGCAGGCGTATGACAATTACGCCGATTTGTTGGTCGATATCGTGCCGCCGGCGTTAGAGACGAAGTACCGGTTACTGTCGCGGCGTCAGATGGTCCATGATATGCATTTTCCAGCTAGTCAGGATGCGTCTACGGCGGCGCGCCGCTCTGCCACTTACGAAGAGTTCCTATTATTTCAAATGCAGATGCAAGCACTCAAAAAAAATGACGCGACGACTAATGGGATTGCGATCCACTATGACAATGACCGTTTAAAAGCGTTTATCAAGACGTTGCCGTTCGAATTGACCCACGCGCAAAAGCGGGTGGTCAATGAGATTTGTCTGGATTTAAAATCATCACAGCACATGAACCGGTTGTTACAAGGGGACGTGGGTTCTGGTAAAACCATTGTGGCCGCCATTGTGATGTATGCGGCCATTACTGCTGGTTATCAGGCGGCCTTAATGGCACCGACTGAAATTTTGGCGGAACAACACGCCAATAATTTGGCCCGGGTGTTTGCGGATACCGGTGTTAACGTTGCGTTGCTGACGGGTTCAACGAAACCCGCGGCCCGCAAGACGCTGTTAGCGGCTTTAGCTGCTGGTGAAATCAATCTTTTGATTGGGACGCACGCCTTAATTCAAGACGGGGTCGAGTACGCCAACTTAGGATTGGTCATTACGGATGAGCAACACCGTTTTGGGGTCAATCAACGGGCGGCCTTCCGGCAAAAAGGTGGGCAGCCAGATGCGTTGGCCATGACGGCGACGCCGATTCCCCGGACGTTAGCGATTACCGCGTATGGTGAAATGGACGTATCAGAAATTGATGAACTGCCCGCGGGTCGTCAACCGATTCAGACGACGTGGGTGCGCAGTAATCAGGCCAATTCAGCCCTGAGTTTCGTGCGGCAACAAATCGATGCCGGCTCACAGGCTTACGTGGTGACACCACTGATTGAAGAATCGGAAACACTGGACGTCAAAAACGCCGAAGCGTTATCCGCTAATTTGCAAGATTACTTTGGTCCGTCGATTAAAGTTGGTCTGTTACACGGGCGTTTAAAACCGGAAGAAAAGGAAGCTGTTATGGCTGAATTTAAAGCGGGTGACCTACAAGTGTTAGTCTCGACGACGGTCATTGAAGTGGGGGTTGATGTTAAGAACGCCACCATCATGATGATCTACGACGCTGACCGGTTTGGTTTGGCTCAGCTCCATCAATTGCGGGGCCGGGTCGGCCGGGGAAGCAAAGCGTCGTTCTGTATTTTAGTAGCTGACCCTAAGAATCAACAGGGGATTGAACGGATGCAGATTATGACCAAAACGACCAATGGTTTTGTGCTTGCCCAGAAGGACTTAGAATTACGGGGTGCTGGGGACGTGCTGGGCGTCAAGCAATCGGGGATGCCAGCCTTTAAAGTTGGTGATCCGATTGCGGATTTGAACGTTTTACAAGTTGCTCAGCAAGACGCACACGCCATTGTGCAACAAGCAGATTGGCAAGATCAACCGGACAACCGGGCACTGGCCCAATATTTAAAAGTGAAATTAGCAGCGGTCGGGACCTTAGACTAGCTGGTGAATACGAGAGGAAATGGTGACAAGATGATCAAGATTGCGATCGATGCCATGGGTGGCGACTACGCCCCTAACGCAGTAATTGAAGGGGTCGAACAGGCCCGCGACTTATTTGAGGACACGGTCTTTTTACTTTACGGTCAACGGGACGTCATTACTGCCCAGTTAAAGAACCGGGAACGCATCCAAATTATTAATGCTGACGAAGTGATTACGATGGAAGATGAACCGGTACGGGCCGTGCGCCGCAAAAAGAATTCATCGATCGTGATGGCGGCGCAAGCCGTTAAAGACGGTCAGGCCGACGCCTTTTTCTCTGCCGGTAATTCGGGTGCGGTACTAGCAGCCGGGTTATTTATTGTTGGCCGGATCAAAGGGATTGACCGTCCCGGATTAGTTACGGCTTTACCCGTCGTCCGCAATGCGAACCAGTCGAACTTTGTGATGATGGACATTGGGGCTAACGCTGACAGTAAGCCGTTAAACTTGCAACAATACGGTGTGTTAGGGACTTACTACGCGGAACGTATGATGCACGCGAAGAATCCGCGGGTCGCCTTACTTAATAACGGGACGGAAGACGATAAGGGAAATAAGGTGCATAAAGCAGCCTTTGAGTTACTTTCCCAGACGGCCGACATTAACTTCGTTGGTAACGTTGAATCTCGTGATTTATTGAACGGGGTTGCGGACGTGGTCGTTACCGACGGTTTTACCGGTAACGCCGTTTTAAAGAGTATTGAAGGTACTGCCCGTTCTATGCTAGGACTAGTGAAGGACGCCGTTTATAATACCGGGGTCGGTGGTAAACTAGGTGGCTTGCTCTTAAAGAATGGGTTCAATCAGATTCGTTCTCAAATGGACTACTCACAGTACGGTGGGGCCGTCTTATTAGGCTTGCAGGCGCCCGTTGTGAAGGCGCACGGTTCCAGTAAAGCACCAACCATCGTTAATACGATTCGTCAAATTCGGCAGATGGTCAGCACGGATCTCGTGCCCGGTGTGGCGGAGTACTTTGCCACCCAGCAAGCTAATCAGCAAGCAAGTGTAGACAAGCCCGCGGAAAACGATTAGAATACTTTAGTGAATTCAAGTTAGTGAGGAGTTTCTACATGACGAAAGAAGAAATTTTTAATAAGATTGCGGCCATCATTGCTGATCGTTTTGAAATTGATCAAAGTAAAGTTACCAATGAAATGAATCTGCAAAAGGATTTGGACGCTGACTCCATTGATTTTGTCGAATTTGTCTTGGAACTTGAAGATACCTTTGGAAGTGAAATTTCTGACGAAGATGCCGAAAAGCTTTCAACGGTTGGTGAAGTTGTCGATTACGTCGCTGCTCACCAAGCAAAATAATGGTCCTCAAAAAGCAGGTCTCCCGATTGGGAACCTGCTTTTTGAATATTAGGGGGATCACACCTAATAAAATTGTTATTAAACAGCCAATCATAGTATAATATTTAATTGTATCGGTATTTTGTTTAAGGAAGGAAGCACAATATGATTACAGAATTAGCTGCGATGCTCAAAGACCGTTTTGGGATCGTTTTTAACAATCCTGATTTATTAGCGGAAGCCTTCACACAGGCCTCATACGTCAATGAACATCAGGATCAAAACTTGAAGTTTTATGAACGGGTCGAATTTTTGGGGGATGCCGTCTTGGAATTAGCCGTATCCGAGTATTTATACAAACGCTATAAAGACATGCCCCAAGGCAAGTTGACTCGCCTCCGAGCTGCGATGGTGTGCGAAGATAGTTTCGCCAGTTTCGCGCGGGAGTGCGGGTTTCCGCAATATATTCGCTTAGGTAAAGGGGAACAAAAAGCCCGGGCGTGGGAACGTGATTCCCTCCTTTGCGACATTTTTGAATCCTTCGTGGGCGCTTTATACCTAGATCAAGGCCGTGAACCAGTCTTGAAGTTCGTTCGCCAAGTCATCTTTCCTAAGTTGGATGAAGGCCGCTTTGACGGGGTCTTTGATTATAAGACCACGTTGCAAGAATATTTACAACGAGATGGCGATGTTGCTATCGACTATCAACTCATTGAACAAGATGGTCCGGCCAACGAACGGTCTTACGAAATTGCCGTCTTAGCCGATGGTAAAAAGATTGGTCAGGGCTGGGGACATTCCAAGAAGGAAGCCGAACAAAGCGCTGCGCACCAAGCTTACACTCAAGCACAACAGCAGGATTAGTTTTGACTGTGACAGTGAAGTATAGCTATCGAAATATTTTATATTGTCGTTAAGTAACGATTAATAATTACAGGAAGTTTGTGTCGAATGCAACTTAAATCATTAGAAATCAGCGGCTTTAAGTCCTTTGCCGATAAAACCAAAATTGATTTTCAAGCCGGAATGACTGGCATTGTCGGCCCAAACGGTAGTGGTAAGAGTAACATTATCGAAGCCATTCGCTGGGTCCTGGGCGAGCAGGCTGTCAAAAGTTTGCGTGGAACAAAAATGACCGACGTTATCTTTGCCGGTTCTGCAAACCGCAAGCCGCTCAACATGGCAAAAGTCACGATTACGTTTGATAATAGTGATCACTTTTTACCACTAGACTATGCGGAAGTCAGCATTACGCGTAAATTATTCCGGAATGGTGACAGTGATTATCTGATCAATAATCAAAGTTGCCGGCTAAAAGACATCACCAACTTGATGATCGATACGGGGCTTGGAAAAGATTCCTTCTCCGTCATTTCACAAGGTCGAGTTGAGGCGGTCTTTAACGCCAAACCGGAAGATCGTCGGAGTATTATCGAAGACGTTGCGGGTGTTTTAAAGTACAAAAAGGATAAAAGTACCACGGAGGCTAAGCTAGCAGAAACGACCGACTATTTAGATCGGGTCAATGACATCATCGCGGAACTTGCGCAACAAAAAGGACCGCTGGAGCAACAAGCTAGTTTAGCTCGGGATTATCAGGATCAAAAACAAAAGTATGACGATTTAGACCGTTCACGGTTAGTCAAAAAGATGACAATTGCGCACGATCAATTAGTCACGGTCAACCAAAAGCTGACCGGCGCCAAGACGCTCGTTGCCCAGTACCAACAACAAGTTGATGCTGGTGCGACCAAGTTGGCAACGTTGACGGCTCAACAAGCTGAACAACGCCAGTTAAAAGATCAACTGGCAGCCAAAAACTTGGAACTGACGAAAACGATCGAAAATACGCAGGGGCAACAAGGGGTCGACGCCGAACGCCGGCAGAACCAGCAGGCCACGCAAAGTCGTTTACAAGCGGAACTGGCTAACGCCACGGATCAGCTGGCTAGTTTGGGTGAACAGCGATCCCAACTAACCGCACAGCTGAGCCAACAACGCGAGCAAATCAAAAAGTTGAAGGCGACGGTCGCCGAGTTGACAACGGCGACTAGTGAAGCGGGACGTAAACAACTGGCTGATCAATTAACTGCGTTGCGCAATGCGTACGTAGATGAGAAGCAGGTTCAAGCCGAACTAAATAATGAAGCTAAGAACTTAGTGAAACAGCACCAACAAGCGGGGAACCAAACCGATGCGTTGGCCCAACGTTTAGTGACCGCCCAAGCTAACCTTAAGCGGGCACAAACGACGGTCGATGTTCATAACCGTGACCAGAGTACCTTGCAAAATCAATTGACGCAGCAACAAACTGCACTAACACAGCAACGGGAACAGTTTAAAGCTAACGCCGTTAAGATTGATCAGCAACAGCAACGGTGGTTAGATGCTGCCGGGATGATGCAACGCGAAAAGTCACGGTTAGAGGCGTTACAATCGGTCCAAGAACGTTACACGAATTTTTACGCCGGTGTACGAATGGTTTTGCAACATCGGCAACAGTTTGCCGGTGTCGCCGGCGCGGTCTCTGAACTGTTAACGGTCCCAAGTTCATATACAAAGGCCGTGGAAGTCGCGCTTGGTGGGCAATTACAAAACATCGTTTGTGATACCCAGCAGACGGCCAAGGTCGTGGTTAACTTCTTAAAGCAGAACCACGCTGGTCGGGCGACCTTTTTACCAGTTGACCGGATTCAGGCCCGGCAACTTGCCGTCAATACTGAACACGAGTTGCAACAACAACCCGGTGTTTTGGGTATTGCCAGTGAACTGGTCGACTGTGAACCCCAGTTACTAGCGATTAAGCGCTATTTACTGGGTACGACGGTCATTGTTGATACGTTAGATCACGCCATGGCCATTTCGCGGACCCGCCGTTTCCGTTGCAAATTAGTAACGGTTGGTGGCGAAACGATTGCGGCCAGTGGTGCGATTACCGGTGGTGCGACTCGTCACGATGACAACGGACTGCTACAACAGCAACAGTCCGCTGAAAAGATTGCGGCGAACGTCGACCAAATGCAAGGCGAACTAATCACTTACGAAAAGGACTTGGCTGACGCTAAGAAAGCTAATCAGGACCTCTCTTCACAGATTGAGACGAATCAACAACGGCTGAGTGACTTAAAGGATCAGTTGAATCAGGTCCAAGCTCAGTTACAGGCGGCTCAAAGTGAACAGACTCAATTGGCGCGTCAGGTTAAAGCCCTCGATTATGAACAACGCCAGCGTAGTCAGGCCGATGATAGTTATGAAGACCAGGTTACGCGTAACGAGCAGGCTAAGGCCGATAACGACGCTAAGTTGAAAGACTATCAGGCACAAATGGCAACCGTTGAACAGCAGCAAAACGACTACGAAGCCTACCAAAAGGCGCAAAGTAGCCGGCTGCAAGACCAACGTGAACAACTGGTCACGTTGCAGGAACGGTGTAAACAAACGCAGGTCCAGGTCGAACAGTGTGACCAACAAGTCCAGCAACAGACCCAGGCGCAAGCGCAAGCGCGCGCTAGTTTGGAAGAAATCAAGACGGACCTTGCGAGTCAACAAATGTCGGTACAGGAACGGGCATCGGTCCTTAAAACGGCTCAAGCCAGTCAGGCTAAAGTATTGCAGGCCCGTAAAGACTGTGACCAACGATTAGGGGACCTCAACGACACCGTTGAAGAGCTTTCAGATCAACAGGTTCGCAATCAGCAACTGGCTGCTGCCGCAACTGATGATTACCGGCGTCTTGAGTTAAGTCAAACCAAGTTAACCGGTGAAGTCGATCATGCAACGGCGGATTTGGCCGAAAAGTATAGCTTGACGGTCGAAGCAGCCAAAAGCGATGTCAGTGACTTAGAATTGCCTGCCATTAATGAGCAGTTGAAATTGTTAAAACGCGGGTTGGATGAAATTGGGACGGTTAACCTAGGTGCGATTGAGGAGTTTGATCGCGTGAAGGAACGTTACGACTTCTTAAGCTTGCAGGCTAGCGATTTGAAAGAATCTAAAGCCCACCTGTTACAAACGATGGCTGATTTAGATACGACCGTTGCGACCCGCTTTAAGACGGCCTTTGACCAAGTTGCTAAACAGTTTAGTACGATTTTTGTGCAAATGTTTGGTGGTGGAAAGGCCGAATTAATTTTGACCGATCCGGAGCACTTGCTGACGAGCGGGGTCGATATTATGGCCCAGCCACCTGGCAAGAAGTTCCAACGGTTAAGCCTATTATCTGGTGGGGAACGGGCGTTGACGGCCATCACCTTGCTATTTGCAATCTTGGCGGTTCGTCCAGTGCCGTTTAGTATTTTGGATGAAGCTGAAGCCGCGTTGGACGATGCTAACGTTGACCGTTTCAGCCAATATTTAAATGACTTTCAAACGGGGACACAGTTTGTCATCATCACGCACCGTAAGGGAACGATGATGCATGCCGATGTCTTATACGGTGTCACCATGGAAGAATCCGGGGTCTCCAAAATGGTCTCGGTATCCTTAGCAGATCTTAAAAATGAACAAAACTAATTCAAATAAGAAAAGGAAGTGTTCAACATGGGACTGTTTAGTCGCCTGAAAAAAGCATTCAGTTTACCTGAATCTGAAGAATCCCAAGCAAGCGCGGCGGCGAGTGAAGCCGTTGACAGTGAAACTAGTCAGGCAAGTGCTGGCACTAGTGACGTTGAAAGCGTCGCTGCCAGCAGTGCGCCAGTCGAGAGCACGGTAGCTAGTAGTGAAGCCCCAATTTCTGAGGCGCCCGTTTCGGCTCAAGGCGTTTCCGAAGCACCCGTTGTAGAATCAGTTGCGGCTGAATCAACGGCGTCACAGGCACCTGCTAGTGAGGCAGAATCAACTGAAGCTGATTCTGCCTCAGCCCCGCAATTAACAGCGAGTGAAGCCGTTGCGAAGTCAATTGCAGCTTTGAAAGCAGCGGTTGCGAGCCAAAGTGCTTCTGTAGCAGCACCTGCTAGCGAAGAAGCGGCCACTGTAGACGAGTCGAGTGACGTGCCAGAAGCAGTCTCGGCAGCAACCAGTGCGGCTGTGGCTGAATCTGAGGTATCAGCTGAAAGCGAAGCGGAACCAACTGAAGCGCAGCGTTACGATGAAGGCTTGAAGAAGTCGCGGAAGACCTTTGGGGATCGCATCAACGCCTTTTTGGCCAACTTCCGGCACGTTGATGAAAGCTTCTTTGACGACCTGGAAGACACGTTGATTGAATCCGATGTGGGTTATGAAACGGCAATGCGGATCAGCGACGAGTTACGTGACGAAGTAAAGCTTCAAAACGTTAAGAGCAAGAAAGAAATTTCTAGCGTTATCGTTGAAAAGTTAGTCGATATGTACGGTGAAGCCGGTAAAGGCGAAGATAATTCGATTCACATGGCGAAAAGCGGCCCAACCGTGATCCTGTTTGTTGGGGTCAACGGGGCCGGTAAGACGACGACCATCGGTAAAATGGCAAACATGTATAAACAGCAGGGCAAAAAAGTCCTACTGGCTGCCTGTGACACGTTCCGGGCGGGTGCCATTCAACAACTGCAAGTTTGGGGCGAACGGGACGGCGTTGACGTTGTTGCTGGCCCTGAAAAGAGTGATCCAGCCTCCGTTTGCTTTGACGCGGTCAAGAAAGCTAAGGCCGAAGACTACGACGTGCTCTTCGTTGATACCGCTGGTCGGTTGCAAAACAAGGTCAACTTGATGAACGAGTTGGAAAAAATCAAGCGGGTCATCACGCGTGAAATCCCAGATGCACCGCACGAAGTCTTACTAGTGCTGGATGCTACGACTGGACAAAATGCGTTGAATCAAGCGAAACTGTTCAAGCAGTCCACGAACGTGAGTGGCATCGTTTTGACGAAACTCGACGGGACGGCTCGTGGTGGGATCGTGTTGGCGATTCGAAACGAACTACACCTCGCCGTGAAGTATGTTGGTCTAGGTGAAAAAGTAACTGATTTACGGCCATTTAACGCCAATGACTTTGTCTACGGGCTATTTAAAGATGTCATTACAGCCTAAATGAATAATCAA
Organism: Lactiplantibacillus xiangfangensis; assembly: GCF_001438845.1. Taxonomy (GTDB): domain Bacteria; phylum Bacillota; class Bacilli; order Lactobacillales; family Lactobacillaceae; genus Lactiplantibacillus; species Lactiplantibacillus xiangfangensis. Next base: position 101,653 of record NZ_JQCL01000080.1, read on the forward strand.
GATGGTGCTTAGGACTCGCTCTTAAGGACCATCTTTTGTGTTTGGGTAAAGTCTAACTTAGCCGCTACGTTGGGTAGCCTTGGGTTGCTATGGGGGACGGCCCCAGCCACACTGCGGTCTGAGGCCTCAATTCAAAGCCGATAACCCGCGTCTTTGAACTGCCCCGCAAGATTAGCAGGAAAAAGTCCTGCCAATCTTGCCGACACAGCACCCAAAGCTACCCAACTTCGCTAAAAGAAATTTTACGATTGTTATCACTGGAATAACTGACAAGCAACTAATTTTTATTAGCTCAGATCTTGATACAACGGGACTTAATTCCAAATGTCCTATGCAACCTCTAGTCTAGGTGTCTGGAGATTAGCGAAACTAAAACTAGGTACAAATGAGCGCCCTTTCATTTTTTATATGAAAATGGCGGCTGAGAGTTGACGAATCCTACTAAAATCGGTAATCTTAACTAGTATGTAGTCTGAGAATATCGCGCGAGGAGTCACCGCATGGAAATTGAAAAAAATTATCGGATTAACTCGCTATTTGAGTTTTATGAACCGTTATTAACGACTAAACAAAAAGAATATATTCAACTGTACTACGGCGATGACTATTCCTTAGGTGAAATTGCGGCCGAGTTTTCGGTCTCACGCCAAGCGGTCTATGATAATATCAAACGGACCGAAAAGATTTTAGAAGGTTATGAAGCCAAACTTAGCTTGTACCATGATTTTGTGGAACGTAACCACGAAGTCGACGCTATTTCTGACTATATCAAAGCGCATTACCACGGTGATGCAACGTTAATTAAGATGATTCAACAACTAGTTAGCTTAGAAGCTGACTCAGAATAATATAAAGGTTAGGTGACACTGATGGCATTTGAAGGCCTAACAGAACGTTTACAAAAAGCAATGACCAATCTCCGACGTAAGGGGAAGGTCTCAGAAAGCGACTTACGGCAAACGATGCGCGAAATTCGCCTCGCGTTGTTGGAAGCCGACGTTAACTTTTCAGTCGTTAAGGACTTTGTTAAGACGGTCCGCGACCGCGCCCTCGGGGCAAAAGTGCTGGAAGGTTTAAATCCAGCGCAACAAATCGTTAAGATCGTTAATGAAGAATTAACGAAGACGATGGGTGAAACGGCCGTACCATTGAACAAATCGGCCAAGATTCCAACCGTTATTATGATGGCCGGGCTTCAAGGGGCCGGGAAAACGACGACCGTTGGGAAGTTAGCCCTCAAGCTTAAAAATGAAGAAAACGCGCGGCCATTAATGATTGCGGCCGACGTTTACCGTCCCGCTGCGATCCAACAATTACAACAAGTTGGGGATCAAATTGGCGTACCGGTCTTTGAAATGGGAACGGACGTTGATCCGGTTGAAATCGTGCGTCAAGGGATGGCCCACGCAAAAGAAAACCATAATGACTACGTCTTCATTGATACGGCTGGTCGTTTACAAATTGACGAACAGTTAATGAATGAATTGGCTAACATCAAGGATTTAGTCCATCCTGACGAAATTCTGTTAGTAATCGATGCCATGACTGGGCAAAATGCCGTTAACACGGCCGAAGGGTTTAACGATAAGTTAGACGTGACCGGGGTTGTTTTGACCAAGTTAGACGGGGATACCCGTGGTGGGGCCGCGCTTTCTATTCGGGCCGTGACTGGCAAACCGATCAAGTTCGTTGGTCAAGGTGAAAAGATGACCGACCTTGACGTCTTCCATCCAGATCGGATGGCGGATCGAATTCTTGGTATGGGTGACATGCTGACGCTGATTGAAAAGGCGCAAAAACAGTATGATGAAAAAGAAGCCGAAGAAATGAACCGCAAGATTCAGGAAAACAGCTTCGACTTTAACGATTTTCTTGCGCAATTAGACCAAGTTGACAAGATGGGGAGCATGGAAGATATCATGAAAATGATCCCCGGAATGGCTAACAATCCGGCCATGAAGAACGTCAACATGGATCCTAAAGACATCGCACACGTGCGGGCCATTGTTTATTCAATGACTGAAAAAGAAAAAACGGATCCCGATTTATTGAATCCTTCACGGCGCCGGCGAATCGCAGCTGGTTCTGGGCGTCCAATCCACGAAGTTAATCGGATGATCAAACAATTTAACCAAACCAAAAAGATGATGAACCAAATGTCGAAGGGTAACTTTGCCGGCATGGAAGGCCTGATGGGCGGCAATGGCGGCGGTATCGGTGGTAAGATGCAGCAAATGGCCATGAAGCGCATGGTGCGGCAAACTAAGAAGACAAAACAAAAGCGTTTAGCGAAGGCAATGCGTCGTCGGAAACGCTAGTTTAAAAGATTTTTTAGCCTGTCAAGAAAAAGTCCTTTACAAGCTATTGATTTACTGGTATATTATTACCTGTTAAAGAATTCGGGAGGTGTTTAAATGTCAGTCAAGATTCGTCTAAAGCGGATGGGTTCAAAGAAAAATCCATTTTACCGGATTGTCGTAGCAGACTCACGGTCACCACGTGATGGTCGTTTTATCGCCCAAGTCGGCACATACAACCCACTTACTGAACCAGCCCAAGTTAAGCTTGAAGAGGAAGATATCCTCGGTTGGTTGAACAACGGTGCGCAACCTTCAGATACGGTTAAGAATATTTTATCTAAAGCCGGTATCATGAAGAAGTACCACGAAGCAAAGTACACTAAATAATAAAGCGGTAATAGATCATGGCAGATATTAAAGCTTTAATCACCACGGTTGTCACGCCTTTGGTCCAACATCCTGATGATATCCAAGTTACTTTTAAGGAAACCCAACGGTACCTTGAATATAACTTAACGGTTAACCCCGAAGATATTGGACGGGTGATTGGTCGCCAGGGACGGGTTGCTTCTGCAATTCGGACGATTGTGTATAGTGTCCGCGTTTCAGGACCTAAACGTGTCCGGCTTACGATCGAAGACGGACAACAAAAAAACTCTTGAGCAAGCAGCGATGTTTTGTTTAAGAGCTTTTTTATTACTTATCTAAAGGGTTTAATAGTGGTCGCTTCGTCGATTAGGACTGGGGGACGGTTCCAGCCATAGTGCGGTCTGGAGCCTCGATTCAAAGCCGATAAACCACGTCTTTGAATAGCCCCGGATTAGCTGCGAAAAACTTTCAGCTAATCTTGCCGACACAGCACACCAGTCCTAATCGACTTCGCTGCAGGCAACTTTATTAACATAAGGATGGTTGGGGCTTGTCAGTGATTGCAAAGACAGGCTACAAGGGACTAATTTGTAGTAGTTTAAAATAATATAATGAGATTAAAAATAGAACGATTTAAGGAGGCTACTAGATGGATTATTATCGGATTGGGACGTTAGTCAACACGCACGGTATTCGTGGTGAAGTGAAGGTTGTTGTGATTACTGATTTTCCTAAAAAACGGTTTAAAGTGGGGCAACAAGTGACTCTGTTTAAATCACCAGACAAGACCATGAACGGTGTCACGGTAACGATTGCCACGTCACGTCAACAAAAAGGGCTCTTTTTCCTGACATTTAAAGGGCTCGGTAACATTAATGATGTTGAGCAGTACAAAGGCTGGACCATCATGGTAAAAGCTGAAGAATTACACAAGTTACCAGCTGGCGAATATTACTATCATCAAATCATCGGCTTGTCCGTTGTGACGACGGACGGTGAAACTCTGGGTAAGATCAAAGAAATTTTAGCACCGGGTGCCAACGACGTTTGGGTCGTTCAACGTGACCATGGTCAAGACGACGTCCTCTTGCCAAAAATTCCACAAGTGATTAAAAAGGTTGATTTAGACGCCGGTGTGGTCACGGTTGAACTAATGGAAGGGCTGATCGACTAATGCAAATCGATATTTTAAGCCTGTTTCCAGGAATGTTTGAAGGGCCGTTGCACGAGTCAATGATTGGTAACGCCATCGAAAACGACGTCATTAACGTGGATGTCACGAACTTTCGGGATTACACGACGGACAAGCACAACCACGTCGATGACTATCCGTATGGTGGCGGAGCCGGGATGTTGCTCCAGCCCCAGCCCATCTTTGACGCCTTAGATGACGTTCAAAAGAAGCATCCGTCCAAGGGGCGGGTCATCTTGTTGGATCCTGCGGGTGTGCAGTTTAACCAGCACGTGGCGGAGGACTTCGCAAAAGAAGACCACCTCACGTTCATCTGTGGCCACTATGAGGGCTATGACGAACGTATTCGGTCACTTGTGACGGATGAGGTCTCACTTGGCGACTACGTCTTAACTGGCGGTGAATTAGGCGCCATGGTGATGATTGACGCAACCGTGCGGCTGATTCCTGGTGTTTTGGGTAACGCCGAATCTGCACCCGGTGATTCGTTTTCTAGCGGCCTGTTAGAATACCCCCAATACACGCGGCCGGCTGATTTTCGGGGGATGCCCGTGCCAGATATCCTGCTCAGTGGGGATCACGGCAAAATTGATGACTGGCGGTTAGCGCAGGCCCTCAAGCGGACTTATGAGCGTCGGCCCGATATGTTAAAAGATTTGAAACTGTCTGGAAAAGCCCGCCAAATGCTGGCGGACATCCAGGCTGACGAGCTGGATCACTAAATTTAGCTTGCATTCTTTAGAATGAATATGTTATTCTATTTATTGGCTATTATGCCCATTAACGATGTTCCGCTGACCAGGTTGTCACGAATGTCGGCGAAAGGAAGATACAAATTATGCGTCAAAACAAATTGATCGAAAAGATCACCAATGACCAACTCCGGACAGATATCCCTGATTTCCGTGCCGGTGATACGGTTCGTATTCACGCCCGTGTTGTTGAAGGAACTCGTGAACGGATCCAATTATTCGAAGGTGTCGTAATCAAGCGTCACGGTTCAGGAATCAGCGAAACTTATACTGTTCGTAAGATCAGTAACGGTGTCGGTGTTGAACGGACTTTCCCATTACACACACCACGGGTTGCTGCCATTGACGTTGTACGCCAAGGTCGTGTACGTCGTGCTAAGTTGTACTACTTACGTGACTTACATGGTAAAGCTGCACGTATCCCAGAACGTCGTCGCGGCTAAATCACAATGTAATCAGTTTGAATTAGTGGCGTAAGCCTTGATTTGAACGCAAAGAACGACTAACTGAATTTTCAGTTAGCCGTTTTTTGTTACCTGTAATTTGAAATTGATTCTAAATTTAAAATGTCAGGATAGTTTGTCCAATTTTTGATTTGGATTCTTAATGAAAGGGTGGAAAAAGGAATTGTAATTAAAGATGAAACCGCTTTAAAAATGGCTTTAGTCGGATATTAGCTAAAAGGGTCGTAATTAAGTTAGCAATCTGTTAGATTATGATTAAAATATAATTAGAAAAATGAATGACCAACTAATTATAAATAATTTAATGGAGTGTGATGCTTATGGCTGCAATTATTGCGCTAATGACTGTTATGGGTTTTATCATGGTAGGTGAATGGGTTTCAACCCGTTCTCGGGCCTTCATCCCGTCAGTTTTCATTACGGCTGTGCTATTTTTGATTGGATTCTGGACGATCGTACCGAAAAACGTGGTTCCCCAAGCTTCCTTTGGGACTCAGTTCATTGCAATTACGCAAGCAGTTTTGCTAGTCCACATGGGGACCCTTATGGACTTGAAGCTATTACTTAAACAATGGCGCGCCGTGACCATCGCCTTAGCCGGTGTAGTTGGGACCGTGGTCCTTGCCATGGGTGTTGGGAGCCTACTATTTAGTTGGCATACCGTTGTCGCAAGTGTGCCACCTTTGACTGGTGGCTTGGTTGCTGCTTTCTTAATGACTTCCGGGTTAAAAGCCCAAGGCATTACCGCTTTAGTTGCCTATCCGGTTGCAATGTTCGTTGTACATAGTATGCTCGGTTACCCATTGACGTCATGGATGCTAAAGCGTGAAAGCAAACGCCTCCTCGTGAAATATCACGCTAATCCAGCACCCGTCGTCGCCGTTGACGATGCCAAAGTTGCCCGGGCGACTAACAACACGACCGCCCAAGTGACGGACAGTGCGCGGGACAACGAAACAGCAATTGCACCAAGCAAAGCATTTTCTCGGTTTAAGCTACGGCGCTGGCAAATTTCCGATGCCTACGATACACCAGCCTTTATGTTATTTAAGGTCGCCATCGTCACGGCATTGGCAGAATGGGTCGCTAGTTTATTACACGGCACGATTAACGCATTTATCGTCTGCTTGGTCTTCGGTGTTATTGCTCATCAATTTGGCTTCCTAGAAGATTCCGTTCTTGAAAAGGCGGGCGTGTTCCACTGGTTAATGTACGGCTTACTAGCCTACATCTTCTCAAACTTAAGCATCGTTAAAGTTAGCATGTTGTCAGGAATCTTAGTCCCAATCGTGACCTTGATCATCTTAGGTGTTCTCGGCATGTTCTTAGCTTCCGCTGTATTAGCAAAGCCGTTAGGGTTCAGTCGCGAAATGGCTTTTGCCAGCGCGCTGACCGCGTTGTTCGGTTTTCCAGCCGATTACATTGTGACCCACGAAGTTGTTAGCATCATGGGTTCCACTGACAAAGAGAAGAAATATTTACTCGATAATATGCTACCAAAGATGTTAGTTGGTGGGTTTGCGACCGTGTCAGTCGCGTCGGTTATTATTGCATCGGTATTCTTGAAGATTTTGTAGGGGGCATTTTTATGACAACAACTGATTTAACGACTTGGATGACGGGGTTACGTCATCAGATTCACTCATATCCAGAACTCGCACTACACGAGGTGAAAACAACCGCGTTGATTAAGAAAACGTTGACGGATTTAGGCGTTCGCGTTTTACCCTATCCCGGGGCGACCGGGGTGGTGGCTGAGATCGGCCATGGCGAACCAACCGTCGCGTTACGGGCGGATATTGACGGTTTACCCGTTTTGGAAAAATCCGCGTTGCCATTTGCTTCCACGGTAAAGGGCCATATGCACGCTTGTGGGCACGATTTTCATACCGCGGCGTTACTAGGTGGCGCACGGCTACTAAAGGCACATGAAGCCGAATTAAACGGAACCGTTCGCTTGATTTTTCAACCGGGTGAAGAAGGATACGTCGGGGCGAAGCTCATGATTAAAAATGGCGTGTTAAACGGTGTTCAAGCTATTGCGGGGTTTCATAACCAACCAGATATCCCGGTAGGTACACTTGCGCTGAAGACCGGTCCAATGATGGCTAGTAATGATAACTTTGACGTCACCATTAAGGGCCACGGTTCTCACGCGGCGATGCCGGAAGCGAGTCATGATCCCATCGTCACGCTGGGAGAATTGATCACGGCGTTGCAGACGATTCGCAGTCGTAACATTGCGCCGGATGCGCCGTTGGTGTTGACATTAGCGGCAGTTCAAGCCGGGACAACGTTTAACGTGATTCCCGATTCAGCGGAGTTTAAGGGGACTATCCGGACGTTCAGCGCGGCTAACCGTCAATTAGCCAAGGAACGGTTCTACGACATTGTTGAGGGTGTGACCAAGATGAATGGTCAGACGACGGAAATCAAATGGGACCGTGGTCCAAGCTGTGTCAATAACGATGAAACGTTGACGGACGTGTTGGCGAAAGCGTTGGCCGACACCGTGACCATCGTACCAGCGCATCCTTGCAATGCGGACGATGACTTTGCGTTGTATCAAGAACGAGTCCCCGGATTTTACGGTTTCCTTGGGTCGGGTGGGACCGGCGTCTTACACCAGTCCAACTACAGTTGCAACGATGCCGGACTGATTTACGGGGCGAAGTTCCACTTGATGGCGGCGAAGGCAATGCTAGCAGCCGTTTCAGCCGGGGTGTTAAATCCGGTCGACCAGGCGGTTTAAAAATTAGATGATGATGTAAAAGACGTTTCACTAATCAAGTGGGACGTCTTTTGCATCGTTGTAGAGTCGAACCTAAGCGGGTACGCATGCTATAATAAGAGGCATTGAAGGGGTGACCATCATTGAAAGAAAAACAAGTTTTTCATATTAATGGGTACATTGGATTGGTCCTAGCAGTCTTATTCGTACTGGCCGGGGGATGGCTCGTTTGGCTGGGCGCAACTGGGGATCAGATCTTTAACGTATTTTTAGGGGCGTTGCTGATCATTATTGCGGCGTTCGGGGCAAGTTCGCTGACCATCGTGGGTCCAAATGAAGCGCGGGTATTAACGTTCTTTGGAAAATACATTGGGACGATTCGTGATTCGGGGCTATTTATGACCGTGCCACTAACTAGTAAATTTGCAATTTCACTACGGGTGCGTAACTTTAATAGTGCCATTTTGAAGGTGAACGATTTACGCGGAAACCCGGTCGAAATTGCGGCGGTGATCGTGTTTAAAGTGGTCGATACGAGCATGGCGCTGTTTGCGGTGGATGACTACGAACAATTTGTGGAAATTCAGAGTGAATCCGCAATTCGGCACGTGGCATCTGAGTATCCTTACGATACGTTTGACGATAAGGAAAAGATCACGCTACGGAGTAATCCAACGGAAGTTTCGGACCGTTTAACGGAAGAGTTACAGGAACGGTTGAACGTGGCCGGGGTGGAAATCGTGGAAACGCGCTTGACCCACTTGGCATACGCGACGGAAATTGCGAGTGCGATGCTGCAACGGCAACAGTCATCCGCTATCTTATCTGCGCGGAAGGTAATTGTTGAAGGGGCCGTATCGATTACTGAAGAGACGATTCAGCGGTTAGAAGAGGATACTGGTATGACATTATCAGATGAAAAAAAGATCCAGTTAATTAATAATTTGATGGTCACGATTGTGTCGGAACGTGGGTCACAGCCGGTGATTAATACGTCGAATGTGAATTAAATATATGTGAATAGTATAAAGTATTGGAAGACTGGGTTAGTCTTAGTAGCCCAGTCTTTTTGTATGTCTCTAGTGAGGAGAAAAGTGAGTAATTAAGGAATTATGTAAGCGTTATTATAGTATAATTATTTATATATAAATATAGAAGGTGTTTGCATGAAATCAGAACAATTTTTGACACAAAAAGTGAGCTCATTACAAAATGAGTTTGAGTTAGCCGGGATAAAAGCATATGACTCAGAACAGTTGCAAGGCAAAAAGAAGAAGCAGTTGACCAACGCAGCTAAAGTAATTGGCGCGGGAATCAATCAAAATTTAATTACTGCGGTTTTAGATTCGACAATATTTGGTAGTGGTAAAGAAGGCGCGGTGTTTACAGGAAAATGGTGCATGATTCGAGGCTCATTTGGTGACCCTAGTGGCAAAATTGATTTAGCGCGTCTACAAAGTATTGATTATGTGATTAATACGTCGACAAATGATAAAGGAAAAGAAGTTAAAGAATATCGGCTTGAATGGAAATATCAAGATGATAATGAGGAAGCTGAAACACACTACTTATCAACGAGTACAAAGACTGATGGTGACGTACTAGCGTGTGTTGATAAAGTTTTAAATGATTTTAATGAAAATGCTGATAGTGAAAACATTAAAGAAACGGATCACGGTCAGACTTTGACGGATTTAGGGGAGGATGCTGTATTTCAGTACTTAAAGATAATTTATCTTTATTTAGTTGGCCCAGAAAATAACTTTGGCGACCATGAGTTACGCAATTACACAATGTTACAGAGTCAATTAAATGTATCTAGCGAAATGGACCAGCGGTTAAGAGTATATAGAATGGAATCAGAACATGAAACGCTTGCATCTCAGGTAGAGGCTTTGAAAACATTTATTCCGGAAGGTAGTCAGCCCACAATTTTTCAATCTTTAGTCAATGATATTTTATCGACATTTAGTGATGATGATTTAGCTGGCTGGGAAGAGGAGCCTAAATTGGCAACTGTCTTGCAAGTAACGAATGTAAGTTCAGATCAAGCCAAGTTTTTTGCCCGTAACCAGCAGTTAACTAGGCGACAATTAAATGAAAAGTTAACTGACAATGAGGTCAAGGAACTAACTAAAAAGCTAGCGGCCTCTGGTGCTTCTGTCGGAGCGTCACTTTTGGCGTTAGCAGTAACCGGTGCGAGTGTAGGTGCATTTGGTGAAGCAGGTCTTGGAACCCTGGCATTTATGACGATGAGTACGGGGGGCTTAGGGCTCGCCGTGGTAGGAATTGGTGCTGCTAGTGTAGCGGCGTACAAGGGTGTTGAATACTTAACAAATTCACAAAAGTCGAAATATGCCTATCGAAATGAACTTTTGCAGGCAAAAGTTATTAAGCTATCTAATTCTCAACAAATCATTATGAAAGATATTAATTATATGACCGATAAGATTGCTGATGAAATGAGTAAGAATGAAAGTAATGAAGTTAAGCTGGAAAGAGCAGAACGTTGGATTGCTAGTGTTAGAAATCGTTCAAAAGTAGGAACAAAAATGGATCAAGAGCGTATTTCGGCTAACCGTGAACAACTCATTTCAGAAATACCAGTACAAATTGACCGTGAAAAATTACATGATTTGGTACAGTCACATACGTTTGGTAACGAAATTGAAACTCAGATTTTAGGACTTTATGACGATGAGGATAATTTACAAGCTAACTTATCAGTACGTAGTCTGAGCATGTTGTTAAATCGTTTAAATAGTATTGAATATACTAAAGCAGCTACAATGGCCAATACTAAGGTTGCCGGTAAGAAAGTTAAAGGAATGGCAAATTCATTTATTAAGAGGTATACGGATGACAAATCAGAACAACAAGATGACGAATCTGAACAGCAACCTGAATAAAACAGCAGAAGTATTGTCAGTAAACCAGGATGAAGCTGAAAAGGCACTTCATCGGACACAAGAATTGACGTCGATGGTTGATGAATTATCAGAAAAAAATGATAATCAAGCTGAACGTTTGGATGATTTATTGGATTCATTAGATGATATAGATCTTGATGATTTAAATCTTGACGATCTTGAGGATTATGATGAAGAGATTCCGGTGCTTAACGAAAAAGTTGATTTGGAACCATTAACGTACATGCAAACGAGTCATGATTTTGATTCTTTGATTGAGCAAAGCGAAGAATACGCCGAAAAATGCAATTTAGACCTAAGCAACCCATACTTATCTGGACTGAGTGAAGTTGAAATCAATCAATTAAGCACGAGATTGAGTGAAAAATATGAGCAGACGAGACTGGATAAATGGGACTATGCGTTTGCTGGTGTTGTTGGCATTATCGGTGGCTTAATGGATGCCTTCTTAGTAGGGTCAGTAACTGATGGCAATAATCCAAAAACAGTTGATGAACAAGGCCGACTGAGCAAAGGTGTCGATAACGTTTATCAAACATTTGTTAAAAAATATGCTTCGTTTGAATCTGGTAAAAAAATGGATTCTCCAAGTCAAGCAATCCGGTGGTTGGAAAAGCACCATAAAGTGTCATATGATGCCTCGAATAATGGCAAAGTAATTGAGGGCGTCGTTAAAAATATGAACCCAGCTAACCATCATTTATTATCAATGGCTCATGATCCTGGTCCTTTGGGGCTAATTTCTGGTATTTTGGATCAAATGGATGGGAAGAGTACTTTTCTGAGTGGTGGACAGCTGGTTCGCGTCGTAACAGACTCTGCAGAGTCGAAAGCCGTGACTAGCCAAACAGGTCCAACAAAAGTAATTGCAGCGGCGCAAAATTGGTTTGGTCATATTTGTTCAGATGTTTCAGGTGCAAGTGGTAGCAAAGGGCGTGGTGCAGGGCTACCCGCACCTTTCTATGAACTGACACAAAAATTGAATTTTGGTAGTGTAAATATTAAGGGTGACAATAAAAGTTTTGCGGAGGTTTTTGAATGGCTCTATAAACAAGGCTTGGATTGTCGGGCGTTTACTGCCCAAGCGATACCCGTTCTCATAATGGAAACACTGGTACGTTTATATTGGGTTTATAAGAATCATTTTTACTATGGAAAGACTTGGAAAGAAAGTATACCCATCGCAAATAAAATGGATTTACAGAAATTAATATTGACTGCAACTGCAACTTTTGAAACAGTTGACATAGCAGACAGTATTATTCAAAATGGGGCCAATGTCCAAGCTTTATTGCGTATTAATTTTGTCGGAATCGTAGATATGTCGTTCAGATCGTTTCAGGTACTACGTAGCACTGTCTCAAAAGGTAAGCATATTGACAAGCTAGATAGTGACTTGCAAGTTGAATGGACGCGTGTTTACCAGACAATTTAAACGTGGGTAAGCCTCATTAAGCTTCGTGAGTGTGATTTGCTAGGGGAAAAGGATTAATTAAAGTTGAGAAAAAACAAGCAAAGTCGCAACCTGCAATCGATTGACTGCGTGGTTACGGCTTTGCTTGTTTTTTAAGTCCTAAAAATTAAATTTGCTGGAAAGGTGTGACAATCTGATTTAAATCTCATCTACATTTAAGCGGTTCAAAAGTATAATTATTCACTGACTTTAGCAAGTGCATTTTTAACAGCACTCTTCAGTGCTCGACTTGAGGCGGAGGCCCCTGAAATACCGTCGACATCGTAGGTGTTATTAGCCACCATATTTTTAGGCAGTTCCTCAACCGCTTTTAACCCAAAGTCTTCACTTTCGTTTTGTTCGATAACCTCGACATCTTTGATCTTACTATCATCGTAGGTGACCCGAACAACAACGCGACCGCCAATCCCTTGGTCGCTAACCCCTAAATATTGATTCGATTCCAAGTCGATGTCATCGAGGTTGGTTTGTGCAAGGTCGTTTTGTGGCGCAACATTACCGACTTCACTTGGTTCGGCATGATTATTTGAGGTAGTAGTATCATCCTTAGGTTTGGCTGCATTTTCACCAGCAATTTTACCAAAGATGAGGCATTCTGCTAAGTTATTCCCACCTTGATACAGGTTAGTGTTGATCCCACCTAATTCACCAGCACCGTAAAGATGGGGCACGGGTTCACCATTTAAGCCAATGATTTCTGCATTCGCATTTCGTTTTGGCCCACCTTGCGTGTTGAGCATCGTATGGGTTAACGCAGCTGCATAGAAGGGGCCGTTATCAAATTTACGCATGGATGCCGGTGCACGGTGGTATTCATAATCTTTTCCTTGTTCAGCGAATAAGTTGAAGTTAGTGACAGTATTGACCAAGTTGTCCGAATCAACACCGAGCTTTTGTGCTAACTGCTTGATGCTATCGGCTTTGACTAGTGTATCCAAGAAATCAGAGTAAGGGATGTTTTTATTGGCCTTAATTTGTTCTAACTGAGCCTGATCAAAAATCAAGTATGGATGTTGGTTTGCACGGGGAACGCGCCAAGTTCCGTGGTCCCAAATATGGCCGTGACGGCATTCTTCGTCTTCTTTGAAGTAACGGGTCGCATCGTCCGCAATGGTTAAAATGCTTCCGGTATATAGATCTGGCCAGTAGTCGAGAATCAAGCGCGCACGCTTTCCGTCTGGAACCTTAAAGGCGAGTCCATGAAGGAAGCCAACCGCTTCGTAATTATGCATATGCCATAATTTAGCACCGACTTCGGCTGCCATTCGAATGCCATCGCCACGGTTGTAAAGGGTACCTAGTGGTGATAATTTTGTTTCGCCAAGGTAATCTTGAATTTGCTCTTTATTGTTTTCAAAGCCACCAACGGTTAAAACGACCCCGTTTTTTGCACGAATATTGTAAGTTTTCCCATTACGATCGATTTGTGCACCCAAAATGACTTTACTGATTGGATCTTGAATTAAATGCATTGCTCGGGAGTTCAACCAAACATCAATTGAATCAGAACGGTCAAGTACCTTTTGACGAATAATCTTCCAAAGTGCCGCATCAAAGATTCCGTTATGCACGGTCAAAGCGTCCGTTGAATCCGCGCCTGCAAGTTCTGGAAATTCTGAGATAACACTTTTGGCAAATGCGGATAATTGACCACCGCTGTGCTTGAAACTATACGGTTTAACGTCTAAATAATTTTGGAGATAGTTAGGAAAATCAACCATTTTTTTAACGAAAATATCAATCATCTTTTCATCGAGATCAAATGGTGCGGTCATGGCCTTGTAGTAGGCTTTTAATCCGGGAACGTCATCTCCAGAAGCTAAAATTTGAGCAGCGTAGCGGGTGTTACCGCCTTCGTGGCCAGCGGGTGCAGCATCAACTAACAATACTTTGGCACCACTGTCCGCGGCATGGCGGGCTGCAGTAGCGCCAGCACCACCAAATCCGAGTACCAGCGTGTCATAGGTGGTACTCCAAGCAATTTTATCAACATAGTTCATATCGGTTTCCTCCTCAGTTAAATCTGGGACCATTTTATGAATGAAATCTAGATAGTTATCGAAACATTCCGTTAAGAATGCGATAGTTTGTTTATTCTTTAACTTGTGATTGGCATCAAATTCATCCCGACAGTTTCCTAATAAAAATTCATTACCTGGAAGTACTAGGGCGTTGACGCCGGGGGAGTCCAAAATCTGTTTTAAATTGATTTGGGCACGCGAGGTTCCTTGACTACCGTAAGATGCCCCGACGACCATGACGGGTTTGTCTTTAAAGGGATGACTAGTACACGACAGCCATTCAATCATGCTTTTTAAGGCAGCTGGAATGGCGTGATCGTATTCCGGAGTTGCGATAATGACACCGTCAGCATCGTCGATTCGTTGCGAGATTTCTTTGACGGATGCCGGGACGTTATGACAATTATTTTCATTAAAAAGCGGTAATTGATTGATTTCAATGAGATCGACTTTTGCCCGGTCACTAAAAATACTTTTCATGTATTTTAGTAGGAAGCGATTGAATGAATAGTCAGCGTTAGTTCCTGTTATACCAATGAGTTTCATTACTTCACCAACCTTTGTGTTATTATTAACAAGTCTTGTTAAATTAAGCGTTCCTAATTAGTTCTCCTTCATTATGAAACCGTTTTCTGTTAAAGTAAAAGTACTTATCGGCATATGACTATAACTGATTAGTTATAGAAAGGGGCCTAATATTGAGTGTGATGAATGATAAATTAAAAGACATTTTGGAAGGCGTTACGAAGTATTCAACGATTACGCAAGTTTCGAAGGCGTGCTATGTCAGTCAGCCCTATATTAGCCGCCTACTAACGGAAACCGAAGCCGACTTTGGGATGAAACTTGTTAATCGAAACTTAACGCCAATAAGTCTGACGTATGCCGGGACACGGGTCTTAGCATATTTGCAGGAGGAAGTTTTAATTGATCGGAAAATGCAATCAGAAATGCAACAACTTTCGGAGCATCAGGGTGGTTCATTGACCATCGCTGTGTACCCCGGATTTGCTAATTTTTGGATGCCACGGTTATTGTTTAAAATTCAACGGCGTTTTCCGGCGTTACACATCAAGATTGTTGAAGAAACGACTAGTATTGCTGAACGCGACTTACCATCTGGAAAAATTGATATTTTTATTGGAAAGGTTATTTACAATGAAAAAATTAATAGTTCAAGTTTGGGACGGATTCCGCTTTATTTAGTGATTCCGGAGTATTCTAAACTGTTTAAGCGGGGGCATTTATACCGAGATAGTGTAAGTGATGACATTAAAATTTTGAATGGCGCGCCCTTCATAACCATTTCACAAGAATCACGGTTTCAAGAAATGATTGATCACTTTTTAAAGGATAATGGTGTGCGGGTTAGAAACGTCGTGGAAGTTCAAAATACGATGTTAGCGACTTTACTTGCTGCAAGTGGGGGTGGGTATACGATTACGATGAAACAGATTATTGAGAATCTTCCCAAAATTGGGGACATTAACGGGCTGAAGTTACCAATCGACCAATTCTCTTTAGACGTTGGTGTGTCATACTGTGAATCCAGTTCGACTTCTAAGTTTATCGAGGAAACCGTTTCAATAATAAAGCAGGTTGGATTGACCGGATTAGGTTGTTGAAGCTTAAAATAATCAGTTTAGAGATTAAAAAAACGACTCACCGACGGATGATAGTTGTCGGTGAGTCGCTTTGTTGCTGATTACTACTTAAATCGTTTTAATAAGGTGAGTCCTAATCCAAGCAAACCTAGTATGCCAGTAACTGCGATCCAACGAGTCCGTTGCTCGTTAGTTGCGGGAAGTGCTTTATCCTGTGTTGGTTTTGTGTGAATCTTTTCCGTTGTCACCGTTTTAATTGGTGACGTTGGTAGGGGCTTGGTAGTCGCTGGCTCCTTAGATGGTTGACCTGGTTTCGGTTGGTCAGGTTTAACCAGGTCCGGCTCACCAGCTGGATCAGTGGGGAGGACTGGCGGCTCGGTCGTGTTTCCATTGCCATCGCCATTAGCACCACTATCGGGAACCGCTTGCACGTGCAAGTGAACGATTAACGTTTGTCCGTCGCTAGTACTCAAAGTAACGGGATAGGTCCCGACTTTATGACGATTAGCTTGGCTAAGATCGACGCTCACATTCAAAGTTTTACCATTTTTATCCTGAGCCACGGCTTTGAAGTCACTGGCGGTTGGCGCTGGACCGTCCACGGTCATCGTAAAATCTTGCCCGGTTAACTTCCGTTGGTCCTTGTCAGGGGCCTGTTGCTGATAAAAATAACTGACGGTCTGATCCTGTTCGTTGAACGTTCCGGTAGTGGCACCCGTTGTTCTAACGTGAGTGTAGCCGGCAATTGCTTTAACGGCGGTGGTGTACGTCGTATCTAATGGCCCGGTCAGCGTATCTTGAGGTGCTAAGGTGTGCCCGTCTAAATCCAAATAATTGACGGTCACTTGTCCTAGTTTAGCGGCTTGCTTAGCGTACATTAGTGTGACGGTGGCTGGCTTTTCACTAAATTGTCCGGTCAGATCGCCATTAGCGTGTTGGTATTGGTAATCTTTAAACGTCGGTGGCGTGATGGTATAAGTGGCCGCAATGCTTCCAGTCAGCTCAGCATCTGGCGCCAGAGTTTGACCATCGGTAGTTTGATACTTAACGATGACTTGCCCTTGCTTTTCCTCGGTGGCGTGATAAATCAACGTGACGGCTTGGTCGTCCTTAGTGAAAGTACCGTTTAATGTGCCCTCAGCATGGTGATACGTGTAACCCGCAATATTTGGCTGGCTAACAACGTATGGTGTGTCGACATCACCAGTTAAACTGGTCGCGGGAGCTAGTGTTTTACCTTGATCATCCAAGTAGTTGACGGTGACTTTCCCCCGAACCACGGCATCCTTTCTGTAGGTTAGGGTAACGGTTTTAGCGGTTGACGTAAATTGTCCAGTCAGGTCACCTTGAAGGAAGGTATAGCCGTCAATGGTTTTCTTTTCAATCGTGTAATCAGTTGCGATTGGTCCGGTCATCGTCGTGGGTTCGGCCAATTGCTTGCCTTGGTCATCGACGTAGTTTACGGTGACCGTTCCTTGAGCAACTTGTTTGCGATAAATGAGATTGACGGATTGACTAGTCGTCGTATAAGTTCCGGTCAGTTGGCCCGATTCAAAAGTATAGCCGTCAATGGTTAGTGGTTCGATATTATAGGTGTTACCGAGTTTGCCCGTCATGGTCGTCGGCTTAGCGAGGGCGTGACCGTCTGAATCGAGGTAGTTCACGGTAATACTACCCTCGGTTGGAATCTGGCGATAAGTCAACGTGACGGTCTGTTCGCTACTATTGAACGTGCCAGTTAAGTTACCGGATAGGTAATTGTAGCCGTCAATGGTTTTTGGCTTGATCTCGTAACTGGTTCCTAAGTCACCCGTCATCGTCGTGGATGGCGCAATGGTTGTGCCCGCTTCATCTTGATAATTGACGGTCACTTGCCCCTGTTTGGCATAATTGAGCGTAATGGTCTGTGCGGTGCCACTAATGGTCCCCGTAAGTGGCACGTCATCTTGAGTGCCCTGATAAGTGTAGCCATCAATGTCAGGTGGTGTTATGGTGAACGGATCATCGATTGCACCCGTAATCGTGTCGGCTGCCTTGATTGGGTGGGTTGGGTCAGCCGAATCGACATAGTTGACCGTCACCGGTGCAGCAGCTTTAGGTTGCCAAACGAAGGTGTCGATCGCGGGGGTGTTGGTTCCATCGTAGATCGATACTAATTGGTCAGTCGTTAAAACCTGATCACCATTCGGCTGACTGGCCGTTCCCGTGCCGATGTTCTGCCAGTACCCCGTATATTTATTGGTTTCAGAAATCGAGCGCAGGCCGGTGCCAGCGAGCTTGGAATAGGGTCCCAGTTTAATTTCTTTAAGTAACATGGCGCTGTTAAACATTCGCCAAGTTCCACCGTAAGAAGTGCTTAAATTGCGCATGTCAAAAGAAGAGATATCAATATTGTTGATACCAGCCAGGGTGAACATGCTCTCCATACTGGTGATATGGCTGGTGTTTTGCCAGTTAGAAGTATCAATTGATTCCGCTTGTAATTGGAAACCAAAATTAGCTAGGCTAACTTTGGGTGCTTGAAAATTCCAGCCAGATAAATTTAACAGTTTAAATAAGCGCTGATAATTGTCATCGAAGTCACCCGCACGTCCGAATGCCATGGATCCGCTAGTTAACGCACCGACGTCCCAGTGACTGAGGTCAAGGGTCCCGACTAGTGCGGTTGCGAAGAAGGTTCGATCGATGGTTCTAACTTTACTGGTATCCCAGTGTTCGACACCGGTCAGATCCGTTAGTTGTGAGTCTGCGTAGAATAGATCGTTAAGATTTGTCGTTCGACTGGTATCGACATTGTCGAGGCCGTCGATTTGAGTTAGGTTACCCAAGCCGGCAAAGAGTCCCGCGGCTGCGGCGTTAAACGTGACTGGTCCGGTGATTTCAATCTTGGTAATTGAGGCGCTGTAAGCTTTCCACGGCGACTTATCGGTCGTGTTATTCGCAAAGTCACCGGGGCCAATCGTCAAGGTACCATCTTGCAAGGACCAGGCGCTGGAACCAAACGTCCCCGTGATTGGTTCACTGGTGGTTGTGGTCAAGGCGAATGCCGTCAAATTTTTAGCAGCCAGGGGTGTCACTGGTGTGGTTGATTGCGTTAATGAAGATGAAGGGAATGGATCAGGTGAGGATGCGTGAACTGATAATTGAGAAAACGCTGTCATTGTACTGAAACTTACAACAACGAGACCGAGTGTTTTCCAACGAGTTCTGGGTAGTTGGTTGGTAACCATGATTTTTACTCCTTTTAGTTTAGTAAGTGCGGTTAACAATTAAACCATAGTATATTATGAATATTGACCAATGTACATTATTCGCAATTATAATAAATGGGTATAAAAGGGGTTTTGATACTATAAAATTGGGTGTTGATGGATTGCCATCAACACCCAATTTTTGAGCAAGCGTCATTTAATTGACCTATGATTTGAAACGTTTAAATAAAGCCAGCCCTAGTCCGAGCAATCCGATTAAACCCGTAACTGCGACCCAACGAGTTCGCTGCTCATTAGTTGCGGGGAGTACTTCGTCTTGTGTTGCTTTTGCCTGAACTCGCTCCGTCGTTGCCGTTTCAATTGGCGACGTGGGGATTGGGCTCATTGTTTTTGGAACTTCAGTTTTAGAAATACCTGGTTGGTCGGGCTTGACTAGGTCTGGTTCACCCGCTGGGTCAGTTGGAAGAACTGGTGGCTCAGTAGCATGACCGCCATCGTTGTCGTCGTCCCCGTTGTCACCACCGTCGGGAGCCGCCCGGACGTGCAAGTGAACGATCAACGTTTGACCATCACTGGTCCGCAATGTGACCGGGTAAGTGCCGACTTGGTCAAGTTGTGCTTGAGTGAGATCCACCTCAACCGGCAATGATTGTCCATTCTTATCCTGCGCGCTGGCTTTAAAATCGGTGGCCGTTGGGGTGGGGCCATTGACGATCATCGTAAAGTCTTGGCCGGTCAGTTGCCGCTGATCAACATCGGTCGTTTCTTGTTGATAGTAATAGTTGACCGTTTGCGCCTCAGCTGTAAACGTCCCGGTTGGGGCCCCGGTAGTTTTGATATACTTGTAACCCGCAATTTGCTTAACGGTAGTCGTATAGGCCGTGTCAATTGCGCCCGTTAAAGTTGCTTTTGGCGCAATCGGTTGTCCATTCAAATCTAAATAATTAACGGTGACTTGTCCGTTGGCAACGGCATCCTTTTGGTAAATTAGGGTAATGGTCGGCGTCGTTACACTAAAAGTTCCCGTTAGCTGATCACTTGCATGTTGAAAGTGATAATTTGTAAAGGTCGGGGGCGTAATGGTGTACGACTCACCAATCGTCCCGGTGAGTTGGGTGTCGTCAGCCAGCGTTTGTCCGTCGCATGTCTGGTATTTGACGTTAACTTGTCCTTGTGGCTCAGGAGTCGCTTGATAGATCAGGGTCACAGTCTGAGGCGTTTTTGTAAATACGCCGGTTAACGGACCGTCAGCGTGTTGGTAGGTGTAGCCGTCAATCGTCAGCTGGCTAATGGTAAACGGAGTAGCCACGTCTCCCGATAACGTTTGCGATGGTGCAAGTGATTTACCCGCAGTATCTTGGTAATTGACGGTGACCGTCCCTTGTGCGAGCGGTTCTTTGCGATAGGTCAGCGTAACCGCTTTATCGGTCGCCGTGAAGATCCCCGTTAGTTCACCAGTCAAAAAGGTGTGGCCTGGAATGGCTATTTTTTCGATAGTGTATTCACTGTTAACGGGACCAGTCAGCGTTGTCGGTTCCGCAAGCTCATGGTCTTGTTCATCAACGTAACGGACGGTCACAGTGCCATGAACGACGTTTCTTTGGTAAATCAGTGTGACTGATTGATTAGTAGCGGTAAACGTTCCGGATAATTGCCCCGACTGATACGTGTAACCACTGATTGTCGGTGGCGTAATGGTGTAGGCGCTACCAATTTTGCCCGTCATGGTGGTTGGCGCTTCAATCGTGTGACCTTCATCGTCTAAATAATTAACTGTAATACTGCCTTCGGTTGGGATGGCGCGGTAGGTTAAGTTCACGGTTTGTGGTGCTTCCGTAAAGATTCCTTGAAGATCACCCGCGACATAGTCATACCCGGGAATGGCGAGTTGATCAATCGTGTACGTGGTTCCCACGTCACCGGTCTTTTTCTGAGCCGGCGCAATCACGTTGCCTGCTTCGTCCAGGTAGTTTACCGTAACCTGGGCCTGTTTGGCGTACAGTAAGGTGATGTCCTGCGCAGTCGTGCTAAACGTCCCGGTTAATGAACCGTTACCTTGCGTGCCGCGATAAGTGTAACCGTCAATTGTGGGTGGGGTAACCGTAAACGGATCATCGATCGCACCAGTGAGTGTGTCCGTTGGCTGAATGACTTGACTAGGATCAGCCTGATCAACGTAGTTCACCGTCACCGGTTCCCCAGCGTGGCGTTGCCAAACGAACGTATCCGTTGCGGGGGTCTGAATCCCGTCGTAGCGGGCGACCAGTTGATTAGTCGTTAGCACTAGATCGCCTTTAGGTTGGCGGGCTGTCCCGTCGCCAACGTTTTGCCAGTAGCCCGTATACTTATTGTTATCAGGCACTTGGGTGAGATTGGTTCCGGTCAACTTAGAATTTGGCCCGAGTTTAATTTCTTTGAGGTTCTCGTTGTTTGACAACATTTTCCGTGTGCCATTCGAGGAAGTTGGCAAGTGGCGCATATCAAACGAAGAAATATCAACTTTTGACACCCATGAATAGTAGAACATGTATTGCATGTCTGAAATATTGTGGGTATTTTTCCAGTCAGAAGTATCAAGATCAATGTCCGCTAGTTCTTGGAGAAATAAAGCTAAAGAGGTATTAGGGCTTTTAAAATTCCAGCCGGACAGGTCGAGCCGTTTAAACTGGGATGTTCCGGTACGTGCAAATGCCAGCGTTGTCCTATTCAATGAGCTAA
Organism: Lactiplantibacillus xiangfangensis; assembly: GCF_001438845.1. Lineage (GTDB taxonomy): Bacteria > Bacillota > Bacilli > Lactobacillales > Lactobacillaceae > Lactiplantibacillus > Lactiplantibacillus xiangfangensis. The sequence continues at coordinate 123,420 of NZ_JQCL01000080.1, forward strand.
CATCCCAATGACTGAGATCAAGGGTGCCAGCTAAACCGGTCGTCATAAAAAGATAGGAAATGTTTTTAACGTTGCTTGTGTTCCAGTATTCAATGCCAGGGACACTTTTTAAATTAGGGTTATACCCAAAGAGGCTTGACATATCAGTAGTCTTACTGGTATCAACCTTTTCAAGACCGTCAATTTGGGTCAGTTTGGGGAAGTTCGCAAACAGCGCGTTAGCTGTCGTATTGAGGGTCACTGGTCCCGTGATTTCAATTTTGGTAATCAAAGCTCGATAATCATTCCAGGGAGAACTGTTGACGGCGTTATTTGCAAAGTCACCGGGCCCAATTGTCAGGGTGCCGTCTTGTAGTGACCAATTACTGGTGCCAAATTGACCCGTGATGGGGTCTTCCTTAGTTGCCGGTGTCGTTAGGTCAAGCAAGGTCGACGTTCCTGGCAGTGAAGCCATTGGGTGAGGTTGTGTGACTGAATTGGCTAGCGATAGTGGGGTTGTAAAAGTAGTTGCTTGTGCTGATTGAGCGGTGAGTGTCATGACGCCGGCACTTAAAAGTAAGAGGCCAAGGCCAGTCCACTGGGTGCCGGGATGCCGTTTTGTAAGCATGGGGGCGTTCTCCTTTAGCTGGTTAGTCAGTTTAGTTAACGATTTAAAATCAACTAAATTATAATATGGATAATGACCGGTGTACAACAAATGCTAATGTGAAATATAAAACATTTGATACATTGGGTATCTGAAATGACTGCTATATACAAATATGCGTGATAGCGGTAATTACATGGAAACCATAAGCTTTAAACCAAGTCGGTGTTATACGTCACAAGAATTAATATTAATGGTGTAGTTGTCGCTTGAAGAGATAAATGTGCCATGCAACTAAGTGCGAAGCCAAGTTGATTACAATTTTTCAAAAAACAAAAATGAAATTGGCAGTAAATGCGTAACTAATAATCATCGTGATAAAATCATGAAAGTTCATTATTGGGGGAGATTTTGTTTGAAAAGCGTAAAGTCGGTTAGTTTAGGGTTATTGTTGGTCATGATGGGGACAGTTTTGGTGGGCTGCAGTAGTGGTGAAATAACGACCACGACTGATGAATCGGCTAGTTCACAGGTCGAGCGGTCAACGAGTGAATCAGAGGAAGATGAGGCAAGTAGTTCTTCGGCGGATGATAAAGTGACAAGTTCCTCAGAAGATGAGGCGGAAACCAGTTCTTCAGCGGACGAAAAAGCGACGAGTGCTTCAGAGGATGAAACGGAGACCAGTTCTTCAGCTACCAGTGATTCATCTGAAAATCAGGTTACTGATAAAAGTAGTTCGACTAAACCAAGTACCAGTGTAACGACGGCATCTTCTAGTTCGGTTACACCAGCACCACACCGGGCGCCTAGTCACCCTCAAGGCAATTCTAGTCAAGCACGGCCACATGTGATTCCAGATTCTAAGGTGTCAACGGTTGGTGATCCGCGAATCTGGGGAAATCCGCGCACGAAACTATATTACACACCAGCTCAAAATTACCGTGGCTTTCGTCCGCGGCACGCCGTTCCTTTTGACAATGAGGCGGCGGCTAAAGCGGCTGGGTACACACAATCACCACGCCGGCCACGGTAGTGCCACGTTGATTTTTTAAACTATAAAATCACTAAACCTAGACATGTCGATAAATACTGATACTGTTGAGCTAATTAGTTGACCTTTGTAACTGAAACCCGTATGTTGAAAATAACATAATTTATTAGGAGGTCTGTTTAATGGCAAAAGTAACGATTTTTGGTCAAGGCAATATGGGTCAAGCAATTGGCGATGTTTTCAAACAAGGTGGTAACCAAGTCACCTATTTGGGGCATCATGATGCAGTGACGGATTTAGGTGAAATTGTGGTATTAGCAGTGCCTTATCCCGCTGCAATTAGTATTGCCAAGGCTAACCAAGCCGCATTGGCGGGTAAAATTGTGGTTGATATTACTAACCCGTTGAACTTTGATACCTGGGATGAATTGGTCGTTCCAGCGGACAGTTCGGCGGCAGCGCAAATTGCCCAGTTATTACCGAACACTAAGGTCGTTAAGGCGTTTAACACGACCTTTGCAGCAACTTTGCAAAGTCGTAAAGTTGGTGACAATCAAACGACTGTCATGGCAGCGAGTGACGCTGAAGATGCCAAGGTGACTTTAGCGGATGCGTTAACTGATAGCGGCGTGGCGTTTGTTGATGCCGGTTCCTTGAAACGAGCACGTGAAATGGAAAGCTTAGGCTTCTTGCAAATGACCTTGGCAGCTAAAGAAAAGATTGGCTGGACCGGTGGCTTTGCGTTAATTAAATAAATGCGACTAATAAAAAGTGGTCAAAATCATGCGTTGATTTTGACCACTTTTTTTGGTGTGATTACTGATATAACTAGTTTTGTTCGGTTAAAGCGGGGTGCGCCTTCCTGTTTAAAGACGCGTTGAACTGCTGGTCAGTGACGTCAAATGGTGAATGGCAGCCCTGACGAGTCGCAATGTTTGTTATAAAAAATATAATTGATGCAAATAAAAATTGAATACTTTCATTATCCTATGATTATAGTGTTAATATGAGCTTATACAAATATGTAGACCATTAACTTTGAAGGGGGTTCATATTAAATGAAGTCAAAGGAAATGTTACACTATAAAATGTATAAAAGCGGTCGCTTCTGGGTGTTTGCGGGAATCTTAGCAACGACTTGGCAACTAGGAACTTTTACTGCAAGCGCGGATGCACAACCGGCAGCAACGGGTACGCCAGATACTCAAACTGTAGTTGCAGGAACGTCGTCTGATTCAACGTCAAAGGAGACGCCTCTCAAGCAACCAGCTAATTCTGCCGCACCTGCGACTAATGATAGTCAGGCACAGGGGCAACCGATTAATTCGCAATCTGAAAACAATAATGATCTCCTGGATAAGCCGCAAAGAGTTGATCAAAGTTCTAGTGCGGTACCTACCTCGGACGGAAATAAAAGCGTTCAGTCAGAAACACAATCAACAGAATCTTCTGAAGCCAAGTCAGCTTCGGAGCGGGCTAAGCCGATTGAACAACAGTCTGCGGCACCAGTAACTAACAACAATGCTGACAGCGCTAATCTAACGTTAGTTCAAAAAACTAATCAGCAGGAGAGCGGTCCTATAAACGATGGAGCGGGAGACGATGTTGCTTCAAAAGAAAGCGCTACCATTGGAGCAACTAAATTAGCGATGATTCGACCAATGTCACTTAAATTAGCAAAAGCTAATATGCTGCGGAATACCCAACCGGTGACGCCAGCGAAAGACTATGCTGGTTACCAGGCTGCAGATCCTGACAAAAAGGGTCTTTTTGGAACCAGTGAATGGTGGATTGATCCTACGGGTACCCCGTATACGTTGCACATTGGTGCTGGTACCTTAGCAGACACAACTTATAGTTGGGATTATTCTATTGATGGTGTTGATCCGGAGACACCATGGGTCGATAATTCACTTAAAATTGACAAGATTATCATTGAAGATCCAGTCGTAGCGGCACCATCAGTACCCGCTTTGTTTGCAAATCTTACTAATTTGACACAAATTGAAGGATTAGGACTTTTAGATACGAGTCAAGTGACTGATATGTCATACATGTTTCAAGATGATCTTAATCTAACCAGTTTAGACGTGGGCAATTGGGATGTGAGTCATGTTCAGAATTTCCGCAAAATGTTTTTGGGAACATTGAACGTATCCGTGCTAAATATTAGTCAATGGAATACTAGTAGCGCAATTGACATGAATGGAATGTTCACCAGTTCTGGTGTTAAAGCATTAGATGTCAGTCAATGGAATATGGAGAAAGTAACTAACAATAGAGGGATGTTTAACTACGGGGCGTATACACCGGGTGGTATGATAGCAGAGTTTAGCTTATTAAAGAAGTTAACCGTTGGCTCAGCGTTTAAATTTGTCGGTGAAACTGAACGTTCTGCTGATATTGGTCGTACTAGCAGGGATTACCCTTACACGGAGCGGTGGATTAATAGCAAAACACATCAAGTTTACGATGAAAAAGAAATTTCAAAGTTATATGATGAGACAGCGGCAGGGGCAGCGACCTATGAAGCTGAGACTGACGAGATTGATCACAGTATATTAAATACATTTGGTTTTGAAATTTTTTTAAACGATTATGATTGGGATCTTGGCTGTGGTGCAAATTTCAACAATTCCCGTGGAAATGTGTTTGTAATTCACAATCGTTCATCAAATATATCCTATCAAGGTGATGTGGATGTGACTAAGCTAGGGAGTTATCCGATTACAATTAGTTATACCGATGATATTGGTCACACAATTGTAGGTCAGCCAAGTCTTGTGACTGTTATAGATCCGGGTGATAGTCAAGCCTATATTACAAGCTCTAATATGACACTAGTTGTGGGGCCGAAGCTTACTACGGAAACTGTGAATGATGCTATAGAGAATTCAGTTGGTGGTAAAACCTATGATGGCAGGCCAATGATGTACGAGGAAACAATCTATATGATGGATGACAATAGCCTCATGTTGGATTACATTCCAACGTATATTCCTGAAACTTATTCGATTGTATACGAGTATGAAATGGCGCCGGGTGAGGATCAGGTAACAATTACCAGTAAAAGTACGCTCAACATCATCAAGACAGCCGCCACCGTAAAATTAAAGCCAACCACGATTATCGCTGGTCCAGATGCTAAATCGTGCTTTAATAGCAGTGACTACTTTGCTGGCGGTTTGGACGGTACGGGTCAGCATGCGTTAACGGCGTCCGATGTAACGTTTGGTGGCTTAGACGCGATTAAATTTGACCAGCCCGGTAAATATCGGATTACGGCTTCGTATGAAGACGTGTCGGGTAACCAGATTGAAGCCATGCCGGAATATGTTACGGTTATTCCGAATACGGCGCAACTGGAATTACAACCGGTCACTATGATAGCCAGCCCGAATGTTAAATTCGATCCAACTAGCGTCATTAAAGTGGGAACCACCGCTTTTGGTACCCCGATGACGACGGACAATGGTCTGACCATTACGAGTCAAGTTGACGCGCAAACGGCCGGCCAGTATTTAGTAACGGTTAGCTATACTGACGCATCCGGCAATGTGATCACTAAGGATACCCAGGCGACGGTCGAAAATCATTTGGCTATTCAGACCGAACCAGTCGACATGATGCAGGGCCAAACCTTTAACCAGACTAAGGGAATTTTATCAGCGGTTGATTCGGCGGGCAATGCGATTGATTTTGCCAAACTTAGTTACGATACAGCGGCTCTAGACGTTAATCAGCCCGGGACTTATCAGGTTAAGGTAAGTTATACCGATCAGTTTGGTAATGCCACTGACGCTACCATTCCGGTCACCGTGCACGCAAATGAAGTTGTACTCAAGACGGTACCGGTGATTAACTTATGGTTGGGTGAACAGCTTGATCCTACTCAGGCGGTAATTAGCGCTACGGTCAATGGTCAGGTGATTTCTAAGGATGAGTTGTCTTATGACGTTCAACAAATCAATACAGAAAAGCCTGGAACATATCAGCTTGGGATTAGTTATCAAAGTCAAGCTGTTCAGGCGGTTCCCGTGACGGTCAGCGCGGCTAGTTTAGTTGTCGTACCAGCGGTTACCATTACTCAAGGAGCGACCTTCGACGTTGCCAGTCTGATTAAACAAGCAACCGATGCTTTTGGTCAAACGTTAGCCCCAACGGCGTTACGCTATTCGGACACCGTGGATACTTCTAAAGTTGGTCAGCAACGGGTCACCGTGACCAATCAAGATGTATTTGGTAATGTTTTGACTCAGTCCGTAACAGTTACGGTACAGGCTGCTGCGGTGAAGCCGACACCGGAACCAGAGCCGAAACCAGACCCAGACCCAGACCCAGACCCAGACCCAGACCCAGACCCAGACCCAGACCCAGAACCAAAGCCAAATCCAGATCCAACACCGAATCCGAAGCCGGAACCAACACCAGATTCAGAGCTTAAACCAAAACCAGAGCCAACGCCGGAACCAGAACCGGTGCCAGCACCAAATCCAGCACCAGTGACTAAGTCGACACTAACAGTACCAACTCCGGAACCAGCAACGCCAGTGGTTAAACCACAACCAACGACGCCCAAACCACAACCAGCTCCGGTAGCACCAGTGGTCAAAACACAATCAGCGACGCAATGGACAACTGATTCAGTTCAGACAACGCTGGTACCAAAGCAACGAGTCAGGACGCATCGGCAACTGGCAAAAGTAATGCCAGCTAGTAGTGCAATCAGTGGGATTACTGTTAATCCGACGCAAAAGGCAGCCCCAACGCAAACTCAATCCACGACGTTGCCAACAACCACTGAAGCCCACACTGAATTGTTAGCCTCACTATTGGGTCTGATGATGTTAGGAACGGGCTTAGCTTTTTCCAAATGGATGACTAAGCGACGCCAAAACTAATTTTGATTGTTGAATAATTTTAGTCTTAAAGATTTAGTTTTACTCGGTTAAAGCGTGGGGTGCGCCTTCCTGTTCAAAGACGCGTTGGACTGCTGGGCGTGAGCGCATGATCTCATCGAATTTTTTAAGGCTAGGAAGGTCGGCAAAGAAATAGTTGAGTCGTTGCATCCAGTTGGTCATGACGAATAAATAAGGATCTGCAACGCTGAGCTGATCGCCCATCAAGTAGGGACCATGGGTGGCGAGGTGCTGATCAACGTAGGCCAGACGCAGCTTGACCCGTGACCACACTAGCTTTTTAGAATCAGGGGTATTTGGTAGCCAGTTACCTTTCCGGAAAGGCGAAATGAAATTTTTATGTAATTCTGTTGCGATGTAGTTGAGCCACGTGCGTTCTTTCCAATAGTTATGGGTATTATAAGCAGGTAGGTTGCCGTGGGACGACTGCTGTTCGATAAATTCCAAGATAACCGCGCACTCGGTCATTAAAGGTAGGTCATTTGTCTTCAATGCTGGGACGTAAGATTTGGGATTGAGCGCACTGTAATCGCCCTTTGACCAAGTCTTGCTATCCAAGTTCACTTTTTCTAGTTGATAAGGTAGACCAAGTTCTTCTAATAAAATGTGGGGTGCCATGGAACTTGCACCGGATGCGTAGAATAAGGTTAATGTCATAATTTTTTATTCCTCTTTTTCAAGATAGCATAACAGGTGTTTGCTGAGACAATGAAAAATTTAGGTAAATTTTGGGTTAATAATTTTTAGAGAGACCGATGTGGTCTGAAAATCCAATTGGGTATTTTGGATAGTCTAAAAGACGGTTTTAGCTCATAAAGAAGCGCCATGTCGCAATATTATCAGCGGCATGGCGTTTTTATGATGTAATCAAAATTTATTAATCTGAAATAAAGTCTGTCGCCAACTGAAGCACCGTTTTCCGAGCAGTACCATCTAAACGGTGGCTGGCACCGGGGATGAGGTGGAAGGTACTGTTTTGATAGACGTTGTCGTAGCGTTGTGAAGCATGGTTGGAAACGATGTTATCGGCGTCTCCGTGAATCAAGCAAACGGGACCAGTGTAATTTTGTGCGGTCTCGTAGATGGGGAGCAATTGTGCCGTGCGAAGGTAAAAGCCGCCCAAGACCTTGCCGTTATCCATTGGTAGTTGCGCAGGAATGTGATGTGGGTCGTAAATGAGGCCACGGGTGTGCCCGGCAATTGCATCGTCTTTAAGGGTCGCAGCGGGGGCCATGAGAACTAATTTATGAATCAAGTCGGGATAGTAGCCGGCTAACATGCTGGCCACCACACCACCTTGAGAATGACCCAATAGGTCGATCTGTTTAGGTGCAAGTCGGGTCTGAACGGCTGTCAAAACGGCTTGAGCGTCGGCAATTTCATTGAGTACGGTCATGTTGATGAAATCGCCATCACTGTTGCCATGACCGTTAAAATCAAACCGCACCGTGCCCACGCCAATTTCGCGTAGGTGCTCTGCGAGTTGGACTAGTAAGGCCGTGTCCGTATAACCCCGGTTACCCGTAAAGCCGTGCATGAGAATGGCAATCGTGCCATTAGGTTGGGGTGCTGGTTCATAAATACCAGCTAAAGTTAAGCCGTCACGTGTTACGTTAAATTCCATCTTGAGAAGCCTCCATTTTTCATTGGTACCTCTCTAGGATAGTCGGAAATTGTTAATATTGCTAAACTTTTTTGAAAGGCAGTGGCGCATTCCCATTAATTACTAGTGCCACTCGGTCAGCAGTGCGATAAAGATGGCGGCAATGTACGCCGACATTAGGCGTTCTCGGATGCCAGCGGGGAGTTGCCGCAAGGGCCGCGTTTTGAGACTACTAATGATGACTAAGAGAATCATGGTAGCGCTGACGCCTAGGTTGAGGTAGGCAAATTTTTGACTGGTAACGATCCCGGACCAATGTGCTAACCCAATCAGCAAGTTTAAAAAACAGCCGATGACAATCGTGACCCACAAGTTATTTAAACGTTTCATCAGCGCACCCCCATCAGAATTAAAACAATCGCATTGACCATACACCCGCTCGAAGTGAATTTCGATTACAAATTTTTGTACGGTCATTATCCAAACCAAATAGCCCGGTAAAACCACCTAAGATGGGTTTACCGGGCTATTTGTGTTTATAGGACTGTTAAAAATTAGTTCAAATGCGTTGTAATTTCAGTGACCACTTGTTCAGGGGTGAGTTTGAATTCGTGCCAGAGCGCCGCGGTCGTTTCATGGTCGTTGAACCGTTTGGCAGCACCCAGGTTAATCACGTGCATGGCAGTATCACCATAATGGCGACTAACTTTCTCACCAAACCCACCACTCAGGCTAGCTTCTTCTAGCGTCACGACTAGTTTGTGGGTTTCATTTAACCGGTTTAAGGTTGCCGTATCAAGTTCTGAAATGTCACGCGGATCAATGACCGTCGCGTCAACTTGATGATTTAGTAATTGTTGTTGGACCTGTTCCGCTAACGGCAATAAACTTCCCACACCGATAATGGCTACGTCTTTACCCGCATGCAAGGTGTGCATTTGATGAACATCAAAGTCTGGTGCTAACGGTGCCGAATGCACTCCGTTACTAGGCACGCGGATCGCCACGGGCCCGGTCGGTTGATGGAGTGACCAACGCATCATTGCGGCTAACTCTTCCTTGGTAGTTGGTGCTAAGTAGGTCAGGTTAGGAATGTTGCTGAGCATCGCAATATCAAAAATTCCTTGATGGGTAGGGTCGCCAGCACTAATTCGACCACCTGAGACCATGATTGTGACGGGCAACTGGTTGATTCCTAAGTCGTGCGACAATTGATCGTAAGCCCGTTGGAGGAACGTGCCAGAATGAAAGACGATCGGCCGTAAGCCTTGCTGTGCTTGACCCGCTGCGAAGGTGATTGATTCTTGTTCAGCAATTCCAACGTCAAAGTAACGGTTAGGATGGCGGTTGCCGAAACGTTTCAAGTCGTAACCACCAGGGATGGCCGCTGTAATGGCCGTCAGCGGTGTGTGTTGAGTCGTTAATTCATCTTCGAGCACGCTGTGGATGGTATCGTTATAACTTTCACCAGTTGCGGGGTGTAACGTGGTCCCCGTTTTTAGGTCAAATGGGACGTGCCAATGGAAGGCTTCCTTATTTTCAATGGCGGGAGCGTAACCGTGGCCCTTTTCGGTGTGAACGTGAAGAACGACAGGGTGATCGATATCTTTGATGGCTTTAAAAGCGGCCAGCATGCTAGCGAGGTCGTTGCCGTTATCGACATAACGGTAATCTAATCCCATGGCTTTGAATAAGTTATTTTCACTTTGCCCCTGGGTGTCACGGAGTTCCTTTAAGTTGCGATATAAGCCACCGTGATCTTCAGCGATTGCCATCCCGTTATCGTTGACTAAGATAATTAGGTTGGAATGTAGCGTGGCCGCGATGTTTAAGCCTTCTAAGGCCAAACCACCGGATAACGAACCGTCACCGATAACGGCCATTACGTTGCCGGATTTGTTTTGTAAATCCCGAGCACTGGCCATCCCCGTTGCGAGTGCAATCGAAGTGGACGTGTGCCCGATGTTGAAGTAGTCGTGGGGACTTTCTTCTGGTGATGTGTAGCCACTGACATCGTCGTAGTGGGCCGGGTCAAGCCAGGCTTCTTTACGGCCAGTTAAAATTTTATGGGTATAGGCTTGGTGTGAAACGTCCCAGACGACTTTGTCGATTGGTGAATTGAAGACCGTGTGAAAAGCAATGGTCAGTTCAACGACGCCCAGGTTAGGGCCAACGTGACCGCCAGTTTGGCTCACCTTGGTGAGTAACACGTGGCGAATTTCAGTTGCTAATTCTGTTAACTCGGTCAGTGATAACGGTTTGAGGTCGGCCGGCTGATTGATTTTATTTAAAATGTTCATACGATCGCTCACTTTCTGTTTCAAGGTTACTTTAATAGGGTAGCACCTTCGAGTAACGCTAAGACAAGCCCTTTTCGAAAAAAGGCAGAAAAAAACCGTTCAGAAATTTAAAGTTTTTGAACGGTTTTTACCATCGCAACGTTATGATTCTCGGCAATTAGGCGTTGAATTATAAGTTTAAATCGGTTTGATAATTTAATGGTGACATATCAGTACTCTTAGTAATTAAATCCGCGGTTAAGGTTTGCATTGCTTGAATCGCCATGTCGGCGGCTTCCTGGTTGGCTTGGGTTAATTTAGCCGTTAAGGCGTCGCCGGTGAGTGCTGCAATTTCATGGTCAGTCACAATTAGGTGGTGACCGAGTGCAATTGCTAATTCCTTTTGCGCAGCTTGCATGTCGCCGTGAAGTTCGTGGTAGTGCGCGTCAACGAGTACGCCAACGTGCTTAAAAATCCAGTAGGCGGAAGTTGGGTCATACTTTTCAGTCGCCACTTGGTAAGCTGCAGGGGTGTCACTAGCCCCGGCGTAAAATGGAACGTAGACACTTTCGGCAGCCACACCCATGGCTAACCAGTGAATGCCACAAGTTTCTTTAGGCAGATCTTCACGAATTTGTAAGACGTGTGATTCTTGCGTTTTAGCAAGGCTGATTGGCCGGTAAGTGTGTTTTTCCGCTTTCGTGCCGTTACCGACGGGATCAAACGGTGTCCCTTCATAATGGGAAGCTAAGTAGTGTTGCACCTGATCGATGTGGATCAACCCACTTGCCCGTTGAATGAAGGGTAAGGTAAACGACTCTGGTTCTTGTGGCACGTCCGGTGTGAAGTACTTTTGCCCGTACCAAACGCGGGGGGTGTTGTAATGAAGGTCAGAGAGGTCGGCCGTCCCGAAAACTTCGCGGAAGTTTAGCCCGTTGTCCATTGAAGCTAATTGGTTGTCTAATACAAAATTACGGATTCCCTTAGCGTATAAGAAGTTGTCATGATCAGCTAAATCAATTTCTTGAATGGCTAACTGGTTGGCCACGACGGCGTACGCGTCGTCCGGAATCCGCTGAGCGACCCAATAATGGCCGGCCCCCGTTTCCATGTACCAGACTTCGTCAGCGTCACTAAATAAAATTCCGTTGGTTTCGTAGGTTCCGTGATCTTCAACAATGCGGCCGAGATGTTCAACACCTTCACGTGCGGAGTGGATGTATGGCAAGGTTACGGTGACCATGGCTTCTTCACCAATCCCGTCTTTGACGTAAGGATCAGCGGCCAAGACCCGGGCGTTGCAGTAGGCACTTTCAGTCGCACTCATGGCGACCCCGTATTCATTGATCCCGTCTTCTTCAAACAAACCGTATTTAGGCGTCCATTCGGGGGTCGCCGTATATTTGGCCTGAATGGTTGGCAAGGTCATCGTAAACGGGTGGTCTTCATCATTTGATTTGAAGACTTGGGGTGTCGCAAATTCAGTATGGGGATGAACGACGAATTTTTTTGCCCAAGCGGACCGGGAGTCCTCGTTACGACCAATCATAGTGGAGCCGTCCGCGCTGGCATTTTTACCAACGAGGATACTCGTACAAGCAGAATAAGGATTAAACTGATGGGTCAGCATAAACTTCCTTCTTTCTATAATAGTTAACTTTACTGATTTAATTTTATCATTTTTGCGAATCAATGCGTATTTTTTAGTTATAATAAGGACGGCTTAAAATACATATAAAGAAGGTCTAGTTATGGCGCATATTTCTAATCCCCGGTTGGCATTTGCATGGCAACTCGTGATAATGCTAGCATCGGCAATTATTTCTGCCGTCGGACTGAACGAATTTTTAATTCCGGCAAATACCTTTAGTGGTGGCGTGAACGGGATTGCTCAGTTACTGTATTCCGTTGGCCAGCCGATGGGGATTCACATCAATACCGGTTGGTACATTCTGATTTTTAACATTCCAATTGCGTTATTAGGGTGGTTTAAGCTGGGACACCTGTTCACGATTATGAGCTTCGCTACTGCGTTTCTAACGTCGATGGCCGCGGTCATCGTCCCCGTGATCAACGTTGCGCATAATGCACTACTCGGGGCATTATTTGGCGGAATCTTAACGGGAATTGGGATCGGAATTACGATGCGTTACGGTTTTTCAACTGGTGGTTTCGACATTATTGTGCTGGTGCTAGAACGCGTGACTGGGCGAACGGTCGGTAGTCTGATGTTTATCACCAATTTACTGATCATCGTGATGTCGGGACTACTGTTTAGCTGGCAAAACGCTTTATTCACGATTATCGCCATTTATGCGTCAACTAAGCTCGTTGATTTGATTCATACGCGGCACCAAAAGCTGACGGCGATTATTGTGACGGGGCATCCGGATAAGGTGGCCAAATCCATTCAGCACGCTATTTTACGTGGGGTCACAATTATTGGTTCTAAGGGTGCTTACTCGGGACAACCGAATGCGACGCTGCTAGTGGTCCTGAGCCGCTACGAATTATACGCGTTACAGCGGGCAGTTCAGACGAACGATGAGCACGCGTTTATCGACATTTTAAACACCGTCGATACATCCGGATTATTCATGAGTGAACGGGAACAAGCGGCCCAGCGAGAAAGTTTGCAAAAACCATAAAATTAAAGTAAGATTAGTTTCTGTAAGAATAATAAGAGGAGTGTGAACCCAATGCCAATCGTACACATTGATCTAATTGCCGGCCGTTCACAAGAACAGTTAAAGAACCTGGTGAAAGATGTTACCGATGCCGTTAGCAAAAATACCGGTGCACCGGCCGAACATATTCATGTTATTTTAAGTGAGATGCAAAAAAACCGTTACAGTGTTGGCGGTGTTTTAAAGAGCGACGAAGAAGCTAAGTAGGCTTTTGATTGTGAAACCGGCCCGGATCATCGGCCGGTTTTTTTGAAACAAATGCACGTTGAGAAGGGGTTAGATCGTGAACGAACAAATTAGTGCTGACGCCCTGAATGCGGCCCACCATTTGACGGTTGGCGGTGTGGATACTTTAGCCTTAGCTAAGCAGTATCAAACGCCGTTATATGTCTATGATACTGGTGCGATTCGGGACGAGATTGCGGCTTTTAAAGAAGTATTTGAAACGAATCAAGTTAAGTATCAAATTAGTTATGCCAGTAAGGCTTTTGCTACCGTTGCGATGTATCAGTTGATTGCGCAAGAAGGCATTCACTGTGATGTCGTTTCTGGTGGTGAATTGTATACCGCTCAACGCGCCGGTTTTCCAATGGAAAAGGTTTCATTTCACGGTAACAATAAGTCGCTTGATGAACTCACCATGGCCTTGGATGCCGGTGTGGGTTGCATCATGGTTGATAACTTTTATGAACTAAAAATGTTGGCCGATTTAGCGGCCACTCGTCAACAGATGACGACAATCATGTTGCGGATCGCACCGGGAATCTCGGCGCATACCCACGATTACATCTCAACTGGGCAAGAAGATTCTAAATTTGGGTTTGATTTAAACAGTGGTCAGGCTGATCAGGCCGTAAAACAGGCGTTATCAGCTGAGTATCTGGACTTAGTCGGGATTCACTGTCACATCGGGTCACAAATTTTTGAATTAAATGGTTTTGAAATGATCGTTGATAAGTTGGTCAGTGTCTTTGCACGCTGGCAAACGGAACTAGGTTTCTATCCGAAAGTCATGAACGTTGGTGGGGGCTTCGGGGTCAAGTACACGTCCGAAGACCAACCACTTCAGCCAACGGAATTTGTCGATGCGATTCTTAAGGAAACGTTAGCCCAGACAAAAGCACACCACGTCCCGATGTTAGAAGTTTGGATCGAACCCGGACGTTCACTAGTCGCAACCGCTGGGATGACGTTATACACGCTCGGAGCTTCTAAAGATATCCCAGGTATTCGGAAGTACTTAGCAGTTGATGGTGGTATGGGCGATAACATTCGTCCAGCGCTCTATGAAGCTAAATACGAAGCGGTATTGGCTAAAGACCCAACGTTGCCGACTGAACAAGTCGCTTCAATTGCGGGTAAATATTGTGAATCCGGTGATATGGTCATCTGGGACCAAGCCTTGCCCGCAACTAAACCCGGGGATGTTTTAGCCGTTCTCGATACCGGGGCATACGGCTATTCAATGGCTAGCAATTATAACCGTAATCCACGGCCAGCCGTGGTCTTCTGTGAAGACGGTCAGAGCCAGTTAGTTGTGGAACGGGAAACGTACGCGGATTTGACGCGGTTAGATCTCCCGTTAGCAGTACCAGAAAAAACGGAATAATATATGTTGAATGACAAAACGTGTGTTGATGGGTATTCCCACCACACACGTTTTAGTTTACCCATAATCCTTTGGTAACTGAATCTTGGTATTAGCAAGTGATTGACTGATATTGCCAATAGAGCAAAATTCAAGCGCTTTTTGCTGAGCAAACCGAGCCGATAAATGATAGATGCGAAAAGTAGGCAAGACGATTACGAAAGGGTACGATAATGGTAGTAATAAGCTGATAGGAGTGTCAGAAGATGCAAAAGTGGTTAACTTGGCGGGTGTTTTATGAATTAACGGAAATTTATACCGCACCGTTAAACGTGATGTGGTTTATTTTAGGGGTGGCGATTGCACAGTACCACCTTGGTACGGTGAATTGGATCAATGTCGGACTGTGCTTGACTGCCGTCTTTATATTTGATCTAGCAGTCAACGTTTCGGATAATTATTATGATTACCGGCACGCCCTGGACCGAACGGATTACGCGCAAAAGACGAATCCCATTGGTCGGCTCAACTTGCCCGTGGCCGGTGTTGGGCATTTGGCGCTGGGGTTATACGTGCTTTCACTCGTTCCCGGGATCTGGCTCGTTATGCGGACCGGCTGGTTGGTTTTATTATTAGGACTGTTAGGTTATGTGATTGGAATTTTTTATACGGCGGGACCGCATCCGATTAACGCGACCCCGTTATGTGAAACGGTCGTGGCGCTATCCATCGCGTTTTTAATTCAGCTGACGTGTGTTGTTGTCTCGACGTACGGTCAGCGGCCCGTTACTTGGTCGATGGTGGGGGCGACCTTCTTACTGTGCTTACCGTTGACATTAATTTTCTTTACCATTCAATTAGCCAATAACACGGCGGACCGTGACGAAGATATCCGTAATCACCGGTATACCTTAGCGTACTATTTAGGCAAAAAGGGTGCGGTGCGTCTGATTCAACTGTTCTTAGTCATCGGGAGCTTGTGGCCGATCGTAAACGCACTTCTTGGGCTGGCCCCCGCAATTACGCTGGGCGTCGTCCTATTATTGCCGTTTATGTGGCGTGGTATGCGGCCGTTTTTTGCGGTGCAAGATAAGCGGACGACGTTTATGACAACGGTGAAGAGCGCCTCACTATTTTTTATTTTGTATCCACTATTATTCGTGGCGGGAACGTGGTTATAAGAAAATGTAAAGGTCGCTTGAATGGTAGGCCATTAAGCCATAGGTGGCTTATATTATTATTTAGCTAAGGGTTGAAAGGTGAATAATGATTACTATTGCGGCATTGACGGCGATTTTAGTCTTTTTGACCTTCGTTTTAATTTTATAAAGTGGGGTAAGTGTTATGAAGGCAAAACAACGCCGGTGGATCGGTGGCTATCATTTAAGTGTGACCATTCTCACGATTTGGTCCGTCATTAACGCCCTCTTACTGAGCTTTCACGTCGGTGATTGGCGAGTGGAGGCGCAGATTTCAAACGGGCTGTTAGTCGTCTTTGTGGTCGATTATTTTGTTCGGCTGACGCTGTCTAAGGATCGGAAGACGTTCCTGATTCATTCTGCCTTCGATTTGATGGGGATTGTGCCCATGCATCCCATATTTGCGGTATTTCGATTAGGTCGACTGGCACGGATGATTCAATATCACCACTTATTTTGGAAACTAGGGTTAGATGGCAAGTGGACCCATGATTTTCATCGGTTCATCTACAGCACGGGATTTATTTACTTATTTTCAATTAGTATCGCAATTATTGTCCTCAGTGCTTTATTGTTTTCTGTATTTGAACACCAGAGCTTGTCGGATTCGCTTTGGTGGGCCATCACGACGGCGACGACGGTTGGTTACGGGGATGATACGCCACATACGGCGGTTGGAAAAATTATTGCGGTTGGCTTGATGTTTGGTGGAATTGGGTTTATTGGTTTGCTGACAAGTACGATCACGGATTTCTTCACCAAGGAGACGAGTGAAGCCGTCCAAACGACGGATAGCGAAGACCAACAAAATTTACAACAATTACTCATTAAAGTTGAGACACTCACACAAAAAATTGACCAACTACAAACGGAAGTCCATCAGTTAAAGGGTGGGAACGCTAAAAAGAAGGATCGCTAAAAAGAAGGATCGCCATTGATGGGCCACTAAATTTGAGATAAAACCAAAAGATCATTCAGAAATAGCAACTATTTCTGAATGATCTTTTTTACTAGTATGCAAAGTTGCCGAACAAAATTTTTAATAGCACCTTTTTTGTACAACCATGGTATTGTTTGGTTGCTGACAGAACGTTAACGTTGCATAGTCTTAAGTCATCCACAAAATAAGTTAGAATGGAGAAATGATCATGCGTTCAGTAAAAATTATGGCCGGCCTGAGTAGTACCGTCACGCTGGCATTACTAGCACTGAGTCCCGTTGCTGCCATGGCGGCCGGTCCTGGAACCACGACGAGCAACTTGACCACGGTTTCAAGCGGCTATGTTGCTGACACGACTGGCTCTGCTGAAGCGGCCTCAGATGCAGAATTCACTGTCTCACCAGGCAGTTTGACCTTAAATCAAGTACCAAATATTTCATTAGGTAGTGCTGGTGTCAAAAGTATTGCAACCGCTGACACAACGCTGCCAGTTGTTAGCGGTACCACAACTGGTGGGACAGGCTACGATGGAAATAGTTCTGGTACCTTGAATGTTAGCGACTATCGTGGTACTCACGCCGGTTGGTCGTTATCGGTCGGCATGGGACCGTTCACTTCTGGCGCCAATACCGTCACCGACGCTAAATTAACGTTGAATGAAACGGCCGGCACGTTAGATAACACAGCCACGGCCGCGCCAGTCAGTCTGTTATTGTCTCAGGGCACGGTCACAAGCGGCTGGATCAGCAATCCCGAAAACTTGTGGAATGCGGACACCAACACCGGTGAAGGTAATAACACTGCGACGACGGCCACTAGCAGTAGCCTATTGATTAGTAAACAACCCTTGATTTCAGCTGGCACTTATACCGCAACTTTGTACTGGGCACTCGATAGCGCACCGATAACGGTCAAACCAGCAAGTTAACGTAATTGAAACGCTTAGCATGACTAGAGGTGGCTGGAATGTCGTTACGCAAACTAATTTGGGGGTTGTTAACTTTAGGCCTACTCGGCGGACAAGCATTTGGATTTCCACTGTCAGTTCAAGCCGCTCAAACGCCGACCGCAAACTTTGTCGTCACTCCTTTATTTCCTAAGAATCAATTGTCAACTAAGGATGGTTACTTCAATCTCAAAGTCACGCCGGGAAGTACCCAAACGTTAAAACTGTCAGTGAATAATCCCGGAACAACTCGACGCGAGCTACAGATTATTCCGGTCAATGCGACGACCGCGGATTCTGGCACGATCGTTTACATTCCGTCCAACCGCACTGATCCATCCGCAAAAACGACTTTTACAAAAATGACTTCGCCAGCGGTGACCGTTGACTTAGCACCACACCAAGGAAAGACCGTCTCGTTTGTAACCAAAATTCCTAAGAATGGTTTTACCGGTGAAATCTTAGGTGGCCTCTTCGTCACTAATCCTAAAACTAGCAAGGCGAGCACGAAACGGACAGCGCAAAATTTCCAATTGGCCAACCGCTATGCGGTAACCACTGCCGTTGCACTTTGGTGTCAGCCTAACCAAGCGGTACCTGCCAAGGTCCAATTAGCTAGTACGAAAGTTATCACCAACGATGCTAGTACCGCACCTGTCGTCGTTGCCAAACTCCGTAACTTAGCTCCCATTGCGTTTGGTGAACTCAAGATTAAGACTCAGGTTTTTGAAAAGGCAACTGGTCACGAAATCGTTTCACAGACCTTGAAAAATCGCTCCATGGCGCCTAATAGTTGGTTCAATTCTGAGATTGGTCTCGGTGATAAGCCCCTAGCTCCCGGTAAGTATACCTTGAAAATGCAGTTAGCTAGTGGTGACCGTCATTGGCGGTTTACCCAAGACTTTACGTTATCGAAAGTGCGGGCGCAGGAACATAATACGCGCACTAAATCCGTTAAAGGAGCCGCAACCGCGTGGTACTGGTTCGCTCTTGCAGGTGGCTTAGTGCTAGTCATCGCTAGACTTGCGTACTGGCTTGGACGTCGGCACAAAGATCACTAAGTAGAACGAAATCATCAAAGATGGTCCTGACGACATGTGCAACCAACATATTGTCAGGACCGTTTTTTTGATTTTTCAGTGGATCATCATCCTGGCACTAAACGGTTAATAACTAAAGGTTGAAAGTTAAATTTAGGAATTGATTACTGCTGTATCGGTATTTAGACTGATGCAAATGAGTTAGTCCGGTTGCCACTGATGATATGCGGTCCCGGAACGATTGCAAAAGTCGCAATTGTCCCGGACCGTCCGTGGTGTAAGTCCGGCAAAAAAAGCGCCGCACCAACACCACCTTCGCGACCGATGCCATCAGTGACAACCTCCGATTATCTAAATCGCAATAGTGAGTCTGTTTTGAGCGCAGTCGGGTAGCCTTGGTGTGCTGTGTCGGCAAGATTGGCAGGCTTTTCTTATCTGCCAATCTTGCGGGGCGATTCAAAGACGTGGGTTGTCGGCTTGGAATTGAGGGAGCAGACCGTACTTTGGCTGGGACCGTCCCCCATAGCACACTAGGGCTACCCGACGGAGCGGATAATTTAGGCATGACTATTGATACTGTTATGGTGTTAATAGCAGTTTTAGACTTTTCAACCTTTAGTTAATAAGGAAAATAACGCAATAAAACTTGTGGTTAGGGTTTTTAAGCCAAATATCTTAAATTGAAGTTATCAGATCGGCATATCTGAGTTGAGGAAGTGATGGCGATGAAGACCAGAAAACGAATTTTAATTGCGGTTTGGTGGCAACATCAGTACATGTGGCAGTGGATCATCGCGTTAACGGTAAGCTTATTAGTGTGGTTTGAGGATCGACTAGGGGCGTTGGCCGCCACGACCCATTTTCATGATCGTATGGAGGATGTCCGGTGGCTCTGGCGTGATCGAACCTTGCACTTGGGGACACTGGCCATGATTACGGTCATGGTTATACTAGGCCTAGTCCTCATGGCCCGTATTCAGCGGCGACACCACTTGGCATAAAATCTAGGTAGGAACGCAAAAGAGAGTGCGACAAATTGCCTTTTGTCGCACTCTCTTTTTAATATTTTAATTAATTTTATGATGGCAGTTATTCTGCCAATTCAAAATAATCGTTTAGGTAACGGGCAACTCCATTTTGATCATTATCATAAGCCGTCGTATCGTCGGCCGCCGCTTTGATTGCAGGGGTGCCGTTGGCCATGGCAATACCCAGACCAGCGTATTGGAGCATTTCTAAATCGTTATGTTCATCCCCAAACGCGATAATGTCGCGACGTGGAATCTTGAAGTAATCAGCTAAGTAAGCGACGCCCTTGGCTTTATGAACGCCCTTAGACGTTACTTCTAAGATAGCGTTGGGGCCGCCCCAAACGCCAACGTCGACGAAGTCACCAAAGTGTTTGTTGATCCAGTCGATCACGGCAGTCCGGCGATCCATCTGAACGATTAAGACCAATGAATTCGGGTTCCGGGTCAACGTTTCTGGCGTTAATCGGGGACTGTTGGCAATTTCTGGGAAAAACTTGCCCGCAATGAGGTCTTGACCAGCCGTCATGGTACTATTCTTGTTTTCAGCAATGATTTCGCTAATGCCTAACTGTTCACGATATTGGACCAGTGCCAACACGATCGCCTTGTTAACGGTGAACTGGTATTCAGAATCCCAAGACTGGTGTGGTAGGTGCCCTAATGAGCCGTTAAAGTTAATCATGGGACTAACGAGCTGTAAGCTATCGTAAATGGCTTGTGAGCCCTGATACGATCGACCAGTAATAATGCTAACAACGTGACCCGCAGCTTGCAAACGCTGCATCGTTTGGATGGTTGCTGCGTTGAGCTTAGAATCTGCATTCAAAGTAGTTCCGTCTAAATCTAGCGCAATTAGTTTTCTTTCCATATCAATCAAACCTCTCATTCACCACAGTTAATTAGTTAAATTTAGCATAGATTTCTTATGATTGCGAATCTTTGAATCCTTGCGGTGCGGGTGAAATGTGGTAATCTAATTGAGGATACTTTTGTGACTAGGAGGGCTTTTTGTGGAATTACCAGCAGAATTTATTAGTAAATATAAAAAACTTTTGGGTGACGAAGCCCCAGCATTTTTAGCCGCTTTCGACGGTACCGTTGAGAAGGGGTTTCGGGTCAACCCTAACAAAGCGGTGACGCCTGCCATGACGGCTAAAATGACTGAACGGATTCCGTATAGCCCAATCGGTTACTACGGTCGGGTCAATGGCAATGCCATGGAACATTTGGCGGGTGCCGTGTACAGCCAGGAACCCAGTGCCATGACCGTGGGCGAGTTTGCGCGACCCGAACTAAACGAACGGGTGTTAGATCTTTGTGCGGCGCCCGGTGGGAAAACGACCCATCTACTCAGCTACTTGAAGCAGACGGGGCTGTTAGTGACTAATGAGATCAATCCGAAGCGGGTAACGGCTTTAGGTGACAACGTTGAGCGTTACGGGGCGTTGAATACGGTCATTACGAATGCGGCACCGGACGCGTTGGCAAAAGAATTTTCTGGATTCTTTGACCGAATCTTAGTGGACGCACCGTGTTCCGGTGAAGGGATGTTCCGCAAAGACCCGGATGCCGTTCAGTATTGGACGCCTGATTATCCGGCGGAGTGTGCTACCCGGCAACGTGAAATCTTAACGGAAGCCGTCAAAATGCTTAAGCCCGGTGGTCACCTAATCTATTCGACTTGTACGTTTGCTCCTGAAGAAGATGAACAGATGATGGCTTGGCTGTTAAAGACTTATCCCGAGTTTGAGTTAGAACCATTAACAAAGACGGCGGGAATGGTAGATGCTAAGCCAGAATGGGCCGATGGGAATCCTGAATTAGCAAAAGCGGTGCGGTTATTTCCACACCGCATGCGTGGTGAAGGACACTTTATCGCTAAGCTTATTTACCATGGTGAAACGGCCGCAAAGCCAAAACGGACGGTGCGTGATGAATTGACGCCGGCTAATCGCCAACTCTGGCAAGACTTCTTGGATAAGGCGGGCGTGAAGCACTTTCCACCATTGGTTTTACAAGCACACGGCGACCAGCTCTACGGTATCCCAGCCGCGATGCCGTTAACGCGCAAGGCCAAGGTCTTTCGGTCCGGTATCTTACTGGGTAGCTTTAAAAAGAAGCGCTTTGAACCTAGCTACGCCTTAGCGCTAGCCAGTGATGCGATTGACTTGCCTAAAATTGCGATTGATCATGACCAGTGGCAAAAGTACGTTCACGGTGAGACTTTCCAATTGGCAACGGCGGTGAAGAAGAACGGATTCCGCGTTTTGACCTGTGATGATTTACCGGTCGGTTTCGGAAAAGTCGTCGGTTCGACCGTTAAGAACTTCTTTCCAAAAGGCCTACGTTTTCTCGCAACGCCGGATAATACTAGTTTATAGATTGTTAAAAGTGATTTAATAATGATAAAAAAAGTGGGTTTGGAACAAAACTCAAAAAGTCAATCAGGAAAATTTCTGGTTGGCTTTTCCTATTGCTATGGTCGAAACGTGCGCCAAAAGGCAATTTGTTCCGCTTAACCCGAAAGCAGTGATTATTCCAAAACCCAGGAATAATCACTGCTTTCACGTTAATGCTCGCAAATTAACCACCTTTTGTCCCACTCTTGCTTTTTTATCTGGACCGTTAAAAATTCTAACTGAAAGTCTTCGTCTGAACAATTTGCACGCAGTCAGGGCAGTACGCCACCGCGTTGACTTGTAGGAAACTGCGAATTTCACCCAGTGTTCGGTGTGGGACTTGCAATAAGAAATAGGCGCGGTCCGGCCGTTTTAGTGGCTGGCCACAATTTTGACAGACTAACATAGCCATTTCCCCCTCGTTGATTTTCTTAATCATAACGGGGTATCAATCAAAATGATAATATAGTCAATTGTAAACAAAATTGCCTTATTAAAAGACAGTTGGTTATAACAATAAGCTTAAAATCGCCACTGAAAAGGATTCCTTTCAGTGGCGATTTTCTATAGCTGATTATGAATTTAACGACTGCTTGTACGCAACAAGATCAGCTGAATACGTTAATTTGTCAGTCATCGTGTGTAACTGCGTGACGGTGGTCGCACCGACTAGCGCCATCAGCAGGCGTAACTGGTCCTGCCAGGCCATAATCATGGTTTCGACTTCTTCGTTGGTGTGATGCAACAGGGCGTGTAGGATGGTTCCGGCAACGCCCACCGCATCGGCGCCTAGCATTAACGCTTTTAAGACGTCGAGTGGCTGTCGAACGCCCCCGGTCGCCAGAATGGTGAGGTCTTTAGGATGATCTTGAACGGCCAAGAGTGATTCAACCGTTGTCAGACCAAAGTTATGGAGGTAGGCCATGTCGCGTGCGTCCCGTCGCCGGTTTTCGATGTCCACGAAGTTGGTGCCACCGTGACCACCTAAATCGAGGTAACGGACGCCGGCTTGGTAGAGTTTAGTCATCGTGGGGCGTGAAATACCAAACCCAACTTCCTTAGCGATAACGGGAACGTTCAAGTGACGAACAATGTTTTCAATGTTTGCTAACCAGTGAAAGTCGCGGTCGCCTTCAGGCATGACGATTTCTTGAACAACGTTTAAATGGAGTTCCAAAGCATCGGCCTGTAACATGGCAACGGCCGCTTGCGCCGCAGCCAGTGAATGTCCCGCCCCTAAATTACCAAAGACGAGGCCAGCGGGATTGTTTTTCCGAACGGTCGCAAATGTAGGCGCTAGGTCGGGATCTTTAATTGCAACGCTTTGTGACCCCGTAGCAATTGGTAGGTGGCACGCCGCTGCAATTTGGCTTAAGCGGGTATTGAGTTTGCCAGTCTGTTGTGAACCGCCAGTCATGGCTTCGATATAAAGCGGACTTTCCCAGTGCCACTGACCAACGGTTGTTGCTAGGGTGACGTCGGCGACCCGGGTTTCCGGGAGGGCGTCGTGGCGAATCTTCACTTGGTCGAATGAGTTGGGTTGTGCGCCGTGGTAATATTTTTCTGCCAGCGAAACGTGCTCGTCTTTACGGTGTGATTGTTGACTTTGCGGCACAAAGGCCACCTCCAATTTAAAAAGGGCCCGGGACGGATTTCCCGGACTCGTTTCGGATTTTTAAAACTTAGTTAATCGCAATCGTGATTAAAATCAAAATTTGTAAGTGTCATCGGTTACGCGTTGGATATTGAGTCGTCACTGACCGTGTGAACGGTTAAATTCAACTGTTCAATACCATCGTGCGCCCACTGTTTTAATAAGTTTGCTGGGTTGATTGCCTGGTCGATTAAGACGATCCCACAATCACCACCACCGGCACCGGAAGTTTTAGCAGCGGCACCCGCAGCTTCAGCAAGGTGAATCATTTTCTTTAAGATGGGGGTCTCGATGGTCACGTGACTGAAAGCCCCTAAAGTTTGTAATAAGTGGCGGTTACAACGAATTTCGGTTTGAATCGCCTGTAAATCCCCAGCGTGAAAGCCAGCAATCATCCGTTTTAGACAGGCTTTGCTATCTTGTAAGAAGGTCTGGTACTCGCCCCGTTGCTTAGCTTTAACTAAAGCCACTTTATCGACTAAATGGGAGGTCGATGCGGGGGAGCCGGTCCACCCAATCATCAAGCGTAAATCAGCTGGTGGGGTAAGCAGGTCGATTTTTAAATCCGGCCAGTCCATGTCCAGCAACTCACTTAAACTTGTTTGCTTTCGTTGAACGTGGAGCCAGTCCCGATCAAAGGAATGGTAGGCGATCCAGCCACCGTAAACACTGGCGGCGATGTCACCCAAAGAACCGTTACCTTGTACGGATAGGTGGGCAATTGCGGCTAATTTAAATAGCTTAGGCTTGTCCATGGGTAGGTGGTAGAAGCGGCAAAGTGCTTTGACCGTTGCCACGGTGACCGCTGCGGATGAACCCAGCCCGTACTTTTTGCCGTCCGCACTGTCCAGTTCGCTATTGATGCCTAAGTGGTAGACGCCTAGGTCGCGTCCTAGTTCGTGGGCGTAAGCTTCCGTCAGACTAATCGCAGAGAGAATGTAATGAAACGGGTTATCCCGGTTGTCAAAAACCATTGCATCTCCCTTACGGCGCCAGACGATTGAATTTTCCTGATACTGCTTGGAGACAATGCTCCCAACCGTATCACTGGATGAAATTGTAGCGGTCACAAATTGATCTAACGCCACGATAATCGCTGGAAACCCACTTTCAACCACGGCGTATTCTCCCGCAATGTAAAGTTTTCCAGGTGCTTTCACCGTAATCATGCCATCATGTCCTTTCATGGCCTGCGCAGACGTTTCACGTAGCCATTTCTAAATTAACTTATGCTTCTGTCATTGTAATCCCAGGTCCCGGTTTGGCAACAATCAGTTGTTCCGGGGCAAAGTATTGTTGTAACGCTGTCTTAATCACAGTCGTATCGTGACCCGCACAGATGATCTTCACGTTTGGGCCAGCATCCAAAGTATAATAACAGTTTATCCCGTGTGCACGCAAGTCTGTCACTGCCTGAATCGCAGTCAGCGTATCAGCCGTGAAGTAGTTAAAGGCGGGGGCCGCGCTTAAATTAAGGGCGTGCATCCGCATTGCGTTGGTTTCAGCAATGGTTCCGACCGCTGCTAAGTCCTTAGCGGCAATTGCTGCGCGCATTCGGGTTAAATCAG
Source organism: Lactiplantibacillus xiangfangensis (assembly GCF_001438845.1). Lineage (GTDB taxonomy): Bacteria > Bacillota > Bacilli > Lactobacillales > Lactobacillaceae > Lactiplantibacillus > Lactiplantibacillus xiangfangensis. The sequence goes on from NZ_JQCL01000080.1 coordinate 148,850, forward strand.
TTTCGGCAGTTTCGACCCAAGCAGGGTAGTACGGGGAGGTCGCAACGACGCGCGCCATACCATCCGTTGAACTAATCGGTTTTTTGGTTGCTTTGAGGACGACGGCAATCATTTGAATATCCCAATCCACGGGGTCTTGAATCACCTCAGCAAAGGAAGATTGGTCGTCGTGCCCAGCATGCCATTCGACAAAACCACCAAAAATGGAGCGGGTGGCGGAACCGGAACCCCGGCGTGCTAACCGACTCAGTGCAGTCGCGTCTAGGTCCATGCCCGCAGCGCGACTACTAGCAGCTGCAAGGGCCGCAAAGCCAGAAGCTGAAGAAGCGAGCCCTGCCGAAGTAGGCACGTGATTCGTTGTTTTGACCGCTGCCGGGGCATGCAGGCCGCTTCGCTGACGAACGAGGTCTAAAAAGCGACTGATTCGTTGGGACTGTGCTGGTTGGAGGAGTTGATCGTTGAAGTAGACTTGATCGTGATTTAATTGAGTGTCAAACGTGACACTCGTTTCGGTATAAAAGTGATCCAATGTCAAAGAAATGCTGCCATTTTGTGGCAACATTAATTGCGCGTCTTTTTTTCCCCAGTATTTGACGAGTGCGATATTCGTATGGGCTTTCGCCGTTACTGTTTTAGCCATAGTGTTCCTCCAAAGTTAATCATTCGCAAGCAGGGGTTCGACCCACGTTGCCGTGGCGCCCGCTGCGGACAGCTTTTGTGATAAATCATTTGCGATACTTTCTTCAGGTGCGACGGCAATCATACAACCACCCTGACCACTCCCGGTCAGCTTAGCGGCAACCGCACCGTTTTGCCGGGCAACGGCTAAGAGCTGTTCTAAAGCGGGATGACTGACGCCTAGTGAGCGCAAATCGTCTTGCGCGCCGTTTAACGCCCGGGCCAATTTTGGTAGGTTACCGTCGGAAAGGGCGTCCCGAGTCATCCGGGTGAGGTGCCCGAGGTCGTCGATACGTTGTTGAATGGTCTCGCCTTCGACAATTAGCAGGTTTCTGACCGTTGCCACGGCAACCTTGGTCTGACTTTTAATCCCCGTATCGGCAATGACTAAGTAGCCTGGCAGCTTGACGGGAATCGGATAATTTTCACGGCCCTTAACAAACCATACCGGTGAAGTGGCACTGGCCGTGGCAACGTCTAAGCCGCTTGGTTGGCCATGTGTGTAACTTTCAGCTACGTTTGCTGTTTTCAATAAGGTCTGATGAGACAATGGTTGTTCGAAAAAGTCATAGAACGCCCGGGTGACGGCCACTGCTGCCGCCGCTGAGGACCCCATCCCACGTTCAGACGGGATGTCGCTTGTAATGTGAATATCGAAGCCCTGTTCAGGTGCGTCAAAGCGGGCCAATAGGGCTTTAATCAACGCTTGGATACCGCCTAAGTTAGCGGTCATACTGTTGAAGTCTCCATTAAAGTACCGGCTTTTAACCAGTTGTGCCGTTTCACGTCGGTGAATGACGGCTTGCATTTGAATCGTCGAGATTGGGAGGGCAATGGCGGGTTGACCGTAGACGACCCCGTGCTCACCAATCAAAATAATTTTGGCATGACTAGTACCGGTAGCTAGATTTTTCAATCGTGTCGCTGCCTTTCTAAAATGAATTAATAATAGGATTATGATACCTTATTATCACGCTTTTTACCACGGTTGCCCGGTGACAAGTCCCAGTCCGTATGAATCATTAGAAATTTTAGGCCTCAACTATGTTCGGTTAACAATCATTGCAATGAGCGTCTTTCCGTTCACTTGCTTGAAAATTTATGGCTAGGTCACCAGTCAAAGTTCACATGTGTATGATAAAATGAGAAAAAGATTAAATTCAGACCGGCTAACTCGTTTGTAAAGTCGGATTTAGGGCCGGTGTTTCTAGTGACCAAACGGAACGGAATAACTTTACTGGTATGCTATAATTTAATTTGAGAATGTTGGCATGAATTCAGTGCCAGCACATTGATATAGACTAAAATTTGGGGAAATGACCATGAAACCAAACACAACCTATGCCGTCGTTGATATTGAAACGACTGGTACTAGCGTTAAGGATGGCGACCGTATTATCCAAATCGGCTGTGCGTTCGTCAAAAATAATAAAATAATTAATACATTTGCGACCGACGTCAATCCACTGACCACGGTACCGCCAGTGATTGAAAACCTGACGGGAATTAGTAACGCACGGGTTCGAAAAGCACCACCGTTTGATGACTTAGCGGGTACCGTGTACAGCCTGTTACAAGGAACGGTGTTTGTGGCGCATAACGTTAATTTTGACTTACCGTTTATTAACGCCGAATTAGCACGGGTGGGTTATCCAGAATTGCCAATTCAGGCCGTTGATACGGTCTCACTGAGTCAGATTCTGTTGCCAACGGCGTCGAGCTTTCGGCTACGTGATTTGAGCCAACTACTAAATATTAATCATGAACATCCGCATTCCGCGGATAGTGACGCAATCGCTACGGCCCACTTGTTCATCTTTTTGCAAAAGCGGTTGGCACAGTTGCCGTTGATCACCTTGCAACAGATGGTGCAGTTGACGCCAGAGTTGCCACGTGAGACGGCTGAGCTTTTTTCGTACGCGTTTCAACAGGGCAAGCAACACCCGTCGCGGTTGCCAAAAGATTTGATGATTCGCAACGGGATCGCCTTGAGAAAGCAGTCGTTACCGCAACAAGCCGTTGGCCGTAAAGCACCACGTTATCCATTGACTAAAGCCCAAAAGGTACATCTATTTGGGCATAATTTGACTTACCGGCCGCAACAGGCGCGGATGATGAATCAAATCTACCGGCACTATACGAAGGATCAAACTAAAGAAAATCCATTACTGATTGAAGCACCTACCGGAACGGGGAAAACGTTAGGGTACTTATTACCACTCGCTTATTTAGCCCATGATGATCAGCAAGTAATTGTCAGCACCGCAACAACGGTCTTACAGACGCAGTTGCTTGATCAAGGTGTTCAGTTGTTGAATGCGTTGCTTCCAGAGCCAGTGACGGCTGTCGTCATTAAAGGAAATCAACACTACGTTGATTTGAACCGCTTTGCACGGGGACTAGCCCTGCATGAGCATTCAAAGCAAACGCAACTTTTGAAATTGCGGGTGTTGGTCTGGTTAACAATGACGACGACCGGGGATTTAGACGAATTACACTTAACGACGTATCAAGCGCCGTACTTCTCGGAAATTGCGCACCATGGGATCGGCTCACTGAAAGCTGACGATCCGTTCTTTAAGGAAGACTTTTTACGTTTTCGGGATCAGTTGACCGCCCAAGCGACGTTCATTATTACCAACCACGCTTATTTGATGCAACACGTTGCGCAATTAGGTAGTCGCCAGCAGCGACCGTTACTCGTTTTAGACGAAGCTCAGCATTTGGCTGACGGGGTCTTACGAGAATCACGGCAAAAATTTGATTTTAACTTTTACATGTCGGCCTGTCACAGTTTGACGAGTCGAATCGATCAGGACCACGGGTTGAGTTTGCGGGCATTATTCGCGGAACAACCTCAGGCGGATTACCGGTTGAAACTGTTAGATAACTCACTGGGTGATACTGATTTGCATTTACAGCAAGTCCAAGCGGCGTTGGCACGTGAGTTTGTCCCGCATCAGAAGGGCGGTAGTCAACCAGTCGAGATTGGCGTCAATACGAGCCAAATTACCGAGTTCTTCGCGGAACACAACCCGTTAATCAAACAATTACAAACGGCGATTGAAAACTGTTTCTTGCAGTTTCAACAGCTTAACGAGCAGTATCACCACGATCAAGCCCAGATTTTACCTACTGAACAGCACGTCTTAGATGATTTTTATAACCGGTTGCAAGTTTTACGCCATGGCTACGACTTGCTACAAACTTGGCTAATGCCGGCGACCCGGGAACAACGGGTCTTCTGGATTACGTTAAATCAGTGGCATGACCGTGGGAGCCTGAACTTATCTGGAAGCTTGATCGACACTCAGGGCTACTTCAAAGAACGTTTGTACCCGTACTTCAGTGCACCGTTATTGACCGGGGCAACCCTATTTTCAACGGGTAAGTCCCAGTACGTGTACAATCAGTTGGACATTGACGCAGCCACGGCGGAGCACCATCAGCTTTCGACGCCGTTTGACCTGGAAAAACAGGCCCGGTTAATGATTGCGACGGATGCAACCCCAGCCGAACAGCCGAGTGGGAAGCAACGGGTCGCTTACTTATCACGTGCCATCGAACAGATCGTGACCGCAACGCCTAAACAGACCTTAATCTTGTTCAATTCGTTGAATATGATCGAAGGGGTCTTCTACGGCTTACATCAAGGCAATCTAAGCGCTAATCGGGAAATTCTAGCGCAAGGGGTCAACGGGAGTCGCGAAAAGCTCTTACGCCGGTTTATTCAAGGCGACAACGCCATCTTACTGGGTGCCGCTAGTTTCTGGGAAGGCATTGACTTACCGCAAGATCAGTTGGAATTGTTGATTATCACCCAACTGCCGTTTGAGTCGCCCGACCAAACGACGACGAAGGCACGTTACCAACAATTACGGCAAGCTAAACTGAACCCGTTTTATAATGAAGCGGTTCCTAAGGCGGCACTGAAATTACGTCAGGGACTAGGCCGATTGATTCGGACGAGTCAGGACCGGGGGGCTGCGGTCATCTTAGATGATCGGTTGGTTACGAAACGGTATGGGCAAACGATTTTAAAGGCGTTACCTAAAACGTTACCGCCAAGTAATGGCTCGTTAGATGAAATTACGGGTAAACTTCAAAGTTTTTTCAAAACTGAGTAAGAAAGCATTCCGCTGACAGTTAAATTTGCTATAATTAATTTATCTGTTTTTTGAAAGGATCAGGATAAAGATATGCGAGTTCAACGTAGAAGACGCCCGGAACGGGTGATTATGATCGTTTTGTTAGTCGTATTAGCGATAATTGTCGCCATCTACGGGACGTTATGGGTTGCTCAGCGGCCGATGCACCAGGCACAAAAAACGGCGTACAGTTTAGCTGTCAGCAAAGGCAAGTTAAAAACGACGACCGGGTTCTCGCAGTATAACGGAGAACAGAGTTATTACGCCGTAACCGGGACAACGAAGAAAAACGTGCCAGTCTACGCCATTATTAATACCAATTCCAAGCACCAAACGACCGTGGTTAAGCAGACGGCGGGCATTTCCCGCACGAAGGCACTGCGTAAAGTTTGGGCTAAGCGTAATCCCAGCAAGGTCATTAAGGCCACGCTAGGTAAGTACGATGGTGAAGTGGTCTGGGAAGTCACGTATCTCAATAAAAAGAACAACTTGTGTTATGAAGTTTTACAATATTCAAATGGTAATCAGTTAAAATCAATACTCAATATCTAATGCTAAGGGGTGCGGATGTTTATGGAATTATCACGAAAAGTCATGCAAATTCAACCGTCGGCAACGTTAAAGACTAGTGCGATGGCCAAACAAATGATTGCTGATGGAATCGATGTTATTAATCTGGGGATTGGTGAACCAGATTATCAGACACCGGACAATATTAAGCAAGCCGCTATTGATAGCATTCAAAACGGAAAAGCTAGTTTCTATACGCCTGCGACCGGATTGCCAGAATTAAAGCGTGCAATCAGTGCTCGAATTGAGGCCGACCACGGCTATCATTTCGATCCCAGCCAAATTGTCGTCACTGACGGGGCTAAGATGGCGTTGTTTACGTTGTTTCAAGTTATTTTGAATCCAGACGACGAAGTCTTATTACCAGTGCCATACTGGGTCAGCTACTCCGAACAAGTTAAATTGGCGAGTGGTGTTCCAGTTGAAGTTGGGACGGACCGGCAGTTACGGTTCACCGTTGCGGACTTAGAAGCACAACGGACCCCTAAGACTAAGGCCTTAGTCTTGAATTCGCCGCAAAATCCGTCGGGACTCGTTTTCAGTCAGGAAGAATTAACGGCCATTGTCAATTGGGCGGTTAAAAATGATATCCTAGTTATTGCCGATGAAATTTACGAGAAATTGCTCTATAACGGAAATCATTTTACGTCCGTTTTGGAGTTAGGCGATGCCAATATGGACCACATCGTCTTGATCAACGGGGTCTCTAAAGCGTATTCAATGACCGGTTGGCGAATTGGTTATGCGGCGGGCCCTAAAGCCATTATGGCGAAAATGGGAGTCGTCCTTGGCCACGCAGCCAGCAATCCGGCCGCCGTTTCACAGTATGCGGCGATTGAGGCCTTTAGTGGTGACCAGTCGTCAGTTGAAACGATGCGCCAGGGTTTTGAAGCGCGATTGAATGAACTCTATCCGTTAATCTCAGGATTACCAGGTTTTAAGATGACGGGCGGCAAACCAGCGGGGGCCTTTTACATGTTCCCAGACGTGACTGAAGCGTTACGTTTGACTGGTTATTCAGACACACCAGCTTTTGTACAGGCCGTGTTAGAAGATGCTCACGTTGGATTAGTGCCAGGTGAAGCCTTTGGGTTACCTGGTCACGTTCGGTTGAGTTATGCGACTGATATGGAGTTGTTACGCGAAGCTTATCGACGTTTACAAAAATTTATGGAACAAAAAATTGCTGAACAAGCAAAGTAATTGGAGGATGTAAGTAAATGGTGCAACAGATCAGCATTATGGATGCAAAAAGCCACGTAGATGAAAAAGTCAAAATTGGGGTTTGGCTAACCAATAAACGCTCCAGCGGTAAAATTGCCTTCCTACAATTACGTGATGGGACTGCCTTTTTCCAAGGGGTAGTTGTGAAGAGCCAAGTCACACCAGAAGTTTTTGAACTGGCTAAAGAAGTTAAGCAAGAAACCAGCATGTGGATCACGGGTGTGATTCATGAAGATAGTCGTTCCAAGTTCGGTTACGAAATCGAAGTGGAAGACTTAGAAGTTGTTGGTGAAAGTGAAGAATACCCAATCACGCCTAAGGAACACGGGGTTGATTTCTTACTTGATCACCGTCACTTATGGTTACGTTCAAAACAACCATGGGCAACGATGAACATTCGTAATGAAGTGATTCGTGCCACTTATGAATTTTTCAACCAAGAAGGATTCATCAAGATGGATTCACCAATCTTGACGGGGAGTGCGCCAGAAGGAACGACTGAACTGTTCCATACGGAATACTTTGACCGGGATGCTTACTTGTCACAAAGTGGGCAGTTATACGCTGAAGCCGGTGCCTTGGCATACGGTAAAGTCTTTACCTTTGGCCCAACGTTCCGTGCTGAAAAGTCAAAGACGCGTCGTCATTTGATTGAATTTTGGATGATCGAACCCGAAATGGCGTTCATGCACCAAGAACAAAGCTTGGAAGTTCAAGAACGTTACATCGCTCACTTAGTTCAATCAGTAATTGACAACTGTCAATACGCTTTAGATATTTTAGGGCGTGACGTTGAAACGCTCAAAAAGTATACGAAGTTACCTTACCCACGGATCAGTTACGATGAAGCCATCGACTTATTAAAAGCTAACGACTTTGACGTTGACTGGGGTGTGGACTTTGGATCGCCAGAAGAAACGTTCTTGGCTGACCACTTTGACCAACCCGTCTTCGTCTTAAACTATCCAAAGGCAATCAAGCCATTCTACATGAAGCCACACCCAACTCGTGACGACGTGGTCATCTGTGCCGACTTATTGGCACCAGAAGGCTATGGTGAAATCATTGGTGGGTCTGAACGGGCGACGGACTATGAATACCTACTCGACCAAGTCAAGAAGGCCGGCTTAGATCCTAAGGACTACGCTTGGTACTTAGACTTACGGAAGTACGGTAGTGTACCGCACTCTGGTTTCGGGTTAGGGCTAGAACGCTTCTTAACTTGGATTACAGCGGAAGATCACGTTAGAGAGACCATTCCATTCCCACGTTTGTTAAACCGCATTTACCCGTAAACTTAAAAATGAAACAATTGAGTAAGAGCGTGAGGCGCTGGTCTCACGCTCTTACTGTTCAAAGGAGATTGCAATCATTAACTAAAACATAGGAAAGTGTAGAACTATGTAGAAAAATGTCAAGCTTCCCACAGAGAGTAAATATGGAGGTGGCGAGCTTGGCAATGATTAAAGCTAGTGATAAGCCATCACAGTTCATTCACTGTAAAAAGTGAAAATTCGCGTTGTGGCTTGCCCAACTGAGTCAGTCTTATTTATACCAAAGAAATCATTCTCGATGATCAAATCACTGACATCAATAGTGGTCTAAATTATAATGAGAAGTGAAAAGACAAAACTGATTTGGGTGGTGATGATGCTGATGATTCGAACGCAAAAAGTAAGGCTTTATCCCAATCGTTATATGAAAAAGGTGCTCGATAGCCTTTGTGATTATCGTAGGTATTGCTGGAATGAAGGACTGGCTACTTGGAATGACATGTATGACTTATATACGATTGATCCCAGCAGTCCCCATCCCAGTGCTTACATAGTTCGGAATGAATTAGTTGCGAATAAAGCTGATTGGCAATATGCGTTATCAGCACGTGCCTTACAATTGGCGGTTGCTGACTTAGGTCAAGCTTGGCAGAACTTCTTTGATAAGTCACAACCTGACTGGGGTAAACCGACGTTCAAATCAAAAAAAGCCGCTCGCCAAGGGTTTAAAACGGACCGAGCTAAAATTGTCACTGGTAAGCTTCGCTTGGATAAACCGCACGGCGTTAAAGATTGGTATGACATCAGGATTAGCAAGCATGCTGATTTGTCAGGCACACTGAAGGTGGTCAGTATTTACCTTGAAAATGGGAAATACTGGGCCAGTCTTCCTTTTGAAGTTGAGCTTGAACCTAAACTACGAACTGGTCATAATTCAGCCGTTGATGTGAATGTTGGTCATTTGAATTACACGGCAGGTGTTATCAATACCTTACCTAAGCGATTACGTAAGCTGTATCAGCGGATCAAATTCTACCAAAAGCGGTTAGCTCATAAGCGAGTCGTGAATGGTAATAAGGCGACTAAGGGCAGTCGTTACGTTGCAATGAGAGCCAAATTGCAGCGTGACTATCGCAGAGTTGCCAATATTCAACACGACATCATGCAAAAGTTTACGACACAGCTAGTCAATGATTACGACAAAATTGTAATCGAAGACTTGTCCGTTAAGGCGATGCAGATGAGCCACGTTGCTTCTAAAGGCTTACAACGGTCAATGTTTGGCTATTTCCGCCAGATATTAACTTATAAATGTGACTGGTACGGTAAAAAAATGATACTTGCAGATAGCCAATACCCTTCAACGCAGCGGTGTTCAAAGTGTGGCCATACCAAATCTGGGAATGACAAAATCACATTAAAAGGTAATGCAATACATCAGACTAAGCATAGTGAATATATTTGTTATAGTTGTGGCGCAATACTTGACCGTGATAAAAATGCTGTTGCTAATTTACTAGCTTTAATCTAAAAATGAAAACTAAATGGGGCTGGCTAAGCCCTTAAGCTGCCATAGTTGGTCCATGCGATTACTCCCTAGTGGAATATCGGAATACTAGCGTCATAACGGCAGCAAGCAAAAATCAAGAAAGGAAATATGCAACCTTTCTAAGTGTAGAAATCAGCCATGATTTTCTACATTTCTCCATGTTTTGCATAGCAGGTTGCTGTTGCTATGGAACCTTTAGCACACGCATTGATTTATGATGGCGAGACCACGTTATCCAACGCCTTATTAGCGCATTACCGTGAAATTGGCGTGACTAACGATGAGTTCTTAGTGTATTTGCAGTTCAAGCGACTGATGGATCGGGGCAACCAGTTTCCCGATGCCGCGGTCGTTGCTAAGAGCCTTGGTGAATCGTCGAATACCGTTTTTCAGCGACTCCACGAAATGCTAGCAAAAAAGTTATTAACGATCGAATCAGTCACGGGAGACGATCAAAAGATTCATGATCGTTATAATTTTGATGGGCTGTACGATAAATTGGTCGTTGCGCTCAAGCAACCGGAACGGGCCCAAGCGACACAGAACGAGACGGCAACAAAGGCCAATCCCCGGCAAAAAGTCTTTACGGATATTCAGCAGGAGTTTGGCCGTGCGTTATCGCCGATTGAAATGGAGAGCATTAGCAAGTGGTTCGATGAGGACCATTATGATCCGGACGTGATTGGATTGGCGTTACGGGAAGCCGTTTTGCGGCAAGTCTATAATTTAACCTACATGGATCGAATCTTACTAAATTGGCAAAAACGGGGGCTTAAGACACCCGTACAAGTGGAAGCAGAACGCCAACGCAGCATTGAGCAACGGTTGAACTCAGAGCCCAAACCGAAGCGCCAAGTTGGTCAGAATGCCAAACCTAAGATTCCGTTATTTAAGATTGGCGAAGAAAATTCTAAACAGTAAATCAAGTAACCCCCAAGGTTGGAATCCTAACCTTGGGGGGTTTACTGTCAGACGAAAAAGTTTTCGAATCATTTGTGACTAGTAGAATAGGTTAACGTGATTAACTTATTTTGCCCTTTGTCGCTGATAGCCCTTATCAGCTGAATATAACTATTTATAATATCAAGAAATGTTTATGAATAATAAAAATGCCAAATTGGGCCTTAAATTAGCTTAGCAGTTAGATTATTCATAATAAATATTAATAATCAATTTAAAACTGGAATCTGTGAGACCACACAAGTTCCAGTTTTTGTTTATCGAAAATGTGCTATAAATGGCGGTGTACCAACGTTTGTAAGCTTGAACGTCACAAGTTTAACGGGTACACTATTTATGACGATGAATATTAAACTAATTTAAATATACGAGCAAGTCGGCTGTCAGACTAAATCCGGACTAAGTTTGACAGATTGATGGGACAAGGGGCGTTTTAAATGCATAAGAGCCAGCGAGAAGAATTGAGTCGTAATAATTTCAATAACAAGGTCGCTAACAGAGGGCGTTTGTGGGTGTTCGCTGGGGTGTTAATGATGACGACCTGGCAGGGCAATCAAATGCTTGTTCATGCTGATGAGACCAAAACGGACAGTACTAGTAATGATGCTTCTTCAGTGACGAGTAATGCGAGTCAATTAAGTGCTAAAACTGTGGCGTTGAGTAGCGCTAAGAATAGTGCGGATAGTTCAAGTGTTTCAACGAATTCGTCCGCGACGAGCGGTACTTCAACCAGCAGCACGAGTGCGGCAACGGTTAGTTCAACTTCAGCTCAGAGTAGTGAGACAGCAACAAGTGCAGTAGTGGGTAGTTCCAGCGAAAAGGGTCAGTCCAGCAGTACGACTGCCACTAGTGCTTCAGCTAGTGCGGATAAGACTAGTCAGGCGGGTCGCACGGTGGCGGTTTTATCTGCCGACACGCAAAAAAGTAGTGCGGCGGCCGTTAATACGGCTACAGCTACGCCAGTCAGTTCAGGTTCAGATGCGGCACAAGCTAATGCCCAACAGGCACAGACGTCACAGCCAGCGACTGGTAATCAGACGGTGACGACCGCAGTCGCGGCGATTGATTCAACTGTTGACGGGACAACTAATACCGAATTAGTTAATGAGATGGTCAGTCAAAACAGCCCAGTTATGGCTGGTAAAATGATGACGACGATGGCCATGACTAGTTCTGACCAACGGGTGACTAATAAACGAGCAGCCTTGTTACGGGCGGCCGTGGTCGCGGCTGACATTGATGCTGGTACCGACTGGAATATTGATAGTAGTGGTGTACTGCACCTTAATACTGGGGTACTGACTGCGAATACAGCGTCAAAGTTAAATGACGCGTGGACACCGAATGCAGCCAAAATCACCGCAATTTCGATTGATAGTCCGGTGACTGCCGGAACCAGTACAGCTAATTTATTCAAAAATTTAAACCAGGTAACGACGATTAATGGATTGACTAATCTTGATACGAGCCAGTCGACTAGTTTTGCTGATATGTTTTTCGGCATGACTAATTTAGCGAGCCTGGATCTGTCGAGTTTTAAGACTAGTCATGTGACCAATTTAGGAAACATGTTTTTAGGTGATTCTAACTTAACAAGTTTAAATGTGAGTGGTTGGAACACTAGTAAAGTGACTAACATGAGCCGAACTTTTAACACGTGTCAAAAACTGACTAATTTGGACCTGTCTAGCTGGGATACAAGTGCGGCCACTAATATGGATTCCATGTTTTTTGCGGATAGTGGTCTGACCAGCCTGAATCTTAAGAATTGGAATGTCAGCCAAGTGACATCGCTAACCAATATATTTGTGGGTGATACGGCTTTAGCTACGTTAAACGTTACTGGTTGGCAGTTGAATTCCAAAATCACAAGTTTGAACAAGCTTTTTGCTGGACTTAAGAGCTTAACTGAATTGGACGCGGATAATTTTAGTGCGAGTGCTGCAACAACGGTTGATAACCTGTTTAATGGTGACGTTGCCCTCACGACCCTGAATGTTAATAATTGGAATTTAAGTAGCGTGACGAGTTTGAAGAGTCTCTGGCAAGCATTGCCAGAGTTAACGACGGTCAAGGCTGCAAACTGGCAAGTTGGCCAAGTAACGACGGCCTTTCAGATTCTTTACAATGATCCTAAGTTGACCACGGTAGATTTAAGTGATTGGCAGACGGATAGCTTAACGACGATTCGGGGGGCTTTCAACCAGGATACAAGTTTAACCAGTGTTAATTTGGCAAACTGGGAGACTAGTAAAGTAACCGATATGGGCTATCTTTTCCACGATGATAGTGTGCTAACTGATTTGGCACTTACCAATTGGAAAACGGATAGCTTAAGCATAGCAGATAGTATGTTTAGCAAAACTAGTAGCTTGACAGCTGTAGACGTTGGCAACTGGGATACGAGTCATCTACAAAATGCGGCTAATATGTTTGGTAACATGACTAATTTAACTGATTTAGATACCTCAAAATGGAAATTAGACCAATTAACGGATGCTAATGACATGTTCAATGAGGATACAAAGCTTGCCACATTAGACACGAGTGGTTGGGGCCTTAGCAATTTGCAAAATGCCTACGCGATGTTTAGAAACATGACTAATTTAACTGATTTAGATACATCAAAGTGGAAATTAGACCAGTTAACAGATGCTAGTGACATGTTCTATGGGGATGCAAAGCTTGCCACATTAGACACGAGTGGTTGGATCCTTAACAATTTGCAAAATGCGGGAAATATGTTTGGTAACGTGACTAATTTAACTGATTTAGATACATCAAAGTGGAAATTAGACCAGTTAACAGAT
>NZ_JQCL01000080.1:162072-429471 GCF_001438845.1 Lactiplantibacillus xiangfangensis
ACAAAGCTCACCACATTGGACACGAGTGGTTGGGGTCTTGGCAATTTGCAAAATGCCTACGCGATGTTTAATGGGGATCAAGCATTGGTCATGTTAGATACCAGTCATTGGAATCTGAGTAACGTGACGCAATCTCATTTTATGTTTGCTAATGATGTTAGTTTGACTAACCTAGATACATCGCAGTGGGGGCTCGGAAAAGATACCAACACGCAGGAAATGTTTGCCGGTGATGTGGCACTAACAACGTTGGGGCAAACTAATTGGGATTTGAATCAAGTTACGGATGCTAGTGACATGTTTAATAATGACCCTCTTTTGGCCAGCTTGAATACGAAGGATTGGGCGATTAATGGTCCCATCAACGTGACTAAGATGTTTACCTGTGATACAAGTTTAAAGACCCTTGATTTATCAAACTGGGATTTGAGTTCGGCGACGGCAATTACAGATATGTTACTTGGTACACCAACTTTACAAGAACTGAAATTAGGTTCCAAAGTGGCATTTTTAACGAGTGACCAAAGTGCGGTAATTGGCGATGCGCCGTTAAATGATACTTACACTGGTAAGTGGATCAATACGACGGGACAAACGTTCACGGCAGCCGAATTGATGCAACTATACAACGATACGTCTACGGCGGTAGCGGATACTTACGTTTGGCAAAAGGATCAGACAAACGTTACTGTGCGTGATTCCGTGGTTGACCAGAGTGGCCAAAACACTTGGAGCGCTGCGGATAATTTTGACAGCGCAACGGATGCTAACGGACTTTCTGTGACAGTTACTGATAGTACCGTTACTGGGCAAGTCGATACCACGATTCCGGGGACCTATCAGGTGACTTACAGCATTTTAAATGCGGCTGGAAACGTCGTTAAGGCTATTGCAACCGTCAAAGTGGTTGCTAGTCAGGTTTCAGTGGCTGCCCATGATACGACGGTGATGCAGGGTCAAGCTTGGCAAGTTGCGGATACTTTTGATTCAGCCACTGATTTTGAGGGCCAGCCGGTTGATTTTAGTCAGGTAGTGGTAACCGGTGCGGACCAAGTTGAAACTAAGACACCGGGAACGTATGATGTGACCTATCGTTATACTGATAGCCGAGGCAATGTCGCAACTAAGATTATTATGGTCACGGTAACGCCTAGTCAGGTGGCCGTAACGGCTAAAAACATGACGGTAATGCAGGGTCAAACGTGGCAGGCTGCGGATGCTTTCGTTAACGCCAGTGATGCCACTGGTCAATCGGTCGCGTTAAGTGCTGTAAAAGTCACTGGAGCGGTTGACACGCAGACGCCGGGACAATATCAGGTCATCTATCGTTACACGGACGCTTATGGGAACCAAGCTAGTCAAGTTGCAACGATTACGGTTGAAAAGTCGGCCGTCGCAATTGCGGCAAACGACGTCACGGTGATGCAAGGTCAACCATGGACGTCCGCTGAATCCTTTGTGAGTGCGACAGATGCTAATGGTGATCCGGTTGACCTTTCAGCGGTGACGGTCACGGGTGCGGATGCCGTTGATACTAAGACGGCTGGTCGCTATCCGGTGACTTACAGTTATATGGATAAGTATGGTAATCAAGCTAGCAAAGTTGTCACGGTGGTCGTTAAAAAGTCGGCCGTTGCAATTGAAGCTAACGGGATGACAATTATGCAAAACCAGTCATGGACACCCGCTGACGCATTTGTTAGTGCGAACGATGCCAATGGTCAGCCCGTTGCGTTTAGCCAGGTCACGGTAGTCGGTGCGAACCGAGTAGCAATCCAGACACCGGGAAGTTATGAACTGACTTATCGTTACACAGATGCTTACGGCAATACTGCCAGCAAGAACGTTGTGCTCACGGTTAAAGCCAGTCAAGTGGCTGTGGTTGCAAACGATACTAGCCTCATGCAAGGTCAGTCCTGGGCAGCGGCCGATAGCTTTGTGAGCGCGACGGATGCGCAGGGGCAGTTAGTTCAGTTGAACAAGGTCGTTGTCAGTGGTGAAAAGCAAGTCACTACGACCGTTCCTGGTGTTTACCGGGTCACTTATCGCAACACGGATATTTACGGTAACGTGGCTACTAAGACGATTACAGTTACGATTAAAGCTAGTCAGGTTGCAATCGATGCGAAGAACGTGACGTTGACACAAGGCCAAGCTTGGACGCCTGCTGATAGTTTTGTGAGTGCTCATACTGCTGACGGTCAGACGTTAGACTTTAAACAAGTTAGTGTTCTGGGTGCCGACCAAGTCAATGTCAAGGTGCCCGGGACTTACGCGGTTACTTATCGAGCGACTGACAGCTATGGTAATTCGGTGCAAAAGACCATTCTTGTTACCGTCAAAGCCAGTCAATTAGGACTAACTGTTAAAAATATGACGGTCAAGCAAGGTACGGCTTGGACGGCTGCTGACGCGTTGGTCAGTGCAACCGATGCAGCTGGTCAGGCAGTTGGGTTAACACAGCTCAAAGTGATAGGAACGGTTGACACATCTAAAGTAGGCAGCTACCCCGTACGTTATCAGAATACGGATATTTACAGTAATCAGATTGAGCGGACCGCGATGATCACGGTGACGCCGACTAGCCTTAACCATAGTGCAAGTAAACCGAATAAGTCCCAACCAATTGTTGAACCAGGTCAAGCGGCGGTGGTGAAATCCGCCAAAACACCGACTAGATCAAACCGGTCAATCAGTACTCGGACCAATGCTAAGCAGAATTCAGTTGAGACGGATCAAGCGGCCGTCATTGCTAAAGTGGAAACGACTAAGCAGCCTACGAGTAAACTGGGAGAAACTCATTCAAAAGCACACGCTAAGGCGGCTAAAGCAACTAGTCTGCCACAGACTGGTGAAAGTTCAGCAAATGGTGCGGCTGCTTTAGGGGCGCTAGCAATCAGTTTTACCGGGTTGCTAAGTTTCTTCAACAAGAAACGGCGGAATTAAAAAGTAAGACTACGTTTAGCTAAGACTTAAAAAAGGTAGTTCCGAGAAATCATTTGAGTTCTCGGAACTACCTTTTTTATGCCCGTCAGCCTAACCTTGAGGGCTTTTAGAAAAATACCAAATCGAGCCGAGATTTTAGTGGAACGACTGAGTGACTGGGGAGACATTCCACTTGACTAATGTACGTAATAAAGCACAATTTGAGTATATCAAGTACGAATTTAAGTACATTGGAGGCGCAGATTATGGAAGCAACGACTTTTAGTGATTTTCGGAAAGAACTCAAGAGCTACATGGATAAGGCCACTGATGACTTTGAGCCGGTGACGATTACTCGCAAAAATCGCCGAAATGCGGTTTTAATTTCGGAAGCGGAATATAACAATCTGGTAGAAAACCAATATATTCTCAGTAACCCAGCAAACTTAGCATGGTTGCAGCAGTCATTGGATCAGGCTAAGCATGGGAAAATGGAACAGCATGAATTGGTGGAGCCAGTCGATGGCAATGAATAATGTGGTAATAAAAAAATGGCGGCTTGCAATTTGCAAGTCGTCATTTTGGGCTCATTAGTTATTTTCTTGGTGATCATTGTTGGTGTCAGTAGCGGGTTTCTCAGCTGAACTAGATTCCGAAGAGGCTTCTGAGCTAGAAGATTCTTCGTGGCTGCTTTCCGCACTACTGCTTTCTTCAGAAGACGATTCTTTTGAAGATTCCTCAGAGGATGATTCCTTTGAAGATTCAGAGGATGATTCTTCGTGACTACTGCTACTTTCTTTTTCAGCCGAACTAGAAACGGCTGATGAGCTAACGTTGTTCTTGCTGGACGTTCCTGAAGCGGCCTCCGAGTTCGAGAAGAGGTGACCGACAACGTAAAGTTCTTCGATGCCGTTCTTCTTAACCGTCCCAACGGAACTAGGTTTGCTCCAGTCAGAGTTAGGTGAGTGTTCCTGCAAGTAAGTCATCATTTCACGGTAAATATCTTGTGAAATTTTCGACGTCGTGTTGTCAATATAGTTGACCTTTGAGAAGTCACCAGGAGTATCATAACCCGTCCAAACACTGACGGAATAGTTCTTAGTGTAACCAGCCATCCAAGAATCGGGTTCAGCGTCTGACGGCACCTTATCCTTATACTTATCTTCATAATTACTTGTCCCGGTCTTACCAGCTTGATAAACGCCGCCGATCTTAGCCGTGGTCCCAGTCCCAGTGGCGCTGTTAATCACGCCCTTGAGCATGTCAGTAATAATATAAGCGGTCGATTGTTTCATGACCCGGATCCCAGTACTATCGAAATTGGTCGTCTTGTTATCTGGTGTAACGATCTTGTTAATGTAGTACGGCTTATGGTAAGTCCCGCCGTTAGCAAAAGCGGCGTACGCGCCGGCAACTTGCAGGGATGAAACCTCAGCCCCAATCGCGTTAGAGTAAACGACGTGGTCCAAGCCCATCCCTAAACTGTTGGCGAATTCCTTAGCACGTGTCACACCGACGGCTTCGAGGGTCCGAACGGCTGGAATATTCCGTGATTGGACGAGGGCTTGACGCATGGTCATGTTGCCCAAGTGCCGGTTATCAAAGTCATTGACCGTAATGTCAGTACCGGGGTACTTGTATTTCGTATCAGCGACGGTCTTGTACGTTGGCCAGCTATCATATTCGATTGCAGGACCGTAATCCAAGATTGGTTTCATCGTTGAAGCGTTCGAGCGGTCTTTTTGGACGGCGCGGTTCAACCCGTAGGTCACGTCCGTATGTTTCCGACCACCAATCATTGCGGAAATTTTCCCGGTATACGAATCAACCACGGAAACCCCTAATTGGAAACGGTTGTTGGGGTAGTTGACGTATTTAGAAGTGTTCGCAATGTCAAACAAACGCTGTTGGGCGTTCATGTTCAAGTTGGTGTAGACCTTAAGGTTATCGGTTGCAGGATCGTAACCTTTTTTGACTAGGTCCTTTTTAACTTCCGTGATATAGGCATCGGCGACCTTGCTCTTAT
Organism: Lactiplantibacillus xiangfangensis; assembly: GCF_001438845.1. Taxonomy (GTDB): domain Bacteria; phylum Bacillota; class Bacilli; order Lactobacillales; family Lactobacillaceae; genus Lactiplantibacillus; species Lactiplantibacillus xiangfangensis. The sequence goes on from NZ_JQCL01000080.1 coordinate 167,024, forward strand.
ATTCCTGAGCGGCCAGTGACTTTTGCCCCGCGGATGAAAGGCCAGACTTAATGTTAACGTTCATTGCAGCCGTTTCTTGTTCCTTAGTAATGGCTTTGTTGTCGTACATTGCTTGTAGGACCAAGTCACGCCGACTTTTAGCGTAAGCGGGGTAGGCGGTTGGATCGTAGTAAGTTGGGGATTGTGGCATCCCAGCAAGCAGGGCTAATTGACTCAAGTTGAGGTCTTTTAGTGACTTGTTGTAGTAATACTGTGCCGCAGTTCCCATCCCGTAGACGCCGTTACCCATGTAGACCTTGTTGACGTAAAATTCCAAAATCTGGGATTTGCTGAAATGTTTTTCAACGTTTAAGGCTAACCAAGCTTCCTGCGCTTTGACCCTTAGATTTCGGTCGGAAGTTTTGGTTGAAAAGACTGACAATTTAACGAGTTGCATCGTCAGCGTACTCCCACCTTGCATACCGAGGGAACTCCCTTTTAGGTTTCCGAGGGCGGCCCCTAAGATCCGGGTGTAATCGACCCCCTTATGCTTATAGAAACGCCGGTCTTCAATGGAAACGACCGCGCTCTTGAGCGTATCGGGGATTTGATTAGATTTAACGTATTTGCGACTGTTAGCGCCCAGGTCAACGATTAACTTACCGTTTGAATCGTAAAGGCGGGTCGAAGGTTCCCCCTGCATTTTAGCTTCGGAAATTGACGGTGAGGTTTGAGCGTAATAAAAGAACAACCCGACCCCTGATAAGATGCCAATCACAAACAGTGCTAATAACGTCAAAATTATCCGCCGAAACCAATGCTTCTTCGGTGGTTGGGTTTGGTTCTTATTGCGAGCCACCCGTGAGTTTTGTTCATTGTTACCTGCCATGATGTTCTCCTTTAATGACTTGATGAGTCTTCATCAATGATGTTATCAATCGCATCCAAGTAAGGAATGAGGGGATTGATATGGTACTTCAGCTCCGCGGCCTGCTGCTCAATGTCCGTGAGTGGAATTGATTTGCGACCCCCGTCTTGCTGGTGATCCCAATAAGTAAACAGGTCAGTTGCTTTCAATAGAAATAGGCGATCCAAACTAGCAAAACGGATGATAACAAAACAAATTCCGCCCTGGTGTAAACACTGGCGCATGTGTTCAATTTGGTGCTCATGAAAGTTTTTGAGTGGAAAGGCCGTTTTGCTTTTCGTCTCCTTAGCTTCAAAATCTAAGTACTTACCGCGGTAAACCCCGTTGTAGTCGGTCGTGGAAGCGTGTTTGAAGTACGCTTCTTTAATAACGGCGGCGCTACGGTTGGGGTAGTCAACTTTGACGATTTGAATCGGGGTTGGCTTCTTATGAATAACTGCGATTTCATGTTCTAGATAGTAAGTATTGCTATCATTGATTTCTTCTTCTAAACTCATTCCCCGGTCGCCAAAGTTTGTATTGGCAAACTTGGAAGGTTTTGATTTTGAATGGCTAGGTTGGCGATAGACTTTACCGTTTGGATAGCGAATCGTCACATTAATCAACCTCCTAATAATGTAATATTTTACCATTATTAGGCTTAATGTGAAACCAATCAAACGTAGCGCGGCGTTTAAGGGCCGGGCAACGCGCACAAAAAGTGACGAATTAAGGTTTCTGGGGATGCGATCACGGAATTTGTAAGGCGAACTCACAGTTGATTAGAGGGAAAGGCGGGGGGCAATCGCTAAACTGGTCGGCGCGTTCTTTGTGCGGTAAAATTGATATCATAAGATATGGTAAAGATGGAAAGGGGTCTGGTTATGAGTCGGTTATGGCTGAGCGGGTATCGCAGATACGAATTAAATGTGTTTGGTGATCAAGATGATAAACTCAAAGTGATTAAATATGCATTGACGAATTACCTAACGACCCAGATTGAAGATGGCGTGGACTGGCTAATTACGGGCGGTCAGCTGGGAATTGAACAGTGGAGCGCCGAAGTTGGACTAGAATTAAAAAAAACGTATCCCGAGTTAAAAGTAGCCATGATGTTACCGTATGGTGAATTTGGGGGGCGGTGGAATGAAAATAACCAGGCGAAGTTGCAAGCTTTATTGTCGCGGGTTGATTTTCACGCGCCAGTTAGTAAGCAAACTTATGAAAACCCCCAACAATTAAAAAATTACCAAGATTTCATGGTTACCCATACCGATGCGGCCGCATTGGTGTATGATCCTGATAACCCCGGAAAACCATCGTACGATTATGATTTGATTCGGTCATACGGAGAGGCGCATCCGTATCCAATTACACTAATTGATTTCGACTGGTTACAGGAAAGTGCCAATGAATATGCAGAAAAGCAGAATAATGGTTTTAATTTTGAATAAAGTCTGCTACAATGTTTTAAGTAATGCGGATGCTTAGTAGGCATTGCGCGAATAACAATGAGGTGTTTTTAAATATGGCTAAACGTAATTTTACTCCCAAAGACATCCTTCAAAAAGAATTCAAACCAAAAATGCGGGGTTATGATCCTGCTGACGTGGATGGGTTCTTAGATAATGTCATTAAGGACTATGAGTCATTTACTAAAGATAACCAACAACTTTCAGATGAAAACGAACGGTTACGTGCCAAGGTCGACGAGTTGACGAAACAAGTTGCCGTTGGTGCGTCCACACCATCTTCACAACCGGCAAGTACGGTAACGAATATGGATATTCTGAAACGTTTATCTAACTTGGAACGCCATGTTTTCGGTGCACAATTAGATAATAATCAAAATGAATCACACCGTCTTTAAGGCGTGATTCAGTGTAAATCCTGGGTAATCGCGGCCGGCTTATGTCGGCTGAGGAAGGTCCATGCCCGCACAAGCTGCGATGCTTGTAGTGTCCGTGCTCGGCTATAAACCGGGGGATTGATGCTCGTCATCAATTACGGCGACAAAAACGGCTAAGGCGTAAGCTATGCCCGAGTATGTCTGAAAAGTGCCACAGTGACGATAACTAGTTGGAAACGACTAGTTTGGAACGCGGTAAACCCCACGAGCGGGAAACCCAAACTACGGTAGGGGAGCCTCACACACTGGAATTGAACAAAGTGTGAGGGGAGATTAATAATCTTGAGATAGATGATTACCGCCATACTGACTGTCGTCTGTGCTTCAGTATGGTACAAAACGTGGCCTACAGGGATTTACATGTTGACAGAGGGCTAGGACAAAAGTTCGCTTTTGTCCTAGTTTTTTTGTATGGTCATTTAACAAACGACCCGTAGCGCTATCGCTTAGCGAAATATGCTAAACTAGGTAGGGTAGTTTTTAACAGAATTAGCTAAATAGAAATTATGAGGAATGCAGGAGGATTTTTATGCAAGAATTTAAATTAATCGCGACCGCTGCGAGTGGGATTGAAGCTTTGGTAGGTCGGGAATTACGCGACTTAGGATATCATACGCAGGTTGAAAACAGCCGGGTGCGCTTTGATGGGACCATCAAGGATATTTTACGGACCAACTTATGGTTACGGACCGCTGATCGGATCAAGATTATTGTGGGTGAATTTGACGCCTACACGTTTGATGAATTATTTGAAAAAACGCTCGCTTTACCTTGGGACCAGTTGCTACCAATGGACGCAGAATTCCCAGTTGAAGGCAAGTCGCGTAATTCTAAGTTACACAGTGTGCCAGATGTACAGTCAATCGTAAAAAAAGCAATCGTTAACCAACTCGCATCGACGTATCACCGGAACGGCCATTTACCAGAAACTGGTGCGTTGTTCCCACTAGAAGTGGCTATCAATAAGGACCACGTCTTATTGACATTAGACACTACTGGTTCCAGTTTATTCAAACGGGGCTACCGGGTTGAAAAGGGTGGCGCACCGTTGAAGGAAAACATGGCCGCGGCCTTAGTCATGTTAGCTAAGTGGTATCCAGACAACCCGTTCATTGACCCCGTATGTGGATCAGGAACGATTCCGATTGAAGCGGCGTTATTAGCGCGCAACATTGCCCCTGGGTTTAACCGGGCCTTTGCCTGTGAAAAGTGGGACTGGGTTCCTGCCGGTTTAAGTCAGGAATTACGGGATGAAGCGGATAGCCAAGCCGACTATGATACCGAATTGGATATTAGTGGTTACGATATTGATGGGAAAATGATCGATATCGCAAAACTAAACGCCAGTGAAGCCGGCTTGTTACACGATATCAACTTCAAGCAGTTAGCGGTAAAAGACTTTACGACTGATAAAATCAACGGGGTCATCATTGCCAATCCACCTTACGGGGAACGGTTGAGCGACCGGGACAGTGTCCGGATCTTATACCGTCAAATGGGTCAGGTCTACGCTAAGTTGCCAAGTTGGAGTAAGTATATTTTGACGAGTGACTTGGAATTTGAAGATTACTATGGTCAAAAAGCGACTAAACGTCGTAAGTTATATAATGGGGCACTGCGGACCGATTACTTCCAGTACTGGGGTAAACGGATTCGGCCAGCGCGAACTGAAAACTAGATATGATCAAAGCGGCTTGCGATTGCAGGTCGCTTTTTTGACTCGAAATTAAGTCCGGTCGTCGCTGATAACATGCGGTCGTGGGACCGGGTTAAGCCTGTGGAGCGGTCTTAACCCTCGCCCGGGACACTCACAAGGTACGCAAGTGTCCCGGACCGTCCGTGGTGTAAAAGCGGCAAAAAAACGCCGCTTCAACGCCACCTTCACGGCAGATGTTATCAGTACCAACCTCCGAGTATCCGATAGAAATAACAAGTAGTACAACCATTTTTAGTGGAGCTGTGTAGGCAAAGCTTAGTGGTGATCTAAAAGATCTGATGGAAATTTAAAACTTCCGAACAAAATGATTGCCTTCTAGTAGGGCGAAGGGCCTAAAGTAATGTCATAAACAATTCGGGAGGCAATTTGATGACAACTATTACGGATACTTTTAAGTTAAACAACGATGTATTGATGCCTAAAGTTGGTTTTGGGACTTGGCAGACGCGTCCCGGTAAGGAAACTTACGACGCCGTTAGCAACGCCTTAAAAGCTGGTTATCGCTTTATTGATACGGCCAAGGCTTATCAGAATGAAAAGAGTGTTGGGGAAGCGTTACGCGACGCCAACGTTAACCGCGAAGACGTTTTTGTCCAAACTAAGTTACCTGGTGAAACGAAGACCTATGACCAAACGATGGCCGATTTTGAGAGTAGTTTAAGCGCGTTAGACTTGGACTACGTCGACTCATACATCATTCACGCCCCGTGGCCATGGAACCAGATGGGTGCGAACTATGATACTCAAAACCGCGATGTTTGGCGGGCAATGCAGGATGTTTATAATAGTGGTCGGGCAAAGGCCATTGGGGTCTCGAACTTCAATTCCCACGACCTCGAAAATTTGTTGACGTGGGATGGCTTAACCGTCAAACCAGCCGTTGATCAAATTCAATATTACGTGGGCCATACACAATCTTCAATCGTTAAGACGGCGGAAGCTGCGGGCATTGTCGTCCAAGCGTATTCACCACTAGCGACGGGTGGTCTGTTATCCGACCCAACGTTGGAACGGTTAGCGGACAAGTACCAAGTTAGTTTGCCACAGTTAGCCTTACGCTTCATTATTCAAAATGGGGTCGCACCGCTACCAAAGGCCCGGGCAATGGCGCACGTGGAAGCTAATACGGAGTTGGATTTTGAAATTAGTAGTGAAGATATGACGTACATGAATCAATTGAGTGACGACCACGGTTGGCATCCAGTTGGTGACTAAAATTGAATTATTTCTTGAAACCGGGTTGCTAAGGCGCCCGGTTTTTTGCTTTCGTTAATGTGGCTAGTTAGTAAAATGTTGGGTGATTCATGGAACGTTGACTTTTGGACGGGTGCGTCATTACAATTAAAAAAACATTAAACTATAATGAAACTAGTTCTCATTAGGAGGCGCCAGATGCGTAAATATATCGTTCAAGTGTGCCTATATACCCGTTATTTTTGGCAGGTGGCACTCGATAACCTAGGGATGTTGTTATACACCGTCGTGTTACCACTCGTCTTTTTAGTATTGAATTTAAAGTCGGCCTTTTTTAAACCACTATCGATGCAGCAATTTATTGGCACGGTCATGCCCTTTATCGCTTGGATTATCTTTTCAAATGTTTTGATGGTGATTGCAGACGTGGCGATGCTTCGTGAGCAGGGCTATTTAAAACAATACGTCTCGTTAGTTGTGAATCCGAGTGTCTTTCTGGTCAGCAAGATGCTCGTTAGCGGAGGCTTACTGGTGGTCATTTTAGGGCTGGTCGGCGCGGTTAGTGGAATCGTCTTTCACTTGCCGATCTTCGGGATTGTTTGGCGGTTGTGGGCTGTCCTATTATTAGTGGCGTTACCAGTACTTGGTTACTGCCTGCCCATTTTGAGTTTACCCATTCGTTACAAGTCATTAAACGCGGTGGTCAACACGCTCATGATTGTTGTGATGATTGGTTCCGCAGCTATTGAAAATAGTACGCACTTGGCCGTCACGACGGTTTGGTTGAACATGCTGAGTCCCATCTACTTAGTCATGAATACGTTTAACCTGCTGACAACGGCGCAGTGGGGTGCCTTTTGGCCGGCTTACGTTGCCACGTTAGTTGTGATGGGACTAATTGGGACCTATAGCTATCGGCACTTGCGTTTGTTGCCAACGGAGGGGTTATAATGCAAATTAGACAGTTGAAGTATACTTTTCCTAAAGCGCAGCAGCCCTTTTTTGACGGTTTAAACTTTGATTTAGTAGCCCACCAGGTGAACTTTCTAATTGGTCAAAACGGTGCCGGTAAAACGACACTAGCAGACATCTTATTGGGATTGCGTCCGGCGCAAGGTGAGATTACACCCCAAGGGTCTTCAATTTACTTAAATCAAAAATTACCGATGCTTGCGGCGACTCGCGTTTGTGACGTTGCACAGTTGGTATTGGGCGTTGCTACGGGGCAATTACGGCTATCATTGACCGATTTAGCGGAGCGGGCGGATGCGCCAACGGTGGCGTTTTTAACCCCGTTGTGGCACCGCCATTACGGTGACTTGTCGGGTGGCGAACGGAAATTAGTACAATTATTATTATTTTTGCAAGTTGACCGGGACTTAGTTGTTTTGGACGAACCGACGGCATTTGTGGACCGGCAACACGTCGCCACCTTATTTACCGTCATACGCGAACATCCACAACGGACTTACTTGCTGATTACCCATGACGTGCGCGATGTCACGGCGTTCAAACAGTGTCAGGTATTGTGGTTAGCGGACCGCCAGATTAAAGCGACGTGGACGGCAGAACAGTTTGCGGACCACGCCAACGATTCAGAATTTTTACAAGCGTTTAAAACGATTTAATAATTTCATGACTAAAAATGCCACCAAGTTGCGGTGGCATTTTTGATTGACTTGATAACATTTAATTTGGTGATATCAACGTATTATCGACCGAATTGAGAATTGTAAAATCAAGCCAAATATATTTAGAAAAGCCATTTTCCATAAGGGGTTCACCAGAATTGATTTGCCACAAATAGTCCTCGGTTTTTAAGTGCTGTTGGTGACAGAACGTCTGTAGCAGCTCTAAACCGTGATGGATGCCGGTAGTCGTGTTATCGACCAAAACACAGGCATAGTTAGCAGCATCTTTTTTTAGAACCGGGATCATTCGCTTATGTTTAACACTACCCACTTCTTTGATGATCCTAAAAGAAGCGCCATCATAGTCATGTGGGCGATCAATTGATAAGTTGGTTAAACAGCCAGCTTTGGTCGTATCCATAATTGATAATGTATCTAATTGTTTATAAAATTCAGCAAAAAGTTGTGCAACTTCTGCTTCGGTACAATTAACAGCTTGGCGTGAACACCAAAAAGTAATCGGGGGGCGTTGCCTAACGACTGGCTTATAAAGTACTTCGTTATCGAGGCTAGCTTGCTTTTCAAGCTTTTTTTCAAGCACTTGTTGAATGCGAACGAATTCGGTAATCTTTTTAGTGACTTTGTTTTGAGCATTGAGCAAATATGAAGTTTGAATTGTTTGTGACTGGCTTTTAATCGCTTTAATTTCAGATAACGATAGGTTTAAGCTACGGAGACCAAGTATAAATAGTAGGTCGTATAGTTGACTATAATCGTAGTAACGATAGCCAGTGCTAGCCGTATACTTGGGCTTAAAAATGTTTTTTTGATCATAAAAAATTAATGCTCGTCGAGTTGTATTTGCGAGTTCTGCCATTTCACTTATCTTAAGCATCTAAGTCCCCCTGGTTAACTATAAATATACTTTTACCATAGCATAGTTATTAATTTGAACAAACGGAAAACTCATTGTGAAACTAGTTGAATGAGACTCGGTGCTTTAGCAAACAAAAAATCCGTTGCTATAGATTGAGGTCAAGATAGCAGCGGACTTTTAATGTTTCAAGGACACCAATAATAACATCGCTTTAATTGTACTGTACTGCAGCATTGAGTTTACGGCGATTACATAAATAGAGAATCGTGGTTAAAGGCACGATAATTAACATTACTGGGTAAAAGAATTTGAGTGGAAAAATAGTGGGTAAGATTCCGCCAATGATGGGGCCAAGTGACATGCCAATATCGCTTCCCAGATAATAAGTGGCGTTAGCGAGCCCCTGTTCTTCTAGGGGCGCTAATAAGAGGGAAGTCGATTGGGAAACAGAAACCATCACCCCAAAACCGACGGCCATTAATCCAGCTGCCAGGATCATCTCAAAGTTGTTTTGCATGATTGTTAGTAGGAGGATGTAACCAATCGTCGCAAGTATGCAGATAGAAAACCAAATGCCAAATGAAATCGTATCAAAATAATTTTTTAACAAAATCCGAATCACGATCAAAACCAGTGAGTAACATAAAAAGAATAAGCTGACGGTAATATTCAAATGACGTTCTTGAACGTACATCACAATATCAGCTTGGGTCACGAAGTAGGGAATGGACAATAATGAAAAGATGACGGCTACTGGTAAGGCATCGCGTTGAATAATCTTAAAGTGTTGGCCGTCTAATTTAACTGAAGGTCGTGCCCGGTTATGGATTAACTGGATGACAAGGACCATGGCCACGGCGCTCAGGGCCGCCAGCATGATAATGAATTTATATCCTAGAAGTTGATAGATACTGATAGCTAGGGCGGGGGCAATTGCCATGGCCAGCGCGTTTAATAGGCCGTAATACCCCATTGCTGCACCAAGCCGCTGTCGTGGGACTAAGAAGGCCATCCAGGTTGCGAGACAAACGGTACATAGGACGAATCCCAAACCATTGATGATTCTGAAAGTTAATAGCCAAGGGGCGTTGAAAGCAAAGAGGTAGCCCAAATCACTAACTGCACATAGACTACCGCCAATCAGTGATAAGCGATACTTAGAAATTCGGTCGGTTAGATTACCAGCAAATGGTCTTAATAACATTGAAGTAATACTCATAACGCCCACAATGATGCCGGCAAAAGTACTATTGATTCCTAAATTACGGGCGTAGCCATTCATTAATGGGTTGACCGCTTGAATACTAAATTGGTAAAAAAAGGTTGCTAACATAACGCAAACAATATCTTTTGAAAAAAATGAAGACTGCTTTGTCAAAATTTAATCCGCTCCTTTGAACACAATTTAGCCAAATAAAAAAGGTGTTTATAACCACCTTTTTTAAAATCCGAATTATGGACGAGCAATGCCTTTAAATAGCTGTAAAACCGTTTTGGCATGTTCATTTCCGTTGTAAGGTCGCTGACCAATATCCTTGATCATTAATTGGTCCGTCTTCGTTGGTGACCATAACTTTTCATACTGATTAGTCGCAAAGTTAAGTAACGTTTGACTAATAAAGTTATCACGAGCGAGTTGCTCTTGACTAGCGTCAGGTGCAGCTTGGCCGACAATCCCGTACATATCAGTGCCATGGTAGGCAGGCGAGCCTTCAGCTGGACCAACACTTAGTTGATAAACGCGTCCGCCAGCTTGGGCATGATCGTGCGCTTCCCGAATAGCCGGTAAGGTGAAATTATAATCGGTAAAGAAACGGGTTCTGACATCGAGCGGTGACGCTTTGCCAGCACCACAATGTAAAGCGATGGCTTCGGCCTGTTTGCGTGGAATATGGCAATCATAAACCATTTCATCGATGACGGCCTCGATCGTTTTGGGATCAACATTATCTGGAATATTAGCTGCATACCAGCTTGCTTCGGCCGTTGTTGAAGTGATGATTAAATCAACATCTTTATGTTCGCCGCTTTTAATCACATCAGCAGGGTTAGCTTTCAAGACGCCATTTGGTAAAAATTCATCTTCAACAATACCGATTGAAATGGTATTTAGATTACCACGTTTCAAAACGTCAGTTGGTAAAACTTGATTGACCGCAGCCATCAGTGATTTGGCGTCAACCGTCAATAACTCTTCTGGTGACGTCAGTTCTAGTGTTTTTAAAACTTTAGCTGCTAATTCTTCAGCCCACCATGCTGGGATGTAACGGGCGGCGTAGCCAGAAAATGCGGCTAATCTGTTATATAAGCCGTCAGCTTCAGGTACGGCTAAAAGCGTTAACAGTGAAAATGATCCGGCACTATGGCCTGTAAGTGTCACTTGGTCGGCGTCACCGCCAAATGACCCAATGTATTGGTGAATCCACTTTAAAGCTAGGACCATATCTTGTAATCCTAAGTTACTGGCATCTTTAAATTGCCCACCGTATTGGGACAATTCCAGCCAACCAAGCGGTCCTAGGCGGTAGTTAATGGAAACCCCAATCACCTTGCCGCTAGCAACTAAGCCGGATAAATCTGACGTGTCTTGGGAATTGGCGCCATAAGTCCAACCACCACCATGGATATAAACAACCACGGGTAGTTTTCCTTGAACATGCTCTGGCGCCCAGATATTAAGGTTTAAGCAATCTTCGCTTTCACCTTTATCAGAATTTAAAAAGGCTGGATCTGTTAATTGAACGGATGCTGGTCCGCTTTGACGATAGTCATGGTTAGATTCAAACGGGACGAGTTGTGCTTTTTGGAACCGGCGAGCAGTACCGTAAGGGATTCCGAGCCATTCTTGAACGTCGTTAAATTTTTTATTAGGATGTGACATTTTAAATTCCTTCTTCCGTATTTTTTGAGGTTACTTAATTCAATGTGCTTACATTCTAAACTGTGACCTAACGTTACAGTCAAGCATAATGTCATACTAAAAATGCCACCAATTTACGGTGGCATTTTTTAGTGATTAAGCTGTTCTGAATTAGGACTGATGGTTGTATCGGTAGCGTGCTAAGTGGCTGATTTGTTGGCCTAAGTATGCGGGTGGCTCGACCATGCCGCGCTGTAGCCAACTGACCGCTACATTAACGACGGCGCCGGAGAAAAATTCGACGTAGTAAGGTTCACTAAAGAGCGCCATGCTACCCGAATAATGAATGCGGTCATGTTTGATAAACAGGATAAAAACAGTCTGAAACGTTTGAACCAAAACGTCGTACTTATCATTTTCGATCAACAGACGGTTGGTCGCCGCTTCCTGTTTAGTTAGTTCAAAGTAGTGGGTCATTAAATCAGTCAGACTGATTTTAGACTGGTTAGGTAGGTGGCGTAGGTAGTGTAACATGTAGTCTTCTTGAAAGGCGCCAATAATTTGGTCAAAGTTTGCGTAATTGCGGTAAAAATAAGTTCGTGAAACGTGTGCGCGCTGACATAATTCGGTAATGGAGATACTGGCCAGTGGTTTTTGGGTCATCAGTTGCAATAATGCTTGGTAGATGGCAACTAAGTTTTGGTGTTTGCGCTCTTGAGGACTCATCCGGTCACAACCTTTCCTTTTCTGTAACCTAAGTATTTATTTGCTTGGTGGATGCCCCCTATACTGGGTCACACAGATAGGGGGAGTTTAAAAATGGAAAAATCAACTAAGATCGTCATGACAATGGCGTTGGGGACGTTCCTATGTATGCTGGATACGACGGTGATGAACATTGCGTTGCCCGCGATGCAAACCGGATTAGCAACTAGTTTGGAACAGTTATCCTGGGCGTTAAATATTTATACCATATTATTTGCAAGTTTGACCATTCCTTTAGGCCGGTTAGCGGATATTTATGGGCGTACGCGACTGTATTTACTTGGCTTGGGGTTGTTTCTAGTGGGTTCCTTATTTTCAGGATTAGCCACTGAAGTGAGCTGGCTAATCGTTGGACGGGGTATTCAAAGCTTAGGCGCTGCCATTGTTTTTCCGGCCAGCATGACCATTGGCATTCAAAGCGTGACGACGGCTAAACGAACGGGTGCTATCGCCATCTTAGGAACGACTCAGGGGCTGGCCGCTGCACTTGGCCCCACGATTGGGGGTGCCGTCACCCAGTTTTTTGGCTGGCGGGGCATCTTCTTGATCAACGTCCCCTTGATTTTACTAGTGTTAGGGCTATCTTGGCGATTATTAGATCGTAAGGCCAGTCGTGCGGGAACCGAAAAGTTGGATTGGGCGGGTAGCTTGCTATCGATGCTGGCCCTATTCAGCTTAACGTTGCTGTTGGTCAAAGGGAGCGACTGGGGATGGACGAGCCCCATTATTATTGGATTAGGTGCAGTCAGTCTGCTGGCGCTAGGAAGCTTCATTTGGACCGAAGCCCACGTGACGCAACCCATGATGCCCCTGGCACTGTTCCACGACCGCCAATTTACGGGTGCAGCGCTAGTGACGGTGATTTCCGGGGTATTCATGGTAGCCTTACTGGTTCTAATGCCCAGCTTTTTTACTAAGGTTCAAGGAAAAACGGAACTTATGGCAGCCCTAATGATCTCACCCGCCTCGATGATGATTTTTCTTTTTTCGCCCCTTAGCGGTTTTATCCTAGCTAAGGTTGGGCCCCGGTTAGTCGTTTGCAGTGGAATCTTAGCTATTATTGCGGGTTACGTTGGGCTAAGCTGGTTAAATCCTAACCACTACTGGCAAATCTTAATTGTCCTGATGCTAGTTGGTGCGGGTTACGGCATCATTATTGGTCCCATCACCGTCTTGGCAGCGGGGGATTTTACGGGAAAACTCCTGACAGCGTCACAAAGTGTGATCGGTGTTTTTCGCCAAATTGGAACGTCACTGGCGGTTGCGATTTTTGTGTCCGCGTTGTCAGCGAACTTAGTCACGGCTAAGCAGCACGTTTTGCGGACTGCACAGTCAGATGTCGCGGCGCTTTCAGTCTCAGATAAAGCGAAACAAGATACGCTAGCGGCAATCAAAACGCATCTAAAGACTGAGAACGTCCAGACAACGTCGCAGCGGTTCATCACACCCGCTAAGACCCAACAATTGATTCGGCAAAACTATTTGGCTATATTGAAGCAGCACCGGCTACAACAAGCTCCGCGAGCGGTTCGCAAAACGGTTTATGAGCAAGTTCACCGCCAAGTTACGCGGATGGTGGCAGCTGACAACCAGCAAATTGCTGGGGTGGTCGCCAAAGTCAAAGTGACAACGAAGGACGCCTTGACCCAAGCGTTCATGCGTCCTTACCGGGTCGCAATGCCCGTTACTTTGACCATGCTATTAGGATTGGGTTGTTTTAAACGGCGGCGAGACTATCAACGGGACTAACGTGAGTTGCTAGTAGTTTAAACTGGTTTGGTTCGGTCAGGGGCAATTGTCCCTTGGTTGGGCGGATGACTTGTCAAATTATAACTGGTTACAAAACAGGCGCACCCGTGATTTGCCAGGGATGCGCCTGTTCATTTTGTTGATCAAAATAACTGGACTAAGCGGTGTAACCCGTAAGCACTGGCAAAGGAACAGCCCCAGGTCACGAGGTAGCAACTGACAATCACCGGCAGGGGTGCCACGGATAACCAGCGGCCACCGAGTGCCCAGATGAGTTGCAGCCAAAAAATGTTGGCGAGATAGGCCCGGTAAGCGTAAATCGCTAACCAGTGAATGACGGGAACGCTACGGGCGTGCCGGTGGATTTGATTGTTCGCCAAGCTAACAACCAAACCGATGGTGACAAGGTCGTAGCCAATCATGGCAGGCTGAATGTATGAGGTAATGTTCAAGTGGATCGGCAGTCCCGCGTAAATCAGCATTGCAGTGGTCAAGCCAAATAGGACGCACCAGCTTAGCCGAAGCAACCATCGATGGCAAGCTAATTTATGCGCTAAGGGTTTAGAAAAACGGGCCACTAAGGTGCCTAAAATTGCGTAGCCCATGAAGCTCAGGTTGAACCGGTCGAATAAATACCAGGACCGTTGATGCGGACCGTGCCAAACCGTTACGTCGTAGAACGTGACCCAGAGTGCGCAGCCAATCAGCGTCATCAACAGGATCAGTTTGACCCGGTCGGGGTTGGTGGCGATACGTGCTAACCACCAAAAGAGCGGCATTAGCAAGATGAACTGTAACATCATCGTGTTGTACCACAGGTGTGGCGCGGCGTTACCGTTGACGAATTGCCAGGCAAACGTTTTGACACTATGAAAGGGAGTGCCTTGCTGTAGCTGGGGCATTCCTAGCAGGTAAATTGTCGTCCAAAAAAGAGACGGTATGAACAGGGCCGACCATTGCCGTTTTAAATAGTGGGGATAGGCGCTTAGCTGGCTAGGATAAGTTGTCCGGGTCGTTGTAAAGAGAATGCCAAAGATAAACGCGGGGGCGGTAAATTTAACCGCATTATAGCTGAGGCCGATGATCCACTGATCAGTTGTGCTAAATGGCTGTTTTAAAGCCAAAGTTAGGACTGACTGGAGAATGACGGCCGTACAAGCCGCAACCTTTAAGTAGTCCCCAATATCGGCGGATTCAGTTTTAGTGGTGCTGGTTGCCAAAGTTTACACCGGTTTCTAATTAAGATAATAGTCAAAAAAGTTTGCAATTTTAGTCATTAGGGGAATTTTGACGAGGTGTTTGGCCTGGTATCCCGTAATAAAAGCAACTTGGTTGGCGTAGGGCTCGTGGTGGACGCGGTCAAAGAAGTCGCGGGATTGTGCATAAGGGATCCGTTCGTCGTCGGTGCCGTGCCAAAATAAGACGGGGCGATGCGCAATCGTTTCTGGGTGTAAGTTTAAATCGAAATTATCGATCCAGCTGGTCAGGGCCACCATGTCCGTTGGTAAATAGACGTGGGACTTAGCAGCGTAGTCACGCACAAGTTGCGCGTAAGCGTTTAGGTTGGGTGTCCCCATGATAATGGTGGCGGCCTTGATTTCGGGATGGCAGGTCAGGAGCGCACCGGTCGTCATACCACCCATGGAGTAGCCGCCGACGCCAATTTGGTCGTTTAAAATCAGGCCACGTTTGCGGTACGTCTGGATGATGAGGTCAAATTCGGCTAAGTTACCTTGAATACTGTTCCAGAAAGTGAAGGATGGCAGGCTACTGACTGGTTCCATGCGGTCCCCATGATTCATGGCATCGGGTAACACGACGCGAAGGTGCCGGTTAGCCAATTTACGGGCTTGCGTTAAGACCAAGTCTTTTTGCGACCGCCAGCCGTGGTAAAAAACGACTAGTGGTAAAGGTTGGGTCAGAAGCTGGTCATCAACGACTTCAATGATTGGAATGTCTTGTAAGGATTGTTTTTTTACACTAATCATAATATGGGCTCACTTTATTACTTATTTAATAAATACTGTGACAGATTTTGGACTAAAAAACAAATCGTTAGCCTGATTAGACGGGCATAGGGATGCCTTGGCTTTTAGTGAACCAGATGAGATTTAAGACTTTCTTTACAATTTAAAGGCGTCAATGTAAAGAGATTGTAAAGCGAATGACATCAGTTTGAGAACCTTTTAAACGTTTTTACCGTTAAAATTAATAATAGATATTATTTTACATATAAATTGTTTTATGGGAAGGCGAATGGGTTGAAATTATTTAAAAAGTGGCGACTTGCGTTACTCACAATTGGGAGTTGCGTAGGGTTAATGGTAGCAGTGCAGGCGCAAGCTGCGGTTCCAGATATTTCTGAATGGCAGGGACAGTTGAGCAGTACCCAAGTCCAGAGTTTAAAGAATCAGGCTAACTTTGTGATTAACCGGGTTCAGTATGGTAGTGGTTATGAAGATATTCATCACGTTAATAATGAAAATTTATACGTCCGGTACGGGGTACCGTTCGGGTCGTATGACTTTGCAACCTTTACTTCAGCAAGCGGTGCGGTCCAAGAAGCGAAAGACTTTTATAACCGTGCCAACAAGAACACGCGTTTTTACGTGTTGGATTTTGAAACGACTTCGATGAGCAGTTCGGCAACCAACGCCGCGGTCAAAGCGTGGTATGACGAAATGCGCAAGTTGACTAATAAGCACTTGATCTTCTACTCTTATCAGTCATTTGCGACGAGTTATGCTAATACGGCACGCCAGAGTTTTGACGCGCAGTGGATCGCCAACTACTCGTCACGGCCAACGATTCCGTTCTCACTATGGCAGTATTCAAGTAGTTATTACCTCTCATCATTAAACCAATACGTTGATAACAACCTCTTTGATCAGGCAACGGTTACGACTTACCATCCGTTGAGCTGGTGGTTGAATGAGAACACTACGAAGTACGCTTATAGTAGTTATGGTGCTGGTCAACACGTTTACTTGCATAAGGGTGCGACGAACTACTACGGTGGTGCTGGCATTCCAAGCAACGTTAAGCAGAAGTATTACAAGATTGGCGCGGTGCAAAAGGTCACGACGAGTTCTTCGAAACAAATCGTTTACTTGAAGGGCTTGGATAAGTGGGTACTGGCACAGGATGTAACTGGTTACTGGGTTGGTCAACATGGGAGTTACACGTTACGCAAGAAAAGTAAACTTTAC
This sequence comes from Lactiplantibacillus xiangfangensis, assembly GCF_001438845.1. GTDB lineage: Bacteria > Bacillota > Bacilli > Lactobacillales > Lactobacillaceae > Lactiplantibacillus > Lactiplantibacillus xiangfangensis. Next base: position 183,821 of record NZ_JQCL01000080.1, read on the forward strand.
AGTGACATTAATTTGAAGCACGCAACCGGTACGGTGATGCCAAAGGGTGCGACGTACGCCGGGACATTGGTCAAAGACGGAAATTATTACCGGATTCGATTAAACGGTGGTTACATTACGGGTAAGATTTCTAAGACGAACCATGCTTATTACGAATCGGTGCCATCAAGTAAAAAGATCATCCCTAAGAAGAACGTCTACACTTACCGTAAACATTCCTTCAAGAAGGCGGATCGGGTTGCTCGTCATAAGAAGGGGAAGGCCATTAAGACCGTTGCCGTTTACAAGCGGTCAACGGGGTCACGTTATTACATGACGAATAAAGGGAACTTCTTTACGGCGAATAAGGCTTACGTGAAAACAAAATAGAACTTTTTTATAGCGCTGGTTAGCCTCACGATTTGCAATTGTTAATCGTGAGGCTAACCAGTTTTTTTACTTATGAATTACAGTGAGAAGTCGGATTAATGAACGGTATAGTTGTTTTGAGCAACTATACCGTTTAAATGCTGAAGAATCGAAAGCGTTTTGTTCGGTAAGTAACGTTTCATACAATGTTTTATCGAATCCTTGATGGACGGGTGGTTTGTATTAGTTGATTTATCTAAACTGCTTTAGTTACGGGAAAATAGGCGGCTTTACTACGGTAAATATGATTATTTTTATTATCGATATATAACTAATTAGGATTGAATTGGACTAGTTTATTGTGGTAAGTTATAAATAGAAAAGGGGCTCATCTATTGACAAACGTAATTAAATTTATCAATAGATGAGTAACAATGTGGCTATATGGGGTTAACTGCACTTTTGACTGTCGGCGGAGTAATGAATTGCATGGAAATTAATTTATTTAGATGCAATTATTTATGTTTATTCAGTGGGTAGGCTATGTTTAGAAAATGGGGGAGTAAGTTTATGAGACAAGTTCAAAATGAGAAACACTATTATAAAATGTATAAAAAAGGGCGTTTTTGGATTTTTGCAGGAATTGCGGTTGCAACTATTAATATGGGGGCTTTAACGAGTCAGGCAGATGCCGTAACTGCTGTTAAAGAAACGTCGTCGACCAGTACTAACAGTGAAAGTGAAATTAGTCAGTCACAGGTCGTCCTAAGACAACCCGACTCAAGTGTCGTAAACAGCGGCTCGGATTCCAGTACTAGTGCGACTAACACTGATACGGCAGTCACTCAAGCTAAGTCGAGCACAGCAACGGGTGAACAAGACCAAAATGAAACCGTTGTCAAAAGTGGCGGCAGCGCAAATCAAACCGTTAGTTCATCGCGTCATTCGCAAGCTGAATCGTCTTCGGATAGTCAAGCGAGTTCTGAACAGTCAAAGACTAATGAAATCGTTAACGGGACCAAAGAAACTGTTGCAAGTAGTGACGAGCAATCTGTTACTGAAACGCCGATAACACCAGCCACTACGCCTGATATTACAGATGAAGCACCAAAAAATACACCAAAATCTAGTCCAGCAACTTTAGTTGAGAGCGAAGCTGCCTCTAAAGAAAGTATTATCTCAGTTAATACAATTGGAACTGTTGATTCAGTGTCTGATCCTGATATTGAGGCACAACTGACGAAGCATCAGAGCGTCACTAAACTAAATCTATTGACGAGTAACGTATTCGGAGCGGCTGCTGTTCAGGAAAATAAGTTATCGCGAGCTAGTCTAATGAAGGCAGCGGATGTGACGGTATTGGCATCAGGTACCTGGGGGACGAGTCCGTGGAAAGTGACCAGTGATGGTTTGTTGACGATTGGTTCCGGCACTTTTGGTACTGATTCTATGGCACCGTGGGAAGGCAATAATTATTTGCCAGATATGACAAGAGTTCGCGCTGTGATTAGTAAGGTCGTCATCGATAAGAACGTCGTTGCAGGACACTATCTGAGCTATCTTTTCTTTAAGAAGAATACAGATCCTGGCTACGTTCCCTTAACCGAAATTGATGGGCTAGAAAATATAGATGTTTCGCACGCAACGGAAATGTATGGTGTGTTTTCAGGTGACCAGGTTTCGGACCTTTCAGGGATTAAGGATTGGGATACTAGCAACGTCACTGAAATGTCAGCAATGTTTTCGTCTAATCCAATAACTGATAGTAGCAAGTTACCAGTAGGCAATTGGAACGTTGGCAAAGTTCAATCATTTAATAGTATGTTTAGCAATATGCCGATAAAGTCTTTAGATTTGAGTCATTGGAATGTTGGGGCTGATGGTCAAAAAATAACGTTTGGTGGGATGTTTTTAGTTGATCCACAGCTGAAGTCTTTGAATATTTCCGGCTGGAATATGAGCAATGCAACTCAATTTGCAAATCTATTCTCAAATAATACGGCGCTATCGTCACTAACGGTGAGTGAGCAGACCCGTTTCGGAACGGATTCTGATTTACCAAGCGTGCCAACTGCTGAGAAAACTTGGCAAAGTACGACTGGCGGCGATAAGTATACCAGTGCTGAATTGATGTCCTTATACAGTAACACCAGTAGCAATATTCCGACTGGAACGATAACTTATGTGTGGGAACCAGCTTCAAAGTCCAATTTCGAAGTGGGTCCAATTACGGTAATTGCCGGACCGAAAAGTACTTGGTCTGCTAAGGACAATGTTACTAGTTTAGTAGATGGTGAAGGTAAAAAAGTAGATTTATCATCAGCCAATATCAATAATCTGGTTAAAGTTGTGAGCGTTAATGGAAATCAGTACAATGACACAGTCAATGTCAGGACAACGGGCCAAAACGATCAGGTTGTTAATGCGGTGGTTTTGGCCTACACGGATAGCTACGGTGCGGTACGTCAGGAGACAACGACAGTCACTGTGGTGAAGTCGCAAGCGAGATTAGTTGGTCAAAACGTCTCAGTTAACATGGGGCCGAAACCAAATTGGCAAGTTAGTGATGCGGTCGATCGGACGGCCTCACTAAATGCAGTGGGTGACACGCTGCCCGATGCGGAGGTTGCAACTGTGACGGCTACCGGGCTTGATTTAACCAAAGCGGGTGCCCAAAAGGTGACGCTAACTTACGTTGATCAATATGGTAATACCGTTTCTACAACCGTAACTGTGACGATGGTTGCTAGCCAGGCAGATTTTAAATCACGCGATGTCACAATTGTTGCTGGTGATCTGGCGAAGTGGTCATGGCAAGACAGTGTTGCCAGTGCCACTGATTTTGCTGGTGTGCCGGTTGCGACAGATGCGCTAGCTAAATTATCAATTGTGGCGGATAAACAGCCAGATTTGCAAACGCCTGGTGATTATCCGATTACCTTGACCTACACGGATAGTGATGGCAACGTGGTGACACATATTGTACAAGTCAAAGTAGTTGAAAATAAGGCGACAATTCAGACGCAGCCTATCCAAATAATTGCTGGTCCAAGTGCGCAAGTTGATTTGAAAGCGGCGCTTACAAAATTAACTGCGGTGGATGGTACTGATGTTGCCTTCGAAAATGCTAAGTTGACCACAAACACTGATCAATTAGATTTAAATACAGTTGGCAAGCAAACGGCGATGGTCACCTATCAGGATGAGGCAGGCTATGTGCACACAGCTGAGATTGAAATTACGCTTGTTCCGTCTAAAGCGGCCTTAACAAGTAAAAATTCGACAATTTTCATTGGTCCTAAAACACCAGCGTGGACTGCTGCAATGAATTTAACGAGTGCTAAAGATAGTGACGGTCATGATTTGGCTATTGATGCGGTAACAGTTGATGGAAACGTCGATATCAAGACGGCTGGTGATTACTCAGTTAATTACAGTTACACAGACAGTGCTGGTAACGTTAAAGAGGTGACCGCGGTAGTAACAGTAAAGGCTAGCGCAGCCGGTGTAGTGGCAAAAAATACCGACTTAATTGCAGGCCCGAATACAAAATGGGCAGCAACGGATAATTTTGTTAGTGCGACAGACGCCAGGGGTGAAAAAGTTGAGTTTAATGACGTCAAAGTCACTGGTGAAGTCGATGCAAGTAAGACCGGCGATTATTCAATCACTTATAGTTATACGGATAGTGCTGGTAATGTTAAGCAGGCGACTGCGGTAGTAACAGTAAAGGCTAGCGTAGCCGGTGTAGTGGCAAAAAATACCGACTTAATTGTGGGACCAAACACGAAATGGACAGCGACGGATAATTTTGTCAGCGCGACAGATGCCAAGGGTGAAAAAGTTGAGTTTAATGACGTCAAAGTCACTGGTGAAGTCGATGCAAGTAAGGCCGGCGATTATCCAATCACTTATAGCTATATAGATAGTGCTGGTAATACCGTGAGTCAAACCGTGACGATTGCGATTAAGGCAACCCAAGCTACGATCAAGGCGACCGATGCGACCGTGATTGCAGGTCCAGGGGCTGTGTGGACCCCGGAAACTAATTTTGTCAGTGCGCAGGACGCCACCGGTCAAAAATTAACGTTTGATCAAGTCAAAGTTGCTGGCGCTGTCGATTTGCATACCCCAGGCCATTACGCAGTCACTTATCAATACACTGATGTGGCGGGTAATTTGATTACAGCGCCAATTATGGTTAAAGTCGTCGCTACTCAAGCGACGTTGAAGGTCAAGGATACTGCGGTGATTGCGGGCAAAGGGACGTGGACACCAGCTGACAACTTTGTTAGTGCGACGGATGCTGCCGGAGAATCGTTAACGGTTGATCAAATCAAAGTTGACGGTCAGGTTGATCTACAAACACCAGGAACTTATCAAGTGACCTATCGTTACCTTGATAGTGCGCGCAATCAACAGACTCAGACAGTCACTATTGACGTTGCCAAGACGCGGTCTGGTTTGGTCGTCAAAGATAGTCAGTTAGTCGCTGGCCCCAAAACAGATTGGCAACCGGCAGATAACTTTGTAAGTGCAACGGATGCAATCGGTAAACCGCTTAATGTCACCGATTTAAAAGTAACCGGGAGTGTTGATCCAACTAAGCCCGGTGATTATAAAGTGACGTATACGTACACGGATGCCTATGGGAATGAAGTAGCCAAAACGATTACTGTCAGTGTGATTGCGAGCCAACTTAGTTTGGACGCGAAAAATGCGCCAATTATTGCTGGGCCTGAGTCGACTTGGAACGCCAAAGACAACTTTGTGAATGCGACGGATGCGGCTGGTAAGACTATCAGCTTAGCTGACGTAACAGTAACGGGTACGGTTAATCCCAACCAAGCCGGTGATTACAAGGTCACATACACGTATACGGATGCGTTTGGCAACGAAGTTACACAAACAATTACCGTTAAAGTCGTTACGAGCCAAGTCGCTTTAAAAGTTAAGGACAGTCAGCTTAAAGTTGGTGCCAAGTGGCAGGCATCGGATAATTTAGTTCTGGCAACGAATGCCACGGGACAAGCACTGACTGTTGATGATCTGATCGTCACGGGAATGGTTGAAACGGCCCAAGCTGGGGCTTACAAAGTGACGTATCAGTACACCGATGCTGCTGGCAATGTGGCGACCGCGACGGCTATGATCACGGTCACGGCAGATGCTGAGCAGCCAGGCAGTGGTGATCAAGTTAACGCTGGCGACGAAAACAACGGGAATAATAATGGTGACAGTGGTTTAATCAATGAAAATAACGGAAATAATAATGGTGACGGTGATTTGATCAACGAAGGCAATGGTAATGGTCATCAGATTGATGGCGGATACCCGCTTAACTTGAGCAATAGTGGTCGTCAAACTAGTGTGGCTGGTGACCGGATTGTCAGCAGTCAACCGAGTTTGAAGCAGCCAACGACAACGCGTAAGTCAACCAGATCATTGCCACAAGCCAATGAAAAGCAGACCGCATCGTGGGTAGCTTTGGCGGGTGTTGGGTTAATGGCGATGCTTGCTACGGTTGGTTATCGCCGGAAACATTAGTTGGCAGTTAACTGAATGATAAAAAATTAGCTCTGATGCATGGAGTTAGCAGTTTCTTTTCTTTCTGGCTCAGCGCCGTAAGAGTAGCAGGGCTCGTTATGCATAAGCTTAAAAAGGTAGTTCTGAGCAATCATGTGATTGCTCAGAACTACCTTTTTTGATGCGATCCGGGAATTTTGTTCCGGACTCTTACCCAGTGTTTTAATACCGTCGTTATGGTTGAAAGCTTACTTAGCCGAAATAATAGTAAGACCCGACGATGGCAATCCAGAGCGTCACCCAGGCAATACCGGCGCAAAGGTTGAGATAATACAAGTGATAATGAAACTGCTTGAACCGCTCGTTGTCATGTACCGTGAATGGTAATGCGTCAGTTTTTAACTGTTGTAAGTAGTGGTAACGTTTAGTTGGCCAAAGTGCGCCGATTGTTTCGAGAATAATTAACGTGATTAAAGCAAAGACAGCTGCCGGAAAAACGGCGGATGAATCGGTCGCAAAGCTTGGTGCAATGATATTTGTGTACAGTGTCCAGATGGCCATCAGAGTAAAAATGTAGGCGACCGACCGGGCAATTGTAACCGACAAAAGTGATTTTTTTAATTTGGGCTGTTGTTTCAGCAATTCCCGGTTGGCACGGTAATTTAACGTCCAAAATTTAGCCGATTGTCCGGGCTTAGCGGTCACATAACGGGTTTGGTAAAGGTACGGGAATTGAATTAAGAAAGTTATCAATGCCGTAATTGGAATCGCCGCAATCGCTATAATAACAAGGTATTCAATTACCAGAATTGGCGCGGTACTGGTACTGATTGCGCGACTGACCCACGCAATGAGAATGAATAAATCTAAGAAGATAATACTCCCGATACTTTGGCGCCGGTAACGTTTAAATTCTTTGGCAGTGCTCAGCTGGAACTCGGGATGACTGTCGGTGTGCCGGGCCCAATAATGATAACTTTGCGAAGGCCACATCAACGCAGGAATGAGTAACAGTAACCCACCACTGATTAGCAGAATCGTACTAGTAATGGCTGTTCCAGTTGGAAAAATCAGTAATGTTAACTTGGTTTCCAATTGAACAGTGCTGATCAAAATCAAGACAAGCCCAACGATCCAAGCAAGCTGGGTGAAACCAAACAGGGCCCGTAATTTTGGTGACTGCTGAGTCAGCTGCTGACGCGCACGGTGTTGCAACTGTAGCTGATCTTTAATTCCCAGAGATTTAACGGGTTGGAGATAGGGATGCTGCAAGTTACGGTAACCTAGCCAAAGTGCAAGTGCTAATAATAAGACTAGGAGAATGAGAACAGTAATTAACATAAACAGTAAGTCCTTTAAAAAATTATAGTCGAGCTTAGTTTTAAGTGTAAAACTAAATTATGTGCAAAATGTGACGATAGTTGCAATATTATCATTTTGGTGGCTTGCTGTTAAGGCGTAGATAACTAATGAATTGGGATGTAATAAGCATTTTAATTAATTCGATGGCAAGTCATTATGACTGTAAACTTAGGTGGTAAGGCAAAAAAGCGGACGAGTTACGGGCCTTAATTACTTTTTGTAATCTTTTTGTAACTGCTAATATTAGTTAATTTATGTTAAATTATTAGTAAGAAATATTCAAAGGGTTGTCATAAATTTAGCAGCAGTTGCTAGTTTTTTTAAAGTTTACATAGATAAGACAATTACGGGTGGTAGCAAAACGCTGTCAGCCGTTAGTTTTACGGGGAAATTTTGAAGCTACCGGTGTTGGGCTCGTTGGATTTTTTAAGGTTAAATAATATTCTTAATTTTGAAAGGTGAATTGAATGTGGGATTAAAAAAAGGATGGGGATTAGCGCTAGCAACTTTGGGCTTTGGTTTGACGATGGGTGTGACCACGCAAGCACAAGCCGCAAAGCCAATACCAGATATTTCTGAATGGCAAGGCCGATTGACAGGGACACAGGTTCACAGTATGAAATCGCAAGTGAACTTTGTTATCAACCGGGTTCAGTACGGCTACAACTATGAAGATAATCATCATAGAAATAATGAAAGTTTATACGTGAAATACGGGGTGCCATTTGGTTCGTATGATTTTGCAACGTTTAAGAGTGCGGCGGGCGCAAGGGCCGAAGCACAACGTTTCTATCAACGTTCAAATAAGAAAACCCGTTTCTACATTTTAGACTTTGAAACGACTTCAATGGGGAGTTCAGCGGCGAACGCGGCGGTTAAAGCTTGGTACCAAGAAATGCGGAAACTGACGAAGAAACACTTGATTTTCTATTCTTATCAGTCGTTTGCAACTACCTATGCTAACTCGTCACGGCAGGCGTTCGATGCGCAGTGGATCGCCAACTATTCTCAACGGCCAACGGTGCCATTTTCATTGTGGCAATACACGAGTACTTATTACTTGTCGTCCTTGAATCAACGGGTCGATAACAGCTTGTATGATAAGGCGACCGTTAGCCAGTACCATTCATTAAATTGGTGGTTAAACAAGAAAAAGAAGAAGACGACTACTAAGACGACAGCGGTTAAGGCAGCAACACCTGCCAAGGCAGCGGCTAAGCCAGTAGTTAAACCAGCAGTTCAAGCTAAGCCAGCGCCAGCCAAGGTCAAGTATTCTTATAGCAAGTATAAAGTTGGTCAACGGGCTTACCTTCGTCCGGCCGCGACCCACTACTACGGTGGCGAAGCCATTCCTGCTGACAAGCGAAAGCAACCGTATACGATCAAAGCGGTGAAGGCCGTTACGACGTCCCGTTCAAAACAAATCGTTTACGTGGCTGGATTGAACAAATGGGTCTTAGCCCAAGACGTCACTGGCTTTTGGCGGAGTAAGAGTACCGGTAAGTTTAGAGTCAAGGTCACTATGAACGTCTATCGTGATGCGAAGATGACCCAAAAGACCGGTGCCAAAGTGCTTAAAGGTAAGAAAGTCACGGGTCACGTTGTCCGCGCTGGTAATTATTATCGGATCAAGATGGATAAGGGCGGTTACATTTCAGCCAAAGCGCGGAACACGAGTTTCAAAAAGGTGAAGTACGCTTTCAGCAGTTACAAGGCCGGACAAAATGCTTACATTGCATCGAAAGCCAAGACTTATTACGGTGGGGCTGTGATTCCGGCGTCAGCCAAGCTGAAACCTTATAAGATTACCAAGACCAAGACTAAGGTGACGAGTCGTTCACGTAAAATTGTCTACGTTCGTCATTTGAAACACTGGGTCCGGACACAGGACATGATTGGTTATTGGAAGAAGGGTTCCAAAGGCACGTTTAAGGTTCGAAGCAAGGCTAACGTTTACAAGAAGTCGACTTTGAAGCATAAAGTGCGTCACCTGACTAAGAATAGCCGAATCAGTGGTAAGGTCATCAAGAAGGGCCATTTATACCGGGTTAAACTCAGCAGTGGTGGTTACGTGACCGCTAAAGTTAGTGTCATTAGTAAAGTAAAATAAACGCTGTTTAATCGTTATAACTAAAGCATCCCGCTTAGAAATCTTTGGATTTTTAAGTGGGATGCTTTAGTTTGGTCTCAACCGATCGTTAGTTTTTCAAGGGACGCATCGGTTATGTGACGAAACGGTTGGCCGGATATGCTAAAATAGAGGCAGAATGGTTGTGGAGGTCACGATTATGCAAAAACAAGTAACGATTATTGGAAGTGGGATTGTGGGAGCCGTCACTGCTTACTACTTGAGTGCGGACCCGACGTTAAGTGTCACCCTTTATGATGAAGGAATTGGCCAGGCAACGAAAAACGCCGCGGGGATTATTTTCCCGTGGCTGTCAAAGCGTCGTAACAAACGTTGGTACCAGCTTGCTAAAGCGGGTGCCGCGCTATATCCAGAAATTGTTGCGGATACCCAAATGGGCTATTCCGTTTACCAGCAAGCTGGTACGGTTGTCACACGGGAAAATCCGGATGATTTGCAGGCCTTGTACGACCTCGCACTTGAACGCCGTAAGACTGCGCCACAGATGGGCAACGTTGAAAAGCTGAGTGCCGCGGAAGTGCAGGATAAGATTCCGTTACTGACGGCGCCACAACCCGGTGTGTTCGTCAGCGGTGGTGCGCGGGTCGACGGTGATAAGTTTGCCCATAACCTGCTCAAATACGCTGAAAAACGCAACTTGGTGCGGCACAAGGGCAAGGTTCGGTTAGGCGATCAGGGCCAGTTATTGACGGTCAATGGTCAGCAAGCTTACGATACTTTGATTTTGGCCGTTGGTGCGTGGTTAAAGCCGCTATTACTACCAATGAAAATTGTCGCGGACGTTCGACCTCAAAAAGGACAGCTGATTGAAATGCAGCTGCCTGAAACGTGGGGGGATGACGTGCCGGTCCTCATGCCTGAAGGTGAACGTGACTTTATTCCGTTCACGCGCAATAAGCTCGTGGTAGGGGCGACCCATGAAAATGATCAGGGTTACGACTTACAAGCTTCCGACCTCGTAGAAAATGACTTATTTGCAAGCGGCTATAAACTTGACAGTCGGTTACGTAAGGACCAGATCACGCAGGTCAAAGTGGGGACCCGTGCGTATACGAGGGACTTCGCACCGTTCTTTGGCCCGTTGCCAGATAATCCCCACATTTTAGTTGCTAGTGGACTGGGGTCTTCTGGACTGACGACCGGTCCGATGATTGGTAAATTGTTGGCTGATTACGTTCGCACAGGCAAGCATGATTGGGATAACTACCAGCTACCAGTTGAAAACTACCTCACACCCGCAGATTAGTTTTTGAGGTGTAACCCTTGCTGGGCTAACTGGTGGGCACCGTGGTTCTCACTTTCAGCGATCCACTGAGTGACGACCACTTGGCACTGGTCCTGTAGGTGTAGTAAGGTAGCTAGTTCGACTGCAAAGTGTTTGCTATAGGCTTTATCAACACTTTCGGCAACCACTTGGCTGTCGGTGTAAAAGAAGACGACTTGGTCAGGACCATAAGAATCTAATAATATTTTAAAGCCAGCAATCGCGGCTAAAAATTCCGCGGTATGATTATCACTGTCTGGCAAAACCTGCTTGTACTGGTGTTGCTGACCTTGATCAATTAATAGAATGCCCGCGGCACTCTGGTTAGTTTGCGGCGTCGTGGCTGCATCTGTATATAATTGCAATGATTATCGCTCCATCTTGAAAGGAATTTATTAACGTGAATAATGCGAAACATACTTTTAAGTATCAACCAAATTGGGCGTCAAGTCTAATTGTTTGGTCTTGGACATTACTAATTGGCATGGCCGGCCTAATTTATTGGCTCGAAGTCATGAAGTTTAAATGGTCCTTTGTTGTGATTGGGCTCATCTTTATTGCGGTGGTGGCTGTTCAGTTGAGCTTACGCCGGGTCTCCATTGACCGTAATTTATTGATTTTTAGTACCGTTTTTAATCGCTCCTGGCTAGTGATTCCCCGTGATCAGCTGGAATTAATTGCGCCAGTTCGTGGGGGCATCAAGGTTCAGATCGATGGCAACGCGTATCAATTTTTAATGCGGAAAAAGGCCCGGACGGCGTTGATTGAACTCGCCCAAGAAGCTAAATAGCCGAACTAACTAAGGCTAATATTTATTAATTGTTCCTATTTTTAGATTATTCGGTATAATGAGAGTCAGATTATGATTAAAAGGGGCGGAATTGATGAAAGACATTGAAATCGCACAACAAGTGACACCCGAACCAATTACTGAGATTGCAGCGAAGGCCGGTTTAACGGCTGACCAAATTGACCAGTACGGGAGTGCCAAAGCTAAATTAAAACTACCGTTACCAGTGAAGGATACGAAACGTAAGTTGATCTTGGTTACGTCAATCAACCCAACGCCCGCTGGTGAGGGTAAGTCGACCGTCACGATTGGCTTAGGGGACGCGCTGACTAAGATTGGCAAGTCAACTATTATTGCCTTACGAGAACCATCCTTAGGCCCTGTCATGGGGATGAAGGGTGGCGCCACTGGTGGTGGCTACTCGCAAGTGATTCCAATGGAAGATATTAACTTGCACTTTACGGGTGACATGCACGCCTTAACCGCAGCTAATAATACGTTGGCGGCGTTGATTGATAACCACATCCAGCAAGGCAACGAACTGAATATTGATGAACGGCGTATTCAATGGAAACGTGCGCTTGATATTAATGACCGTGCATTACGGCACACCATCATCGGGTTAGGCGGCCCTACGTCAGGGGTGCCGCGTGAAGATGGTTTTGATATCACGGTGGCCAGTGAACTGATGGCCATTTTGTGCTTATCCGAAAATATTGCCGATTTAAAGCGCCGGATTAATCGCATCGTGATTGGTTATACGCGTGATCGCAAACCGGTCACCGTAGCAGACTTAAAAGTTGGTGGCGCCATTGCGTTACTATTAAAAGATGCGTTACGGCCAAACTTAGTTCAAACGTTGGCCCACACGCCGGCGTTCGTTCACGGTGGCCCGTTTGCCAACATTGCTCACGGGTGTAACAGTGTTTTAGCAACCCAAGCTGGGCTAAACTTAGCCGACTACACGGTGACTGAAGCTGGTTTCGGTGCCGATTTAGGCGGACAAAAGTTCATGGATATTAACGTTCCAGCTGTGGGTCAGGCACCGAACGCCGTTGTGATCGTCGCAACGATTCGGGCTTTGAAGATGCACGGTGGCGTTGCCTTAAAGGAATTAGGTACTGAAAACGTGCCAGCACTAAAGAATGGTTTGGCTAACTTAGGTCACCACGTCGCAGCTATGCAACGGTATGGCGTGCCCGTCGTGGTTGCCATCAACCAATTTACGGCCGATACCGAAAATGAAATTCAAACGGTCAAGGATTACTGCGCTAACCTCGGTGTTGAAGCCGTCTTAGCCGATGTCTGGGGTCAAGGTGGTGCCGGTGCAACTGACCTTGCACAAACTGTTGTTAAGCTTTGTGATCAGCCGAGTGAATTCAAGTCAATTTACAACGCTGACGATGATTTGGAAACGAAGATCCAAGCCATTGTAACGAAGACTTATGGTGGCGCCAAGGTTGAATACTCAGGCAAGGCTAAGCGTCAGTTAAAGGCGTTTGCGCAACGGGGCTGGGACAAGTTACCAGTCTGCATGGCAAAGACCCAATATTCGCTGAGTGACAATCCAAAGTTATTGGGCGCCCCTAAGGACTTTACGATTAATGTGCGTGAATTCGTGCCGAAGTTAGGTGCTGGATTCGTTGTTGCTTTGACAGGAAATGTCTTGACGATGCCAGGTCTACCTAAACATCCAGCTGCCTTAGACATGGATATTTCAGACGACGGTAAAATTTCTGGCTTATTCTAAAACTAATGAAGTCTATCAAAAAAGGTCGGTCTGCGTACCGGCTTTTTTGGTTGCTTATAAATTAGCCGCTTCGGTGGGTAGAACCGGTGTGCTATGGGGATGGTCCCAGCCAAAGTACTGTCTGTGACCTCAATTCAAAGCCGATAGCTCACGTCTTTAAATTGCCCCGCAATATTAACCGACCGAGAAACGCCGGCTAATATTGCCGACACAGCACACCAATTCTACCCACCTTCGCTAAATAGTGCTTTTTATTGTGATAAGTCTAATTTTATTGGATCATCGGAGGCCGTCACTGATAGCATCGATCGTGATGGTGGCGTTGAGGTGGTGGTTTTCCACCTTTACACCACGGACGGTCCGGGACACTTGCGGGCTTTGCAAGGGTTCCGGGCGAGGGGCAAGACCGTTTATCAGGCTTGACCCGGTCCCACGACCGCATGTTATCAGTGACGACCGGATTTAATCATAAGCCAATCGATTTGATTTTGCTTTTCAATCGACACTTACTTTTAAAAGAAAGATAGCGTTTCGTAGGAGTTCTGCCACGCATGGGTACTTTCTTTTGGTATAATTGAACAAAGTTTAGCGGAATGTGAGGATCAGCGTATGTGGATTTATTGGGTATTAATGTTTGTACTGGTCATCGTTGACCAGGTAATTAAGTCAGCCATCGTGGGCCATATTGCACTAGGCGCAAGTATTAGTATTGTGCCGGGCTTACTGTCTTTGACGAACTTACATAATAGCGGTGCCGCTTGGAGTATCTTACAGGGAAAGATGAGTTTCTTTTACCTGATTTCAGTCGTCGCACTAGGTGTGATGGTGTATTTGCTATGGCGGCTTCGGCAGCGTCGTTTGTATGAATTCGGGATTGTCCTCATGATTGCCGGGACTTTAGGCAACTTCATTGACCGGATTCGTATCGGTTACGTGGTGGACATGTTCCAATTAGACTTTATCAATTTTCCAATCTTTAACTTTGCGGACCTATGCTTAACGGTAGGCGTTGTTTTGATTTTGATTGGTGTTTTGCGGGATGATAGTTTTGACAAATAAGGTACGGGATGCGGCTGATTTAACGACCGCACAACAACAGTTTACGATTACAGATCAGAGCGGGCGCCTGGATAAAGTTTTAGCGGGACTACAGACGATTTGGACGCGGTCGCAAGTGGATAAATTAATTAAGACGGACCAAGTGACGGTTAATGGTCAGCTGCAGGCTAGTAAGTATAAGGTCAAAGCGGGTGATCAGATTACGGTGGCCGAACAAGTGGTTCAGTCAACGGAAATTGAACCCGAAGATATTCCACTTGACGTGGTGTACGAGGACGATGACGTGCTCGTCGTCAATAAGCCTCAGGGAATGGTTGTCCATCCCGCACCCGGGCATCCGGACCACACGCTAGTCAACGCGTTACTTTTCCATAGTCCGTTATCGACCATCAACGGCGAGTTTCGGCCGGGAATCGTTCACCGGATCGATAAGGATACATCTGGGTTACTGATGGTCGCAAAAAATGATCACGCGCACCGCTCACTAGCGGCACAATTAAAGGCCAAGACGAATCTCCGGGAGTACGTTGCCCTCGTCCACGGTGTGATCAAGGAAGATACGGGAACGGTCAACGCACCACTAGGTCGCTCACCAAAGGATCGCAAGAAGCAGGCCATTGTCGCTACCGGTCGTCCGGCGGTAACACATTTCAAGGTCTTAAAGCGGTATCAGCACTACACGTTGATCAGTTGTCGCTTGGAAACGGGCCGTACCCACCAAATTCGGGTACATTTGCAGTCAATTGGGCACCCGTTAGTGGGCGATCCGCTGTACGGGCCTAAAAAGACGATCAAGGGTAAGGGGCAGTTTTTACACGCCCGCTTGTTAGGGTTCAAGCATCCGGTCACCGGGGAGCAGCTTACCTTTGAAGCACCGTTGCCACCGATTTTTAAAGCAACGCTTGACCGGCTTGACAAAACCGACTTGAATCATTAATCTAACAGTAATGAGAGTCCTTTAATCCGGCCCTGCGAGACTGAAAGGCAAAACTGTTAACAATAACTTTTCGTCGACGGTCGGGACATTGTGTCCGGCCGTCTTTCTTTGTAATGTTGGTGACTCGAATGTAGGCCATAAATACTTGGGAGGCAATTATGCAAAAAGAAGTTGTTGATTCCATGGCGATGAAGCGTGCGCTCACACGGATTACGTATGAAATCATTGAGCAAAATAAAGGGATTCGTGACATCGTCCTAGTTGGTATTAAAACTCGCGGCGTCTATGTCGCACAACGCATTGCGGCTCGGTTGCAGCAATTAGAAGGTGCAACGATTCCGGTTGGTGAATTGGATATTACGGCGTTTCGGGATGACCATCCACAAGATATCGCGAGCGCGCCAAGCGATTATCAGTTGACGTTTAGCGTTGCGGATAAACGGGTCATCTTAGTGGATGATGTTTTATTTACTGGCCGAACGATTCGGGCCGCACTAGACGCACTGATGGGTGGCGGTCGGCCGCAGAGTATCGCACTCGCAGTCTTGGTCGATCGGGGCCACCGCGAATTGCCGATTCGGGCGGATTTCATTGGAAAAAACATTCCAACGGCCCGACAAGAACGAATCAAGGTATCCGTGACTGAAGTCGATGGTCACGACGGTGTTGAAATTATCAACTAAGTTTTAATTAAGTCAAACAAATGAGAAGGGATCGCAATGGCAGACCGCTATTTGATTCTTGAAGACGGCAGTGCCTACCTCGGTGAAGGCTTTGGCTCACCAGCGGTTTCAACTGGTGAAATCGTATTTAATACGAGTATGACGGGCTATCAAGAAATTATTACCAATCAAATTTATCATAACCAAATTATTGCTTTCACCCAACCTACCATCGGCAGTTACGGTATCAATCATGACAGCTACGAATCGATTTTGCCGACTGTCAAAGGGGTCGTTGTTCGTGATGTGGCTAGTATTTCAACTAACCGGCAACGGCGCTGGTCGTTGGACCAATACTTGAAACAGCAAAATATTCCGGGTATCAGTCATATTGACACCCGCCACTTGGCGAAACAGCTACGTGCCAGTGGGCCAATGAAGGCCAGTATTGTTGATGTGGCGGACGCGCACGCTTTTGACCAATTAGGGGCGACCGTTCTAACAAACCAACAAGTTGCTGCGGTTGCAACACCAAAACCATTTCCTAACCCGGGAACGGGCTTGAACGTCGTGGTCGTTGACTTTGGGCTTAAGCACGGTATTTTACGGGAACTCAGTAAACGGGCCTGCAACGTTACCGTGTTGCCCTATACCGCAACAACGGAAGAAATTATTAATTTAGATCCGGACGGGGTCATTTTGTCGACTGGTCCGGGGAAACCCCAAGATTTACCGGACAGTGTTTTAACGATGATTCAAAACATCCAAAACCGGATTCCGTTATTTGCGATTGGTTTAGGTCACGAACTCTTTGCGATGGCGAACGGGGCTTCGATTATGAAGTTGTCACCAGAACATCACGGGGCCAATCATCCCATTCGTGAAGTGATTACGAACCAAATCATTTACGCGTCACAGGGACAAGGATTTGCGGTTGATCCCGCAACGATTGATCGCAACAAGCTCATCACGACGTTTGTCGATTTGATTGATGGGACGATTCAGGGCTTACGTTTTCGTGACTTTCCGGCGTTCTCCGTTCAATTTTTCCCGGACGGGGCACCGGGTCCGACCGAAGTCCGCGATATCTTTGATGAATTTGTTGAATCAATGCAGCAAGCAAGGGGGCCAATTTGGTGAATAATCAAGCGTTACAAAAGGTCCTCATCATCGGTGCTGGCCATAACGACATTGGGCGCGAAGGGCAACACGATGCGGCTGTGACCCAAATGGGATCGGCGATTCGTAAACTAGGGATTGCCGTAGTTTTAGTTGATAACAACGCTTACTCGGTTGCGGCTGAAAATAATTTTGCGGATAAGGTCTACATTGAACCTTTGACGGTCGCTGCGTTGTCACGGGTGATTGAAACTGAACAACCGGACGCCCTAATTCCATCATTAGGTGGGATTCAATCGGTCAATCTGATTCAAGGACTAATTCGCAACAACGTGCTAAAAAATAATCAGGTACGGCTTTTGCAGTGGGACCAAGATACGGTCGACATGATTGTCAACCCGGCACTCATGAGTAACCGACTCAAAGCAATCGGTGAACCCGTGATTGCCTCGCAAGTTGTGGCTAGTGAACCGGAAGCCTTTGCGGTCGTCCGCAAAGTTGGTTTTCCAGTCATTGTGAAGTCGGTGGCGCCCCGAATTGAGGCCAGTCGCCAACTGTGTGAAGACGAAGACGATTTAGAGCGAGCGCTCAAGATGGGGTTCAAGGTCTCCGCTACGAAGCAGTGTATTGTGGAACAAAGTATTGTTGGTTATAAGGAACTGGAATTTGTGGCCGTTCGGGATCAGAAAGATACGGCCCTACTAATCAGCGGGATGGAAAATTTTGATCCGGTCGGGATTCATTCGGCGGATTCAATCGTGTTTGCGCCGACGCAAACCATCACGGATCAGGAGTATCAGCAATTCCGGACCGCAACGTTAAAAATTATGCGAAATCTACGCATTGTCGGTAGTTGCCACGTGCAATTTGCATTGGACCCGACGACGCAAAATTACTACGTTATTAAAGTGACGCCGTACTTTGACCGTACGATGGCCTTAACCGCCCGTGCCACGGGTTACCCACTGGCCCGGGTTGTTGCGAACCTAATCGTTGGCATTAGTTTAGCGGAAGTTAAGTTGCCAAGTAATTACCGTAAGCAGACGGCTTTAATTGAACCCGTGCTCGACCACATTGTCTGCCGGATCCCGGTTTGGCCGTTTAACGTCTTGAAAAAGGTCAGCCATCAACTCGACACGGTGACGGAATCAACTGGTTCCGTCATTGGGATTGGACGGTCGACGGAGGAAGCCTTGCTAAAAGGGCTCCGTTCGACAGATGAATCGCGTTACCACGTGATTGCAAATCAGCCACAAAATTACTCAGAAGGTGAGTTGATTCAACGGTTGATTCATCCCCAAGCTGGGCGCATGTTAATTTTGCTGGAAGCATTGAACCGGGGTTACCAGATTGATGAACTGTCAGAATTAACAAAGATTGACGCGTTTTATTTCTACAAATTGCGGCACATTATCGAAATCGAGCAAGCGTTGCGTGACCGACCATTTGACGTGCACGCGTTAGGCCGGGCCAAGTACTTTGGGTTTACCGACGAAGACGCAGCAGATGCTTGGCATAGTGACGTCGCCAAGGTTCGGCAGTTTGCCTTAGAAAATGAGATTCACGCGACCTTTAAAGAAGTCGAACCCACGGCTGGTGAGTTTACTGAGCAGACGAACACCTACTATTCAACTTATGAATTTGATAACGAAAGCCAGCAACAATCGGGGCGGCGCGTTGTCGTTATTGGGACGGGTGCAAACCGGATTGGGACCAACCATGGGAACGATTATTTAGTGTCGCAACTGCTGTTTTATTTAAAAAAGGCGGATTACGAACCGATTTTAATTAATGCAAATCCGAACAGTGTGTCGATGACCCCGCAACTGGCGTCTAAACGGTACATTGAACCGAAGCAGCATTCAGATATTTTGAATATTTTAGCAATTGAAAAACCACTATTGATTTTTACCACGTACCACGATTACCGGTTGGGGCAAGAATTGCAGAAGGCCGGTCACCAAGTGATTCAAATCAATAACGATTTGCCACGCGAGCAGATTAAGACCAATGATTCGCCAGCGGTAGAAGTGATTACGGATGGTGTTGACGTGAGCGTCTTTGGCATCAGTGAAATTATTGCGGGTAACAATTTACGGTCAAACGTCCGCGGGTCGATTGCGGTCTTTCCAGTTCGGGATAAGGCTGAAAACCAAGCTATCAAAGCGCTCAACGAGGAAGTTAAGAAGCGTGTCTTGGCATTCGGTATTCCCGGGCTATACACGGTTCGCTTGGCTATCGCTGATGGACAGCTCCAATTAGCAACGGTCGAGCCGATGAGTATTGCAACCATGGCGTTGATCAGTAAGGCAAGTGGTTCGAGCGTGACCCGCTTGCTACTGCACGTTAAATTGGGCGAAGCGCTCAGCAAAGTGATGTACGATTACCCGGACGTAAATCAACCGGGGCCCGTCTACGTTCAAGCGAATACGTTCCCGTATAATCAACTTCAGATTTATGACGAAGATGAAGTGACGGGAGAACCTGGGCACGCGACTGGGACCGTGATTGCACATGGTCAAACGTTAAAAGACGCGCTAGTCGCACTGAACGCGGGTAACGAGGATACTGATTTTTAAATTTTAGGTGTGGGACAAAAGCTCTTTTGGCTAAAATGATAGAAATAACCATTCAGAAAACGATAGTTCTGAATGGTTATTTTAGTCTTGAGGCAAAAGCTTAACTTTTCAATGACAGCGATTACAGCTGTGCTATGATTAATAGTGAAGTTTAATATAAAGGTTGGGATTCTTTTGACAAAAACATTGTATTTAATGCGTCACGGTCAGACACTGTTTAACCGATTACATCGGATTCAAGGGGCGAGTGATTCTCCGTTGACTGAACAGGGGATTGCGGACGCAAAGCGGGTTGGCGACTATTTTAAGCGCCACGCCATCAAGTTCGACCATGCGTATTGCTCCACACAAGAACGGGCTAGCGATACGCTAGAACTTGTGACGGACCAGCCGTACGAACGGTTAAAAGGAATCAAAGAATGGGAGTTTGGGGTTTTTGAAGGTGAAAGTGAAGTTTTAAATCCAAAGCCTGATCCCGAACGCCAAAGTCATGGCGATTTCTTTTTGCAGTACGGTGGCGAAAATGATTTTCAAGTACAGGACCGCGTCGTTAAAACGCTGACGGCAATTATGGAACGACCGGATAATCAGCAAGTGCTCGCTGTTAGTCACGGGGGCGCTAGTTTTATGTTTTTGCGGCGCTG
Organism: Lactiplantibacillus xiangfangensis; assembly: GCF_001438845.1. Classification (GTDB taxonomy): domain Bacteria; phylum Bacillota; class Bacilli; order Lactobacillales; family Lactobacillaceae; genus Lactiplantibacillus; species Lactiplantibacillus xiangfangensis. The sequence goes on from NZ_JQCL01000080.1 coordinate 204,010, forward strand.
GCTATCAATGGATGAGATTAAACGTCGCCAGATTCGTTTTGAAAATTGTGCGGTGTTCAAGTTTAGCTATGATGACGGTAAATTCATGTTTGAATCCGTCCATAATCTAGATGACCCCGAGTAACTAAGCTAAATTAAAATTATGTAAACTAGAATGTAAAAAGTCAAGATTCTCGCAGACAATTAGTTTGTGAGCAGTCCTGACTTTTTGGTTACCGCCAAAATGAAGTGGTTTCCATTTTAGTGGTGATATTAAATTGGATGGCTGTTTTGAGCAAGTCGTAATTAACTGGTTCATCGAATTTGATCTGCCAGAGCATTTTAGTCGTCTTGTCCCCGGCAGCGGTAATGCGTTCATTAAATTGGTCAAGGGTGTATTTTTCGAGCGCCACGTTGAAATGGTCCTTGGCGATGCTAAACCCGATAATAAACGTTTCGTGAGCTGTAAACATTGGCTGGTTCCAAGCGAGTCTGGGAGCGAGTTCCGGGAATGTTTGGCTAACCCAATTAAGGACGGCAGTGAGCGTCTCTTGATGGGGAGTATCAGTTATTTTGGTTAAGTAAGGCTTAAAGGCAGCGAGCTGAGGATCTAACGTAATTGCCATGGTAAACTCCTTTGGTTAATTAGTAGTTTGTTTGGTTTTAGTTTAGAGATTTCTATAGTTTGGCGCAAGAAAAACCCCCTGATACCCACACAGATCAGGAGGAAAAGAACTTACTGGCGATACGTGAGGTGCCACTCTTAGATTCAGTCCTACAAAAAACCGTCTGCCAGGGGAAGTGCTGGTAGGCGGTTTAATTGATTGGCGGAAAATGCTTGGGTAATTTAAGCGGCTGGGTGTGTTAATTTACGGTAACCAAAGTAGAACTGAACAATGGCTAAAATAATGTTGACCCAGTTTAAGACTTGGAACCAAGTGCTTAATCCAGCAACGGGGGTGGCACCGTAAAATGCCCAGAATCCCCAGATAACGGCAACAACGTTAATCCAGGCAAACGTCTTTTGCAAGGATTGATTGTCTAATGCGAACCACATCCAAATGACGTTAACGACAAACCATACAGCTAAAATCCAAAAACTCCAAGTAAACATATTGATTACCTCTAATCAACTTATATTTTGAAAGGGCTATGTTTTCCTTTCAACGCTTATAGAATAAGGCTTTTAGACACAATTGAACACCGTCAAAATGTTGGTGTGTGTACGTTTTCGGACATTTGAGCGGGTGAGTGTTCGAAAACCAACGCTTTTTTGAAAATTGCGTGGTAAGATGGAATTATATTGACGAGGGAGTTTAGCGGGATGGCAAAAGATGTTCGCAAAATTAAAACTGAACGTGATCTACAAAATGCGTTTTTATCACTATTAACAACGAAGGGGTTTCGACAGCTAACCGTCGCGGATATTTGTCAGGCTTCGTTGACGAGTCGTTCGACTTTTTACGCGCATTACCTAGATAAGTACGATTTGTTGGAGCAGATGGTCGCACATTACACTGCAATGTTTGCGCAACGCGTCAGTGTGCGTTTTCAGCAAATTATTGCGGGGCAAATTGACGACTTATTGCACAGCTTATTAGCGGACATGGCGGAAAATCGACAGACGCTTCAGGTTTTGTTCACCGTGCACGAGCCAGATGCAGATCTCAAGGCGAATTTTTACCAGTTACTTTATCGGCAATGGGAAACTTTTATCAAGAGTCAACCAGTGACACATCCGGTACCGGTGGATTTGATTGCCAGTATGGGAAGTAACGTTCAAATGACTCTGATTGAATGGATCATTGAGCACGGAGAAAATAGCTTAGATGGTGTGGCGGAAGCGGTCAATACCATCCGTAAAGCAATCTTAATTCAGATTAAGGCGCCGGATGACCAGCTTAGCTAAACTAAAAAATGCGTTGAATCTTTTTTTGATTCAACGCATTTTTTAGTTTAAATAAGTTTGTGGTGCGTTCAGTAGTGTTTGCAGTTCGTTAAAAAAGGTACTGACATGGTAACCATCCGCGGTAGCGTGATTGATGGTCAAGCTCAGCGGCATGGTTGTGTGTTCATGTTCACTTTTGAATTGTCCCGCCTGAAAGATGGGGAAAAAGGTGGTTAGGGGTTTAAATGGCAATGGCGTATAACTTGAAAAGTTAACCCACGGCAAGCTTCCGATGTTAACCAGATTAGCTGATTGGGGTGCTTTTGGCATGGGCCCCGGTTGTTGACCGTACTGTTGAAGGTCAGCTAGATAGTGCTGATAAAAGACCGTAAAGTCTTCATCATAAGCGGTCCACAAATTAGAAATTGAGTGGTCAGCGTGGATGACCGTATACGATGGGTGTAAAACGTCAAATGTCACCAGTTGTTCGTCGATATAACCGATACGCATTTCAGGATGGTTAGTCAGTAACCGGCTGATCAGGTAAAGGTAGACCGCGTTGAATTTGACGTGATTAGTGCGGGTCCAGGCTAAGGTAGCGGTGATACCTAAATCGACGGTCAGTGAAAAGCCGGTGGGATTCATCTTGGTAAAGTAATAAAAGTATTGTTGGCGGGGCCAATTTTGTTGGTCAATCACCGTGTAATGGTTATTCATGTTCAGTTTTCCTCCCAATCCTTGGGACGCTGGTTATAGCCGTTGTCGTCAAAAGGGTGTAATTTGTGTAGCCACTTGTCTTTAAGATTCTTTAACGTAGCGCGCATATTAGTCACGTCGGCAGTTTCGGCTTTCCAAAGAACGCTGTAAGTGAAATTATCAGCGCCTTGTTCGTTCCAGTCTGCCTGTAGTGGCGTGTTGCGATAGAAGTTCTTGTTCAGGTTTAGTTGGTAAAACTGCCAACGGTTATGCAGGTTAGGGACAACGTCGATAAAGCGTTTGTGTGTGAGGTTGTTTTCAATTTGAATCACCCCATAAAAGGTCGGTGCCATTTTATAGGCTTTCTGTAATTGTTTTTTGCGTTCTGTTTCCATGATTATTCCTTTCCAGTTGTGCGCCAGTATTCATGACCGTCTGCGGTTCGCGTTAAGAAGCCATAATCGACAAGGTAGCGGCGGACGGTGACAAAGTCAAAATAAATTGGTTTAAGTAATTGGTTAATCGCAGATTCTGAAAAATGTTGATTAGTTGGGACTTCTTCGATGATTCGAGTCAGGACCGTTAAGATGACCTTCTGCTTTTTAGGCCAACGCTTAAGTCGTAACGGCTGGTGTTCAAAGTCAAAGTAGTGTTGCAGGGTCGAGGCAGCTTCATCTTCGGTAATCATAAAGCGGTCGTCAACGGGTCCCGTTTGTGTAGGAACGTCAATTAAGGGACTTTCCTGATTGGCAGCTTGATCAAAGACGGCGTCATAAATGGCAAGGTAGAGTCGGGCCTGCTTAGCTTTTTCACGGAAGGTAAACTTCTGGTGACGAATCGTAGCGGCGGCCACCTGTAGTTGTTTAGCTAAATCTTGATCCTTAATCCCCGTTGAAAATGCAGTCAGTAAGTCCTGCTGTTTAGTAGTGAGTGTATTGTAACGACTATCTGTGTGAATCAGTTGGGCTAAGTTGCCACCGTGAACAAGTGTTAAATGATCAACAAGTTCTTTTTCAGGCGTCCCGGTTGCCCAGTGAGCCTGGCAGTAATTACATTGTAAGCCATCCAAAGTAGGGTGCCAGCCCTGTCTTAGGTCGGCTAAGGTTAAGTTGTTGAGTTCCATTAGATGACCTCCAGTAGATAATAGTATAATTCTGTTTACTGTATTTGTAAACAGAATTGTTTAAATAAAGTTTACTATTTTAATAAACGCATGGGTGACACTAGTGTTTATTGATTGTGTAAACATATGTTTAGCGATTAGAAAGGCTGCGAATCATTGATCAATACGGTTTAATTAAAGGAATCTTGGCCTTATACTATGTACCGGTACTCTAACTTAGAATACGGGAATAAGGCTAAATGCGTTTTTTGAAACTTTTGAAGTTACAGAATTTTTGAAGGATGATTTTCAAAATATGCAGGTTAAATCAAATTTTTGGAGGCGGCAAAATGGAAGCAGTGTCCTATCATCGTGCGTTTGGTGTGTATGGCATTATTGGTAGTTTGCAGCAAGGATTGGTAGTTACAAAAAAATTTGGCGGCCCCTATACGAATCGCTATGATTTACCAGGGGGGAGCTTAGAAGACGGTGAGCCGTTAACGGTAGCGATTGGCAGAGAAATTCAAGAAGAGACCGGGCTACAAGCAGTCCAGATAATTCAATTGGGCGCGACGAGTTTTCGTTACCCGTGGGATTTTGAGCAGTGGCATTTTAATCAACATATTACGATTTTTTATCGAGTGAGCCAAACAATGGGAACGTTGGCGCCAGCCGTTCCAAATTTTGACGGTCAGGATTCACATGGGGCTGTTCAGCTACCCTTAGCACAGCTTACCTTGGCAAATGCGTCGCCCTTAGTTTTAAAAGCAAAACAGTATTTATTGAATGGTGAACACTTCGATCCGACCGATACCACTTACGCAACTTGGGACGTGTTGACACGTCCAGTCTATTGAAACGATTTATAACGAAATAAATTCAAATTACCGAAAAAAGGATCAACGGTGGCCCAGTGAAGTTGGGTTGCTAGTTGATTTTTTATTTTGGTTGCAATTATTTAAAATTGATGATAGTGTACTAGTTGAAATAGAACACTTAATACACACTGAAATGAGGTGTCAAAATGGCTTTTGCGACGTCCGGAGCGCCTTACTATGAACAATTATTGATGCAGATTAAGCAGCAGATCGTTCAGGGGACTTTGCAACCAGGGGACAAATTACCATCAATTCGGTCGATGGCGACAACCATGCACCTGAATCCGAATACGGTCAGTAAAACGTATCAATTGTTGGAGAGTCAACACGCAGTTTATACCATTAAAGGACGGGGGACCTTTGTGAATACACCGACGAAAACAACGCTTAACCCAATTGCGGTAGCGGAAGTTCAAACTAAATTTGAGACCATCTTAACGGAAGCACAATTTTTAGGTATTACGGAACAACAAATCCAAGACTGGGTTGTGAAGGCCTATCAGGGGGGCAAATCAGATGAGCATTAAAGTTAGTGGATTAAGTAAAACGATTAATCAGCAGCCCATCCTGACTGACATTAGTTTTGACTGGCCTGCAACCCGCATCATTGGGTTAGTTGGGCGCAACGGCGCGGGAAAAACAACGTTGTTTCGTACCATGGCAGATCATTATCGCCCTGATGCTGGGATGATGACGATCGACGGACAAGATGTCAATCAACATCCGGCTGCTCGTCAAAAGCTATTTTATATTGATACGCAAAATAATTTCTTTGGCAATCAGACGCTTGGTCAAATTGCGACGCAGTACGCTATTGGTTATGCAAACTTTGACACGAGCCGGTTTGATCATCTTTTGAAGACTGAACGGTTAACCTTGAAAAGTCATTACCGACAATTATCTAAGGGGCAGCGAATGCTGAGCCAAATTTTGTTAGCTTTAGCGAGTGATGCTCCCTACGTTATTTTGGATGAACCTTTTGACGGTTTGGACATTCTCGTGCGTGAGCGGATCGTCGCCCTGATCGTAAGCGCCGCCGCTGACCGGCAGATTAGTTTTTTGATTTCATCGCACAACCTAGACGAACTGGACGGCTTATGCGAGCAGGCCTTGTTTTTAAAGAATCAACACTTGGTTGCCAACTACGACTTAGAAACATTAAGGCAGCGCGCCCGAAAGTTGCAATTGGTCTTTAAAACTAAGACGGTCCCAGCGGTGATCAAAGACCATGGTCAACTGATTAACGTTTATGGTCGGGTATTAGAAGTTTACTTTGATGACTATACGGATGCGCTGGATGCTGAGCTAAGAGCTGCTGACCCAGTTATGATGACGGACTGTCCGTTGACAATTACCGATGTTTTCCGGGTGAAACTGGGTGATTCCCGGAACCTTTTAGGTGGTGAGTAAATGACTTATAGACAAGTACACCGCTTGTGGTGGTCACAAAGTTGGCGGTGGGTCATCGGGTTAATGGCGGTGCTTATCGTGATTGGCATGGGCGCCGCAGTTAAAACGACTCAGGGTCATCAACAGGGCCTGCAACAAACGTCCCGGATGAAAGTTGATCAAGCTTCCGATTACCGTAAACATCCTGAGAACTATCAACTTCATGGTCATCAGGTCACCTTAGCTGAATATAATACTGAACAGTATCAGTTTTTTAGTAAGGATCAATTCAAAGTCCATGATTATGAAGTTCGAATCGGTGTAACTGGAAATAATTGGTATTACCTGATTATGATGATTGCGGGGTTAGTGTTCGCCTTTTGGGGACGACGGACACACTACGCTGAGTTCATGTTGGGGCTAGGTGCGACCCGTAATCAGTTGTTTCTCGTTCAGTTAGGGCAGACCTTGGCGTTGATCCTCACGGTTGCGGTGGCACAGTTAAGCTACTGGGGATGGATTATTGCCGTGATACCAGCAAAATATCAAGCTTACCGTAATCTGGCCGTCCTCTTTGGGAGCAACGTTGCCATTGTGACGATTAGCTTTGGGGTATTGGTGCTCGGTTGGTTCGTTGGCTTGCTGAATAATCGGTTTTGGTTAGCAGCCATTTTGAGTGGGCTAGCGTGGCGATTTTTGGAGGGCGTCGGCAGTGAATCCGGCTACGCTATGTTGCTTTTTGGAAATGATGTGCTTCCCGTAGGCTTCTGGTTTTATGCGCATTACTACGTGGCAAGTAGTTTGGTGTTAGGACTTGCGGTACTAGTTTGTGGTGCAATTTGGCAATTACAACGGACTTGGAGTGCTGAGTCGACACCGTTTAGTGGTGAAACGTTGTTTAGAAAGGTTGGCTTGATTGGTGTCATCACAGTTGCTGGTGGGGCCATACTAGGAGATATCTTTTTACAACCGTTTATACCAGGGGTGTTACCATGGTTTGAGATTCTAGGGATGGCGATTTTACTGGTGGTCCTATTATTGGGCTTAACTGTTCAGAAGCAGCGATTAAAGGGGGTGCAACATGGCGCATAAAACGTTACGCCGGTTAGTTTGGCGTCAGCACTGGTCAATATTATTACTGATTTTGATTGGACTAGTGGGTAGTGCTGCGGTTCAGAGTCTGTACGGCGGTCAAGCTTGGCACACGCAAAGCAATCCCCGGCTGATTGACAGTCAGGTGCAGTATCGTCGTAAACATCATGATTATGTTGACCCAGTTGGTAAGCGCTATTCGTCAAAACAAGCCTTCTTAAAAGATTATCAGGAACGACAATTACAAGTTTATCGTCAGCAGCCCACTAAAAAGACCAAAACGATTCGTGGTAACTTTGGCACACAGATTAATCAATATTACTTTGTGATCGGAATTTTGGCCGGAACCGTGATGATTTGGTATGCACGCCGACGCTACTTGAATGAATTTTTACAAACGTTAGGGTATCGTCGTTCTGAAATTTATCGGCAACAATGGCTACAATATGGGCTTACGGTGGTTAGTGGTGTTGTTATGGGGAGTTTAGTCAACCTCGCTATTTTGCGGTCACAGATTCCCGCCGCTTACTTTACTTATTTTAAGTGGCAAGCTTGGTTGCAGGACTTAATGGGGGATGCCGTGGTTGCACTCTGTGTCTTTGCAATCGCTAGTTTGGCAACCGTGGTCATTAATAATGTGATTGTGGCAGGGGCGTTGACGCTTTCCCTATATTTATATTGGTGGATGCCGCAGAGTGTTTGGGAAAACGCAACGACAGCGATTGCCGCTAATTATTTGTCACGGCACTGGGGGTTGGGCTGTGTTCTAGCAGTCCTGATCATCGGAATCACTTGGGGGCTTGCGCAGTGGCTAGTTTCAGGTTATTCCGCGGAGCAGCGGTCCCAGTTTGTCGTTCATCGCAGTTTGCGGTTAATCTTGCTACTGATTATGAGTGTTCCTTTAGGGGTTATCTTAAGTCGGATTTTTCGGGGCTTTATTCTGAGCAATACCAGTTGGCCTAGTCTGATATTGGGCTGGATTTTAGGCCTAGTCGTCTTAAGTGTTTGGATTTATCGTCCGAAGTGGAGTCGACGGTTATGGGAACTGATGGGCCAGCTAAGATAGCCTTTGTATTGAATAATTGAACTGAACCTTCTCAGCCAACGGACTTAGTTGCTTGGGAAGGCTTTTTAGTAATGCACGTTAAAATGTGCGACTACGGCAAAATGGTTCGACTGTCATTTCGGTCCGGGTGTACAATCAAGATAGTTAGAATAAACTTAATCAACACGGCTAACGTTATCATGTGGCATTGAGTCGTGCAATGGGGTGATAAAATGGCAGAATCAGAACTGAACAACTTGATTATTGCGGCTTTCGAACAAGTAACGGCGCCTAAGTATCATGATGTTAGGATCCAGTTAGCGAAGGCTTCCCAGGAGCTGACTAATGGCACGGATGAAATCAAGGTTATGGTTGGGGTACGCCGGGAACTCTTGCAAGCCGATTTGTCGTTGACGATCAAAAACCGGATTACCGGGTTGCCAGTGGCTTATCAGAAGCTGTTTAACTATGTTGCACCACGGTTGAAAAAAGTGGATGCCCAGGTCATTGACCGATATACGCACTACGGTTTTATTCCAATGAAACTGGGGAGTACCGTTAAGTATTCGTAAAGTAAGTTGAAATGACACTTAATTGATGTTTAGGATTAAATATCAAAAAGGACAAGTTTGTTTTGATGATTGTTAAAAATTCTATCAACTAATCGATTCGTAGCAATGAATCAGTTAATTCAGATTTGAATTACTCTGGCGTATCCTGTTGTTGATAGTTTCTGGTTTTAAGACGGTTGCACTGCTTTCAGCGGTAGCTGCCGTCTTTTATATTAGTGAGAACTTATGATGAAAAATGATGATTGGGTCCATACTTTTTATTTTCTGAAATATATTTGACTTATTTTGATTTCGTGATGAAACGCAAAAATATTGCAATATTATATGCTAATTTTTAGCATAATGTCTGAACATGAGTGAATTACACCATAATTATATGTTTGAAAATAGCATACGTTTAAGAGTTTTTTCGGCCTGGAAAGGCAGTGAGATAATGGACACTGCCTATTTGTACCATGGAACAGCTCTTGATAAGGCAGAATTAATTTTTCGCTCAATGTCTTTTCAAAAAACAAAAAGCGTCGGTTCAGCAATCACGTCCTCATTAGGGATGATGATTGTTGAACCGACGCTTTTGAAATTTACGTCAGCTTTACTTCTTTGGTGTTAATTGTTCGACGATATCTGCGTTAGGTGAGACGTACAGGGTCTTTTGACCTTCGTAGATCACAAAGCCTGGTTTAGCCCCGTTTGGCTTACGAATCCGACGAACCTGCACGTAATCCACAGGCACGGTCGCTGAATCGCGCGCCTTGGAGAAATACGCGGCCAGGTTAGCAGCCTCATTCAAGGTTTGTTCACTAGGATCATCAGAGTGGATGATGACGTGGGACCCCGGAATCTTCTGCGTATGCAACCAGTAATCGGTCTTGTGCGCCGTTTTTAACGTTAACTGATCATTTTGACGGTTGTTTTTACCGACTGAAATTTCAGTTCCATCGCTAGCAACAAATTCTTGCGGCTGACTTGGTTTGCGGGAACTACGCTGTTTCTTCTTAGTCTTGCGTTGTTTGAGGTAGCCTTGCTGGGTCAACTCTTCACGAATTTCAGCAATGTCTGCGGGGGTGGCTAGTTCGATCTGCGTTTGGATGTTATCTAAGTAGTCGATTTCCGCTTGGGTCAACTTAATCTGTTCACCCACGTAAATAACCGCGTTTTTTTGCTTCTGATAACGTGAGAAGTATTTTTGCGCGTTACGTGAAGGTGAAAGTTGATTGGACAACTGAATCTTTAACGGTTGGTTATCGTGATAATAGTCAGGCAGAGAAATCTCGGTCATCCCACGTTTGACTTCGTGTAAATAAGTCGTCAAGATTTCACCTTTAAGCCGTAACTCGTCGGCTTGTTTGGTGTTTGCCAAAGTTTGTTGCAACTTCTTCATCTTATTGCGGTTTTTCTTGAGGTCGTTACGAACAACTCGAATCAAGTTGCCCGCCTGTTGTTGGACCCGTTCACGTTGCGCGGCGTCAGCGTAATAGAAGTCAAGTAGGTGGCTCAGTGAATCAAATTCGCGGTGTTGGTCGCCAAAGTGGTCGAACCGCCCAGCGGCAAACATCGTTTTACGATTTGACAAAGTCAGCAAGGTCGCTTGGGGATGATCAAACTGGTCTAAGAAAGCCTGGTAGTGTTGGCCCAAATCACCCGGCTGGTGTAGGTCAGCAGCCAATTGTTGTGCACTGTCACGGCCTAAGCCTTGGTAGTGCTGTTGTAACTGTTTAGCCAGGACGTCTTCATTTGGATACTGTTTGACGAGGTCCAAGTAGTCGGTATTCGGTTTAAACGGATCAAGCTTATCCTGCTTCGGGGGTTCGATATACGTTGCACCTGGCAATAGCAGCCGGTAACGGTTTTGGTCAGCACCGACGTGTTTAACGACGTCGAGAATCCGACTCGTTTTTTGATCAATTAAAATGACGTTACTGTGACGCGCCATAATCTCAATAATTAAGGATAGCTGTTCGGCGTCGCCCAATTCATTCCGGGTCGTAATCGTCAGTTGAACGACCCGGTCGTTAGCTGGTTGTTGAATATCGGTGATGATGGCGCCTTGTAAATACTTCCGCATCATCATAGCGAAGTTCGTTGGTACTGCCGGATTAATATAGGGAATTTCGGTCACTTGAATCCGAGGGTACGTTGGATCCGCGGATAGGAGTAGTGGCCAGTTCTTTCGGTTCGCCCGGACAGTTAAAATCAACTCGTTTTGGTACGGCTGGTTGATTTTAGCAATCCGACCGTTTAATAAGTTTTGGCGTAATTCGGTGACCATGGCGTGGGTAAATAATCCATCAAAAGACATGTGATCACTCGCTTTCATCTAAAGTTTCGTTCATAACTGCGTTAATCGCAGTCAACCGCCTAGTATTATACCGTTTTCGGCGGGGTTAAAACAAGTTCCCTGTCCGCTAGTTGGCGGGAATTAGCAAGGTCACTTTAAAATCAATGCTATATGCAAAAACTAGTTTAACAATATTTTTGCATAAAACTGGTCGCACCGGTTTAGTAGATATTGTATAATACATAGGAATTAGTTTTTTAGGAGGATGGATAATCATTATGAAATCAAGTTTAGCCGCACTAGCTGCAACTGCGAAGCAGCAAACCACGATGTTAAAACAAATCACCAAAGCGCAGGGCGTGACGGTCGCAGAATGGCAGCTCTTGTTACAACTGCAGGCTGGGTATAATACGCAGGAAAAGTTAGCGACCGTGATGCAATTAGACACATCGACGTTAAGTCGTCAGCTCGCCAGTTTAGTGAAGAAAGAACGGCTAAGTAAGGAAGCCGTTGGTCGCGATCGGCGCCAATTGATCTATTCGGTTACGCCAGCGGGAACCACTGCGGTCGAGGCTATTAACGCTGCCTATGAAGAATATGAAGCCGCCGTCTTTGATAAGTGGCCTCAAGATGAACAAAACTTATTACGAATCTTATTGAATCGATTAAATAAATCCGTTGACCGCACCTTAGAAGCCTAAACTAATGACCGAAGAGTTTGGAAGGTAGTGTCTCAATTAATTTTATGCTATGATGATGAATATTACTTTAAAGATGAGAAGTAGGTGTATGTCATGAAGATTGCTGTTGTTACTGACAGCACCAGCTATTTGACACCGCAAGAGGTCGCCGATAACGATATTCACGTTGTGCCGATCCCGGTGATTATAGATGGGAAAGTGTATCAAGAAGGCGTCGATATTACGACGGCGGATTTTTATGCCAATATGAAATCATTTAAATCATTTCCAAGTACGTCCCAGCCACCCGTGGGAGAAATGATTGAATTTTATAACCGGCTCGGAGACGAAGGTTACGATGCTGTGATCAGTATTCATCTGGCTAGCACCATTTCCGGTTTTTATAATAGTTTGATGAATATGCGGGAGATGGTCGACCACATTAAATTAGTGCCGTATGATTCACAGATTACGGTGCGCTTAATGGGATACTTAGCCTTAGAGGCCGCTCGGATGGCAAAGGCTGGCAACAGTGTCGAGGAAATCTTGGCACGGCTGGATGATTTACGGGCGTCCATGGGCGAATACTTTATCGTGGATGACTTGCAAAACTTAGTCCGGGGTGGTCGGTTATCAAACGCCTCCGCATTTATCGGGAGCGTCTTACGAATCAAACCGTTACTAACTTTTGATGAAAAACACGAAATCGTTGCCTTCGAAAAAGTGCGTTCTACTAAAAAAGCCTTGGCGCGCGTGGAGCACCTGTTTGCGGAAGCCCAGGCTAAGGTGGATTACCCGTTGCGTGCGATTATCGTGCAAGGGAATAACCTCGAAGCAGCGCAAGCTTGGAAGGCCAAGTTGCAAAAACAATACCCTGACATGCCAATTGATTTGACCTACTTTGGGCCGGTTATTGGCGCCCATCTAGGTGATAAGTCATTAGCCTTAGCTTGGCTGAAAGACATTGACAAGGCGTATAAATAATGAAAATTATTTTTTCTAACGAATCACCTAACCGGGCGGCGGCCTACGCACTGCGGCAAGCCGTTTTTGTTGAGGAACGCGGGATTCCCGCTGACGTCGAATTTGACGACAAGGATACCGATGAACGCCTCTACGCCGTTTTATATTTACAGCCGGACTTACCAGTAGTCACGTTGCGATTGGAACCACAAGCAAAACACGTGATGCGCTTTGGCCGGGTCTGTACCCGTAAAGCGTATCGGGGTCAGGGACTCGGAAAAGTGTTACTGACGGCTGCTGAACGGTGGGCGGTCGAACACGGTGCTACTCAAGGGAAAATTGATGGTGAATTGAGTGCCCAGCCCTTTTATGAACGTTGCGGTTACCACGTCACGGCGGGACCGTTTGAAGAAGACGGTGCGACGGTCGTGGTCATGAATAAATCATTAGTATAATTTTGACGTTAAGAGCTATTATTAAAAGCGGTCGTTTTCCAGTAGACAATCTGGAAAATGACCGCTTTGTTGATGAGTAAGGATTGACTAACGTCTCTGATTCAGGGAAAATAAAGGGTGAACGTTTAAATAATAATAGTTGAGGAGCTTTTAATGAAAACAAGAGCCGAGTTAAAGAGCGAAGTCAAGCAATTATTCAAGGGCCGGTGGAAAGACGCAATTTTACTTTGCATCGTGGTCAGTTTGTTATCGATTTTTACAATATTAACGAATTATTCAGGTCAAGCACAAAAGTGGCAAGGTAAGAATACGATGGCCGATGGGGCAGTCAACCAAGCGTTACATTTGACGGCTTTTGATATTGGCATGTTAATCACGGTATTACTAGTTATCGTTTTAGTGCAAGCAATCTTTGCACTGATCGTCAATATTTTCAAAGTCGGAACTAGCTATTCGATGCTCGATTGGGTGCGCAACCCCGAACGTGAGATTCACCCCGTTAGTGATTCGACAATTGGGTTTACTAAGAAGTACGCTTGGCCAATTATTGGGCTGGCCATTCTTCGGGGAATCTTTGTTTTTCTATGGTCATTGTTACTGATTGTCCCTGGAATCGTTAAGGCTTACGCCTATTCACAGAGTTACTACGTGTACAAGGATATGCTTGCGGCAACGCCGGAAGGTCAACCGAAACCCCGTTTTCGGGATGCCATTACGCGGAGCCGGCAGTTGATGGTCGGTCACAAGTGGCAATTATTCGTTTTACAGTTGAGCTTTATTGGTTGGGCAATTCTGAGTGGAATCACCATGGGAATTGGCCAGTTATGGTTAGTCCCTTACACGTACGGAACGTTTGCTAATTATTATGACAATCTGACTCAAAACGCTTAATAGACCCCGGACCCGCAGGCATTTGCCCAGCGGGTCTTTTACCGCAAATTATTGACTGATTCTCCCGGATGGACCGGGACAAGCGTGGTAAAATATGGTAAACTGGCGAAAGCAAGAAAGGAAGTGCGATAGTTAATGCCTGAACAAGAACCGACGCGGATGTCACGTTTAAAAGCGCGGCAGGATGCGACTAACAATAAGCGGGGACGGGGATCTGGTCCAAAAGACCCGAAGAAACCGCAAATGCCTAAGTCGCCGAAAAAGAAACGTCACGTTTCGTTATGGTTATTGGCTTTAATCGTGGTTGCTCTAGGTGGGTCGATTATTTACTTCGTCAAGGCGTCAACCAGCCAAGACCTCGTAGAAACGACGTCGTCATCTAGCAACAGCAAAGCGCGTAAAAGTTCATCAGCTAAGTCTTTAAGCTCGTCCAAGAAGAAAAAGGCCAAACATTCGTCTAGTGAGACAACGACGGACAGTGATGGTGATACGACGGACACAAGTAGTACGGATACGGCAACGTCATCTGATGGGACGACAACGGCTCAGCGTCCGGCAACGAATCATCCAGCCACTAGTACGCCAGCCCCAAGTCATTCAACGACGACAGCTCACGCCGCTGCTAGCAGCAGTCATCACACTGAAGCTGCTAGTTCTTCTAGCGCAAGCAGTCACAGTTCGAGTGCGGCTAGTTCTTCGAGTGCGGCCAATAACAGCAGTGCCCAGAAGTTTAGTAATTTGAAGGATGCCCAGAATTACGGTCAATCCAACAAAGGAAACTATAAAGTAACGACTGATAAAAACGGGTCGTATACAACGACGATGGGTGATTAAGGACTGAAAATTTTTAGACCGTTAGTGCTGATTTTCGGTATAATGATGTTAAACCAGTGAATCGGAGTGATGGAAGTGGATCGCAATGTGGAAGTTAAATATCCCGCAATCTTTCGAGATGAGGGGACGTATTGGGATGTTCGTTTTCCGGATGTTCCAGCGGCCCAAACTTTTGGCGCCAGTGTCCAAGTTGCCGCGGACAATGCTGCTAATGCGTTAGCCATTGCTCTTTTTGAACAATCACGGCCGGCAGCGTCTAATCCACAATATTGGCGGCTGGCCTCGACAGAGTTTGTCGTTTGGATCACGATGGCCAATGTTCAATTTGGTCCGGGTGAAGACACACCGGAACCAATGAATTAGCCCGTTTTACGCAGAGTTTGGGGTGTTTCCCCAAACTCTATTTTTATGTTCAAATTGAAAGGAATTGATTAGATATGCAAGCACATCCCCTAATTTTTGATACTAACATTGCTAAAGATAAACCGGAAAATATTCGTCATACGAGTAATGCTTGTCCATTTTGTGATCCAAGCACGTTGACCGATATTTTTGCACAAGAGGACGACCGAATTTGGTTAGGCAATAAGTTTCCAACGCTTCAGGCGACGTGGCAGACGATCGTGATTGAAACGGCGGACCATAACGGGGACATTGCGACGTATCCCGTGGATCAAAACCGAAAGATTTTTGCATTTGCCTTACAGCACTGGCAGGAAGCCCTGACTAGTGGCCGTTACGAATCCGTCTTACTGTATAAAAACTTTGGCCCCCATTCAGGTGGGAGTTTACGGCACCCACACATGCAAATTGTTGGGTTAGACGACGTTGATGGTTACGGCAATATCGTGCCAGCCAACTTATCTGGTTACCCGGTAATTAGTAACGGGGACTTACGGGTAACGGTTTCAGACCAACCCGTCATGGGCTTTGTCGAATTTAACGTGGCAACGACGTGGGAAGACTCGGCAAGAATGGCCGATGCCGTGCAAACGGTGGTTCGGTACTGCTTGGATGACTTTTTCAAGGGGCGCTGCGATAGCTATAATTTGTTCTTTTACCCAGTCGGTGACCGGGTCGTCTGCAAGGTGATCCCACTATTTAACGTTTCACCTTACTACATCGGCTACCGCCTGTCACAGGCAGATACACCTGAGCGGATGCGTGAGATTGCAGCGGAGGTTCGTCAAAAATTCATGACGGAACAGCCGGATTTGAAGTAGCTAAAGCTGATTTAAACGGGCATTATGTTATCATATTAAGTAAGAGATAGTTATACTTAATAATTAAAAGTAATGAGTGGAGGAATGTAGCGTGCAGAATTTAATTCCAGGCGATATGTTAGAAGTTAATCAAAAACTAAAGTGGGAATTAGATACCGGGATGACGGCGGATGAGAGCAGCGTCATTAACGATGCGGTACTTGCTGGAACTCAGTATTTTGTTGACGAAGCCCTTGAAGGCAGTTATTGGACGGTCAAATGGGATGCCAAACATCAAAATATTGATGTTTATGGCACCACGGGCGACGTTGTTGGTCAAATTAAACCAACTTTAGAAACGCTTGAAGCGGATTTTCGAAAAGACTCACAGGGCTTGTTTATTCGCATTGAAAAAGAAGTTGCCGTCGTGGTCCGTGATAACTAAGTGATTTAACAATGAGGTGATTGCGATGTTTGACGCCGCAGCAGAACGTTATGCGACCTTGGGGCTAGCTTCCAAGCTCCCTGGGACCGTCATCGATGAAATTTGGCACATTATTGACGCTGATTTACAAGGGATGGTTGACTTACCGCAAGTATTACAGTTTGCATTGGTTAGTCGCTCCGGGCACGTCACGGCCGTTTTTGATGATCGTCACGATTCGATTTTTGAATTTGATTTACCAGAAACCTACCACCGAAGTTTTCCGGAGACCATTGCCGTGTTAGATGATGGTCAGTACCAAACGATGATGTTAATGGATGAATTGTCCGTATAACGAGTAAGAGTGTCTTAAAAGGCGGTAAGCTTGTGAGCATTAACGTGGAACCAGTGAGTATTCCTGGGTTTGGAATAGTCGCTGGTTCCGGGTTAAGCGGAGCAAATTGCCTTTTAGGACACGTTTCGACCATAATAGTAGAAAAGAGCCGTTCAGAAAATTTCTGAACGGCTCTTTGAGTGTTTTTTTATGCCAGATGATTTTAGCAGCTATGCGATGGCTTTCTAGGCCCGTAATTGCCGACTCGTTGTATACTTACGGCAAAGGAGTGTGAAAGCAATGTCTAAAACAGCCATCTGCATCGTCGACCAACAACGTTATGACCTCGTCGATGGAATGCAACTATCCGAATTAGAACCACAATTGCAAGCAGCCATTACGGCCGATTATCCGCGTGCCCACGCGCACAGTTTTATTTGTAGTGAACACTTGGTCCATTACCGTTTAGCTAAAATGGATAAGATGATTACGAATGATTACCTAGAAAACGATAAGGTGAATCAGCACTTGTCCAAAATTTTAGCTAAGAACAGTTACCAAGTCGTCGACGTTCACGATGAATTAGAAAATTCACTGACGCTTGGTCAACGAGTGGCGGATGGGGTCGCCCGTTTTGGTGGGAGCTGGGCTTTCATCGGGTCATTTATCGCGGTGATGATCGTTTGGATGCTGATCAACGTGGTACCCATCTTTGGGCATCATTTTGACCCGTACCCCTTCATCTTATTAAACCTCTTTTTGAGTATGGTTGCGGCGATTCAAGCTCCGCTGATCATGATGAGCCAAAATCGGGCTGCTGAATACGACCGCTTGGAAGCGCGCAATGATTTCCGGGTCAACGCGAAGTCCGAAGAAGAGATTCGGGTCTTACACTCGAAGGTCGACCATTTGATTCAACAAGACGAACCCAACATGCTGGAAATTCAAAAAATGCAGACCCAGATGCTGGGTGAAATTCAAGCACAAGTTAACGAATTGCGCCGGTTACAGCCTAAACGACGGCGTAATCAAATGTAGGTTATTTGTACTTGGATTCTAGCGTACTCATCCAGTAGCCTAATGCCGTCCCTAAAATAAGGGCAAGGGCACTGAACAGGTAAGTACTAAGGGTCGCGTTGGCGTAAGAGATACTTTCCGCCGCGTAGGGATTTGGGATTAAGATCAGCAGGGTACTGGCGGTCACGATACCTAAGATGAAGTGGTAGACCCGGGAATGAAACCGAATCAACAGGTGATCCATCAGCTTAGAGAAAAGGACCATTGCCAGAACGCCACCGAGTGCAATCGGTAAGTAGACGCCAAGAATATCCAGTTTCTTAAAACCAGTGAGCATCGGGGTAAATAAGCCTAAAATTAACAGTAAGTTTGAGGGACTTAGTCCGGGAACAAGGATGCCTAACGCGATCAAAGCGCCAGCAACGATGAATCCGCCAAAGTTGGCTGGAAGGGTCCCGAAAAGTTCACTCATGAAGTAGAGTAGTCCGCTGCTGATGAGGAAGGTCCCACCAAACCACAAGTAGTCGACAGAGTCGCGGGGACCGTGGCTACCCGCCGTCTTCATTAGCGCGGGTAAGGTCCCAACGATGGCACCAGCAAAGCCCCATAACACGATGACTTGGGCGTGCGCGAGCAGGTACTCGAGTGGCGCTGATAGCAACGCAATTCCGACGATTCCACCTAAGCCGACCGGGACAAAGTACCAGAAGTCCCGCTTGAAGTTTTGGCGGAAATGGGCCATGAATCCGAGTAACCGTTCGTAAATTCCTAAAATGGCGGCCAGGACACCGCCAGAGACACCTGGTAAAATAAATCCGAGGGCGATGATGACACCCTTGAAAAAGCGGTGCCAGAAAGTATCGTTTGATTGACGTTGCATTATTTAAAGCTCCTTTTAATTGGAAAAGCAAGTTTTATTAAAGTATCTTACGATACCAAATCCACTAAGAAAACGCAATCAATACTCCTGATTGCGTTTTCTTATACGGGTTGACGCTTGCTCATAAAACTGATTTAGCCTAAAATGTACTAATATGAAAAAACATGAAAATTTATGAACATGATTAGGTGTAAGTTCATAACTAAGGAAAGTTGAGGCTATATGGAAAATCAGCAGCTCGCTCGCAAGTTGAAACGACGCCACGTGCAGATGATTGCTTTAGGTGGTGCAATTGGTACGGGCTTATTTCTCGGTTCAGGTGCGGCCATTAGACAGGCCGGGCCATCAATTTTATTGGCGTACGCAATCGGTGGATTCTTTTGCTACCTCATGATGCGCGCCTTGGGGGAATTACTCCTCTCCAATACAAAACTGCATTCTTTCTTGGAATTTATCAATTTATATTTAGGTAAGAAGTTTGAATTTGCCATTGGTTGGACTTACTGGTTATGCTGGATCAGTCTAGCCATGGCCGATTTAACGGCTAGTGGGATCTATATTCGCTACTGGTTCCCTTGGATTCCACAGTGGGTAACGCCGTTAGTCATCATCTTGATTCTACTAGTCTTTAATCTGCTATCCGTGAGTGCCTTTGGGGAACTAGAATACTGGTTCTCCATGATTAAAGTCGTGGCGATCATTGCTTTGATCGTTACCGGGGCGATTCTGATTGGATCATCCGCACACGTCGGGGGTCAAACTGTGTCGGTGACGAACTTGGTTTCACACGGCGGGTTCTTCCCTAAGGGGTTAAGCGGTTTTCTAACGTCGTTTTCACTAGTGATTTTCGCCTTTACCGGAATTGAAATGGTTGGGATTACCGCTGGGGAAGCTGAGAACCCGGAGAAGGAATTACCACGGGCCATCAATAGTTTGCCCATTCGGATTTCATTTTTCTACGTGGGAGCCTTGTTCGTCATCATGTCAATCTATCCGTGGGACCAAATTACGACGAGCCAATCGCCGTTTGTGCAAGTCTTCAGCGACATTGGCATCAAAGCGGCGGCCAGCATCATTAACTTTGTCGTTTTGACGGCAGCCTTATCCGCATGTAACAGCGCCATTTTCAGTACGAGTCGGACGCTATTTACGTTAGCGCACGGCCACAACGCACCAAAGTGGATGGGAAAGGTCAATCGCTATAACGTTCCTGCCCGTGCACTTGGTTTTTCATCGTTGATCTTACTAGTGATCGTTGTCTTAAATTACGTGATTCCTAGTACGGTTTTTACGCTGATCTCAAACGTTGCGACGACCAACTTCATCATTGTCTGGTGCTCGTTACTAGTTTGTCACTACGTTTATAAGAAGACCCAGGACAGTAGTAAGAATCCGTTCAAATTACCGTTGTTCCCGTTATCTAACGTGGTAACGCTGGTCTTTTTCTTAGCCGTAACGGTGGTCTTATGTTTTGACACCGTTAACCGGTGGGCCGTGATTGGATCCGTCTTATGGTTCGTCGTGTTACTCGTTATCGAGTCCGGGATGCGCCGTCACCAACAAATTTCTAAAGATAATTAATTAAGAAAAGCGGCTGTGACTTTTGTCATGGGCGTTTTTTTGTGGCCGGATGTTGCATTTTTACCAAGCGCATCTTTTTGATAAAAATGGCTTATGCTTGTAATTTATAAATCTATCGTTTACAATTGTAATCAAAATAATGAGATGACGGGGGACCGGGTGAATGCAAGCAAAAACGTGGGGTTGGTTAGGGGTGCTAGGCATTGGGTTATTAGGATTAGGCTACGTTTACGGACAGCGTTCGTGGTCGCCGATGGGTGGGATGATGGGCGGTCGCCATGGTGGTAACGGCATGATGATGTCTAAGACGGTTTCCGACGTTGCCACGTCGCAAACAACAACTGCGGCGCACCCGTTAGCTTTACCAAAACGGCTAAAGCCAACGCAGGCAACTAAAACGAAAGTCAGTTACACGTTGACTGCACAGACGAGTCAAATGGCGTTTAAACCGGGAACTAAGACTAAAACACTGGGGTACAACGGTAACTATTTAGGCCCCGTGTTACAAGTTCGCCGGGGCCAAACGCTCCAAATTAAAACACGCAACCAGTTAACGCGTCCAACGACGTTTCACTGGCACGGCGCGATCGTCCCCGGTAAAGATGATGGTGGGCCGCACCAAGTGGTTGCTCCGGGACAGAGTAAGACCGTTGCTTTTAAGATTCAACAGCCCGCGGCGACATTATGGTATCATCCACACGCAATGGGCAGTACGGCTAAACAAGTGTACCAGGGGCTAGCTGGTTTGATCTACGTCCGCGATAAGCAAAGTGACCAGCTACACTTACCGGACAAGTACGGCGTCAACGACTTTCCGGTTGTGATTCAAGACCGGAGCTTTACTAAAAATAATCAGTTTGATTACGACGCAGCTTACAACAGTGACGGGACAAAGGGGAATACGTTACTAATCAATGGCACCTTTAACCCGTATATCAGGGTCACGACTAAATTGGTTCGATTGCGATTCGTCAATGGGTCGAATGCCCGTAATTATCAATTAAAGCTGTCCAATGGCCAAGCAATGCAGCAAATCGCCACGGACGGTGGCCTATTAAGCAAGCCGGTTGCGGTCAAGACGCTCAAACTATCGCCTGGTGAACGTGGTGAGGTCATCATTGATGCGGCAAAGTTTAAAGCGGGACAACCGGTGACGGTCAAAAATGGCCAGCAAGTCGTCTTAACGCTACGATCAGCCCAAAAGAAAGTTAGTGACGGCCAGTTACCGGCGAACCTCCTCTCAGTCCCAACTGTCAATACAACCAATGCGCAACATCAAACGTTAGCATTTAACGGTATGGGGACCATGGTCAGTATCAATCATCAGCAGTATTCGAAAGATCGCATTGATTTAACCGCGCAGCAAGATCGGCCACAAGTCTGGACCTTGAAAAATACTGGCACGATGATGGGCGGGATGATTCACCCGTTTCATTTGCACGGTGTTCAATTTAGAATTTTGAGTATTAACGGGCAGGCCCCGCCAGCTAATTTACAAGGGTTGAAGGATACCGTTGCGTTAGATCCGGATAGTACGGTTAAGATTGCATTTAACTTTAAAGACCGGGGAATCTATATGTATCACTGTCATAACTTGGAACATGAAGAAAATGGGATGATGGGGCAAATCAAGGTCAGTTAATTAGTGTCAATCAATGCAAAAAACAACCATCAGGTCAGATTTGACTTGATGGTTGTTTTGTCTTCCAGATCTAAAGTGCCAATTATTTCGTTTGTGGCGTTGATTTAAGCTGTTTTTCTACGGCCTGAGTGTTTTTCATTAGGACCGCTTCATCACTGAGTGCCATAATTCGGTGGTGGGTGAGTAGGTCGTTAGTGAGTGCCTGGTAGACGAGCGGCGCGACGACCCAGCAAGTTTGCGTGTCGTATTCGGGCGCCGTGAGTAAGTCGTAACCGACGCTGTCATCGACGTAAACTTGAAAGCCAATACCAAGGCGAGCTTGAAGCCGTTTAGCATAGCGATGGTAAAGGGCCTGGTTAGCGGCGGGATCACTAGTTGGGCCAACGATACGATCGCCCAACTGGAGACTAGGAACTAAACGAACTTGCACGGCAAAACGCCTCCTTTACGTTGAATTACTTAATCTTATTTTAAGCCACTCGCAGTAATTTTGCAGGAAAAATAGTTAAAATTAAAATGAACTGATTAGCGAATAGCCGTTAATTGGTTGGCTTTTCAGGATTTCTATCAATAATGATAGGTGGTGTGGGTACTTGATATTTAATGTTAAGCATGATCAACAGCAATCCAAGTACGATCCGTTTGCAATCTAAGCACGCGTATTATACGCGCAAAAATGATATAATCACTTTATATAATACGGGGAGCGATGTAGATGCCTTGGAATTCGAAGAAGGGCATGCAGTCCGAGCAATCATTGGGAGAATGGTTTACACCAAGCCTGCCAGCAGTAAATAATTACGTTGATCGTGGAACTTTAGACAAAAAAATCTTTCGTGAATTTGCGCAAAAAGGTCGGCAAGTTTTGGTGTACGGTCCAACTAGTGCAGGCAAGACAAGCATGGTGCTAGATAATTTAGCTCGTTTAAACCACCAGTATCAGACCAATTATGTTCGTGTAACGATGACCAATTCAACAACTACTGAATCCTTTATTGCCGACGTAGCCAATCAGTTAAACTTAGAACGTGATGTGCAAGTGACTGAGCCCGCTGAAAATGGTGAAAGTATCAAGGGAGAATTCGGTCTTCGAAGATTGCTGAAAATTTCTGGTGAGTTACAAGATAAAGTTTCAAAACAAGTCACTACTGAACATTATAGTGGGACTGATGATTTTTCGATATTGGAAGACGTATTGTTTAGAACTAATACTGTGCTGATTGTGGATGATATGGAAAATCTTACAGATAATGCGCAATCATTACGGATACGATTGGCAGAAATTGCAAAAAATATGTCGGATGATGCTGTCAATTACTCAACTTCATATGCAAAATTGTTTTTGTCGGTATAGCAGAAACAGCGGAGCAACTGTGGAATGACGTTCAATCGTTAAAAAGTAGACTAGCGACTATCAAGGTTCCTTATTTGAATCAAGATGAGAGTAGTGCCATTCTTGAAAACGGTTGGCATCACTCTTCGCTTATTAGTTCACGTGAACAAGTTGAACGAGCTACTTATATATCGAGTGGTATTGGTAAAGTGGTTCATGAAATTGGTCAGAAAACGGGATATGCGGCTATTGATGACGAGACACTAAAAATTCAAGATAAACATATTAATACTGCGATTAGTGACATTTTAGATGTCAATGAGTTGGATTACGAATCTATTTTAGAGAATGCAAAGAATCGTAACAAAACAAAAACACGTGTAAGAAATTATGTTTTATATGTAATGGCAAATAGTGGTGAAATGAGCATGACTAGTCAGGAAGTCCTTCAAGCAGTTAACAAACTACGTCAAGATACTAATTTAAAGATTAGTTCGATTAGTCCAGCCTTGTCAAAGCTAAAATCAATGGATGTACTTGCACAAGAGACCAGAAATAAATGGCACTACTCTGATCCAATGTTTAAGGCCTATGTCCGAGAACATCGAGCAGAGTTGCTTGATACGGTGAATTGGAGTAATGAACAATAGGACCGTACTATTTGTAGACTAAAAAATATCCGTTGATGATAATCAGGACAAATCTTGATTACTGTCAACGGATATTTTAGTATACATTTGAGTTATAACAACTGACTTAAAACTAATCCCGCGATCCCAACTAGGGCTGCGTAGGCAAGTCCGGGTAAGATCGTCTTACGGAGGATTGTGCCTTCTTCACCGCTTAAGCCGACGACGGAACTGACGGCCACGATGTTGTGAACACAGATCATGTTACCGGCCGCTGCCCCGATGAGTTGTGCGGCTAAGACTAGGTTAGGGTTCAAGTGGGCATTCGTTGCGATATCCCCTTGAATCTGAGCGAAAGTTAAGGTCGAGACGGTCGTACTACCAGTGACAAATGCCCCCAGCTGGCCTAAGAACGGTGCCATGAAGATCCAGATCCCCGCGAGGTAAGTGGCAACGAACTTTGCAATGTACATCGGCATGCTTGGCAGGTCGGCTTGATTCAAGCCGGAGTTGGTAAAGACTTGGACCATGACTAGGGTGACGGCTAAGGCTAACGCGGTGCCACCCATTGAACTGACGACCTTTTTAGCTGTCGGAAACAGTGGCTTGAATGATTGGGCCTGAACGAGTAGCCCGATAATTGCCGCTAAGACGAGGACCGTTCCGGGAGAATAGAGAAACTCCCAATCCGAGTTGATACTGGTGAAGCCAAGAATGTGGCGCCATGAGAAGTTGGCGTAGGCCGTCATTAACTTTTGGAGGCCACTGAAAACACGACTTGCGAGTAGTAGTACTACGACTAGTAAGTAAGGAAACCAAGCTTTAAGCAGTGACATCTTTTTAGGGGTGCCAGTCGCGGTCGGCTGATAGTTAGCAACTTGCCACGGCTGGGTTTGAACCCGTTTTGGAAGCAACCACCGCTGCCGGATACTGAGAATGGCAATGACTAAGGTTCCGAGTGGTGCAATGATGGACACAAATTCGTAACCGATTAACCAGGCACTAAGTAGCGCAATACTACTGTAAATCAGGCCAATCACGAGCGCCCAAGGCAGGACTTCCACCCACTGTTTGAAGCGGTTCTTTTTGGGGCCAAACCACAAGATCAAAATTAGAATCAAGATAGCTGGCATGAGGGCACCGACAAATAGATCGAGTTGCGTGACGTGTAGCCCAATCAGATTCAACGTACTCGTTTTTTCAGTCACGTTACTGAGTCCAACGGTCAGTGGCGTTCCAACGGCCCCAAACGCCGCGGGAGTCGAATCCGCAACGAGCGCCAAGATAACGGCCGCTAATGGTGAAAAGCCCAAAGCAATGAGCAACGGTGCGGTGACCATGGCGGGGGTACCGAAACCAGAGACCCCTTCGATTAAACCGCCAAATAGGAAAGCGACTAGAATAGTTTGGAGCCGCATATCAGCTGATAGAGCTTGAAACCCCTGATTGATCCGGTCAATGGCCCCCGTTGCGCGTAGGCAATTGAGCATTAATAAAGCCCCAAATAGAATCCATAAGATGGGCAGCGACTTATGCAGGGCTTGTAACACTGACGCGCTCAGTACGGCTGGCGACATGTGCCAAAAGAAGTAGCCAGTAATAATGACGACAACGGCACTGATACTCATGCCCTTTGTTGCGGGTAAGTTAAACCCGCCGAGCAAGATCAATGGTAATAGGATGGCTGCAGCAGCAACGATAATCATGAACGATGCACTCCTTTCGAACGGCTCGTTAAGCGGCGAGGTCCTTAGACGCTTGTTGGTGTTGACCATACAAGTTGATGAGGGTAATGACCAGAGAAATTCCGACTAGTGGCCACGCCATTCCCATCTGATAGCTTGATTTAAGGGCCGGGTTACTAGGATTGAAAAAGGCCATTAGTTTAAGGTGGTTAACCGCACTAACGGTGACCAATAATCCAAAGAAGCAGAGTTGGCAAAGTAACCCGCCGTAAGTTGAGAACCGGTACTTATGAATGATGGCTAAGTCGGGGTCGCTTTTTTCGGCGGCGTATACACTGTCGTTAATGGCCGGGTTCTCAAAACCGATGGCCATGGCAATTAGTAGTAGGCCCACAGCGTATAAAGCGGGAATCGTCGTCAAAGCCAGTAAGTGACCTAGGATCAAGCCGCCGTTGGCAAGTTGTGTCGCACGTTGCTTATTGGGAGCGATGGCCAGGTAAAGTGGTCGCCCACCTTCAAAGCCAAGCAGGTATAGGGCAAAGACTAAGTACATGCCCTTAGTGCCAAACATAAAGTAACCGAAGAAACTATTAAATAATAAAACGAAACTGAGTAAGAAGCCCCGGTTAAGGATGCGGACCTTGTTTGCTGGCATGAATTTCCAGTCCGCTGCCAGTTCGATGTTTAGTAAGATAATGGCAATCACAATGATACCTAGAACGTATGGTAAGGCAATGGTCAGACTAATCTTTCGTAACAGCGTCAGTAAGGCAATGGCTGCAAAGAAGGCGATAAAAATGACCACCCGCCATATCTTAACTGGGTGGGCCTGTCCCGCGGCATGTTCATCGTAAAACGCCAAGGAGAACTGGTTCAATAGGTGACCAGCGGGGATGGCAATCACGAAGAGTATGGCCAGGAGTACGAAGGCCAAGCGGTACTGAAGGTCGAGCCAAAAATCGAGGCCAAATAAAAGACCCAAGCCAAGAAAAATCAGCCAGTACATCTGTTTGAGCTTGAAATCGGTACTTTGACTCAAATGGAGCTTAATGGTTAGGTAGTAGGGCCAGATATTGGCGGAAGTGTAGCCTAGACACAGAGCGCCGATAATCACCGCAATCAGGTTACTGGTGATGCTGAAGAGCAAGCTACCGAATATGCCAAGCCATAAACAGATCAGCAGGTAGTTGCTCGCTTTTAAACCTAGATGCTTGGTTCCAAACACGCTGGCAGCGCGCGCGACGTAAAAGACAATAATCGCAACTAAATAATTCACGCTGTGCGTCTGCTGGTATTTAAATAAAATTAATACGTATGGTAGGATGATCCCAATATTTGCTAAAAAGTTGAGGGTCGCAACCGAAAAATCCAAACCAAAGTTCCGTAATCTACTCAATAATCTCACACACCATTCCACAAATTTACACACTATCAGTATAGCAATTTGTAAGGGCAAATGCTGACAAAGTGAGCCTTCTCCGTCTAAGAATCGGTTGTGAACTACGACAAAAAACAGCTAACACGTTTTGATGGCTTCGGCGTGCTAGCTGTAAGTGATTAGGTTAGTGGGTTGTTTCTGAATTATCAGACCAACCGTGAGTCACAAAATCAGTATAAATGGGCTGGAAGTAATCCTGTTTTAGTTGCTGGATCAACGCTTCACGTTCATCAGTGGGGAGCAACAGTAAGTTACGTTGTTGCTTTTGCCAAACGAAAGCTTCGGCGCCAAATGAACGAACCTTGTACCAGTTTGCCATGACGCGGGAAGGGACGTGCTCAAAATCAGTGTCGCCGGTCGCTTTGACGTAAGCGGCATTATCCCAGTCGGTCGTTACTACTTGTTGATAGTCGATGATAGAATCCTCCGGTGGTTAAGTTAAGATAATTTATTGTAGCATCATTGGGCGAGTAATTGCTAATGATTATGGGATGAAGGATGTCGTAGTGTTAAAAATAGTGTGAAAGTAACTGGTATCGTGAATGGAAAGTGGTAAGCTTAAAAAATGGAAAATACAGGGGATGGACTAGTCGGTGGATGTCAGATGGTGGTAGTTGTAATTTCTTACTTTAACTAATAAATTTCAACATCAAAACCTAGCCCACCAGCTTATCCCATGCGCCTACATAAAACAAAACCTTTTACGGAGAAATCGTGCATTTTAACTCCTACTTATTTATAATAAAAGTTATGTTCTAACTAGAAAGAACGATTTTTAACAAACACAGCATTAACGTAAGGGGCTTGAGAATGGAAACAACAACACGTCAATTAACTACTGATGATGTACAAACATTACAACAAATCAGCATTGAAACTTATACGGATACTTTTGAAGCTCAAAATACGGCCGCTAATATGCGCGCGTTTCTCGAATCGGCTTATAATCTACCAAAATTAACAGCGGAACTTGCCAATCCGAACTCACGGTTTTACTTTGTCGAACACGATCACCAACCCATGGGGTACCTTAAACTTAACGTTGAAGATGCTCAGTCGGAGAAAATGGGGCACGACACCTTAGAAATTGAACGGATCTATATTCGACCAGCTTTCAAGCACCAAGGTTTGGGAAGTGCCTTTATTAAACAGGCGATTGACTTAGCCAAGCAAGCTCATAAAACTAAAATTTGGTTGGGTGTTTGGGAACATAACGAACCCGCTAAGGCATTTTATGCCAAGTGGGGCTTTAAGCAATTTAGTTCACACACCTTTGTCATGGGTGACGACCCCCAGACGGATTTACTGATGATCAAATCGCTGGACGACTAGCTAACTTAAAAAGCCGTAACTCGATAAAATTCCAGTCAATTTTATTGAGTTACGGCTTTTTTTAGTGGCGTCTCGGTTTCGTAGTGTGGTGATTCAATACGACTTGATCGATGATGTAGGCCAATAGTTGAAGGCCACAAAAAAGGGTCCAAAGCTGCCAACTCCAACTGATCCAAGGCGCAAAGCTGAATAAGGACAACAAAACGAACCAGTTCATGCCAAATAACCACCAGAGCCAAGTTGTTTTTGGTGAAAAAATCCATTGATGCGTTGCAGGAATAAATAGATTACCGGGTAAGGCCCGAAATACCAAAATGAGCGCGGGCATAACGGCGCTTTCAACCATGGCGATTTTGAGATTACTGTTTGAATGGATATTCAACATATCAGGGGTCCAACCAAAGTGGACGGGTACCGTGGTCACTAATAAGCCTTGCAAAAGAAATACGATTAATGGTTGTAAAACTAGAAGTCCTAATAATAGCAGGGTGATTTTTTTAATGTTCCCCATCTTCTTCCCACATCAATTTATCCTTATTTTAACCGTTGGTATCCAAATCAAACCATCATGTTTGTGTAAAATTGGCGTAAATATTAGTAAAAGCTAGCGATTTGATAAGTTCACTATGCTTTCACCGCAAGGATAATGGGAATTGAATTGTGCACACTGTATAATTGTTCATTATCAGAAGCGAAACTGATGGTACTTTACTTGGGGGCTTGTCCATGAATATTTTCGTAAAGGTAGCAGTTGGAATTTCTGGGGTCTTTTATCTGTATTTTTTGATGAACATTATTTTGGTCAATCACTATCGGGAACCGACGGAAAAGTATACTAAGGGGCAGCAACCTTACAAGCTATTCTTGGTGATCCCAGTTTTAAATGAAGAACACGTTATTACACGTACTATCGACCGATTATCGGCCGAGCTGTCCCAGTTACCAAAATCTATTCAGGCACAGATTGTTGCGGTTGATGATAATTCTGGTGATCACAGCTTACTCGCGTTAACCAGTTCGAAGTCACCGTATTTGCAAGTCTTACACCGGGCCGGCAATGATGAATTAGGTAAGGGGGCCGTTTTAAACACCGCCGTCGACTATATTTATCATACGTTGGCCGTAAACTTTGACCCAACAAAAACGATTATTGGGGTCTTTGACGCCGACGCTTTTATGACTCAACCAGATTTGGCACACGCCGTTGCACGCTTCGAACACGATTCAGAGTTAACAATGCTGCAGACGGGCGTTGGCATTTATAACCGGGGAACCTGGCTAACCCAAATGCAAAATTTTGAGTTTATGGGTGTCAATAACGCGACGCAACAACTTCGGAATCGTCTGGGACAAGGAATTGCTTCTGGTAATGGCCAGTTTGTCCGCCTTGACCTTGCCCGCAAAAATCCGTGGGGCAACAGTTTACTGGAAGACTTGGAGTTTACGATTCGGACCTGGCTCATTGGGGGCAAAACCGGGTTTGACCACACCTTAGTCGTTCAACAGGAGGGCGTGGAGAAAGTCTTGCCGTTCTTTCAACAACGAGTTCGCTGGTGCCAAGGATCACTCCAATGTATGCACTACTTGCCAGCGCTTTGGCGATCACGCCACGCGAATCGATTTCAAAAGGTGGATACGGCGGTGTGGATCATGATGCCTTTTACTGGTTGTATCACACCCGTAGCGGGCATTGTCGCGTTAATTGTCCTAATGAACCGGACTTTAGCTGATTTGCAATTCGGCTGGCACCACTTAGCCATCATTGCAATTATTGCCATAACGCTAATTGTATGCGTTTTATCCGCTAATATTTATCTGCGTAATTACGCCAGTGTCCACCAGAAAATCAAGGTCGCACCCGCACTTTTACAAAGTCTCAGTTTTCAGGGTTATTTATTGATTGTCAGTTTAACACCGTATTTTGCAGTTTACCGGCAAATTCGGGGCTACACCAACTGGACGAAAACGAAACACGGGCTCGCAAAAGCACGTCCAGTTTATGCGAAACTGAATGATTCATACTAGTGGGGGGATTCAAATGCTAAAAAAGGGGATCGTCAAAGCAACGCAGGCATTTACCTTAGTGGTTGCGGGTTTCCTCCTAGTGTGGATGTTAGCGGCAAGTTGGTTTGTGGAATGGGACTCGTCACTTAAACTAACTACCGGCGTAATCATCAGTAGTTCACTCATGGTGATCGCCATACTCGCACTTGTTATTGGCGGAAGCTACTGGCTGACTAAAAAGAACACGAGTTGGCTCATCGGCAGCTTTGTCGGATTGACTCTATTGAAATTACCATTGGTTGCGTGGCTGCCAATTAAACCAACTTCGGATTTCTGGAACTATCACACGCTGGCTGCATTTAACGCACAGGGGTTAACTTGGCACCACCTGTTGGAACGGGGCGACCTCGGCAACTACGTTATTTTCCCGCACGCCTTAAACATTGCTAACTTTTTTAGTTTCAGCGTAGCCTTGGCGGGTAACAACTTTTTTGTTAGCCAGCTCATTAATATCAGTTGTACTTTTATTGATATGTTACTCATATACTGGCTAGTGTCCCGCTGGCTTTCCCGGCGACTTGGAATCGTGGCCAGTTTGATTTTCTACTGTATTCCGGCTTATTGGATTTACAGTACCTTGTTAAACGGTGCCGAACCGTTCTTTGTGACCTGCGTTTTGATTACAATGCTTACCCTAACTAAGGCGTTTGCGCCACTTCCAACGGCAACGACCAACGATCAGTGGATCAATTTGATATTTGCCTGGGTGGCAACCGTGGCCGCCAATATGGTACGTCCCATCATGGCTGTTTGGCTAATCGCACTCGTCATTTTCACGATTATTCTCATGTTACAGTCCGTTGAACCCCTAAGGCAACATAGTAAGCAACTCTTGATCTATTTTGCCGCTACGTTAATTTTTCTGATTAGCTCAACGGGAATCTATAGTTGGCTATACGGCTTTCAAGTGGCACCCAATAATGTCGCGGTGGGGTATAGTCTCGCAACCGGGACTAGTGCTAAGACTAAGGGCACGTATAATCCGCACATCGCTAAACAGGTCGCCAAAGAACTCAAGGTTGATCCAAACTTGGAAACGTCCTATCCGCGGATTGCTAAAACGATGGCGAGTGATATTCAGGATAATCTAACCGAATTGCAGGGACGTGCGGTACCATTCATGAATCAAAAGATGCAGGGCTTAATGAGTGAGGACTACGGCTATAATTGGGTGCTCTACGATTTAAGTTCCGCAAAGGCTAACCGCAAAAAAAACAAAGCGTGGTATCAGGGGCGCGCATTCCTAACCATCACGTCGTACAGTTACTTTCAGGCAATGCTCATGGTTGCCATTGTAAGTGTCCTGCTTGGGTTATGGCTGTTATTTAAAACGAGTTATTTAAATAACTATTACTTTTACAGTGCGCTGCTTCTGGATGGTTTTACAATCAGTTCACTATTTCTGGAAGTTCAGGGGCGCTACCACGTGATTATTTACTTGCCAATCATCTTCATCATCATCTGTGGGGTTGCCGTGGGCCTACAACTAGTTTATAAGTCATGGCATACTAAACAGGTCGCATGATTTGTTTCATTCATGAAGAATCTGAATCGTTTTTTCCAATCAGCAATGCAGCATTAAATTTAACGTCGGTTGTATTGGAAAAGGGAGATACCCCGTGTTTACAAATGAAAGTTGATCTCGTGAAATTTCCCTAAGCAAAAATTTATTGGCCGTAGCTACAATTGAGCAAAGCGATACCGGAATCAGCGAATATCAATTAATAAATAGTCAAAAGGTCCAAGCAAATCATCCGTGACATAATTTGCTTGGACCTTTTTAGACATTAAACCACTTTCTAATTTAATTGATCATCCGCCACAAGGCAACATGTTTCCTACGGGAAACATGTTGTGATAAACTTGTTATAAGTGAAATAATCCGATTGTGAGTTGATTTTGGATGTCTCGAGAGGAAGAAGTCAAAGCGATTGTTGTTTTGATAAAATCTAACAAAAATAATTGGAAAATCAGTCATCGTGCGAAGAATTATTCAGCGGCAGTAACGTTAGGTATTGATTTAGATGAAATTTTAGATGAAATATATCAAAAAATCACATGGCGCAATTTTGTTGCTGGTCCAATGGCAGACAATCATCATCCAAGAATTCCGGGAGATATTTGGCTCTTTGGTATGGACATAGAAAATACTGAGTGCTATTTAAAATTTCAAATTAAAAGTGGCAATATAATATTTTGGATTTCAACACATCCTGCTGAGCACCCGTTAAATTATCCCTTTAAATAACAGAATATTTTAACTTTGCATTCTTGGAGGTGCTAATTATGATAAAAAAAATTTTTTATAATGAAGAATTAAATACCACTGGCGAATATTTAGAAGTATGGAAATATGAGACTATACGGGTCAAAGACATCTCTGACTTGATTGTCCATAATCATTACTGGAAAGATTCCCAAGGAGAACTTTGGTTAGATTTTGATGATCCAAATGAGAATTTTAGAAGGTCCTTTAATGCTTACAGAAAGCGAAAAGGGTTCATGCAACCAAATGAGATAAAAAAGTTACGAGAAGATTTGCATTTAAGTCAACGTGTTTTCTCTGAACGCTTAGGTATTAGCTATGCAAAAGTATCACAGATTGAGAATAATAAACGAGTTCAAACACTATCACAGGAAATTTCCTTCAGAAAAGCACAACAGGACTATGAAAGACAGGGTTTTTTAACCTCATATAATTCTTCCGAAAGTGATAGTGCTAAATTAACTAGCATTCTGACTGAAACGAAATATATAGATACGGCTAAATATTTCTATACGACTAGTAATGAATCAAAAGCTACAATGTTTAAAGCTCAAGTGTTTGTTGGAGGTGTTGCATAATGGCAGTTTTAGAATTCAAAAGCTATTCAGTTAACGAGTTAAGTTATAAAAAGAATCCATTATATCAAGAAAATAGCCAAAATATTAGTATAGATCCAAAAGTTGAAGTTAAGAATACACTGAAACAGGAAAAAATTATAGTGACCGTTAATGTGCATATTGGTTCGCAGTCGGACAAACAAACTCCTTTTATGGTAACTGCAAGCATCAGCGGAGAATTTATATATCATGAAAACGAAGATCATAATCAAATTGGTGTTGATACTTTAATCAAGAAAAATGCCGTTGCCATTCTTTATCCTTATGTACGATCCCTAGTATCAAATATAACCACTGCATCAAATCAATTTCCAGCACTTATTTTACCTACTATAAATGTTACACAGGTACTTGATGAAAACGGTAAGAGTCAAGAGGTTGCTGACTAACATTTAAATACAGATGAATTGTTGGTATTGTGTAGTCTGTGGAAAATCATTTAATAATGTGTTTAATATATCTTCTGTTACTACCAAAAAACATCCTTGTCACTATTAGCAATTTAGTGGCAAAGATGTTTTTTTGATGTAACGCTGAGAAAGCGATACCGCTTTCGTTACGATTTGTTAATTGTCGCCAGCGGACCAGCGTTCAAGTGTTCAAATATCGTCAACGCCTCCGATTTAGAAAGTAAAGAAGCGCCATAGCAACGATGACGCCAGTTTTTCTGGGGGATTTTGCTGTCAACATACCACGCCCAAACGTCTTTTGATAAATACTCACGGTAGCCGTGATACCCAAACTGGCCACCGGTCTCCGCCGCAATTAGCGCATGTAAAATCAGATGTTCAACTTCATCCGCGTAAACAAGGTATTTGCTACGCTGATAAGTAAACGGGTACTGGTTTTGCTTGATAGTCACCGCATCGGACATGTTACTGAACTGATTTTCAGCAACGTGGTGGGTGCATAAGCCATCCCGGGTCCGGCTGTAATTTCCGCGCTGTAAACGCAAAACTTTTCCCGCTAAGAATTGTTCGTAGGAAGCTTGCACGAAATAGTCATCTTTGACAAGACCGTGACGGGCTCTCAGTTGGGCGACGGCTTCATCGTAAGGTAGTTCAATCAAAGCTAGGTAGTGCTGAAAACGCTGGGTTTGATCAATTGTCATTGGAAGTCTCGGTAATCAGCGGCGTGTTTAAGTCAACGAATTCCGCAAACCGATGTTCCCAAATTTGTTGATGATGCCGTTTTATCTGGGTGGCCGTCAAAAAGTCACTGTCAATCGTCGTGATTCCTTCAATGAGTAATGTTATTTTAAAACCTAGGTGATAAGCCACCCGAATCGTAGTATCCACACAAAACTCAACTTGCGCGCCACAAATTTCGATTGAATTCAAATGGTTCATTTTGAGAAAAGATTCCAATCCCGTTTGATAAAATGCATCGGGACGAGTTTTATTATAGAAAGTATCCGTACCTTGAACGTGTAACTCAGGAAATAACTGCCAACTTTCACTCGATACTACCATCCCCGGTTCGGTATGCTGAATGAAGATGATGGGGTGGTTTGCTTCGCGATACTGGTCAATTCGTTGATTGATCGTTGCAATCACGTGCTCACGCTGATCAAGGTCAGTAAGTGCACGTTGCATATCAATGATAATCAGGGCTTGTGCCATTCTGTCACACTTTCTCATCATATCGATGAATGTTATTAAACCGTTTAAGTATAAACAGCCTGGTTTTTGTTATACTAGTTTCCCTTAGAATTGTCAAAGCGCCAACTATGCGATCGCTCATTTAATAAATCGATGCCGCCTGACTAACCAGTAGCCAATCCCAACAAGAATACAAATTAAGATGATCCGCACGATTCCAAGTGTCAGCCAAAGGGTAATCCAGGTTTGTAGAAGCTGTGTTAAATTTAAGTTTTCCAATATTACGTCCTCATTCCATTCTAGCGATAACTTAATAAAATCCGGCCGTGTGAATGTTTATCCTGTAGTTCGTGCTGCGCGGATTTGACTACGGTAAACGGGAAAGTATTCTGAATAACTGCCTGTAACGTTCCCTGAGCAAGCTGATCTAAGAGCCAACGGTAGTCTTGCAGTCGAATCCGGCCGTTAACAAAGGTAAAAGATTGCCCAGCGCTTGGGACGTAGTCTGGATTCGCTAATGACCAAATTGCTGTGGGCCCCATCTGTGAGAGCTGATCTAGTAGTTGGCTTGACCCAGCCAAATCAATGATTTTAGTGGCAGGGGGAACTCAGTTAATTGTTGTTGTAACGGTTCGTCATAAGCCAACGTCTGATCAGCACCTAAGCTTGCTAATAAGCGCTGTTCACTAGAGTGGCTCATTGCGATTAACCTAACACCCATTTGGTGTAAAAGCTGTAACAAGTAGGTGCCCACGCTACCACTGGCGCCAGTTATCAAAATCACGTCGTCTTTAGTAGCCCGGCTCGCTCTGACGGCCATCAATGCCGCGTCGGCACCCCCAATCAAAGTTGTAGCCGCTGCCAAAGAGACGTTTTTAGGGACTGAAAATAGGGGGAGTGCAGAAACTAGCGTCGTTTGATGGCTGCCTTTAAGACTGAAGCCAATCACCCGTTGACCTAATAAGGCTTTCTTACGTAGTTGGCCAACTTCAGTCACAACCCCGCCGAAACCATAGCCAATCACCATGGGTAAGTGCACTGGCCGCTGTGATTTCAACGTACCAGTTTCCGTCAATAAGTCGTACGGCATCACCGGCGTGTAGTGGGTCGCAACTTTCACAGCTAGTGGGATCAAAGTTGGTTCCGGCTTCGTCATAATTTGAAGCGCATCAATGCCGTTATAATTTCTCTGAACGATTGCTTTCATTTTGGCGCCTCCTGACATCCCACTGAAGCATTTGCTGACAGGGTGGGGCATTGAACTGACTTGAAAAAATGAGTAAACATAAAAAAGGCCTCCCTTTACTTGGTGGCCTTACTTTAATGGAAAAGATGTGGTTAAGAAAATCAGTATGCTGATATTTAAAATTGTTTCGGAACTGGTTCGTGAAATAAGTCGGTCAAAAAGCGCTGCTTTTGCTGCGCATCTGCTGCCACTTGCGGTTGTACTTGCTGAATGGCAATTTCTGCAAGTAGCCGGTAACAATTTGCGAGCATATAGTGGGACTGATGAGCCGTAATCGCGGTGATGGTTGCTAATAAATGTTGTCTGGCTAATGCTGGTTCACTCAGTAGGTATCTCATCAGGGCGTTCAGATACCAGATCACGTTATGGTTTTCATCATAAGGTAGATGCTTTAAATCGCTTAATCCCTGATCCATCAGTTTCACGGCCGTTTGCCGGCGTCCGCACTTCGCATTAACAAGCGCTAACGTGGTTATAGCTAGGCAGGCCAGCGTTGTCATCCCAGACTCCGCAGTCATACTGAGTGCAAGTTTTAAGCTTTGTTGAGCGGCGTCTAAATCAGACCCAATTTGAATTTGAGTCACTGCCAAATAATAATAGTAAGCCTGAGTTTGGCTGGAGGTGCTGACGTGCTCGAGGGTCGTTGATGCTAACAATAAACGTTGCAGTTCTTGGTACCGATGTTGATTACATAACTGTTGCATGCGTGCGTTGATTGCGGCGTCTTCATTAATATCAAAATCATGCGCTAAACTAATGGTAGCTAGTGAGATCTTTAAACGTTCACATAAGGCTAACAGTAGCTTAGCATTAGGAACGTAGCGGTCATTTTCAATCGCCGACAACATGGATTGCGCGCAGAGCCCATCTGCAACTTGTTTCTGGGTTAGCCGTTGTTGTTTACGGCTTCGTTGTAAAGTGGTCCCAAGTGACATTCGTGTACACCTTCCTTTAAGCTTACTTGTGACGTAAACATCATTTCAACTAGATTAACATTGCCTTCAGTCGATGTTCAACAACTTACGATCAAAAAAAATAAGCCCTTAACGCAATTTACGCTAAGGGCTCAGTACTTATATTAAAGTAATTATTCGACAACAATCAATGATTTGATAGCTTCACGGTTCGTCATGGCTTGGTAGGCGTCATTAATTTCTTCTAAACTGAACTGTTTAGTGAAGACTTTGCCAGGATGAATTTCACCATCTAATACGGCTTTTAACAACACTTGTTTATCATAAGTGGTCACTGAAGCGGGACCGCCCGCAATAATAGTGTTGTTATAAAATGAAGCCGTCATATCCATTTTAGGTTCGTGTGGTAAACCAACGCGACCAACAATGGCGCCGGGACGGGCAACGTTCATCGCCGTTTCGTTTGATAACTCGGTACCGACACATTCAAGTACGGCATCCGCACCAGCGTTATTGGTCAATTCTTTAACGCGTTGAATCCCATCGTCACCACGTTCGGCGACAATGTCGGTTGCACCAAATTCTAAGGCTAACTTTTGACGATCTTCATGGCGACTCATTGCAATGATCCGTTTAGCACCACGCATTTTAGTAGCAATCACACCACATAAGCCAACGGCACCATCACCAACCACGACAACGGTATCACCAGTTTTAACGTTTGCTACACGGGCAGCGTGGTAACCAGTTGCCATGACGTCGGCTAAACTCAGCAGGGAGTTCAACATGGCATCGCTGTAATCGCTAGGCTTGCCAGGGACTTTAACCAGTGCCCACTCACCGTGTTGGAAACGAATGTATTCTGCTTGGACGCCATTACTAAAGTTATCTTGATGATTTTGGCAGTCGCCGTCAAACCCAGCTAAGCAAGCTGCGCAATGTCCGCAACCATGGGTAAAGGGTGCAATCACAAAGTCGCCTGGAACCACAGTGGTAATTGCTGAACCCACCGATTCAACAATCCCAATGGCTTCGTGGCCAGCATTTTCGGAATGTTCAGCCTTAGGTTCAAGGCCCCGGTAAGACCATAAATCAGAACCACAAACACAGGTACGAACAACGTGAATAATAACGTCGTCTGCAGCTTGAATTGTTGGCTTCTCAATTTCTTCTAGCGCAACTTGACCAGGTTTCATAAATACCGTACTTTTCATTAATTAGCCACTCTCTTCTATATTAATAAATTGATTATTGACCTAACAAAACTAGTATAGATAGTTCATCATCAAATTACCAATACTTATCTTGAATAAAAAATTATCCATAAAACCTAATCTAAAATTATTGGCAACAAAAAAAGCGTGTCGCCAGAATTGTTCCAGTAACACGCGACTGCTTTACGATTCTTCTAAGTGAAATTTTTTAATCACTTCTTGTTTTCGAAACTCAGTGATTCGACGCACTAGGTCTAGCGGTAGTGGTTGGTCCAAGGGTAGCTGAATGGCGCCCTTACTAGTCTTATAGGGTGTCAATTCAGATTGAAAAGCCGTTACACCACTCGGAGTTGGGTATAAACCAATATGATGTTTATACCAGGCAAAGTGAATCACATTTTCATGCCAGTAAAAGGTCGGCATTTGATATTTCATTTGTTCTTCGGCATCCGGTAAAACAGCCAAAATAGTCGCACGAAGATCGGTCAATTGCAATTGGACCGCGGCGGGTGCGGTCTGAATGTAACTTTCAATCGGAGTCATGAGTAAGCCTCTATTCGTAATTTTTAACCAGTTCAGCAGCTGGCATCACCTGTAATTGTATCCGCTTTCTAGCCACTTGTCACGAGTTCAAATTGAAGGCTTTAAGAATGGACCGGTTTTGAGAAACATTGTAAATATTCCTATTGAAGAGCTTGGTAATTTTACAAGATATACGTATTTGCTATATCAAGACATTCAATATAGGTATTTTACATTACTATGTTCTCGCATTATGATAATTTCAACGCTTTAAGGCAAGCGACATTTACATGTGAGAAGGGAAATTTTAAAATGCGAAAATTGAGTTTAATCCTCATTGGACTAGGTGCTGTTATTATTGTCGGAATTTTGTTGATTACCCATATCAACACCGAAAAAATTTCAGGCACCACCACCAATCAAGCGGTGGCAACTACCCAAAGTAACAATAAACGGTCCGACGGTAAGTCGATTGTTATTTATATGACCCACACCGGAAATACTGAGGCGGTCGCTAAGGCCATTCAAAAACAAGTTGGTGCTGACATTTATCATCTACAAACTAAGGAAAAGTACCCAACCAGTTATCAAAAAATGCTGAAGGTTGCACGTTCTGAACAGAATCGGAATGCACAACCACAGTTAGCTGGAAAACTGCCAAATCTAAAAGGGTATCAATACATTTTCTTGGGTTATCCAATATGGTTAGATAAAAATCCGATGGCCATCAATACTTTTCTTAATCATTACCCAAGCTTCAAAGGTAAAACAATTTTGCCATTTACGACTAGCGGTAGTAGTGGTTTAGGATCAAGCCTAACGGAATTGAAGCAGCATGCGAAACAAGCAAACTTCAGATCAGGACTTGGGATTACCGATGATAAGTTAAGTGACACAACCCAGCTAGTGAAGTCTTGGCTGGCAAAAAATCAGTTTTAAAACGACAAATTGGAGGGAATAAAGGTGGAATCAGTTCTTAAAAAAGCACTGGCTGGTGAGGTAATTGACTTCCAAGCGCCGGAATATGAAGTTGTTCCCAAAATTGCGAATGAAAACTCAAGAATTTTAGCTGAATTGAATGGACAATATCACACTGATGCGACAATCGTTAAACTGATGAGTCAAATCACGCGTCAAAATGTCTCCGTAACCAATACCATCATGCCACCATTTAATACGGACTTTGGCGCACACACTTACTTAGGTAAAGATATCTTTATTAATCGCAATGCGATGTTTGTTGATCTTGGCGGCATTTATATTGGTGACCAGGCTTTGATTGGACCAAACGTGACGTTGGTTTCAGTAAATCACATGGAAAATCCCGAATCGCGACGCAATTTAAAATGTGCCGCTGTGCATATTGGCAAGGGTGCCTGGTTGGGTGCTAATGTAACCGTGTTGCCTGGTGTCACGATTGGGAATCATGCCATCATTGGCGCCGGTGCCATCGTAACCAAGGACGTTCCTGCAAATATGGTTGCAGTTGGCACACCAGCGAAAGTCATTCGTAAAATAAAAAGCGAATAGCTTGTAAAAAAAGTGGGACTGCGAATCAATCCAAGTATATGTAAAATACGTATACATTTGTATTTTAGATAGGTATTAGACATTTTATACTTGAGAAGTTAGGCTTATCCATGTTATCAAGGTAGTCTCGAAATCGCTCATTTTGAGACTATTCTCAGATTAGAGAGGAAGTTTTTTTTAAAAATGAAAAAAGTTCTGATTATTGGTGCCAATGGTGGGACTGCACGTATTCTGACTGACCGGTTGTTAGATGAAACGACGGACCAACTGGTTTTATTTTTACGAAAAGCCGATCGATTAGCCAAATATGAAAGTAATCCACGCGTGACGTTGGTTGACGGTAACGTTTTGGACACTGAAGCATTACGATTAGCCATGAAAGACGTTGATATTGTTTATTCAAACGTCGGTGGCGCTGATTTAGGCCAACAAACACAAAGTATCCTGACTGCGATGCATGAAGCGAAACAAACGCGTTTAATCTTTATTAGTGCACTGGGTGCTCACCATGAAGTACCTGGCAAGTTTGGGGAATGGAATGAGCAAGCCATTGCGGCATTCCTACCTGGATTCCGTGAATCGGCTAAACTATTGGCCAACTCAGTGTACACAACATCTGAATCGGCTAAACTATTGGCCAATTCAGATGTTGTGTACACTGAATTACGGCCAGCCTAGTTGACGAATCAAGCTGAAATTGATTACGAAACCACCGGTGTTGATGAACCATTCAAGGGCACGGAAGTATCACGGGCTAGTGTTGCTGATTACGCCTTTAAACTAATCAAACATCCAGACTTAGCGGAGTGCTAGTGTTGGTCTAAACAAACCCAATACTGATGGTGATAAACCAATCCCAAGCATACGTTATGCGTATAGTAGCATGCTAATTTAGTGTTTTTCAAACGTTCCATATCGCCTTATGATGTAAACATTCAATTAAAGCACAAACGAAACATTATTTTGAAGGGGGCGTGTACGATGAAT
The DNA here is from genome assembly GCF_001438845.1 of Lactiplantibacillus xiangfangensis. GTDB lineage: Bacteria > Bacillota > Bacilli > Lactobacillales > Lactobacillaceae > Lactiplantibacillus > Lactiplantibacillus xiangfangensis. The sequence continues at coordinate 245,210 of NZ_JQCL01000080.1, forward strand.
TTAAACAAGCACTTAGAATCAACGGAAAATCACTCACAAATTGATGGTCAACCAATCAAGATTTACCAATGAAACCTTATCTAAGATTGCAGAAGCCCATGGTAAAGGCGTTGGTCAAGTCGTTTTGCGTTGGCTCTATCAACGAGGCGTCGTCTCATTAGCAAAATCTGTTCATAAGAATCGAATGGAAGAAAATATCAATATCTTTGATTTTGAGTTATCAGATGCTGAAATGGTTCAGATTTCAGACCTTGATATGAAAGAATCTGCGTTTTTTGACCACCGTGATCCTAAAATGGTTGAAACCTTGGGCGGTCGCCAAAACTAATCAAAATTGAGCACTAATTAAGCAGATATAAGTTTGTAGTTAAAAACTTATATCTGCTTTTTTGCTTTATTTAGACAATTCAGCAAACGCCCAGCGAAAAAATGCTTTAAATAACTTTGCTAGTATAGCTAATGTGTGTCGGTTTTTCATAAACCAGTCAATTAGTCGATGAATTGTTAGACGTTTATAAAATGAGCCATCAAGATGCTTGTAACTAAAGAAATCATTAATTAACGATGATTAGAATACGTTTTTCAAATTTCCAAGCAGCTAATCTAAAATCCTGACTTATTTGAGATTACTTTTTGATATTTAAGCTCAGTGATTGCAATGTTTTTGATGACTTAAAATTAAGAAGATGTGATCTAGCGTCATAAACTACTAAAAAGACACGAGATTAGCAGTGTCGTGCAAATTAAGCCCAAATCCTGAGAGGGGTGTTTTTTTAGATATTCTAGTTTACATAATATATATTATACGAAGTAGAAGCGAAAAGTAAAATCCTCCCCCACGACCTAAATAAGTCCCCTCGGGCCAAAAATTTAAACATTGGCTTCAACGTCCTTGAATTTTGTTTCGGTTTCACTGATTAGTTCTAGTACTCATAAGCTAAAAAACTAAATTCAGAATTTTTAGGATCTAGAGATATTTTGTCAGCAACTATAAAATCATTTTGTGATTGTTTAAATTCGCTGCAGCCGTAAAATCATATGGATTAATAGCTACCAGACAATTTGAACCGTCAGCTTTAGATTTTGACTTCAATATGTGATTTGTCCGCTATTTGCTGGTCAGATAGCTTGAACTTCAATTCATTCGTGCCATCCAATTATATCGGTTTTATTGTGCTTGATTCTGGTGATGTTTAATGATCACTTATCTGTCTAACAATTGAACGTGTGCTTAGAATACGCCTCACAGCATCTACCTAATGGTTTGTTTTTTGGTTATTTTTGTGTTTTAGTTAAAGTAACAGATTATAACTAGAAAGGAAGCGTTCGCCCATGCCACTCCAATTTCCATACGAACAAAGTTTTGTTCAACAACTTGAAGCCGCTGGCAAACAGCAAACCACGATTGAACAATACCGATTAACGCTTGCTGACTTTTTCAATTATGAGCAACACTTTAATCCAACCTTTGCTCAAGACCAACTACTCGCTGATCTGACTGAAAACGATATTCAGGCTTATTTAGAAATGCTGCGTCAGCAACGTCAGTTTAAAACTTCCACGTTGAACAAGGCACTTTCTAATTTAAACGGCTATTTTAGCTATCTCTTTGAACATCGGATTATTACGACGTTACCAACGTTTAGCATCAAAGGTAAACCACTGACTAACGATCAGGACGCGTTACACTGGCCCGAGCAGTTATCCGAGTTACTGGCTAATGATGATCTCCACGTCTACACACGGGCATTCTTGCTGTTTACTTGCAAAGGATTTACCGCCCAAGAAATGCTTGCTTCAAATTTTAGCTCACAACTCAAACGTATCACATTCAGCAGAAGCGAACAAGTGTTCTTAGAAAAATTAACCGTTTTTTTACAACCACTTCAAACTAACGGCGCACGCGGCTACTTCTTAAAAATCCGGCAACGTGGCCAAGATCCACACTTGACACTGGCCGCGCTGCATAAGTATTTAGCGGGCGACAGCCAACGAATTGGCTTGCCGCTCAAACCAGTTACGCTACGCCAAAGCTTCATGCTGTGGTACTTGGACCAGCACCGTACGGACGCCCTTGAAAGTATCATGCACGTGCTTCGATTAGACGAAACGAGTTTAGCCTATTATCAAAACTTGCTCCGTAGACAAGATTTACGCGCGTTACAGGCAAAACGGGGATCGTCCCGATAAAAATAATAACCAGGGTTCATAATGAAAATAGCTGTTATTAAAACATTAAGCTTACATTGTTACAAAAACTTAACGATACTTTACAAACGAATCACAGCCTTTACAGTTGATTTGCTGCTTAGTTAAGAAGCTTTAACCCCCCTGTACAACGGGGCTTTGAGCCGTTAAACTAGGTTTATATTGTTACTTAAGTTTTTGAAAGGATGACTCTGATGACATTTTACCGCTGGCTTGAACCATTTATAGAACAACGTGGCCCGTTTGCTTCGGCAGCTCGTTACGCCCATTCCGATTTTGATTTTCCATTGACTAGTAATGTCCATGAATTGTCCGATTATATTACTTATTTGAATACTCGTGATTCAGTCAAGGAATCATTTTATTCCGCTTTGGATGCTTACCAGGCGGCCTAACTCAAAATTAAAAAGATCCAGTAGCTTACGTTTGTAGGCTACTGGATCTTTTTCTATCACTATGATTGCCAGTTTTCCTTAATGAACGTCTGACGACCACCCATCTCTTCAATCTGATAACGCCACGGATTACGACGATAAAAGTCTTGGTGCTCCGGCTCTGCCGGGTAAAACGGCTTTACAGCTTCGATTTTAGTGACAATTGGCATTGTGAAGCGTTCACTTGCTGCTAACGCCCGTTTCGAGGCTTCAGCAACTTGACGTTGTTCGGGACTATTAACAAAGATGACGGGCCGGTAACTATCACCACGGTCTTGGAACTGTCCAGACGCATCGGTTGGATCCGTTTGCCGCCAATAAATTTCAACGAGCTGCGCATAACTAATCACTGCGGAATCAAAGGTAATTTCCACCGCTTCAGTATGCCCAGTGGTGTGACTTGCAACCTGTTCATACGTTGGGTTGGGGACCGTCCCACCCGTATATCCCGAGATCACTTTTTCAATACCGGGTTGCTGGTCAAACGGCTTGACCATGCACCAAAAACACCCGCCTGCAAAAATAGCCGTATCCGTCATCTAATCACTCTCCGATTCTGAAAATAAGCTGACGTACTGCCCGTAGCCCGCTGCTTTTAATTGTACTGCCGGAATAAACTTTAGCGCAGCTGAATTAATACAATAACGGAGGCCGCCCTGGTCTTGCGGACCGTCCGGGAAAACGTGGCCTAAATGTGATTGTGCCTGACTAAGCACCTCGGTACGATGCATACCAAACGAATGGTCCTGATGCTCATGTAACTGAGACTGGGCAATTGGCCGTGTAAAGGATGGCCACCCACACCCAGCGTCGTATTTGTCTAATGAACTAAATAACGGTTCGCCACTGACAACGTCGACATATATACCAGCTTGATCGAAGTTATCATATTCCCCACTAAAAGGTCGCTCCGTGGCGGCTTCTTGAGTGACTGCATACTGTTCGGCCGTTAATCGTTGCCGTAAGTCGTTATCTTTTTCGCTCATTCAATCAAGTCCTTTTAATTATATAAGTTGTGTACAATCTAATTAACGTATACTATACGCTTCTATCCAATAATTGCAAAAAAGAAGCTCCCACATTGCTGTGAGAACTTCTCAAAAAAGGAATTTTAAATTTAAGCGTTAAAAGCGTCAGTCAATGGTGGTACGACTTGCTTCTTACGTGAAACGACACCTGGTAAGCTTAAGCGGTTATTAGCCAGCTTCTTACCAAAGGCCTTTTCAACAGGTTCCGTTGGGGCCCCAACGACTAATAATTCAGAGTCGCTGTTTAAGATGTTCGTTGCTAAGATCAAGAACAAATCATAACCTTCAGTTTTGTTTTCGTCCTTAGCAGCAGCTTCAAGTGCAGCTTGGCGCTTGAAGACGTCGTCTAAGTCCACCGTGTTGATTTGAGCAACCCGAACCGTTGAGCCGTTCATTTCGAAAGACTTAGCGTCCGCATCGATCAATTCTTTTTCAGACTTGCTATCAATGTTAGTCCCAGCTTTAAGCATTGCTAAACCATAAGTTTCGTAGTCTACGTCAGCAATCTTAGCCAAATCCTTAACAACGGCAACGTCAGTTGGTGTTGTGGTTGGTGACTTCAATAATAAGGTGTCAGAAATGATGGCTGAAAGCATCAAACCAGCTAACTTAGCAGGAATTTCAACCTTATTTTCTTTGAACAACTTGTAAACCACGGTGCTAACACAGCCAAGTGGTTCTGCCCGGTAAAATAATGGTTGAGTCGTTTCGAAGCCAGCAATCCGGTGATGATCAACCACGTGAGTGACCGTAACATCAGCAATATCGCTAACACTTTGTTGTGGTTCGTTATGGTCGACTAACATTACCTTATCAACTTCAGGGGCTGCCTTAGTGATGACCCGTAATGCTGGTTCGTCAAAGTGGTTCAAAACATACTTAGTTTCTTCGTTTGGTTCGCCCAAAGCAACTGGTTCGGTGTCCGCACCCAACTTATTTTCTAAATATGAAAAGGCCTTGGCCGCCACGATTGCGTCGGTGTCAGGATTTTGATGTCCAAAAACTAATTCCTTACTCATTAGCACAAAACTCCTTTAAAAACTATTTTTGATTAATCTTTTGTAACCGTGAAATATAATCGTCTGACCGGAGATAATTATCAAACTCATCCAAGAAATTCTTGATTCGTGGAATTTGATCCTTATCTTTACGGAAAACGAAGTTCAAATCAAACTTGATAGCTGGTTCAAACGAAACCGTATGAAGCTTGTCAACGGCTGGATTAGCTACCATGAATGAATTTGGTAATGCGGTATTGGTCTCAGTAGCGGCCACAAACCGATAAATTTGTTGTGGCGTCGTAAACCGGGCAACCGCAGTTGGTAAATCTGCCATTTGGTTCTTATATGATTCTTTAATCACTTGATCCAAATAGTAGTTTTCTGGATACATCGCCCAAGGTTCGCTGATTGTATCCTTGAACTTGATTCGTTTCTTTTTAGCCTGTTTAGGATCGCCAGAAATAAACAATAGTTCGTCTTGGATGATTTTCTTAGACTGGTATGGTTTCCAGTTTTTGATGCTTTCATCCGGAAGATACATGACAGCTAGGTCAATACGATTATTTTCCAAACGTTCCCAAATCTCTTTACGCGTTAACATATGGAACGAGATAATAACGTTGGGGTTGGCCTCGTAATACTTAATGGCAAAATCTTCAAACACGTGATCTTCAATTGAAGCCAAGACACCAATATTGATAGCCCCTTGGGTCGCACTAGTTGTTTGCTGAATTTCGTCCGTTGCCTTATTTAAAACGTCGTAAATGCTGTGGGTCGCATTTAACATGGTGTAGCCCGCATCGGATAAGCGTAATTTTTTCCCTACTGAATAGAAAAGTGGCGCACCGACTGTACGTTCCAATTTCTTAATTTGTTGGGTCAACGCCGGCTGTGTAATCCCTAAAATCTGGGCAGCCTGCGTATAATTCATAGTTTCAGCTAATTGCAAGAAATATGTTAAAGTCTTGGATGAAAAAATACTTTCTTGAGTTGTCTTCATGAATTTTACCTAATCCTTTCGTCTTATCATCATCTTATGATATCTATAATATTATACAAGATTAGATTTTAAAGCAAGCGCTTGTTATCGGTAAATAAACCTTAACTAATTATTACATGATAAAACATCCAACTTTATCTTACCGCTAAGGCCCAAATCCTTGCAAGCAATCGCATCGCTTAACGACACCACGCCTCATTATAACGCCACATTTACACCGTTAACGGCACTGGATGCAACTGCATCGTTACTGGTGTTCCTTCCGTATCCGTATCCACAACGAACGAGCCGTTTGAATACCGGGCACTGACTGGGTGATCATCACTCAAAATTGAATGATGTTTCCCACGGTCAGTCAGAACATCTAGGGCCACACCCGTCGCTGTTCCGTCTAATAAGACGTAATCAGCGATTCGGTGTGGGTTACTCTTCAGCTCACGTAAAACTTGAACCCCACGACGGGCCCGACTTGTGACTGGAATATCTGCGACCTTCATCTTTTTAAACGAGCCACGTTGTGTGATCAAAGCGACGAGGTCTTGTTCGTTTGCAATGCTTGCGCGAACGATTAAGTCATCACGCAAGTCCATCGACTTAACCCCGACTGCTTTGGCCCCAATTGTTGGGACCTCGCTTAAATCATAACGCAAACCGTAACCGTGCTGCGTCATCAAGACTAAGGTCCCGGTTGGTGCACTTGGCAAGTACTTGACGGTCACCACTTCGGACACATCCGTTTTCAGCTTCATGAACTGACTTGCCCGGGTCTTGTAGGTCCGTCCCGGAACGTAGTCGGCAAAAGCCGTTTGCTTGACGTAGCCATCGTTTGTCGCTACTAGGAACTTACCGGTTTCTTTAAGCGTCGCAAAGTTAAAGACCCACGTAATCCGTTCATTATCTGCTAAACCGATTGTCTGTGAGATGTGTTCCCCCGTGTCTTTCCACTTAGCGTCCGAAATTTCATAAACCGGCCGGTAAATCAAGTGACCCAGGTTGGTGAACATCATCAAATGATCCAGCGTATTATTTTTCGCCAAATAAATTGGGAAATCTTCATCCTTTAGCCCGTTGTCATCCGCATCAGACGCCGAGTACGACCGCAGACTAGTCCGCTTGATATACCCATCGTGACTAATCATGACGACCACGTCTTCTTGTGGAATCACAACTTCCGTCTTGACCTTCAATTCTTGAATCTCATCTTGAATTTCCGTCAAACGTTTCGTCGGGTAAGCCTTTTGAACGGCTTTTAATTCTTTACGCAAGACCTTGTCCAACTCTTTAGGTTCTGCCAAAATCTTGTGATAACTCGCAATGGCATCAGCTAATTCGGTGGCTTCCTTTTCAAGCTGCGTCACGTCGGTATTTGTCAATCGATACAATTGCATCGTAACGATGGCTTCGGCCTGTGGTTCAGTAAAGTCAAATTGGGTCACTAAGTTTTGCTTAGCGTCCTTCTTATCCTTGCTACCCCGAATCGTCTTGATCACTTGATCTAAGATCGACATGGCCTTGATCAGCCCTTGGACAATGTGCTGACGGTCCGCCGCCTTCTTCAAGTTAAACTGGGTCCGGCGAGTAATTACGTCGCGTTGATGTTCCAAATACGCCGTAACAATTGTCTTTAAGCCAACGTGTTCTGGCCGTTGGTGATAAATTGCCACCATATTAAAATTATACGTAATTTGGAGGTCAGTATTTTTAAAGAGGTACGTTAAAATTCCTTCGGCGTTAACGTCACGCTTCAGTTCAATCACGATTGATAATCCTTTACGGTCACTTTCGTCACGAACTTCAGCGATCCCTTCGATCTTCTTCATGATCCGAATTTCGTCCATCTTTTTGACCAATTGTGCTTTATTCACTTCGTAAGGAATCTCTGACACTTCAATCTGTGACTTATTCCCCTTGATTGGCACAATTTTAGTCCGTGAACGAACGACAATGCGACCACGACCGGTCTCATACGCTTGCTTAATTCCTGATAACCCTTGAATAATACCGCCCGTCGGAAAGTCAGGACCTTTTACAAAGTCCATCAAGTCTTCCAAGCTAGCTTTAGGATGATTCATCAAGAAAAGAATTGCATCGATGACTTCGGTCAGATTATGCGGCGGAATTTCCGTTGCGTAACCCGCAGAAATCCCAGTGGCCCCGTTAACTAATAAGTTCGGGAACCGGGCCGGTAAGACCGTTGGTTCATATTCAGTATCATCAAAGTTTAAAACCATATCGACAGTCTGCTTGTCGATATCTTGCAACATTTCACCCGCAATTTTACTCAACCGCGCTTCGGTATACCGCATTGCGGCCGCCGGATCACCATCCATCGACCCGTTGTTACCGTGCATTTCAATCAACGGTTCCCGGAGCTTCCAGTCCTGACTTAATCGGACCATCGCTTCGTAAATCGAAGAGTCCCCATGGGGATGAAAATTACCCATGACGTTCCCAACTGATTTAGCCGACTTCCGAAAGGCCTTATCATACGTATTACCGTCTTGATTCATCGCGTACAGGATTCGCCGTTGCACGGGTTTCAACCCGTCACGAATATCCGGTAACGCCCGCTCTTGAATGATGTACTTAGAGTAACGACCAAAGCGATCGCCCATGACATCTTCAAGCGTTAATTCCTGAATTTTTGGTTGTTCATTTGCCAATTTGCGACCCCCTTTAATGTTTCAACTGTTGGGCTAACTCTTCATCAGCCTGTTCGTGCGCAGAAGAAACCGCCTCGTTATCTAACAGCGAACCGTCTTCATCAAGGTTAAAGTGAACGTTACTTTCGATCCATTTCCGGCGCGGTTCCACTTTATCACCCATCAGCGTTGTGACCCGCTTTTCAGCTAGGGCAGCATCATCGATCCGTACACGGACCAACGTCCGCTTTTCAGGATCCATGGTCGTTTCCCACAGCTGTTCGGCGTTCATTTCACCTAAACCTTTGTACCGTTGTAGCGAATAACCTTTTCCAAACGTCTTCGTTCGTAAGGCTAACTCTTCATCGGTCCAAGCGTATTCAGTCCGCACTTGTTTTCCTTGCTTCTTCTGTAACCGGTATAACGGTGGCAAGGCAATGTAAATCTTACCCGCGTCGATCATCGGTCGCATGTATTTATAGAAGAAGGTCAGCAACAAAATCTGAATATGGGCACCATCGGTATCGGCATCGGTCATGATGATAACTTTGTCGTAATTACTCGACTTAATATCAAACTCTGGTCCGACACCAGCACCAATCGTGTAGATCATCGTGTTGATTTCTTCATTTTTAACAATGTCAGGTAACTTAGCCTTCTCAGTGTTCAAGACTTTCCCACGTAAGGGTAGGATGGCCTGAAACTTCCGGTCACGCCCCTGCTTAGCTGAGCCACCGGCAGAATCCCCTTCGACTAGGAAGAGTTCATTACGCTTAGCGTTTTTCGATTGTGCTGGCGTTAGCTTTCCTGACAATAATCGTTCTTGCTTATGACGTTTCTTACCGTTACGGCTTTCGTCGCGCGCTTTACGGGCGGCTTCACGCGCTTGCCGGGCCTTCGTAGACTTACGAATCAGCATTTGCGCAAACTCACCATTTTCCATTAAGAAAAATTGAAGCTGCTCACTAACCACGTTATCAACGATTGTCCGGGCTTCCGGTGTCCCTAATTTTTCCTTAGTTTGACCTTCAAACTGTAGTAGGTTTTCAGGAACCCGCAGTGAAATCACAGCGGACAATCCTTCACGTACATCGGAGCCTTCAAGGTTTTTATCTTTATCCTTTAACAAGCCGATCTTCCGTGCATATTCATTGAACGCTTTAGTCCAGGCACTACGGAAACCGACTTCATGGGTCCCACCATCTGGCGTCCGCACGTTGTTAACAAACGAAAGTAAGTTTTCGGAGTAGCCGTCATTATATTGTGCGGCCACTTCAACTTCCACGCCTTCCTTCGTGCCGTCAAAGAACATGACGTCACCTAACGTGTCTTTATCTTCGTTTAAATAGCCAACAAAGGCCTTAATACCGTCTTCGTAATGAAACTCGAGTTCCTGTTCCTGATTTTCGCGTTCGTCCGTCAACGTGATTTTAACGCCCCGTAGTAGGAAGGCTGATTCACGTAGTCGTTCCGCTAACGTTTGGAAGTTATAAACCGTCGTTGTAAAAATACTAGCATCGGGCTTAAACGTTAATGTCGTTCCAGTCGGTTTGTTGGTCTTACCCTTTTTCTCAAGCGTACCAACGGGATGACCACCGTTCTTAAAATGTTCAACGTAGCGGTAGCCGTCACGGATGATGGTCACCGTCAGTTCAGTGGACAGCGCGTTAACAACACTGGCACCAACCCCGTGCAACCCACCGGACGTCTTATAGCCGCCCTGACCAAACTTACCGCCGGCATGGAGAATCGTTAAAATAACTTCAGGGGTTGGAATCCCAGAAGCGTGCATTCCGACCGGCATTCCACGACCATGATCGACGACGGTGATACTATTGTCCGCGTGAATGATCACGTTAATTTCTTTACCGTAACCGGCTAACGCTTCGTCAACCGCGTTATCAACGATTTCATATACTAAGTGATGGAGTCCGCGGGCGTCCGTTGAGCCGATATACATACCCGGGCGTTTCCGAACGGCTTCTAATCCTTCAAGGACTTGGATCGAAGAATCATCGTATTGCTGGGTTTTCTTTGCCATTCTCACAACTCCTTAAAATTTTGTTTTTTTATGATGTTTACACCTATTAGTCTGATTGGCTTGATTTAACAGCCTTGACACCGCTAACTAAAGCTATGCAAATTTGATTATAGCACAGGAAACTAATTTTTCAGCGCTTTTTTTAGTTTTAAACGTGGCTCAGGCGGATTTTAAGCCACACTTCAGCCAAAATTTAACTAAATTTAAAAATTAAATCCTCAAAACCAGTCTCACTAATTAGCGAATGTATGTTCGCTTTATTGTAGTTAGTTTGACCCTAGTTTGTCAACCAGAAACTTTTTAACCCCCTAACCAGTAAAGCATGCTAAAATATTGAAGTGATTCTATTGCAGGAGGAATTTATTTTGATTTTGAAAATTGCAATCATGCTGATCGTGGCCTACCTTATTGGCGCGATTCCTTCAGGTGTCATCATTGGCAAGCTTTTCTTTCATACTGATATTCGCCAGATTGGTAGTGGTAACATTGGCACGACCAACACGTACCGCGTTCTCGGACCAGTTGCGGGGACCGTCGTCATGACAATGGATATCTTAAAGGGAACCATCGCTGCTTTACAGCCAACCCTTTTGTTCCACCTAGATAATCGTTACACGTTACTGATTGGACTTGCCGCAATTCTAGGCCATACCTTTTCCATCTATATCGGGTTTAAAGGTGGCAAGGCAGTTGCAACGAGTGCCGGCATCCTACTCGCCTATAACTGGCAATTCTTTTTAATTGCGAGTGCAATCATGCTGACACTGGTCTATATCACCAGCATGGTCAGCGTCGCCAGTATGACGTCGTTTCCAATCGTCACGTTGATTGCGATTTTCTATTACCGCGACCCACTATTGTCGGTTGTCGCATTAGTTTTGACTATCTTCATCTTCTACCGTCACCGTAGCAACATTGCCCGGATCAAAAACGGGACCGAATCATTGGTCCATTTCGGTCTTGCTTGGCGGCGCCAACAGGCTAAAAAGTAAACTTTAAATACCACTTTCTTAATTGAAGGTGGTCTTTTTGGACCCAGTGTGGGTAAACTGGTTGTGGGTTATGAATTGTTTTTTTGTTGTTAGTTAAAGTAACATGTTACAAATTCACTTGCTTACACCTACTTTTATACCTAAAAACCGTCTAACCACTTATGATTAGACGGTTTTTGCATTTATTTAGAAGAACTTGATTTCATAATGCGCGTTGAATGTCTGGTTGGCTGCCAATTGGTTGATTCCCATCTTGTGGCGTAACTGCCCATCCGCGTTCACGTTGTCCGCAATGCCCCACCATGGTTCGAGGCAAACAAACGGTGCATCCCCAGGATATGGCGACCAGGTTCCCACGTAAGGCGCATCTTCAATCGTCATCGCAACCCCGTGGTCGTCTAAGTCTGAGCTCAGCATCAACGTCGTTTCTTGTCGTCCTAAGTCTAAGATGACCGCGTCGTCTTTAAAGAAATCCCGAGTCAGTGGTAACGGCTTTGTAAAGTCGATGTCATCCGCGTTGTCCGCATCGTTTAACGGTGCCTGTAAAGGAATATGCGGATAAACCTTCTTCGGTGCCACCGTCAACGTATAGTTCTCTAAACGGCCGGCAGGGTCCGCTAACGGCACGTTAAACGCTGGGTGCCCACCTACTGAGAAGAGTAGCTCTTGGTTAGCTGGATTATGCACTTCGTAACCGACCGTTAACTCGTGATCATTTAACGTGTAAATAAGGCGTAAACGGAAAGCAAACGGGAACATCTTACGCGTTTCCGCGCTATCCGTTAATTCCAAGGTCGCACTGGTTGCCGTGTGAGCAACGACCGTAAAGTCGTTATCCCGCGCAAAACCATGTTGACCCATGTGATAAGGTTGACCGGCTACCGTGAACTGGTCATCCTTTAAACGCCCGACAATCGGGAATAGGACCGGCGCATGCCGTCCCCAGTACTTTGGATCAGCCTGCCACATATATTCAATCCCATCCGCCGACTTAACACTGCTGAGTTCTGCCCCGGCTTCGTTAATCTTGACGGTGAGGTAATCATTCTTTAGTTCAACTGTCATTAGTTCAAAACGCCCCCTAGTTTAAATTATAAGATGTAACGACTTAGATCCTTGTCTTCAGCAATGTTACCAATGCGGTCATTGACGTAGTTTTCAGTAATCGTAACTTCGCCCATTTCCATATCGGGGCCTTCATAAAGTAATTCTTCCAATAATTTTTCTAAGACCGTGTGTAAGCGCCGTGCCCCGATGTTTTGGGTCTCGTGATTGACCTTATAAGCAATGCCAGCAATCGCTTCGATGGCTTCGATCGTAAAGGTTACTTTAATGTTATCCGTCCCAATTAAGGCGATGTATTGCTTAATTAACGCGTTCTTTGGTTCCGTTAAAATTTTGACGAAGTCGTCCTTACTCAAGTCGTCCAATTCAACGCGAATTGGGAAACGTCCTTGTAATTCAGCAATCAGATCACTTGGTTTACTTTCCGCAAACGCACCGGAAGCAATAAAGAGAATGTGATCCGTATTGATTGGTCCGTATTTGGTTGAAATTTGAGAACCTTCAACGATTGGTAAAATATCGCGTTGGACCCCTTCACGAGAAACTTCCCCAGAATTTTGTTGTCCACCAGCCGTGATCTTATCAATTTCATCAATAAAGATAATCCCAGTGTTTTCTGCCCGAACAATGGCATCGTGGTAAATATCCGCACTGTTGACCAATTTTTCGGATTCTTCTTTGACCAAAATTTCACGCGCTTCAGCAACCGGCATCGTCCGCTTGATCCGCTTCTTTGGCATGATTGACCCTAAGGTATCACCAAGGTCAATGCCCATTTGGCCCAGCATGTTATTATTGCCGGCAGCAGCTTGTTGCGGATCATCCATTTCAATAGTCACGTCCGAGTTTTCTAACTGACCGTTTTTAAGTTGATCAGCAACTGACAAACGCTGGTTGCGAACTTCATCCGTTACTTCTTCGTTGTTATTGTCATCCGCATTAGGCATTTGACCATTTTGCATCTGACTGAACATGTTCATCATGTTCTGGAAGTCATTCCCATTCCGGTTGTTTTGCTTCTTTTCAGCCGGTACCAGCAATTTGACTAACCGTTTATCAGCTGCGGCAACGGCGCGTGAACGAACGTCCGAGTACGCCGACTGTTTTTCCATTTCAATCGAAACGTCAACCAAGTCACGAACCATGGATTCAACGTCGCGACCCACGTAACCAACTTCGGTAAACTTCGTGGCTTCGACCTTAACGAACGGTGCCTTGACGATTTTTGCCAACCGACGGGCAATTTCAGTTTTCCCAACCCCGGTCGGTCCAATCATCAGCATGTTCTTAGGCGTAATTTCATCCTGCATATCTTGTGATAATTCCATCCGCCGGTAACGGTTACGTAAAGCAATCGCCACGGCTTTTTTGGCGGAATTTTGACCAATCACGTAGCTGTCTAAAGCAGCTACGATCTGTTTAGGCGTTTTATTGATTTCTTCCATCAGAATTCTCCTTTGATTATAAGGCTTCGGAAATAACGTTATGGTTGGTGAAGATATCGATGTCACCAGCAATGTTAATGGCGGCTTCAGCAATTTCTTGCGCGCTCATATCTTGGGCATGCAACTGCATCCCGCGTGCTGCGGCTAAGGCAAAGTTACCGCCAGAACCGATTGCCAAGACGTCGTTATCGGGACTAATGACTTCACCACTCCCGGAGACCAAAAACATTTCATCCTTATCCATCACAATCAGTAACGCCTCTAGTTTTTGTAAGGCTTGATCGCCACGCCATTCCTGGGCAAGTTCGACCGCAGCCCGTTGCAAGTTACCCGAATATTCGTTGAGTTTCTTTTCAAAACGGTCTTCGAGGTTGAATGCGTCCGCGACACTTCCGGCAAAACCCACGACAACTTGGTCGTTATAGATCCGACGAACCTTGTGCGCAGTCCCTTTCATGACGACCTTTTCACCCATCGTTACCTGACCGTCTCCGGCCATTGCATTGTGCCCGTTTTGACGAACGGCACAAATCGTAGTTGCTTCAAATTTTACTGGCATAGTCAATCTCCTTTACATTACTTCCGCGTTGCCCGCGGGAAAAAGTTGCGATAATCCTGTTGTAAGTGCTCCTTAGTGACGTGCGCATAAATCTGCGTCGTGGACAGACTGGTATGACCCAGTAGTTCCTGGACAGTCCGCAAATCGGCGCCATTGTTCAGCATCTGCGTCGCAAACGTGTGCCGCAACATATGGGGGTGAATGTCCGCGGTCAAACTGCTCTTCTTCACAATTTGATTTAAGACGTATTCAACGCCCCCGCCGGTAATGGCTCCGCCGTGACGGTTAATAAAGACCGTCGTGTGTTGCTGGCCATACTTCGCCATCACAGGCGTTCGGCAGACCTCATAATAGTGTTTCAGCGCACTGGCCGCATAACGCCCAAACGGCACGTAACGCTCCTTGTCACCTTTCCCACGAATCAACATCATTTTCATTTCAAAATCGACATCGGCAAGCTGTAAATCAACACACTCACTGAGTCGGATACCCGTTCCGTATAGGACTTCCAGCAGGGCCGCATTCCGCGCACCCATCACCGTATCATCCGCATACACCGTCTGAAATAAAACGTCGAGCTCCTTTTGGTAAAAGAAGCGTGGTAAGCGGGCGGCGTGTTTCTTTAACTGAACATATACAAACGGGTTCACCTTCGCCAAGTCATTTTTAACGAGAAAGTTATAAAACGACCGTAAGCTAGACACCTTCCTAGCGATTGAATTGCGCGTCAGGTGTCGATCATATAGATGGCTTAAGTAAACGTTCACATCCAGGTGGTCAATTTCAGTATACGCTTTCGCACCGCCGTTTGCCGTTAAGAAATCATTAAAAGCTTGGATGTCTTCCCGGTAAGCCGCGGCGGTTTCGTCTGAATATTGCCTTTCAACCCGAATGTACTTTAAAAAAAGGGCTAAATAGTCTGTCTCCATACAAAAAACCTCCATACGTTGCTACTTTAGCAAAGTATGGAGGAAAACACAATTATGTGCCTTGTAAGTTAGTTTTCGCTGGTCACGGTCTTCGTCAACGCCGTATTTCTAAACGTTTCGAGGTCGGCCAACGCGCGCTCAGAAATGGCGGTGTTACGTTCACGCTTATCGCGGATCCGCTGTTTCAATTTCGGCACGATTCCAAAGTTCGCGTTCATGGGTTGGAAGTGGCTCGCACTCGTATGGGTAATGTAATGGGCCATTGCACCCATCATGGTATCCGTTGGGAAAACAACGGGGTCTAACCCGAGTGCCAACCGGGCCGCGTTGGTCCCCGCAACGATCCCGCTGGCTGCACTTTCGATATAGCCTTCAACCCCGGTCATCTGGCCCGCAAAGAAGAGGTCTGGCCGCTGCTTAGTCTGGTACGTTGGTTCTAATAATTTTGGCGATTTCATGAAGGTATTGCGGTGCATGACCCCGTAACGCACGAATTCGACGTTTTCAAGTCCAGGAATCATGGAGAAGACCCGCTTTTGTTCGCCCCACTTTAAATGGGTCTGGAAGCCAACGATGTTGTAGAGGTCGCCCGCCGCGTCATCTTGACGCAATTGGACAACGGCAAATGGTTGCTTACCCGTCTTTGGATCTTCCAACCCAACCGGCTTAAGCGGACCAAATAGCATCGTCTGACGGCCGCGTTGAGCCATCACTTCGATGGGCATACAACCTTCAAAGACGTCTGAATTTTCAAAATCGTGTGATTCGGCCATTTCAGCGTGAATCAACGCGTCGTAAAAGGCGTCAAATTCTTCTTCGGTCATCGGACAATTCAGGTAGGCCGCTTCGCCACGGTCATAACGTGACTTCAGGTAAACCTTGTCCATGTCGATCGAGTCCTTCGTTAAAATTGGTGCAGCCGCGTCAAAGAAGTGTAAATCATCTTCCTCGTTAAACGCCTGAATCGACTTTGCTAGTGACAACGCAGTCAGCGGACCAGTGGCCACTACGGTGATGCCTTCAGGTAAACTCGTCATTTCTTCATTAATAACTTCCACGTTGTTGAGGCCGGTAATGGCTTCGGTGATTTCCGCCGAGAACGTGTCTCGGTCTACGGCTAAGGCGCCACCGGCAGGAACGGCGTGGTGTTCAGCCGCCTGCATCACGATTGAATCCATTTGGCGCATTTCGGCCTTAAGCAAACCGGCCGCGTTTGCGAGCTGGTTTGCCCGCAATGAATTCGTACAAACTAATTCTGCAAATTGACTCGTATGGTGCGCCGGAGTCATTTTGCTAGGGCGCATTTCGTATAAACGAACGTTTACACCCATATTTGCGATTTGCCATGCGGCTTCGGAGCCCGCGAGCCCCGCACCGATGACGTTTACGGTTGGTATTGATGCCATCCAGAATTCCTCTTTTCTTATAAAACACATACCGTTGATAGTATTGTGGTAATCATACCGGAGATAGCCCCATAATACAAACCAGCCACTCGTTATTTCACCAATGGACGGGGAAAATTAATCCCGTCAGCACTAAGCTCACTTCTCAGCATAACCGAACGTTACATTCCCAAGCACCGGGCTGACCCCCGTATATTTTGGCAATCAGTCACTTTTACCTTAATATTATTATTTTGATAGTCAGTTAATGTCCGGAAATCACACCTAAGCCAGCCTCTAAATGACAAACTAAGCAAAAAGACCAGGCATCCCCGTTGGGGTGACCTGGTCTTTTATTAATTTGATTATTTTTGCACGTTTTCGGAGTAATCGCCGTTTGGACACAGCACTTGCTTGCCACCCTTGACCTTCTTTTCGACCAAGTAATGACCATCCTTCGGGCAATCCCGACCGATCGGCTTATCCCAGGAAACAAAGTCACATTCAGGGAAGCGTGAACAACCGTAAAAGATCCGGTTCTTCTTGGATTTCCGTTCAATGACTTGGCCCTTCTTACATTGCGGACAAACGACGCCAATCTCTTTAACGATTGGTTTCGTATTCCGACAATCAGGGAAGCGCGAGCAGGCGTAAAACTTACCGTAACGGCCCATCTTGATGACCATTGGGGCCCCACAGAGATCACAGTTGAAGCCTGCCAATTCGTCCTTGATCTGGATCTTTTCCATTCCAGCTTCAGCCTTCTCAACTTCCTTTGAGAATGGCTTGTAGAACGAATCCACAACCTCGACCCAGTTTTCCTTACCCTCTTCAGTTGAATCCAACTGTTCTTCCAGAGTAGCGGTAAAACCGACGTTCACGACGTCCGGGAAATATTCCTGGATAATCCCGTTGACGATCTCACCCAATTCAGTTGGGATAAACCGGCGTGATTCCAACTTAACGTAGTACCGCCGCTGAATCGTATCTAGCGTTGGGGCATACGTTGATGGCCGACCAACCCCGTTTTCTTCCAACGCCTTGATCAAGTTGGCTTCGGAATAACGTGCCGGTGGCTGCGTAAAGTGTTGTTGCGGATCAGTCTTGCTCAACTTAACGACGTCGCCTTCATTTAAATCGGGCAAGACGTTGTTCTTTTCAGTCTTGTCGTAGATCTTCGTGAACCCGGCAAACTTGGTCTTCGACCCGTTAGCACGGAACTGAACGTCATTTTGGTCGATGGTCACAGCCATCGTATCCAAGACTTCCGGTGTCATCTGACTCGCAACGAACCGTGACCAGATCAACTGGTATAACCGGAATTGGTCACGATTCAAGTAATCCTTGATGCTGGCTGGTGTCCGGAAAACGGACGATGGCCGGATGGCTTCATGGGCATCCTGCGCGCCTTCTGGCAACTTACCCTTGACCGGTTTCGTTGCGGCGTATTCGGCCCCGTATTCCTTATGCAGGAATTGGGATGCTTCGTGCTTCGCAATCGATGAAATCCGCGTCGAGTCGGTCCGCATATAGGTAATTAGCCCGACGTTGCCGTCCTTACCAACGTTGATCCCTTCATAGAGCTGTTGGGCCGCCATCATGGTCTTCCGTGTTCGGAAGTTCAGCTTACGGTTAGCATCTTGTTGCATCGTTGACGTGGTGAATGGCGGTGCTGGGAAACGTTTACGTTCCTTTTTGACCACTTTCGTAATGTCAAAATCACCAGCGCGGTCTAGCTGCTTCAATACTTTTTGCACGGCAGCGTTGTCGTCTAGCGGCATCTTTTTACCGTGCGTCCCGTAGAAATTGGCCATGAACTTGCTTCGGCCCTTTTTGAACTCACTTTCGATCGTCCAATATTCCTGCGGCTTAAACGCCTTAATTTCATTTTCACGCTGAATGATCAGATCCAACGCAATGGATTGAACCCGTCCAGCGGATAAACCCTTTTTAACCTTTTTCCATAACAAAGGACTAATCGAATAACCAACTAACCGGTCTAAAATTCGCCGAGCTTGTTGAGCATCCACTAAGTCCATGTCAATCGAACGGGGTTCTTTAAACGCATTTTTGACCGTATCTTTGGTAATTTCGTTAAAGACGACCCGGTTCTTATCTTTGGGGTCTAATCCTAATAAGTAGGATAGGTGCCAAGCGATGGCTTCCCCTTCACGGTCAGGGTCAGATGCGAGGTAGACGGCTTTTGCCTTTTTGGCTTCTTTCCGTAACCCCTTAATAACGTCACCCTTACCACGAATTGAAATATAGTGGGGTTCGTAGTCATTGTCCACGTCGACACCCATTTTACTTTTTGGTAAATCCCGAATGTGTCCAAGACTAGCGACGACTTTGTAAGAACGCCCGAGATACTTCTCGATCGTTTTTGCTTTTGATGGTGATTCCACAATCACTAATTTTTTAGCGGTCGATCTGGTTTTTCGTTTAGTTGTTGTCTTTGTTGCTTTCTTAGCCGGGGCCTTACGTTTTGCCGCCGGCTTTGCATTGGTTGTACTAGCAGCCACTAGATCAGCTCCTTACACTTTTGATTATAATTATTATGGTTCATGTTCTGACAAATCCATGTAATCATATTTCAAAAGTTTCAGCTTGTCAAATTATCGGTAAAAACTCTTCTACTATATGTTGTGAATTTAACACGGGTTTGGCGCCCGCAGCGATCAATTGGTTGCATCCCACGGACAGTGGCGCGTCGATTGGCCCCGGGACCGCGAGCACGTTGCGACCATTCTGTAGCGCCAAGTTGGCGGTAATTAAACTTCCGGAATGTTCCCGGGCTTCAATGACCACTAGCGTCTGACAGAGCCCCGCGATGATTCGATTTCGTTCTGGAAAATGGTAGCGGGCCGGTTTCGCGCCTAGCGGGTACTCACTAATTAGTAAGCCTACCTTGCTAACCCGTCCCTGTAGCTGGCGATTAACCCGCGGATACGCCTGATCTAGCCCCGTTCCGATAACAGCAATCGTTGGCAAGCCACAATCTAAAGCCGTCTGGTGGGCACACCCATCCGTCCCAGCTGCTAAACCGCTGACCACGGTTAACTGTTCCGTCACTAACGGGGTTAAGAGTTGGGTCACACAACGGGCGGCGTAGGGGGTTGCCCGCCGTGCCCCGACCACCGCAAGTTTACGACCAGCCAATAGTTCCCGGTGGCCCTTTAGAAATAGGACCAGTGGTGGCTTAAAACTGGCTAACAGCTCAAGCGGATAATCCGCATCCACGATGGTCAGGGTATCCAACACGCCGTGCTTTTCAACGCGGCGCGCAAAGGATTCGCTCATCCAGTCCGACATAAAAATCGTCATCTGATGCTCGCTTAAGTGGGCCACGGCCCCCAAAAGGCCCGCATCCGTAATCACCACGTGTTCGTGCACGCAATGTTTGAGAATGCGGGTCATTGCCTGGTAACCTAAACCGTGGACCAGGGTCAATCGAATTAATAGGCTGCGTAATTGCATCTGCTCACTCCCTTTATTAGGAAGATTCGCAATTAACGTCGTGCTGCGTCTCGAACTGGTGAAAATGAGTGGCGATGAATTGGGGTCACACCTAATTGCTGTAATCCAGCTAAGTGCTTCGCCGTGCCGTAACCCATATTATCCGCAAAATCATAACCGGGATAGACTTGATCATAGGTTTCCATTAAATGGTCCCGTGCGACCTTCGCCACAATGCTGGCCGCTGAAATGCTGGCACTCTTCGCATCCCCCTTGATGAGGCGGGTTTGTTCAATTGGCACCGGAATCTGCATGGCATCTACTAGTAAGCGGGTTGGCCGAACCGTTAAATTATTCACGGCCTGCGCCATGGCGACGCGGGTCGCTTCATAAATGTTTAACTGGTCGATCTGCTGCGAGCTTGCAACGCCTAAGCTGACGGCAACGGCTTCCTCTAAGATTTTTGGAAATAGTTCCGCCCGTTTTTTAGCGGTCAGCTGCTTTGAATCGTTCACTTCTAACAGGTCAAAGTCTTGCGGAATTACCACGGCCGCCGTAACGACCGGCCCCGCCAACGGGCCGCGACCAACTTCATCAATGCCAGCAACGTATTGCCCCCCCTTAGCCCAAAATTCCCGTTCTAAGTGCATATGTTGCTTGAAGCGGGCTAATAAGGCAGCGTGCTTGGCTTGTTGTTTTTCAAAACGTTGGTAAGCCTGTTGAACGCCTTTTCGGGCATCAGCCTGGGCCAGCGCAAGAATCTCAGCAGTCGGCTCATCCGCCAGTAACCGCTTAAAGTCGGCGATCGTATACTCAGGCATCGGCGCTAGCTCCCGTCAAATCGAGGGTAAACCGTCCCAGCCGGCCCTTACGAATATCTAATAAGAACGCGACACAGAACCGTTCCCAATCTTCACGCATTCCGGCGTTCTTAGTCATTACTAATAATAATTCTGGGTTATCCATCTCTAATTGGTCACTCGTTAACTTATACCGTTCCATCAGACGCTTGGCATAGTGGTGCTTAAAGAAGTCTAGCGCGTACAGCGCAACGTCATCGTTTGGATAAATATTTTCTTTGATGGCACCGGTAACGGCTAACTTAGTCCCCACAACTTGGTCCTCAAACTTTGGCCAGAGAATCCCCGGCGTATCGAGTAACTCCAGCTTGTTGGACGCCTTCAGCCACTGTTGTCCCTTCGTCACACCGGGACGGTCACCGACCTTGGCGATTTTCTTATTCACGATGTGGTTTAACAGCGTTGATTTACCAACGTTAGGAATCCCCACACAGACCGCACGAATCGGCCGGTTAGTAATGCCGCGAGCTTCAATGTTTGCTAGTTTATCTGCCAACATCGTGGTGGCCGCCTGTGTGATTTGCTTAGCCGTGACGTTATTACGGGAATCGACCGCGATCGCCGTCTGTCCCTGGGCTTCATAGTGGGCGACCCAGTCAGCCGTCTTTTGTGGATCAGCTAAATCTTTTTTCGTCATGATCAACAGGTGGGGCTTTTGTTGAATCACTTTTTCAATTTCCGGATTACGTGACGCTACGGGAATCCGAGCGTCAACCAATTCAAACACAATGTCCACTAAGTGCAAGTTGTCTTGAATCTGGTGGATGGCCTTGGCCATGTGCCCGGGATACCATTGGATATTTGCCATAGTTAATAATTCCTCTCATATTGGGCGCTCATCCGCCCCAGTTTCTCAAAATAAATTTATTATCCGTTACTATTTCATTCGTAAAGTTTCCATAGACTATTTCATTTTACCATTTTGACCGCCACCTATGATAGTGGCATTACTGCTAGAACGCGAATTATTCATCTGCACGGTTATTTTACTGTCATATTTATTCGTAGCCATCATAAAAACCGGTCGCCGACGTTACTCAGGCAAACCGGTTGATTTAATCAGGCAAGCGCCCTACAGTCTGCGGGAAACTCGTCAGTAATTACTTCATCTTCATAATGAGTTGTTGAACGGCCAAGTATTCAGCCCGCTGGACCAACTTTGTTTTTTGCGTCATTAATTGTGGGTGCGCCCGCATCTGCTTAGCGACTTGTTGACTGACGGTTACGCGTAATTCACGCTGGGTGCGCTTTTGTTTGAGCTGCCGTCCTAGTTGCGTCAATTGACCCTTCGTTAAGACTTGCCACGTCTTTGGCAAATGATAAGTCACCGTTTGTCGTTGTAACTGCCCGTCATTAGTAACGCCCACAAACCACCACTTCAAAATAGAATTCTGATAATGATAGCGCCAAACTTGGCTAGTTTTAGTTGCGGTGTTCGTTGTGGCCGTTCGCATGACCCGTACTTGCTTCTGGCGGTTGAGTATCAGCTGCGTACGCTGCGTTTTCGGTTGGCGCGTGGCGTATGCGGTATACTGCGTTTTGCCCTTTTTAAGCGTTTCGGTCACTAAAATTGAATTGCCCTTGATCTGCGTGATTGGCGCAATTTTAGTCGTCGCTGTTCGAGCCTGCAACACCGTGCCAAAATGCGTCTGCGTCTCTAATAACACCAATCCCTGACACACAAATAGGCCAATCAGCGCTAAGGTGCCCCATAAATGGCGGTTAGTCACTAACAAGTACCCCGCTAAAAGCCCTAACAGTCCCATAACTAGTAATAGCATTACGCAGCCTCCTTAGTTTTAACGCTTAAAAATAGGGCCGGGATAATGGCAACGGCCGTACCCACTGCAATCCACATAAACGCGTGCGCGTACGCTTGGGTCATCATGGCCGTCGTCGCAACGTCATTACCTTCATAACTTGCAATCACAGCCGCTAAAATGGCGGTCGCAATCGAGCCCCCAATATTTTGAGCCATCCGCGTCGTGACCGTTGCTTCAGGAATGAGCGCCGGCGCCAAACCCGTATAACTATCACTCATGATGGGAATCGTCACGCCACTGCGACTAAGCCCCATTAAGAAGAGCATCGTTAAAATCAACCAATCCGGTGTTGTTTTGGAAAAATAAGCAAACGGGATGGTCGTCGCGGTAGCAACGACTAGTGAAATAACGACGACCCACTTAGCCCCGTAGGCATCCGTGAGCTTGCCAACTTGGGTCCGGGTAACCAACATCCCGGCCCCCAACGCAATTAAGTAAACGCCGGTCATAATGACACTTAGATGTCGAATGTTTTGTAAAAATAACGGCAACGCAAACATCGCCCCGTTGACCATCAAACCCGACATGAACAACAGTCCCGTTGAAGCCGAAAAGTGACCGTTATTGAATAGCTTCAACGGTAATAACGCACGCTCAGGTCGTTTGGCTGCGTAGACGATGTACAACAATAAGCAATCCACGCCTAATAATCCTGGTCCTAGGACCGTTAACTGGCCAAAGATATCGTTCTGACTGAAATTAGTCACGGCAACGATCAAGCCTGAAAATAGCCCAACGATCAGGACAAATCCAATCCAATCAAACGGCTTACGCGCCCCTTCTTGCGGAGCAAAAGTCGGCAAGTTTTGTATCACTAGAAATAGCGCCACTAACACTACTGGAATATTAATATAAAATAACCAGTGCCAACTCCAGAACTTAATTAATGCGCCACCAACCGTGGGCCCTAAAATTGGAGCAAAGACGATTGGCAACCCGACGACCGCCATGAGCTGCCCTAAATTTTGTCCCTGCGCCATTCGTAACATCAAGGTCGTTGCTAATGGAATGATGACGCCCGCTGCGGCACCTTGGATGATCCGGCCAATCAGTAATGTTGGCACGTTATTTGCAATCCCGGACATGACTGATCCAATCAAAAAGATGATTTGGGCAATGACTATCAGTCGCTTGCCGGACATTTGATCCACCAACCAGCCGGCTAGCGGAACCGCTAACCCTAGCGCCAAAACGTACGCGGACGTTACCCACTGAATCGTATTGACAGTTGCGTTTAAATCTTTCAGAATAGTATTGATACCAATGTTTGTCATGGTGGTATCGAGCATGGGCGCCATCATGACTAGAATCATGATCAACGCGGCCTTCATATCCATGTGACCGGTGTTTGCCACCGGTTCAGTTTGTTTTAAATCAGTTTTCACTTTGCATCTCTCCTTTAGGGTACTCGAGGTACCTTAAAAGGAATAATACACGCTTTTTTCAAAAAGACAAGGGATTGGTGACGAAAAAATGGCACAGACACATCGTAAACGGGGCCCCGAACTGGAAGCGGCCATCTTAGACGCGACGTTGGTCGTCTTACAAACTAACGGTTACGACCAAATGACCATGGCTGAAATTGCGACCGCGGCTCAAACGAATAAAAACGCAATTTATCGCCGTTGGGATACTAAGTTAGCCGTCGTGACCACCGCGGTTCAGCGCTATTTTAAGCAGCATCCCACCATCATTAATCGCGAAATTCCGGATACTGGGTCATTCCGAGAAGATTTGATTGTGTTGATGACGCGCCCGTTACCCGCGATTCAATTCGTCGGCATCCACAACTTAAAATCAATTGCGCTCGCAACGCTACCAAACGCTTCTAGTATTAAATTTGACTTTATGAACGACAATTATTTTCAACGATTTTTAACGGAAATCTTGCAACACGCTGAAAAACGGGGAGAGTTAAAGACCCCGCCCGACCAACTTCCGGCAGCGGCCAAGGGACAACCCACGTTGCTGTTACTTTCCTACATTTTAAGCGAACGGCCCTACGACGAAGCCGCCGTTGTGACCCTCGTTGATGATATTTTATTACCCGTCTTGACCCATTAATCCAAAGGGCCGCGCACCATTAGACGAACGAATCTAATGGTGTGCGACCCTTTTTTCTATCAACCCGTTATTTTTTCGCTTAACAAACAAAATTTAAAAATAGTCACCCTTTCGACCGGTTTCATCGTCCTATGTACCGGTATGCCGAGCTATTTAACCCATTTGAATCACCACGGTCGCTAATGAATCAAGTTTATGATTTAACTGTCAGCTAACGCGACCAGACCATTCCAAGTAACGATAGTCCCGCCGTCACAATCATCGTGACTTGAAAACCACTCGCAAACGATTGGCCTGATAACTGGTAAAAGCTCACGACGGCGATCGCGGTTCCTAACGCCCCACCCAGTAAGCGAAAGACGTTATAAATCCCCGCGGCTTTGCCAATGGCCAGGTGCGGTACCGACCCAATAACGGCTTTTTGTAGGGCCGGCCCCGCCATGGATAACCCGACGCCCGCTAACATTAGTGGTAAGACTATCCACGCGTACGGTTTTTGCACAAAGCCCGCAATGAACAGGTAGCCGATGCCTTGAAACAGTAACCCTAATGTGGCAATCCGCTGTTCACCAAACCGATCGACCGCTTGGCCCGCAAACGGCGCCACGACAACCAACGTCCCCGTCCAAGGCAATAGTTCTAAGCCCGCGGTCAACGCGGTCGCACCTTGACGCGTCTGCAAATATTGGGGTAAGAAGAAAACGACCCCGTACATCGACCCGTAAAGACAAGCCGTAGCTAGGTTACCGCCCGTAAACCTTTTTTCGCGGAAAAAGGTCAGGGGAATCATCGGCGCCGCTTCGTGAGCTTGACGATAAATAAACCAGCCCCCACCAGCCAGACTGATTAGTCCAATCAATAACGGCCACTTGAGTTGGTCGAGTCCCGAGCCACTGGTGGTCGCTGACAACGCCCAAATCAGCCCCGTTGACACACCAACCATCAACCCATTATCGATCAGATTAACCGGCTCGCTTTGACCATGACTCTCTGGTAAGTAACGGCCGGATAAGCAAATTGCTAGTAACCCGATCGGCACGTTGATCCAAAAAATCCACTGCCAAGTAAACTGAGCGACAATCAGACCTCCCAGTGAAGGCCCAACGATCAATGCTAAGCCACCGATACCACTCCAAATCCCCAACGCCCGGCCACGCTGACTAGCCGGTAACGTATGGGTCAGGATTGCCATTGACATGGGTGTCATGACGGAGGCCCCCAGACCTTCAACGACACGTGCCAAGATGAGGCCGTTGATGTTAGTAGCTAGCGCACAAAACACGGATCCCAGCGTAAAGACTAATAGCCCCAAAATATAAATTCGCCGCCGACCCCACCGTTCACCCAAAATTACACCAACTAGTAGCACCGCCGCAATGGTGATATTGTATGCGTTTAAGGCCCATTGGAGCGACCTGACCGAAATTTGAAACTCCGTTCGAATTGCCGTTGAAGCCGTTGTCACGATCATGGCGTCCATCATCGCCATGAAAAAGCCCAGCGACGTCAGTGCCAGAACCCATTTAGACCGGTTAGGGTCACTTGCAATTGCCATTTTAAATTCCCCCTAGTGTCAAATATAGTTCAAATATCTTTGAACTATATAACCATATCATTCCAGTCATTCACTGACAAGCTTCAACCTAAAAAAGAGTAGCCCTAAATTGGGCTACTCTTTGCTGGTCTATTGTGCAATCAGTTTTGCCAGAAATGGGTTAGATAACGGTCAAAAGTCGACTGGTCTAACGCCACGTATTTTTCACGGGCCTCTTTACGGGCGGTGATCAAACCGGCCGCCTGCAAAATTTTAAAGTGATACGACCCCGAAGTCTTACCGATGTGCATGGCACGATCCACCTCACCACAAGAAACTTCGTGGTCAAGCTGATTCAAGTAACGAATAATTTCTAATCGCGTCGGGTCCGCCAACGCTTTAAAAATTTTGACTTGCGCTTCAATTGTCTCAGTTTGTTTTGTCATACTTCTTATCCTACTAAAATTAGCCGTTTAAGCAAGTCTTTACGACTTGATATTAAGGTTACAGTTCATTCAGTAACAGTTTGGCAACTGCCCGTACGGAAAATGGATTTTGCCCCGTCAATAACCGACCATCTTTAACCGCGTACTCGCTGTAAAAACGCTTCTTCATAAAATGCGCGCCGTGAGCTTCGGCGACTTGCTGATTCAAAAATGGGACGACCGCCTTCTTCCCAGCAATTCTTTCTTCAGCCGTCGTAAAACCGGTAATCCGCTTACCCGCAATCAGGTACCGTCCCTGCGCGTCTTTTAAATTCAACAACCCGGCAATTCCGTGACACACCGAGCTAATGTAGCCGCCGTTATCATAGATTGCCATGGCTATCCGTTGCAAGTTAGGGTCATTCGGAAAATCCCACATGACCCCGTGACCGCCCGTGTAGTAAATAGCAGCATAATCACTGGGGGTTACTTGATCTGGTCGCAACGTATCCTTCAACGCCCGTTCAATAAAATCAGAATCCTCATAAACGCGCATAATAGCCTCGTCCGTATACTTCATACTTCGCGGGTCTAGTGGAACGAACCCGCCCTTAGGACTCACGTAATCAACCGCGATTCCTGCCTGATTCATTTCATCCACAAACTCAGCCGCTTCGCCTAACCACAAACCAGTCGGGTCCGTTGTTCCTTGATAGCGCGTCACGTTCGTTTCAACCAACAATACTTTTTTCATTATTTGCTCATCGCTCCAA
Organism: Lactiplantibacillus xiangfangensis; assembly: GCF_001438845.1. GTDB lineage: Bacteria > Bacillota > Bacilli > Lactobacillales > Lactobacillaceae > Lactiplantibacillus > Lactiplantibacillus xiangfangensis. The sequence continues at coordinate 272,874 of NZ_JQCL01000080.1, forward strand.
TCTCTTCTACAGTGGCATCAAATATGTGCCGTAACCGTTCTAGCATCGTCATATCCTGCACGAGGAAATTACCTTGTAGCAGACAATTTTAATTCGTCACAATCGACCATACTAGCTCTCTGTTCAATATTTTAAACTATCCGATGCCTTAGTAGTCAACCAAAGTCCCTTGGAAATTCAGCCTCTAAAACGGCACATCAAAAAAGCACCCCCAATCACCTCTCATACTAAGAGTTGATCAAGGATACTTCAATTTTTGAAGCCTAATTGGTTTTACTAATCAGCTCCATGGCCGCGTCGTACGCTTTGTCATTGTCACTAATTTTAGTTGCGAGTTCCGTTTCAATCTTGGCTAACGTCTGCTTGTCGACTTTGCCAGTAGCTGTCAGCTTAGCGTGTTTCTGATAAGCCTTGACCGCCGTCGTCGTTGAAGGCCCAAAGTAGCCGTTTGCACTGCCCTTAAAGTAACCTAACGCTTTCAAGTATTGCTGGAACGTCTTGACGTTCGGGTTAACTTTATCGGCGGCTAAGTCGCTCAACTTGCTGACAATCGTCAAACTAGCGTAGCTTGGTTCGTCTGCCTTAACGTCAGGAGTTAAGCCCTTCTTGTTGATCCAAGTGCCATTCGGTGTTAACCATTTAGCAACCGTGATCTTCATTTCGGTCTTATCGCTAAAGGAAGTGACCGTCTGAACGGTTCCCTTACCGTAAGACTTAGAACCAACGAGTTTCACGCCAGCGGACTGGTGCAAGGCTGCGGAGAAAATCTCAGCGGCTGAAGCACTCCCACCGTCAATCAGTACGGTCGTCGGTTTCGTTTCCTTAAAACCACCGTCGTACTTCTTGCCAGCAACGTACTTTTCAGCGGAACCATCACGTTCTTGAACTTGCATAATGGTCTTGCCGTCCTTGATAAAGATGGACGCCATCTTCAACGCCGCCGTCATCAAACCACCAGGGTTGCCCCGCATATCAATGACCAGCTTCTTAGCGCCCTTCTTATCGAGAGCCTTTAACGCCGTCTTAAATTCCTTAGCGGTATCCGTCGAGAAGGTCGAAACGGTAATGTACCCGATCTTCTTTTTGCCACCGACAATTTTATAATTAACGGTCGTCACAGGAATCTTCGCCCGTTTCAACGTGACGTCAAAATTGGACGTGCCCCGCTGAATCGTCAGCTTAACCTTGGTGCCAACCTTGCCACGCATCATGTTCACGGCTTCGGTCAGCGTCTTACCAGCAACCGACTTACCGTCGACCGCTTTAATCACGTCTTTCGGCTTTAAGCCAGCCTTTTTCGCTGGTGTCTTAGCGATTGGTGAAATGATCTGAACGTAACTCCCAGATTTTTGGACCTGAGCGCCGATTCCAGAAAACGAGCTGTCAATCGTGTCGTTCAAGCTCTCCGTCTCACTCTTATCCATATATTCAGAGAACTTGTCGCCAAGCGAATTGACCATCCCGTTAATCGCACCGTTAGCCAATTTATTCGCATTGACTGGTTGGTAATAGTTTTCACTGATGGTCGAATACACTGACTGGATCTTCTTCATGGCCTGATTGGTCTGTTGCATGCTGCTCAGTTGTTGATTAACGATCCGCCCAATGAACCAATACGTGCCGCCAACCCCAATTGCGAGTGCGGCCACGACTGAAATGATATAAGTCCATAGACCCACGCGCCGTTTTTGACGGGGGGCCTTCTTTTTGATATGCGAATTAGTTGGTTTCTTCTCCGCGTCCGTGTGCTGCTTTGGTTCCTCTGGCATACCGAACTTCCTCTTTCCTACGAATTAAGCTTAGGCTTCGCTAGCTAAATAGGCCTGCCACGCTTCGTCAAAAATCGTCATCGTTGGCAAGTAGCCCGCATTGAGTTCCAAGTACTGCGAAACTTCGTGAAAGTCCTGACTTTGCTTCGGAAACGACTGATCGAAAAACGCGTTGTTGGCAAATTCAGCTACCGATGCGGTACTGTCTGGATTGCGTTGCGTCATTAAATATTGATAAAACGTTTTATGCATGGTGCCTGCTATGCAAAATATGGAGAAATGTTAAAAATCATTGCTGATCTCTACATTTAGAAAGGTTACATATTTCCTTTCCTTATCTTTGCTTGCTACCGTTATGTCGCCGGTATTCCGATATTCCGCTTGGGAGTAATCACATTGACCAACTATGACAGCTTAAGGACTTAGCCAGCCCCGTTTAGCTTTTATTTTTAGATTAAATCTAGTAAATTAGCAACGGCATTTTCATCACGGTCTAGTATTGCGCCACAGCCATAACAAACATATTCATTATGCTTAGTCTGATGTGATGCATTACCTTGTAAAGTGATTTTGTCGCTCCCAGATTTGATACGGCCACATTTTGAACACCACTGCGTTGAAGGGTATTGGCTATCCGCAAGTATCAGCTCTTTATCGTACCACTTACACTTATAGCTTAACGTTTGTCGAAAGTAACCAAACATTGACCGCTGTAAGCCTTTAGAAGCAACGTGGCTCATCTGCATAACTTTGACGGACAAGTCTTCAATTACGATTTTGTCGTAATCATTAACAAGTTTCGTCGTAAATTTTTGCATGATGTCGTGTTGGATATTGGCAACTTTGCAATAATCACGCTGCAATTTGGCTCTCATTACACCATAATTATTACTTTTAGTTGCCTTTTTCCTATTCACAACTCGTTTATGAGCTAATTGCTTTTGGTAAAATTTAATCCGCTGATACAACTTACGCAACCGCTTTGGCAACGTATCAATAATGCCATCCGTGTAATTCAAATGGCCAACATTTACATCAACAGCTGACCTATCACCAGTTTTTGGCTTGGTATCAAGTTCAACTTCAAAGGGAAGACTAGCCCAGTATTTCCCATTTTCACGATAAATACTGGCCACCTTCAGCACACCTGACAAATCAGTATGCTTACTAATCGTGATGTCATACCAATCTCTGGTGCCACGTGGCTTGTCCAATCGAAGCTTACCAGCAACAATTTTAGCTCGGTCAGTTTTAAAGCCTTGCCGGGCAGCCTTTTTCGACTTAAATGTTGGTTTGCCCCAGTCAGGTTGCGCTTTATCAAAAAAATTCTTCCAAGCATTTCCCAAATCAGTAATCGCTAACTGCAAGGTACGTGCTGATAACTCGTACTGCCAATCAGCTTTATTCGCAACTAATTCATTCCGAACTGAGTAAAAACTGGGACCGGGACTATTGGAATCAAGTGTATATAAATCATACATGTCGTTCCAAGTAGCCAGCCCCTCGTTCCAGCAGTATCGCCGATAATCACAAAGGCTATCGAGCACTTTTTTCATATGACGGTTGGGATAAATTCTTACTTTTTGTGTTCGAATCATCAGCATCGCCCCCACCAAATCAGTTTCATTTTCAGCTTATAATCACACTTCTCATTATAATTTAGGCTGTTGCCAATGTCAGTGATTTGACCATCAAGAATGGTTACCTTGATCTAAATAACACTACTTTTATTTGAAAAACGCGTATTGAAAGTTTTTACTTTTTACAGTGTGCAAACCATGATGCTATATCGCTAGATTTAATCATTACCAAGCTCGCCACCTCCATATTTACTTTCTATGGGGAGCTTAGAATTCTTTTCTACATAGTTCTATACTTCTCTATATTTTAGTAATGAGTAACCTCCTCTTAATTACTGCTACTTGGAATGTGCATTTCAAATTTGAACCGGTTATTCTTCAAGTCGACTTGATCGACGCTGTAGCGAACGTCGTGCTTACCGACTAGCTTGTTCAAATATAAATTAATGGTCTTGGTTTTCGCACTCAGCTTGACCCAACTTGGAATCTTGTAATTATTATTAATGTAATTGATCACAAAACTGATTGGGATCGACATCGTTCCCACGGATAACTTCGTCGCCTTCAGCGAAATGTTCCCATCGTCAATGACACTTGGTTGCATCGTGATGACAAACGACACGTTTTGCCCTAGAACCTTGGTAATCCCAAGTAAGTAGGCTGCGTCTTCACGAACGACAAAGCGGTACTTCATGTCCTGACCCTTTTGGAGGTCTGCTAAGTAGTAGCTCGCTAAGGCGTTTAGTTGTTGCCGGTTCATTTCAATCGGCACACTAGCTGCGTCGGTACGACTCGTCTTCGTGATAGTCGTTGCTTCGTCCGACGAGCGTAGCATTTGCGTACCCATGTAAGCGCCCGTCCCAACAACTAGCGCAATCAAAATGATGGCGACCCATTTCCAAGGGTTAAACGGTCCCTTTTGTTTCGGCGTTTTAACCCGGGGTGTCGCGGTTGCTTTACTACGTTGTGCTTCCCGCATGACATAACCTCCTTATTTCTTTAATAACCAGCTATTATGTGCCAGCATCGTTTGATAGAGCTTATTTGTAAAGATTCGGTAACCCTTTTTGTTAGGGTGGAAATTATCACTCTTAGAAATCAAATTGTTCGTCTTGCTTTCAGCTGACAAGGCGTTCGTAATGGCCGCGGTACTAGCCAAACTCGTTAACGTCGTATCGGAAGCGGCCTTTTTAAGCTTATTAATTTCCGCCGCGGTCTTGTACTGCCCGTGTGACATGGTCGTATTGATATCCATGAAATAGGCGTGGTTATACTGGCTGACCGTCGTCTTAGTCTGGTCGTTCCACTGACGGACGTATTGATCAATTGAGGTGACATTTGGAAAGTTCACATAAACTGGATTATAGATGCTAAAAACAAATAGTGACGCGGATTTATTCAAACTTTGTAATTTATTAAACAACGTCGTCAGTTTTTTCGCATAGACCGTTTGGGCTTTCGCCACGGTCGCATTGTTTTTCGATGTATTGTTAGACGTAATGGAGCCTTCAAGCGTCTGCAACAAGTCGTTCCCACCAACCGTGACCGTGATCACATCGGCGTGAGCAATTTTTTGTTGTAACGTTTTGGACTTATTGATACGTGCTAAAATCTGATCACTACGGTCGCCAGACTTACCGGCGTTGGTCGTGGCCACTTTCAAGTGCTGCTTACTAGTTAAGGTCTGCTTGATCTGACCCACGTAGCCGCCCTCAGCTTCATCACCGACCCCTTCAGTCAACGAATCACCGACCGCAACGAGTTGAATCGAGCGTTTGTGTGGCGTTTTCTGCCTGGCCGTTTTACTCGTCTTATTAGTTGGCGACTTGGCCGTAGATTGGGGGTGCATTAAATAGTTGACCCCGAAAAAGACGGCTCCGGCCAACACCGCAACGATTAGGACGACTTTTACGGTTTCCCAAATTTTTGACATTGGCAAAACCCCTCTCAATTGAAATTTTCAGATTTTTATTAAATATTTACACGACATACATTAAAGTAATACTGGTCTCTACATCGCTTCGCCTAAACAAATTAATATTTAGCCGCAGGGTGAGCATGATGAACCTGCTGTGTGAGTGGTGTTAAAACGGTGCTTTTCCGTTTTTTACAGCACCGACGTCTTGAAAGACGTGAACTTTCGGCTTTCAAGCGAGGACCAAGACGGGCCTCAGGCTTGGACCGGTCGCCACAGCAGGTGAAATCATGCTCAACCGGAGGCGGGTAAGTAAATCCACTTTAACTGATAAGAAAAAGGGGCGCTACTTGGCGTCCCCCATGTTTTTTTAAGCTGGTGTTTGCGTGTGGTATTCCACGGCAAAGGCCCCGGGGCCACCATGCGTTGCAATGATTGGCACCGTCGGTTGGACACTGACTTTGAGGCTTGGTAACGCAGCCTGCAAGCGGGCTTTATATTCTTCAACCCGTTCAGTTGCGCCTACGTGCGAAATCGCGACTTCAACCACGTTAGGTGTGGCGATAATGTCGTCGAGCACTTTGTCAAAGAATTTATTGATTGCTTTAACGCCCCGGCCCTTCATCTTCACGTCTAGGTCCCCGTTGTCGACTTCAAGGGCAATCTTGACGTTCAATAAGGTACTGATGGCACCGGTCAAACGACTGATCCGTCCACCGGCTACTAAGTTATTTAAAGTCATCACACCCATGAACAACTTGGTGTGTTCTTGAGTCAGATGCACAGCGTCGATGACGGCTTGTTTATCCGCCCCAGCCTGTGCGAGTTTTGCGGCCGTCACAACTTGAAATGACATTGCCCGGTCCGTTGTTTTAGCGTCAATCACCGTGACGTCGGTTTTTGAAATTGACGCTGCTTGTTCAGCCGTGTGAACCGTTCCCGAAATTGCTTCGAGCATGTTGATGCAGACGACACTACTACCATCCGCACCCAACTTATCAAAAGTTTCAATAAACGTTCCTAATGCTGGTTGACTCGTCTTTGGCAACGATTTAGCAGTTGCCATCTTGCTAATGAACTCTTCACGCGTGATCGTTTCGTCTTCCACGTAAATAGTGCCATCGATCATGACGGTTAACGGAATCACGGTAATATCGTACTTTTGAACCTCTTCGTCCGTTAAATTTGCCGAAGAATCGGTCACAATCTTGATTTTCGTCATACTTTGCCACGCTTTCTTATGGTTGTAAAGGTTCTCCAACCGTTTCAATAAATTAATGCTTTTAGTATAGCAGAAATAACCATTAGTTTCACTGTTCGAACCGAATTAACGCCGGCTAAAGTTGTCAAAACTGAACGGGTATCGATTTTTTTCATCAACGGCGCCAACCACGTGCTCATCTAAGCGCCACTGCTGATAATCGACCGCCGGCATCCACGTATCGCCGGTAAAAGCATGCGCAATTTGCGTGCGGTATAAGCGCTGTGCAATTGGCAAGACGGTTTCAAAAACATTGGCCCCGCCAATCACAAAGAGTAACGCTTGGGGGTGCTGAGCATCCAATGCTTGTAGTTCTTCTAAGCTAGCTAGTTGGTGGACGCCTGCCGGCAAAGCTAGCGTTTGGCGTGATAACACCCAGTTTGTCCGGTTAGGCAGTGGCCGCTTAAAGCCAGCAAAGGTTTTTCGTCCCATAACCACGTCGTGACCCGTCGTTAACGTCTTGAAGTGGTGCATGTCCGCTGGTAAGTGCCACGGCAACTGACCGTCCGCTCCGATTAACCCATTTTGGTCCTCAGCCCAGATTAGTGCAATCATTGTGTTCCTCCTCGTTAAGCAACCGATAAAACCGGTTGCCGGTTGCGATTATTTGCTTCAAATGATTTAGTTAGCCAGTTACCTTAAATTGCAACCGGTGCCTTAATTGCAGGCGCCGGATCATACCCCGTTAGCTTAATATCACTCATTTGATAGTCAAAAATACTGTCATGAGCACCACTAAGCACTAATTGAGGCGCCGGTTTTGGTTGCCGCTGCAGTTGTTCTTTGATCTGTGAAACGTGGTTCGTGTAAATGTGGGCATCCCCCAGCGTATGCACGAACGTCCCAACTTGTAAGCCACATTCTTTTGCGATCAAGTTCGTCAACAACGCATAACTCGCAATGTTGAACGGTACGCCCAAGAAGACATCCCCCGAACGTTGGTACAACTGACAAGACAGTTTACCGTCAGCAACGTAAAACTGGAACAACGTATGACACGGTGGCAACGCCATGCTAGGCACATCTTCCGGATTCCAAGCGGAGACGATCAACCGGCGTGAATCCGGCGTTTTTTTGATCATATCGATGACGTTAGCAATCTGATCAATCGTTTCGCCGTTCCGGGTCTGCCAGTGACGCCACTGCGCCCCGTAGACGTCGCCTAAATTGCCGAACTTAGCCGCAAAGTCGTCGTCGTTTAAAATCCGGTCGTCAAATGCTTGCATCGTGGCTTTATAAACGGGCGCAAAGTCCGCATCATCCAACCGCCGGTGCTCAAAATTCGTCATATCCGGGCCACTGTACGCTGGTGAACTGACCCAGTTTTTAAAGGCCCATTCATCCCAGATGTGATTATGATGCTGTAACAAGTACTGAATATTAGTATCGCCATGTAAGAACCATAATAACTCGCTTTTGATCAAACCAAATGGCACTTTCTTCGTCGTCAGTAACGGGAACCCTTTCGATAAGTCAAACCGCATTTGGTAACCAAAAATACTGTAAGTCCCGGTCCCAGTACGGTCATCCTTGTAGGTACCGTGATCTAAAATCGTTTGGGCCAGTTGTAAATAGCTATCTTCTAACATACGTACGACTCCCTTCAGGCTTCGGCGAACTGGCTGAGATAATCCCAGCGGTCCATCTTAGTATCAATTTCCTGCTCAGTTTTAGTCAATTCCTTTTGTAAGTCAGCCAACTTACCATAATCACTCGCGTTGTCTGCCATTGACTGTTCAATCTCAGACTTATGGCCATCCAGCTTTTCAATCACGCCTTCAATTTTTTCGTACTCTAATTGTTCGGCGTAAGTCAGTTTAACTTTTTCCTTAGGCTTAGCATCCGCCTTTTCATCGGTCTTGACTGCCGATTTCGTTTTAGTCGCGGTTGCGACCTGATTTTCCGCCTGCTTTTGCTCCTTTAAGTAACTAGAGAAACGCCCAGCGTAGCGTTCAATCTGACCATGGCCATCAAAAATCAACAGTTTAGTGCCAACCTTATCCAAGAAGTACCGGTCATGAGAAACGGTAATAACGGTCCCCGCAAAATCACTCAGGTAATTTTCTAGCACCGTCAACGTCCCAATGTCTAGATCGTTCGTAGGTTCGTCTAATAACAAGACGTTAGGCTGTTGCATCAAGAGCTTTAGTAAGTAGAGTCGGCGTTGTTCACCACCCGACAATTTACGAATCAAAGTCCCGTGCATTGAACGCGGAAAGAGAAATTCTTCAAGTAGCTCAGTCACAGAAACGTGTTCGCCCTGCTTATTGAGCACCGTTTCACCGACGTCTTGCAAGTAGTTGATGATCCGCTTATCACCCGGAATCGGTTCCGTCTGTTGCGTATAGTAAGCCATCTTAACGGTCTCACCAATGGTCACCGTTCCCGAATCTAAAGGCAGCCGACCCGCAATCACGTTCAACAGGCTGGACTTACCAGCCCCGTTGATCCCCGTAATTCCAATGCGGTCGTTTGCCTGGATCAGCATTGAAAAGTCATTCAGGATCGATTGCCCATCAAACGCTAAGCTGGCGTCCTTTAATTCAATGACCTTTTTACCTAAACGCTGTTGGCCCAATGAAATATCAACGTTGCCGTCAACTTGTAACGTATTCAAATTATCTTTTAAATCGTTAAAACGGTTGATCCGCCCCTGTTGTTTCGTACTCCGGGCCGGTGCCCCCGCACGCATCCACGCGAGTTCCTTTTTATAGAGCTGTTGTTGTTTATGTTCAGCGGTCACGTCACGTGACACCCGTTCAGCCTTAGCTTGCACGAAGTCTTGATAGTTCCCCGTGTACTTATAAAGTTCACCAAATGACAATTCAAACATTTGGTTCGCCACTTGGTCTAAGAAGTAACGATCATGGGTCACGACGATTAACGCGCCCTTATAGGACGACAAATACGACTCCAACCATTCAATTGAATCAAAATCTAAATGGTTAGTCGGTTCATCCAACAATAACAAATCGGGCGCTTGGATCAATACTTGTGCGAGCCCGACCCGCTTTTGTTGCCCACCGGACATTTGTTTAACGACCTGCGTTAAATCCGTGATGTGCAACTGCGTTAAAATCGTTTTAACGTCGCTTTCAGCCGTCCACGCATCTTCTTGGTTCATCCGGTCTTCAGCGTCAACGTAAGCTTGCTGGGTCGCCGGGTCTTCCGGTGCCTTCGCGTAAGCAGCCAACGTCTGTTCATAGTGTCGAATCGTCCGGAAAATCTTTTGACTTCCGGCTAGCACGGCGTCGATCACCGTTAAGTCTTGATTTAACTCCGGCTTTTGCTTTAAATAGCCGATTGTATAATTTTTAGGTTTAACTAATTCGCCTGCTTCTGGCGCCGTAACGCCAGCCAAAACGTCCAGTAAATTCGTCTTACCAGATCCATTCACACCAATAACACCGATCCGGTCATGTTCATTCACGATAAACGAAATATCTTGAAATAACGTCTTCTCACCATAAGTTCGGGTCAGATGTTCTGCTCTTAAAGTTTGCATATTCTACGATCCACCCTTTTTAATCATTAAATTCTATCTTAGCTAGAAATGCGCAAAAACTCAACCGCCAATGCTCAGCTAACGGTCAGATGTTTCATCAGAAGCATAAAAAATGATGTTTCAGAAATGAGCTGATTTCTGAAACATCATTGATAAGTTTGCTGACAAACTCAGTTAAATTTTATTGGTTAGGTTCCGTATATTGACCACCGTAGATGTCAACGACGGTGCGGTCAGAATCAACGACTAAGTGTAACTTGCCATCGTTAGAAATTGAACTGGTTTGATAAACGTTATCAATACCGTCAACGTCCTTAGGCTTAAATGGCAGGTAGATTTGTTCGGTTGGACGTTCATCGCCGAACAAAATATCAATTTTTTCAATGTCTTGATAATGAGTGACCCGTTCAAACATCCCGCTCGTTACGGATGAAAGTTGCGTCGTATTAGGATCCACTGCATCTGCATCCGGTGTAAATTCCGCTTTGAAGGACTTGCAAGGATGAATGATCGTCATCTCGCCACCCTTAATGCGCCCATAACTAGTTGTAACCCGACCGATCCACAAATCGGAGATGTCTTGGTGATGAACTTCCCAAGTGTCACCATTGCGGAAATAAAATTTCAGTGCTTCTAATGCCTGCTTCATTTCAATCACCTCATTGAATTAGTTTCACTATAATCGTAACAGATTAATAGAAAATATCAATTGTTTTTTGAATCCGCTACCATCCGCGCAAAGTCAAGCAATAACGTCGATTCATTTTTAACTTTTCCAGTGATTACTGCGTCCAAACAAGCAGCTAAAACCCGCCCCATTGCTGGCCCCGGTGTGACCAATTGGCGCTTCAATAAGTCACCGCCATTAATGGCCAATTCGTGTTTATTATGAATCGGCAACGCCGCGTACGCCGCATCCAAGTGCGATTGTGGCTGACCAAAGCCCAGAATCGTTGCGACCTGATTGGCAGTTGTCAGCGCTGCTAAGCCAACGTCGAAACATTCACGACTAGTGAGCTGTCCAGCACATTTCAACGCACTCAGCGCCCTTACAGCAGCCGTCACGTGGTCAATCAACTCATTACTCGTCTTCCAAGCCTTCAATAACTGCCGGACGTTTGCTGGTTGGGGCGCTTGGCGCAACCAGGCTAACAACGTCCAGACACTCTCAACCGTCGGCAATTGCCAGGCTGGCAACGCCACCAGCTGCTCTAACGCTGGCTTTTGGTCAGCCATTAACGGCATGTAGCGGTAAAGTTCCGTTGCGAGTAGCGCCTGTAACCCCCGCACCGGCTTTTGACCGGTCAACAGTTTCTCCCATTCGACCCGCGTTCGCTCAACGGCGATCTTACTCAGTAAAGCGGCGTTGTCCGTGATTGCTTGCAGGGTCGCCGGTTCAATATCAAAGTCTAACTGACTGGCGAACCGTACTGCGCGCATCATTCGCAGCGCATCTTCATGGAACCGATCCTCCGCCACGCCAACTGCCCGCAAGACGCCCGCTTTCAAATCAGCGAGGCCGTCAAACAAGTCGATGACCTCACCATTAGGCTTCATCGCCAGCGCGTTGATGGTAAAGTCTCGCCGTTTGAGGTCTTCTTTTAACGACCGGACAAAGGTTACGGTATCGGGACGCCGAAAATCTTGGTAACCGGATTCGGTCCGAAACGTGGTCGTTTCATAGCCATTTCCGTGATCTAAAATCATGACCGTTCCGTGTTCGATCCCGGTATCAACCGTGCGTTTGAACAAGCCCTTCACTTCGGCTGGAAACGCACTCGTCGCAATATCGACATCGTGTAGCGGCTTACCCAGGATCGTATCCCGAACACAGCCCCCAACAAAATACGCTTCGTAACCCGCGGCCTCAATCGTATCAAGAACCGGCTTAGCTGCTTGAAACTCTGCCGGTAATTGGGTCAAAATCATAGTAAGTTCTCCAGGCCAACGAAGAGTTCGTGGTACTGGTTAACCTTTTCAACAGCGACCTTGACACCGGTCATAAATGAAATCCGGTCAAAGGAGTCTTGGCGAATCGTTAACCCTTCACCAGGGCCGCCAAACATAACTTCTTCATGGGCAACTAACCCTGGTAACCGAACCGCGTGAATCCGCATGCCTTCGTATTCAGCACCCCGGGCACCGGGAATGGTTTCAGTGGCATCTGGATTACCTTGTTGCTTAGGTTGACGTACTTCGGCAATCTTCTTGGCCGTACTGATAGCAGTCCCACTAGGTGAATCAATTTTATCGTCGTGGTGCATTTCAATGATTTCAACATCTGGGAAGTACTTGGCCGCCTGTTGTGCAAATTGCATCAACAAGACTGCGCTGATCCCGAAGTTGGGCGCAATTAAGCCCCCAACTTTTTTCTCTTTTGCTAATGCTTGTAAGTCTTTGACTTGTTCGTCGGTCATCCCGGTCGTCCCGATAACGGGTGAAATACCGTGATTTAACGCAAACTTAGCGTTTTCATAAACTGCCGTTGGAATCGTAAAGTCGATCCATACGGTGGCATCCGTCTTGATTAGGTTTAGATCGTGAAACGCAGGAACGTCTTGACCCTTGAAACGGTCGTCTTCACCTAAATTTTGTTCTTGACTACGCGCATCGAAAACGCCCACCAATTCAAAATCTGGGTTGTCGATGACCATTTGTGCAGCGGTGCTGCCCATCCGACCTTTATAGCCGGCCACAATTACTTTTATCAAAATAATTCCTCCTCAAGGTTAAACTAATTATATTTTAGCAGACAATCTACGGTTACGGCAGATTAATCCCTTTCGCAACAAAAAATAAGAGTGGGCCAAACGGCAGTTAGTGTGTGAGCATTAACGTGAAATCAGCGATTATTCCTGGGTTTGGAATGGTCGCTGATTTCGGGTTAAGCGGAACAAACTGCCATTTGGCGCACGTTTCGACAATAGTAATAGGAAAAGCCAACCAGAAAATTTTCTGATTGGCTTTTTGAGTTTTGTCTCAAACTCACTTTTTTATGTTCATTAGCCATTAACTACGCGTCCGTCAACAGACCATCAATGATTGCTAACACGCCATCATGATTATTGTCACGGGGCGTCTCGTAAGTTGCCACTTGCTTGACGGGAGCAATGGCATTTTTCATAGCGTAACTGTAATCCGCTTCACGCAACATTTCAAGGTCATTACCGTTATCGCCAAACGCCGCCGTCTCACTAGGCGTCACTTGCCAGTGTGCTTGTAAATAGGCCAATCCGGCCGCTTTATGCACGTGCGGCGGAATGACATCTAACCCGTTGCCACCACTGACCGTTGCGCGCAATCGTTTATCAAAGTGCCGATTGATCGCCGCGGCGTGCACGTTAGCATCCGCATCCGGCCAACTAAAATTCACTTTATAAACGTGGTCGTTAACCGTTGTTAAGTCATCAACAACGTGTAAATTACTTAAAAAATACCGCATCAACGGATTGTCATCTTGCGGCCGAACGTAAGCACCCTGCTTACCTGAAACTGAGATCTGTACCCCAGCCATAGCCGGTGTCGTCGCGACGAAGGTCAACAATTCCCGAAATAAATCTAAGTCAATCAGACTTTCATGCAACGTCTGACCATGGTTATCCATCACGAGTCCGCCGTTTTCTGCCACGTAGGTCAACTCGCCGTCAATTCCGGCAAAGACGTCGATACAATGTTGGAGCTGATTACCACTCGCAACGACAAAGTGCTGCCCCTGACGATTCATTTGGTCCAATTGAAGTTGGAACCGATCGCGGTCAAACTGATGGTCATCCCGCAAAAACGTGCCGTCAAGATCAGTTGCAATAATTTTAACTTTCAAGAATTTGACCCCCTAAGAATGTATAAGCCTATTTTACCAAACTAGAAAGGGGTTTCAACTAGTAGCCCTGGTCCTCGTAATCTTCAAGCATGGCCACCATTTCACCATCATCTGGTTCAATGGCCAAGTAGTTCCGCAAAGCGGCGACCGTTTCCGTGAGCATGCCAGCTTCCCTAAAGAAGTAAATCGCTGGCTTTAAGAAGTCGACGTTGTGTTCAAAGAACGGGTACGCAGCTAAGTAATTATCCCGGGCTTCCTTGAAGTGGTCCAAGTGGTCGTCTGAGACCGCCAAGTTCCAATAAAATTGCGGGTCAAACTCATTACTCTGCAAGTATTGGTCCAACAAGTTGACGTTATCTTGATAGCGCTCTTGTTGAACTAACAAATTGGAAAGTTCCAAGACCGTGGTCAAATTATCCGGGTCAATGCTTAACCCTTCGCGCAAATACTTCTCAGCGAGGTCCTGAGCGTCCAATTTAAGGGCTAACCGTGCCGTCCGCAAGTAAAGCTGCTCATTATACTGGTCGACAGCCAAACCTTCCTGTAGCGTCAACAACGCGTGATCTAGTTGATGCAGCTTTTCTTGTGCTTCAGCTAAGTACGGGTAAACGGACGCATACTGCGAATCCTGTTCCTGCAATTTTTTGAAAACGTCAATGGCCTTGCGCGGTTCGTCGAGTTGTAAGTACGTAAAGCCCAGTTCAAATTGGCTATCTGGTGTCAACTTCGCCGGTTTGATCTGTTCCAAGTACCCGACGGCTTGTTCAAAGCGCCCAGCTTCAGCGTAGGACACCCCAATTCGTTCAACTAAGTTAACTTTAGAAATTTCAAGTTGTCCCTTTTTAATCAGGTCCAAATAGAAATTAATCGCCTTATTATAGTTACGAATTAAGAAGTAAAATTCAGCTAGCGCAAATTCAACGATTGGTTCGTCCGAATCAATGCGGTAAGCCTCCAACAGTTTTTGTTCACTCACTTCAAACAGTTCCTGCGTTTGATACAGGTCCGCTTCAACGAGCAGTGCTTGAACGTAAGCCGGTGAGTCGGGTTTAACTTGGTGTAAATAATCCAAGGCTAGGTCCGTATCACCTTCATCGATGGCAATATCGGCTAATCCCGTTTTCAAATCATCTTCATTGGGATACTTTTTTAATAGTTTTTGATAAGTACGAGCGGATTGCTTTAAAAATCCGAGTCCGTAAAGTTCTTCGGCCAAACTAAACAACGTGTCGTCATCATCTTTGCGTAATGCCCAGGCAAAGTGTTTCTTGGCCGTTTCAAGTTGCCCATTTGACAAGGCGGCAAGCATTTTTTCTGAGTAAGACATGGTACACCCCTTAAGAATGACTCAGGCCACCACGTATTCGTGGGCCCAAGTTTAAGTTAGTATGACTGCACACCGATTTATGTCGCCGTGCGATTCGACTAATAAGCATAACGCAAAACAGTACAAAAAAGCCAGTATAACGATTGCTATACTGACTTAAAAAGTTTGCACTTTATGAAAATTATTTAACTGCATCCTTCAAAGCTTTCCCTGGTTTAAATGCAGGTACTTTGCTTGCTGGAATTTGGATTTCGTCACCAGTTTGTGGGTTACGGCCCTTACGAGCAGCACGTTCACGTACTTCGAAGTTACCAAATCCGATCAGTTGAACTTTTTCACCCTTTGCAAGAGTGTCTTGGATTGATGCAAAAACTGCATCTACTGCAGCAGTTGCGTCTTTCTTAGTTAAGTTAGTTGCAGCAGCAACGTTGTTAACTAATTCAGCCTTGTTTGCCATGTTTGAATTCACCTCCCCTTTACAGAGTGAAGATGTAGAAGTCTTTTTTTAAATGACGTACATCCAGATGATCATTTTTGAGTGGTCCAAAAATGAGAGAAACGATGACAAGCATCATTTCTTCATCAAAGATAGCATAGGAATGCTGTAATAGCAAGCTTTTTTAGACCTTTTGCATAAAATATCGGAATCGAGTAATAATTATTTACAACCCCAATTGATTGTGCTAGAATGCTGGTTTTACAGGCTTCCGGCTACTTTCGACGCCGTTCGATCATGTGGATCGGTGTTCCGGTAAAATCGAACGCGTTCCGAATCTGATTTTCTAAAAAGCGTTCGTACGAAAAGTGCATCATATCAGGGTCATTGACGAACACCACGAAGGTTGGTGGCTGAATGGCCACTTGAGTCGCATAGTAAACCCGTAAGCGTTTCCCGTTATCACTTGGTGTCGGATTCATTGCAATCGCGTCCATGATGACATCATTTAAGACGGAAGACTGGATGCGACGCATGTGGTTTGTATTAACTTGCTTGATCAATTCAGGCAACTGTTCCAAACGTTGCGTCGTCTTCGCAGACACGAAGATAATCGGTGCGTAGGCCAAATAAACGAATTGATCCCGAATGTAGGCTTCAAATTCCTTCATCGTGTGGTTATCTTTTTTGACCAAGTCCCACTTATTGACCACGATGATAATCGCCTTACCCGCTTCGTGAGCGTAACCAGCGACCCGTTTATCTTGCTCGCGAATGCCTTCTTCACCGTTAATCACGAACAGGGCGACGTCACTGTTGTCAATGGCCTTTAAAGCCCGCATAACACTGTAACGCTCGGTGTTTTCGTAGACCTTACCCTTTTTACGAATTCCGGCCGTATCGACCATGACAAAGCGGTCACCAGCTTCATCGGTAAACTTCGTATCAATGGCATCACGGGTCGTCCCCGCCACGTCTGAGACGATGACCCGGTCTTCACCTAACAGCGCGTTGACAATTGAAGATTTTCCAACGTTAGGCCGACCAATCAAACTAAAACGAATCGTTCCAGGCTCATCTTCGCCACTTTTTTCAGGGAAGTTTTTGACGACGGCATCTAGCAAGTCACCCAGACCTAAACCGTGTGACCCAGACAACGGGTATGGATCACCGAATCCGAGTGAATAGAAATCATAAATTTCTGAGCGTAATTCAGGATTATCGACCTTATTGACCCCTAAAACGACCGGCTTATCTGACCGGTATAGGATTTGGGCAACGTGCTCATCCGCATCGGTCACCCCACCTTTGACACTGACCAAATAAATGATCACGTCAGCTTCATCAATCGCAATTTCGGCTTGTTCCGTAATTTGCTTAATGAACGGGGCGTCTTCAATGTCGATCCCCCCGGTGTCAATTAAGCTGAACGACTGTCCAAGCCACTCGCTATTCGCATAGATGCGGTCACGAGTAACCCCCGGCGTATCTTCAACGATTGAAATCCGGTCACCGGCAATCCGGTTAAAAATAGTCGATTTCCCAACGTTCGGGCGCCCGACAATGGCGACAACTGGTTTTGCCATCTAAATTCCTCCTTTGCCTAAATAATTCATAATCATAAAAAAATATCCTTCAAGGCAAGCTTGAAGGGTATTTTTTACTCAATCAATGATTAGTTTTCATCATTGTTGTTTCCAGCATTCTTCAATTCGTTACCGATCAAATCGCCTAAAGTGAAACCACTTTGTTCTTCTGGGGCGTTCGCCGTTGAACGTTCGCTAGCAGTCCGGTTGTCGCGACTATTGTTGTTACGACGACGGTTGTTGTTACGACGTTCTGGTTGAGCGGCTTCTTCTTCGCCTTCAGCAGCTTGTGGCTTTTCTTCCAAAGCTTTGATGGATAAAGCTAAGCGCTTTTCGTCAGGACGAACATCTAAGACCTTAACCTTGATTTCTTGACCAACCTTTAAAACGTCGTTTGGCGTTGCAATGTGTTGGTGTGAAATTTGAGAAATGTGAACTAAACCTTCAACGCCAGGGAAGACTTCAACGAAGGCCCCAAAGCTAGTCAAACGTTTAACTTTCCCATCAAGAACGGCACCTTGTGGCGCTTTTTCTTCAATCCCGTCCCAAGGTTCTGGTAAGGTTGCTTTGATGGATAATGAAACCCGTTCGCGGTCTGCGTCAACGGATAAAATCTTAACCGTAACTTCTTGACCAACCTTCAATACGTCAGCAGGCTTTTCAACCCGTTCGTATGAAATTTCAGAAACGTGAACCAACCCGTCGATACCGCCAAGGTCAACAAAGGCCCCGAAGTTAGTCAAACGAGCAACTTTACCTTCAACCGTTTCGCCAGCTTGTAAAGTCTTCAAAGCTTCTTCACGTTGTGCTTCGCGTTGCTTTTCGACAACGGCACGGTGTGATAAGATCAAACGGTTTTCGCTAGGTTCAATTTCAATAATCTTAAGTTCAAGTTCTTGGCCTTTGTAGGCGTTTAAATCTTCAACGTAATGATCATCAATCATTGAGGCAGGGATGAAGCCACGAACGCCAGCGTCAACGACTAACCCACCCTTAACAACTTGTGTTACCGGAGCTTTAATCGTATGACCTGCTTCGTATTCTTTTTCAACATCGTCCCAAACTTTGCGAGCTTCTAACCGACGATGTGACAGTAAATAACTGCCGTTTTCTTTGTCGCTGCCAATCCGAGAAATGACAACCAAGTCTAAGACGTCACCAACTTTAGCGACTTCGTTGACATCTTCGACCCGTTGTGTTGAGAGTTCCTTCAAAGGAACGACCCCTTCAACACCGGTACCTTGGATCCCAACAATAACTTGCTTGTCGTCATCAATTGCTAAGACTTCACCCTTAACAACGTCACCGACGTTAACTTCTTCAACGCTATTTAAAGCGTCTAAAAGTTCATTTTTCTCATTTTGACTGTTTTCGTTTTCACTCATGCAAATTTCCTCCTGTCAACAATAACTCTAACCTATATCATAGCCGAAAAAGCAATGAAAAGCCAGCTAAAAGCATTAACTTAATGCAATTAGATTGTTGAACTTTGTTTTTTTATAATTTCAGCGATCGTTGTGACCACTTCTTCGATGGACATTGGTGTCGTATCGACCAGTACGGCATCCGCCGCCTGCGTCAATGGTGAAACCTTACGGGTCGAGTCTTTATGGTCCCGCAATTCAATTTCAGCCTGTAATTGGGCTAAGGGGGTTTCAATTCCTTTTTTGATGTTTTCTGCGTATCGGCGTTTTGCACGCTCCGCTGCAGAAGCCACCAAGAAGATCTTGACTTCAGCATGTGGCAGTACCGTCGTGCCAATGTCACGACCGTCCATAACGATCCCGCCAGCATCAGCCATTTCCCGTTGCTGATCCGTCAAAATAGTTCGTACCTTTGGCAAAGCGGCAATCGTCGACACGTTATTCGTCACGTCCGGTTGTCGAATCGCTTGGGTGATATCCTGCGTGTTAGCAAAAACTAACTGATCAGGTTCGCCCGGCTTAAAGCTAATCTTTAACGACTGCATCGACGCAATGACCGCCGCTTCGTCCGTCAGGCTGACATCGTGTTGCATCGCCCACAACGTCACGGCTCGGTACATTGCACCGGTGTCGACATAAATATAGCCAAACCGTTTGGCAACCAGCTTGGCCACGGTACTTTTACCAGCCGAAGCTGGCCCATCGATGGCTACTTGAAGTGCTTGTTCAGCCATTAACTATACCCTCACTATCCAAAATTCGTGCTTTTAACGGACACGTAACCGTTGGCCCGCCGAAATGGTGGCTCCTGAGGATAAGCCATTTAATTCAAGTAACTTATCCACGGAAATCCCCGCATTCGTCGCGACCCGGTAGACACCTTGACCAGCTTCTACCGTGACGTACTTACCGCCCGCTGAAGAACTACTGCTGCTTGCACTGGAACTACTCTTAGTACTCGCAGAATCTTCAGAGTCGGATTTAGCAGCGGCCTTACTAGCGGCTTTGGAACTCGCTAGGGCGATGCTACTACTCTTGGCAGCAGCCTTTTTCTTGGCTGCCGTTTCGGAGGCACTCTTTTTACTAGTAGCGCTCGATTTATCAGCGACTTTTGTCGAAGATTTCTTCGAACTAGAACTAGCAACTTGTTCGGTCTGTTGCGGATTATTGAGCGAATTTTTCTTCACCAAAAAATAACCAATTGGTGCTAAGGCGAGCAACAAAATTAAAACCACTAAAATGGTGGTTAACGTTGAATTACTACTATCTTGCTTGCGTTTTTGAGTTCGCGATAAATTGCCCGAGTCATCCCGATCGTCTTCAAAAGTTTTATCCCAGGGCTTATCTGCCTGAGGCTTATCATTATCATTTTTTTGACTCATAGGGTGTTCCTCCTCAAAAAACTTTCAACCAATATTGTAACATAACCCTTAATCGATTTCTTTAAGAATTTGGTAAAAACAGCCGGGCTAAGGCTTTTTCCCAGTCCGATGCTTGTGAAGTTACAGCGGCCACCGTTCGAATCAGCCCCAGGGTTTCAAGCGGGAACGGTTCCCCGTCTAACTGGCAACAAGCAGCATCGTGTGCCGGTGCGACTTCATCAAAGTAACTTAACATCACCGCACGTCGACAAGTCGTGCTCGTGACGTACCTCAACAGCTCTCGCAGTTCCCGTTCCTTAGCCTCAGTCCGGGTGGCAAATAACACCGTCACTTCAGCAACCGTCGCGTGGTGTTGCCAGTAATATTGTAACACCTGACTCACCTCATCGGTCGGTTCCTGTCGGCGGATAAAGCGCTGGTAATCTTGTTCAATTTCATTGGGCGTTGCCGCGGTTAGTTCATTTAAATTACGGACAAGGGCTTCATCCCCAGGAACGTATAAAATCACCGCCAATGATGGTTGACCATCCCGACCGGCACGACCGATTTCTTGAACGTAATCCGCTAGCGTGGTGGGTAGATGGTAATGGATCACCATGCGAATGTCCGCTTTATTGATGCCCATACCAAAGGCCGACGTCGCACAAATCACGTCTAGGTCACCAGCCATAAACTGCTGCTGAATCTTGAAACGGTCCTCCGTCGATAGCCCGGCATGGTACGCCGCGACCCGCAAACCAGTTTGATCGCGTAGCCACTCCGCAATTAGGTCCGTTTGCCGTTTGGAACTGAAATAGACGATGACCGGCCCCGCAACCGTCGTCACTAATTGCTGTAACCGCACGCGTTTAGCCGCCTCATCACTGAGACTAGCAACCGCTAAATAAATGTTTGGCCGGTTGACTGAATGTAAGATTTGGTGCGCGTCTGGCACCCGTAATTGCCGGAGAATGTCTTGACGAACGCGCTTGGTCGCCGTCGCGGTGAGCATCAACGTTCGGGGTTGACCTAAATCGGCACGCAACGCCCCTAACGACCGGTAATCCGGGCGAAAATCAGGACCCCACGTTGAAATACAGTGCACTTCATCCACGACAAATAGGGCGAGTGGAACTAGCTTTAACGCGGTCATCACGGCATCCTGACTCAGCATTTCGGGTGAGATAAATAAGTATTTAATGGATTGAAGGTGATTCAATAAATGTTGTCGCGCCCCAAAGTCTAGTTGGGACGTCAATGCGGCGACCCGCTTTTCACCCTGATAATTCAACCGCGCAACTTGGTCTTGCATTAATGAAATCAAAGGTGAAACAACAACGACCAATCCGGGCACCACGCTCCCAACTAGTTGGTAAATCAACGACTTCCCGGTCCCAGTCGGTAAAACGGCAAGCACGTCTTGCCCAGCTAATAATTGCTGAATAACTTCTAGTTGGCCCGCGCGAAAGTGATCAAACCCGTACTTTTGCTTTAGTAAGTCGTGTAATTCATCCTCGTTCATGTTGACACCTCATAATCTGAAAGAGCCGGAAATAAAAGAAATCCAATTGCGGCATCACTGCTTGGACCTGCGCAAATTGCCAACTTGTTAATACTGGCTGGTGAGTAAAAATCGTCGTTAATTGTTGACTGACCGTTTTCGTCAGCAACCGATCAAAGGGAAAATCCGGCGTTAAAATTGCGACTTCTAGTAAATGTTCGCGTACTGTACTGAGTTTCAGATGGCGCCGGTTAGAAATCATTTCCAAGTCACCAGCTTGCAAGAAGTCTTGAAAGGTCCGTTGTGCACTACTACTAACTGGTGAAGCTTTGACTAAGGGGGCTAAGAGCGCCCACAGGGGGTCCGTTTGGTGCTGTCCCAGCCAGATGATCCAGCGACACGTTAAGTCCCTGCGGATGACCAACATTTCGACTGGTGACCGCTTAAAAGTAGTTGCGAGTTGCGCATCCGTTTGCCCCGGAAACTGATAGCCGGTCAGACTCTGGACAAAGATCTGTGCCAATTCATCGGGTAAGCTTGCTAAAAAGGCTTGTAACCCTTCGTAAATGGTCTGACCCAACGTGGGACCGTGAAAGCGCCGAAACCATGCCTTGACGATGGCTTGAACACCAGGGTCAGTCGTTACCGGATAGTACCGGTTCTCACGGTGAGCCGCCTCAGATACGACCTGCAGTGCCAACTGACTTAAGGCCGCAAAGCGACGGACGTCAGTTGTTTGAAAGACGTGCATGGCAACGGGCTGGTAGCGTAAAGCCCGCTGCGTCTGTTGCCGTGTCGCTCCCTGTGCGGTTAACTGGTAATACCCGGGTGACGGACTAACGAGGTCCCCAGCACGCTCTAGTTGCGCCGCCGTCGCAATAAATTTTTCCAGCGGAACCCCGTGCCAGCTATCTAACTGGTCTAAGCAACCATATGTCAGTCCAGCAAATAGTGTCGACACGGTTCGGCGTCCCCGTAACACGTTAAAAATCCCTTTGGCCCGCCGTGGTTGGGTCGCAAATAAAAATAAGACATAGTCTGAAAACAAACCGACGCCCTCCTCTCGATTCTATTAGCATAGCACGCCCCGCCATAATGGACCAACTAACACAAAAAGCACCCACTCCTCAACGATAACTCCGTGAAAAGTGGGCACCCGCATTAACTTTTTTGATTAAACCCGACTTGTTAATTGATTATGATTACCGAGCCACTTGGCCAACCGTTGGTAAACTAGTCCGAAGACCGTTCCAACCAGAACACCTTTGATCAAGTTGAACGGTACCACCACAAACAAAACAAACTTGCTTAATGATAATTGGAGATTGAAGCCCATGACCTGTAAATAAAACGGCAATACAAACGTTAAGTTAGCCGTCGACTCGACCACGGTCAAGACAATCGTTGCTATTCCTACTGCCAATGGTAACCGGTACTTAGGGTTACCTTTGTAGTAGCGCAAGACAACTGCAAAGACAATGATCAAGCTAGCAGAACCTAAGAAGCTTGCTAATGAACCGATTAGATCATAAATGGCAAACCCCATCGTCGCAGAATGAATCACTAACTTTAGCACCGTGATGGTGAACGCACCACCGACCCCGTAAAGTAATAACCCAATCAAAATCGGAATATCCGAGAAATCAATCTTCATCCACGATGCCGCGGGAAGAATCGGAAACTCCAGTAACATCAATACATATGCACACGCGCCGAGTAAGGCAATGCCCACTAGTCGGCGTAACGTCGTTTGTTCCATAACGCACCCTCCTATGGGTCATCTTCAATTGAACCCCATTGTCATATCTAAGTAAAAAGACCGCACGAATAACATTTACTGTCATCCGGGCGGTCTTACTTGCAAGTTTATGGCAAATAAGCTCGATCTTCTTTATACCAGACTTTAACTGTCGACTTTGGAATTACACCAAATCACTATGCCACTGCATAGGTCGCGGGTTTTTACCGCCGGTCGGGAATTACACCCTGCCCTGAAGATGAACCAAATATTTATTTTTACATTTATATTTTAAGCGCAAAGTTATTAAAATGCAAGCGCTATCTTTCACCTTTTAGCTTACTAATTTCAATTGGCTTCAATTTCCGGTACTCACCTGGTTGCAAGCTCTGCAAATCTAGAACGCCGTACCGCTCGCGCTTTAGCTTCGTTACGGGATGCCCGATCGCCGCCAGCATATTCTTCACTTGGTGGTTATGGCCTTCATGAATCGTCAATTGGACCAAAGCATTATTTTTTTTATGATCGCTATCTAACAAGTTAGACTTCGCTGGTGCGGTCATCCGACCTTCAATTTCAACACCTAACCGGAGTTGTTTTAAGTCGGCGTTCGTCGGCACCCCTTCGACCTTTGCTAAGTATGTCTTTTTAACTTCATACTTAGGGTGGGTCAAGCGGTTAGCTAAGTCACCATCATTAGTCATGATCAATAAACCCGACGTGTCGTAATCTAAACGGCCCACTGGATAGATTCGTTCAGGGACGTCCTTAAAGAAGTCCATCACCGTTTTACGGCCCTTTTCATCGTGGACAGTCGTAACGACTCCCCGTGGCTTGTAAAACAAATAATAGACTAGGCTTTCCGCGTTCAACGGAAGCCCCTTCACTTCAACGTGGTCACTTGGTTCCACTTTAACCCCAAGCGTGGTCACAGTCTTTCCATTAACTTTGACGTATCCGGAAGTGATCAACACTTCGGATTTACGTCGGGAAGCAACACCCGCTTCCGCCATTACTTTTTGTAAACGTTCTGCCATTAGTTTTCCTCTCGATCTTGGTCATCACCCTGCAATTTATCTTGAAACGCATTGAGAAACAGGTCCGTTTCCGGTGCTGGATTTTCAGCATCGCTCAGGGCGTCCAAATCAATTGTAGGTAAGTCGTCTAGTGTCTTTAAGCCAAAGTAATCTAAAAATAATTCAGTCGTTCCGTACAAAATCGGTCGTCCGGGTTCGCTTAAGCGTCCCGTTTCGGTGACTAACTGTCGTAAAACGAGCTTCTGAATCGTTGAACCACTTTGAACCCCCCGAATCTCATCAATTTCAATCCGGGTCAGTGGTTGCCGGTACGCAATAATTGCGAGTACTTCCAGTGAGGCCTGTGACAGGCTCGTCGACAACGGTGCTTCAAAGTACCGTTTCAACACTGGTGCAACCGCGGCCTTCGTTGCCAAGCGGTAAGTATTCTCAGTCGACAGCACCATCAGTGCACAGTCGGGGTCCTGGTCATACTTGGTCGCTAGGTTGGTCAACATCGTGGTAATAGCCGGCTTAGCAAAGCTCGTGGCGTGTTCAATCTCCGCCACGGTGATTCCTTCATCACCAGCTACAAACAGTAGCCCTTCAATTTGTTCAATGTTCGTCATGCTGTTGTTCTTCCCGCCTTAAAGTTAAATGAATCGGTCCCAATTGATCACGCTGCGTCAACTTGATCTGCGCTTGTTTCGTTAATTCGAGAACGGCCATAAAAGTTGTCACCAACATTTCATCGCTGGCCGTCACCGTAAACAAATCTGCAAACACCATCCCTGTCCGGTGCCGCTGCAACTGAGTTTTGATCTGAGTCATCCGAACGTCGATATTCACACTCTCAGCCACGACCGTTTTAGTCAGTGGTCGTGCCCGGCGTCTTTTCTCGACTAACTGCCGAAATGCAGCCTGCAGATCATCGACCGTAATTCCGGCCGTGAGCTTAGGCGTACTCAAATCACTAGGCACTAGCATCGCTTCGCGTGTGAAATGTTGATGGCGCGCTTGTTCCTTGACCCGTAATTCGCCAGCAGCTTCCTGATAGACTTTATAAGCCAACAGTTCTGCCACTAAGGAATCACGAGGGTCATCTTCAGCTGCATCCTCGTCATCATCCGGCTCTGGTTGTGGCAACAAGTAACGACTCTTAATCGTCATCAAAGTTGCTGCCATGACCAGATAATCACCCGCAATGTCTAATTTTAACGCCTGCATTGAGTGCAAGTAATCTAGGTACTGCTGGGTAATGTCAGCGATGGGGATATCATAAATATCCATTTTGTTCTGCCGAATCAAATGTAACAGTAGATCAAGGGGACCTTCAAATTCAGAAATTTTAATGGTGATTGGTTGTTGTTGATTGTTTGTCACGATTTCGCTCCCATTCGCCAATAATTGACGCCATGTCTAAGGTTCCCATGACCCGCTTTTGCGGGTACAGCGCTGCTAGTTCATCCAACATCTGTTGTTGATTGTCGGCCGTCCGTTCTTCTGGTGACAGCGAGTCGTGGTGAACTAAAACAAAATCAGGACCAACTTCGATACCAACGATCCCGCTAAAGTCACCGTCGGCTTGCCGCCACAACAAGAGCTGATGATTATCAGTGGCAAGGTACCACTGCATCTCGGTCTGCAAGTGCGCTAGGTCTTTGAAATCAGGAATAAACGATAACAATCCCATCGCTACTTTCTCATAATCTTTTCGATATTTAACTAGCAACGTGGCCCTCCTTACTAAGCACGCGGATGGTATTTATTATAGACTTCCGCAAGTCGTTTTTTCGTAATGTGCGTATAAATCTGGGTCGTGGAAATATCCGCGTGTCCTAAAAGTTCCTGGACGACCCGTAGATCCGCACCATTTTCCAAAATGTGAGTTGCAAACGAGTGGCGCAACGTATGGGGCGTGACGTTTTTTTCAATTCCAGCGGCTTTAACTTCCGCTTTTAAATTTTTCCAAACGCCCTGCCGCGTGAGTTGCCCACCGTGATTATTTAAAAACAAGTACGTATTGCGACGCTTAGGTGAGGCAAGTTTCGGACGGGCAGTCTTTAAGTAACGCTCCACAAAATCAATGGCAACGTCACCAATCGGGATAATCCGTTCCTTGTCGCCCTTCCCAATCGTTTGAATCAGTCCTAAGTCTAAATGCAAATCGTCAAGTTTCAAGTTAATGGTCTCGCTGACCCGCAATCCAGTCGCGTACATCACTTCTAAGATCGTCCGATCGCGTAATCCCAACGGCTTGTCCAGCTTAGGAACGGCCAGCAGTCGCTCCACTTCATGGGGTGATAGCACCTGTGGCAAATGTTGAGCGCGCTTAGGGGTATCGATCTTAATCATGGGATCACTGTCAACTTGGTGTAGCTGCGCCAAATACTGAAAAAACTTACGCAGACTAGAGACACTGTGGATAATCGTATTCCGTGATTTACCCCCATCGTCTAGAAATTGCAAGTAATTCAGTAAAACGTAGCGGTCGACATCGTTATAATCAGTAATCTTTTGGGTCATCAAATATTGGCTAAATTCCGTTAAATCTTGAGAATAGCTCTTAATACTATTCGTTACAAGGCCGCGCTCAACACGCAAAAAATGCAGGTAATCAGCAAGCTGGTCCTGCATTCGTTGCTCAATCTTCGGCTTGCTCATCGGTTGGTTCCACCAACTTGATTTCGCCAGGTTCCTGACTGATCAAGCGTTGTTTTAATAAATTACCGACGGCCCGCTTGAATTGGGACTTGCTGATACCAAAGTACGTCCGGATATCTTCCGGATCACTCTTATCCCAAAATGGTAACTTATGGTCCGCTTGATGTTGGAGTGCGGCCAACAACATCTGTGCATCATCACCAATTTCTTCGTATCCCCGTGGTTTAAGCGACAAGTTCAGTTCGCCATCACGTAAATAGCCGATGACGCGGGCCTTCATATGTTGGCCCAAGCGTGGTTCTTGATCCCGTTCTGACGGGTGGACGAAGCCTAAGTGGTTATCATCAGTAATAACCGTTGTCCCAACAATTTTCAACCGTAAAACGGTCACTTCAGTATCCGAATTTTTGACTTGTTCTTTATTATACGGCGTCGCCAATGCTTGGAAGTCCGTCATTTCAGCTAAGGTTCCCCAAAGCCGGTCTTTATTATCACGTGTTAATTTAATGTAAAGCCGGTCATCCTTTTTTGGCCATAAACGACTGATCGTTGGGAGTTCATCCAACGAAACCACTAAGTCTTTGTTAGGTAACCCAACATCAACGAATACGCCCAAATCATGGCGTGTCCGGACAACGGTCCCCCAGACAAAATGGTCAAACGAGATTTCTGGCACGTGGCGCGTCATTTGATGCCGGTGATCTTCATTCTCATAAACAAAGCCTTCGTAAGAACCACCAATGTGTAATGGCTTTTCCGGTTCATCCTTATCGACCCACAACGTTTGACCATTGGCCTGTACAAAGTACGCGTCATCATTTTCATCGGTCACCTTTGCAGTAACCACCATTCCCATAATACTGTCCATTAATTTTGCTCCTTTAACCTACTGTAAACTAAGATGTAGGACTTGAATAATGCAATAAGTAATTCCGGCCGCAATAATTGGGCCGGCGGCGATGCCCTTTAATAAGACAACCCCCATAATCGTTCCAAACACGAGGGCCACCGTAATCTCCGGCGTCGCTGACAAGAGACCGACCCCGTGAAAAGACAGGACCGATACCAGGACACCACACGCGACCGCGATCCAACCGACCGGCGATTTAAACGCGTGCAACAAATCCCGAAACCCAATCTGACCGGTCGCAATTGGAATCAAGATGGCAACGGTAATAACCGTTACACCCCAATTAATCCCTTTTTGACCGATCGTGGTTAAAAGTTTATTCGTATTCGGAATTAACTTGATCAGCAAAACCACTCCGGTCGCAATTTGTAACGACTGATTTTTTCCTAACCAGGCGACGACCAAAATTGCTAATAAAAATAACCAACTTTCCATACGACACCTCACGTGATATTTATTGTAACTGAAAACGCCCCGAATTACGAGGATTCACGGCAATTAACCGTTAAAAGTCCCAACCCAAAGCTAAGAGCTTGGCTACAGCTATGTAAATAAAAAGCCGTCGCAAAGCGACGACTTTTCGAAATCAAATTAAATTTGATCTTAAAGGGCGTTTGAAGCACCGCGGTAAACAATCCCACGACGTGAATCAACGGTGATCAATTGACCATCGGCAATCACAGTAGTGGCATCCTTAACACCAACGATAACAGGAATACCCATTGAGATACCAACAACGGCAGCGTGTGAAGTTAAACCACCATTTTCAACAACTAAAGCGCTAGACTTTTCGATTGCTGGTAAGTAGTCTTTGTCGGTAGTCTTAGTAACTAAGACGCCGCCTTCAACAGCCTTGTCGATAGCTTCTTGTGCTGACGTTGCGATTACGGCTTTACCGATAACCGTTTCATCACCAACACCTTGACCATCAGCTAACTTAGAACCAATTAATTGGATCTTCATGATGTTAGTCGTACCGCGTTCGCCAACTGGCACACCGGCAGTAATCAAGATTAAGTCGCCTTCCTTGGCAAAGCCAAGTTCAACGGCTTTAGAAGCAGCTAAATCAAACATGTCATCAGTGGTTTCTGGTTTGTCAGCCACGATTGGTTGAACACCCCAGTTAACCATTAAGCCACGTTGAGTCCGTTCGTCAAAAGTGATTGCCAAGATATCAGCATTAGGACGGTACTTCGAAATCATCTTAGCAGTGTAGCCAGATTCAGTCGCAGCAACAATCGTCTTGATGTTTAAGTTCTTAGCAGCACGGGCAATCGCAATACCGATTGTTTCCGTAACACTCGTCTTGTCGAAACGGTTTAATTGTAACGTTCCGTTTTCAGCCAAAGTGTTTTCAGCCTTTTCGTCGATCTTAGCCATCATGGCAACAGATTCAACAGGGTAAAGACCGTTAGCACTTTCACCAGAAAGCATCGTTGCGTCAGTACCGTCAAAGACAGCGTTGGCAACGTCAGATGCTTCGGCACGAGTAGGACGTGGGTTTTCTTGCATTGAGTCTAACATTTGGGTAGCAGTAATAACTGGCATACCTAAAGCGTTACACTTCTTGATCAAGCTCTTTTGTACCAAAGGCACATTTTCAGCTGGAATTTCAACACCCATGTCACCACGAGCAACCATCAAACCATCACAAACCTTAAGAATTTCATCGACATTGTCGATACCTTCTTGAGATTCGATCTTAGGGAAGATTTGAACGTGTTCCATGTGCTTTTCTTCAAGTAATTCACGGATGTCTAAGACATCTTGTGGCTTACGAACGAATGAAGCAGCAATGTAGTTGATTTCATGATCCAAACCAAAACGAATATCGTCTGAGTCTTTTTCAGTAATCCCAGGTAAGTTGATAGAAACGCCAGGAGCGTTAGTACCCTTACGTGAGCCCAAGACGCCGGCATTTTGAACAGTCGTAACTAATTCGCGATGTGCATCGTCTTTTTCGTCAATCTTCATGTCTAATAAACCATCATCGAAGAGGACATGACCGCCAACATGAACATCGTCATAAAGGCCATCATAGGTAACGGCAATTTTTTCCTTGGTTGATTCAAGTGAATCGTCCATGGAAATACGTACCTTATCACCGATCTTGTATTCAGACTTACCGTCTTTTTGAACGGTCGTCCGAATTTCAGCACCCTTGGTATCAAGCATGATACCAACAGTCTTACCTGTAATTTTTTCTGCTTCGTGGACCTTGTTTAAACGATCCAAATGTTCTGCATGATCTCCATGTGAGAAGTTAAAGCGGAAAATATTTGCGCCGGCTTCGATCAATTTAACAATAGTGTCAGTATCGGTGCTGGCAGGACCAAGTGTTGAAACAATCTTGGTTTTCTTCATAAGAAAAATCTCTCCCTTGAAAGTTTTTTATAAAAAGACATTAACGTCATTTTTATCAAAGTTTAGTAATAAAGCGGTTAGCACTGATTTAGTGGAATGAAAGTTCTTCGTTCAACTTGCTAAGTGATAATTCCGCTTTATGTTTAGAATCGAATAGGTCTAGGATGTCATGGCTAACTAATTGGTTATCTTGAATCCCAACTGCTAAACCACCCTTACCGCTAAGTAAGAGTTCAACAGCGTAAGCACCCATCTTGCTTGCCAAGACACGGTCCTTAGCCGTTGGACGACCACCACGTTGCATATGACCAATGGTGTTGGCACGAGCATCAAAGTCACCATATTGTGATAACTTTTCGACGAATTCGTCGGCGCTCATAACCCCTTCAGCCAAGACAACGATGTTGCAACGATGACCATTTGCACGGTTGTGCTTAATCTTGTTTGCGATAGTTTCCATATCCCAATCAAGTTCTGGGATCACGATTGCATCGGCACCGGCAGAAACACCAGCCCACATTGCAACGTCACCAGCGCCACGACCCATAACTTCCACAACGAAAGTCCGGTCATGACTGTGAGCCGTATCATAAATGCGATCAAGTGCTTCAACGTCGGTATTAACGGCCGTATCAAAACCAATCGTGAAATCAGTAAATGGAATATCGTTGTCGATTGTTCCGGGAAGACCAATCGTGTTGTAGCCGTGTTCAGTTAAGCGTAAGGCACCATGGTAAGAGCCATCGCCACCAATAACGACTAAGGCATCGATACCGAATCGCTTCAGTTGTTCGATTCCTTTTAATTGACCTTCTACATGAGCAAACTCAGGATAACGTGCGGAATATAACAAGGTCCCACCTTGGTTGACCACACCGTCAACATCTGCTGCTTCAATTTTATGAATGTCACCAGCAACCAACCCAGCAAAGCCGTAGTTGATGCCGTATGCTTCTAACCCTTCGGCCATTGCTTTACGAGCAACGGAGCGAACGGCCGCATTCATACCAGGAGCGTCGCCGCCACTGGTTAAAATACCAATGCGTTTCATTTTTTCACCTCAGGCAATAAATTGAGTTCGTAACTCCATAAGTGATTCTAACACTTTTAAAACTGATTGTCTGTTATTTTCGCAAATTAAATCATGGTGAAAACGCCGTCAAATCAAGGGGTTACGTTCTTCATCACCACATTATCGCGACCTAATAACGTTGTAAGCGCTCCAAATAATTCTGCATTTTCACTGACCCAATACTGTGAATTTAGTTCAACCGTTCGGTGAGCACTGACCGAGTAGATTAAAACGGGGTTCGGTCCCGGTGACCGCCGTAACAGCCTCAAAATTTGCTTTTGAACGGTCGCGTCATCCTGGTTAGGCTGTAAGCGTAAGAAGAGTTGGCCCGTTGGTTTTGGAAACTGATCCGCCAATTGCCAATTATCCACGATGACTTGTAACCCACGCTGCTGCTCGACCTTCCCACTGATCAACACGATGCTTTCCGTCTGCAATTGATCCTGCAGCCGTTGGTACGTATTCGGAAAGATCGTCAAATCAATCTCACCGGACAAGTCACTGCCCGTGGCAAACGCCATCGGCTGCCCCCGCTTCGTCCGAATCGTTCGAATCTTCGTAATATAGACCAAAAGTTTGACCCGTTGCTCATTAGTGAGCGTACTTATCAAACTCGTTCGCTGCTGTTGCGCCAGCCACTGATAAGTTTCTACCGGATGACCAGACACATAAGCGCCCAGGTATTCAGCTTCCTTAGCTAACCGTTCGCCTAACGGCAATTCCGGTTGCTTTTTGATCTTTGGCGCCAACGACGCAAACAAGCTCATACTGTTACCAGCCAATTCTGCACTCGACATCAACTCCGGTACACCGGTTAATAACTCTGCCCGGTTGAGCCCAAAGTGGTCAAATGCGCCGGCATAAATCAACGCCGTCATCAAGTCGTCCTTCAACCACTTAGATTCAATTCGTTGCATGAATTGCTGCAAGTTTTTAAACGGTCCGTTCGCTTTCCGTTCGCCAATGACACTTTGAATAAAGTCACGCCGCAAGCCCTTGATCGAGCTCAAGCCGAAAATAATCTGTTTGCCGTTCCAATCAAAATACTGCCCACTCCGATTAATATCGGGTGGTACGATGGCGACGTGGTGTTGCTTGGCTTCGGCCAAATACTGTTTGAGTTTCGTGCCGTTACCCATCACCGAGTTCATTAACGACGTAAAGAACGCCCCCGGAAAATGAACTTTCAGGTAAGCCAACTCAAACGCCATCTTACTATAAGCTACCGCATGTGAGCGATTAAATCCATAATTTGCGAATTGCTCAATATATTGGTAGACCTGCGTTGCCACGTCTGGACCAAACCCGTTAGCCTGGGCGCCAGCAATAAACTTCTGCCGCATTTCATCGATCACAGCCCGTTTTTTCTTACTCATCGCCCGCCGCAACAAGTCGGCTTCACCTAACGTAAAGCCCCCCATAACAGCGGCAACTTGCATGACTTGTTCTTGATAAACCAAGATACCGTAAGTTGGGCCTAAGATTGGCGCTAACTCCTCGGCCGGATAACTGACGGCTTCACGCCCCTGCTTGCGGGCAATAAAGTGGTCAATATTTTCCATTGGGCCCGGCCGGTAAAGTGCATTTACGGCCGCCACCAGTTCGAAATTATCGGGATGCAATTTACGTAAGACGTTGCGAATCCCGCCCGATTCAAATTGGAAAACACCCGTCGTGTCGCCAGCCTGAAAGAGTTTTAACGTTTCTGGATCGTTTAAGTCAATTTTAGTAATCGCTAACGGTTGCCCCGTCTGACGCTGAACGTAATGTAGCGCACTGGCCATTAGCGATAAGTTCCGCAGTCCCAGAAAGTCCATCTTCAATAGGCCGACTGCTTCCACGGTATCCTTAGTATATTGCGTCATCATCATCGTCTCACTACCAGCTTGTAGTGGAACGATCGTGATTAACGGTTGCTGACTAAGGACCACCCCGGCAGCATGGGTTGAGTAATGCCGGGGCAAGCCTTCTATTCGTTGCGCCGTCTCAAACAACAGCCGATTCTTGGAAGAATCAGCCACCATATTTTGCAATCGCTGTGAGCCTTGATAGGCTTGTTGCAACGTGATGTGTAATTGATTGGGGATGGCGGCGCTCCAATCGCTCATTTCAAAAGTCGATAACCCAAAGACCCGCCCAACGTCACGCAGAGCTTGCTTGGCAGCCAAGGTTCCAAAAGTGATAATTTGGGCGACCCGATCATGCCCGTACTTATCATGGACATACGCTAATACTTGTTCACGCCGGTTATCTGGAATATCCAAATCGATATCGGGCATGTTGGCTCGTTTAGCGTTTAAAAACCGTTCAAATAATAGGTTGTATTGTAATGGATCGACATCCGTAATTTTTAAAACGTAAGCCACTAGTGACCCCGCCGCTGACCCCCGCCCCGGGCCCGTCGTAATGTCTGACTGGTGGGCGAAGTTCATCACGTCCCAAACAATCAAAAAGTAGTCATCAAACCCCATCTGGTCGATCACTTTTAACTCCCGTTCAAGACGATCATGGTACGGTTGTGGATCAATCGTTGCCGCCATCGCTGCCAGTCGTTCTTGCAATCCGGCCGCACACAGTTGCCGCAAGTATTGGTTAGCAGGCTGCTGATTAGGCGTCGGGTACGTCGGCAGTTGTGGTTGTTGAAAAACTAACTCAACGTGACACGCCGCCGCAATTTCGCCAGTCGCATTAACGGCCGCCGTTAGCGACAATTCATCGTAATCCCTGACCACCGTTTCAGCTGGCCGTAAATAGTGGGCCCCGGCAATGCCTTGTAACTGTTCGGGTTGTTCAATCTGCTGGCCCCGGTCAATCGCGCGCAGTACCGAAACCGCAAAGTAGTCGGTCGCCTGAACGTAATCCACTGGATCTAAAGCAACGATTGGTAGCTCGTTTTGGTCAGCGAACGCCACCACCGTCGTCCGCATTGCGGGTGCTTGGTCTAACGACACCCCTAAGTAGAAGCTCTGGGGATCAACTGCCGTTCGCAACTGTTTTACCCAGTCTGCAACTTGCTCACGGGCATCCTGCATCAGTAGCGCCGTTAATTCGCTATCCTTAGCCGGCGTCATCACGATCAAATGGTGCAAATAAGGTAATACTGCCGTTAAACTTAGCGGCTGGTCACTAGGGGCCGTTTGTTTCATCGTTGAAAGCTGCATCAACGTTTGATACCCCGCTAAGTCTTTCGCCAAGACAACTAAGCTAAACGTTTGGTCGGTCAACTGACTACCCGTTAAGTTCAGCGTAATTCCTAAAATCGGGGTAATCTCAGCTTTGCGACACGCATTATAGAAATCAACGATGCCATACATGACATCGATGTCCGTTAGTGCTAGTGCGGGGTAGCCTTGCTGCTTAGCGGTCTGAACTAATTCATCAATCGTACTCGTACTTTGCAATAAGCTAAACGTACTCATTACTTGTAAAGGAACATACTGCATCGTTGCCGACTCCTTTCCTGTTTTTCATACTTAGTTTCATTATAGCAAACAGTTGTTCTTTACGGCAGTTATAAGCTAATTGGTTTTTCAAAGTGGTTGTGCTAAAATAGCTTTCATTGGGAGGTGTCGGAAGATGATGAAACAACTTACAATTATCGTTTGGGCGGTCTTGTTTGGGGAAGTTATCGGTTATATCGGTGGTGCCCTCGAAACCTTGACTTGGAACCCTGGTCAAATCGGGGTCATTTCAGCCGTCTTTGCGCTGATCGTTGTCAACGGAATCACCATAATTACTAACAATTCCCTACCCGTTAAAGGTTCTGAAAAAAAGTAATCAAATCATAAAAAAACTCGTGGTTATCAATTTTCGATAACCACGAGTTTTTTTGTTGCTACTAAAGACTCGAACTCAGTCTCCCGTCAAGAGCGATTCGATTACGCTTACTTTGATTTCGTATTCGGCTGGTTTTCAAAGACTAAGTGGTCGTCCATCAAATTAATTTCAACCGTCGTGTCAGGCGCGACCCGCCCCGCAATAATTTCTTTAGCGAGTGGCGTTTCAACATGATTCGTGATAAACCGCCGCAATGGCCGGGCACCGTATGCTGGTTTGTAGCCCTGTTGTGCGATCCACTTTTTAGCGGGCTCCGAAATTTTCAACGTAATGTCACGATCTTGCAGTCGCGCGGATAACCGTGCAATCAACTTAACCACGATTTGTTCAATCGCATCCAATTGTAGTGGCGTAAACATAATGATGTCGTCGATTCGGTTTAAAAATTCAGGCTTAAAGCGACTTTGCACGAGCTGCATCACTTGGTCATGCGCCGAGGCGGATAACTGTCCCTGATCGTCAACACCAGCTAATAGCTGCTGTGACCCTAAGTTAGACGTCATAATCAAAATCGTGTTCTTAAAATCAACCGTGCGACCTTGACCATCCGTTAAACGCCCGTCATCTAAGACTTGTAACAAAATATTAAAGACATCGGGATGCGCTTTTTCGATTTCATCAAACAACACGATGGAATATGGATTACGGCGAACCGCTTCCGTCAACTGGCCACCTTCTTCGTAACCAATGTACCCGGGAGCAGCCCCGACTAGCCGAGAAACGGATTCTTTTTCCATATATTCACTCATATCGATACGGACCATGTGATCATCCGCGTCAAATAGGTTTTCCGCTAAGGCCTTTGCCAGTTCGGTCTTCCCAACCCCGGTCGGCCCGAGGAACATGAATGACCCTAACGGCCGGTTGGGATCTTGTAAGCCGGCCCGTGACCGCAACACGGCATCAGAAACGGCGTTCACCGCGGCATCTTGCCCAACAACCCGTTCGTGTAGGTGGTCCGCTAAGTGTAAGAGTTTTTCCCGTTCACCCGCAACCAACTTATTAACTGGAATCCCGGTCATCCGCGAAACGACGTTAGCAACCTGATCAGGCGTAACAGATTCTTCAACTAACCAGTCTTCATGGTGGTCGTTAGCTTCCATTGCTTTTAGCTCGGAGACCAGCTTAGGAATCGTGCCGTGTTGTAACTTAGCGGCCGTTTCCAAGTCGTACTTATTTTCCGCTGTTTCCAGGTCGTGTTTCGCTTTGTCTAAGGCAGCCTTTTTATCGCTCAATGCTTGTAGGCTCTTCTTTTCACTGGCCCAACGTTCTGCCAACGTCCGCTGCTTCTCCTTAGCGCTAGCTAATTCCTTTTGCAAATCAGCTAACCGCTTCACGGAGGCATCGTCCGTTTCCTTCTTAAGCGCGGCTTCTTCCACTTCCAAACGCATCAACAGCCGGTTGACTTGATCCAATTCCGTTGGGTTGGAATTCATTTCGACCCGAATTTCAGCGGAAGCTTCATCAATTAAATCCAATGCTTTATCTGGTAAAAAGTGGTCCGTAATGTAACGATCTGATAACTTAGCAGCCGCTACCAACGCATTATCGTGAATCCGGACGCCGTGATGAATTTCAAACCGTTCCTTTAATCCCCGTAAAATACTAATGGTATCTTCGACGGAAGGTTCTGCAACGAGGACCTTTTGGAACCGCCGTTCAAGGGCCTTATCCTTCTCTAAATATTGCCGGTATTCATCCAAGGTCGTCGCACCAATTAAATGGAGCTCACCTCTGGCCAGCATCGGCTTCAACAAGTTACCGGCATCCATGCTGCCTTCCGATTTACCAGCACCCACAATATTATGGATTTCATCAATGAACATGATGATCTGACCATCAGCCTTTTTAATTTCCTTTAAGACGGCCTTCAGACGCTCTTCAAACTCACCACGATACTTGGCACCGGCAATTAATGATCCCATGTCGAGGGAAAACAGTGTCTTATCTTTCAAATTGTCCGGAACATCCCCGCGAACAATCCGCTGGGCAAGGCCTTCAACAATCGCCGTCTTCCCAACACCGGGTTCCCCAATCAAGACCGGGTTGTTTTTCGTCTTACGTGACAAAATTCGAATCACGTCTAAGATTTCTTCATCCCGACCGATCACTGGGTCCTGATTACCTTTACGTGCTTGTTTAACTAAATCCACCCCGTATTTTTCAAGGGCTTGATACTGGTCTTCCTGATTACGTGATGTGACCCGTTGTCCACCACGAATTCGGTCAACTGCGTTTTTGACTTGTCCAGCTGTAATTCCGGACTGGTTTAAATACTTGGTTAGTTGGTCACCAGTCTGATCCATCAACGCCAGCGCAATCGTGTCAGTGGCTAAAAAGTCATCACCTAAAGACTTACGTTTGGCTTCAGCCGTTTGCATCAAAGTTGCCAAGCTACTACTAAAGCTTTGGCCGTACTGAACGTTACCCCCGCTGACAACACTAATATCATCCAGCTCCCGGTCCAGCTCGACTTGTAATTTGTCGAGATCGACACCCGCTTCACTGAATATCTGGCGCACCAGTTCACCTGGCTGGGTCAAAAACTTAAATAGGTGCGGAATCCCAATCTCTTGGTGCCGCCGCGTCTGTGCAATTTGTTGGGCTTGGGTTAAAGCCTGTTGTAAACTTTCCGTTAATTGTTCTGGATTCATAAATCATACCTCCTCAAATTAGGTTAGCAAAAAGGCAGCTATATCAGCTGCCAATTTAGTCTGACCTTTATTGACGATTAGATTATATAGCTAATGGTCAAAGAAGGTCAAGGATTTAGTTTTGATTGTAATTATCCGTAACGATTTGAAGCACAACGTCAACGGCTTGCGCCATCACTTGTTCTGAAACGTATTCAAACCGGCCGTGCATGTTCTCGCCACCGGCAAACAAGTTCGGTGTTGGTAACCCCATAAATGAAATCTTAGAACCATCAGTCCCACCACGAACAGGGAAAATCAATGGCTTGATGTTCAACTTCAACATGGCTTGCTTAGCCAATTCAACAACGGCCATGTCTTTTTCGATGATTTCGCGCATGTTGTAGTACTGGTCCTTAACGTTGACCTGAACGTACTCGCCACCGTGAGCCAAGTTAATTTGATCACCATCCGCTACGATCAACCGTTTGCGGGCTTCGAATTTGGCCCGATCGTGGTCACGAATAATGTAGGTCAATTTGGCGCCGTCAACCGTTCCGTCTAACGCTAATAAGTGGAAGAAACCTTCCCGCCCATCCGTTTTTTCAGGAACATCGTGTGCTGGTAAGCCGTCTTGGAATTCAACGGCTAACTGTAACGCATTAACCATGACGTCCTTAGCGGAACCAGGATGCACGTTGACCCCTTTGATCGTAATTTCGGCCTGAGCAGCGTTGAACGTTTCGTATTCCAGCTGACCGAGTGGCCCACCATCAACCGTATAAGCGTAATCAGCTGCGAATGCTGGCACGTTAAAGTGGTCAGCCCCGGTTCCGATTTCTTCGTCAGGACCAAAGCCCATTCGAATCTTGCCGTGTTTGATTTCTGGATGAGCTAATAAATATTCAGCGGCGCTAATAATTTCAGCAACACCGGACTTATCATCTGAACCTAATAAGGTGTTCCCATCAGTGGTAATCAACGTGTGACCCTTATAATTTCTGAGATTTGGAAAGACTTTAGGATCCAAATGGTACTCGCTGTCACCCAATTGAATGACTGACTGGCCATCGTAATCTTCAACAATTTGTGGATTAATGTTCTCTGAATTAAAATCAGCCGTATCGATATGTGAAATAAAGCCTAAGGTCTTCACAGCTTTATCGCTGTTAGCTGGTAAAGTCGCAAAGACGTACGCACTTTGCGCATCCTGTTCAACGTCACTTAATCCGATGGCCTTTAACTTGTCCATCAGTTGGTTTAAAAAGGCCGTCTCCCGTGGTGATGAAGGTACCGTCGTCGAACTTTCGTCAGAACGACTATTGATTTTAACGAAACTCAAAAAATCTGAAATTAGATTAGGATATTTTGCCATCGTACAAACTTCCTTTCAAAATTACAAAAATTGTCATTATTAGATGAAAGTAAACGGATCAGTATTTAACTTTGAGGCAACAATTTCAACTTGCCAGTTTGATTCCGCCTGCCATTTTTTAAAGCATTCGGTCAAATGAGTCTTGCAAATACTTTCGATGTGGTGACCTGGGTCGACCACCGTTAACCCAGCGGCCAACATGTCATGGGCTGTATGGTAATAAACATCCCCGGTCACGTAAGCTTGGGCTCCCGCTTTAATGGCATCTTGATAAAACTTTCCGCCATCACCACCGAGG
The DNA here is from genome assembly GCF_001438845.1 of Lactiplantibacillus xiangfangensis. Lineage (GTDB taxonomy): Bacteria > Bacillota > Bacilli > Lactobacillales > Lactobacillaceae > Lactiplantibacillus > Lactiplantibacillus xiangfangensis. The sequence continues at coordinate 312,266 of NZ_JQCL01000080.1, forward strand.
ACTGCCACCCGTTTAATTTCTTGCTGGGGCTGCTGACAAACTAAGCGTAAACCGGATACGTTAAAGACCGTCTTGCAGTGTTTAGCAAAGGCTTCCGCCGTCATTGGGGTTGGTAAATCGCCAACCCGCCCCATACTATACTGGTGGCCACCCGTCAGTAGTGGTTCAATCTGATAATCCCAACTCGTTGCTGGAACAAAGTGGTTGATACCAGCCACTGCGGGGGTAACCCGGTCAGCCATTAAATCAACGGTAAATTGTTCACCCGAGTTAAAGGCGTACCGGTTGAGTTTGGCTTGCCAAGTATCCGTTAAATACTCTTGCACGGCTTCTACTTGGTCCGTTGGAACCGTCACGGTCATTTTGACCGCCTTTTCAACGTAGCCTGGTACCAGGCCACTGACGTTTTGTAAGCCTAACGCGTCAGCTAACCAATCGTTCATCCCACCATCGGCACTATCCAAATTTGTATGGGCCGCATAAACCAAGATGTGATGCGCCGCAATCTCGGCGTACATCGCTTTTTGGGGGTCCTGATAATCTAAGTTATTAGCCGGTCGAAACATTACCGGATGGTGGGCAAAAATCATATCTGCCCCAATCTCAATGGCTTCTTTGACCACTTCTGGACGGACATCTAAGGTCACTAACACCTTATGAATGGCCTGTTTAGGATCACCAATCTGTAACCCACTAGGATCACGATCCCACTTCAACTTCAAAGGTGCAAACTGTTCAAAACGACTAATTAACTCATTTGCCAACATCCGCTAAGACTCCCTTAATTAAATTAATTTTGGCATGCGCCGCGGTCAAATGTGCCGCGGGCGCGACTTTAGCTTGTTGCATTTGTGTTACTGCTCGTTCGGTCCGCTGCAGTTCCCGTTGCCACTTTTTAACAAATACCGTGGAACGTTCCGCTAACAAATACGGCCCAAATAATAATTCTGCTTCAGAATAATGGAACGGGTCGTCCGTCTTATCCGCACAAATTACCTCATAAGTGTGATTGTCTTCAGATAAAATACGTTCGGCCGTAATTTTAAAGTGGTTGGTAACCAGCCACTCGCGAACCGTGGCTTCACCAACATTAGGCTCTAAAACTAAGCGTGTAACTCCAGCTAACCGCGCTGGATTAGCTTCTAAGATATGCCGGATTAGGGGACCACCCATACCGGCGATGGTCACCGTATCGATTCGATCCTGTGGTTCAATCGCTGCCAATCCATCCGCCAAGCGGGCCTCAAGGTGTTCCTCTAAACCTAACTTGCGAATCTCATGACGCGCATTCTCAAACGGTCCTTTAACGACTTCGCCAGCCACGCCCCAGCTAATCCGCTGATTTAAAGCTAAGTTGGCTGGCAGGTACGCGTGATCGGAACCGATATCGGCCACCCGCGCGCCCGGTTTCACAAACGAACCGACCGTGGCTAATCGTTGTGACAATTGTTTAGCATCCACACACATAACCCCTTTTTCAACAACATTTAAGTAAGTTTAACTAATCACATTTTAACATGCTTCACTCAAGAAACGGCTTTCAACCTCAAAAAAATCAGGGAACTTTATCACCTAATAATGTCGATCCTCGAAACCAGTTTAAGCGTAAAAATATCGGTTAGTCATTTATTAAGCGCTTGGTTAAAAGTACCTGTAAAGAAATAACATTATGACCCTTTTCGTAACTGAACTATGTAAGGGGTCGTTACGGACCACCGCCATTAAAGTGATTACAAAGGAGCGCTCAATTATGATTCAGTCTCAACTAAAGACAATTCTGGATGCCCGGACCATCTCAAACGACGAATTTGCGACAATGACTGGTATTGACACACACACAATCGTCAAGTTAATCTCTGGTCGGGCTAAGAGTATCAGCTTTAACCACTTGAACCGCATTACGCGTACCCTGAATATCGACTTAAATGATCTCTTTTTGGTCACTCCCGACCTCGAATTAGAAGTGACGCTTCAAACAATTGACGAAGCCACTAAACTTTTTAGTGGGACCTTACGCTTCATTGACCACGATCAGCATTGTGTCACAGCGTTGCCACTCACCGGACAATATCAACAGTCCGGCCCCCTGTTCACTTTTACAATTAACGACGCTTACGACGAGGCCCTTGAAGCTGATGGGATTGCGGAACGTTTAACCGACTTACAGCCCTTTCCCGTGATGACAGCGACCAAACAGCACCTCTTAGATTTACTCTCACAATACCCCGAACAACAAGCGTGGTTTGAGCCCGAAGGTATGCCACTAAGTCCTAACCCTACGGATACGGAATTAGAGCGCTACTTACAGGTAGGTAATCTCATCGCACGGACCCAGTACGAAAAGTTGCACCGGTTATTGGAACCCCTGGTTATGAATTTTCTGGCCGCCCTGTACCACGACTTTCCCAAATTTCTGGGCAACCCGCAAGACATCACCGTCCCGTGGGGTGTGCCCGACACGTTCCACATCTTCAACTTTGTCTTGGCCGAGAGTCCCACATCACTGGCCAATAATGGCATTACCAAGCGTCAAGAACAGGTCCGCCAGCAGCACGCCTTTCCCGTTAGTTATACGAGTCTAGATGTCATCAGTTATTTCTCTAACGACTAGTTATTGTATTACACAATTATTAGTTTTTCATCGGCTCAGCCCTCATTAAAACCGCCACGCTACTCGAGCATTCTCACAGCTAATGATGCCTTTACAATAGCCGTTCAATTAAGTGACGAGTTCACTTAATTGAACGGCTATTTTCATCCGGGCTTAGTTAGGAAACTAGCCTTAGCAAGAATGAATGGTTCATTCTAAAACTGACTGATGCTATACTCGCTTCATTCCATGGAGGTGATCAGATTGGATTTACACGAAAAGTTAACGCGCGTTATCACGAGCGCTAAAATTTTATTCATTGTTCCTGGTTATGCTGAAACTAAAATGACTGACATTGCCGCACATGCTAACCTGGCCGTTGGAACGCTTTATAGTTTATTTCGAAGTAAAGATGACTTGTTGAAATTTGTATTTGCGAGTACCCTCGATTCGATGATTATCGATCATGTCCAGACCTTACCTGTGATCCCGCTTTCTGATGACGAGCTTGTCACGCACACCGCTGAAATCTACCAGCAAGCAACACACCAATTACATAAGTTGACGACGAATTATTCAACTGATGCACGATTTTCCGCAATGTTGGACTACCTGTTTGCCAACTTTCACCAATATGGTGCCTATTTTCTAATCCTCGAGCGTAATCCACAAATGAGTCCAGCCTTATTAAAACTATATAAACATTATCGACAGCAGCTGTACACAGACGTTGCCCAATTGTTAGCCACCTTAGTTGCCTCTGATGAGGTCCGTTACCTCAGTCATCCAGAAAACGACGCGTTATTGATTATTGACCAAATCTTCTGGTGGTCTGCCCACAAACAATACGACTCTTTTGACCACCAGACCAACCATTTTGATCAACAACAGATGAAAAATTGCGTTATTCAGCAACTAACGGCTAGTTATACCTGAAATAGCTAGTTGAGTCTTTAAAAAAGCGGTCAACGGACCGTTTTTCTTTAATCAGTCTACTGAATGAATCATTCATTATAAAAGTATGGGGGCATTAATGATGTTTTTAGATGAATGGAAATACGTTTTTCGTACCAAGGGGTTATTGCGAATTATTCTTGGGATTTTACTGATTCCAACCTTTTACGCCGTCATCTTTCTCGCTTCATTATGGAATCCTTATAGTAATGTGAAACACTTGCCCGTCGGTATCGTCAACAACGACGCAAGGGTTGTCAACCACCAGACGAGCTACTCACTCGGAAAAGCCTTAACCAACCGCCTAACCCGAACCGACAGCGCAGATTTCAAAACCATCAATCAGACGCGTGCTAATCACGATCTTAAAACCGGCAAGCTCTATATGGTCATTACAATTCCCAAAAGTTTTTCCAAACAGGCCACCCAATTAGGCCAGCATAAGTTCAAAAACATCGATTTAAACTATCACACTAATGCAGGCTTTAGTTTCATTGCGATGAAGATGTCGACGACAATCGCTGAAAGTGTCCAAAAATCTGTCAATCAACAGTTAACCACGGCCTACTTACAAGTAATGGCCCAGACACTCACCAATACTGGGAAGCAATTAACAACGGCTGACCAAGCCCTGACGCAAACAAATGCCGGACTCAAGCAAACTACTAGCGACGAAAACCAGCTTGCAACTGCAGATCAAACGCTTAGTAACCATGAAGCTGAGATTCAAAACGGGCTCACACGATTAGCCACTGGAACGACAAAATTAACTACTGGGCTCAAACAGATTACGCAAAATAATCAGCAGCTCGCACAAATTTTGACAACATCAACTCAAAAAAACTCAATCACAGCCACCAAGCAGGCCGTACAAAAACTACTGACTACAAACACAGCCATTGCCCAACAGGCCATTGCTGGTAATAATCAGAATCTTGCTGCCATTCAATCTCTCAATCAAGGCGTTTCAAAACTAAGTACGGGTGCAGCAAGTCTCACTGGCGATACGACCAAATTAGCTCAGGGTACCAATTTGATCCATCAAGCCAACACAAAAATTGCCACTGGTCTTAAAGCTGGCGGGCAACAACTGATTGCTGCTGGTCAAGACACCACGCACCAAGTAAAAAACATTGTCAGCCCCATAAAGCTCACTCATACGGACACCACACACGTTAAAAACAATGGGACCGGTATGACGCCTTACTTAATGTCGGTCGCTTTATTTGTCGGTTGTATTACTTTTAATATTATTTACGACATGTTTACACCCCATCGGCGGCCTAAAAATGCCTTTGATTGGTGGGGCGAAAAGATTCCCTTCTTCTTAACCTTTACACTGGCCGCCGCAACCATTATGTTCTTAATGTTACTGCTCATTAATCGGCTCACACCATTACAACCAATTAGGACGTGGCTATTTGCGATCCTGACCATGTGGGCCTTTGGGAGTATCGTGACATTTTTCAATCTGATTATGGGAAAAACCGGGGCCTGGCTCATGCTGATCTTTATGATCATCCAATTAGGGGGTTCGGCTGGAACCTATCCCATCCAATTATCAAATTACTTTTTCCAAGTCATTCACCCCTACTTGCCAATGAGTATTTCAATTGATGCTTTTAGAAGTACCCTCTCAATCGGCAACAGCATCCTATCGGAGACAATCATTTTCGGCACAGTGATTCTTATTTTCAACTTACTGATGCTGATTACCTTTTCGTTAAATATGAAAAAAGTCACGACTTTTCCGTATGACAACTGAGAGATTACAGTCATAATTATGATTCAATTTAAAAACTGGTGTTAATGGCAAACCCATCAGCACCAGTTTTTATATGCTAAAATATCAGAATCATGTCCATGACACAGCAGTAACGATTACTTATTCAAGCTTGGTTTCATTTTCATTGTGTCCGGCGTTACCTGCGCAGAACCGGTCAGAATTGTTGCCAAATCAAGTGGTGATAATAAGCGACTATGCAAAAAAGTAGCATACGCGGCTGTTGGCGAAACCATCGGCATCTGATTTAACCAATAGTTCAAAATTGTTACAACATTTTCGACAATTAAGGCCCTAGCCAACTGTGGTGGTACTTGCAAGCTTTCCGCCTGATTATTTGATATCGAAATTGGTGAACCAATTACCAGCTGTTCACCAATTAAGTGGCGCATTTTAGTTAATAACGCAGTCTCTGGACAATTGACCAACGTTCGAATACTACGGCGGTGCTGATAAATGAACATCATCATCACATAGAATGCATCAACATCTGACTTAGCAGATAATTCGGTGAGATCTGGCTTGGGATACTTTTCAAAAATAGCCGTCATCGCATTAATTAACTGGTCTTCATATTGGTCCAACAAATCATACTTATCCAGGTAGTACCGATAAAAAGTTCCGCGTGAAATCTTGGCTGCTCGTAAAATATCAGCCACCGTTACTGTTTTAAATGCTTTATCTTGAATTAATTTCAGTAGGGCCGCGGCAATTCGCTGCTTAGTCTCCTGCTGATGTGCACTAATCATTACTTCTTCACCGCCCTTACAAAATCCTCACCATCTAAAAAGCCAAATTTATTTGTTTGAATATTGATGGCAAACTTCAAAGCAATTAGTCCACTTGCCACTACTAGAATTGCCATCATGATCAAACTATCCATTTGAATCGAACCCCCTAATGAAATTGCATGCCGCAACCCATCGATCAGATAAGTCATTGGCAAATACGGATTTAAACGACTTGCAAACGAGCTCGTGAGTTGAACCGGATATAAACCAGCAGAGGCCGATAACTGCAATACCAAGACAATCGTGATTAGCCAAGTACCAAATCCGCCCAACAAAATCCGCAGACCAAAGATAATTGCTAAAAAAGTCAATGAACCCAGTAATAACAGACTAAATAATTGTAAATTTGTTTTTGCTTGTAATCCAATTATCGTGTGTAAAACAATAAAGAGCCCGCTTGATTGTAATAGCCCCACTAAACCAACTATCGAAAATTTAGCGCCCCACCAAGTCCACCAATGACGTGGTCGTATGGTCGGTGTATATGCGTCAAACATTGTGCCCACTGCAATGCCACCAACAAACAATCCAATTGCAATCGCAAATGGCGCCATCCCCGTACCATTATTTGGTACCTTCGCCTCATCGGTCGTGATTGCTTGAACTGGACTGGCAAGAATCGCTGCATTATGAGAACTATCACGAATTGTGCTTAACTTTTCAGCACTCATCAACAATGTTTGCGCTTCAGCCTGGTTACCATTCTTTAGTTTTGTCAATCCTTGACCCATTGCTTGCGTTCCAGCCGTCAATGCTTGAGTCCCAGTACTAAGCTTTGTCAGACCAGTTTTTATCGGCAACGTTGCCGAACTAGTTGGCAACTGGTCTTGAAATTGATTCAATCCAGCAAATAATTTCTGTGTACTCTGTGATAACTCATTGACACCGGTTTGTAACTGAACATCACCTTTAGCTAAGGCTTGACTACCGGTCCCGGCAGTTCTGAGACCATCTTTAACATTGTGAACCGTTCCAAGCAAAATACTGGCATACATTTTAGTCACTTGAGTCGCAACCTTTGCTTGAATGGCATTAGCAGCACCAGTCGTCATTTTTGAAACAATAAAGTTACGACCAGAACTGATTCGATAATGTAATTGTAACTGGTGGGGCTGATTGCTTAGTAACGTGGTTGCATTTTTAGAAAAATCACTTGGAATCGTAACAATCATATAGTACTGACCCGTTGCCAACCCTGCCTCAGCATGTTTTTTTGAAACCTGATGATAAGCTAAAGAATCTGAACGTTTCAACGATTTGACCAAATTATGGCCAATTTGAATCGTCTTACCGTGATATCGACGAGTCTTGTCTTGGTTCACTACCGCAACTGGAATATCCGCCATTTTCCCATAAGTATTCCACATAGACGATAAATACAACCAGCAATAAATTGCCGGAATTAAAGCAATCATTACTAGTACTAAAATCATGCCATAATCATGACTGAGCTTTTTCCATTCTGCTTTAAACATTTTTATCACTCCCCAAAATGATCCTTGAACAACTTGTTCAAAAATCAGTTTAAAGAGCCTGAAACACATTAACAAGAAACAAAATAGTGATAGTTGTATATTTTTACCGCAATATTTATTGCTAAAGACAGCCTTACCAATAATTACACCAATAAGCAGGTCATATTTAAGAACTATCACCCCAATAGTTTCATTATCACAATGAATGCCCATTTACCGCAATAACACACTTTTTGTTTAGTCAGTATCCGAATTCAGCTTAAATATTTGGTGTAAGCCTCTAATCCACGCTGTGATAGCGTTACAATCATTTTAATAAATGAAAGGATGTGCTAACTTTGAAAATTGCCATAATTCAAGCAACCACACAAATTGATAAAAATAAATTATTGTTTCAAACCACCCAACAAGCCGCTGGAGATGAAAATCAAGTCATTAACTTTGGCGTTTTTGATAAGGATCCACAACTATCTTATGTCCAGGTCTCACTGCTAGTTGGGTTACTACTGAATACTAAGGCAGTTGACTATGTCATTACTGGCTGTAGTTCCGGCAACGGTATGGCGATTGCTTGTAATAGTTTTCCCAACGTCATCTGCGGATATTTACCCACACCCAGTGATGCCTACTTATTTGGCCGTATTAATCATGGTAACTGTGCCTCTCTGCCGCTAGGTCTAAACTTCGGCTGGGCTGGTGAGTTAAACCTTCAATTCACATTGGAAAAGCTCTTTGATGGTCCAATGAATACTGGCTATCCACAGGCAGATTCTAAACGTAAGGAACACGATGCGATGATGTTGCAAAATATTAAGCAGTACGCTCAAACCAATATATTCGATATTATTAGACACATTGATTATGATTTTATGGCACCCATCTACCAAAAACATGATATTTTCGACTATATCTTTAAGCACGGTACTGCAAAACAACAACTCCAACAGCTAAAAAAATTGTACTAACTGTTAAACACCGCTAGTTATTAAGAAACTTACTTCTAAAAATAAATCCAATAACAATAATAACTTCAAACACTATCCCAACTATAGTAAACACGCCTGAGCCAAATATATTCGCCAACCACGCAGCTCCTAGAGTTCCAACGACCGTACTGGCATCCGTAATGGCTAAAACTTTCGCCATTGTGGTGCTCATTTGACCAATGGCCACTTCGCGTTGAATTTTTGAAAAGAACTGGACATTAAACATGCCCCTGATCAATCCCAGCAAAAGCATCCCAACCATCATGCTGAGGATGTATGGATACAATAGTAGTAAACTAACTGGCAATAATAAGCTTAGTACGCTCAATTTGGTTCCAGGTAACGCACTTAAAACGATTGGTGCAAGCAGGATACCTACAGCTTCAAACGTCAGTAACAAGCTTAAAAGCCAATTGTTTTTTAAGACAACCAGTGAGAGCCATGGCACCAACACTGCAACTAGCGCATCGACAAAGCAACCAATGGCAGCAAGTATTAAGTTGTACTTAATACCCTTCTCAACATGGATTGCATAGCCATCTTGTAGCTTACATATATCACTACTTGAGACTCTTTTTCTTTGTAATTTAAAATCAAAAATAACCGATAACAGAAAAAGTAGTCCAATTATAAAAATAATGAACTTTGGATCAATAACGACCAATAATCCAGTGACTAAAATGGATGACGTGATGATTGATAGCTGACGGACTTGCGTTTGAATACTATTTATCTTTCTGATTTCATTATTAACAAACAGTTCTGGAATTATAGTTTTATTACTGAGCTTATAAAAAACACCAATTGATTTATTTAACACGGAAACAATAACTAAAAGTGTGACCATTTGTACCGATAGTGCCATTAACCCATAAGTGAAAATAAACAAGATTCCCGTCAAAAGATCCGTCACCGCCATCACGACTTTTGCGTTTAAAGCTTTAACGACCCTACCAGCTATTAAATTCAATGCAATGGCTGGTAACATCGTTATTGTTAAAACTTTACTGAGTAATTCAGGCGAGCCGGTCTCTTTTATCATCATCCAAGAAACTAAGTAGGAAAAACCGTAAAAGCAAAAGAAAGTAATTGTCATACTAGCAATGTACGGTCCCTGATTATTCAATTTTCTAGCCGGTGCTATATCTTTATCCATCTTGTTATTCACCCAACGTTTCGTACCAATATTTTGAAATTTGCTTACCCATTCAACCAATACTATTAATATAGCTATAGGACGTAAACGAACGCGTAACTTAAAGTAAATAGGATGTATAGATCTCGTAAATCCTATTTTCGTAAAAAATATCCAAGTCCGTAGCGACACTTATACAGGCCAAAATCAGTTTCTTTAGCCTTTCTATATACAATTCTTCAACTGACTAATGCTTGTTACATACAATTGACATATTTTACATCAGGGTATGATACGATAATGGCACATCACTTTAAGACTTAAAATATTTCTCATGCAAACCGATCAACTCAAAAGGAGTAACTAATCATGCCTGAAATTAATATTGGCGCCACCGCTAAGCTTCCCGCACCCTAAACCGGTGTCCCTGGCATCGTCATTTTTTTATGCCACCAAGGACCAGTATCTAGTTCGAATTGGCGTCAGCCAGCAATTCTATTTTCAAGCGACCGACTTGAGTGCTTGGAGTACCAAATAAAAAGTGCACCGTTAAAAAAGCTAGCCCAGTCTCTGATTGTCTAACGACTCAGAACTGGGCTAGCTCTTTTATTAAAATAAAACCTTATTAAATCAATTACTCGAAATCTTTGGCATCACCAATAACCATATCCTTTTCACGGCACTTCTTTAACATCAGTGGCCCCGCAATTGGTGATAGCACACCGGCAATAATCACACCACCAATAAGCGTTGCGATTATGCGACCAATAACTGACCAAAAACCGCCAAAGTACCACATCCCATTTAGTAACCGGCCAACAAAACTCTCGCGGTACCAATACAGTGAAAATGGATAAAAGTACGCGCTAATTCCCGTTAATAAAACTTGGATGATGAAAATAACCGATACTGAAGCCGATTGTTCAAACCCATTATTACTCATAATTCCCCCGAATAAAATGGCTGAAATAATTAGGCCGTACAATAGCCATACAACCGGGATCACAATTACCAGGTGAAATAATTTACGTTTGCGATAATCCGGATGTAAGTACGCTGATGCTTTTAACTTGCCCCCCGCAGTACTAGTCGTATGACGTTTTTGCTTTGGTGGTTTAACATAGTGCCGTTGTTCTGACATGTTTTTTACTCCTTTTTGAACAGTTACAATTTATAACTTAGCTGCATTTAAATCCTGTGCCGTAATCAACGATAAATCGGCTTGCTCGTTGCCCGCAATTCGAACGGCCATTTTTCTGACTAGCCGTTCGTTCAAATTTCGAATCCAACGCCCGTTGCTGTGGTCATCAGACTGCTCAAAATTATGGTGTACCAGTTCAGTATAAGCCGCTTCATCCACGCGATACTTCTTCTTTTTGAGATCCAATAACCCGATTTGGACCAGTTCATCCTGGGTGTAATCTTCAAAATTAAAGCTATTGGGAATCCGACTCTTAAGTCCTTCGTTCATTTGTAAGAATTTTTCCATACTATCCGTATAGCCGGCAAAGATGATGACGATGTCACTTCGATGATCTTCCATAAACTTCAAGATTTCATCAATCGCTTCGGAACCAAAATCATTTTTGCCACCACTTGCTAACGTGTACGCTTCATCGACGAATAGGACGCCTCCAAGTGCTGATTCTAGCACCTCACGCGTTTTAACCGCCGTTTGACCAACGTATTGGCCGACTAAATCAAATCTGGATACTTCGATGAATTTTTGATTGGCAATAATTTTCTTTTCGTATAACACTTTGCCAAGAATTCTAGCGACCGTCGTTTTCCCCGTCCCAGGATTACCTAGAAATAGTGAATGTAACGTCATCGCTGAATCACTTAGACCCTTGTCCTTACGCTTCTTATTCATCTCAGCAATGGCGATGAATTCATTGACTTCGTCTTTGACATTCTTAATACCAATCATGTTGTTTAATTGCTCATAAGCCGTCAAATCGCCAAAATAAGTGATTTTACCCTTCGTTGAAGCTGGCACATAGTTATTGTTTTCATCAACTAAAAAGGCCTGTTTCTCTTGGTCGTATTGGTTATGACCTACGACGCCCACTTTAAAACTAACGTTTCGTTCCAGCTTGATATTCGGGTTAGTGAGGATACCGAAGTTGATTCGGTCCGCTTTAATCGAAGAATTACTAGACATAAATAAATTAATTGTTCCATTCTTCTTACCAACAATAAAGAAGCGCTTGGCCGATATCGTTGACTTTTTCTCAGCTATTAAGCTTTCTTGAATGAAAGTCTCATCGATGGTCACAGTTGAACTTGTGACTTTCATTGAGTCAATAGACCCATTAATAAGTGTCACTTTTCCGTTGACAACTGAAAGTCCTTGACTAACCTTGGGCTGAACAATCAGACTGTTCTTAAAAGTTAGCTGAGAATCAAACATGTACACACGAGAAAAGTACTCTTTAGGTGTGCTTAAGCTACCACTAATTGTTGAAGATACGAGTGTAATCTGACTATTTTTTTCGCTATAAATAGCATGCGCAGTCTCGCAATTGATGGTCGAATGCTGACAAGTTACCTTCGCATTTATTGCCTTCACTCCTACATGAATAACAGAATTCACCAAGTCTAAACTTGCATCTGAAACATAAACTGGATTTCCATTATCTTGTGTTTCGACATCAATTTGAACCCGATTGAACTTTGCGTGCGACTTACCATCAATGTAAACAATTGGATACATCTCTCCGCTCTCAACCGCAGAACGAATATAGACGTTGTCAGCGATTAAGGTACTGCCTTTTTTCACGCTAATATTGTTACTTTTATCGATATTCTTTTGGATACAAACATCCTTTAACGTGACCTGAGCACCATCAGTAACAAAGATTCCATCAAGAGTATTAGTAAAGTTCCGCCCCCCCTGATCATTCACAGTCACGTGTCCCTGAATCGTAATGTTTTTACTGATAGCAGTCGGCTTATTTTCTTGTCCATTGATGGGACAAAAGCCCTCTTCAATTTCAATCACATCACCGTCTTCAGCCGCCTCCAGCGCGTCGTTGAAATCCCAAGTAGATTGCCGACTGAAAAGGGTTCGTTTCTTTTCCCCAACTAAGTAATAATTCATTACCGCTACCACTCCTTTTAAGTGTCTTGACCTATGTTTTAAAGTCTAAAAAACCGCGCCATAAATCTATTGCATTTAATTCACAGCATCAGTGTGCAATTTTTGATTAGTCGCACCGATTTTAACTAAACCACTACCATTCATCATTTACATGACTAAATAATTAATGGCAGCATTAGTATCTTCATTATACACAAAATTCCTTTTGCTAAACCGTTCCTAATAAAATATCTCATTATCAAGCATCAAAAAAAGCGGACCCGAAATCAACTTTCAGATCCGTTATTTGACTAATCGTTACTCATTATCTGGATAAATTCCTAAGGCAAAGTTAGTAAGTTGGCGCTCGATATTGTCGCGTTCAATCCCAATGTAGCGTTTGGTCACTTGTTCGCTGGAATGATTAAAAATCATCATTAATCCCGCAATATCATGCGTCTGTTGATAATAATGATAGCCAAAGGTTTTTCGTAGTGTGTGGGTGCCAATATCATTGCGATCTAAAAACTGACTGGCCGTTTGAAACGCACGGTAAACGCCATTGACGGTAATTGCTTCGCTCCCACGACCACTTGGAAACAGTGGCGCCATGTCATCACGATAACGCGTATACTTAAAAAGTTCTCCCCGTAAATTTTTAAGAAACAGCCACCGCTTCTTGCCAGTCTTCTGTTCAATAATCATCGTTCGATCCTTATTACGAACTTGACCCACTTTTAACTTTAAAATATCACTCATTCTTAGACCAGTGTTGATACCGAGTAACACAATCATTCGGTTACGTTGGCCGTGTTGTGTTCGGGCGACGGCCCACAGAAAATCATCAATTTCCTGTTTAGTGCGTAAAGGTTCTACATTATAGCGCATTCCATTTTTCCCTCAACAATCAATTCAAGCATTTAAATAGTTCTATATTCAATTGTACTCGTTATAATTGAATACAACCGTTATTTTATTCATTATAAAAATTAACCGCCACGGAATCACCCGTGCCGGTCGTCGTTATAAATTATAAGTTCTTATTCAAATGACTTAAGTGCTCGGTAAAGGATTGCGTCGTCGGCGTATCTAACGTTGTAATCAACCCCTGCTTAATCTCTGCGACCCGCTGAATACCAGCGTCCGTCAGTGCCAAGTTTCGTAAACGCCGGTCGGGTAAACTAGGTTCACTTTGAATCCACCCATCATGTGTGAGTGCACCAATCGACTGCGCTAACGACCCTTTTGAAATATCCAGCGACTGCGCAACCTTTCCGATTGGCTGATTAGGATATACAGAAACATATAATAATATCCGCAATTCATTCAAACTAAGTCCCGTTTGAGCAGACCAACTAGACGTTAAGCGTTTAAGCAACCGTTCTAAACGCATCACATCTAAAACATAATCAAAAACATCTTCCACAATTGATTCCTCCTTGATCAATTCAAAACCCAAGCCAAAACAAAACCAGTCATCCGGTTCGCACGATTTTTAAAAAATTCATGCGAAGTGATTGCCGTCATCATTGGATTTGTCCCGATAATTAATTAAAGCTCGTAGTCACATAAGTTAAATAAAATCAGTTGTACCAGTTAGTTATTCGCATAACTTTTTTAAGAAGATTGCGAATTGATGACCTAAATCAATAGTTTATTGAACTAACCAACTTAGTTACAATTTTTATTATTACATAATTCCAATGTTTCTACAAACGGTCGCTTAGCTCATAATTGGCCTTTGGTTCCGCCTTCATTGTTAAATTTAGGTCGCCGCTAATCACAGATAAGTTATCCTCAAATAAGCATTACACCAGTCATAGCACGCGCGTGATTCCCTTGTGCTCAACTTTATTGGGCCAATTACAAAGCCTCCATTTTGAATCCATCTAGTCCCAATTTAATTAAAATATTTATTATTGATAATCAAAAAGGCCCCAATTCGTAAGTGAATTGAGACCCTTTTTGAGCACTAAACTATTCTAAGAAATCTTTTAATTGTTTACTACGTGATGGGTGCCGTAACTTCCGTAAAGCCTTGGCTTCGATTTGACGAATCCGTTCACGGGTGACACCGAAGACTTTTCCGACTTCTTCCAAGGTACGTGTCCGACCATCATCTAGTCCGAAACGTAACCGCAAAACGTTTTCCTCACGGTCAGTCAGCGTGTCAAGCACACCTTCCAACTGTTCCTTGAGCAATTCGTAAGCTGCCGCGTCAGCAGGTGAAGTGGCATCTTGATCTTCAATGAAATCACCCAAATGTGAATCGTCCTCTTCACCAATTGGCGTTTCCAAGGAAACGGGTTCTTGTGCAATCTTCAAGATTTCACGAACTTTTTCCGTTGGCATATCCATTTCGGCCCCAATTTCTTCAGGAGTAGGTTCGCGTCCTAAGTCTTGAAGTAACTGACGTTGAATCCGGATCAACTTGTTAATCGTTTCAACCATGTGAACCGGAATCCGAATCGTCCGTGCTTGGTCAGCAATCGCACGCGTAATCGCCTGACGAATCCACCAAGTGGCGTAAGTTGAGAACTTGAACCCCTTGCGATAATCAAACTTCTCAACGGCCTTCATTAGCCCCATGTTACCTTCTTGAATCAAGTCCAAGAATTGCATCCCACGGCCAACGTACCGCTTAGCGATAGAAACAACTAACCGTAAGTTAGCTTCTGCTAATTCCTGCTTAGCTGATTCATCACCTTGTTCGATCCGCAAAGCCAACGCAACTTCTTCGTCAGCTGTTAACAGGTCAACGCGACCAATTTCCTTCAAGTACATCCGAACAGGGTCGTTGATCTTAATCCCCGACGAAGAACCAGCAGAACTTAATTCCTTCTTGCTGACCTTTTTGACACTCTTAACGGCCCGCACATCTGGTTCGCCCTTTTCGTCAACAACACTGATCCCAGCGTCTTCAACCTTTTGCAGTAATTTATCAATCCCACTGGCATCTAATTTGTAAGGCGCCGCAATCTTATCTGATAGTTCGTCATACTTAATACTACCAGTCTTCTTGTAATCCTTAATTAATGCTTTAACGGCTTTATCGTACGCTGCCGTTGCTTTTGATTTTGCCATGTAGTAGCCTCCTAAAAATTGTCAGCTTGCTGTACTTGCTGTTGTTTCCGGTATAACTCAATCAATGCCAAGGTCAATTGTTGCACCAAATCGTGATTTCCAATCTGCTTGGCCGCCGTTAATTCGGCTTTTTTACCATTAATTTGTTCAACGAGCGGTTGTTGATTCATAATGACATTCACTAAATCAGCCACTTCTTCTTTTGACGACTCACTCGCAATATCCATGAATTCCAAGCTAGTTAAGACTGGCTGTAGACTAGTATCCGCCATAAAGTCAGTAAAATTAGCAAGGTCAAACTGATTATGTGTCTTAAAGTACGCTTCCGCGTACACCAGAATCTGTTGGTACGGATCATGTACGAAGTGGAAACCAGCGACCGCCATGACGCGTAACCACACGTCGTGATCATGTAACAAGCGGTATAGCAAAAGCCGTTCAGCCTTTTCAACCCGACTTAGCGGGCCGCTGTTACTCGTCTCACCGGTCACCGCAATTGGCGGTGGCGTCATCGGTGCTGGCGCGGGGGGTGGTGATTGCCGTGATGATTGCTGGACCGACTGCTGGCCAATCAGCGACCGTAACTGCTGTTTTAAGTCGTCCTTATCTAAACCAAACTCTTGAACCAATTGGTTTAGATAGAGATCTTGTTCCACACTCGAAGACAGCTTCGTTAATTGTTGCAAGACAGCCCCAAGATACGTCAACTGATCCTGCGTATTTTGCAAGTTTAAGTCGTGACGTAAATACGTCATTTCAAAAGCCGTTGGCGTCTGCTTACCATCCGCAAACACCCGCACGAACTTTTCTTGCCCAGCGTTCCGCAGATATTCGTCCGGGTCCATCCCGTCCGGCATCTGAATCACGCTCAGGTTTAAACGACTGTTGTCGCCCAATAACTTAAGGGCCCGATCTGTCGCCTTTTGTCCCGGCACATCACTGTCATAACAAATCGTAAGCTGGTCAGTCACCCGCTCCAACATGTAAATCTGCTCGTTAGTCAAGCTCGTCCCCATGGAAGCAACGCCGTTTTGAATTCCTGCTCGGTAAGCCGCAATCACGTCCATAAAACCTTCAAATAAAACGACGGCTTTACGCTGACGAATTGCGCCGCGCGCTAAATCAAAATTAAAAAGCACGTCACGCTTGTTAAACAGCTTCGTTTCAGGACTATTCAAATACTTGGGCTCATTTGGTGACTTCGTTAGAATCCGGCCAGAAAATGCAATGACCCGTCCACTGGCATCCTTGATAGGAAAGAGCACTCGATCGACAAAGCGATCCCGCAACTTTCCCTCCTGATTCTCAATGAACAAGCCCGATTGCCGTAAAAGCTGGTAATCGATATCGTGTTCCTTAAAGAAATCTAGTAATAATTGATTCTTAGGAGCATACCCAATACCGAAAGTTGCAATGGTTTGATCATCTAAACCACGTTGGTGAAGATAATCCAGTGCGGGTTCTCCCAACTCAGTGTTAACCAAAATATGCTGATACATCTTTGCACTATCGGCATACAGCTTCAGTAAATCTGCCTGTTGCTGATCTTTGGGCGCACTGACTTGTGCCTGCGCCGTATAACTGGCTGGCAACTCAATGTGTCCAAAATCTGCCACCTTTGCGACGGCCTCGGGAAAGGATAAATTCTCTAGGTCCATAATGAACGAAAAGACGTTACCTCCCCGGCCGCAACTAAAACAGTGAAAAATTTGTTTTTGTTCATTAACCGAAAAAGAAGGGGTTCGTTCTTCATGAAATGGGCACAAACCAAAAAGGTTTTTACCGGCTTTCTTAAGTTGCACATACTGCCCGATAAAATCCGCAATGTTCACTGCGGAACGAACCTGATCAACCTTATCTTCAGGAATTCGATTGGCCACTTTGCCACCCCATTTCTTACTAAAGTCCGACAAAACAACCAAACAATTCGTAACAATCAAAAGCCGCACCACTTCAACCGGGATGCGACTATTAACGTGCGAACTTTTACAGAATATATAATACCACAAGCTTGACAGCAGTGCAACAATAAGTCTCACTTATTAGACATTCCTGTCAAGTCTGTCTAATCACACAAAAAAAGGAAGTCCCACGGATGACTTTCCCTGAGACTTCCTACTATTATACAAGCTTAATCTTTATTTAACGACTAATTGGTTCAGGTCGCCCATCACGTTAACCATCTTTGCAATGATCAACAACTGCTTGATGTGGTTGTTACGAACCGCTTCATCTTTGCTCATGACCATCGTTTGTTCAAAGTAATCGACAATCAATGGCCGCAAACCTGCTAAAGCTTTAAAGCGATCTTCCATCGCCATATCCGCAGTGACTGTCTTTTGAACCTCAGCAACGGCATCGTAGAGGTGTTGTTCCGCATCATTTTCAAACAAGCTTGGGTCAACCGTCAAGTCTTCGACGCTTAAGTCTGCCTTAGCCGTAATCCGCAATAAGCGGGTGAAAGCTTCAATGGTATCCTTAAACTTCGGATCATTCTGGTGCGCATTTAAGACGTCGGCCGCCTTAAACATCTCCCGAATATCTTGACGACTCCCCTTAACGACCGTATCCACAATATCATAACGAAGCTTCTGGTTACTGAACCATTGCTTGACCCGGTCCGTTAAGAATGCCGTAACCGGCGTCGTTTGTTTGGCAAAGTCTAAGCTGTAAGTGGCGTCGTGAGCTTCCAATTCTTTTTGAATGGCTGCTTCAAATTGACGAATTGGAAAGTCCCAACCTTGGTCACGCACGATCCGTACGATCCCAAAGGCCTGGCGACGTAAAGCAAACGGATCGTTGGAACCACTTGGTGTCAAACCAACCGCAAAGAAACTGCTGATTGAATCGATTTTATCCGCAACGGCTAAAACGGCCCCAACCTTTGATTGTGGTAACGCACCGTCCGCACTGATTGGCATGTAGTGTTCACGAATTGCCTGGCCAACTGCTGGGTTTTCACCCTTCAGTTCAGCGTACTTTTCGCCCATAACCCCTTGCAATTCTGGGAATTCACCAACCATCCCCGTAACAAGGTCAAACTTATAGATTTGTGCTGCGCGGTGCAACTGGTTCTTTTCGGCCTCTGATAGACCAAATTGATCAGCTAAGTAGCCACTGATATACATGACCCGTTGCATCTTTTCGTACATCGTCCCAATCTTGTCATGGAAACTAACCTTTTTAAGCCGTTCAACGTATTCCTGAATAGAATGTTGTTGATCTTCGTGGAAGAAGAAGGCGGCGTCTTCCAAACGAGCCGTTAAGACTTTTTGATTCCCACGAGCAACGTTTTCTAAGTGATCACTATTTCCGTTACGAACCGAAACAAAGTGTGGCAATAAGTTGTCTTGTTCATCCGTCACGTAGAAGAACCGTTGGTGGTCACGCATTGATGTGATCAATACTTCGTCTGGAATCGTCAGGTACTTCGTATCGAAGTCACCGGCAAAGGCCGTTGGGTATTCAACTAAGTTATTAACTTCTTCTAGTAAGTCTTCGTTAACCTTAATTTGCCAGTCGTGTTCTTCGGCCAAAGCTGCAATTTGTTTGCGAATCGTCGCTTTACGCTTATCAGCGTCAGCAACAACAAAGACGCTTGCTAAATCGGCTTCGTAGTCCGTTGCGTTCTTAATTTCAACATCGTGGCCTAAGAAACGGTGACCGCGACTAGTCCGCCCCGCCTTGACATCTAAAATCTGGATTGGCACGATTTCATCATCAAGTAATGAAACTAACCACCGAACTGGCCGAATGTACTTAAAGCTATACGTTGACCACTTCATCATGGTTGGGAAGTTCATCTTAGTGATGACGTCCTTAATGCCGGCAGCTAAGACTTCTTTGGCCGTCTTACCAGCTGTAAACGTTTGAACGAAGACGTATGGGGTCCCCTTAACGTCTTTAAAGACGATATCATCAGTTGACGCGCCTTGGCCCTTTGAAAAACCAATGGCCGCCTTAGTCCAGTTGCCATCCGCATCCTGCGCAATTTTCTTGGCAGGACCACGAACTTCTTTTTTGACGTCTGCTTGTTTGTCATCTAAACCGCTAACTTCAACGGTCAACCGCCGGGGTGTCGAAAACAGTTTAATGGCGTCAAAACTTAAGCGTTCGTCCTTTAAGAACTTCGCCATTCGCTCTTTAAGTTGTAACACACTCGGTGTAACGACGTGCGCCGGCATTTCTTCCAAACCGATTTCAAGTAAATAAGTTTTAGCCATTATTTCGTCTCCTCCTGTGCATGTTTTAATAATGGGAAGCCCCGCTTTTCACGTTGCGCAACGAATTCCTTAGCAATCGACTTCGCCATGTTCCGAATCCGGTCTAAGTAACCGGCCCGTTCCGTAACGGAAACCATCCCACGTGCATCCATCAAGTTAAAGGTATGGCTACACTTCAAGCAATAGTCGTAAGCTGGGTGGACCAAACCGTTCTTGATTTGACGTTTAGCTTCCTTTTCATATTCATCAAACAGCATTAATAGTAGGTCTTCGTTGCTGTCTTCAAAGGCATACTTGGAGTTTTCAAATTCAGGTTCCAAGAAGATATCGCCGTACTTAACACCGTCGCCCCATTCGAGGTCAAAAACGGAGTTAACATCTTGAATGTATGAGGATAGGCGTTCCAAGCCGTACGTAATTTCGGAAGTGACTGGGTCAACTTCTAAACCACCGACTTGTTGGAAGTAAGTGAATTGGCTGATTTCCATTCCGTCTAACCAAACTTCCCAACCAACACCGGCACAACCCATGGATGGGTTTTCCCAGTTATCTTCTACGAATCGAATATCATGTTCTAAGGGGTTGATCCCTAATTTTTCCAAGCTTTGTAAGTACAAGTCTTGAATGTTTTCAGGCGATGGCTTCATCACAACTTGGAATTGATGATGTTGGTATAACCGGTTTGGATTTTCACCATAGCGTCCATCGGCTGGTCGCCGTGATGGTTCAACGTAAGCTGCGTTCCAAGGTTCTGGTCCAATTGCCCGTAAGAAAGTGTACGGACTCATCGTCCCAGCACCCTTCTCAGTATCGTAAGACTGCATCAACATGCAACCTTGGTCTGACCAAAACTTTTGCAAAGTCAAAATGATCTCTTGCACTGATAATTTTTTGCTCATGGTTTTCCTCCCAAAATTAGTGACTGAATGGTTAAAGCCACAAAAAAAGTCCCCTGCCGTTTCAAAAAACGACATAGGGACGATTGATTTCGCGGTTCCACCCTACTTCTGAGTAACCTCAGCAGCTTGATTAATGTTTACAAAGCTCCGAGAGCGCCAATCAATTAGTCCAACTGGTCACTTTTCACCGGCGTGACCTCACTGTAAGTTCCAACTAATTCACTTTCTCTCATCAACACTTAACTATTCAGTTCTCCATAATCATAGCCGATGACGTAGGCTTTGTCAATCTTCATCACGCGGTTTGAGCGGCTGATACCAGCTACCCATTTGATCAATAAACCGCTTGGACTTTAGCCGCAATCCAACTGAATTATTATAAATTTCATCTAGAATTCGCCGCAACTCAGCCGCAGTATTCGGCTTCACCTTGATCGAGTGAACTTTCGCCAAATCCAAGACTGAAAATTGTCGCAAATAGAAAATTGCTGCCTGGCTAGCACGTAACCGGTGCGGGTCTAAGTGCCAGTGCTGCTGGCAGAGCAACCCGCCGTAACTTTCCGAAAAATCAAACGGTAAGTCGGTCCGACCACAAACCGTACACCCGCGAAGTTCCGGTGCAACCCCAAACGCGCCAAGCATTTGGATTTCGACAACGTTAGCAACTAACGCGGGGGCGACGTTTTGGTCGATCAACTGTAACGCACTAGTTAGTTGTTGATACCACCGACCCACCGGCTGATTATCCGGGTAAGCAACGTCTAATAAGTTCATGACGTAGGTTGCGTAGGCGTTTAACGCAATATCTTGACTAATATTTTCAAAATACTGAACAGATTTAACGCTGTTAATGAACGACAGCCCGTCACGTAGGTCACCAACGTATTCACCCATGGTAAACGGCAGTAACTCCGCGGCCATTTTGAATCCCCGTCGCCGGGCACCCCGAATGAAAAACATCTTCTTACCGTATTCCGCGGTCAAAAACTTGATCAACATATCGCGTTCCCGGTAGTCACGCCGAAACAGTAGAATACCGTTAAAGTTGGTAATCATTTGTTGGGCCATTTACTCACCTGCTACTTATTAATAATCGTCAGACCGGTAACCATAGCTGGCTAGTAAGTCTTGCCGATCCTTCCAGTTTTCCTGTACTTTGACCCACAGTTCTAGGTAGACCTTGTCACCAAGTAGGTGCTCAATATCCTTACGAGCCATTGAACCGATTCGTTTCAGCATACTACCACCCTTACCGATGATAATCCCCTTCTGCGAAGACCGTTCAATAATGATCGTGGCTTGGACGTGGATCTTTTCTTCATCTTGGCGCTTGATCGAGTCAATGACGACTGCTGTTGAATGCGGAACTTCCTGCCGCGTCAATTCCAAGACCTTTTCGCGAATCAATTCAGAAATAATAAACCGTTCTGGGTGATCCGTAATCTGATCTGATGGGTAGTATTGCGGTCCTTCCGGTAACCGTTCTTTTAGCGTTTCAACCAATTCATCGACGTTATTTCCTTCTAATGCGGAAATTGGATAAACGTCTTTCCAAGGTAACGCATCCTTATACTGATCCATGATCTCTAACAAGTGGTCAGGATGGACCTGATCAATCTTATTGATAACTAAGTAAATTGGTTTCTTAACGTTTTTCAACCGGTCGATGATGAAGTTATCACCCGCACCGCGGCGTTCATCCGCGTTGATCATAAACATCACCGCGTCAACTTCGCCAAGCGTTGACAAGGCTGACTTAACCATAAAGTCACCTAGCCGACTGTGTGGCTTGTGAATCCCAGGTGTATCAATAAAGACCATCTGAGTATCACTCGTCGTATAGATTCCTTGAATTCGGTTACGCGTCGTTTGCGCCTTGTCAGACATAATGGCCACTTTTTGACCAACGATTCGATTTAATAGTGTTGATTTACCGACATTGGGACGACCAATAATCGCCACGAAGCCGGAATGAAATGCAGTATTTTCTGCCATAAAATTTTCCTTTCTACAACCATGCCATTACTAGTGGCCAGAGTTTGGGAACAAATAGAATTAGACCAACGATCACCGCAAAAGCCGCCGCAAAAACAACCGCACCAGCTGCGATGTCTTTCACCTTTTTAGCTAACGGCTGGTAGTGCGGTCCCGTGATTAAGTCACAAATATTTTCAGCGATAGTGTTATTGATCTCACATAACATCACCATAAAAATTGCCAGGGATAACCAAAGCCACTGATTTGCGTCTAGGCCGACCCACCAACCGCAAAGCAACGCAATTGCGCCTAACACTAAGTGCGTTCGCATATTGCGTTCCTCAACAACAACCGTCTTAAGCCCGTTCCAGGCATGTAACCACGATTGCCAAAATGAATGGTTTTTACCGACTTGTAGCCGGTCAGGTCTATTTTTTGAGGCCATAAGCATCCAGAATTTGCCGTTGCAGACCGAACATTTCGGTTTCATCTGCCGGCTTTAAATGGTCATACCCATTCAAATGAAGAAAACCATGCACCACTAAATAACCGAGTTCCCGGGCTTGCGAATGGTCGAGAAAGGCCGCCTGTTCAGCAACCTTATCGACCGAGATCATAATGTCCCCCAAATTCAATGGGAGTTCCGCAGCTAATTCCGGATCCATGATGATTGGATCGTCATCTTCGTCGTCACTCATTGCAAAACTAATGACGTCGGTTGGACGGTCGACCCCCCGGTACTGTTCGTTAATTTTTTGAATGGCATCGTTATTCATCAACGTCACCGATACCTCGGTGTCATCTTTTAATTTCAACGTCTGACCCGCAAGATCAATCAAATCCCGAACGAGTTTTAATTGTTCAGGCGTCGCACCTTGCGTTGTTTGATCATATAATTCTAAATCCATAATTCCTCCGTTTACTTTTGTTCCACCTTATCGTAAGCCGTAATAATTTTGGCTACAACTGGATTTCTAACCACGTCATCCGCCGTAAACTTAACGAATGAAACGTTACTAATACCGCCTAAGATGCGTTCAGCTTGAATCAAACCGCTAGTCGTATTACGCGGCAAATCAATTTGTGAAATATCACCGTTAACAATCATCTTGGCGCCAAACCCTAACCGGGTCAAAAACATTTTCATTTGCGCATTCGTCGTATTTTGAGCTTCGTCCAAAATCACGAAGGCGTGATCCAACGTCCGACCACGCATGTAAGCCAATGGTGCAATTTCAATCACACCGCGGTCCATCAACCGTTGGGTGTGTTCGGCTCCGTAGATGTCATAAAGCGCATCGTAAATTGGCCGTAAGTACGGATCAACTTTTTCTTTTAAATCACCAGGTAAAAAGCCCAAGCTTTCACCAGCCTCAACTGCTGGACGGGTCAAGATCAACTTTTCCACGTCACCGCGTTTTAAGGCAGCAATCGCCATTACCACGGCTAAGTACGTCTTACCAGTCCCAGCAGGGCCAATCCCAAAGGTAATGTCACTCTTATCAACGGCTTGAACATACTGCCGCTGACCAAAGTTCTTTACCCGAATCGGACGACCCCGGTTATCTTTAATCAAGGTCTCCGAATACAAGTCCTTAAAATAGTCCAAAGTACCCCGGTTAACCATCTTAATGGCGCTAATCACATCGGGTGCCCCAATTTGGATGCCTTGCTTAATCAAACTAGTTAAATTATCTAAGACTGCTTGCGTATTATGAACGGCCGCTTCATCATCACCGCTGATCGTCATTTGGTCACCGAACACGTGTAAATTAACGTGTAGGCCATCTTCTAGAAGGGCTAAGTGCGCATCTTCTGGGCCTAACAGTGCAACTGACTGTACTGGATCAGCAATTAGAAATTTTTGTTCATATTTTGAGTTTTCGGTCAAAAACGTGAACCCCTTTATAAACAGATTTAGTTGCCATTATCACTAATGGTACCCGTTAGCATAACCACGCCGTTTAAACGGGTATTTGTTAACTAATCATAGCATAAAAATGCACCACCTACCAGCACGACCGCCCGCCTGTCAATCCCAATTAACGGGACACAAAAAGCCGAGGAATCACTTCCCCGGCTTAACCGTTAATTCAATAATGATTTAACTGTTTGGTTGATCAGTTTGCCATCAGCCTTGCCTTTCAGCTTAGGCATGACTGCGCCCATCACCTTACCGAAGTCCCCTTTACCGGTTGCTCCGATTTGTTGAATGGCATCAGCCACCACTTGACGAACTTCTTCGTCCGACAATTGTTTAGGCATGTACTTCTCAACGATTGCAATTTCAGCTTTAACACCGTCAACTAAATCTTGACGATTAGCACTCTCGAATTCGCTTAATGATTCACGCCGTTGTTTCAGTTCGCGTGAAATCACGCTAACCTCTTCTTCGGCCGTTAAATCGCGACCCACGTTGATCTTTTCATTCATCAACGCAGCCTTGAGCATCCGCAAAACACTTAGGCTTTGCTTGTCGCGTGCCTTCATCGCAGCTTTAAGATCACCATTGAGTTCATCTGTAAGACTCATTGGTTGCCCTCCTCATCGCAAGTTAAACTTAGTAGTCACCTACTAAATTACTTGAAACGACGACGGTTCTTGCGCTTACGAGCTGCTTCAGACTTTAACTTCTTCTTCACACTTGGTTTTTCGTAGAATTCCCGTTTGCGGTATTCTTGTAAAGTACCACTTTTTGAAACGGTACGTTTAAAGCGACGAAGAGCATCATCAAGAGATTCGTTTTTACGAACGACTGTTTTTGCCATGTTAAATTCCCTCCCTCCGAGCTTAAAAAGTAACCGTCAAATTATGCATACTTACATAACGCAACTGTTCTAGTAAATTATACATAAATCAAAATAGGGCGTCAACAAAAGTTTTAGAATTCTGACAAATAATCGTTAATAAGTCTATTAATTCGGACAGTAAATCGTTTTCATAAGCCCGGCGCTATGCTACACTGAAGACATTATCGAACCGAAATGAGGTTAATTTTATGTCAGAAATTAAAATTTATATTATCTCCGATTCCGTCGGTGAAACGGCCCATGGTGTCGCTCAGGCTGCTGCCGCACAATTTTCCGAGTACGAAATCCGTTATCAACGCTTTCCGTTTGTTCGGACAAAATCCTTATTGCAGACCGTTTTGGTCCAAGCTGAAAAAAATCACGCGGCGATTTTTCATACCTTTGTTGACCGGAACCTTAGCCAAACCGTCAATCAATTCTGTGAATCCCATTCGTTACCATACTACGACGTGATGACCCCCGCATTGGATACTTTCTCAGGAATCACCCACGTCCAACCATCAAACCACCCTGGGACGGTGCACGCGTTAAACACGAATTACTTTGATCGAATCAACGCCATTGAATTCGCCGTCACCTATGATGATGGTAAGAATCCCACTGGCTTTTTAGAAGCCGATGTCGTCTTATTAGGAGTCTCACGGACGTCCAAGACTCCATTATCATTGTACTTAGCAAACCGCAACTTAAAAGTGGCCAACTTGCCACTAGTTCCTAAGGCCCAGATTCCTGACGAGATTTGGAAAGTTGATCCTAAAAAGATCTTTGGTCTAACCAACGATCCTGAAAAGCTCAACACGATTCGGCGGCAACGGATGGTTCAATACGGCCTAGACCCCGACACCATGTAT
The DNA here is from genome assembly GCF_001438845.1 of Lactiplantibacillus xiangfangensis. Taxonomy (GTDB): domain Bacteria; phylum Bacillota; class Bacilli; order Lactobacillales; family Lactobacillaceae; genus Lactiplantibacillus; species Lactiplantibacillus xiangfangensis. Next base: position 338,906 of record NZ_JQCL01000080.1, read on the forward strand.
TCCAACACGGATAAGATCAAAGCCGAATTGGCTTATGCCGATAATATCTTCAAGAAAATTGGTTGCTTAGTCATTAACGTGGCCAACAAATCAATCGAAGAGACCGCGACCCTCATTACAGAAAGCCTCGGCAATTCGGACGCGGACCAATAACAATTTAAACTATCACTCAAAGTGGTCTGAAAAAATTCAGGCCGCTTTTTTGCTAGCCAAATATTAAAAACGTTCGTCTAGCTTACCAACTAAGCCATACCGCAAAAAAGTGCGCTGATCCTGCTTACGTCAACGCACTTACATTCCTTATTCCGGCCGGTTAATCCCGACACTCGCTTTAAGATAGTCGTCGTCATCCGCGGCGTGCATCACTAAGTCAGCAATGGCTCGGCGTGAGACGTTATGCCCGCCAAACGGTTCACCCTTTTGCGTCACTTCATAATCGTCGCCGCCGTTGTCAAACCAGCCTGGCCGCACAATCGTATAGTCTAAGTCAGACGCCTCGATAACGTCCGCAGCCGCCCGGTAACCACGCAACATCGGGTTGCTAGCCACGTTACCATCCGCCCCTAAGTAAGCCGGAATTTCATTGTAAATTCCCATGGAAGTAATGAAGATCAGTCGCTTTACTTGGGATTGATGCATCGCTGCAATAATGCTTTCCGCCATCGCCTTTAAATTGCCACTCAATGCGGCAAAAACGACATCTTGCCCAGCCATCGCAGCTGCTAATTGGTCAACATTGGTGACATCACCTTGAATCACCGTTTCCCGATCCTGCTGAGCGTTAATGCGATTCGTGTGACGCGCAAATAAAGTTAATTGATCCGCACTATTTGCCAAAAAATAGTCGCGTGTCGTTGAACCAACGGAACCAGTCGCTCCAATAATTAAAATATTTTTCATTTTTTTGTCCTTCTTCTTTAAAGTTAGTTTTATTTCTAATCTTTCGTATCAAAATGAACCTGTCTTCTAATACGTTGTCACAACCGCGGCGGTAATCTGTAATTGACCCGCCAACCGTTGAATCGACATGACCGTTTTCAGCGGCCAAGCATGCCGGGTACTTCCATGGATCGAAGCCGTCACCCGGTTTTCACCAGTAACTTGCCAACCATCACTCAGCTTATCAACGGTGACGTGCTCTTCTTGTGAGTCAAAGTAAGCCATCTGACCTTGTTTGATTTCGCCAAGCCATTCCGCTCGTGGCTGAACGTAGCCAGTCATGTGCGTCAGTGTAAATTGTGGGGCTAACAGTTGGTCGAGTTGTTCAACGTCGTCTGCCGCTAGTGCCATATTATAGTTTCGATATACCTTAATTAATTCATTTTCCATTATAATCACCCGCATTCATTATCAACATACGCTTACCCTACTACCTTGCAGTTACATTAAGGCAAGGATTATTTTCTTTCCCCCGGAACAATTAAGAAAATTGCGGCCAACAAAGCCAAGAGCAATAATCCTGATCCGGTTAAAATGGCGTTTCTAAAACCAAGTACCGAATTATTAGTCATATTCTGAACCGCAACTAAAATCGACAAGCCCACTGAGCCACCAATTTGGTGCATCACGTTGACCACGCCAGAAGCCGCCCCAGCATCGGCCCCCTGAGTATGCGCAACACCAGCTGCGGTGAACGGGCTAAGTGCTAAGCCTTGGCCAACCCCAATAACGACCATCGGCAACGCAATTCCCACCCAGTAGCCAATGCTCGGCGCAAAGAAGCTCAGCCAGAACATCCCTAACAATGTCAGACCAATTCCAGTCACCAGTAAACCACCGTTCCCCCATTTAGCCGTCAAGCGCGCGACTTGCAACGCCACAATGAAGTTCACAATGGTTAACGGGAAGAAGGCAACGCCCGCCATCAAAGCGCTAAAACCTAATTGATTTTGCATCAATTGCGGCGTAATGAACCAAAAGCCCAACATCGCGCCCAAATACAGGAACCGGCCGAGATACGCTCCAACCCGTTCACGGTCTGCAAACAATCGTAACGGCATAATTGGTTGCGCCGTTTTCCATTCCTGATAAATGAACCCCGTTAACATCACAACGGCTAAAACTAAGGCTGGCAGCTTCGCCCAAGTCCCAACAATACTATAAACTAGGGCGCTCATCCCAATAAGCGACGTAATCGTACCAACCCAGTCGAGTTTGCCATCAGCTTGACCATGGTCGGCCTTCAAATGACGAATCGCCAAGTAAAGCATCCAAATACTGATGGGCACGTTGATGAAAAAGCCGACCCGCCAAGTTAGTAAACTAGCAAAAATGCCACCAATTACTAAACTCACACTAGCACCAATCCCCGCCATTGCACCATAATAAGCAATCGCGCGAACCCGGGCCGGGCCCTCATAAGTATCCATTAAAATAGCCAGCGTTGTGGGTGCTAAAATGGCTGAACCAATCCCCTGAAAAGCACGGGCGGCAATAATCATCGGGGCGTTGAACGCTAACCCCACGATCAGGGAACCTAGCCCAAAGATAACCAAGCCAATTTCAAAAACTCGGCGGCGACCAAACAAGTCCCCAGCGCGACCGCCAAGCAGCAGGAACCCACCGAAGGTCAACGAATACGCACTGCTGACCCAGGACAGGGTCTGCTGGTTCAGTCGCAATTCCTGGGCGATTTTCACCGTCACCGTAAAGATAATCGAATTATCCAGCAAAATCATAAAGTAGCTAAATAGAATAATTAATAGAATCCAGTCAAAACGTTTGTTTTTTGTCATGTCATGCTCCTTGTCTTTAAGTGAATAAGTGCAGTTTAGCCCCTTGAAGCTACTGCAAGGCAAGGAAAAATTTGAAGCTTTTTTCAAATTAATTTAATAATCATTTTTTAAGCTGTCACCGTCACTACGCGGGCTAACAGTGAGGCCATACAAAAAACGCTCTGACCTCGTTTAGCCAGAACGTCTATTTAACTTGCTTTTAACATTATCATGCCTAAAAATTGAAAGGCCTTAAATTACCGTTTATCCGCTTCGTCGAGTAGGATTGGTACCTGTGAAGGAATGTTTCCGGCCACACTACGATTGAGAACATCGACTCCGCTCAAATCCACCCATTATATCACTGTGCAATCAAAGGTTGTCACTGATGGCATCGGTCGTGAAGGTGGCCTTTGACCGGTGAATTTTTCCGGTCTTAGACCACGGACGGTCCGGGACAATTGCGATTTTTGCAATCGTTCCGGGCGAGGGGCAAGACGCTTCTCAGGCTTGACCCGGTCCCACGACCGCATGTCATCAGTGACGACCGGATCAGATGACAAATCAACTTGACTACTAGTATGTTTTACCGCTCATTTTCAACGTCATCAAGTAAGTTTTTATTGAATTGACCAGCCCGTAGCATGGCAATTTCATACTTATAAGGAGCGTGTTGGTGCTTCTTGTCCTCGCCAACGTACGGCGTTTCCAAAATTTTACTAATATTATCTAGTTGTGGGTGGTGACAAACGTAGTTCAAGGCGTCAAAGCCAATGGTCCCCATTCCAATATTCGTATGGCGGTCCTTATGGGCGCCCTGGGGATTCTTGGAATCGTTCAAATGAACAACCTTTAAGCGGTCCAGCCCAATCACGTGATCAAACTCATTTAAGACCCCGTCAAAATCATTTTTAATGTCATAGCCCGCATCACTCGTATGACACGTATCAAACGTTACCGACAGTTTTTCATTGTACGTGACCCCGTCGATCATGGCTGCAATTTCTTCAAACGTCCGGCCAACTTCAGTCCCTTTGCCCGCCATCGTTTCAATGGCAATTTGAATCTTTTGATCAGGGCGAATCACTTCATTTAAGCCCTTCACGATTTGGGCAATGGCAACGTCGGCACCCGCACCAACGTGAGCGCCGGGATGCAAGGTTAATTGGGTCGCCCCAACCGCTTCAGCCCGCTCGATTTCATGATACAAGAAGTCCGTTGCAAACTCAAAATACCCGGGCTTGGTCGTATTACCAAGGTTCACAATGTACGGCGCGTGAACCACAATCTGTTGCAAATCATTGGCCGCGATAACCGGTTGCGCCGCGGCAATGTTTAATTCATCGATTGGTTTCCGGCGCGTATTTTGCGGTGCGCCCGTATAAATCATAAAGGTGTTCGCTCCGTAACTGGCCGCTTCTTCCGCGGAACCCAGCAACATCTTTGGTGCTTTCATTGATACGTGTGATCCAAGTCGTAACATAACATCCCATCCTTCACTTATGATTAAAATTGCACTGGTCTAATTGCCAAATCAACCCGGTACCCAACTAAATAGTACGCCTATTTCATTATACAAAAAAATGGTTACTTCGGCATTACCCGACGCAACCATTATATTTTTAAAATTAAATCATATCGACGAAACGGGAACGGAACTTGTAGTGCAGGTGCGACCCAACTAACAAGAAGAAGAGCACGACGCCCCAGAAAATCAGGGTTAAAATCGGCTGACTCCACATGTAACTGTCTGACCCTTGGTGGAACATCGAGTTCCGAAATCCGTTGATCACGTAGAAGAACGGGTTTAACTGTAAGATTCGGACAAATGGCGCTGGAAAACCAGTTGTTTGGAAGTTGAACAAAACACCTGACAAGTAGAACAGCATCCGCATTAAGGATTGCAATAAGATTTGCCAATCCCGGACTAACACGGAAACGGTTGAATTAAAGATGCTAAGCGCAAACATCAGCGCCATCATACAAATGAAGTAGTAGATCCATTGCAACCACTGCACAGCTGGGTAAACGCCGTTAAAGAAGCCCAGTGCAATTGAAAACACCAGCATCGTCCAGAAGGAGTTTAAATTACCAATAATCCGAATCGAAGGTAATACCGAAACCGGAAACTTCATTTTAGACACCATGTTGACTCGCTGGTAGATACTCTTAGAACCGTCCAAGATTGCCCGGTTCATGAAGAACCAAGGGGTAATCCCAATAACCATCCACATTAAATAGGACACACCATCAAGATTACTACCTTTTTTAAAGCCACCACTAAAGACGATCCAGTAAATCCCGATTTGAATTAACGGGTATAAATATTCCCAGGCCAATCCCAAGTAATGGTTTTGATAGCTAGCTTGATCTTCATAGTTGGAGATCCGCCAAATGATGCCCCAATTCTGGAATTGTTCCTTAATAATTGATACGACCTCTTTCAAGGCACTGACACTCCCTATCTTTCATTGTGACATAACTAGTTTATTTTGGATAAAAGTAAGCTAAAGTCCGCTCAGTCGCGTGACCGTCATTATACGTGTTCCACAGCTGATTAAACGCTGCGACCCGCGGTGCTACGGCGGGTGCTGCTAACTCGTCATTCAGCGCAGCCATCGTTGTCACCATCGGTCCCGGCGCCCAGGCTTTGAAATCCGCCTGCAGCCCGACCGCTTGATTGAAACTTTGCCAGTCAAAAACATAGAATACCATTTTCTGGCAATTTGGCAAGAGCGCATAGTCAAAAATAACGGACGAATAGTCACTAATTAACGTATTGGTGACCGTTAACAACTCATCGGTGCTAAATTCTGGCACCGCCGTTATCAGGTCCGGATATTGTGCCCGTAACGCCGCTGCTTGCTCAGCTAAGTGCGGGTGTAACTTCACGACCAGCCGTTGATTAGGTGCCAAGTGAAGGTACTTAAAATCCGTTGGCAAGTCAAATCGGACCCCCGCCCGATAAGTTGGGGCGTACAAGATCAACTCACAGCCCTTCAATTCAGGGTGCTGCTCATAAATTGCTGTTCGGGTGGCCGCAATCCACCCAGTTTGTCGGTAACGGTCTGAGCGTGGATAACCCAACGTTTGCATTCGGCTCACTGGTACGTGATAACTGTCCGCAAAAACTTGGCCCATTTTATCAGAACCAACGACAAAGTCCGTAATGTGATTATAAACGGCTTGAAAACGACGCTGATCACTGGCCGACCGTTCAGAAGTTTGCGGGTCACCCCAACCAAACGCCTTGACGGCCCCGCCAGCGTGCCATAGTTGAATCACCCGCTGATGACGGTGCCGGTAGACTCCCGCCGTAAAAGCGTAGTAGTTATCGACGTACAAGTCCGCTGCGCGCGTCAACACTGGAATGCCAGTAAATATGAACCCCAGTGAATCATGAAAAGCCTTCGTTGCGATGCCATCCCTTACAAGCTTGACCGCGCCCGACTGCGCAGACGGCAAATAGTAAACCGTCAACCGATTGTCCACCCGTTTATTCAGTTGTCGAATAAAATCAAGGTTATCCGCGAAACTCATTAAATAAATGACGTGGTTCGATGTCTTAAAGTGCGCTAACCACGAAACAATTCTAATTAGCCAGACATAGATTTCTTTTTTCAAACCGGCCACCCTTTCACACTGTCAAATCCAACAATTGATTATATCATATTTTACTTTTGCAACCGTTCTAAACATGAATTACTTTATCGTTGTTTAATAATTAATTTACATTTGATAAATTTAATTGTTATACCCAAAAATAACGGGACCGTAGCCTTCTGCTACTAGTCCCGTTATTAATAATATCTCAATTAATTGCAATGCTCTATGGTTTAGGCTCGTAAAAGTGACCCAAAATCTTAACCGTATCCGAAATGCTGACAAAGGCGTGTGGATCTGACTCTGCCATTGCAGCCTTCAATTCCGGCATCTCATAACGCGTAATCACTGTAAAAAGAATCGTCTTATCGTCATGTTGGTAAGCACCCTCAGCATTATGCACAATGGTCACCCCACGGCGAATCCGGTTCTGCACGCTATCGATCACCGTCTTCGGTCGACTCGTAATGATCATCACCTGCATTTTCTGCTGGCGCGTATAAGTCATATCAATGACCCGACCGTTCACAAAGAGGCCCAAGGCGGAATAAAACGCGTATGGCCAGCCATAAACGAATCCGGCCGCCACGATAATGATTGAATTAAACGCCATATTAATGGTCCCAATACTGCGGCCCGTCTTCCGGCGCAAGACGATCCCGATAATATCCAGTCCACCGGTCGAAATGCCATTTTTAAGTGCGGTCCCGGTCCCAAAACCGTTCACGGCACCCCCGAAAATCGCACAGATGATTGGGTCATGTGTCAAACCAACTGGCGCGATCACCTTAATCATAATACTAGACAAGGCAACGGCTAAAAACGTATACATCGTAAACCGATGACCGATTGAACGCCACGCGATAATAAACATTGGCACGTTTAACAGGAACAACAGTGCCGCGGTTGACAGTTCAAATGGTAAGAATTTGGACATTAAACTATTAAACAGTTGGGCTAAACCGGTAATCCCGGATGAATAAATGTGCCCTGGTGTCCAAAAGTAATTCATTGCGATAGACACTAGGATGGCGTAGATGAAGGCCGTTGACGCCTTGACCACGTCACGATGATGCTTGGATAACTGCTGAAAATCATCCATGAATTGAGTACTCCTTTACGTTTTTGCTTTCGCTATTGTAACACGCTTAACCGCTAACTGACGCGGTTTTACAATTTTCTACCAGAAGTCTCACAGTTCTCAGCAAATCCACATCTTATTAATCAACCTTCGGCGTTGCCGCCCACTTTTTAGCCACAAAGTCAGCCCGACCACCCGCTTCTTGTTCAGCAAAGACGACCGGATTATTTTTATAAAACTGTTGATGTTCCGCTTCGGCCGGATAAAACGGTCCCGCGTCTTCAATGGTCGTCACGATTGGCTGTTCAAAGCGCTCACTCGCTTGCAACGCTGCTTTTGAGGCTTCAGCAACCTGACGTTGGGCCGGACTGTTAACAAAGATGACCGGACGATAGTTATCACCCCGGTCTTGAAATTGACCCATCGCATCGGTTGGGTCAGTCTGATGCCAATAAATCTCGACCAATTGCGCGTAACTGATTACTTCAGGGTCAAACGTAATTTTAACCGCTTCAGTATGGCCCGTCGTGTGCGCCTTTACTTGCTGATAAGTGGGGTTCTCCGTGTGGCCGCCAGTATAACCCGAAACGACCCGCTCAATCCCAGCTAGCTGATCGAACGGCTTCACCATGCACCAGAAGCACCCGCCCGCAAAAATCGCTGTTTCCATTAAGATTCCTCCAATTAAGTTTTAATATAAATTTAACACTAACCAAAAAGAACGTCCAATCGCTGGATTGGACGTTCTTTCGTTGAAATAACTTAGTCTTGAGTCTCTTCGTCTGGTTGTTTCGTAATCAGAAGATCCAAGTCGGCCAATTGTTGGTCGGAAACCGTTGCCGGTGCGTTCGTCATCGGTTCGGAAGCCTTGGAGTTCTTAGGGAAGGCAATCACTTCACGAATGTTGTCATTACCAGATAACAACATTGCGAAACGGTCTAACCCGATTGCTAAACCGCCATGCGGTGGAAAGCCCATGTCTAAAGCATCTAGTAAGAAACCAAACTGTTCTTGTGCACGTTCCTTAGTGAAGTTAAGCGCCTTGAACATCTTCTCTTGCAATTCACGGGTATGGATCCGGATTGACCCACCACCTAATTCGTAACCGTTCAGGATGATGTCGTAAGACTGTGCGTGTGCTTTATGAGGATCTTCACCTTTGTTTAAGTAGTGAACATCTTCTTCATTTGGCATCGTGAATGGATGGTGCGCTGGTACCCAACGTTCGATCCCTTCATCGTATTCAAAGAGTGGCCAGTCAACGACCCATAAGTAGGCGTATTGATTTTCGTCAATCAAGTCTAATTCCTTGGCAATGGCTTTCCGCAAGTAACCAAGGGTGTCCGCAACGACTTTGAACTTGTCCGCAGCGAATAGCAACAAGTCACCCGCTTTAGCTTCGGCCGCCGTCGTAATGGCTTCAAAGTCGCCATCATTCTTAAAGAATTTTGCGACCGGACCACTAAAGCCGTCTTCGGTAACTTTCATCCAGGCTAAGCCCTTTGCACCAAAGCGCTTTACGTATTCCGTGTAGGCATCGATCTGTTTACGGGAGTACTTGTCAGCACCACCTGGTACAGCGATGGCTTTAACTTGGCCACCAGCCTCGAGGGCGCTGTCAAAGACCTTAAAGCCAGCGTTCTTAACGGCATCCGCCATGTCCTTTAATTCCATCCCGAAACGAATGTCAGGTTTTTCAGAACCAAAGCGGTCCATGGATTCTTGCCACGTGATCCGTTTGAATGGTGCCTTAATGTCAATCCCCTTAACGTCTTTCATGACTTTTTGGATTAACCCTTCCGTATACGACTGAATTTCTTCGGCCGTCAAGAAGGACGTTTCCATATCAATCTGCGTAAATTCAGGTTGACGGTCTCCACGTAAGTCTTCATCACGAAAACAACGGGCAATCTGGTAGTAACGGTCGAAACCGGCACCCATTAATAACTGCTTAAAGAGTTGTGGTGATTGTGGTAACGCGTAGAAGTGACCTTGGTAGATCCGTGATGGTACTAAGTAGTCCCGGGCCCCTTCTGGTGTTGATTTTGTCAAAAATGGCGTTTCAATATCGTAAAATTCGTTATCGTCAAAGTAACGGTGCGCTGCCTTAGTGATTCCATTACGAATCTTCAAGCCGCGTTGCATTTCAGGCCGACGTAAGTCTAAGTAACGGTACTTCAACCGTAATTCGTCTGAAACGTTGATGTTATCTTGAATGTAAAATGGTGGGGTTTTGGCCTTGTTTAAGATTTTAGCCGAGTGGATTTCAACTTCCACCTTACCAGTCTTCATCCGATCATTGATTGCATCGGCGTTTCGGTCAACCACTTTTCCTTGAACTTCAATCACGTATTCGCTACGTAATTGATCCGCAACGTCCAAGGCGTCCTGTGAAAATTCTTGACTAAAAACTAATTGGACGATGCCTTCACGGTCCCGTAAATCAATAAAGATCAGGCTCCCAAGGTCCCGGCGTTTTTGTACCCAGCCTTGTAAAGTGACTTCTTGACCTAAATAATCTTCATTAACTAGGCCCGCATAAGTCGTTCTTTTCATTAAAAATTCCTCCTTATTTGCTAGTTAAAATTTGATCAACATGGTTAAAAATATCGGCCATGGCAACTTGGCGTTCTTCACCAGTTGCCATTTCCTTCATATTTACGACTTGATCAGCCATTTCGGTTTCACCAACCGTCATCGTATAGCGCGCATTCAAACGGTCAGCACTCTTGAATTGTGCTTTCGGTTTACGATCCAAGTAATCCCGTTCAGCCGTAAAACCGGCTCCCCGGACAGCTTGAACCAACTTAAGGGTCGTGGCACTAGCGGTTTCACCAATCCCAACAACGTAAACGTCCAACGAATCATCCGTTGGGACGGTGACGTTTTCAGCGTCCATCAAGACCAATAGCCGTTCAACCCCAAGACCAAACCCGACACCGGATACTTCGGGGCCACCGAGTTCTTTAACTAACCCATTGTAACGGCCACCGGCACAAATCGTCGTGTAGCCTTGACCAAGTGACTTCGAGTTCGTCATGATTTCAAAAATCGTGTGGTTATAATAATCCAGCCCACGCACCATCGTCGCGTCAACTTCATAAGGAATATCCAAAGCTTCCAAGTAAGCCTTCGCTTGGTCAAAGTGGTCCTTAGCTTCTGGCGTTAAGTAATCCAGAATTGAAGGCGCATCCGCCACAAACTTCTGGTCTTCTGGCGCCTTACTATCTAAGACTCGCAATGGGTTCTTGTGTAACCGTTCCTTAGAATCATCACTCAATTCTTCAAAGTGTGGTTCCAAGTAATCGATCAGTGCTTGCCGGTAATCATCCCGCGTTTGCTGATCACCCAACGTATTGATGGCCAGTTTTAAATCGTTCAGGCCAAACTTTTTAAGTAGGTTATAACCCATCGCAATGACTTCAACGTCTAACGCGGCACTTTCACTCCCAAAAGCTTCCACACCTAATTGGTGAAATTCACGGAGCCGACCTGATTGGGGCCGTTCGTAACGGAACATTGGTCCCATGTAGTAAACCTTATAAGGTTTTAAAACTTGTGGACCGTATAATTTATTTTCCACGAAAGCCCGGACAACGCCAGCCGTACCTTCTGGCCGGAGCGTCACGTGCCGGTCGCCCTTGTCGTGAAAATCGTACATTTCCTTAGTCACGATATCGGACGTGTCACCAGCCGAACGTGAGAAAACTTCAAAGTTTTCAAACATTGGCGTGCGAATTTCTTTAAATTGATAGGTCTTAAATAAGTCGCGAGCCGTTTGTTCAACGTACTGCCACTTTTCACTATCACCGGGTAAAATATCTGCGGTGCCCTTTGGCCGTTGGTATCTCATTAGTTACTTCCTCCTTCTAATCAAATCGACAAAAAAAACGCCCCTGAATATAATCAAGGGCGCTTTTAGCGCGGTACCACCTTTATGAGTACTATCTGATAACGTCTGTAATCACAGGCGGAACGTTCCGTTCACCTCAAAAGCGTCTCCTCATTGCTCGCAATCCGGAATTCTCAGCACTACCGGTCTCTGGTTAACGCGTTGCACAATGCTCTTACTTTCTCTGCGGTCGATTTATTAACTTACGATTAAAACTACACGAAAACCGCCGAAATGTCAACTGATGCTCGTAAAATAATGGCAATTACCGCCGAAAAATCATTTTTTTGGTATACTGGGTAAAGTATTCTGAAGAACGCAATTACTAAATTTAGTTGGTGACCTATTCATGCAAGTGTTAAAAAAATTTTGGCGCCAAATAACTGTTTCGGTGGTCTTCATCGGACTCGTGGTTGGCTTCGTTGTCCTACTCGCCACGAACAATACCGCCACGGTGAACATCGCAAACGTTAATATTCGCCAAGGTCCCGGAATGAGCTACGCCATTGCGGACGCGACAACCAAAGGGACCAAAGTTCACATTATTAAGCGCAAAAACAACTGGCTATATGTTCGTTACGCGGATCATAAGTTTGGTTGGATTGCCAGCTGGCTCGTCAACGAACACAATACCCAATTAACGCGGACGACTAAAATTTCCGAAGCCACCATCGTGCTTGATCCAGGTCACGGGGGTTCCGATTCCGGTGCACTCTCCAGTCAGGGAAAGATGGAAAAGACGTATACGCTGCGCGTCGCTAAGGTCGTTGCTAAACGGTTACGGGCTGCGGGCGCTCACGTTGTCATGACACGTGACAGTGATGAATACGTCGGTTTAAGTGCCCGGCCCGCAATTGCCAATAAGCTCCATGCGGACGCCTTTATCAGTTTCCACTTTGACAGTTCGCCCGAAAAGGACCAGGCTTCTGGTATTACAACTTACTATTACCATAAGGCAACTTCATTGACACTCGCTAACGATCTCAGTAAGAACGCCTCGACGTTACCGATTCAAAGTAAGGGCGTTGACTTCGGGGACTTCCTAGTCATTCGCGACAACTCGGTCCCCGCCGTCCTCATGGAATTAGGCTATATCAATGATAAGTCAGACTTTAAGACGATCAGCTCTAGCCAATACCCTAACGAGGTGGCCCACGCCGTGTATGCTGGTCTCACGACTTATTTTGCCAATCAATGATTTTTCTCATAGTAGCCAAAAAAACACCCCGGAAATTTAAATATTTCCGAGGTGTTTTTTGGTCTTTAAAGCTGAATATTTAAAGGTTAAAAAGCAAAAATGATTACTAATTAACTGATATAGCAACGTTAGCACCAATAAAATTGGTTAAGTTTCCCGCTTCCGGTCATCCATGATTTCATCTGCCATAGCGACCGGTTCAAGCCAAAAAGCGGTCATGAACCTCACTTGAGAGCCGAAAAACCGCGTCTCTCAAGATGTCGGTGGTGTAAACCGGAAAATCACCGGTTAACGCCACATTCACGGCAGATTCATCATGGACAACCTTCAGCTATGTTGCAGGTGCTGACAAACTTAACCGGTTTGTTTTAAAGCAATCTTAGCGTAGCCGGCAGAATCAGTGGGCCATGTCGGCACTGTTAGCTAGCGCTTTTTTGCTAGGTTACAGTGCGGGGCGACTTGAAAGACTCGTCCTTTGGGCTTTCAAGCGAGGCGGAAGACCGTTCTTTGTCTGCAGCCGACCCCACGGCCCACTGATTCTGCCAGCGAAGCGCCGAAGAAAGTAAAAAATTATCATCAATCCAACTATTGCTATGCTAAAATTAGTCGCAACGCCTGGTTTTCGTGTTACAACAATCTAAAGGGGGGTATTTAAATGTCATTATCAACAGCTTGGTTAGCGCAATTACCGTTAACTAATATTAAAACTGTCACACCCGTCAGCGGTGGTGATATTAACGCCGCTTACGCCGTTCAAACGGATCAGACCCGTTACTTTCTTAAGGTCCAACCCCAGCGTGGCGCAGCCTTTTTCAGTCACGAAGTCACGGGCTTAAAAAAACTGGCAGCTGTCGTAACCACACCTAGGGTAATTGCCACTGGGACCATCAACGGTGACGGCTACCTCTTACTAAGCTGGTTAACGAGTGGTCACGGCAGTCAATTTGACCTTGGACGGGCCGTGGCACGGGTGCATCAACATCACGCCCCCCGTTTCGGTTTGGACCACGATTTTACAATCGGTAAAATTCCAAAATATAATCAGTGGCAAACGAACTGGGCGACTTTTTATACGCAACAACGACTTGATGTATTAGTCAAGTTGGCGAAAGAACAAGGTTTATGGTCAACTAATCGTGACGACCACTATCAGCGTCTCCGGCAACAACTGCTAGTAGAAAGGCACATGCAGACCGTGCAACCAAGTCTGCTGCATGGCGATCTGTGGTCAGGCAACTATTTATTTACGGCTACTGGTACCCCGGCCTTAATCGATCCCGACATTTTTTATGGTGACCGCGAAATGGACCTTGCAATGACGACGATCTTTGGCGGCTTTGACGACGACTTTTATGCCGGTTACCAACAAGTTTACCCGTTTGCACCCGGTTTTGAGGAACGGCTGCCACAGTATCAGCTCTATTATTTATTAGCGCATCTCAACTTATTTGGCGAGACGTACGGCCCCGCCGTCGACCGAATTTTACAGCGTTACTAACCAGTAGCTTACTTCACGTATGGTAATAGTGCGGTTAAGCTAGCAACCTGGACTTCTGGCTGACTAGTGACATCAATCAAGTGGTCTAAATCAAACAAGTAACCCGCGATACCAGCATTATGACCCGCCTCAATGTCTAAATTACGGTCGCCGACCATCACGGCCGTTGTCCGGTCAACGTGGTGCTTATCGAGTAAATAGTTTAATGCCGCTGGGTCCGGCTTTCGTGGAAAGGGCTGCGCCGCCGTGACTGCATCAGTAAAGTACGTCGCTAACCCCGCACGTTGTAAATACCGTTGCGCACTCTGGTCACGGTGCGTCATTAAATAATTATGACCGCCCACCTCTTGGACCCGTTGTAAAACTGCCTTAGCACCATCAAACGCGGCCGGGGCCACTTGGAGCATCGGTTCATACTTTTGATAACCCGTTTTGAGTTCGGCTTGGTCCCAACCAAACCGGGTTGCAATCTCGGCTTGGGCGTAACCCACCGAGTGCTGCCGCATCATCGTATAGACTTCCTGCCGATCAACCGTCCCGCCTAGATTAGTGACGGCCCGTTGAAAACCGGCGACCATCGCCGGGTACGTGTCCAAGAGTGTCCCGTCTAAGTCCCATAAAAATTCTCGCATTTTAAACGCCTCCAAATTTAATTGTCATAACCAAAAAGCTGAAAACTCAATTACGAGCTTTCAGCTTTTAACTTACTTTTGTTCTGTATCGTACACGATCGTCACCGGTCCATCGTTAACCAATTGAACCTGCATATCGGCCCCAAACTCACCGGTCGCAACTGACACACCACTTTCAGCTAACTGCTGATTAAATGTATCGTACAACTGACTAGCCACATGCGGATCACCCGCATCCGTAAAACTAGGCCGATTGCCATGCCGCGTGTCGGCGTAGAGCGTAAATTGCGAAATTGACAAAATCGCACCACCGACTTGCTGGACGTTCAAATTCATTCTGCCGGCCTCATCACTAAAGACCCGCAAATTGATAATCTTGTGTACCAAATAATCAATCTCAGCCTGACCATCACCATCTTTAAAACCGACTAACAATACCAACCCGTGATCGATTTGACCCCGCATTTGGCCGTCAATGGTGACCGTGGCCTGCTGACTACGTTGTACTACGACGCGCATCGTTAGTCCTCCTAAGATAGTTTCCGTTCAACGACGTACAAGTCTTGAACGTTCTTCAAGCTATCAATAATCCGTTGTAAGTGCTCCAAGTTACGAACCCCCAACGAAACACTGATAATCACCATCTTGTTATGGTCAACTTTCCCATTAACGTTAGTCAAAAACTTCGTATTGTTATTGATGACCTTCAAGACGTCATTTAACATCCCGTTCCGGTTATAACCCTGAATTTCTAGGTCAGAATTATAATTAGTACGGTCGCCCTCAACGTCTTCCCATTGCACATCAATGAGCCGTTCGCCTTGCGCTTCAGCACTTCGAACGTTCGGACATTCGACCCGGTGGACGGAGACGCCCCGGCCCTTAGTGATGTAACCAACGATCTCATCACCCGGGATTGGTGAACAACAATGACTCAAGCGAACCAACAAATTATCGACACCTTGAATAATGACCCCACCAGATGATGAAACTTTTTGGCGTTTCTTGTCTTTTTTATCATGATCTTCTGATTTTTCTTTGGTTTTCTTCTTCGGCGACTGTTCAGTTGGTTCAGCTAAAATCGCTTCTTCACGTTCACGTTGCCGATCGGCTTCACGTTGCTTCCGAACGTCACTCGTTAAGCGATTAGCAATCCCAACCGGCTGTATGTCACCAAAACCCAACGCAGCGAATAAGTCATCCTCGCCGGCATAGTGCATCTTCTTAGCGACGGCATCGAGTTTGTCTTTAGTCATGATTGTCTTAGGATTAAATTCGAATTCACGTAACTGCTTTTCTAGCAATTCGTGTCCAGTGACAATGTTTTCTTCCCGATCAGCGTTCCGGAAAAACTGTTTGATCTTATTGCGTGCACGGCGGGTGTAAACGAGTTTCTGCCAGTCACGACTTGGCCCCGTCGAACTCGTTGACGTCAAAATGTCGACAATGTCGCCGTTTTTAATCTGGTAATCCAGCGGCACGATTTTTCCGTTGACCTTAGCGCCCGTCGTATGGTTACCGACTTCGGTATGAATAGAGTAAGCCATGTCAAGCGGGCCGGCGCCCTTTGGCAATTCGGTCACGTCACCCTTAGGGGTAAACGCGTAGACCCGGTCACTAAAGAGGTCACCCTTAACACCTTCCATGAAGTCCGCGGCGTCTTTACTTTCATCCTGTAACTCAATAATCTCTTTGACTAAGTTCAGCTTATTGCCAGATTGAGTGGCTTGAACTTCATCACGCTTACCTTCTTTGTAAGCCCAATGCGCAGCAACCCCATATTCAGCGACTCGGTGCATTTCAAACGTCCGAATCTGGATTTCCAGGGGTTTCCCCTCGGGGCCCACAACGGTCGTGTGTAGGGACTGGTACATGTTGGCCTTAGGCATCGCAATGTAGTCTTTAAACCGACCAGGCATTGGTTTCCACTGGGTATGGATAGCACCCAAAACGGCATAACAATCCTTAATGGAGTCAACCACGACCCGAATCGCTAATAAGTCATACATTTGACTAAACTGCTTATGCTTATCACGCATCTTCTTATAAATCGAATAGATATGCTTTGGACGGCCATAGATTTCCGCATCCGGTAATTCTAAATCCGTCAAAGCTTCTTTAATATCTTGAATCGCGATTTCAATGTACTTTTCACGATCTTCACGCCGCGAGTTCATCAAGTGGACGATTCGGTAATACTGTTGTGGATTTAAATACCGCAACGAAATATCTTCCAGTTCCCACTTGATCGTACTAATCCCTAAACGATCAGCAATTGGGGCGTAAATTTCCAACGTTTCATTTGCAATTCGACGCTGCTTATCCGGGCGCAAATGCTGCAATGTCCGCATATTATGCAACCGGTCCGCCAATTTAACGATCATGACCCGAATATCTTTGGACATCGCTAGCAACAGTTTACGGTGGTTCTCAGCTAACTGTTCCTTATTGGACTTGTACCGAATCTTACCCAGTTTCGTCACACCATCCACGATGACCGCGACGTCTTTACCGAATAATTCTTCGACATCTCCGAGCGTCACACCGGTATCTTCAACGACATCGTGTAAAAAGCCAGACGCAACGGTCTCCGGATCCATTTTTAACTCGGCTAGGATTCCTGCGACCTGAATCGGATGCATAATATAAGGTTCACTGGACTGACGGTACTGGTCACGGTGAACATAGGTTGCAAAATCGCACGCCCGCTTTACGAGCGCCACGTGATCTTCATTCATATAATCTTGAACCATATTAAGGACGTCTTGAGCCGTCCAAGTAGGTTGTTTTGGCATTCATATCACCACGACTTCCACAGAATTATAATTGCATAAAAGGCACGTCAGTTATTCACCCAACGTGCCTTAGTGACCGGTTTTACACTAATCTTCGCGAGGTGCGGTCAACCCGTATGCTAAGTAAGAGATGCCTAGATCGACTAATGCCAAGTAATAGACATAGGTTGGAAAAAATAGGTACAACCCGACAAAACAGAAGACTGGAAATAGCCATACTAGCCATCCCGTCCGTACGGATTTACGAATCAACCAACCAACGACTGCCGCTAAGACGAAGTCCATCACGAATAACAGCCACACGATCTGATGAAAGCGACTGACACCCACAAGCTTCAATCCCCACGGTAATACCACCCCAACGACAAACGCAATGAGCCAATACTGACCACTGTATTTAAGAAACTTCTCCGTCAAACTTACTCCCTCACTTACGCTTAATTGCTAAATGACTATGATTATTTATTGTACACCACCAGCCGTTAAATTACACTAGTTCGCACCAAAAAGAAACGCTACTTAACAAGTAGAGTGGCGCGGTTTCAGCCCGCATGATCCGTGGTCCCAAACCGACTGCCGTTACGCCAGCAGCCTGTATTTGACTGACTTCATCCGGCGTCAAGCCGCCTTCCGGACCAAAGATTGCCAGCAAGCGTTGTGGTGGCGTCATTTGTTTTAACGTTTGAACTAACTGACTGCTTTCACCCTGCTTGGCTGATTCTTCCCAAGCAACGACGCCAGCATCGTACGGCACGTTCGTGAGCAACTGCGCAAGGCTAGCTTCGTAACTAACCGTTGGAATCATCGTGCGGTGCGACTGTTCCGCCGCACCCTGGGCAATTTTAGCTAGCCGAGCTAATTTGCGTTCACGTTTGCTAGCTGCCCACTTCGCAACCGCCCACTGGCTATCAAAGAAGACAAAGGCACTCGCGCCTAGCTCGGTCCCACGCTGGACGATCTGCTCCGGCTTATCACCCTTGGATAACCCGCACGCAATCGTGACTGGCAAGGGCAATTCAACTTGGGGCTGCTGATTACTGACGACCTGCGCCGTCGCTTCACGGCCATCCGTCACAACTAGCTTAGCCACTAGCACGGCATGGTCGACCGTCACGAATTCGGCGGCATCTCCGGGTTGCGCGCGCATCACTTTGACCCAGTGCTTGACGCTATCCGTCGGCACAGCAAACGTCTGCCCAACGGTCGTCGTCACGGGTTCATTTAAAAAGTATCGTTGCATTGTACGCCCTCACTAATCTTCATCAGTTGGCAAGTACGCTACGATACTGTGCCAATCGCCCATTTGAGTATGCTGGGTAATTTTAAACCCAGCCGCTAAAATGGCGTCCATGACCGTCTGGAACTTGTCATCAATGATCCCCGACGTAATGAAGTAACCACCACGTTTTAAGTTAGCTTTGGCTTGTGGCACAAGTGGAATGATAATTTCTGCCAAGATGTTGGCCACAATAATGTCAGCTTGGGTATGAATTCCTTTTAACAAGTCGTTTGCTGCAACTTTAATGTCCTTAGCAACCGGGTTCAAATCTAAGTTGGCCTGTGCGGAACGAACGGCCACGTCATCCAAATCGTAAGCTTCCACGTCGCCAACGCCCATTGCTTTGGCCGCGATGCTTAAAACGCCCGAACCGGTCCCCACATCAATCATGTGTTCACCGCCGTTGATGACCGTTTCCAATCCTTGAAGTGATAACTTAGTGGTCGGGTGTGTCCCCGTCCCAAAGGCCATCCCGGGATCTAGTTTGATGACTTCTTCGCCAGGTTGGGTTGCCGTGTAGCTTTCCCAGCTAGGAACGATGGTTAAATACCGTGTGACCCGTACTGGATGGTAATACTTTTTCCAAGCCGTTGCCCAGTTTTCATCTGAAATGGCGGCCATACTGACCGTACCAGGTTCGGGATCCAAGCCGTAATCAGCTAACTTGGCAACCCGTTGCTTAATGGTTGGTAAGATTTCCGGGACAAAGACCGTTTCTGGAAAATACGCTGAGATTTCGGCACCGCTCGTAATGTGTGGAATCGTATCCAAATCAATGATTTCACCGTAACGGTCAGGCTTCAAGTTTTGATAATCTAAGGCATCGTCGATCTTGACACCACTAGCACCAGCCTCCATTAAGATGTTAGAAACAGCTTCCACAGCCGCGTTCGAGGTACTAACTGTAACTTCAGTCCACTTCATTTAAATTCCTCCATTAATACTGATTAACGATTCACAAGGCTTCCGTTCGCGCACCCGCAACTAACCAACGGGATGCGCCGCATGCTTAGCCATTATATAATAAGCGTCATGAGCATTTCAATTCAAACCAGACGCGGGCCGAACCAAACAAAAAGCTGACCCAATCTTCAGATCAGGTCAGCTCCCTAGACGCTTATTAGAAAACCTATTCGAGCGTCCGTTTTGTTAAATGTTTATTTAAATACTTGACCATATCCGCTTCGTGCTTAAAAATTCGTGGGTGTTTCTGCTTATGCAATCGCACCGCAATCTCATTGATTTTGACGCGACCTGTCCAAGTATGACTATACTTCACGACCACGCGATTATTTCGATGGTCTTTACCGAATTTCAACACGTAAACGCTGTCTGGCACCATCAGCGGTCGGATATATGTTTTATCGTATTCATAATGCTGCGATCGCAGAAACTGTTTCGTGCGTTTTAACATGTCGGTGATCTCTCCTTCACAACGTGAAATTGATTGAATAATAAATTAATTCTTTTCGAACGTTTTATTGATATCTGAATGATATTATAACAGATTTTAAACGACTATTGTACCAATTTGCCACCGGTTTCGCAACAAACCATTATTAATTCTTGAATATTTACTAAAAAGACACCACCCTTAGCGACGGCTACTAGATGTATGGTAAAATAACGACAACGTATTAGGTTAATACTCAGGGGGAAGCAACATGATTTTAATTGAAAAGATCTACCGGCACGGCCACGACGAACTAACCAGTGTCGACCAAATTGAGAAGTTTCAGACTAACGACGGCTACGTTACACCTAACCGCGTTTTAGCGCGTGAAATCGGCGCTGATCGTGAAAACTGTTTTTACAAAAACGAAGAAGGCAAGCGTAAAAAAGTGCTTGCAAATAAGGATGACGCCGGCGTCTGGCACTTACAGACGATTGGGACTAGCGACCCTACTGCCGACGGTTTACTCAAGCTTCCGCACATGGACCACGTGTGGGGCTAATACCATTCAATTGCTTTACGGCCGGATCAGATCTGATTCGGCTGTTTTTTCATTTTCAGAAGCGTTTCGCAAATTTGTTTAACAGGCCATCGCGTCTCTTCAACTGGTTTTGTGTCATAATGAGCTGCGGGGGGCTTTAAATTGCTAAACTATATTACACAAGCACTAGATCAAAAATTAGGCGTCACACTCCACCTATCAACGGGCCAATCATTGGATATTCGCACCGTTAAATCCACGAGTGCCACTACGATTGAATGTGAATCATCTAGTAGTTCTTCCTTATACTTGGTCCGACTAGATGCCATTATTTTTGTTGAAACTAATCGAATTATCTAAAAATTAAGTGTTTGACTCACTTAATTATTGCAAAATGATGATGGGCCTGGGGGACGTTGCCTCAGCTCATCATTTTTTGTCCCTATTTTATCCACTTTACCTTTACAATCTTACGATTCGAAAGTATTTATCATTGTTTAATGCTATTCATACGTAATTTCATATATAATGAAAAAGGCGTCCTGACGCATTTTATTCAAATACATTAACTTAACAAACGATTTTTTATTATTGAACACAGAGAGGAAATTAGCTATGAAGTACCTAACGTTTGCCATTCCGAGCTACAATTCTGAGGACTATCTTCAACGCTGCGTTGACTCATTACTCAAGGGTGGCGACGGGGTCGAAATCTTAATTGTTGATGATGGGTCAACGGATCACTCCCCCGCCATCGCCGACGATTATGCGGCCAAATACCCCAACATTGTCAAAGCGATTCATCAAAAAAACGCCGGCCACGGTGGCGCCGTTAACAACGGGTTAGCCCACGCAACCGGGAAATACTTTAAGGTAGTCGATTCTGACGATTGGTTGGACGAAAAAGCTCTGAAGTCAGTTCTCGCTCACATTAAAGACTGGGATAAGCATGGTCAAAACGTCGACATGTTGGTCTGCAATTACGTTTACGAAAATCATTATCAACATAAGAGCTTCGTCGTTAATTACCGCCACGTCTTTCCCAACGACCAAATTTGCGGATGGGACGACACGAAGCGCTTTGGCGTCACCCAATACTTAATCATGCACTCACTGATCTTTAAAACCGCAATTTTACGACGGAGTGGGGTTAAACTACCTGAACATACCTTCTACGTTGACAACCTGTTTGCTGATCAGCCGTTACCGCTGGTCCACAAGATTTGCTACTTAGATTTAGACCTCTACCGCTACTTTATCGGTCGTGCCGATCAATCAATTAACGAAGACGTTATGATTAGCCGCATCGACCAACAAATTCGCGTGACTAAGTTAGTTGCGGATTGTACGCAACATAACGACAATCCGTCATCAAAGTTACGGACGTACCTCGACCGGAGTGTTTCGGTCATGTTGGCCGTCTCATCCGTTCACCTGCTTCTGATGGGAACGGACGAAGCCCTCGCCAAACGGCACGCCATGTGGCAATACGTTAAAACAGTCGACAAACATCTTTACTGGCGTTTACGCCTGCACTCAGTCAGTGCTTGGACCTATTTACCAACCAGACTGGGGCGTTTTCTGACTGTCACGGGCTACCGGGCCTCACGCTTACTGGTCAAATTCCAATAAGCTGAGCGGCTAATCGGACTTAACTCGGAGGTGTCAAATACATTGGAAGTGAATTCTCAGCGGCCAATCACGGGGTTAACTACGGCCGAGGTCCAGGCACGGATCGATCGTGGTCAGGTCAACCGGTACAATAGCCCCGAGACCCCGACGACCGCTGCAATTATTAAACGGAGCCTATTTAGCTGGATCAACTTCTTTTACTTGATCGTCGCAATTGGCTTAATCGGTGTTCACGCCTACACTAACCTACTGTACTTAGTGATCATTAGTATTAACTTGGTCATTAATATTCACCAAGAACTCCACGCTAAAAAGTTGATTGACGATTTATCGATTCTTTCAAATAAGACCACCGTCGTTTTACGCGACGCTAAGTTCAGTGACATTCAATTCACGGACGTGGTTTTAGATGACGTCATTCAACTCACTGCTGGTAATCAAATTATTGCGGACGCAACGGTCCTATCCGGTGCCGTCGAAGTCAACGAATCCCTGCTGACAGGTGAAGCTGATCCCATCGTTAAACATCCTGGGGACGACCTATTATCCGGAAGCTTCGTCGTTAGCGGCAAAGCCCTCACCCAGGCCACTAAAGTTGGTAAGGATAGCTTTGCAGCCGGAATTTCAATTGCCGCTCAAAAAAGTGACGGGGTCGCTTCAGAAATTATGCGGACCATGCGTAAAATCATCCGGCTTACGAGCTACTTGGTCTTTCCAATTGGCATCCTGCTGATTCTCGAAGCTTTGTTTCTGCGTGACCAGACTACTACTTACACGGTGGTCAGTACCGCAACCGCCTTATTAGGGATTTTGCCGATGGGGATGGAACTGCTGATCAGCGTCTCGTTTATTTCTGGTCAGGTCCTATTATCCCAACGCAAAGTCTTAGTTCAAAACTTGTATTCACTGGAAAATCTTGCCCGTACCGACATTGTTTGTTTGGACAAGACTGGAACGATCACTGAAGGCAAAATCTCCGTTCAATCAATGAACACCGTTGACTCACAGCCGCTACCCTTTGATTTAAAAACGGGTATCCGGGCCTTTTTAAACGCGACGGAGGATAACAATGCGACCTTTACGGCCCTACAAAACTATTTTGGCCACGCTGCGGATGCACAGCTGACGGTGACGGCAACCACCCCGTTCTCGTCCGAACGGAAATGGAGCTCAGTTACTTTTGATGGGCAAGGCACGTTGATCTTCGGCGCCCCGGAAGTCTTAGTGGCACACCACTTGGATCAGCTCCCCACCGTTGTGGCTGACGCTGAACAAGCGGGTAAACGAGTCCTCTGCATGGCGTACAGCACGACCACACCGGCTAATAACCAGTTACCGGCTAACCAAATTGTGGCGGCCGTCATCCTCGAAGACGTGATTCGTCAAGACGTGGCGAACACTTTTGCCTACTTTGACAGTGAAAACATTGCAGTTAAAATCATTTCAGGTGACAATCCGATTGCGGTGTCCCAAATTGCCAAGCAAGCTGGCATTCAGCAATACCAAGACTACGTCGACATGTCACAAATCACGACCCAGTCAGAACTTGAAGCTGTCGCTACTCGGTACGCGATTTTTGGTCGGGCAACCCCGGCTCAGAAAAAGCAGCTAATTCAAGCCATGCAGTCACAAGGCCATAAGGTGACAATGGTCGGTGACGGGGTCAACGACGTTTTAGCCTTGAAGGAAGCCGCCGGTAGTATCGCAATGAACAGTGGTAGTTCCGCGGCCAAACACGTCGCCCAAGTCGTCTTACTCGACTCGAACTTCAAAGTGTTACCACACATCATTAAAGAAGGTCGCCGCGTGATCAATAACTTGACCCGGGTCGGCAGTATCTTCTTTGTGAAATGTTTATACTCAATTGCGCTGTCAATTTTCTGTTTGCTGATTAACATGCCGTTTCCATTTTTACCGATTCAAATTTCAATGATTGATGCCCTAGTCGAAGGCTACCCGACGTTCTTCCTTCAATTTGAGGTCAACAATCAGAAACTCGGTAACCGTTCAATCATGTGGGCCTTAAAACGGGCCATTAACTTCGCCATTATGATTACCGTTGGCATCATCGTGACCTATGGCATCGCTCAGTGGCAAGGAATTGGCACCGGTCAAACGACTAGCCTGATGTTCTTCTACACGGGTTGGGTCACGCTGTACGCGTTAGCCAAGGCCTGCTACCCATTCAACGCCTTTCGCACCGTACTGTTGGGGTCATCCGTAATTGCCTTTTTCGGTGGCTCCCTGCTCCTGCAAAACATCATCAGTCTCCAATTGACGTCGCTTCCAAACTTCTTTTGGACCATGGGCGTCACCTTCCTTGCTAGTCAGCTCTTCTACTGGCTGCTCCGCGGGTTAAAGCCGTGGTTACCATGGATGAAATAAATCACCTTAAAAACCCATTCAGGCGCCCTGCTTGAATGGGTTTTTGATATAATTATAGAGTTACATTTATAATTTGTTTTATTGGAGGAGCCTCATGAAAAAACGTTTTTTAGCAATTTTTCTGTTAGTTGCAACGTTAGGGTTAACGTTGTCCGTGGGAACGACAACGGCTAATGCTAAGCGTCACCACTACACGACCGTGCCGACTTCATTGCGGGGACATTGGTATCACTATAATAGTCGTCGGCATAAGTACGACCAAGTTAAGGCAACCAAGTATCACTTCTATACTAAGAGTGCGACTAGTTCCCACTGGTACAAGGTATCGGGAAAGAAGTTCCCACGGTACGCTTACGGCCATTCTGAACTGGGCGTCAAAAAGTATCACGGCAATTACATCGTGGGCAAGTACGCCACGGATGGCGGTCCTCTTTGGAAAAAGGTGACGCGTCACCACCACGCTTCTTTACGGGCAAGCCGGCCCGCAACCATGGAAGACGAAGGTGCCCCAACGAAGTACTACTTCAAGACTAAGGCACTGGCTAAGCGGTTCTAAAACCACTCTGGTGAAGATCATTATTTAGAGCAAAAGAAGTCTACCCGACTGAAATTTACAGGTGGACTTCTTTTACTTTTTTAGACTTAATTATATTTATCGGCCCCAAATACACATCTAAATATTATAATAGTTATATAAATAAATTCATTGACTTTTTCCACGTACTTATCACGTCAAACGAAAGGAAAATTAGGATGACTCATATTATTTCAATTAGTGCATTATGTGTTGCTATCATTGGCCTAATATTTTCCATTTACAGCTTTTTACAAGAAATCAGATTAATCAAATAGGAGATCTTAATATGGCTGAATACACTGAAGCAAAGAAACGTGCCAATAAAAAATGGGACGCGAAAAACAAGGAACGCACACAATATATTAATCGGCGTTCCGTAGCCCGTAACTTCATTAAAAAAATGGCCACAGCAGATGACCTGGCCGAACTAACTAACCTAATTGCTGAAAGATCAAAATCACTGGCTTTAGACGATGAAGACACTTCAAAATAATAAAAGCCAGAAAATGTGTTAGCTAAAATGTCCTTTCCAGTATCAACGACAGTGCTAACTTTTTCATGCCAAGCTTCCATCACTACCACCTCCGTTCTTTATGCGATAATCAATTTAAGGAGATGATAATTTTGAACCAATTAACCGCTAATGATATTGACAAGGCATTTAGCTCTGCCTTGGAAAGAACAGCTAAAGATTCAAATCTTCAAAGTAAATTCGCTGAACATATTGCAAAAGCAACTTCCCATAGTTCCTCACTTAATGACAATCAGATTCAGGAAATCACGGAGATTGCGCTCGTTGTTTCTGCAACCCAAACCCGACTTGTTAAAGAAGCGCTTAAAGAAATTCTTTTAAATCATTGAGATAAACTTCTGAAATTTCAGAAGTAGCTGCATTTAAAATTTTCTTACTTTCACGCCCAAGGCTACCTTAAATAGCTTTGAGCGTTTTTTAAACAAAAACTATGTCCATTTTGCCAACATTACAGTTTCAATGTTGGCAAATCGCCCAAATAAAAAAGCTCCGCATCAGCGGAACCTTTCTATGACGGGTTTTCTTCCTCGTCAGTTTTCAAAACTGCCATGAACGCTTCCTGCGGGATTTCTACCCGGCCGACAGCCTTCATTCGTTTCTTACCCGCTTTTTGCTTTTCAAGTAACTTCATCCGACGAGTTCGGTCACCACCGTATAAGTGGGCCGTAACGTCTTTCCGGTAAGCCTTGATGTTCGTCCGGGCAATGACCTTAGAACCAATCGTCGCCTGAACTGGAATTTCAAAGTTTTGCCGTGGAATAATCGTCTTCAACTTCGAAGCGATTTCCCGACCACGCGCCGGCGCAAAGTCCCGGTGCGCAATGAAACTCAACGCATCAACTTGATCACCGTTCAACAAGATATCAATTTTGACCAAATCACTCGCACGGTATTCGTCAATGTCGTAATCAAGGGAAGCATATCCCCGCGTATTGGACTTCAACTTATCGAAGAAATCAAAGATAATTTCGGATAACGGAATGTAGTACACCACGTTAACCCGGTTATTATCCAAGTATTCCATCGTATCGAACTCACCCCGCTTACGTTGGGCTAATTCCATGACGGCCCCAACGTATTCATTTGGCACCATGATCTGTGCCTTGACGTAAGGTTCCCGAATCTCTTTAATTGACGACGCTTCCGGCATTTCAGCTGGGTTTTCGACGTCCTTTTCAGTCCCATCAGTCATCAAAACGTGGTACGTTACTGATGGTGCGGTCGTAATCAAGTCTAAGTTGAATTCACGTTCCAGCCGTTCTTGAACGACGTCCATGTGCAATAACCCTAAGAAACCACACCGGAACCCAAACCCTAACGCCTGTGACGATTCGGCTTCAAATTCCAACGCCGCATCGTTTAACTTCAACTTTTCTAGTGCTTCACGTAAATCGGTAAACTTCGCATTATCGGTTGGATAAATCCCAGCGTAAACCATTGGGTGCATTTCGCGGTAACCTTCCAATGCCTTTTCAGCTGGGCGTGCGGCGTTGGTCACCGTATCACCCACCCGGGTATCCTGAATGTCCTTGATGCTAGCTGTGATGTAACCAACATCACCGGCCATTAAGAAATCCCGTGGTAATGGTTTAGGCGAGTTAACCCCGACTTCGGTTACTTCGTACTCACTACCACTATTCATCAACCGAATGCGGTCACCGGGACGAACAATCCCTTCGTGCACCCGGATACTCAAGACAACCCCACGGTAATCATCGTACACTGAATCAAAGACTAACGCCTTTAATGGTGCCTCAATATCACCCTGTGGTGCTGGAACCTTTTTCACGATTTGTTCGAGGAGATCTTCAATCCCGATTCCGGCCTTAGCAGAGGTCAGTACAGCGTCCTCTGCGTCGATGCCAATATCGTCTTCAATCTCTTTACGGACCTTTTCAGGTTCCGCAGATGGCAAGTCGATCTTATTGATTACCGGAACGATTTCCAAGTCATCATCAATCGCCAAGTAGACGTTTGCTAATGTCTGGGCTTCAACCCCTTGGGCCGCATCCACAACCAATACGGCGCCTTCACAAGCTGCTAAGCTCCGCGAAACTTCGTACGTGAAATCAACGTGTCCCGGGGTATCGATCAAGTGAAAAATATACGTTTCACCATCTTTAGCGTGGTAGTGTAGTTCCACCGCGTTTAACTTGATGGTAATCCCACGTTCTCGTTCTAGATCCATTGAATCCAGTACCTGATCCTGCATTTCTCGTTTCGAAATGGTATCCGTTAATTCAAGAATCCGATCCGCCAATGTTGATTTACCATGGTCAATATGGGCGACGATTGAAAAATTCCGGATGTGCTTTTGTCGATCCTGCATTGTCGCTTTATCCATTGATTTTCCTACTTTCTTCCTAATTCCTAATCCTTACAATTATACCAACTAAAGCAAGTAATCTCAATTTATCCGCAAAACTCAAAATCGCACTAACCAATTGGCTAGTGCGATTTGTCATCACTATTTTGTTTCAAACGTGCCCAACTCATCCGGATCCAACTGTTGCCACTTGTTCGAATAGAAGTCGTCGTTGATTTTATATTTTGGCTTTTGGGTGTTGTTCTTGCTTAAGAACGGATTGACCTTTTGATCAACCGCTAACCAACCCCGCCAACCTAAGTGAATTGTATCGGTCATGAAGTAATCCTCGTTACCGTCTTGGGTCAAATCAACAATGTTATTGAACCCTTGGCTGGTTAACTGGTAACGAATCTTCTGATCGAATTTTGCAATCATGTCCATCGACAAACCAGTGTAATCCGACCACCGTTGGTTAATTGGTGGAATAATGAATAACACGTTGGTGTGTGTCTGGGCAAATTGATTCAAGACTAACTGGAAGTCAGCAAATTCTGGCGACTTGGTATAGTTCAAGTGCGTTTGGGACCCCTTCAAGCGTTTATAGTTACGCTTCAGCTTGGTCTTCCAGAACCGGTTGCTGATTTCTAAGCTATTAGAAGTTGTTTGAGCCTTCCCAATTTTACCAGCTAACGTATCTAATTTATTGAAATCGTAAGTTGCTGGTAACTGTTTGGCCTGCTGATTGACGGTATTCAAGTTCTTACCGGCAATCCCAAAGCGGGAGAAGAATTCATCTTCACTACCCAGCACCCGCGCCTTGTAGTTCACGTAAGCCATCTGCGCACTGGTTGGTTTAAACCCAGCGGCGACCCGCGCTAACGCACCTGCTAACACCTTATCGGAAGAACCGGATGGCATCTGTAACAAGCGTTTTGCCGCGTAGCGATCCATCTCAGTATTCTTTTCCGTCTGGAGCCAGTCAATGGTTTGTAGTGGTGAGTAGTAGTAAGCAAAAGCATCTTTCGCAGTACCTTGTGGAACGAACCACTGTGGCGAAATTACGAAGACGGCCTTCTTATTTGTAATCTGCTTCTTAACCGATTGCATCACGAAGTACTGGGTCAAAGATTGAGTTCCCCGTGCACCCAACAAGAACGGGCGGTAATCACGGTGATACTTCTCTGCCAATACGGATGGATGCATCGGGTCAAACCGAGACCATTCAGATGAACCGAAGAACGGCACATAGCCATCCCCCAACGCTTGGCGCTTAATTTGTCGGCCCTTTAAAACGTTGGCTGACAAAGACACCGCTGCGCTACGTTCAGTATCTTTAGAAACGTGGTTTAATCCAAATGAGAATGGTGAAAGCAGAACGGCCAATAATAAGATTGCCGCCAAAATAATTGGCCCAAAAATCTTAAAAAGGCGTTTGGAAACACTCATTGCATACTCTCGACCTTAGCAACAATTTTAGCCGGTGTGTCCCATTCTGACCGTTCGAATTCTGAGACCGGCACTTCAATTCCTAATTGGTTTTGTAATTCCAATAAGAGTTGAACTGAACCCATTGAATCAAGGATACCTTCGTCAAACAAGTTCGTGTCCATGTTACCAGACACGTCTTCACCAGTTAAATCTTGTAAAATTGATAAGACCGTTGCTTTTGTATCATCCATAATAAATTACTCCCTTAAATTAAATTTATGGCCGAGCTGTGAAGAATAACGTGTTCAGGAATCCTGAGAAAATCAGGAAACTGAAACAAACCACGTTAAACGTCAGGAAAATCGCAAAGTATTCCGTAAACTTGTTGGACGGAATCTGCGCCTGATGCTTCTTCTTGTAACGTAGCCAAGCATCGTTGACGACCATTGCCAGACCATGGAACAGCCCATAAACGATGTAGTACCACGTTTCCCCATGCCAGAACCCCATAATCAGCATGTTGATGACATAACAAACGTTGGCTGTCGTAATCCGACTCTTGAAGACCTTATGCTTCATGAAGAAGAAAACTAACCGCATGTAGATAAAGTCACGGAACCAAAATGACAGCGTCATGTGCCAACGATTCCAGAAGTCTTTGATGTTCTTGGACTTGAAAGGTTGGTTAAAGTTCATTGGTGTTTCCACACCCATCAAGTAACTGATCCCGACGGCAAACAAACTGTAACCAGCGAAGTCAAAGAACAAGTCCATACTGTAGACGTACATGACACCGACAAGCGCCCACGAAATACCGTGTGCTTGTAACGCGGCGTGTTCAACAACGGGTAACATCCGGGTCCCAAAAATGTAAGCCAGGATAAACTTGTAAAGGAAGCCTAAGAAAATGTAACGGACCCCTTTTTCAACTAATCCTAAGTACTTACTCCGGGTCGGTACACTATCATAATCCTTAACAAACCGCCGATAACGGTCGATTGGACCAGATGAGATGGTTGGGAAGAACAGTAAGAACTGCCCAAACAAGACCGGATGGAACTCTTTAATCACGCCATCACGCGTTTCCATGATGGTTTGAACCACTTTAAAGGTTAAATAAGAAATTCCCAAGAAACCAATGATCGAACTAGCACCGTGACTGACCGCCGGCGTAATTTTAACAGCCGCTAACGGTGCAATCGCCAAAATAACACTAACCACAAAGATCCAACCTTTATTGGGTGAATCCGGTCGCTGACGATACTTGGAATACAGCCACACCAGTGCAATCTGGTAAATCAGGTAACAAATTAACGCAATCCCGGTATGCCATTTGACACCACCGAACGTTAATAGTAAGAAAATGAATGAAATGATCGATTCGTAAACGTGCGAACGCCGCCCGTAAAGCAGACCAATCATTAACGGTAGCAACGCAATAAAGAGCAATACAAAGTACGTTGGGTTACCGTATGGGTCAAAAGACATCATTCTGGATTAACCTCTTTAATGATCGACTTGACATCAATTTTACCGTTAGGCGTTAATGGCAAGCTCTCTTTATAAACGAACCGTTGGGGAATCATGTATTCCATCATCATTCCTTGAAGGTCCTTTTTAATCGCCGTTGTCAACGCGAAGTCCGTTTCAAAATCATTTGACTTCGGCACAACGTAGGCAATCATCTGTGTGACTTTATGCTCTTTATTATATTTTGGTACCGCAACGGCTTGTTTAATGTGTTGCTGTTGCCCTAAGAAGTGGTCAACTTCTTCCAATTCGATTCGGTAACCGTGCATCTTGATTTGGAAATCGACCCGGCCCCGGTAACGGAACAACCCGTCTGCGTCCATCGTCCCGATATCACCGGAATGGTAAGCGCGTTGACCATCTAAACTGAAGAACGCTTTTTCAGTCTTTTCAGGATTATGCAAGTAACCCTTGGAAACGCTAGGACCAGAAATGATTAATTCACCCTCCGTACCGTTAGGAACTTCGTGACCGTCTTCATCAACAATCATCATTTTGGTATCAGCTTTAGCGTAACCAATTGGTAACCGGTCAAACTTAGCTAACGCATCGTCCGTGACTTCAATTTGGGTCACCGCAACACACGTTTCAGTTGGGCCATAGGTGTTGAAAATCCGCGCAGCTGGGAAACGTTTCTTTAACGTTGCCGCGGTCTTGTGCGTCAATTCTTCACCACAGAACAAGAAGTGCGTCAAGCTTGGTAAGTGTTCAGCATCAAACTTGGGTTCTAACAAACAGATATCCATGAATGATGGTGTTGAGACCCAAACATTGATTGGCAGCGTTGGTAAAGCCGCAAATAATTGCTTAAAGTCATCGGTAACGGCCTTTGGTAACGCGTAGAGCGTCCCGCCCATTGCAAGGGTTGGGTAAAGGTCCATCACGGATAAATCAAAAGAATACGGTGGTTGTGACAGTGAGTTTGGTTGCTTTGGTAGACCAAAATCATCACTGAGCATCCAGTTAACGTAACTTAATAAGTTATCGTGACTAATTTCAACCCCTTTAGGCTTACCAGTGGTCCCGGAAGTAAAGATAATGTAGTAATCATCGTCTCCCTCGGCCGCATGATCAGCCTGATAATCAACGGTCGTCTTGAAAATGGCGTCCAATTGATCTGGCGTAATCACTGGCGTCGTGCCGACACCAGTTGGTAAATCAACAACGGCAATGGCCGCTGCTGGCTTAGCAATTTCATTGATCATCGTCAACCGTTCGTTAGGCGAATGGGTGTCAATCGGGATATAGGCCCGACCAGACTTAACCACACCTAAGAAGGTGGCAATCATTTCAAAGGTTTGCCCACCAAAGACAATAATTGGTGCTTTGGCTGGTAAATCTAAGGTGTCTAAATGCGCTGCTAGTGCGTCTGAATAAGCTTTTAATTCAGCATACGTGTGCTGTACGCCTTGGACGTCATACACCACTTTAGTGGGTTGCGTCCGTGCGTAATCATCGATTGTTTTGATGACATCTTTAATCATTAGTAATTTCCCCCAAACAATAAATTAACGCGTCCACTTACTAGAATTCATTGTAAATGAACTTGGCCTGGTTGATCCCACTGTACCCGTATAGGTAAACCAAAGCCAGCATGACAGCAAAATAAAATACTGTTAGCGCAATGAATTGAACCACCGGACGTTGAAACCAGCTTTTCAATTTTGCGAACATGCCTTCACCTCCTCAAATTATTCATCCCAATGGCGTTTATAAATCACCAATCATTAATTCACTAAATATTTTGTTGGCGGCAAATTCGATACTAGCCGAGCGACGCCGGTAATTGCTAAGTAGCACCACGCCACTGCGACCATCCGCCGAAACGTGGACGTCGGACTCATAACCGTAACCTAATCCGTGTGACCGAATCCCGTTACTGATGTTATAGACTCCACCGCCATATTCGCCAGTTGCGGTCCGCGTATGCAGAATCGCAACGTTAGCCTTCTTGATCAATTTGCCCTTTAAAATTGCACTTTCAACCTTGAATAGGTCGCCAGTCGACATATAAATTTGACCAGTACCAAGTTCATCATGCATTTGGGCCTTCGTCTCATGCACTTGGTGTTTATACTTAGGGACGATCTGCTTAGCCGACGCTTTGTACCCCGTCGTCGCATTAATTCCCATCCCGTTGACCACAAAGCCGGTGTGTTTCAGTCCCAGCTTATGAATAATCTGCTTATTAATAAAGTGTTGGTAAGATTGACCGGACACCTTGCGAATAATCCCAGCGAGTAAGACGTAGTTCGCCGCGGAATAATTGAAGATACCGACCTTCTGCTTACGATAAACCATGTGATCTAAAACGTAATTGACCGTTTGTGCTTCGGATAACGGCTTTTTAGATCCTTTTTTTAACCAGTAGCCGGTTGTCATATCTAACATCTGACGAATCGTCGTATCCCGACCATACTTGATGGTTGGGTAATACTTCGTTACCGGATCACTTAACTTCATCTTTCCCGCCTGAACCAGTTGCATAATGCCCACCGCGGTAATTGACTTTTGAATCGACAAGATTTGGTACTTAGAAGCTGGCGTATTCTTGACTGCCATTGCTTGATCAGCGTACCCAAATCCCTTTTGGTAAATCACCTGATCATTTTTGATCACCAGTGCCGTCCCAACAAAGTGACTCAGTTTCAGTGTCTTAGTAATTTGTTTTTTCGGCGACTTCGTATTCAAAAACGTTGTCCGGTTAACTTTACGACTCAGTTGCGAATTTTTCTTCGCAACTGCTTTGGCCGTTTTTTTCTTTTTACGTTGAATTTGCTCGGTCTTTACGGTACGTGCTTGGTGTCGAACAAACCACGTTCCGGCACCACCAAGCACTAACAGCCCAAGAACGATTACGATTAATCCTTTATTTGACTTCAAATTATTAACTTCCCCACTAGTCTAATTTATCACGGACTCTTTTTGATCCGCGTATAGCTTCACTGCGAGTACGCTAAGTTCAAGGATAATTCTAACAATCATCCTAGCAAATTCACAACTCCCATTCGAAAAGGATAAAAACCCTGCACGTCCGTTTTAATCACTGACATTATTGTAACGATTTTGTAACATAACCGTTAAACCATCCCCCACAAAGATTAGCTTTTCCTTTACCTCCTTGATTAATTCTAGCACTGGACCGCGTCCCAATTACAGCAGAACGAAACGGTTTGTCCCAAATCAAGCACTCTGAAAGGTTAGTTAATAAACGGTAACGACCACTTTCAGGTCCACACAACAAAAGGGGCCATTCAGCCGATTGGTGTCGGTTGGACGGTCCCTTTGATCAAATTTCATTTGTACAGTGCTGAAAAGGTTAAGAAAGCCTTAAACACCACGTAACTTATCGAAAAGTGAGCTCTTCCCATTACCAGCAACGGTTTTACCACTGGCTTTAGCAAAAGTCTTCAAAGCTTCTTTTTGTCCCTTATTCAGATGGGTCGGTGTTTCAATCGTGACGGTTACCCGCTCATCACCATTACCGTTACCACGTAATCGCGGTGCACCCTTTCCACGTAAGCGGAAAGTCGTGCCCGTTTGGGTACCGGCTGGAATCTTGAGTTTGACATCACCGTGCACGGTCTTGACCTCAACTTCGTCACCTAACGCAGCTTGCACAAAGTCGATTGGTAACTTGAAGTAGATCGTTGCGCCATCCCGTTCGAAGTCCTTGCTAGGCTCAACTCGGAAAATAATGAACAAGTCCCCGTAAGGACCCCCATTAGCCCCAGCTTCACCCTGGTTTTGAAGACGCATCTGCTGGCCTTCTTCAACCCCAGCGGGAACGGTAACCTTAATGGAATGACTCTGTTCAGTATGACCAGAACCACCACAGGTTGCACATTTTTCTTTGATTTCTTTCCCAGTCCCATGACAAACGTCACAAACTTGCTGACTCATCATGCGACCAAGGGGTGTATTCGTTTGAACTTGAATATACCCGCTCCCGTGACACTTAGAACACGTTACTGGTGAAGTCCCTGGCTTAGCACCAGAGCCACCACAAGTTTCACATTGTTCTTCACGGTTATAGGTAATATTAGTCTTCTTACCAAAGATGGCATCTTCGAATTCTAACGTCATCTCATATTGTAAGTCGCGTCCTTGTTGCGGCGCAGTCGGGTTAGGACGTCGGCCACCGCCGCCTCCGCCACCAAAAAACTGACTGAAGATGTCGTCGAAGCCACCGCCGCCGCCAAAACCACCAAAGTCTTGACCGCCAAAGCCGCCAGCGCCACCACCGAAACCTTGCTGCCCGCCAGCGGATCCAAATTGATCGTACTGGCTCCGTTTTTGCGGATCACCTAACGTTTCATACGCTTCATTGACAGCTTTAAACTTTTCTTCTGCACCGGGTTCGTGGTTCAAATCAGGATGATACTTCTTCGAAAGCTTGCGGTAAGCCTTTTTGATTTCATCCTGACTGGCGTCTTTTTCAACACCCAGAACCTTATATAAGTCTTGTTCTGCCATCGTAACCTCCTAATGATCCCTTTAAAGTCTCATTAATATTAGCATATTTAAAACAAAAAGGCCAAGACCGCGCGGCCCTGGCCTTTTTTGTTTACTCGGTATTACTTCTTATCCTTATCTTTATCTAAGTCTTCGAAGTCACCGTCAACCGTATTGTCATCGTCACTCTTACCTTGATCAGCAGCACCAGTAGCCTTGCCGTCAGCGCCAGCTTTTGCGCCTTCAGCTTGTTGGGTCTGTTGATAAAGTTTAACTGACAAGTCTTGCACGATCTTGTTCAAGTCGTCCTTCTTGGCCTTCATTTCGTCAACGTTGTTGTCATCTTGGGCCTTCTTCAAAGCGTCACGGGCATCTTGGGCCTTCTTGACTTCTTCATCAGAAACCTTACCCTTGAGTTCCTTCAACGTCTTGTCGGTTGTGAAGATCAATTGGTCAACTTCGTTCTTCAAGTCAACTTCTTCTTTACGCTTCTTGTCGGCGTCTTCGTTTTCTTTAGCTTCCTTGACCATTTGATCAATTTCATCGTCAGAAAGACCCGATGAACTCTTGATGGTAATCTTTTGTTCTTTGTTCGTGCCCATATCCTTAGCAGAAACGTTCACGATACCGTTCTTATCAATATCGAACTTAACTTCGATTTGAGGAACCCCACGGGGTGCAGCTGGAATGTCCGTTAATTGGAAACGACCCAGCGTCTTATTATCAGCAGCCATTGGACGTTCA
Source organism: Lactiplantibacillus xiangfangensis (assembly GCF_001438845.1). Classification (GTDB taxonomy): domain Bacteria; phylum Bacillota; class Bacilli; order Lactobacillales; family Lactobacillaceae; genus Lactiplantibacillus; species Lactiplantibacillus xiangfangensis. The sequence continues at coordinate 375,123 of NZ_JQCL01000080.1, forward strand.
CCTTGTAAGACGTGAATATCTACGGCAGGTTGATTGTCCGCAGCAGTACTGAAGACTTGGGACTTGCTCGTTGGAATCGTCGTGTTCCGATCGATCAACTTAGTGAAGACCCCACCCATGGTTTCAATCCCAAGGGAAAGTGGCGTAACGTCAAGTAAAACAACGTCCTTAACGTCACCAGTAATGACACCACCTTGAACGGCAGCCCCTAAAGCAACGGCTTCGTCAGGGTTAATGGAGTGGTTTGATTCTTTGCCAGTCCACTTTTCAACGGCATCTTGAACAGCTGGAATCCGAGTAGACCCACCGTTTAAGATCACAACGTCCAAATCACTAGCAGATAACTTAGCATCCTTCAACGCGTTTTCAACAGGAATCCGAGTCTTTTCAACTAAGTCAGCCGTTAATTCATTAAACTTGGCACGAGTTAACGTGGTTTCCAAATGTAATGGGCCGTTTGCACCGGCAGAAATAAATGGCAAACTGATTTGAGCTTCAGAAACACCTGAAAGGTCCTTCTTAGCTTTTTCAGCAGCATCCTTTAACCGTTGTAAGGCCATCTTGTCTTGGGATAAGTCGACCCCGTTGTCAGCCTTGAAGCCAGCAACTAACCAGTCGATAATCTTTTGGTCAAAGTCATCACCACCAAGTTGCGTATCACCATTGGTTGATAATACTTCGAAGACACCGTCGCCTAATTCAAGGATGGAAACATCAAAGGTCCCACCACCAAGGTCATAGACTAAGATCTTTTCATCTTTGTCGGTTTTATCCAAACCATAAGCCAATGCAGCGGCAGTTGGTTCGTTGATAATCCGTTCAATGTTTAAGCCGGCAATCTTACCAGCATCCTTGGTTGCTTGCCGTTGTGCATCGTTAAAGTATGCTGGAACGGTTACAACAGCCTTTTCAACCGTGTCACCCAAGTAGTCTTCAGCAAAGCCCTTGATGTATTGTAAAATCATCGCGGAAATTTGTTGTGGCGTGTAATCCTTGCCATCAACGTTTACTTTGTAGCCCGCTTCACCCATGTGACGCTTAATTGATGAAACCGTGTTAGGGTTAGTGATTGCTTGCCGTTTGGCAACTTCACCAACTTGAGTTTCGCCATCTTTAAACGCAACGACTGATGGGACCGTCCGGCCACCTTCAGGAGTTGTGATAATTTTAGGTTCATTACCTTCGAGAACGGCAACTGCAGAGTTCGTCGTCCCGAGGTCAATACCGATAATTTTATTACTTGCCATAAATCAACAAACCTCTTTTTAATTTATTTTTATTTTTAATCATTTATTGTGCGACAACGACCATCGCTGCACGGAGCGTTCGGTCGTTGAAAAGGTAACCCTTTTGTAAGACTTGAACAACCGTATCAGCTGGATGATCCTTGTCAGCAGGTACTGTCTGAACAGCTTGGTGAATGTTTGGATCAAACTTCTCACCATCAGCCGGTACTTCGGTAACACTGTGTTTCTTCAAAGCGTCTTGTAAATGGCCATAGACCATTTCAACGCCCTTCTTCAACTGTTGTGCTGCCTCGTCGTCTGCCTGCGTCGATAATGCCCGTTCCAAGTTATCCAAAACGGGTAAAACATCTTTAGCTAACGATTGACCGTCATACTTGATCATTGCGGCTTGTTCCTTCTTGTTGCGGTTTTGCATATTCACAATTTCCGCTTGGGCACGAAGTAACTGGTCATCTTTTTGATCAAGCTGATCTTTCAAGCTTTGGATCTGTTCATCGCGTGGATCTTTGGCCGACTGTTTGTCCGCTGCACCTGCTGTTTCACTGGCAGTCGAAGTCGCAGCTTGACTAGCTTCACTAGTCGTACTGGTGGCCGTTGAAGTTGTATCTTCAGCTGCTTCAGCACTCTTTGTTTCTTTAGCCAATGCTTTCATCTCCCTGTCCGTCACTCATCAAAGTACCGGTAATAATCTAATAATTTGCGGGCAAGCTCCTGTTGGAACGCACCCATCAGTCCAATCATCCGCGAATACGGCATCGCTGTCGGACCCAAGATGGCAATCATCCCTTTACCGTGCTGATCAACGTCGTACGTCGCAGTAATTAAACTGTAATCCTTCAACAAATCGTTGGTGATCTCATTACCGATACGAACCTGAATGTGTTGACCAGGTGGCCCAATCACATTCGCTAAGTTGTCCGTTTGGTCAAGCAACGAGTACAATGACTGCAATTCTCGCGGATTCTGCTGGTTCGTATAGTTGAAAAGATTCAACTTACCACCAACGTAGAACCGTTCAGAGGCTGCCTTGGACAATACACTGCCAAAAATATCTAAGAACCCCTTAGGATCTTGCAAGTACTTCGCAAGCTTCAGCGGGATTTCCTTTTGCAATTTTCGCAGGACGTCTTGTAACGGCAGGCCAATCAATTGATCATCGATAAACCGAACAACGGGTTCGAGCTCATCACCAGATAAATCATTGGGAATCGTAAACGTCTGATTTTCAACGTCACCGTTATTTGTCACCAGGATTGCCATCACTTGATGGTTTCCAAGCGGCACGAGACGGAACCCACTCAACCGACTATCTTTTAACTCTGGTCGTAGCGTAAACGTCGTGTAACTAGTCAATTGTGACAAGATGTCGGCAGATTGCGCAACAATTTCGTCGATCTTATGGAATTCGCCACCCAACGAATGCTGGATGACTTTCAAATCTTGGCCGTCAACCTTTTCTGGTTTCAAAATATGGTCAACGTAGTACCGATACCCTTTAATAGATGGAATCCGACCTGATGATAGGTGCGTCTTAACGATCAACCCAAGGTCTTCAAGTCGTGCCATCTCATTACGGATGGTTGCGGAGCTGACCTTTACTGGCAACTCTTGCACCAGCGACTTGGATCCAACGGGATTACCGCCTTCGGTATAGTCACGAACAATGGCCTTTAAAATCAGGCTTTGTCGTTCAGTTAACGTGATCATCACCTCTTTTTAGCACTCTGTTAAGTTAAGTGCTAACACAGTTACTAATATAACAACCCTTCAGGCGAAAGTCAAGGAAGGGCAAAGTATTTTTTATATCCGTTGCCAACTACTTGAATCAGGTCTCAATCCCTTGCTAAACGGTGGTCTAGCCATGGTGATTTTGAAACAAGATTTAGCAAAACCAGCTGATACTTGGCACCTTTACCATGACCTTTTCCCTTTCACAACGTCTATATTAGCACTCTTATTATTAGAGTGCTAATAATAAACGCAAATCGTGCTAATTTTTTTACTCAAAACCGAAATTAAGCCAAATTAAAATAACAGTTCAGAAATCTGTTGAGTAAAATTTCTGAACCGTTATTTTTATACTACATATAGTCAAAAGGTCGTTTGCTTAACGTTCTGCCTTGTTAATGGCGTGGTCAATTGTTTCGTTATCAAATTCTTCTTGCAAGTAGGCCTCGTTATCAATTGGCAAATGAACTTGAAAATCAGCAAAATGCTGAATCTTCAATTCGGCTTGCTCAATTTCAAAACCTAATAAATGACCGCCTAATTGATGGTCCTGACTCAAAAAGTGTAAGTGGAACCCACCAACCGTGGCACCTTGAAAGAGCTGTGGCGCGTAATAGCCGACAATGGTCCCCTGAACGTGTTCACCACTAAATTCAGGCTGGGTCGCTGTTGCTTGAACCAACGTCTTATAAGGCGGCTGCTGTCTAGGTGCTACCCGCGTCTTAATGGTTTTAAACGTACCGTCGATCCGGATTGCAGCGAAAACGTTTCTTAACCGGTAATCACGGACAACTTGGGTCTCAAAGTCCGCCTGGTTCGTCGCTTCAATTGGCGCACTGATATCAGGCTTTTCAAAGTGGACCGATGCAAACGGTAAAGTCTCATCCGCCGCAATTTCTCGTACCTGACCATCCTCACGTGCTTGGTAGGCATGACCGTTGATGATAATTACTTCCCCGTTCAAACCATCAAGCGTCCCAATCCCAGTATCTCCATGGGTCAGCAATTCGCCGGCCGTAATCGTTCCGTCGAACAAACCGGGAACTAGCAATCCTAAAGTACCATGTTGAAAGATTTTATCCGTCGCTGCCATTATGCTTCCTCCGTTTTTGATTGCTTTTGTTGCTGCACCGCCGTTAACCGGGGCGTCACTACAAATGGGTGCGCCACGTAATAGTCACGCGTCTCCTGTTCGTCACGCTTCAACTGGTCGACCAATTCATCGGCGCTAGCAAACTTAACTTCCCCGCGCATCCGGTGTGCCCAGCGAACTGTCACCGTCTGGCCATAAATATCACCACTAAAATTAAGTAAGTTGATTTCAACCGTGATGGGCCGGTCATCGCCAAACGTCACGTTGCGCCCAACGGATGCCATGCCCATGACCCACTGATCGCCTACTTGGACCATCGTGACGTACGTCCCAATACCTGGTACCCGGGCATTGCTCCCGTGGGCAACGTTAGCCGTTGGAAAACCGAGGGTCCGGCCCCGAGCTTCCCCGTGAACCACTTCACCAGCCGTTTCGTACTGGTAACCGAGCAAGTCATTGGCTAAGTCAATGTCCCCCGCATCCAACGCCTTTCGAATCCGCGTTGAACTAATTTTTTGATCATCAAAAACCGCTTTTGGCACCTCGATGATGTCAAACCGGCCCTGCGCGTATTCACCCAAGTGTTGCATATTTGCAACATTCTTAGGGCCATACGTGTAGTCAAAACCGGCGACCACCGTCTGGACATGTAAGCCCACAATCAGTTGGTCAACAAACGTTTGGGGTGGTAACGCCCCAACGACACGGTCAAAGTGCAACACATAAAGGATATCAACGCCCATTTCGGCCATTAACGTCGCTTTTTGATCCACTGTTGTCAAATACCGCACGTGTTGCGGATCCGCATTTCCAAAGACGACGGACGGGTGTTGATCAAACGTCATCACGGCCAGTTGCGCCCGCTTTGCACGTGCTGCTCTTCTAGCAGTCGCGACGACTTGTTGATGGCCCTGGTGTACCCCGTCAAAAAAGCCAAGGGCAAGTACGCTTGGACCAGCGGGGATTTGATTGAAATCCACCGGGTACTGTAAATTAATCACTTGCATGAAAAAAGGACTCCTTAATTGACCGCAAACATTTTAAACGGCTTGTACCGCTGTTCATCTGGTCGATAACTATATAGACATTTTAGGCTGTCTTGATAAATCAACGCAACCATTGGGCTCGCATCTGGCGCTGTTATTTGTAAATCTTGCGCCGTCAGCCACACCCCGTTTTTCACTTTAGACCACAGCTCATCTTCAATGATGATCCGAGGATACTGACTGAGTGCCTTATCGATTGGTGATAGCAACTCGTCTTCCGTTCCTTCGGCGACCCGCTCAGCGATTTGTTCAAAGGTCACCGTTTCGTCCAGCGTAAAGCCACCACTCTTCAGACGCGTCAGATCACTCATGACGGCTGGGACGCCTAAAGCTTTCCCAGCGTCAACGGCGAGCGTCCGCACATAGGTCCCCTTGCTACAAGCGACCGTAAAGTAGATGGTCTGGGTCTGCTTTTCCGCATCGTACGTTGCTGGTTGCCGTTGTTCAAAACTCGTGATGGTAATGTGGCGAACGGGCCGTTCCACGGTTTCACCATGACGTGCGTAATCGTAGAGCCGCCGACCGTTGACCTTCACCGCTGAAAACATGGGTGGGATCTGGGTCAGTTCACCGGTCATCTGCTGGAGCACGGCGTCGATCTGTTCAGTCGTAAACGGCGTTGTAATGGCTTTACGGTCAATCTCATCACCATCAAGATCCTCGGTCGTCGTTGCGAATCCAAGGGTAATGCTTCCTTGATATTGTTTTCCTGAAGCCACTAAGAACTGCACGGCCTTGGTAGCGTTGCCAATACAAATTGGTAAAACACCATCGACATTAGGATCCAAGGTACCCGAATGACCAACCTTACGCGTTTGGTATAATTTTCTGATTTTAGCCACGCAGTCAAAACTAGTTAGACCACGAGGCTTATATAGCGGTAAAATTCCGTTTGGCATAATTTTGACTGCTCCTCATTTTAAAATAACTTTTCTCAGTATACCACACTGCGAAAACGCACAAAAAGCCATCACCGTAAATGATGACAGCTTTCTGACTAACTAATTTGCGCCCGCCGAGTCTGAATACCTTCAATCACATCAGCCAACGTTTGGTGCGCCATTTCTGCTTCCGCTGCGGCCTGAATCCGGTCGTAAAGACTATCCAACGTTTGCTGAATGTTGGCACCAACCGGACAGTCCATGTTCGTCCGTGGGTCTACGTGTAACAGATCATGATTAGTTTCAACGGCTTTAAAGACGTCTTGTACGGTAATTTCATCGGCAGGTTTAGCTAACCGTGGGCGGGCCGATCCAGTTTGACTGATCAACAATCCCGCACGTTTCAAATCGGCCATTAGTCGCCGAACAACGCTAGCATTGGCTTCAATACTAGCTGCAATATCATTACTAGTGATCTTTTGATCATCAATAATTGCAACGTACGCCAAAACGTGAATGGCATCGCTCAATTTATAAGAATACTTCATGCAACTAGCCCCCCTTGTATACCATACCATCTTAATCTTTATTCATTGTACCCGAAGATGCCGTTGACAGCTAATCATAAGTTACCGCGCTAAGATTTCCTTAATTGCCGTTTCGATTGGGGTTAATGGGTGGCCCAAGACCGTTGCTAAGTCGTCAGAGCTGACATTTAGTTCATTATCGGCCATCATCGTTTGCATACCACCTAGCACTGACGCCAAGTTAGCATCCATGCCACCAGCAATCAGGGCTTGTTGATACTCAGCAGGACTCACTGCTTTGAACTGGAAGTCGTCGCGTCCCGTTGCCCGCTTGATTGCTTGGGCTAAGTCCGCGTAAGAGCGTGGTTGCCCACCAAATTCGTAGACCGCCTTTGGATCTGCCAACAATAGGACCTTAGCCGCAGCAACGGCGTATTCCCGTTCCAATGCAAAGCTGATTTTGCCATCGCCAGCTGCGTAAATGGCATCTTTTCCAGCGGCACCAGCTTGTAAGTAAGACGTTTCATTTTCCAAGTACCAAGCGTTACGCAAGAATGAGTAGGCCATCCCACTATCCTTGATCAGCTTCTCAGTAAAAACATGATCCGTGGATAACGCAGACTTGGCCGTATCCGCTTTGGCAAAACTCGTATACGCAATGTAACCAACGCCAGCTGCCTTGGCAGCCGTAACGACGTTTTGATGCTGCTGTTCCCGTGAAACGGCGCCACCTGGTACCGAAGAAATAAATAGGAAGCGGTCGACCCCGGCCAGTGCCTGTTCTAAGGCAGGTTCATCCGTGTAATCGGCTTGGCGAACCGTGATCGTGGTTGGGAGAACTTTTGCTGCTTTTTCAGGGTTCCGAACAATTGCAATGACGTCGGACGGTGCGACCGTCTTCAAAAGTTCTTTGATGACGATTTGACCAAAATGACCAGTTGCTGCTGAAATTGCGTATTTCATAATTAAATGTCTTCTTTCTTTTAAACCGTTATTTGTTGTTTTATTAAGCACAGGTATTATCATAACCAGTTGTTACTTTATTGTCAACAGTTAAGTCTGCCAACTGCCACTAGAATCTAAAAAAAGCCGCCACGAAATTCGTGGCGGCTTAAGATCATCAGGCTAATCCTGACGTTTTAAATTATTGATTAGTTCGTCGATTCGACTCCCATATTGAACAGAATGGTCCCGTTCAAAAATGAGTTCTGGTGTTTTATAGATGCTCAGCCGGGAACCTAATTCACTCCGAATTAGGCCCTTTGCCTTTTCCAGGCCAGCTGCCGTCTTTTCACCATCCGACGCTTTGTCAGATAAAATACTGTAGTAAATGGTGGCTTGCTGTAAATCACCCGTTACGGTCACACCAGTAATGGTGAGTCCCGCAACCCGGGGATCACGGACACGCTTTAACAAAATATCATCGACTTCGCGTTGAATTTCTTGTTCTAGCCGACCAACTCGATAATGTTGTGCCATCTAGTTTACCTCCCAATTAAGGTGCTTATTCAATCGGAACTTCCTTCATGACATAAGCTTCAATTACATCGTTCACTTTAATGTCGTTGTAGTCTTCAATCCGTAATCCAAGTTCAAAGCCTTGTTTAACTTCTTTAACGTCATCCTTGAAACGACGTAGACTAGCTAACTTACCATCGTAGATAACGACGCCGTCACGGATAACCCGAACACCAGATTCGCGGTGGATGACACCATCAGTGACCATCCCACCACCGATCGTACCAATCTTCGAAACCTTGTAGATTTCACGAATTTCGGCTTGACCAGTAATCTTTTCTTCGTATTTAGGTTCAAGCATCCCCTTCATCGCGCTTTCGATTTCATCGATTGCGTTGTAGATGACTTGATGCAAACGAATGTCCACGTCATCAGTGTCAGCTTGTGACTTAGCCTGTGGCGTCGGTCGAACGTTAAACCCGATGATAATGGCATTACTTGCTTCTGCCAAGGCAACATCACTTTCGTTAATGGCCCCAACGGCAGTATGGATAATGTTAACCCGAACGCCCTTAACTTCGATCTTACGTAAACTCCCAGCTAACGCTTCAACGGAACCTTGAACGTCGGCCTTGATGATAACGTCGACTTCCTTCAATTCACCCTGTTTCATTGAATCAAACAGGTTATCAAGCGTCACGTGGTTCGTCTGTTTCCGTTCATCCATTAAGGCTTGCTTAGCACGTTGTTCACCAGCATCACGAGCGGTCTTTTCGTCGTCAAAGACTACGAACCGATCCCCAGCATCTGGCACATCACTTAACCCAGTAATTTCAATTGGGGTTGATGGAACGGCTTCCTTAATTCGTTTTCCATGATCATTAGTCATGGTCCGAACTTTACCGTAAGTATTCCCAACAACAATTGGGTCACCAACGTGCATCGTTCCTTGTTGAACTAACAAGGTTGCCGTTGAACCCTTACCACGATCCAAACTAGCTTCCAGGACAGACCCAGCAGCGTTTTGCTTAGGGTTAGCCTTTAATTCCAGCACTTCGGCTTGTAATAGGATCATATCCAATAATTCATCTAAGTTCTTACCAAACTTAGCCGAAATCTGGACGAAGATCGTATCGCCACCCCAGTCTTCAGGAATTAAACCGTATTCGGTTAATTGTTCCATCACATGGTTCGGGTTAGCACCTGGCTTATCAATCTTGTTAACAGCGACGATAATTGGTACCTTAGCCGCCTTCGCATGGTTGATAGCTTCGATTGTTTGTGGCATCACACCGTCATCAGCCGCAACAACTAACACGGTAATATCAGTGATATCAGCACCACGCGCCCGCATTTCAGTGAAGGCCGCATGTCCTGGTGTATCCAAGAAAGTAATCGTCTTGCCATCGTGCTTAACTTGGTAAGCACCGATTGCTTGCGTGATCCCACCGGCTTCGCCCGCAGTTACGTGCGTATGACGTAACTTATCAAGCAGCGTCGTCTTACCATGGTCAACGTGACCCATGACGGTAACAACTGGTGCCCGGGTTTCCAAGTTTTCAGTGTTCTTGTTTTCATCATCGAAAAACTTATCCAAGTCGGTAACGTCAACTTGAACCTTTTCTTGGGCATCGATACCATAATCAGCCGCTAAGACTTCAATGGTTTCTTTATCCAATGATTGGTTTTGGTTAACAGCAACGCCTAACATGAACAACTTCTTGATAATTTCAGCTGGTTCACGGTGCAAAATCTTACCCAGATCCTGCGCGTTCATACCAACCGTGTAAACCAACGTTTCTGGTAACGGCTTATCCTTACGAACAGAAACGGGCTTGTTGCTAACTTGGCGAATCCGTTGGTTCTTATTGTTACGACCACGATTATTGCGGTTATTACGCCGACGATTATTGTTGTTACCACGGTAACGACTACCGCCACCGTTGTTATTGTTGCTGCCTAAACCGCCACCAAACCGGCCGCTTCCGTTACGTGAACTGTTCGTTGTCGAACTGCTCCGGTTATTACTGTTACCGTTGCTTGAACGATTTTGTGAACTATTCGAACGGTTTTGACCATTGTTAGAATGGTTCTGACTGTTGTTGGACCGATTTTGACCATTGTTGGAATGGTTCTGGCTATTATTAGACCGATTTTGGCCATTGTTTGACCGATTCTGACTGTTGTTAGAACGGTTCTGGCTGTTATTGGACCGGTTGCTGTTATTACTATTTGGTCGGCTCGTATTGCTACTCCGGTTTGTGTTGTTACTAGTACTCCGGGTGCTATTGGTCGTCCGGCTACTACCGTTACTAGAACGATTCGTATTGTTGGAACGACTTTGACTATTGTTCGACCGACTCTGATTATTGTTATTATTACGATTATTATTCAAAGAATCACCACTCTGTTGATGACGCGAGTTGGATTGCTGCTGATTAGCAGTTCGTGTCACAGTTTTCGCTGCGCTAGGCGCAACGCGGCCAGTGTTACTAGCCGTTGTAGCTTTAGGATTAGGATGGGTGGCGCCCGAAGTAGCACCCTTTAATTGGCTTGCTTCGGTGTCACCGAGTGTCGACATATGATTTTTGACGGAGAATCCCAACTGTTGCGCTTGCGCGATCAACTGTTTACTCGGGACGTTGAGCTCCTTCGCTAATTCATAAATTCGCTTTTTCCCCATATCTTCACCCTCCTTTACTTTGTCATGATCGCGACCATTTTTCTGGCGAATCCCCGATCGGTAATTGCAATTACCGTCCGTTGATTGCCTGATGCGGCACTTAATTCCGCTTTAGTAAAGGTATCGATCACTGGAACATCATAAGATTGGGCCTTATCATGGAACTTCTTGGCAGTCGTGGGACCGGCATCACTCGCGATGAACACGAGTTTGGCCGATTGGTTACGGATTGCGGCCAAGGTCAGCCCTTCACCGGCAATCTGTTTTCTGGCACGCCGCGATAGGCCCAGCAGGTTTAAACAAGCTTGATTAGGCGTCATTACCGAAGAGTTCCTTTCGGGCTTGTTGATGATCAACGTAAGCCACTAACTCGTCGTAAAAGTCCGCGCCAACCTTAATTCCAAAGGCCTTATCAAAGGTCTTCTCTTTTTGGGCACGCTTGGCAACTTTCACGTCAAGGGCAATGTAGGCACCCCGTCCCGGCTTCTTACCGGTAGCGTCAACGGATACCTCATCTTGCTTGTTCTTAACAACCCGGACTAAGTCTTTCTTGGGATGCATCTCACCCGTTACGATGTCCTTGCGTAACGGCACTTTTCTTTTTTTCATATCCCAGACCTCCTTTAGTTACTTTGCTTACTTATTCGGCGTCATCTGCAGAAGTTGGTTCGTCTGCTTCAGACGTTGCTTCAGCATCAGCCACGTCACTATCAACGTCGTCGCTGACTTCTGAGTCCGTTGTTTCATCATCGACGGGGGCTTCATTTCCCGTTTCAGCTTGTGCGACGTTCTCAGGGTTTGCTTCCATTATATCAGATGCTTCGGTTTCAGATTTAATATCAATCTTAAAACCAGTCAATTTCGCAGCTAAACGCGCATTTTGTCCCCGCTTACCAATCGCTAATGATAATTGGTAATCTGGCACAACCACGGTACAACCGCGTTCGTTTTCAGGATCAAAGATAACATCCAAAACTTCAGCTGGGTTTAACGCGTTAGCGATAAAGACGGCCGTGTCATCAGTCCATTCCACGATGTCCATATTTTCGCCGTGTAATTCGTTAACGATCGTTTGGACCCGTTGTCCCTTAGGACCCACACAGGTTCCGACTGGGTCAACGTTAGGGTTATTTGAACGAACAGCTACCTTAGCACGGTCCCCAGCCTCACGAGCAATCGATACAATTTCAACGATGCCATCGAAGATTTCAGGAACTTCTTGTTCAAATAATCGTTTCAATAAGTCTGGTGCGGTCCGTGAGACAAATACTTGGGGTCCCTTAGTCGCATTTTCAACTTTAGAAACGTAAACCTTGATTTTGTCGTGAATTCGGTAAGTTTCACCGGGTAATTGGTCAGAACGACCCATAACCGCTTCAACTTTTCCTAAACTAACGTAAACAAACCGGTTATCTTGACGTTCAACTTCACCCGTGACGATTTCATTTTCGTACTGGCTGTATTCGTCATAGATGATGCCACGTTCCGCTTCACGAACCCGTTGCATAATAACTTGTTTAGCTGTTTGAGCTGCAATCCGACCGAAATTTTTAGGTGTGACTTCAAAACGAATGTCGTCGCCAATTTCGTAAGCCTTGTTAATGGCTAATGCATCTTGCAAACTAACTTCTAGACGGGAGTCAAAGACGTCTTCAACAACTTCTTTAACTGCATAAACATGAATATTACCCTTAACTTGATCAAAGTCAACTTCAACGTTTTGCGCTTGGCCATAGTTACGCTTGTAGGCAGAAACTAACGCTGCTTCCAAAGCATCGATAACAACTTCTTTTTTGATGCCTTTTTCTGATTCAAGGGTGTCTAAAGCCCCTAATAATTCCTTACTCATAAGTAAACTCCTTCATCAATTTAGAACTTCACCGCTAAGCGAGCTTGTGAGATCTGCTTCCGGTCAATCGTAACAGTCTTGTGACGCGTCTTATCCAAATAGTCCAACGTCAAGGTATCCGGGGTAACTTCTTTTAAGTCACCTTCGAACACTTTTTTACCGTCTTGTTTTTGATACAAGCCGATGTGGACGTACTTGCCGACAGCATTTTGATAGTCGGCTTCTTTTTTTAATGGCCGTTCCGCGCCAGGTGACGACACTTCTAAGAAGTAGGCTTGGGGGATTGGGTCCGGATCCATCGTATCTAACTTTTCACTTAATTCATCACTAACCATCGCACATTCTTCAATATTAATGCCGCCTGGTTTATCGATATAAATCCGCAGGTACCAGCTCTGGCCCTCCCGGACAAATTCTACATCAACGAGTTCAAATTGATGAGCAGTGACGATCGTATTTGCGATCGGCTGAATCGTCTCAACAACATTATTGCTCACGATTGCGCCTCCTATTCAGATTAGTCCAATAAAAAGAGTGAGCATCGCTGCTCACTCGTTAACGAGTTTTAAATTACACTCATATACTATCATAATTATGATGAAACCGCAACTCTACGCCGTTTATACGCAATATTTTAGCGACTATTGGGGCTTAAACACCACCCTGATACTGGCATTTTAATGAGAATTATCCGCAAAAAATTAGGCTTTTTTTATTTAATAAGCCCCTTTTAAGCCTTAAATAACCCGCATTCATGCTAGAACAACGACAATTGGTTTTCATCCGGTAAGTCACTTAAAACACCGTTTTCCGTCATAAAGTCGATTAACGTTTGAGAAACCTTGCCCCGTTTTGACAAGTCTTCCTTAGATAGGAACGGCTTGTCAGCCCGCGCCGCAACAATTTGCTTGGCAACGTTTAGCCCTAAGCCAGGCACTGCCCGGAACGGCGCAATCAATGTATCGCCGTCAATTAACCAGTCCGACGCATCCGACTTATAAAGATCAACCATCTTAAACTTAAAGCCCCGTTCCAACATTTCGTTTGCAAGCTCCAACACAGTCAAGAGGTTCTTTTCCTTAGCGGAAGCGTCCATCCCCTTGTCGGTAATCACTTTCATGGCGTCCTTGGTGGCGTCCTTACCATTGGCCATTGCAACCAGGTCAAAATCGTCGGCCCGAACGGAGAAGTAAGCAGAGTAGTAAACCAGTGGGAAGTAGACCTTGAAGTAAGCCACCCGCAGCGCCATTAAAATGTAAGCCGCAGCATGCGCCCGTGGGAACATGTACTTGATTTTCAAACACGACTCGATGTACCAGTCGGGCACGTCGGCATCCTTCATGGCCTGTTGCCACTCATCAGGAATCCCCCGGCCCTTCCGCACGTGTTCCATAATTTGGAAGGACATATCAGATTCCATTCCGTAGTGAATCAAGTCGGTCATGATGTTATCACGACACCCAATAACTTCAGCCAACGTAACCGTCCCGTCTTTAATCAGTTCTTCGGCGTTTCCTAACCACACGTCGGTACCATGGGAAAGTCCCGAAATTTGTAGCAGTTCGTTAAAGGTCGACGGGTGCGTTTCTTCCAACATTCCCCGGACGAACCGGGTCCCGAATTCAGGAATCCCAAGGGTCCCCGTCTTCGAGAAAATCTGGTCTTCCGTTACGCCTAAAACCTCAGGGCTCGAGAAAATCTTCATAACATTAGGATCAACCGGTGGGATACTTTCTGGCTTGATTCCCGATAAATCTTGCAACATCCGGATCATCGTCGGGTCATCATGCCCTAAAATATCGATCTTCAAAATGTTGTCATGAATCGAATGGAAATCAAAGTGGGTCGTTTGCCAAGCAGCCGATTGATCATCGGCTGGGTATTGGACCGGCGTAAAATCGTAAATGTCCATATAGTCAGGCACAACGATAATTCCGGCCGGATGTTGTCCGGTCGTCCGTTTAACGCCGGTCATTCCCTTAGCTAAACGGTCGATTTCAGCCGTTCGAATATTTTGTTCCGTATCCCGTTCGTAGCCTTTGACATAACCATACCCGGTCTTGTCAGCCACCGTTCCAATCGTCCCCGCACGGTACACGTTCTTTTCACCGAACAAGACTTTGGTGTAGTTATGGGCGATCGGTTGGTAGTCCCCAGAGAAGTTCAAATCAATATCGGGCACCTTATTCCCATAAAACCCTAAGAAAGTTTCGAAAGGAATGTTTTGACCATCCCGCACCATGTTCGTGCCACACTTAGGGCAGTCCTTTGGCGGTAAATCGTAACCCGAACCGAATTCATTATTTGTATAAAATTTTGAATACTGGCAATTTGGACACCGGTAATGGGGCGGCATCGGGTTAACTTCAGTAATCCCAGACAACGTTGCCACTATACTGGAACCAACGGACCCACGAGAACCAACTAAGTACCCGTCCTTATTACTCTTAAACACAAGGCGTTGAGCAATCAGGTAAATAACCGAGAACCCGTTGCCGATGATACTCTTTAACTCTTTATCCACCCGCGCCTGAACAATTTCTGGTAACGGATCGCCGTACCACGCGTGGGCCCGGTCCATCGTCAATTGCTTGATTTCGGCTTCGGCACCTTTCATTCGTGGCGTATATAACTTATCCTTCACGGGACGAACGTATTCGAACCGGTCCGCAATCGCTCTAGGCGTATCCACCACAATTTCATGGGCGGTCTCCTCGCCTAAGAACCGGAAATCATTCAGCATTTCATCGGTCGTCCGGAAGTGCGCGTCGGGCCACTCAGTCCGCTTACGTCCTAACGCGATCTTTGGTTGTGATTTAATCAATACTGTCCGGTAGATCTTGTCCTCTTTATTCAAGTAGTGGACGTCGCCAGTTGCAGCAACCGGAATATTGAGTTCGTGGCCTAAGTCAACCATGTTCTTAATAATTTCTTCTAAGTGCTTGTTATCTGCAATCAAGCCACTTTCAATCAAGTCAGCGTAGATACCCTTAGGTTGGACTTCCAAAAAGTCGTAGTAACTGGCCTTTTGTTTTGCTTCAGCCCGCCCCTTTTGCATCATCGCCGTGAAGACTTCACCGTTATGACAAGCAGAACCCACTAGAATGCCATCCCGATACTTATTCAAAACACTACGTGGTACCCGCGGCACGCCCGCAAAATACTGAACGTTGGATAGTGAGATGATTTTAAACAGGTTCTTTAACCCCGCTTGCGTCGTTGCGTACAGGGTCGCGTGGAATGGTCGGGCGTGTTTATACGCGCCGTTTTCACTCATGTGGTCATTTAACTGATTATGCCGTTGTACGCCGTAACGCTCCTCCGCATCCTTTAAAAAGATGTGATTCAAATGTCCCGTCGATTCCGCATCGTAGATCGCCCGGTGATGGTGTTCTAAGTTAACGTTGAATTTCTTAGACAGTGAGTCCAAAGTGTAGCGACGAAAATCCGGGTATAACCAGCGGGCTAACGTTAACGTATCAATGATTGGATTGGTAATAGCTTCCATGTGGTGCCGGGCGTAACCGGTATTCATGAAGCCCATATCAAACGTGACGTTATGCCCAACGATGATTGCGTCGCCGTAAAATTCACGAAACAGGCGGAAGACTTCTTCTTCTGATTTCGATCCCCGCACCATTTCATCGGTGATACTAGTCAAATTAGTGGTTTGCGCGGATAAATGGAACCCGGGATCAATAAATTCTTCGAACTGATCGATCACGTTTCCTTTTTCCATCTTCACCGCTGAAAGTTCGATGACCCGGTCATAAATCGCGGACAGTCCCGTCGTTTCAGTATCAAAGATCACGTACGTTGATTCTTTTAAGTCGTCCGGTGCATCGTTATAAGCAATCGGCACACCGTCGTCAACCATGTTGGCTTCAACGCCATATAAAATCTTGACGTGATTCTTTTCACCCGCGGCAAAAGCTTCGGGAAAGGCTTGGGCGCCAGAATGGTCGGTGATGGCAATCGCCGGCATCCCCCATTTCCCCGCTTGCTTGACGTAGTCGCTGACACTGTTCGTCGCGTCCATCGTACTCATGTTGGAATGCACGTGGAGTTCGACCCGCTTTTCGTCGGCTGGGGCCTTGTCCTGACGACTCGCATGGCTCGTCTCGTTAATATCGTAAGCGTTGATCGTCAAATCCCGCATGAAGCTATCTTCTTGTACGGAACCACGCACACGAACCCACATCCCGGTACTGAGCGCCGCGAACTGGGCCTCATCATCGGCATTACGGGAGAACTTCTTAACGACCATTGATGAACTGTAATCCGTAATTTTTAAAATTAACAGCTGTCGTTGTGAGCGTAACGTCCGGACTTCCATGTCAAAAACGTAACCTTCAACAATCACTGAACGTTCTTCTTCGGTAATTTGAACCAGCTGTTTAGCCGGTTCTTGCGGGTTAATCTGTTTTCCTAATTGAACTGGACCATCCACTGGCGCCGGTGCATCGGCTTGCTTAGCCCGCTTTTCATTCGCCTTTTTAATGGCTGCTTCCGCCTTTTGGGCCAACGCTTGATCCGATTTGGCCTTCTGGGCATGGAATTCTTGTATTTTAGCCTGCGACGCGGTTTCGTCAATCATCGTATGGATTGAAAACTTTGGAAAACCGAGTCGTTGATAGGTACTTTCAATTGGACCGAGGGCCTGATTGGTCAAAAAATTCTGAATGACTTCATTTTCGGCTAATAGGATGACCCGGCCATCGTCTAACGATGGCACGTTGCTATTGCAGAGCGACTGGACTAACGGAGAGGCAATTCCGCTATTTTGTACGATCCATTCCCAATAGTCGGCCAACGCCCGCGAATTGATTTCCTGGTCATCGGTTTGAACCGCCATGGTGACCTGGGCAATGTCTTTAAACGCCATCTGCAATTTATTTTGGAACGTCATAAATTGCGTATATGGCAATACGTGTTGGAAATGCAGGTGAAACTCCCAAACCTTGGACGCCTGATGAACCGTTAACTTCGTGACGGCTGCGTCTTCAAAATCTGGCCCCGTTGGCATCTCAATTTGTTCGAGGAGTTTCTCAAACATTTCTTGCTGATTTAAGCTCACACGTGCTCCTCCTTTGATTCAATACCTAACTAAAATCACCTAGTTTCTAAGTTGCCGAAACTAGGTGATTTCCGCATCCACTAATGATTAAGTGTACGCATTTTTTAGTCAACATGCAACGATTGAACCGTTACGACTAATCGATATTCTTAAGCAAAACTGCTAAGTTATTCGCAATTTCTTCAGTCTTAACTTCCAAGGTTTCGCCAGTTGCGCGAAGTTTGATTTCTACAATACCTTCACTGGCTTTCTTACCGATCGTGATCCGGGCAGGAATCCCCATCAAATCAGAATCAGCAAATTTAACCCCAGGACGTTCCTTACGGTCATCGTATAGCACTTTATAACCAGCGTCTTCTAGTTGCTTTTCAACTTGATCAGCAACTTCGACTTGGTCGGCCTTCTTAGGGTTGACCGGAATGACGTGAACGTCAAATGGTGCAATTGCCTTTGGCCAAATCAAGCCGTTTTCATCGGCACGTTGTTCTGCAATTGCAGACAACAACCGTGAAACACCGATTCCGTAGCAACCCATAATAACTGGAATGTTACGTCCATTTTGATCCAAGACTTCAGCGTGCAAATCCTTAGAATAACGGGTCCCAAGCTTGAAGATGTGACCAATTTCGATTCCCTTAGTAAACTTCAGAACGCCGGCACCGTCTGGTGATAATTCACCTTCCTGCGCAAAGCGGATGTCCACGTAATCTTCAGCGTGGAAGTCTCGTTCTGGGTTAACGTTGGTGAAGTGATGCCCATCTTCATTCGCACCGACCGTAAAGTTGACCATATCCTTAACGTAAACGTCAGCTACGATTTTAACATCGTCACTAACGTTGACCGGACCAAGTGACCCGAAACTAGCACCAAGGTATTCTTGAGCTTGTTCTGGTGTCGCCATATCTAAGAAGTCCGCACCCAAGTAGTTCTTCAACTTAACGTCGTTGACTTCGTGATCGCCACGGACAAGGGCTAAGACTGGCTGATCATCCGCAATAAACAAGATGCTCTTAACGAGTTGATCAGCGCCAACCTTCAAGAAGTCCGCTAATTCATCAATCGTGCCAACGCCTGGGGTGTCGATTTTTTCCATGTCTTTTAATGACGCGTGTGACTTCTTAGGCACGTAAAGGCTCCGTGCCATTTCAAGGTTCGCTGCGTAGTCACTTGCATCAGAATAAACGATCGTGTCTTCTCCGACCGGTGCGATGGCGGAATATTCACGAGAATCCTTACCACCCATAGCCCCACCGTCACCAATAATGGAACGGAATTGTAAGCCACAACGTTCGAAGATGTTTTGGTAGGCTTGCGCCATATCTTGGAAAGTATCATCTAGCGAACTTTCATCCGCGTGGAAGGAATAAGCATCTTTCATGATAAATTCCCGGCCCCGTAACAGACCGTAACGAGGACGGTCTTCATCACGATACTTGGCTTGAATTTGATATAACGTTAGTGGCAACCGTTTGTACGATTTCACTTCGTCACGAATAATCGACGTAAACGTTTCTTCGTGAGTTGGGCCCAAGATAAAGTCCCGGTCATGCCGGTTCTTGAGCTTAAAGAGTTCGGGACCGTACGTTTCGTAACGCCCCGTCGCCTTCCAAAGTTCTGCCGGAATCACTGCGGGCACGAGCATCTCGGCCGCGTCAATTTTTTCCATTTCTTCACGAATAATGGTTTCAATATTCGTTAAGACCCGGTAGGCTAACGGTAAATAAGCGTACATCCCAGCAGAAATTTGGCGAATATAGCCGGCCCGCAACATCATTTGATGGCTGAGGGCTTCAGCATCATTCGGCACTTCCTTTAAAGTTGGGATTAACAGTTTCGATTGTTTCATCTACTAAACGTCTCCTTATAGTTCCAATTTAATCAATAGCAATAACTTAGAAGAAATAACGTTGAATATCATTCCAAGTTACTAAAATCATTAACAACATTAATAGGCCAAACCCAATTAGGGTGATGACACTTTCCGTTTCGACCCGCAACGGTTTCCCGCGCACGCCTTCCACGATGTTCAATAACAGTTTACCACCATCGAGGGCTGGAATTGGTAAGAGGTTCACAATTCCCAAGTTGATCGATAACACAGCCAACAGGTAAATCACTTGACGTAGGCCCGATTTAGCCGCTTGTGAAGTCGTGGCAAAAATTGCGACCGGCCCGCCCAAATCGTTCAAGCTAAACCCATGGGTCACCATTCGACCCAATACTTGGAAGATCTGTTTCGTGATTCCCCAGGACCCGGTAAACCCGTACGCTAACTTGGCACCCAAGCTCTTATTCGTCGTGGTGTCCCATACGACCCCGATTTGACCGATCCGGTTACCGGACACGGTCTTCGCTGCCGGTGTCACCGCAACGGTCTTACTATGGCCATTACGGTTAACGGTGAGGTTTAACTTTTGTTTAGGACTGTCTTGAATCAAAATCGAGATGGATTGGGCACTGGTCATCTTCTTACCGTTCACCGCGGTAATTTGATCACCGGCCTTAATTCCGGCTTGCCGCGCCACCGAATTGCTCGTGGTGCTAGCAACGTTCGTTGTCACCGTCGTAACGCCACCCTGCATAAAAGCCAGGATGGCAAAGGTAATGATGGCTAAAATGAAATTATTCATTGGCCCAGCAAAGTTGGTCAGCATCCGTTGCCATAACTTGGCAGATTGGAACTGAACGTCGACCGGCGCAATCTGAACTTCGGTCCCGTCGCTTTCAACAATGGTTGCGTCATGATGAACAGCGTAACGCTTAACCGCACTTTCGTCACCATTTTCGTAGCCTTCGATCCAGAGTCCTTTTTCAAGGTCACTCCCCGTTACAGAAAGTGGAATACCATTGAACAGGGTCGTCTTTTTGCTGGCATTGATTGAATGAACGAGCCCGTCTTCACCAATCATCAAACTGACCGGGGTACCGGGTTTAAGTTCTTCATCTTCATCATCAGCGACACCGGCCATCCGGACATACCCACCAATTGGTAGGAACCGTAACGTATAAGTCGTGGCGTTCCGTCGAAAAGCAACCGCCTTAGGCCCCATTCCAACTGAAAACTCGCGAACTAAAATACCGGCGCGTTTCGCAAAGTAAAAGTGGCCAAACTCGTGAACAATCACGAGGATTCCAAAAACGATGATGAACGTAATGATTGTAACTATCAAATATACGCTCCTTTCTCCCAGGCTTGCTGGGGGCCATCAGCGTTAAAAGAGGCCAAATAAGTGTGCAATTGGGAAAACTAACAACATACTATCAAACCGGTCGAGGATACCACCATGACCAGGTAAGATCTTACCAGAATCCTTCACGCCGTAGTAGCGCTTCAAAGCGGATTCAACTAAGTCGCCAAATTGACCGACTACGGAAAGGATAATCGTAATGACGATCAGCCACAATGCGTTGGCAGGACCAACATGGAAGCCAATGGCAAACGCAGCGGCAATGATCACACCAATGATACTACCACCAATGCAGCCTTCCCACGTCTTATTAGGACTAATGGGCGTCACTTTATGCTTGCCAAGCTTACGACCAACCATGTAAGCGCCACTGTCAGTTGCCCAAACGATAAACATTAGGAACAGTAACATTTCCACGCTTACACCACGAGCAGCCGTGAAATAATTGAAGCCCATCCCGATGTATAACACGCCTAGCGTTAAGACCCCGGCATCGTCAAAGGAGAACCTGTTCCGTGACCAGACCGTGTGCAACAATAATAAAATAACTAAGAAGTAAACGACGTACGACTTGTTAAGTTGATCTGGTAAGCCGTTAAACCACTTGTTAGGGGCAATCTGAATCATGACCGCCAACATACTAACAATCGCTTCAAACGAAATTAATAACTTTTTTCGCATAATCAGTAGTTCACTCATCGCAACCGCGCCTAAAAGCATGGCCACAATGTCTAGCGTGATGCCCCCGATAAAGATCACCGGGATAAATAAGATTAAGGCGACTACCGCTGTAATGACCCGTTGTTTCATCCTACAAAACTCCCTCTATTTTTTATCCGTCAACCCGCCAAACCGGCGATCACGACTTTGAAAGTCCGCGATGCACGCTTGCAATGTTGCCGCTGTAAAATCTGGCCACTTAACATCAGTGAAAACGAGTTCGCTGTACGCAATTTGCCAAAGTAAAAAGTTGGAAATCCGTTCCTCGCCACTGGTCCGAATCAAAAGATCTGGATCGTTATACGGGGCTAACGGCGCCGTCATCAAAGCTTGATCAACCGTTTTATCCGTAATCTCTTCCGGTTTTAACCGACCATCCAAAACGGCCTGCGCAATCGACTGAACACCAGTCACCATTTCTGCACGTGACCCATAATTCAGCGCAAAGTTTAACACCATGCCATTACAATCTTTCGTATCTTCGATGGCATCGTGCACCGCTTTTTGCGTCGCTGCGGGCAACCGGTCCGTGTAGCCCATGACTGCGACCCGAACGTTATTCTTGATCAAGTCTGGGACAAAGGTATCAAAAAAATTAACTGGTAGTTGCATCAAGTAGTTAACTTCATCACTCGGGCGCTTCCAATTTTCCGTCGAAAAGGCGTAAAGCGTCAGCACCTTCACACCGAGATCACTCGCTGCCACCGTAATTTTTTTGACGGTATTCATACCTTCCTTGTGACCGGCGATCCGTGGTAAATGTCGCGCCTTGGCCCAACGACCATTCCCGTCCATGATGATGGCGACGTGCGCTGGAATCCGATTGGGATCAAGTTGCACGTCCGTTTCATCTGCGGGATCATTTTTATTAAAAAAAGCGAACAAATCGCACCTCCACAAAAATAGCTTAACTAAGCACTATTTTACCAAAAAACGGCCCATTTAACTATTAGTCAACAAAAAAAGGCTTGAATTTCTTCAAGCCTTAACGAATTAGTAAGCTTTACTAGCCTGCTAAAACTTCTTTTTCTTTATCTGCGACGATGCCATCAACGTCTTTACCAGCTTGATCAGTAATCTTTTGCGTCTGATCTTCTAGTTGATGTAACTGGTCATCGGTAAAATTGCCGTCTTTGTGACCCTTTTTCAAGGCTTCCATTGCGTCACGCCGAACATTCCGAACGGCAACCTTAGCACGTTCACCTTCAGCCTTAACGTCCTTGGCAAGTTCCTTACGCCGTTCTTCCGTTAATTGTGGAATAACTAAGCGAATGGCGGAACCGTCGTTCGCTGGGCTGATTCCTAAGTCGGACGCCAAGATAGCCTTTTCGATTTCCTTCAAAGCGCTCTTGTCGAATGGTGTCACCATCAAAACCCGTGGTTCTGGCACGGTAATTGACGCCATCTGGTTCAAAGGCGTTTGTGTGCCGTAATAGTCCGCGGAGATCCGGTTCAATAATGAAGCGTTCGCACGTCCAGCCCGAATATTACCGAGTTCCCGTTGAAGGGCTTCTTCTGCCTTTTTCATCCGTTGTTGTGCATCTTTTAAGATTGGTTCTGTCACTGCCATGTTATTTCCCCCTGACTGTCGTCCCGATGTGTTCACCGGCAACGACTTTCCGAATATTGCCTGGCTTGTTCAAGTTGAAGACCACAACTGGAATATCATTGTCCATTGATAATGAACTAGCAGTCGTATCCATAACTTGTAAGCCCTTGTTGATAATATCAAGGTGAGTTAAGGTGTCGAACTTAACGGCACTCTTATCCTTGTTAGGGTCAGCTGAGTAAACCCCGTCAACCCCATTTTTAGCCATTAAGATTGCGTCCGCATTAATTTCAGCAGCTCGCAAAGCGGCCGTGGTGTCAGTTGAGAAGTACGGGCTACCCGTCCCACCAGCAAAAATCACAATCCGACGTTTTTCTAAGTGCCGCATTGCTTTTCGGCGAATATATGGTTCAGCAATTTGCCGCATTTCAATTGAAGTTTGGACCCGGGTTGGAACCCCGATTGATTCCAAGTTATCTTGAAGTGCTAAGGCGTTCATAATGGTTGCAAGCATACCGATGTAATCAGCTTGTGCTCGTTCCATACCCATTTGGGCACCGGCTTCGCCACGCCACATGTTACCACCACCAACAACGATGGCAATCTGTACACCCATATCATAGACGTCCTTCAATTCTTCCGCGACCGTTTTAATAACGGGTGGGTTAATCCCAAAACCTTTTTCACCAGCTAAGGCTTCACCACTAAGTTTTAGGATCACACGCTTGTATTTAACTTCCGACATCGTTTTGTCCTCCTCGAGATTATCTGTATCCATTCTACCATATTATCAATAGCCGTTATAGCATCGCACGGATTCACGGATAAAAAATAGTTTGTTTTACAAAAAAAGAGATTATGGCAAAAACTAAATCTGCCATAATCTCCCCTCTGAATGTTAATTAGTCTTTGATTTGACCCATAACTTCATCAACGAAGTTGTCAGTCTTCTTTTCGATTCCTTCACCAACTTCGAAACGAACGAAGGTGTTGACCTTACCACCCTTTGATTCAACAAAGTGTGAAACGGTTTGGTCAGAATCCTTAACGAATTCTTGGTCGTCTAAGCTAATTTCTGAGAGCCATTTGTTCAAACGGCCTTCAACCATCTTTTCAACGATTTTTTCAGGCTTGCCTTCGTTTAAGGCTTCCTTAACCAAGACTTCTTTTTCATGTGCTAACGTTTCAGCAGGCACTTGTGAACGGTTAACGTATTCTGGGTTAATCGCAGCAACGTGCATGGCAACGTCTTTAGCAGTTGCTTCATCAGCGCCGTCCAAGACAACTAAAACACCGATTAAACCACCGTTATGCAAGTATGAACCAAAGTTTTGGTCGTCGCCCTTTTCAATCACTTGGAAGCGACGTAAGCTGATCTTTTCACCAGTAACTTGAGTCGTTTCGATAACGTCATCTTTAACAGTCCCATTGGCCGTCTTCAATGCTAAAGCATCGTCAACCGTCTTTGGTTCTTCGGTAGCAATCTTGTCGGCAAGTTCAGCAACTAATGCCTTGAATTTGTCAGTTGAAGCAACGGAGTCAGTTTCGCAGTTAACTTCCACGATAGCAGCTTTATTGCCTTTAACAGCAATGGCAGCCATCCCTTCAGCAGCAACGCGGCCACTCTTCTTTTCAGCTTTAGCAACGCCCTTTTCACGTAAAACGTCAACGGCTTTTTCCATGTCGCCTTCAGTTTCAACTAACGCCTTCTTAGCGTCCATCATACCAACACCGGTTTTGTCACGGAGTTCTTTAACTTGTGCTGCAGAAATCTTTGCCATAGTTTACTCTCCTTTGAGTAGGTAGATTTTAGATAAAAGGCTGCCCTCAAAATCAGGCCGATGAGGTCCGCGATTTTTTAGACAGCCTAATTATTTCGAATTAATTATTTGTCAGACTTTTTATCATTGTCGCCTTCAACGGCTTCAACGATATCTTCCAATGAGTCAGCAGACTTTGCGTCTTTGGCACCCTTGAATGAGTCTTCAGTAACGTCTTCGTCTTCACCTTGACGACCTTCAATGACAGCGTCAGCCATCTTAGAAGTGATCAAACGTACGGCACGAATAGCGTCGTCGTTTGATGGGATGATAACGTCGATGTCATCTGGATCAGTGTTGGTATCAACCATCGCTACGATCGGAATGTTCAACTTTTGAGCTTCCTTAACCGCAATTTGTTCCTTGCGAGGGTCAACGATAAAGATAACGTCTGGAATCCGAGGCATATCTTCGATACCGCCAAGGAATTTTTCAAGCTTAGCACGTTGCTTGATCAATAATGAAACTTCCTTCTTAGGTAAACGTTCGAAAGTTCCGTCTTCTTCCATCTTCTTTAAATCTTTAAGACGCTTGATCCGAGTTTGGATGGTGTTCCAGTTAGTCAAAGTCCCACCTAACCAACGATGGTTAACGTAGTATTGACCAGCACGGGTAGCTTCTTCTTCGATTGAGTCTTGGGCTTGTTTCTTAGTCCCAACAAACAAAATAACACCATCGTCAGCTGCAGCATCCTTAACGAAGTTGTAAGCTGAATCGATCATCTTAACCGTCTTTTGTAAGTCAATGATGTAGATCCCGTTACGTTCCGTAAAGATGTATGGTTTCATCTTTGGGTTCCAGCGACGAGTTTGGTGACCAAAGTGGACACCGGCTTCAAGCAATTGTTTCATAGAAATAACAGCCATGATAAATGTTCCTCCAAAAAATTTGTTTTGCTCATCCCCATGCCTCACTTGATTACGGAACCCTCCCGGGCACTACCATAACCATCACCATGGGTGTGAAATTGGTTTTAACACCGAAAATTAGTATAACGAAAATTAACGCCCCATGCAAGCTATTTTACCGGTAATTTGTGATTTGCCCGAAGTGTGTTAGAATACTATCTCGCATAGGAGGCTCAATTCAACATGATAAAAGCCATCATTTTTGATCTCGATGATACGTTGTACGATCAAAAATCTCCCTTCGTCACTGCATTGTCCGAAACTTTTTCACGGCCCTTGTCGGCTGACGAAGCGGCTCAAGTTTTCAAACGGTTCCATGATTTTAATGATCAAACTTTTGACCAAGTTAAAGACCAAACACTGAGTCTTGAAGCTTGGCAAACCGCGCGGATTCGCCACGCGCTGTCCCAGTTGACCACGGAACCCATTAGTACGGATTGGGCAATCCAATTTGAAATGGCGTATGAAAATGCGCTATCTAACATTCAGTTGTTTGCTGGCTTACCAGCGACGTTGACCCGTCTCAGTCATTGTTTTGAAATCGGCATCATTACTAACGGTCCCGCTCAAATTCAACACAATAAGTTACATCAATTGCAAATTGAGCACTACGTCCATCCCGACCACATCTTCATCTCTGAAGAACTCGGAATTGCTAAACCGGATCCGTCGATTTTCACAACCTGGGCGCACCAGGTCGGTATTAAAGCTAACGAGGCCGTCTACGTGGGCGATAACGCCTCCCTCGACATGACTAGCGCCAAACATGCTGGTTGGCAAACGTTTTGGTTCAACCACCGTCAAAATGACCAAGTTAAGCCGACGGTGATTCCCGACCAGATTATTCAGAGTCCTGAAGAACTCAACGAATTATTACTCGCGCTACTCCAAGCAGCAACGCTGTAATCCATAAAATATTTACCCATCTGTATTTATTTTTAGGCATTCACGCCGCATTCCCTAATCCACCACATTTGGTGTGATTGGGGAATTTTTTTGTGCCCATTGTTCCACTTTTAGCGCACACAAAAAAACGACACCACCCGTGACTAATGTCCTGAGTCGTGCCGTTCAATTAAATCTCAATCAAAATTAGTCAAACTTAACTTGCGTGTCAGCTTTACCAGTTTCGATGAATTGTTTGTTGTTATCCATTGAGATGTGCACCATGTTGTGAACAGCTGGTTCCGTGTAGAACGCAGTATGTGGTGTAATCAAAACGTTGTCGCGGTTGAACAAGTTCATGAAGACCTTGTCATCAATCGTTTGACCTTCAAGATCCTTGTTGAAGATCTTAGTTTCGTATTCATAAGTGTCAAGGGCGGCACCGGCAATTTTGCCACTGTCTAAGGCCTTGATCAAGTCTTCTGAATCAACGAGCGTACCACGAGCAAAGTTCAAGATGTATGAACCATCTTTCATCTTGCTGAATGCGTCAGCATTTAACATGTGGTAGTTATCCTTCAAAGCAGGAACGTGTAAAGTAATAACGTCAGCTTGGGCGTATAATTCGTCCAAGGTGTCAACGTACATACCTTCTTTGTCAAGTTCAGCGTTACGGTAAACATCGTAACCGATAACTTTAGCACCGAAGCCCTTGAAGATGTCGATAGCGGCACGGCCGATACGACCAGTACCAACAACACCAACAGTCATCGTGTTTAATTCTTTAGCGATGTCTGGTGCCCAACGGAAGTCTTGTTTAGCCAACTTCTTGTTGAACTTAGGGGTTTGGCGTAATAATTGCATCAATTGTGTAACTGATAATTCAGCAATCGCATTTGGTGAGTATGCAGGCACGTTAGAAATGTTTAAGCCACGGGCCTTAACAGTAGGAACGTCCACGTTGTCAACACCAACGTTACGAAGAGAAATGTTCTTAACACCTTCGTCAGCTAACTTGTTTAAAACAGCAGCGGTGTAATCCTTTTGTTGGTATACATCGGCACCGTCAAAGCCTTTAGCTAATTCGGCAGTTTCTTCAGTAAGTAAATCTGGAACTAATTTAACTTCAACGTCTGGGTTTTCTTTCATCCATGTGTCGAAGAAAGGACGTTCGTCATCACGTACAGCATATGCAATAATTTTCATTACAAAAATTCCTCCTATATATTGATACATTAAATATTATAACAGTAAATGTCAGAAAAAGTATGACAAATTATGAAAACTTTGCTAAATATTCACATTGTGAAGTGCCAAGTATTTTAACTTGGCAGCTCTCGACTGATGTTTGAAGGCATATTCAGCTTTCAAGGCAGATGACTTGTCATTGAAAACTTCATGATAAATTAATTGTAAAGGTCGCCGAGTACGGGGCCGAGTATACTTGGCGCCCTTCCCCGCATTATGAGTCGCGAGTCGGCGCTGCAAGTTATCCGTAAAGCCGCCGTAAAGGGTCTGATCGGCACATAGCAGGACGTAGAAATAGTAGTTTTTAGTTGTTTTAGTTACCATAGAGGAGCTGGTGCACCTCTTTTCCATACGTGCCATCCGCTTGATAGACAATGACTGGTGGTACCACCCGGACACCATTGGCCTTACCGTCCTTGATCATTTCAATCAGTACCATGTTAGCTTCCCGATCTGCTTTTGGGTGTACAAACCGCAACCGTTTAGGCGCCAACCGGTGGGCAGCCATCGTTGCAAATAAGTCGTCTAACCGTTCCGGACGGTGCACAAAGTACGCTTTACCGTTCATTTTCAGTAAGTCACTCGTCACCGCCATGATCTGGTCTAAGTTAGCGGTCAGTTCATGACGGGCAATGGCTAAGTGTGGATTAGGATTTTTGACACTGCTTGGCTGGTTTTTAAAATATGGCGGGTTACACAAGACGGTATCAATCGAATCCTTCGCCAATTGCGTCGTCACGTTCAATAAGTCTTCATTTAACACCGTGACCTGTTGATCTAAATCGTTGAGCGTCACACTCCGTTGTGCCATGTCGGCCAAGCGCGGCTGTAATTCAACCGCGGTAATGTGGCCATGCGTTCGTTCGCTAACAAACAAACCGACTGCCCCGTTGCCCGCGCACAAATCAACAATCTGACTCTTGGCAGTTTTGGCAACCTGTGCAAACGCGCCTAACAAGACAGCGTCAAGTGAAAAGGCAAACACTTGAGAACTCTGAATAATTTGAATGTTTTTACTATATAGTTGGTCAATCCGCTCGCCAGCGTTTAACGCTACTTGGGTCATAACGTGACCCCCTTCTCTAAAAATATCATTGCAAGCATACCATATAATCTACTTGCAGAATTTCAAAAATTTCGTCATACTGTGAGCAGTTATTTAACGAAAGGAAGATCGTGATGTTTTATTCATTTATGCGTGGCCTCGTTCGGCTGATCGTCACCCTCATTAACGGTCGTCCCCGTTTTCAGGGACGCGAAAATTTGCCAAAGGGCACTTATATTTTAGTGGGCCCGCACCGGACTTGGTTCGACCCGCTGTACTACGCACTTGCTGGCAGTCCCATGAAGTTCAGTTTTATGGCCAAAGAAGAACTCTTTAAAAACCCCGTATTACGCTACATTTTAAAGCACGCTAACGCTTTTCCAGTTGATCGTAATCATCCTGGTCCGTCCGCAATTAAGACGCCCGTTAAGTTTTTACGCAAGGGCAGCCTTTCCTTGATCATGTTCCCATCCGGGACTCGTCATTCACAGGAACTAAAGGGTGGCGCAACGGTCATTGCTAAAATGGCTGGTGTACCGCTAGTCCCAACGGTTTATCAAGGTCCGCTTACTTTCAAGCGCTTATTCAGCCGTCAAAAAGTTACCGTTCGCTTTGGCGAGCCGATTTACGTTGACCGTAAATTAAAGCTCGATGACGCCGGCCAAAAAACGATTGAACAGCAGATGCTGGCCGCTTTCGATAGTCTCGATCAACAAATTGATCCTGACTTCAAATACGTCGATCCAGCGACTCAAAAGCACGCCCAATAAGGACGTGCTTTTTTATAAACTTTAGAAAAGTGTGTGCTTATTTATAGAAGCAATCGCACTTTTTTTACGCTGAATCAAAAAAAGTACCGGAAATTTTCCAGCACTTTATGGCCTAAACATAGCGACACTATTTGCTATCGTTACGTGAGGCAGCCTTCATTGAGTTCAACATCTGGTGCAACTTCTTCTCGGATGGGCGCTGACCCATTTGCATCATCATGCTGCGTAGCATTTCTTCACTGATCGGTGGGTTTTGTTTCAAGTAGTTTTGCATGTAGTGCCGCGCACCAAAGAAACCACCAGTCAACCCAACTAAAATGCCAAGGACCACAATTAAGATCCAAACACCTGTAGATAAAGTCATTCCCTGTTCCCTCCCTTATTACAGTCTTCAATAAACTAGTCTACACAAATTAATAATAAAAGAAAAGGAAAATTTGTTATTCGACAAATTTTCCTGAAAACGGTTAATCATTCCGCAAGCCCCGTTCGCGTTGAATATTGCGAACTTTTTCTGGTGTAACTTCTTTACCCTGCTTGTCAAAAACTTGTAGCGATTCAACTTGTTGCCGAAAACCGGCCCGAAATTCCTTTAAGTACTTCTGACGTAAATCCTTACGTTCAACTTCTTCTAATTCGGTTAAGCCCTCAGCCTTCGCTTTGTGGGCTAACTCGTTGATCCGATTTAATAATTCTTTTGAAATCAATGTAAGTGCTCCTTTCAAAACAAGAATAGAATACACGAGAACTGACCCTAAATCAATTAAAAGCATTTGTCAACCGAACATTTGTTTGAAAGCGTCAAAAAGCTATGCTACAATTGGGATAAATCATAAAAGAAAATATTAAATGAGGTGCCAAGATGAGTAAAACATCGGAAAGCAAACAAATGGCCGTTCTTCGTTTTATTTATGAACGCGTCAATGAAAAAGGATATCCGCCAACCGTACGTGAAATTGGCGAAGCCGTTGACTTATCTTCGACTTCAACCGTTCACGGCCACATTGCACGACTAGAAAAGAAAGGGTTCATTGAAAAGGACCCAACGAAGCCCCGGGCAATTGAAGTCACAGCTGCTGGTTTTGAAGCCCTCGGCGTTGAAACGACGCCCCATCAGATTCCCGTACTTGGAACGGTTACCGCCGGCCAACCAATCTTAGCCGTTCAAGACGCCACCGACTACTTCCCAATTCCAAAGGACTTGGAATCTTTTGGCGGGGACCTCTTCATGCTGACCATTCGTGGTGAAAGTATGATCAACATTGGAATCTTAAACGGCGACCAAGTCATTGTTCGCCGTCAGAGTTCCGCTGATAACGGCGACATCGTCATTGCAATGACCGACGAAAATGAAGCCACGTGTAAACGGTTCTTCAAAGAGGCTGACCATTACCGGTTGCAACCAGAAAACGACACGATGGCCCCAATCATTTTAAATGATGTTTCAATTTTAGGTAAAGTTGTCGGCTTATACCGCGATATGCTCTATTAGCCCGACGATTCAGAGTCAACCCATTTACGGGTTGGCTATTTTTTTAGGCGTTTTTGGGCTTCTCGCTGGGCTAGTTTCGATAAAGGCACCGTGGCTAAGGTCGCTTTGACCCATGCCGGATCCGTTTTCGCATAGTCTCTAAGTGCCCAACCAATCGCCTTTTGAATAAAAAAAGCGTTGTCGGCGTGATTTAGCTCGATTGCGCGTCGTAAATAATCTTTATCAGTGGCACCCTTCCGACCTAACTGGAGCGTTATTCCAACCCGACGTAGCCATAAGTCATCCGCCGTCAGG
The DNA here is from genome assembly GCF_001438845.1 of Lactiplantibacillus xiangfangensis. Classification (GTDB taxonomy): domain Bacteria; phylum Bacillota; class Bacilli; order Lactobacillales; family Lactobacillaceae; genus Lactiplantibacillus; species Lactiplantibacillus xiangfangensis. The sequence continues at coordinate 406,631 of NZ_JQCL01000080.1, forward strand.
AATTGTGAACCCAAGTCAGCTAGCACTGATTGCTGAAAGATCCATGTCGCTATAACTTTGCGCCAGGCGTCCACACTATCCCACCACGGTTTAACAGTCACTTGCTGCACACACCATTGGATCTGTTCAGGCGTTAGTCGCCGAACATTCGCCAGCGCAAGGTCAATTGCAACGTACTGATATTCACGGTACGGTTGTTGATAGTAAAACGCCAACCACTGGCTCAGCTCTTCTGAAGAGCGTTGTTTGCTTAGCCGTTGGATTGGTGCGGTCAGTTGACGACGTTCAGGGCTTTTGACTCCCAAAAAATCGAACTGATCACGCATATAGGCGGCCATTGCCGGTTGGTTTTCTGGATGACTTGGTAAAAATAAGCTTGGCACCCTACCACTTCCATTCTGCTATTTTTAGGACTTTTACACATTATTTTCCAATTCTATACCGGAGAGCGAACAGTTCAATGGTATAATAGTTATACTATTTCAAATGTCGGGAGTTGGTCTCATGTTATTCTTAGCCATTATTGGCTTACTTGTTTTTTTATTAGCTCTATTTTCGGTCATTTCTGCTCGTCAAAGTGGCGGGGGCTGGAAGTTTTTAGCCGGAGTTGCAATTTTAAGTGCCTTGGTGACCGGCTACGCAATCGTTAAGTTACCTTATTGGCCATACAACCAAAAATCGTCGACTACGGCCAAAAAGAAAGCCGCTTCTTCTTCATCAGTCACCAATAAAAGTAGTCGGGCTAAGTTAGGCTCCTCACAAGTCATCTTCAATGAGGAAAGCCAAAAACGGGCCGCTGCCACCACAAAATTGAAGGAAGAAAACATCCTTAAACAGTTACAAAGCAACTATAAGGGTGTTGGCACGGTTGCGTTTAACAAAGCTTCTAAAACCTTCACGATTACCCCAACTGGAAAAAAGTACGTTAAATCACTAAAAATCATTAAAGCGCACCCCACGGATAATCAAAAGGCCATTACAACCATTACCACTAACTTCAAATCATTATCGAAATCCTTGAAAAAGAACCTGACTTCTGGCTATACCATTCGGTTACTCGAACCCGATAAAACCGACGCCACGCTAGTTAGCGTTAAGGACGGTCAAGTCATTACAAACAATTTAAACAAATAAGTAAAAGCTTGTCAGACCAAATCATTGGTACTGGCAAGCTTTTTATTTACGCCCATTGATCCAAATACTGACGCTGTTCATCACGTTGTCCGATTAACACGAACCGGTGTGGGTCCGTATGATAGTCAATCGTTTGATCCGTTGCCTCCCAGGCAAGTTGCTGATTGAAACATTTTTCGTAGGTCGCAACGTCTACCCGCCGGCGCCTTGCCAGTCGTTGTGGTAATCCTAAGTCGATACCTTTTAAGTAGTCAGGCTGGATGATGCCAGTGTAAAATTCTCCTTCAGCCCCAGAACCATAACTAAAGAGTCCTAGTTCGTTGCCCGCTTGAAGTTCTGGGTCAGTAAGCAGTTGTGACAATAAACTCAAGTATAACGACCCAGTATACAGATTACCGACCTGTCGATTCAATTTTCGGGCACATTCAAAGTGTGCCACCCAGGCTTCTTGCTTGGTTTCACTGACCATTGGTAAAGCACTACGCAAGGCTTTAAGTCCCATTTTTGTATATGGCAAGTGAAAAACTAAGGCGGTCAAATCTTCAGCCCGGGTTTTGGTTCCCGACAAGTAGCCCTTGAACACGTCTTGAAAATAATCGACATAAATATTCGAAGAATACTTACCATCGACTAACGCTTCACTGCGGTATAGCGGTCGCCAAAAATCCATAACATCTTGGCTAAGCAAGGTCGAATCCGTCCCCAATGCTAGAACTTGCGGATCAGCACTGATCAGCATCGCAACTGCCCCGCCACCCTGGGTTGGTTCCCCGGGAGTGTTGAGCCCATAGCGTGCAATGTCAGCGCCAATAACTAACGCTTTCTTATCCGGATGAACCCGGACGTGCTCTTGTGCGAGTTGAACGCCAGCCGTGCCAGCGTAGCACGCCTCTTTCATTTCAATCGTCCGGCAACGCCGATTTAAGCCTAATAAGTGGGCAACGTAAATCGCGCTGGCTTTCGAATTATCGATTCCAGATTCAGTCCCAACAATTAGCAAATCGATAGCGTCAATGTCGGCCTGCGTTAACATCGGATAAGCCGCGTTGGCTGCTAAGGTCACAATATCTTGACTTGGCGGAATAACAGCCATTTGGGCTTGGCCAATCCCAATCAAATACTTATCCGGTTCAGCGCCCCGCGCACGCGCCAGTTCCGTCATGTCGACGTACAAATGTGACGATGCAAAATGCATCTTATCGATTCCAACCTTCACGTCAATTCCTCCAATTTGTTAATACCAATTTCTTGATTAATCAGCTTCTCCAAGCGAGCCCAAATAATGAAAGTCAGGATCACACCCCGCAGCAAAGCAACTGAATGCTTGCGTACTTTCATTATGAAACGTTACTAAAATCGCCGGGGTTGCCCACGTTGAAGCCGCCCAAAAGACAGCCCCATCAAATTCACGGTTATCATTGGGATAACGGTGATAACCCAATTGATCATCCCAGATAGTGCCATGCGTATTTAACCAATCTTCAGCTAAACCGGCCTCCAACTGACTAATCACGTCCGCATTATCACGAATCAAAGCGGCGACTCTGGGCCAGTCAAGCTGACGGTCGTGTAACTTGGGCAACTGCTGGCGTGTTCCTAAAGGTGTATGTTGCAACGCGATTGGCGTTAAGTCAATAAAATCCAAACGATCACCTCCCAAAAACACACTAATCATTACTTAAATTATAGCATGGGTCATCTAAAATTTATTGCTGAGAATTGCTTGACATGGGACGCGTTTCATAACGTACATTAAGGGTGCAGTTAGAAAAGAGTTACAATCATTTATCCGGGAGGTTAATATTATGTGGTTTTGGCATCGAAAAGCAGTGTTTAAATTATCTGCACCCGTGCGTGGACACCACGTCACGTTATCCAATGATTCCGCACTTTTGTTAGCAATCCATCCCACTGATTTAGCCATTTACGCCCCGTTAAATGGTGAAATTGTTGCTTTAACAAGCAACAGTGCCCGAATCATCGGACTAGATGGTCAGTTGTATCGACTAGCGTTAACCGACCCAAACGGTAACTTCGAATGGCAAGTTCGCATTGGCGATAGCGTCTCACCAATTAGTTTGCTAGGGACGTTGAGGCAGAACCTGTCGAAGGCGGCCATAGTGACTTGTGAACAAATTAGTGTCCAAGCGACAAAAGTTGAACATCAATCCTATGCATTTAACTATTAAATATTATTAAGCCCAAGATGCTATTCACTCAAAAAGTTATGGAGTGAATAGCATCTTTTTTGATCCATCTTATAAATGAAAACTTTCGCGTTAACGTAATTATTAAATAATGGAACGTTCAATTTTTTAAATCATCCATGACCAAAAATCTCAAGTCATTAAAAGGCGTCGATAGAAAGGAATAGCCAGCTTTATTGCATGATGGAAAACATTGAACATAACATTACCACTAATTACTTTGGGGGAATCATTATGAAAAAAACTATCGTTCTAGGAATTGCAGTATTAGCAAGCTTGTCATTAGCAGCATGTGAAAGTTCCTCGGCAGCTGAAGCGGAAACGCCTAGTCAGTCAACTGAAGCTCACACAAGCAATGATAATCAGAAAGTAGCTTCAAAAAAAGAAAGCAAAACTAGCGATAATACTCACCCACTTGACTATTTATCTTCAGAAAAACTAGCAAGCTATAACAAAGGCCTTGCAGATAGCCTTATTGAAGATCAAAAGTTTGCTAAGGGTGGCAATAAAAATTATAGCTGGTCCACCTATATAGACTCAGTCTCATACAGTTCGCGAGGCCTAATAGCTAACGTAAATCCTAATTTTGTCAATTTAAACAATACGGACAAGACCAAAATCGGCAAATCATTACAAGGACTTGCGGGTGCTCAAATTGTTATGATGAATATAGAATTAGCCCCGGATGCACCATCAGTTTATACAAACATTCATTACAATGGTCGCCGAATTGGCCACTCTAAGATATTAAATCCATCTAGTTTTAAATGGTCCAAATAATGTAACGATAAACACTGCTATAACCAAGACCTTGGCTAAACTAATTGACTACTAAAATATGAACTAGTATTACAATTAGCAAAGAAAGAACGGTTCGACCATTCGCTGACCTAAGCCAGTTACTAGTTTATATTGAAGAGCAACTAGTTTAAAGGCTAGTTGCTCTTTTATTTTATGACGGAAAATTGGCAACGTAGTTCATTTTTGAACAGTGGCTTTTATGAATATTTATTTGTTCTTATCGGAAATTATGCTATACTATTCAAGTACCATATGGAGAGTTGGCAGAGTGGTAATGCACCGGACTCGAAATCCGGCGAACCGGCTAATACCGGCGCGCAGGTTCAAATCCTGTACTCTCCTTATTAGGTTGCACTACGTTAATTTTAAAAATCAGGAACCCTGCTAAATCAATGTTTAGCGAGGCTTCTGTTTTTTTATTTGCACTGCAAAACACTGGGATTTGAAACTCTAGTATGTAGATACTCTTCAAATCTATTAATTTGGACATTTATTTCACGAGTAAACCAGTTATCAAATAATTGTGCTTGCTAATAGCAGCAGGTTATAATTATATGAATAAGGAAATGAGGTGCTTATTTTGAATAAAAAATATGGAATTCATATTTATGAAAAAGATAATACCCCGGGCTTTAAAGACAGTTACGCATATGATGAATGGTTCTCTTCAAAGGAAGAACGTGATAAGCAGTACACGTATTACAACAAACCAAGTAATCCTTCTCCTAAAGATATAGTGACTGAAATAGATCACCCAAACTATGAGACAACCTCATATTCTTTAATCGAAAAGGAAATATAAGTATTCAGCCCTCAATGGTTAATTGATAACTATCGGGGGCTTCTATCAATTAAAAATTTTGCTCACATTTTTAATTTTCAACAACCGTTACCACCATATAGCAATCCTTAGCATAAATGTTGCACATGCTTTTTAGCGGACTTATGCTATGCTTGCGTTACCCAATACTAGGAGGATAATTTTATGGACAAAATGTTAGTCACAACTACCGAAAATATTCCCGGACAACCCTACACCGTCATTGGTGAAGTCTTCGGTCTGACCACCCAATCTAAAAACTTGGTACGTAACATTGGCGCTGGCTTGAAAGGCCTCGTTGGTGGTGAAATCAAAGACTACACCAAGATGCTCGACGAATCACGCAACGTTGCCGTTGAACGGTTACGCGAAAACGCCGCAGCACTTGGTGCGGATGCCGTCGTCATGATGCGTTTTGATACCGGCTCCATCAGTCAAGATATGCAATCGGTCGCCGCATACGGTACCGCCGTTAAATTCACCACCGCTAACTAGGACGGTTAAAAAGGCATTCAAACTCGTTCGTTTGGATGCCTTTCTTTTATCCTAAAATACCCTGTTCGATTCGCTGCTGATTCAAAAACCAATACTCACTGGGTTCACCTTTCAAACGACTATACGGCACCGGTGTTACCCCTTGATCCAAAAGACTGTCATTGAGATAATTCCGTAAAATCCAAGGTTCTTCAATATGTACAACGTTCAAGTCCATAACGTCCTCAACGTGGGTCGGGGTTGTCTCTAAATCAGTCGCAACTTGATCCAATGATAGACCAGACCGCTCATAATTTGCTCGCAATTCCTGTCGTGTATTTGTTCGTTCGATCTCTTTTAATGACATAGCCTAGCTTCCTTTCCGAATTGATTGTGCAAAACTAACACTTCCAGTGTAACGCCTCTCGCCAAAAATGCAACCGCTTTCTATTTTGATACTGATTTCACTTAATCATGATATATGCAACAATAACATGTGAACTCAATTAGCGTTAATTGTAGCTCACAATAAGTTGTTAGACCGCATAGTATTCAGCTTCTTTGCAAGCCCACATCTTTCACACCAAAAAGGCTACGCCAAGACAGTCGCAGCCCCTTTGATGTCACTTAGATTAAATAACAATTCCATTTTGCTATATCTCAATAACGTCAAAATTACTAATAGACTCCTCATCACCGTACGGCTACGTCTCTCATCAAAAAGTTGGTGACATACATTGATCTGGATCACTTAATAATAGTCGCAATAGTTTGACCGTCACTTTAAGTTTAATGCGTGGCATTTCTCCTCCCGAATCATCATAAAAAGCGCAAAAAAACGTTCAAAAAGTCGTCACCAACTTTTTGAACGTTTTTTTAGAATTCCATTAAACTCAGAATATCGTAATCTTTAATTTTATCACGGCCGTGTAAGTCCTTTAATTCAACTAAGAACGCCGTCCCAACAACGTTACCACCTAGTTCTTCAACTAATTGGATCGTTGCGGAAATCGTCCCACCGGTCGCTAACAAGTCATCCGTTACTAAAACGTTTTGACCCGGTTTGATTGCATCTTTATGCAGATAAAGGGCTGATTGGCCATATTCCAAATCATAAGTTGCTTTGACCGTTGGCCGTGGCAACTTTCCCTTCTTCCGTGCGGGTGCAAATCCAATCCCAAGTTCATACGCAACTGGACAGCCAACGATAAATCCGCGGGCTTCGGGGCCGACAATCATATCAACCTTTTTATCACGTGCGAATTTGACAATTTGATCCGTGGCTTCGCGGTACGCTTCTCCGTCCGCCATCAATGGTGAAATATCACGGAAGATGATTCCTGGTTCGGGATAATCCGGAACACTGGCCACATATTTTGTTAAGTCTAATGCCATTGCTTATTAACAGCTCCTTTAATTCTTCACTGCAGCTTGGTTTTTTACCCATACTTGTAGCGCTGCAGATTTACTATACAAAAGCGTTTCTTCAGCGACGATCTGTTGTTCGCGCAGCTGATAACTAGGGGCGTGATGTAAATCCGCTTTAGTCGGATTCGAAACGCCATTCATGACACCATCACTTATTTTAACAAATCCCACCTCAAAAAACACCTGAATCATAAAAATAAGCAAATTTCGTTCAATGTGCAAATGTTTGGCGACTGCCGTTAACTGGTGATGAATATCAACATCGTGATGGTTGACCGTAAATTGGAACAGCTTACCAAACTGTTCCCGGCTAGGCATTCCAGCTAAGTAAACCGATTCTTGCCGGTACAGATACAAGGTCAATTGATTCAATGGTAACGCCGTTAAGACGGTCGTAAAGTCGACTAACGTATCCGGACAATCCACGACAAATACCGCTTGGTCCGCTTGAACCCCACTCAAATCAGTACCAGCATCCCCCACAAATAGCGCCTGTGACTGGGGATTTAAATAACCTTGTAGCTTATCCATCAATTTCTGATGGAAAAACAAGTAGACTCCTGGCGCCTGAAAATTACGTGCTGACAAGTGCTGGGTCCGCGCATCGATTACTTGGGTACCCGTTACCGCCACGTCACGAATCATCACTTGTGGCTTCGTCTGCCCATTCCAAGTATTTGCACTAAGTTCACCAACGACCGCTACGTCACTCGGACTCGCTTGAATCGGCGCTAACGCGGTCCCAAACGAAAAACCAATGGCATCAACGTTGATTTTTCCATCACTCAGTTGCAATTTCAAGTGTTGGTGATCACTACCGATCGCCCGCGCCTGTGGAATGGCCGCTGGTTTGAGTTCAAATAGCGGGGCCGGATTATCCGTTCCAAAGGGAGCTAACCGTTTTAAATCGTCTAACGTAGCCAACGTGGCATCTTTAACCGCCAGATCACCATCAATTGCCAACGTTGCCTGACCTTGTCCAGCCAAGTTTTGTGCCGTCGCGGCGTCTTCTAGCGCTGCTTTTAAAATTGGTAACTGATCGTGCATCACACTAAGCCCAACGGCCATGTGGTGCCCACCAAACGCAACTAAGTCTTCGCGGACCGGGTCGATTGCGGCAAATAAATTATAGGCTTCAACACTCCGACCGCTTCCCTTGAGCCGACCATTTTCATCCTCATTTAAAACCAGCGTTGGCTTACCCGTTGCTTCAACAACGTGACTGGCCACAATGCCAAGGACCCCTTCGTGCCAATCTTTACCCGTGATAACCAACGTCTGACGGGTCGCATTTTCTGCCGATTGCGCCTGCTCTAACGCACTCGCCGCAATGGTCTTAACAAGCCCCTGCCGGCGTTCGTTAAGTGAGTTGACCTGGGTCGCTAGTTCGGTCGCACGATCATCGTCGAGCGTCGTCAACAGTTCGACCCCGCTTTGAGCCGATTGCAACCGACCTAACGCATTCAACCGTGGAGCGATGCCAAAACCAATACTCGTTTCATCTAACTGGTCAGGTTCTAAGCTTGCAGCCTTAATCAAGGCCGCAAGTCCCGGACGAGTCGTCTGTCGGAGTACTTTTAACCCCAACGTGACTAAGGTCCGATTTTCACCTGTCAAGCTCACAAGGTCCGCAACCGTCCCAATGGCTGCTAAGTCCATCAGTTCTTCTGGCACTTCTTCTAAGAGCGCCGTTGCAACTTTAAACGCAACCCCCGCACCCGAAAGCTCACCAAACTGATAGTGCCCTTCAGGATGGCGTGGGTGCACGATTGCATAAGCATTCGGCAATTCCGCTGGTAATTCGTGGTGATCCGTCACCACAACATCGATGCCCCGTTCTTGGACAGCGTTAATCACCGCGTTACCGGCAACCCCGTTATCGACGGTCACAAACAACTTAGTTCCGGCATCGATCAGCCGATCGAATGCGGCCTGATTAGGACCGTAACCATCTTTAAACCGGTCTGGAATGTAATAATTGACGTTTGCACCGACCTGGTCCAACGTTTCGTACATAATGGACGTACTCGTCAACCCGTCGGCGTCATAGTCACCATACACAGTAATTTGATCACCGGCAATAATGGCTTCTTGAATGCGGTCAACGGCTTTTTCCATGTCATGCATGGTGAGCGGATCTAGCAAGGGCTGCTGATCCGCATTTAAAAACTGTTGGGCCGCGTCCGTACTAGTTAAGCCACGCTCAATCAGCAATTTGGCGACTAACGGTGAAACACCGACCGCCTTTGCTAATTCAGCAACGTCCGCCTCGCTGACGGCCGTTGTGACCCGCGGAACCCACTTTTTCTTTGCCGCTAACATAACATTCTTCCTTTCAAACTACTTTTTAACGGGCGTTGCCGTTGGTTCGGCCACGTGCCGTGTTTGTTTTCCTTTATTATTTAAACGTAACGTTAAGCTTTTATTTTCAGCCATTAACTTATCAATTTTAGCCTGTGCCGCAGTGATGGCCTTGGCATGTGCTGAACGTTCCTTCGATTCGTTGACCGTTGCCATTAAGACTGCGATCACGACACCTAAAATTAAGGTAATCACGATGACTAAGATCAGTGGCCAGTGTACCGCTGCCACCCCAAAATTCACCCGTACTGGTTCAACATTCAAAATTGCAAACACAATAATCACTAACGCAATCACCAAGGCACCTACTAATCGCCACTGATTCTTCATTGATATAACCCCCTATTTAAAATTAAAAACTGAACCCGCTAACCAATCCCCTAGCTTAGGCGCCGTTTGGTAGCCTAAGTTAGCCGCAGCCATGAACCACGGCCGGTTAATTTCTCGCCGGTGGTGTCCGAGCTTACTGACAACTACTTCCGCCAGTTTAACCGGGTTGAGCGCCAACCGTTCAACCTGTGCTAAATAATGGCCACTCGGATCCGCCGTCTTGAAAAAGTCGGTCTTGATTGGTCCAGGATTGACCGTCATCACATTAATATGATGTCCCTTTAATTCTAAACGTAAGGCGTTGTCGTAGGCAATCAAAGCCGCTTTTGTCGCCGCATAAACGGCCGACTTAGGCGTTGCGATTTTGCCCGCAATCGACGCGACGTTTACAATTTCACCGTAATCTTGGTCGATCATCCGCTGAGCGGCTAATTGACTGATGTACATGATTCCTAGCGTATTCACCCGAAACATCTTCGCCGTTAACGCCGCGGAGATTTCCACAGCCGGCGCCATATAGCCAAATCCAGCGGCGTTGATGACTAGGTCTAAATGACCAAACACCTCGTCAATTGTTGCAAAGACGTGGTCCACTTCCGTCACATGGCTAACGTCACATTGAATCGCTAAGGCTTGCGCCCCTGACAAAATGCGACACTGATCAGCAACTCGAACTAGCCGTTCCTGTCTGCGCGCCGCTAACACCACGTTAGCGCCCTGCGCAGCAACGGCCAATGCTAATTGTTCACCCAAGCCACTGGATGCTCCCGTAACTAGAACCGTTTGACCAGTTAAACTTGCCATGTCACTTCACCTAAGCTTTCTTTTGTAATGGAATATCGATTAAATCAAAGTCGCGTACGACCTTGGTATTAGCAAAGACTTTCTGAGCCTGTTTCTGCAATTCCTTACTCAATTTTCCAGTGTACCGTGCCGAAATGTGCGTCAGTAATAATTGACGAACGCCAGCCTGTTTTGCCACTTGCGCCGCTTGCGTACTAGTTGAATGGAAGTAGTTATGTGCTAACTTGCCCTCATCCTTACCAAAAGTACTCTCGTGGACCAAAGCGTCAGCGTCCTGAGCTAAAATTGCAGCGTTCGGCGTTTTACGGGTGTCACCTAAGATCGTTACGGTCCGGCCCGCCTGTGGTGCAGCAATGTAATCCTGACCATTAATGATCCGACCGTCATCCAAAGTAACCGTTTGACCAGCTTTTAATTGCCCATAAACGGGACCACTCGGAATATTTAACGCTTTGAGACGGTCAGCCTGTAATTCACCCGGATGATCCGCTTCTTCTACCCGGTAGCCGTAACAAGCAATCCGGTGTTCCAACGGTAAGCAACTCACCTTAAACGTGGCGTCTTCAAAAATCGTACCGCCATCACTAATTTCTTGAAACTTTAACGGGTACGACAACCGCGTGCCGGACACCCGTAAAGAAGTTTGGACAAAATCACGAATCCCCACGGGCCCATAAATGGTCAACGGTTCATCCCCGCCTTGAAAAGAACGGGAACTCAGTAACCCTGGTAACCCAAAGATGTGGTCGCCATGTAAATGAGTAATAAAAATTTTGGCGATCTTTCGTGGCTTCAACGTCATTCTCAAGATTTGGTGTTGCGTCCCTTCACCCACATCGAAGAGCCAAACTTCGTTCCGTTCGTCTAGAAGTCGGAGCGCAGTGCTTGTGACGTTACGAAATTTTCCCGGTGAGCCGGCACCGGTACCTAAAAATTCTAATTGCATATTTTTGTTCGTCCTTATCTGTACAGTCTGTCAATTATTTTACCGAAATTAATGGTAAGAAACAATTGTCGGAACCAGCCGGAGCCGATTTTTTTGGAGCTATCCTCTTATTTTAACATGCAGATTCGTATTTATTGCCATGACCCCGCAAAACAGTCAAAATAATTCTCAGCAGGCCGCATACTTTGGTAATATAAAAATAGTAATTAATTTATGTTAGGGGGGTGTCTGATGCGACTAATTGATTTTAACTTATCCACGGCTGACCTAACGCCCAGTATGCCCCTCTTTTGGGAGACATCCGCGCATCAGCTCGTTCCGATTAAAGCCGTTCAATTACAACAACAGCAATTAGTCCTGATTCCGCAGGCGGGGGCCACCCCTTTGACACTAAATCAGCTCAACGCCCGGACCCGGCAGCTAAGCGGCCCCACCCAGTTATACGTGCAAACGCCGGTGACCATCGAACCACTCTTTGGCTACCGCCTCAATCAGGCCCGCCTTTTATTTGGCTAAAATTCTGCCGGTTTCATCATCAGACGATAAAAACGGTCATCCGCAAATTTGCGAATGACCGTTTTTGATTGCTTAATCCATAAATTGGAACGAATAATCGAGAATTTGAATCGTATCGCCGTTCTTGGCGCCAGCGGCCCGTAAGCCGTCATCGATCCCCATCCCACGCAATTGCCGTGCAAACCGCATGAGACTTTCCTCGTGGTCCAGGTTCGTCATCTTGAAGAGCCGTTCAAGCTTCTCGCCAGAAAGGACAAACAAGCCCTCTTCCGGATTATCGATTGTGAAGTCTTGACTGGTTTCAGTCGTGTAATCACGATGTTCAACGTCGTCAACACCCTTGACTGGGAACTGTGGCGTCGTATCTAGCAAGTCCGCCGTCTTCGCTAACAAGGGCTTAATGCCTTGTTGCGTAATAGAAGAGATTGGGTAAATCTCTGGCATGCTTGGTAACGTCTTGTCAGCCGCTAACTTCGTCTTAAATTCTGCCAAGTTGTCCGCTGAATCCGGCATATCCATCTTAGTTGCAACGACGATCTGTGGCCGTTTCAACAAATCAGGGTCGTAACTCGTCAACTCGTGATTGATTTTCAAATAATCTTCAAACGGATCATTTTCTTCAATCCCACTCATATCAATGAGGTGTAAGATGACCCGCGTCCGTTCAATGTGCCGTAAGAATTGGATTCCTAACCCAACCCCGTTAGCGGCCCCTTCAATCAAGCCGGGCAAATCCGCCATCACAAAGTCCCGGCCGTCATCCAAACGAACCATCCCCAGGTTAGGAACTAACGTCGTAAAGTGGTACGCCGCAATCTTAGGCTTGGCACTTGTCACAACGGATAACAGTGTTGACTTACCCACTGATGGGAAACCGACTAAACCGACATCCGCCAAGACTTTTAATTCCATTCGGATGGTTAATTCGCCACCCGGTTCACCGTTTTCAGAAATTTCTGGTGCGGGATTTTTAGGACTCGCAAAGTGAATGTTACCACGACCACCACGGCCACCCTTGGCAACCACTAGTTTTTGGCCCTTTTCGGTAATATCACCAATTAGTGCGCCAGTTTCCGCATCCGTGACCACCGTCCCTAAAGGCACGTTGATTACGCGATCCTTGGCGGAACGACCAGTCATCTGCTTAATCATCCCGTTGCCACCATTATCGGCTTTGAACTTACGCGTATACCGGAAATCCATCAACGTCCGCAAGCCCTCATCAGCTTGCAAGACGATACTTCCACCACGACCACCGTCACCGCCGGCCGGGCCACCGTTAGGCACGAACTTTTCACGACGGAAAGCAACCATGCCGTTACCACCGTTACCGGCCTTTACATCTACTTTTACTTGATCAACAAACATGTTTTTTCCCCTGTTTCTTCTATATTATTTATCTACGAAAATGCTCGTGCGAAATTAGATACCTGACCTAGTATACAAATGTTCCGGCCCGTCGTCAAAAGTTCCGCTAATAAACGGCTTTTCTACGCTCAGATAAGTCTTATTTGCACATCGATGACTGTTTTTGAATTATTTTGACGTTTTTTGAACGTTTTTGTTGCATTTTGATTACTGAGCAGGTATATTAGTCTTCGGAGGGATTTGAAAGTGCTTACAGAAGAACGACAACAGTACATTTTAAATACGATCCGTTTCAAGGGCATTATTAAAATCAAGGACATCGTTTCTAAAACTAGTTGCTCAGAATCCACGGCTCGCCGGGATTTACAACAGTTAGAGGAACAGGGGGAATTGTTACGCGTCCACGGTGGCGCTAAATACATGAACTCGCTCCAAGAAGAACCCGCGATGAACGATAAAGTTTCCCGTAACGTGGACGCCAAGGACCATATTGCGCAGCAAGCGGTCGCGAACATTCAAGTCGACGACGTCATTTACTTAGACGCCGGGACTTCAACGCTCGCGATGATCCACCATTTGAATCCAGGTTATAACCTGCGCGTCGTGACTAACGGCGTGGTTCACGCTTCCGCTTTAGCGGATATGGGCATTCAAACCTACTTGCTTGGTGGTAATTTGAAAGGCACTACCAAAGCCGTCATTGGTCCCGAAGCTGTCAAGTCGTTACAGGAATACCGGTTCAACAAAGTTTTCTTGGGGATTAACGGTGTCCACCCAAAGTTTGGGTTAACAACACCCGACCCTGACGAAGCGATCGTTAAAAAAACCGCAATTGCCCAAAGTGAAGAAAGCTTCATTTTGGTCGATAGTACTAAATTTGACCACGTTTCGTTTGCTCGGGTCGGTGATTTGTCCAGTGCCACGATTATTACCGACAAGTTAACCCCAACGTTGGCCGACCAATATCAACCATTAACTACGATTCAGGAGGTTCAATCATGATTTACACCATTACCGTTAATCCTTCGATTGACTACGTGGTTCAACTACCCCACATGGAACTGGGTAGCGTCAACCGTTTGAAACACACCGCCAAATTACCAGGTGGTAAAGGGATCAACGTTTCGCAGATTTTAAATGACCTCGAACAACCTAATAAGGCGCTCGGATTTATCGGGGGCTTCACCGGAACCTTCATTAGTGAGGCACTGAAGGCGAAGGGTCTCGATTGTCACTTTACAAAAATTGCGGACGATACCCGGATCAACGTTAAAATCCACGCTGATGAAGAAACTGAATTGAACGGTGCCGGTCCTGACATCACCGCCAGTGAGATTGACGCGTTTTACCAAGAACTCGCCAACCTCACGCCCGATGACGTGGTCGTTATGTCTGGTAGCTTAGCACCTAGCCTACCAGATAGCTTCTACTACGACATCATCCAAAAGGTCGAAGCTGCCGGTGCAAACTTCGTTATCGACACGACTGGTGAAGCCTTGAAAAAGACGTTGCCAAGCCATCCACTGGTAGTTAAACCAAACAACCATGAATTAGCCGACTACTACCACACCACTTTTAACAGTCGTGACGACATTATTGCCGCCGGTCAACGGATGTTAAAAGAAGGTGCGCAACACGTCTTAATCTCCATGGCTGGTGATGGTGGCCTTCTGATTACGGCAGACGCCGTTTACTTCAGCGCCGCACCTAAGGGTCACGTTATCAACTCCGTTGGTGCTGGGGATTCAATGATTGGTGGGTTCGTTGGCACCTTCGCTAAGACCCACGATGCCGTTGAAAGTTTCCGTTATGGTTTAGCTTGTGGTTCCGCAACCGCCTTTTCTGAAGACATTGCGACCCGGGCCAAGATCGATGAGATTTTACCACAAATTAAGATTGAACAATTAACTAACTAGCGTTTAGAAAGGACTGTTCACACACTATGGATATCCGCGACTTATTATTAAAAGACGTCATGATCATGGACATGCAAGCCACGACCAAGGACGAAGCCATTGATGAGTTAGTTCATAAATATGCCGAACAAGGCGTCATCAACGACGAAGCACTTTACAAACAAGACATCATCAAGCGTGAAGCTGAATCAACCACCGGGATCGGTGATGGTATTGCCATGCCCCACGCCAAAGATAAGGCTGTTCAACGGGCAACCGTTTTATTCGCCAAGAGTCAAAACGGGGTCGACTTTAACGCCTTAGATGGCCAACCCGTTCACCTCTTCTTTATGATTGCTGCCCCTGAAGGTGCTAATAACACCCACTTAGCTGCGTTAGCTGCCCTTTCCAGTTTACTAATTGATCCTGAATTAGTTGGTAAGTTGAAAAAAGCGCAAACACCAGAAGAAGTTCAACAACTCTTCGGTGATGCACAGGCTGCTAAAGAAGAAAAAGAAGCTAAGGATGCAGCGGCTAAAGCTGAAAAAGAAGCAGCGGCTGCCAAAGCCCCTGCTAGTGAACAACGTCCCTACATCGTTGGGGTCACCGCTTGTCCTAACGGGATTGCCCATACTTACATGGCCGAAGCTGCTTTAATCAAGCAAGCTGAAGCGATGAACGTTGACATCAAAATTGAAACTAACGGTTCCGAAGGGGTTAAACATTTATTGACCGCTGACGAAATCGCCCGTGCCCAAGGGGTCATCATTGCCGCTGATAAAAAAGTTAAGATGCCCCGGTTTGACGGCAAGCCATTGGTTAACCGCCCCGTTACGGACGGAATCAACAAAGCCGAAGAACTAATTAATGAAGTTTTAGATGGTAAAGCCCCCGTTTATCATGACGCTGACGGTGGTGCCAGTGATGATGACGAAGGCGCTTCTGCAAACGGTAGCGTCTGGGGTGAAGTTTACAAAGACTTAATGAACGGGATTTCACACATGCTGCCATTCGTTGTTGGTGGTGGGATCTTAATGGCCCTCTCCTTCATCATCGAACAATTTGCTGGTGAAAAGAGCTTAGCCTTTACCTTCCTTAACCAATCTGGGAACATGGCCTTTGCTTTCATGGTACCCGTTTTAGCCGCTTACATCGCCGAATCAATTGGTGATCGTCCTGCCTTGATGCCCGGGTTCGTTGGTGGTTTCATGGCCACAGTTTACACCGGTGCCTACGGTGGTGCCTTCACCGCTTCGATTGCTGCTAACGCTAAGAGTCCCGCAGGCTTCTTAGGTGGGTTAGTTGCTGGGTTCTTAGCCGGTTACATTACGGTTTGGATGAAGAAGTGGACTAAGAACATGCCACAATCCCTTGAAGGGATGAAGCCAATGTTGATTTACCCAATCTTGGGTCTATTGATTGTTGCCGCTTTGATGTTCTTCATTGTTAACCCAATCTTCTCCGTTATCAACCAATGGATTACCCACTTCTTAAACTCTATGGGTACCGGTAATGCCGTTATCTTAGGGGTTGTCCTCGGTGGGATGATGTCTATCGATATGGGTGGTCCTTTCAACAAGGCCGCTTACGTCTTCGCTACTGGTGCCTTCACTGCAACTCATGATGGTAACTTAATGGCCGCCGTTATGGCTGGTGGGATGGTTCCACCTTTGGCCACTGCCATTGCGACTGCCTTCTGGCCAAAGAAGTTTACGGATGACGAGCGTAAAGCTGGGATTTCAAACTGGTTACTCGGGATTTCCTTCATTACTGAAGGTGCCATTCCATTCGCAACGGCCGATCCTTTGCACGTCATTGGGTCAAGTGTTGTGGGTGCCGCCATTGCCGGTGGGTTAACTCAACTCTGGGGTGTCTCCGTCCCTGCTCCTCACGGTGGCTTATGGGTTTCACTATTAGCTACTAACATCTGGGGTTACATTGGCGCTACCATTATCGGTGCCGTCATTGCCGGGGTTATCCTCGGGTTCTGGAAACCTGCAAAACAAGCACTTAAATAATAATCTGATTTATTAAAAAAGTCGTTACTCGATTAAGGGTAACGACTTTTTTTGATTTCACAGTATTCTACTTTGCTAAGCAAACCAGAATGCCAAATTAAGCTTATTACTAATGGACACCGTATTTTCTAGCAAGCTTCTTACTTGTAAAGAGATATTCATCCGTATGCTTACCATTTTTAGAAACCCTTTTTAAAACTTTCACCCGGTGTCCAGCAAGCTTCTTCTTGCCCATTTTATAGTAGCCAGCCATCGGAAAGGTAATATTTAGTATTGGATACGTATATAAGACAGACCCCTTCTTAGTTGCATAAATATCGGATACTTTATACTTCTTATTATACTTTTTAGCGTATCGCTTAACTGGAAGTTTTACTGAACGTAAATGGAAGGGCACAGTGTATGTCCCCATATCTGCTCGGCTTCCAAACGTTTTTGCCTTTATCCGTGCAATATTATAATATCGTACACCATCAACTTTACCCTCGTACCGGTAATACGTTCCCCGAAATGACTTTGGAAAAGTCTTTAACGATTTTTTCGTCTTTGCTTGTACGTTAACGCCTGACGATACCATGCCCCCTGCAACGCCTAACGTAGTCCCAGCAACAATAATGCTCAATACTTTTGTAAGCTTCATCTTAGAAAATCCCTCCAAAATAAGTCCCATTTATCAAATATCTAATTTTAAAGCTGATCAAACGAGAACTAACTTGTTCAATCAGCTCACATTCTGGATTAAAACTAATATCACCATAATATAATAAATATTATACTACTACGTTTTCAATACAGTCAGATGACTTGAAAATTCTCCCAAAGAATTCGCTGACAGCTTAAAGCTTTCCGTATTGAATTTTCAATTAAAATTTACATATCCTTTTTTTCTAGATTCATCGTAACCGCTTTGTTTCGAACAATTAATTATCTAACCCAGCAATGAAACGGGTATAATTAAACTATTAATTCATTAGAAATGAGACGATTATTTTGAAACGAACCCTTCCCGCGTTTTTATTAGCCGGGTTGGCAAGTCTGCTGATTTTGACGGGCTGTCAATCGAAGAAAAAGCAAGCCATCCCACCAGTCACTGGTCATAATTTGACCGCAATGGTGATCAGCGATGACCACGTGATTGCTCCTAAATTGCACGACAACGGCCCCTCGTTCACCACTTACGCTAGTAACGACGGTGGTGCCAACCTTAAATACAGTGCGACCATCTTTCGCGCGTTCATTGCGCAGGCCTTAAAAACCAAACCAGACGTCGTCATCGTTAGTGGTGACATTACGAATAACGGTGAAAAAGCGAGTCACGAATACGTGGCTAAACAGCTAAAACGACTGACCGCCGCTAAAATTCGCGTCTACGTCGTGCCTGGCAACCACGATATCAATAACCCCTTAACACGCAGGTTTAAGGGCAAGCATCAGTACGAAGTCGACGGAGTCAGTCCCGAGCAGTTCAAACAAATTTATAAAAAGGCGGGTTACGGTCAAGCAGCTAAGACCGACCCCGATTCACTAGCCTACCTCGTTAAACCAAGTAAAAAGACGTGGTTCTTGATGCTCAACTCGGCCATCTATAAAGGAAACTACCAACAAGGCAGTTCTACGGTCGGTGGTGGCCTGACTGATGGCACCCTGAACTGGGTCGCTAAAGTTGGTAAGGAAGCGCGGAAACAAGGCGCAACGCTGATTCCCGTCCTTCACCACAATACGATGGACCACACGATGATTCATCAAGATTACACGATTGGCTATGCGGATCAGGTTCGCGACGTTTTCAGCAAGGCCAATATCAAGCTATCGCTGACGGGTCACATTCATGCGCAGAGTATTAAACACCAAACGGTTAACGGTCAGTCTTTGACCGATATTGCGAGCGGTGCACTCATTATTGGCCCCCACTACTACGGCACGTTAAAAATCAATCAGGATAACGGTCACGCGACTTACCACGCGACCCGCTTAAAAGTTGCTGACTACATCAAACAACATCAGAGTGCTAAGGCCGCCAAGACTTACAAAAAATATGATCATGACGTCCTGTATGCGTCCGGTTATAACGCCGCTCTCAGTCAGTTATACGAGACCCGCGACGATAACCACCTCTCCACTAAACAAGTCAAACAACTCGCAGCGGGCATGGGTGAAGCCAACGTCGCAATGTTTCGGGGGACTCCGCTCGCTAAGAATAGTGCGGCACTCAAGGCCTGGAAGAAGCAGCCTAAAGATACCTCACTACGCGGCTTTATCTTAATGACTCAGAATTTACACGGTAACTTGACGTGGCAGGGTGCGACCCGTTAAGCGTTTGTAACATAGACTCTTAATTAATAATTTCAATTATCCATTTAACCACCACAAAAAGGCCTCAGCATACGCTGAAGCCTTTTTTAGCTACTATCAAAACAATAATATCATCACAAAATAATTTATTAAAAGTCATCAGGCAGATAACACCGATGACGCCCTAATTCTCTTCTTCTAAATTTTGACGCAACGTTACCCTCTACTTTTAATAAAATCAAGCCACAAACGTTTAAATTGAATCGCAACATTAGTTTTCAATAGGAATAGCCCAAATACAAATACTATCGTAGTCACAACGCTTTGTAAGATAAGTGAAATAAAATACTCACCTTCAATTTCAACCGGAAATATAATTTTTAAGAGTAGCGTTCCCACAAAAACGAGTAAATACTTGTATTGTCCTTTTAATACCGATCTTAACTGCAATTCATTTTTTACTAAGACCAGTCTAGATAGACAAATGACTGACTCAGTAATTAATAGGCTCACTGTGCCGCCATTAGCACCATACCGCCGAACTAATATCACATTTAAAATGATGTTTAATACGCCACCAAAATAGTATGGAACGGAAAACTTAGTAAATTCGCCCTTTGCTAACATGTATTGATTAGAAAAAACACCGCCATAAGAAATCAAAACAATAATCGGGCTTATATAGAACATATTATTTACCATACTACGAAACCCCGCACCATAATACCAGAGTACAAATGATTGAGAATTAACCATCATTAAACAGCATAAGAAAAGTGCTGCTACAAGCGTTATATCTAATGATAATTCGAATATCCGGTTAAACTGTTTTTCATTCTTAATAGCAGCTAATTTAGGCATTACAACGGTACTGGCAGATGTCAGTATTGTCACCACGATACGAGCAATTCTTTGTGATTGATCATAGTACGCTAATTGAGAAGCCCCAGCTATCCCACCAACCAAAACATCATCCAAGTTTGTATATAATTGTAGCGCAATCTGCGGTAACAAAAGTGCTAATGCAGATTTTAAATACCTTTGAGATAACCGATTCAAATCACTATGTACTGTATCTGGTAACGCATGTTTTAGATTAGTCAAAAAAATCAGATTAGCAAGTAGGTTCGACCCGCTTAGTATTAGGACATAAATCCATAGGTCACTGGGATTTTTAACCAATACAAAAATCAATCCCAAAGATAGCACTTTAATAAAAGTGTTTCGCAAGATGACCTTCTTGATTTCGCCAATTCCAACAAAAAACCACGAAATGTCCAGAGCATAACTAATTAAAAAAGGAACCTCCAACACATAATACAGTTTGTTTTTGTCCACAAACACTAACGTAGAAATAACATACAATAAAATAACGATAACACCTGAGTATAACTGTAACTTCCAAAGTGCCCAAAAAGTTGCCCGTAATTTTTGCCGGCTGGCCTTAGCAATCTCACGTGCACCTAGCTGGTATAATCCAATCACAATAATAGTGCCAAAAAAATTTGCAACTGACGTAACTAATGCATTGACCCCAACACCATCTGTACCCAACACTCGTGAAACGTAGGGAATTGTGAGTAGTGGCACAAAAAGAATTAGCACCTGATATAAAGAATTATAGAAAATATTAGATACTGTTCTCTTCACGTTTTTCCCTCTTCCTATTTAGTCGATTTTAGATTTTTCACTCAAATATGAACTAACTTTTGCACTGACATTAGCATCTGTTTTAGAATTAAATTTTCTTGCAAACAAGCATTCACTTTCCTCAATCATCTAAAAATCGTCTATTTTAATGTCTCTTGGTGCGCCAGAATGCCAGAATATCAAGCATTCAGTTCCAACAAACGATTGTGTCTAATTTAATGCTTTCAACCTTGAATTAAATAAGCATGCTTTCCCATTTGGCTACGCTAACCTTTTTTCCACCATAATCCATAATTATAACTATCCGTTGAACTTTTACGATTTAAGCTTTTACTCAATTAGGAGTCTTACGGCGTCACGTGTTGCCGTTCCATGTTCAAAACTTCCAAGTGATTGATTCAAAGCACGTGTTCTGAGCATCAAATCATCAACAGTAGCTCGTTTCAAAAAAGCACTTAATTCATCTGGAGATTTAACACTTTTGATAGGCAACTTATCGAGTTTCAAATACATCCCACGTTCCTTTACATAGTTAGCATAGTCATACATAAACAAAACAATGGGTTTATTTTTCAATGCATAATCAAAAAAGACCGATGAATAGTCGGTTATTAGAAAATCCGTTACCTGCAATATTTCTTGCATCTCGAATCGAGTCGTAACATCAATGACGTTTCTTGAAAAACGTTGATTAATTTCGTTTTGATCAATCATTTTGCCAACATTGGGGTGAAAGTGAGTCAGTAAAACACATTTTTTGCCCGTCTTTTTTTCCATAATAGCAATAATTTTTTTAGGATTTAATAAATCAAGCTGTCTAAGGCCATTTTCATTCAACTTATTTCGAAAAGTTGGTGCATATGTGATTATGAAAGTATCCGTGGTGATATTAAGATCATTTAAACTATTATTCACCTGGGGATTCGATTCAAGAAGACTATCATTACGTGGAATACCAATTTGCCGATACTTATTCGGATCAATCCCGAATGCGCTTCGATAGATCTCTTCGGAATACTGATTACCAATTAATAAAAATGTCACACTTGCATTATCCACGACACTATAATTCAAATAATGCTTAGGTAACTTGTCACTCGCGTCGAATTCGATTCGTTTCAGCGGTGTCCCGTGCCATGTTTGTAAATAAATCTGGTCTTTTCTTAATTGGTAGACAATTTGCTTCTGGCTATTATCAATCAGATACTTTGAAGTCCAAAGTAAATAGATTGACAACACTGAATTAATTGCGACCGGTTGCACATACTCCGGAAAAACTTGGCGGGTCTTTTGGTTGTCATAAATCCAATAAATTTTCAAATCAGGTTGCTCATCATGGAGTCTTTCTGATATTAATTTAGGACTGTCATTATATAACCCGTAAAAGCTAGAAAATAAATACCTTTTTTTTAAGGGTAACCACCTAAACATCAAAGGTAAAATATTTCGAAGAACAAACTTTTTTACTTTTAAATAAAAAGCTACCATACCTCTAACTCCTTAAATACCCAACTAGCAATTCTTGAACGTGCTAATTTAAAAGTTAGTCCAGGAAATTTCATCAGTGTCCTAATCATAGTTCTATAAATCACATTGTTTTTTTCCTTATCCTTTACCACAAGTCCACCATACTGACTAATGACGTTGTTACACTTTTTAAAATTCACAAGCTGTTGATTTTGCGATTCAACCAATGCCATCAACATACGAAAAGCCTCGTAAACATATCTTTGTTTTACGAGCCTGAATTGTCAAATCAAGTGCAACACTCACAACCCATTCTTATCAATTGGTCTA
>NZ_JQCL01000081.1 GCF_001438845.1 Lactiplantibacillus xiangfangensis
CCTTTAGGATAAAAATAACGTAAATTCCGATTAAAGCGTTCATTACTACCACGTTCAGCTGGCGTATAAGCATGGCAGTAATAGGTCTTAATACCATATTGTGATTCAAGTGATACTAGCCCACTAAACTCAGTGCCACGGTCCACAGTAAAGCTGTGCACCGGACCATTAAAAGTGGTTAGGAACTTAGTTAGGGCTTCATTAACAGTCGCTGTCGTCCGATCTTTTAACCGGTATGCCCAAAGGAACCGTGATTTGCGATCGATTAAAGTTAATAAAACTGCCTTACT
>NZ_JQCL01000082.1 GCF_001438845.1 Lactiplantibacillus xiangfangensis
ACATATTTTGTCAGTAATTCTTTCTGTTCGGATTCACTTAATTCTACCGGTAAAGCTACGTTAAATTCTTTTGCATAGCGTGAGTTTGATTTACGATCGTTCTTTTCAACTTCATTCCATAATTTTTCTCGATCACTGGCCCATTCTGGTGAATTTTTGGGGGTTAAAATAAAGCTTTCTGGAATTACCGATCGGGCATAGAAATATCGGCGACCTTCTTTATCATCAAATAATTTTTCACCACTTCGATAAGCCGCACTGGCAATCGCACTTCGTCCTTTTCCAGCACTAATATTACTAAAACTAATATGAAATATTGCCATGTTAGTCACCTCTTTACTTTGATTCTATGGGCTTGACTTTGTTGTCGCCATCGGCGACTTATAATACAGGATTTTGGGGATTAGCACAACATAGAATTTATTCTATGTGTAAGTGCGCATTGACCTCGTTTCACTCGGTCTTCTGATTCTCTTAACTTTAATTTAGTGTATGCCTTCCGCTTCGCTATTTCAAATTTTATACTTTGACTTAACGTTTCCTATATGATATAGTTTCGGTGATTATTTCTAATATGATTGGAGGAATCGTTATGTCTAAAAGTAACTTAGAAAAACAAGAAGCTAAATTAAAAGCCCTTAATCGAAAAATTAAGGACGAAAAAAATAAGATTGAACAACGGCTAGGTAAACAAATCATCAGTCAAGCCAATTTAGATTATGCTAATTTGTCTAACGATCAGATTAAGCTTTTAGCCAAGCAATTTTCTGAATTTTTAAAGGTAAAGTCCGTAGATCATTAGCCATACGAGATAGGAAAATTCCATGTCTAATCAATATGAAAAACTAGTCGAGCAGCAAGCGCGTTTAAAACAAAAAATTGAGCGGGAAGATTTTAAGTTACGCCAATCTAAGTATTATGAAAATCGACAAGCCCGTAAAGCCCGTTCTCGCCGATTAATTCAAAAAGGGGCTTTATTAGAAAAGTACTTTCAAGCTAATAACCTCTCGGTCGAACAAACCGAAGAACTTTTAAAAACATTTGCTGACTATGTTAACGCCCATAAACCAAATAAACTCAAAAACGATCAACCTAATAACTAGGCCAATCGTTTTTATTTTCAGGATTGTTTTTTGGCTTAATTTCTGGGTTGTGTTTAGCAAAGTCTTTTAACTGTTTTTGAATTCTTTGTGTAAGCTCTGCTTT
>NZ_JQCL01000083.1 GCF_001438845.1 Lactiplantibacillus xiangfangensis
TGCGATAATCCCTTTATGGTTGTCAGATGAAATACAATAATTCATCTGATGATTATGGAGGGATTTTTGTATGTCCAGATCTAAGTTCACGGCTCTTGAGAAACTTAAATTGCTCGAGGAATTTAAGGAGTCGGATTTACCCAGAGCCACTTTTGAAAGACAACATGGCATTGGTAAGGACTCACTTAAACGTTGGTCGCTGCGTTACGAACGAGATGGCCTTGAAGGATTGGAGGAAGCAAGGAAGAATATTCACTACAGCAAGGAATTAAAGGAAACTGTTGTCTTTGCCTATCTGAATGGCGAAGGTACGCTAGAGAACTTGGCAAACAAGTATGGATTACGCAACGTTGCTCAAGCAAAGACGTGGCTTGATACGTATAATGGAGACAAACCTTTGACGGCATCGCCGTCCAGAAAGCAGGTCCCCACTATGCGTAAGAAGACAACTTTCGAAGAGCGAATCGAAGTCGTTGAGTATGTGGTAAAACACAAGCACTCATACACTGAAGCCGCTAAGCATTTTCAAGTTTCATATCAACAAGCACGGTCTTGGGTGCTTAAGGCAAAGAATGGCGGTTATGAGGCTCTCGTTGATAATCGTGGCCACCACAAAGATGAGTCAGAACTAACTGATCTCGATAAAGCAAACCTTCGTATTCGCCAGCTCGAAGCTGAGCTCAAAGACAAAGAATTGGTGGAACAATTCGCAAAAAAATTGCTGGAACTCCAGCGCAAGGGGTGAATAAACAACATCGACAGGCCTACCTCGCAATTAAAGAGACCAGTCAAGGCAAGCGCGGTGCAGTTACCAAGTTATTAGCTGTTGTCGGAGTAAGCCGGCAGGCTTACTACAAAGGATTAAAGCGAGAAGAAACGGCTTGGGAAGCCCGCGATCGTCGGCTCAAGGAACGGACACAACACTGGTTTGATTTCCATCATCAAGGTATTGGTGCTGGAAATCTGTTAGTCAACCTTCAGCATGACGAGTCAATTACTTTTGAAGTTACTCATAAAATGGTTCGACGAGTGATGCGAGAACTTGGATTGAAATGCCAAATTCGAGTTAAAAAACACAGTCGCCAAAAAGCTAGTGAGCAATACATCCAAGACAATGTCTTAAACCAAAATTTTGATACGGATGCGCCTAATAAAGTCTGGTTGTCCGACTCGACCGAACTGAGATTTGGTCCAAACGGCGAATATAAAATTCGGTTGAGTGGCGTTCTTGATCTCTATGGACGACTTCTCTTGTCACACCATCTTAGCGTCACTGAAACTTCAGCTGCGGAAATCGAAGTGTTCCAACGTGCATTTGATAGTGTCGGAGCCGTTCATCCATTGATTCATACGGATCGCGGCTCAGCTTACACTTCTGGCGCCTTCAATAATTTTCTTGCACGTTACGATGTAACTCGTAGCATGTCTCGTCCGGGCACGCCATTCGATAATGCGCCAATGGAACGTTGGTGGAATGAGTTCAAATTGCGCTGGATGGATCGTCATTCGATGCCTAAGACTCTCCAAGAACTCGAGAAACTGGTTGAAGAAGGTATTGAATACTTCAATTGCCACAATCGTTCAGCACAAAGAAACGGCCTCACTCCAGATGAATACTGGAATGAAGCCGCTTAGAGACAGATTTAACTTTATAATATTTCATCTGTCAACTTGACAGGGACTAGTGCA
>NZ_JQCL01000008.1 GCF_001438845.1 Lactiplantibacillus xiangfangensis
TAGACCAATTGATAAGAATGGGTTGTGAGTGTTGCACTTGATTTGACAATTCAGGCACTTTTTTGGTTCAGTAATTCCATGACCCGGTCGTACGACGCGTTCCCACGTTCCATCGTATTGAATAACATCCCAACCGCAAACATTGGCCAAACCATCATCCCTAAGTAAGTGATGAACGAGACCAAGTTACCGATCGTAATCACGTGATTGACCACGTAGAGGCCACCTAAAATAATGGTGGCTGCGTAAGAAACCGCAATGATAATGGTAATCGCCGGGTCAAAAAGTGAATCTAACGTATTAACGTGACGGTTGATTTTAATCGTTTGATCGATTTGTTCATTAAAATCATCCATATCCGCCTGTTCCTGGCCCAACGCTTTGATGACTTTGATCCCGCTGATACTCTCTTGCGCCTTGTTATTCAACCGTGAAAAGGCAGCCTGTGAGGATCGAAACGCCACGTGGATTTTCTTTCCAAGGTAGCGGGAAACAACGGCTAGTAATGGGAATGGGACTACCGCAATCAGCGTTAGTCGCCAATCGATCAACATCATCATCGCAATCAGCGTTGTGCCACCGGTAATAATGGAATCAGCAAATTGCAAAATTCCACCTCCAGCGACCCGCTCAATCGCCGTTAAGTCGTTGGTCGCGTGGGCCATCAAATCACCCGTCCGGTACTTTTGATAAAAAGTCGCGTCCATTTTCATAAAGTGCCAAAATAAACGCTCGCGTAACGTCCGTTCCAACCCAGCTGCACCGCCCCAAATCGCATTACGCCATAAGTAGCGGGCAAAGTACTGGCCAACCGCCGCAGCCGCAATAATCCCCAAATAGACCGTTAACGAGTGCGCCGTTAAGTTATGCTGGTTGATTCCGTCGACCACGTCACCAATAATACGTGGGGGAATAATGCCAATAATAGCAGTCAAGATTAGACCCAGAACTCCCGCCAAGTAGAGTTTCCACTCCCGGCGAAAGTACCAGCCTAGTTTCATAAATATACTCACTGCGCACCTCTCAATCATTTATTAAAATTAAATTAGACAACCATTAATAGTAACATACTTTTTAAATTATCCTCACTAATATGCTTGACCGCAAAAAAGGACCGGGCAGTCGCCCGATCCTTCATTACAGCTTGTAATTATTTGCCAGCTTTCATCTGAATTTCAGCTTCAGCGGGAACTTGAAGGTTCTTCTTTTTCAAGAAAACCATCGAAGCCCACAGTAGCACTAAACCTAAAATTGCAAAGATTGCGAGTACCC
Source organism: Lactiplantibacillus xiangfangensis (assembly GCF_001438845.1). Lineage (GTDB taxonomy): Bacteria > Bacillota > Bacilli > Lactobacillales > Lactobacillaceae > Lactiplantibacillus > Lactiplantibacillus xiangfangensis. The sequence continues at coordinate 1,273 of NZ_JQCL01000008.1, forward strand.
CAATCGATGACCAGTAGATTCCGTTACCCCAGCCACCCGTTAAGGATTGCCGGAACGCTTGAATCGAGTAAGTCAATGGCAAGAATGGATGAATTACGTTGAAGAAGTGGTTCGTAATTTCCATTGGGAAGGTCCCACCTGAGCCACCAAGTTGAAGCATCAGGAGAACCATCGCCAAGAACCGCCCTGGGTTATCTAGTAACATCGACAGGAACATGACAATGAACATGGAAGCCAACGCAATCATGATCGCCGTTAAGAAGTAACCGCCCATACTGATTGGCTTCAAGCCAACAATCAGTAAAGCAACACATTCTATGATGGCCATCAAGACAGCAACTGGTGCACCAACAGCGATTTTACTCAAGAACCACTGGGTTGGTGTCCCATCATCATCGGCAATCCGACGAATTGGGTAAGCAAAGTTGAAGACAATTGCCCCAACGTAAAGTGCTAACGACAAGACGTATGGTGCTAATGCGTGACCATAGTTTGGTACGTAGCTATAGTTAGAATGCGTTAAGTTTGAAGGTGCGGCAAACATATTCGCGTTAGAACTCGTCAACGGTGTGCCGTTGATCGTATCGGCACCACTTTGTAACGATTTTGCTAACGTTCCGTTTCCGTTCTTAACCTTCTTGTTACCGGCAAGCAACTTAGCCGAGTTTTGATCTAATTGGTCAGCACCATCGGCTAACTGTTTTACCCCACTGGTCAATTGACCAGTACTGCCTTGGAGGGTTTGCAAGCCGGTGTTTAATTGACCAGCACCATTATCTAGTTTTTGAACCCCAGTTACTAAGGCTGGAATCTGACCGTTCATTGTGTTCAAACCACCAGATAACTGTTGGACGCCGCCAACTAATGCTGGAACCTTGCCGTTCAACGTGACAAGACCGCCAGTAACTTGGCTAGAACCTGATAGCAATTGTTGAACACCACCAACTAATGCTGGGACCTGACCATTTAACGTTGTCAGCCCGGTCGTAACTTGTTTTGAACCATTTGCTAGCAAGCCAATTGATGAAACGAGAACGGGTACTTGACCGTTTAAATCGGAAGTCCCGGTAGCCAACTTAGATGCACCACCAGTTAATTGACTAGAGTTGTCCGTTAACTGCTTAGCACCGGCCGTTAACTGATTGATACCAGTGGTTAAAGCTGGTACTTGACCGTTCAACTGGGTTAACCCGCCTTGGAGTTCCCCCGCGCCAGCGTTCAACTTAGCAGAATTACCGTTTAGCTTAGTCGTTCCACTGGCAAGTCCAGCCGCACCATCAGCAACTTGTTGGGTTCCAGCTGTTAAGGCCGTTGTGTAACCCGATAACTTATCAATACCACTGGTCATCCCAGGAACTTGCGCATTCATCTGTGTCAAACCAGTGCTGAGATCAGACGTCCCCTTCTGTAATGCGGTTAACCCGTTTGTGACCTTGGTTGAACCCGCATCAAGGCTGGATACGCTCGTTGCCATCGTATTGACATTAGTAATCAATGCGTTGACCCCAGTTTCAAGTTCCTTGAAGCTAGCTAATAGGCTAGTTTGTGAACCAGTTGTCGCCGCAGTATTAGCTTTCATCATCGTTTGAATTTGACCCATCGTGGCTTTCAAATCCGTTGCGGCTTGCGTCTTAGCGGCGTCATTATTAGTTTGACCAACACCGGCTAAACTACCTTCCAGTGCCTTAACCTGCTTATCCGTCAAACCTTCAGAATCCTTTAAGCCTTCAATTTTAGCGTTGATTTGGCTCGTCAAATCGGTTGTGTTGGTCGTCGCCGTTAACGCGGTAACGTCCTTTTGTGCGGTGGCCATTAAGCCAGCCACTTTACTCGTATCCGTGGTATTCTGAGCGCTGGCCATCAATTTGTCGACGGATGCCAAGGCTGTTTCCATTTGGGCCATGCCAGTTTGTAATTCTTGAATCTGTTGCTGGCTTTCTTGGCTCGTGCTAGCCGCTGCCAACTTATTCAAGCCGTCAGAAACTTCGGCACTCCCACTTTTCAGTTGACCCAAATTCGTATTGATGTCGTTGGAACCAGCCGTCAGTTTGTTAACTGAATCTGGTAATGCGGCGGTCTGCTTCTTTAAATCTGAGACCCCAGCATTAATTCCTTGAGCACCAGTATTGGTTTGCTGAGCACCGGCATTTAATTTACCCGCGCCCGTGGTGGTTTGCGCAACCCCAGCCGTGTAATCTTTCAAACCACTAACTAATGCCGTTGAACCGGCCGTTAAGCGGGTCACACCAGAGGAAAGTTCCCCGGTCTTACTATTGATCGTCCGTAAACCGGTTGAAACCGTGTAAACACCGTTCGTGTAATCCACGATTCCGACTTTCAGTGCCTTAGCACCATCGGCTAATTGAACCACACCATCGGATAAGGCACCGGTTTTGCTGTTTAACGTGGTTAAGCCGTTGCTGACCTGTGTCGAGCCACTCGTTAATTGACTAACGCCGCTCGCTAACTGACCAGTTTTTCCATTTAATTGGCTGAGTCCCGTCGTAACTTGACCAGAACCATCCGTCAATTGACTGACGCCACTGGCTAACTGACCAGCACCGCTATTCAGTTGGTTAGCACCATTGGCGAGTTTGGAAACGCCACTTGCCAACGGGCCCGTTTGACCATTTAATTGATCTAAACCAACCTTCAAAGCGCTACCGCCGTTTGCCAGCTGCGCAATCCCGGCTGGTAATTGTTGAACCTTCGTGTTTAACTCAGTCGTCCCATTTTTTAACGTGTGAACGCCCGTCGTATAAGTTGTTAACCCATCTTGAAGTTCAACGCCACCATCTTTAAGCTTCGTGGCCCCATCCGCTGCTTTTTGGTAGCCTTTGCCGGCAGTCTTAACCTGTTTAAACATGGCTAAGGCGTAAGCTTTGGTTACTTCTGAACGGACATTAGCATTTAACTGAGTGGCCCCAGTATCACTAATGACCTTCCCAATGTAGTTCAGCGAAGCGTTGGTGGAGTAATGCAACTTCATCTTTTGCGGATTAGTGCTCGTGACCGTCGTCGCATGCTTCGAAAAATTGCTTGGAATCGTGACGACCATGTAGTACTTACGATCTTTCATCCCCTGTTTGGCTTTTTCCGCCGAAACGAAACGCCAACCGAGTTGTTTATTCTTTTTAATGTTGGTAACCATTTGTTCACCAACTGCAAGCCTTTTGCCTTGATAGTTAACTGGCTTATCGTTGTTAACAACAGCCACCGGTAAATGCTTGGTTTCCCCATAAGGATCCCAGACAGATGTCAGAAAGAAGACACTGTATAAAAACGGGATCAAAATCATAACTGAAACTGAAATCCATAAAATTTTGCTATGACGAATGGACTTCCATTCATCGCGAATCATTTTCACTGACCTGAAACCTTCCTTCAAAGTAATTAAACTGAATGTTGCTCAAGCGAGAACACCGTTGCTAGTGTTGCCCGAATCGTGGCTTGGGTACTTTCGGCTTGACCATCACGTCCGCTGTTACTCAACCATTGCACAATACTCATGACGACCCCACTTACCAGATACGCCGTTAGATCTGGATGTTGAGACTGGCGGATCGTGATAAACACCCGATCCGTTTCCTCCGTCTGCGCTAGGGTCACAAAACAATCATTAATGACCCGCTGTGAACGGCTATTGTCACCCTCTGGATTCGTTACTAACAAATGCCGTAATATCTGCGTGTGGGTGCCGATAAAACGGGCCATGATTGCCGAACCAGTTGCGTCCGTGCGCTCCGCGGCTAGTAACTCTTCTAAAGCGTGCATCACCATTTGGTAAAGTAAATCGAACTTATCAGTGTAGTACCGATAAAAACTACTGCGATGTATAAATGCCTGTGTACATATTTGTTCAACCGTAATTTGCGAGATTGAACGTTGCTCCAACAATTGGTACATCGCCCGCTGTAAATCTAGCTCCGTACGAATTGAAATTATAACCACTCCCCTTTTAAATTCTTATACTGAACGCAAAAATATAGTTCCCGTAAATCACCGTTACACCCGCGCTTCAACCATTAAGCTAGTGCTAGTCACAAAACTAGCGTCTTCAAATTAAGTTGACCGCCATGCGCTTCTGAATTCTTTTATTCGAATACACGAATGCTTATGTCGTAAAAACACCGCTGCACCTAGACGCAACGATTTTTCATAACGATTCAATTAGCGTAAGTACGGTTTTAACTCTAAATCAGCCTTCAACGTATGAATCAAATGTTCCACTTTGTTTAGCGGCGCATCAAAAGTAATGTGATAAAAGTTCCGCGTCCCTTGATGTTCTACCGAAACAAAATGATGATCCTTCAACGTCTTCAGTTGATGGGAAACTGCTGGTTGCGAGATATGCATGATCTTAGTCAACTCGCCCACGGTCAACCCGTGTGCATGTTTAGTTAGTTCAATCATAATCTGCTGCCGACGTTCATCCGCTAAAACTTCAAAAATCGGAATCGTTTCGCGGAATTCCTTGAGCGCTTCTTCACTGCTAACCATGTTTTACGGCCTCCCTATATTCTTTCATTCTAATATTTGAATGTATCAATGATAAACCATTTATTTTTCATTTGCAACACCCTTTTGTTAATGTCTGATTTCAATACAATTCCATAGTAATAGTCTTCACCACGAGGTAGAAAGCGGTCATACTAATGGTCTTTAATCTACTAGCTTTGGATAAAGTGAATGTAGTTTTACCCGGGCATCCTTGGTCGTAACTTGCCAATCTGCGGAGAGCTTCTTTTCATTCCGTTCGCGACACCAAGTTTCTAATTCTTGTCGTAACTTGCCAATTTCTGGAATGCGTCGGTTAAGACATTGTCGTGTTAATAAGTTCAAGCCAACTTCAGCTATATTTAGCCAACTACCATGTTTGGGTGTGTAATGAATCTCAAGTTTACTTGCTAGGTGTCGTGCTTCGGCTGGTTTAAATCGCCGGTACAATGATCCGAGTTTATGGATGTTTAAGTTATCCATCGCTAATACAATTTTTTCAGCCGTTGGATATAATGTATCAACCAACCACTTGATAACCTCCGCAAAGTCGCGTTAGGAATTTATTAAGGTAGGTCGTTTGTTTATCAGATAGTGTGATGTGGTCTCTAACTGGTCTAATGTTTGAAGTCATAGGAATATCCTTTTACTACAATATCGGCAGACTACCATCATGAAAGCTACGTCTCACTAGTACCAAGCGTAAAAAGATTTTAATTTATTCCCGCCAGCAATATTATTTTTAGCCAACATTACAAACGTTGTTTAACGAACACAACCATTTTTAATGTAAGCGTTTACACTACTGCCGTTTTCCTGTATATTTCAAGGTGTACAACTAATTAATCCATAACTAGGAGGATGCATTATGAGTGGTACCTGGGATGCACGTTACGCTGCTGAATTTTTTGGTACTTTAATGTTAGTTTTATTTGGGAACGGGGCGGTTGCCAACTCGTTTCTAAAAGCCACCACGGCTAATGGTGACGAAGGGCAAGCGAATGGGGGTTGGATCTTCATTGCGTTTGGCTTCGGCTTCGGGGTCATGCTACCAGCGATGATGTTCGGCGCCATTTCGGGTTGTCATATTAACCCGGCAATGACGATTGCCCAAGCCTTAGCAGGAATCTTTCCGTGGTCACATGTGGCCGGTTACTTATTCTGGCAGTTTGTCGGCGCGATCGTGGGGCAATTATTAATCGTGGCAATCTATGCCCCACATTACAAACGTACCGATGACGCGGGTCGAATCTTAGCGACCTTTGCGACTGGCGACGCGACTGATAGTAAGTTTAATGGCTTTGTCACTGAAACGATTGGGACGGGTTTCTTGGCATTCGGAGCAATGGGCCTTTACCGGGGCGTCTTTTTCCACAACAATGTGGATATTGCCAACATTGGAGTCGGGCTGTTAATCATGACAATGGTCATTGCTTTAGGTGGTGCCACCGGGCCAGCCTTGAACCCCGCTCGAGATCTGGGTCCACGGCTCGTTCACGCCATTTTGCCAATTACCCACAAAGGCTCTTCTCACTGGGACTACAGTTGGGTACCCGTGCTCGCACCAATTACCGGCGCCATTATCGGTGTTTTCACTTATAAAATTTTCTTTGGGTTATAGCATTTATTCAGGAACGACAAAAACCGCGATTACTCGCGGTTTTTCTTTGTCCTTAAATTAAGCTTCACGTTGCTTTGCTTCCGGCGCTGGCTGTTTCGCGGCATGCAACACTAATACCCGCTGACAAGCAATTTGATGAGTGTTGATTTGGACCGGTTGATCAAGTTGAGCTGGTTAGTCGTTCAATTATTGCTATTACCAAATGCGATTCACCAAAATACGATGGTACTCAACTATTCAGGTTACGCCCTGATTGCGCTAATTCTCATCATTTACCTTAGTTGATGCTTACCGGGGCGTTGTTCACCAACTGGACCGGTGCTTTATCGGGATCGATTTTGTCACCTTAATTGCCGTTAGTTTGCTTTTACTACTATAATCTAAGCCGCCCGCTCATCAGTCGGGCGGCTTTTTACGGCACAAAAAAACGTCCAACCACGCAGTTGGACGTCTCAAGGGTAATTAGTACTAACAATCAAACAAACGATTGGTTAGCAATAACGTGGTTGGGAGCCGACGTTATTGTATGGAAAAATCACAGGCACTTGGGAAGGAACCCGTTCATTCAGGTCTTTACAAACGCTACTTGTTAATATAATTGAGAAAAATAGCAATTAACGGCGGTTAAGCAACGTTTATGCTATCAGTATAGCGCCTATCCTATCGTTTACCAGTCTGCTTTGGCCCGGTTGTCTTGGAATAGGACAATTTTCATAGATTGTACCAGTCTTTCATTTAATTGTTCAAGTGCTTCTTAACGTACTTATAGCCGTAGCGGTAAAGCTCTTTTTCCACTTGCTTAGAAGTCGTCGGCTTTTTAGAATAATGCCGTGATTGAATAGTATTAGCACTGCTGTTCACTTTATCAGCCCCAGCAACTTGCATGGTACTATCAGCCTTGCCCCGGCCAGTCGCATAGTCAAAGCTGACCCCGGGCTCAACGTTCCAGATATACACGTTAAAGTTAACGCTGCCGTCAGTTGACACTGCTTGAGACCAATAGCCCCGTGGCATTAATTCGTCGCCCCGAAAGACCGTCGTCACTTTATAAATGACCTTCTTCCCTTGTTCCATGGCCGTACGCACCTGATCTTCATAAATCTGCATCGTCTTTTGGTTCGAGTACGCCGTTTGCGTTGCCAAGTTTTTAGGATTGTCCAAGCTACCATCCTCCCCTGAACGGTACTTCCCGGTATTGGTCAGGTTAAATGACAACGTGTAGGCAATCAGATGGCCACGGTTTTGCGGGTAAACCCGCTTCCCATTGACCTTGATCGGTTGGTTATGCCAACCAGTCGGACTCCACGTCTGCGCAGTCCGACCAGCTGACCGACCTAAGTTAGCTTTACTCAAATAAGCGGTATCCGTCGTGGTTCGGTTGAGCCGGTCCAAATTACCGTAGTCAATTTTGGAATTCTTCCATTGACTCGCTTTTAAGGTACTTTTCCCACTATTAACCTTAATGGCCGCTGCCCCACCAGACTGATAAGTCATTTTAGCTAACTGTTGATACGTTTGTTGCTGATTGCCAGCTGTCTTTGTCTCACCGGCAGTCGTTGCCGACTGACCTGATTCGGTATTAGTCGTGCTAGTGACCGTACTACAGCCACCCAGTAATAACCCTAAACTCATTACGCCCGCTGCCAACGCGCGTCGTGTCCATTTTCTCATGCTCTCTTCGCCCCATCTTTTTTAGAATACTCCTATATCATACCGTACTTTTGATAGGGGAACAAACGTTTTATTTTTTCTGAATTTTAAATTTAATCCGCCAAATTGGCCTAAAAAAAGGTAACCACCAAATGTAGTTACCTTTCTAATCATTCATTAAAGATTGAAAATTAAATTTAAAGATTGATTACTGTTGTATCAATATTTAGACTAGTACAGATTCACTACTTATGAGTGAGTCCGGTTATCAAAATAGTAAGACTGCTTTGAGTGCAGTCGGGTAGTCTTGGTGTGCTGTGTCGGCAAGATTGGCAGAAGTTTCTTATCTGCCAATCTTGCAGGGCGATTTAAAGACGCGAGTTATCGGCTTTGAATTGAGGGAGCAGACCGCACTTCGGCTGCGACCGTCCCCCATAGCACACCAGGGCTACCCGACGGAGCGGATAATTTAGGAATGACTGTCACTACTGTAACGGTGTTAATAACAGTTTTGGACTTTTCAACCTTTAAGCATTTATTATAAACGCTAGCTAGACCAGTCTTGTTGACCAATTTTTAACTAACATTATTTTATTGATTCAAATCATGACGGACACCCAGTGCTGACCACCAATGGTGCGCTGGCTTTGATTTTGGTGCACAAAAGCCCCAGATGTTAACGGCCAAACCAATGACTAATAAGACTAAGGCGACACCCATAATGTGGTGTAACCCAGTATGCAAAATCGTCCGCATGGCGGGCAATAGGTGCGCCGGCAACTTGCTAGCGCTGGTCGCGTCACTGAGCTCATTCATCATGTTCATCGTAATTTGTCCACCCGACTTAGCGACCCCCGTCGTTAACGCGTGGTTCAACACGATACTATAAATCGACGCCATAAACGTCTGACCAAGCATCCGAACTAATAAGCTAAACGACGTCGCAATCGGTACGTCTTGGTGGCGCGCCTGCTGCTGAACACTGACTTGCAATACGGTAAAACAAATTCCAATCCCGCATCCCTGAAACGCACTCGCCAACAATAAAAAGCCGTAGTTCGTCTGACGCCCAGCCAAAGCTAGTAGGCCACAGGCAATCAACATGCCCCCAAAGCCAATCATCACAACGGTTCGGGTCGACCACCGACGTTCCATGTTGCCACTCCACTGCGCCCCCAAGAAGTTCGTCACGGAACCAGGAATCTGAGTAACCCCCCCGATAACGGCCGTCGTTCCAAGGAGCCCCTGTGCCCACATTGGCACGTAGACGTTAAACCCAACGAAGAAACCGTAAATGAGGAAGAACATGACAAACGCCGCCAATAGGTACCGATTTTTAAAGAGTCGCAACGGAATAATCGGATCACTTGCCCGGCGTTCGACCATTGTTAGCGCAACTAGTAGGCTAATGGCGAGTAAAATAATCAATCCAATAATAGCGGCTGGTAGCTTGCCAATCATTTCAATGCCGACTAATAGACTCACGAGGCCACCGCTTAGTAAAACGGCGCCCAAGTAATCGACCTTATCCGTCGCGGGTTTAACAGCTGGTGCCCGGTATAGCCACTGAATAATGGCAATCGACGCCAACCCAATCGGCACGTTAATGTAAAATACCCAGTGCCAACCAAAGTTATCCACAATAAAGCCACCGACTAATGGGCCAATAATTGCAGCGGTACTAAAGCTGGCCGTCACGTAGCCAAAGACTTTTCCACGCTTGACCGGATCTTTGTAAATCTCAGCGTAGATGATATAGGGAATTGCGGTCATCCCGCCACTCCCAATCCCCATCACGGTCCGCGCCGCAATGAGAAAGATAATATTTGGTGCCAAACCTTCAAGGAGGGCACCGAGTACAAAAATCAACGTGGAAATTTGATAGGCAGACTTATTGCCAATTCGTTCCCCTAACTTACTCCAGAGTGGCGTCGTTACCGCACCACCCAATAGGAATACCGCAACGATCCACCCCATTAGCTGCAGCCCGTGCAGGTCACTAATGATGGCCGGCAACGCCGTACTAATAATGGTACTATCTAAACCGTTCATTGCGTTGGATAATAGCAACGCAATCGTTACGATCATAATGACTTTTTTCGACACCGAAATTCCTCCAAAATATGTAAAAACTGATTGTAAAATAAACACCTTCTTTTAGCCTACACTACTTTTCTGAAGGTGACCACGGTCTTTTCAGAAAAGGCCACAAAAAAACACCCCGTTCCGGCTGAAGGAACGGGGTGTCAAATCTAAAGCGTGTTTATTTTGTTGTTGTCGAGTGGCTAACTCAACAAATTGAGTATAAAACCTGAAACCCGTTACAGGTCAAGCACTTTTTACACGTAGCCATTCATTTTTATTCAAGGCGTACGCCATCACATGAATTAGTTCGCCAGTCGGTAACGTAAACGTTTGGAGTTCCCCTTCATCACGCATGCCTAATTTTGCCATCACTCGCCCAGAACGCGGGTTCACGCTCGCATAGTGCGCTTCGATGCGGGTCAGCCCTAGATTTTCAAATCCGTACGTCATCATTTTTTGACCGGCTTCTGCGACGTAGCCGTGGCCCCACGCTGCCGGGCTCAGTGCATACGTCAGTTCACCCGTTTGCGCATCGACGTGAAACTCGTAAAACCCGATTAATTGGTGATCCCGTTTACGTTCCAGTCCGAAGGTTGTCGTCGAATCTGCCAAGAAGTGAGTCTTAAAGGCATCGTCGAACTCAGCCGGCGTCTCAAGCGTGCGATAGCGCAAATAAGCCACCACTCGGGGGTCTAAAATCATCGCTTGCAACGCATCGTGATCACTGGCCCGAATTGGGCGAATCAATAAACGTTCCGTTTCAAATTGCATCTCAGTATCCTCTCTTAGTTCCACTTAATTTACTTTGTCAGTATAGTCATAAAATGGCAAATGTAAATTATTTTGCCTGTTTTCAATACGACTCGAATCGCAAAAAGAGGGGCTCAAGAAAAAATTCTCAAGCACCCTCTTTTTGCGATTTCAGGATTCCTTAACCGATGGACCCTTCCATTTCAAAACTAATCAAACGGTTTAATTCCACCGCGTATTCCATTGGTAACTGCTTCGTAAATGGTTCCACAAAGCCCATAATAATCATTTCAGTGGCCTTTTGTTCCGAAATCCCCCGACTCATCAAGTAATAGAGTTGGGCTTCTGAAACTTTAGACACCTTCGCTTCGTGTTCCATAGAGACATTACCATTCAAAATTTCATTATATGGAATCGTATCACTGGATGATAAGTCATCCATAATGATGGTGTCACATTCAACGTGGGCAAAGGACCCGTCGGAGTGGCGACCAAAGCGCACGGTCCCCCGATAATCAACTGCACCACCATCCTTAGCAATCGACTTTGAAACGATGGACGACGTCGTATTCTTCGCGTTATGGATCATCCGCGCCCCGGTATCCTGATCAACGTTTTGACCAGCCACCGCGATTGACAACATCGTGCCGTGAGCGCCCTGACCATTCAAATAGACGGATGGGTACTTCATCGTAATTTTAGAACCTAAATTACCGTCGACCCATTCCATCGTGGCATTTTCCATTGCTTGAGCGCGCTTCGTCTCCAAGCTGTACACGTTGTTCGACCAGTTTTGAATGGTCGTGTAACGGCAAGTCGCATTCGCTAAAACATTAACTTCAACGACCGCGGCGTGCAAACTGTCTGAATCGTAGTTGGGTGCGGTACAGCCTTCCACGTAATTAACGCTGGCCCCTTCGTCCACGATGATCAAAGTTCGTTCAAACTGGCCGGTGTTTTCCGCGTTAATCCGGAAGTATGACTGGATTGGCGTCGTAACCGTCACACCCTTTGGCACGTAAATAAACGTCCCACCAGACCAAACCGCACAGTTCAACGCAGCGTACTTGTTCGTGTCAGCCGGAACGAGTTTCCCAAACCACTTTTTAAAGAGTTCCGGGTACTTTTGAAGGGCGGTATCGGTATCCGTAAAGATGATTCCCGTCTTTTCAAACGTTTCTTGCATCCGGTGATAAACTACTTCGGACTCATACTGGGCACTTGAACCCGCGAGGTACTTACGTTCTGCTTCCGGTACCCCTAAGCGATCAAACGTCTGCTTGATTTTATCCGGCACATCATTCCAGTCACGGTACTTTTTGTCGGTCGCTTTCTGGAAATATTTCATGTGCACTAAATCCAGACCGCTCAAATCTGGCCCGACTTTAGGTTCTGGTAATTTCTGATAAATTTTATAAGCCTTTAACCGGTAATCTAACATCCACTGTGGTTCGTGTTTTTCGGCTGAAATCTGACGAACAATGTCTTCATTCAAGCCTTCCCCCGTTGAATAGACCGGCGTCACATCGTCGTGAAACCCGTATTCATAACTCTCCGTTCCAGCGGTAACTTCTTGGGCCTTATTTGGTTTTGTCATCAGCGTCATCCCCCATCGTTAATAATTGATCCGCGGCGTGCCACGCAAGCGTTGCACACTTGATGCGGGTCGGAAATTCGGCAACCGTTGCTAAGACCGCGGCGTCGCCGAGTGCATGCTGATCAGCATCATTCAACGAATCACCCGTAATCAAATCTGAAAAGTCGGTTAGCCGTTTTTGGGCTTCTGTAACGGTTTGCCCTTTTAAAACGTCGGTCATAATGCTAGCTGACGCCTGTGAAATGGTACACCCACTGCCCGTAAACATAATCTGATCAATAACGTCATCCTTAATCAGCATCTGAACATTGATTTCATCCCCACAAGTGGGATTATGCAGTGTGACCGTCTTCGCATTCGGAAGCGTCCCAAAGTGGTGTGGCGCCTGCGCATTCTCCAAGATCACGGTCTGGTAGAGGGCTTTTAGTCTTAATAAACTCATGATTCAAAGAACTCCTTTACCGATTCCAACGCCGTTAAGAGCCGATCCACGTCATCGGAATTATTATAGAGGCCGACACTCGCACGAACGGTCGCATTAACGTGCAAATAACGCATCAACGGTTGGGCACAGTGGTGACCCGCTCGAATTTCCACCCCAGCTAAGTCTAGTCCGGTCGCAATATCGTGCGCGTGAACGTTGTCGACATTAAACGCAACAACGGGGCCGTGTAATTCTGGTGACTCTGGCCCGTAGACGGTGATGCCCGGCATCGCAATCAGTCCAGTTAAGAGCTGCTTGGTCAGCCGCTGTTCAATCGCTTGCGCCGTGTCCAACCCGACACTCTGCAAGTAGGTCAGTGCAGCACCTAAGCCAATGACGCCACAAATATTCGGCGTCCCGGCTTCAAACCGTTCTGGAATTGCAGCAAATTCAGTTGTTTGCCAGTCAACATCACTGATCATCTCGCCACCAAATTGGGCGGGCGTTAATTGGGACAATAAGTCATATTTACCATATAACACGCCCACTCCGGTTGGACCATAGATTTTATGCGCTGAAAAGGCATAAAAATCCGCGTCGAGGTCCTGCACATCAACTGCCATGTGGGCAATTGATTGGGCACCATCGACAACCAAGATGGCGTTCTGAGCGTGGGCAATTTGGGCCAACTGCTTGATTGGGTTCGTCACACCTAAGACGTTTGACGCCTGTGCAACCGCCACCACTTTGGTCTTTGCCGTAATCTGTTTGCGCGCATCCGCTAGGTCTAACTGACCATCCGCCGTTAACCCAATGTACTTTAAGGTCGCACCCTTCCGGTGGGCCAACTGTTGCCACGGCACTAAGTTACTGTGATGTTCCATCACGGTCACGACGATTTCATCGCCGGCCGTCACGAACTGCTCACCGTAAGTTTGGACCACCCAGTTCAGACTATCCGTCGTTGAGCGGGTAAAAAAGACCTCTTCGCGTCGTGCAGCATTGAGCCACTGCGCAACTTGGTCACGAACAACTTCGTAACGGTCCGTCGCTTGTGCGGCTAACGTATATACACCCCGGTGAACGTTCGCGTTGCCGTGTGCATAAAAGTCCGCCATTGCATCAATAACCGCCTGTGGTTTTTGGCTGGTCGCCGCGTTGTCCAAATAAGTTAATGGTTCATCATTAATTTTAGTTTGTAAGATTGGAAAATCTTGGCGATACTCATTCGTTGTCATCTGCTAATCGCCTCTCAATCAAGTTCATAAGACTCTTGCGTAGCCGTGGTGAACGTAACTCAGTCACTACGCCAGCTAAGAATCCGCGGATGACTAAGCGTTGTGCGACTGGTTCGGGAATGCCCCGGCTCAATAAGTAGTACATTTGTTGCTCGTCAACCCGGCCAACACTAGCCGCGTGACCCGCTTCAACGTCGTTTTCATCAATTAATAAGATTGGGTTTGCATCACCACGGGCTTCTGACGATAACATCAGTAACCGGTTCTCTTGATCTGCTTTCGAGCCGTGCGCACCGTGTACAATGTGACCGATACCGTTAAAGATCAACGTAGCTTCATCTAAGATGACGCCCCGTTGCACAATGTTGGCCACCGAATTAGGGCCGTAGTTCGTGACCCGGGTATCCATCCCCTGTGTCTGTTGCTGATTAGCCACCGCAATCGTCTTCACGTTGGCTTCCGAGCCGCGACCACGCAGTTCGGTATCAAAGTCAGCAATCACTTGTCCAGCATTCATTTCCGCAAGTTCCCAGTTCAAATGGGCATCTGGGCTGAGCACCCCACGCCGGTTCAAGTAAGCCGTTGTATTAGCCGCCAAATTGTCAATACCAGCAAAGCTGACGTGACTGTTGGCACCCGCCACGACCTCCACGACCATGTGGACAATTGCGGCGTTCGTTCCCACGCTACCTAAGCGTTGGACAATCTCAACCTGACTACTTGGTTCAGTCACAACTAAGTTATGCTGAACAAAATTTTGTGATTGCCGTTGATCGACTAATTGCAAAATCTCTAACGGTTCCTTGAGGACTACGTTAGCGGGCACGTAAAGAAAGAAGCCGTTGGTCATCAGCGCTGCGTTTAGCGCCGTCAACTTATCACTGTCAGCCTTGAGTGCCTGATTAAAGAGATTGGCTTTGACCAAATCACCATGTTCACGGATAGCCGTTTTCAAGTCGCATAAAATAACGCCTTGCGCACGTGCGGCTTTTGGCAAGTTAACCCGCACCGTGGTATCGCCCAAGCTGTAAAAGTTGGTCTGTTCCCCACGAGCACTGAGGTCGGCGGTCACTTCAGGCTCATCGCTCACTTGTGGTGCGGTGACGTCGAGTAGTGGCCAAGAGCGATAATTGATTTTTTCAAACACTGGTAGGGGTAACGTCGCGTAGTTCGCCACGGCCTGCGTACGTAATTTCGTCAACCAACCAGGTTCTGCCTGCGTTTCACTATAGTCTTGAACGCCGGCTAACATCGTTGCTGTTTGCATCATACCGCCCCCTACTCGTCATCCGTCAAAGAAACGTCAAGGTGCAGTTCATCACGCAAACCTGCGTAACCTTCCGCTTCCAACTTGTTTGCTAAGTCGGCGTCGCCGGTTTTCACAATTCGGCCACCCATCATGACGTGTACGTAGTCGGGGACGATGTAATTCAATAACCGTTGGTAGTGGGTAATCATGAGCGTCCCAAAATCAGGATTTTTGAGGGCGTTAACCCCTTTAGCAACGACTTGTAACGCATCAATATCCAAGCCAGAGTCAATTTCGTCTAAAATGGCAAATTTTGGTTTAATCATCAAGAGCTGTAAAATTTCGTTGCGTTTCTTTTCACCGCCTGAGAAGCCTTCGTTTAAGTACCGTTCAGCCATTTCATCGGTCATGTTTAATAGTTCCAAATTATGGTCTAAGTCAGCCAAAAAGTCCGTGACGCTGATTGGATCATCCTTATCACGACGCGCGTTTACCGCAGCTCGTAAGAATTCAACGTTAGTAACCCCTTTGATTTCAGCTGGGTATTGCATGGCTAAAAATAGGCCAGCCCGCGCCCGTTGATCGACCGTTTGACTTAACAAGTCTTTACCGTCTAACGTCACAGAACCACTGACAACGTGATACGCTGGATTCCCCATAATCGTTTCCGATAACGTTGATTTTCCCGTTCCGTTCGGACCCATGATGGCATGAGTTTCCCCCGTATGAAGCGTTAAATTAACACCCTTTAAAATTAAGTGTTCCTGTTCGTTTTCGGTTACACTGACCTTTAAATCTTTAATGACTAGTGTTGACATGTCGTTACCCCATTTCTTCCAAATTACACTACATTTAGACTGTCATTTATGTAAAAACACAACTGATAGTGTTCGTAGCTATTAATCTTAGTATACGTTATTCCGCACTAAGATGGTGATTCAATTGTGGTCAAACTTTTGAACCCGATTTCATCGGGGCTGACAGCGGTTTCAATTCAATGCATATGAAAACCACATTCAAAAACTAACACCACCCCGTAATGACTAAACACCGGGTCGCAATCATTCGCACTTGGTGTAAATGACTGCAAGTCCCTTTCCTTGTCCAGTACCCAAATTATAGCATGCCAAGTCCAATAAAGTGAACGAGCTTTTCATAAATGGTAGCGGTTTTCAAAAATCAATCGACAAAAAAGGAACTCACCTAAGCGAATCCCTTTTGATCGGTTTGCAAGTCTGAAACTTGCTTCATTATGTGCCTCGTCATGGACCCAGCCCATCCCGAGAGGTATTTATGCTTACTAGACTTAAGATTCACCCAACTGAGCTACTTTCCATCGATGCTAACCAAGCGTGATGTCCTGAAAAAGTAAACCGATCCGGCTCCCAACTATGAATCAACCTAGTCAAGCGTATGTAAATTTAAATTAGCTCACATATCTGACGTAAGTATAACGAGCTGGCGTTGCGTTTAGATAACACGAAGATTACAAACTTGTTACAAACGGTATAATTCAGTTATCAGTTGGGTCAAAGCGATGAAAATCAACCTTTAATAAGCTAATTAATCGCAACCAATAAATCAACGATATAGCGTTATTTTTACGAACATTTTGGTTTTATATCATTAGTACGTTCGTATATATTTTAAATAAACCGTAGTCCCTGATCAACCCGTTGCAGAATCACTTTCCGCCGTGCACCCGTCAGGAAGAAAATCGTCAAGCCACCAAATACCACGAAGGTTAGCCCAATCGTTTGCCATTCAAACGCACCCGGTACGGCCATCGTCTGTGATCCAGAAGCCATCATACTCAGGCTATCGACGGCTGCGTGGATCGCCATCGGGACAAGAATACTGCCAGAGTACAAGTAAGCAACCGCTAGGAACCAACCTAATGTCGCTGCAAAGACAATCTGTTCACCCGTTGCCGACAACGACTGCCCCACAAAAGCGTTAGTAAAGTGCCAAAGCCCGAACAAAGCACCACTTAACCCAACGCTCCAAGCTAATTGAAACCGCCGTTTTTGAAAAGCTGCCAATAACAACGTTAAGACAGCGTAGCGATAGAGCCACTCTTCGGCAATTCCTGGCTCTAGTCCACTCAAGAACATCTTCCAAGTCGCATTGTGTAGACTAAAGTCCCACTGCGTGAAGGTCGTCGCCCAATTAGCACCGGTGCTAAACGCATTCCACAGGCTAAAAAGAAGACCCGCTAATATAATTAAACTAACCAAACTTGTTTTTGCCTGGTGATCAAAACGCCAACTGACGCCGTGAAATCCCCACGCCCGCATCAGTACGGCAACGGTCAGAACAAACCCGACGGCACCTAAAATCCCCGTTTCACCAATCATATTAAAGGCAGCCGGTACTTTTAATACCGGTAAGACAAACAGGGTAATTTGGGCACCAGTTAAACCGCTAAAAATAGCTGAAATCAGAACCAAGATGCGGCCAACTAATGATTGAATCTTAGCCGTGACCACGTAACCAATCGGAATAAAACCGACAACTAAGTACGCCATCCCCACGGCGATTAACCCTTGTTCGTCCAATGGTGTTAATTTGATAACCAAATCAATTAGGTTTCCCACCATGATTGGTAGCAACATGAACTGTAAGACCGTTTGAACGTAGTAATTAACGTGGCGCAGACGCCGCCAATCTTGCTGTTGATCCTCAATCGCCGGCCATAAGGCATTTAGAAGCCAAATAATCATCAACATCCCGCCACCAGGAAAGGCGACCCCTTGGTTAGTCAGCAACAGCTGAATCAGCGTAACCACTAATATAAGGACTAATTGCCCAATGTACCAGCGACGTAACATTTGATCAAATTCTGGCGCCATATGCAAAAATCCCCCCATCTCGTATGTATTTATCATACCAGACTGGGAGGATTTATTAGTGATGAAAGTCACCAACTAGATTTTTTACTAAAGATTGAAATTCAAACGCGTCATAATAGTTAGCATATTAACCGTTGTAACTGAAATAGCTACTACGTTAGGCAGAATTGGTGTGCTATGGAGGACACCGGATTTACAACCTAATTAATATAAGTCTTCAACGCGTCCCTGCGTTGCTTCGTGGGCCAAGTATTCATCGTAAGTTGTATCCCCACGATCAACGACCCCTTTCGCACTAACTTCTACGATGTGGTCGGCAATCGTTTGAATGAACTCGTGGTCATGGGAAGTGAAAATAATGGCACTGTTAAACGCAACTAACGCGTCGTTTAAGGCCGTAATTGATTCAAGATCCAAGTGGTTGGTTGGGTCGTCTAATAATAAGACGTTGGCCCGGCTTAACATCATCTTAGATAACATTCCCCGGACTTTTTCGCCCCCGGATAACACATTGACGGGCCGTTCAACGTCACTACCAGAGAAGAGCATCTTACCCAAGAAGCCCCGTAAGAAAGTATTGTCACTTTCTTCCTTCGAAGCAAACTGCCGTAACCAATCAATGATTGGCATGTCACTACCATCAAAGGCTTCATTAATATCTTTTGGTAAGTAAGTCCGTGCAGTCGTTTGTCCCCAAATAACCTCACCACTATCTGGTTTCACGTCGCCAGCAATAATTTGCATCAACGTTGTCGTGGCCAAATCGTTCCGGCTAATTAAAGCGGTTTTTTCCGTTGGGCGTAAGGTAAAGCTAATATTATCAAGAATTTTGACGCCTTCAATGGTCTTCGAAACGTTTTCGACCCGTAATAAGTCGTTACCAAGTTCCCGTTCAGGGGTGAACTTGATGAATGGGTACTTACGTGACGAAGGTTTAATATCGTCTAACGTAATCTTTTCAAGTTGCTTCTTCCGTGAAGTGGCCTGCTTCGACTTCGAAGCGTTGGCACTAAACCGCGCCACGAAAGCTTGTAATTCTTTAATTTGATCAGCTTTTTTCGCATTGGCATTGGCTTGTAACTTGGTGGCTAATTGGCTTGATTCCATCCAGAAATCATAGTTACCAACGAACAGCGTGATCTTACCAAAGTCGACGTCACACATGTGCGTACATACTTGGTTCAAGAAATGCCGGTCATGGGAAACAACGATGACGGTATTTTGATAACTGGCTAAAAAGTCTTCTAGCCAGCTGATCGATTGGACGTCTAACCCGTTGGTCGGTTCGTCCAATAACAATACGTCAGGATTACCAAACAAAGCTTGCCCCAACAAAACTTTAACCTTCTGTGGTTCAGTTAGTTCGCTCATCTTCATGTGTTGCATCGATTCATCGATACCCAAGTCTTGTAACAGCTGGTCAGCTTCCGATTCGGCGTTCCAACCATCCATTTCGGCAAAGTCGCCTTCAAGTTCAGCCGCCCGAATCCCATCTTCATCACTGAAATCTGGTTTCGCGTATAACGCATCCTTTTCAACCATGATATCGTAGAGCTTTTCATGCCCCCGGATAACCGTAGCTAAAACTTCTTCATCTTCAAAGGCAAAGTGGTTTTGGTTCAGGCTGGACATCCGCTCGTTAGGTCCCATGGATACTGACCCCGTCGTTGGATGAAGCTTACCTTCCAAAATCTTCAAAAACGTTGATTTTCCCGCCCCGTTGGCGCCAATGACACCATAGCAGTTTCCTGGCGTAAATTTTAAATTAACATCTTCATAAAGTTTGCGAGTTGAAAATTGCATACTAACATTACTTACGGTGAGCATTTAAATACCTCTACTTTTTTTGTCATGAGTTGTAACATACAGAAAAGAGGTCGGGATTAAACCTCCCAGCCTCCTGTGCCGTTAATCATATAAGTAAATAGTAGCACGGTTACCGCAACTTTGGCAATCAAAACCATTGCTAGTTTTCAGAAAACTAGTGTGATATTTCCAAAACTGCCCGTTCAATGTAGTTCAACACACCACTATCCAAGTTCGTCCCCGTGACCGCCGTCGCGTTTGCTTTCACACTCGCCGGCGCATTTTGCATGGCCACGCCCGTCTTGACATAATGGAACATTTCTAAATCATTGGTGCCATCGCCAAACGCGATCATTTCACTGGGAAGAACGTGCAAGCGTTCTCCCAGTCGCTTCAACGCGCGACCCTTGTGCATGCCCGGTTGAATCAGGTCCATACTTCCCTGTCCACCAGAAACTGGGACGGCGATACCAGCTAGTTTAGGCTTTAATTCATATACAATTTGATTCGTCTTTTCAGGCGCACAAATAATATCGAACTTCACGACCGGATCCGTGACCGCGTTCAAGTCCGTACACGTTTCTAGTTGATAATAATAATCTCGCATTTGCGCAATAAAGTTGGGGTTGGCGTGTTGTGACACGTGTACCGTTTGGGTCCCACACAGCGCAATCTGTAATTCCGGGTACGCACTAAGAACTTTCAGGATTTGGGCCGTTGCTACTGACGTAAACGTTTCAGCGCTGAGTCCCACCCGTGCGTTCATCAATTCGGCACCGTTACCCCCGATAAACCACATATCCGGATAGTCCGCGAAATAATCCGCTAATTCGCTGGCTTGGTGCCCACTGGCAATAACAAAGTAAATGCCACGTTTGTGTAATTCTTGGTAAATTTTAGCAAACCGTGGGCGATCGTATTCCCCGTGATTATCCAAGAATGTCCCGTCCATATCAGTTGCAATTAGTTTTATTGTCATCTATAAATCATCCATTCTATGTAAGCCTTACCACCTAAGGTTACCGATAAAAGTCCGTAAGTACAACCCCCTGCACTTTAAAATTAAAAAAAGAGCTCCGACTGACAAAGTCGCAAGCTCTAAATCTAAATTATCTTTTAACCGATCCGGAGGTTAAAACGCCCCACCGCCGGAACCGCCCCCAAAGCCACCGGAACTACCGCCTGAGAAGCCACCGGAGCCTCCAGATGGCGAACTAGCACTGTCCGAAGCTCCAATCGCACCACTAAAGCTATGATCGATAATATCGGAGAAATCAAAGTTAGCCCCGCCATTACCGTAAAACAGTGGGTAGTAAATCACTAATCCCGCGGCTAAGGCTTCCGTTCCAAAGTCAATGGCTAATTGGGACGTGACCTTGTCAGCCAAGCCAAATACCGCTGCGTAAGGCAATAATTGTTCCCATAAGATTAAGTCGCCCACTTCCGCCGTGTTAAAGTGGCCGATATCCTTAAGCGTGCGCCGAAGCCCACTAATCTGGTTAATCTGCTGTAAACCTTCGTCGGTGTTAAAGACGACCCGTTGCCGACGTAACGCCCACGCAATCCAGAAAGCAATCGCAACGACGAGTGCGACACCGCCCATCATCATCGCAATCGTTGGACTAACGAGTAGCCCCAAGCCACTAACGATTGCTCCAGCAACGGTCACAATGATGGCCCCACTTACCGAGTACTGGCGAATATTATAGTTAGTTTCATCCTGAAACGGCGCAACCGCTTCATCAACTTCTCGTTGCCAATTGCCAAACCAACTTCGCATCCGGCCCTTTTTATCACGATCACCGTAGGCTTTTAATGCGCTTAAACTCAAAACGCCATCGGGTGCCACCGTCGTAAAACAGTGTGCTAAAAAGCTGTTACTGATTGGCTTTAATTTCGTCAACACAACGACTGGTTTACGGCGCCCAGTTTCCGTCGTGATTTGAAGTTCATGCTCAGCCGCTGCTCGTAAGATTTCACCCGTCAGCCCCTTCGTATCTGGCGACCTATTTTCCAATAGCGCCTGCGCCACTGCGGGGGCGACTGTCGGGACGTCAAACGAGTGGTTGATTGGAATGGGTTGTTGATGCCGGTTAGCTGGGTGGTTATGAAACCACCAGATGTAACTAACCACCAGAACTAACCAGACTAACCCGGCCAGCCCAACAACCAGTTGCTTAATTAAGCGCGCACGTTGCCGCTTTTGATTGGCTTGTTTAGCCAGTTGTGCTTCTTGATTTTGCACCGCGGCCAGCCTTTTTTTCGAACTCGTCTTCTGATTAGTAGCCGTTACACTGGTTGGAAATACTAAATGACTTTCAACAAACTGCTTTGCGGGGTTCCGTTTAACCGTCATTATGACCCGGCCCCGCTTACGATCCACCGTGGTGTGTCCACTCAACGGACCGTGCGTCCAAGCTTGAAGTTTTCCCACGTCCTTTTCAGGCAATTGAATGGTCACTTTCACACCATGCAACGCCACGTCCCAGCCACTACCGATGACGCGCCAATTCAACTCCGCGGTATCCGCATAGTTGGTGACCACACCGTAAAGTCGGTACTGATAACGCACCTGTAACTTATCATTATTACGCGCTCGCTGATATAACTTAACGCGCATCCGATCAGCATTTTGGGACAATTGATAGGTGTTATCGGTGCCCGCATCACTTTTACGCGCCGTTTTCGATGAACCGTTATTCAGGCGCGTCGTCACTTTTTCTAACTTAGCGCCCTGAATGCCACGCAAATCCTGAACGTTAAATACACCATGGTAGTCGTCATCAAAATCATAGCGCATCGTCTGTGTCACCTGCGCACTACCATCCTTTTGCACGTCCACCTTCACGTGATAATTATCAATCCGATAATCCGCATGGACATTCAACACAAGCGCGAACCAGCTCACCAATACGACGACGCTCATCATCAGCAATTCGCCACTAAACCGTTTTCTTTTACGCATGGCCTCATCCCCCTCAACTTCTCTTTAGTTGGTTTTAAGTTTACCATACAGCTGATTGGGACGGGAAACTTGGTCTGCTACATCAAATTTACTTATGCCAAATAAACTTGATTAATGCCTGATCAACTTGGGTGTTTTCATGTAGCTTGCTGTGTTGCGCGTTGGCGCCAAGAATCCGTTTTTCACGGTACGATTTTGCCCGTGCCGCTACTAAGTACCGTAGCGATTGTGATGAAGCGTTGCTGACCCGCCCATCCGAATGGGTACCGTCATTCTTATCGCCATAAATATTAAGGACATCGATCTGTCCCTTAGGATACCGCTGACGTAACTTTAGTAACTGGCGATAGCTACGATTCATCTTAGTTGGTTGCCCGTTTTCTTTGAACTTCACCTGATTAGGCTTGTCATCCATCCCTAAGATGCCGTTAAAGTGACCCGCGATGTCGACTTGCTTTTTGACTGGCGGTAAATCCTTATCCTGACCATATTGTAGCAAGTAGTACGCGATTGCCATGTTGCCCATCGAGTGCCCAACAACGTTGATAGCTTTAATGTGGTAACGACGTTGTAAAGCCGTGATGACGTTTTTAACCCACTGCCCTGATTGCCGATAATTCGTATTTTGGTTATTCGTAAACCCGACCTCGACAATCGGGTGGACATTTCCCGGTTTAAACGTCCCCTTTAACTGAACCCGACCATCATCCGCAACGACAGCTTGAACGACCGTTCGTGTCACGCCCGCGCGAACCGCCGCGTTGGCCATGTGCGTTTCCGCGTTGATACTGCTCCCATAACCATGGAAAAACAAGGTTGGCACGTACGCACCGTTAACATGACTAACCTTATTTTTAGTCGTCCCCCGTGCCTGACACCCGCTTAATAATAAAACCATACCGATAATGATCCCTAACCATTCAAACCGTCTCTTCATGACGTTCCCCCACTTGCTTTTCTTGATATCGGTTTCATTATACATTTTGGCCTTGCTTTTCAAAAAAATAAGCACATCTTCAATGTGTAACTTATTTGCAAGAACATATTATTTAGCACAGGCGGGTAGGATTGGTGTGCTGTGTCGGCAATATCAGATAGCGTTTTAGGCTGTCTGATATTGCGGGGCAATTCAAAGACGCGGGCTATCGGCTTTAAATTGAGGGGCCAGACCGCACTTTGGCTGGGTCCGCCCCCCATAGCACACCAGTTCTACCCGCCGGAGCGGCTAATTTAGCCAACGCCAGTATCGCTGTTACAGCATTGGCAATAATTTTAAAAGTAAAAAGCACTTTCCAGAAATTTTACATCTCTAAAAAGTGCTTTAACTTAAACTGATTTAGTTTGATTCAGATGTGGCAACGCTAGGAAAATAACGAGTCCAATTAAGAATAGGATACTTAATGAGGCGGCACCAATCGTCGACCGACCAGTCATCTGGGTCACAATTCCTACGAGCACTGGTCCCATGACGGCTGAAAACTTGCCTAAAATATTATAGAAGCCAAAGAATTCGCTCCCACTCTTCTTAGGAATTAACCGACCAAAGTACGACCGACTCAGCGCCTGAATACCTCCTTGGCTCGTTCCCACTAACACGGCGAGCACCCAGAAATCCGTCACCGACTGTAGATGCAGGGCGTAAAGGCAAATACCCAAGTAAATCAAAATGCCTAACAAAATTCCCGTTCGCGTTGAGGTTTTATTAGCCAACCAACCGTATAGTAACGAGAATGGGAAAGCGACTAGTTGAACGACTAATAGGACCAACATTAACGTCGTGGTCGTGATCCCCATGTCCATACCAATGGAAGTGGCCATGGTAAAAATCGTATCGACCCCGTCAATGTAGAAGAAGTAAGCCACCAAGAACCAGGCCGCTGCCCGGTAATTGCGAATATGTTTTAACGTCGTCCATACCCGCTGAAAGCTAGCCCGAACTGGATGCGCATTCGGGGCTAACGCGTACTTCTGGTGAACATTTTTCAACAATGGAATGTAGAAGATGATCCACCAAACCGCCGCGAGGACAAAGCTCCACCGTGCGACCCCGTAACTTGATAACAGCCCAAAGCCACTGGTTAATTGCAAGACCAAGAATAGGATGAAGGCTAAGACACCACCCAAGTAGCCAAAACCGTAACCATATGAAGATAGCCGGTCCATCTGGTTATCCGGGGCAACGTCCGTTAAGAAACTGTCGTAGAACAAGTTTCCGCCGGAATATCCGATAATCGATAAAATATAAATTCCGAGCAACCACTTCCACGCACTGGGCGGCGCAATGCTTAACCCTAAGGTCATTAGCATCCCGACCATCGAAAAAATGTTGAGCATCCGCTTTTTAGCACGCGGATAGTCCGCCAGCGCCCCTAGAACTGGCGCTAGAATTGAAACGAGTAGCGTCCCAATACTATTCGCGTAGCCCCAGTACGCCGTTGCATTAGCAGGGGTGACCCCACTGGCTTGCGCGACCGCCTTAAAGTAAACCGGTAAAACAGCGGTCGTCACAATGATGCCATAACCAGAGTTGGCCCAATCATAAAAGATCCAACCCCACTGTTGCTTATTAAATTTCATTCAAGTTCCCCTTAACTAAATATGCCGTTTAAACTGTGTCCGGGCATCGGGCCGTCAAAATGCAGACCGAGTAACCGGGCAAAGGTTGGTGCTTCGTCAACTAAGTTAGCCTTTTCAATCGTAACGCCCGCCTTAACCGCTGGCCCGTTAAAGAGTAACGTGGTTTGATAATCTGGCTTGGTTGGGTCGTACCCGTGAACACCGTGGTAACGATCTGGTTGGCCTAACGTCGCCGGGTGGACTGGTTCAACAACTAATGGCCGCCGACTTTCATCGGTAAAGTAATAGCCTTCCTTGGCTTCAACCATCAATGCACACGCGGGGTCCGCCCCACGTTTGGCGGCGGCCTGCCCATCAATCACGGCTTCAACGCCTTCAACTGAACTGACAAGTTCTTTTAACGCGTCAAGCTCACTGAAATTGCGCGTATAAATATACGTTGACCCGTCGGCCGTTTTAGCCATGACTTGCCAATCATCTTCAAACGTCTGGTCTTGCCGAGGCGTCAACCAGCCACGCTGTGCAAATAACGTGTTGAGATGGATCATGTGGTCAACGTTGATCTGATAATGGTCGCCCAGAATCACAAAGTTCGTATCGTCAAAGGTCCCCGCCGCTTTAGTCGCGTTAATGACTTGCCCAACGTGTCGATCCAACCGGTGCAACGCTTGCATCGCCTCTTTAGATCGCACGCCATAACGGTGCCGCATACTATCCATATCAACCAGATGCAGCATCGTCAAATTAGGCCGTTTATTAGTCAGCGTATCAACCGCACACGCCGTGATAAAATCATCCAACTGGGGCTGTTTAATTCCCCGACGAAGATGCCCATACTTATGGTTCATCTCTAATAAGAATAATGGCGAACTCGCTTTGATTGAGACGAGTACTTGGTTCGTCCAGATTCGGTTTGGAAAAATTTCGGCCAAATTATATGTAATCTTACTCCCCGCAGTAACGGGCCATAAAAAGGCCGCCGTCGTCATTTTTTGTTGCCGTGCCAAATCATAGAGCGTTGGCACTTTCACATCTTTTTGGTACCAATACCAATCAGGTGAACGTCGCTTGGGCTGAATCTTGGTATTGTTCACAATTCCGTGCACGTTCGGATACTGGCCAGTGATAATGGTCGTATGTGATGGGTAAGTCAGGGTTGGGTAAATCCCCGTAACGGATTTGACCCATGCGCCCCCCGTCATCAACTGGTTCAACACCGGTAATTCCGCCTGATGTTCGCGTAAATCTCGGAATCCAAGTGCATCCAATGAAATGATGACTAAGTGCTGGTTGGTCGCCATAATAAATCGCTTCCTCTATTGATTATTCGTACCTAAAATTATACCGCAGAATTTTGCGCCACGTCATGGGTAAATTTTATCCAACCCAAATAACGCGTCTGGGACAAACTCAAAAAGCCAATCAGAAATTTTCTGGTTGGCTTCTCCTATTACTATGATTGAAACGTACGCCAAAAGGCAATTTGTTCTACTCTGCTCAAACTTTATACGTTTAAAATTCCCCGGCCAGTAGTCCTTCTTGTTGCAACCACTGCGTTGCTAAGTTGACCCACTGACTTGCCGCCTTATTTAAGTACTTAGACTTAGTTGGCTTCTCAGTCACGTGGTTAGCCAACGCTAAACCGTGAATCCCGCTACCATAAAGGTGGTATTCTACATCAACGTCATTTGCCATCAGTGCCTGAACGTATAACATCGAGTTTTGCGCCGGGACCAATTCATCAGTCGCCGTTTGCCAGACAAACGCCGGCTTAGTCGCCTTAGAAACCAATTTTTGGGCCGCCCACAGCTGTTCGTCCGCGGTCACCAATTTTTTATCAGCGTCGCTGGTTGGAAAGCCCGCGTTCAAATCAATAACCGGATACCCCAAAATAACGGCAGCGTGTTCTCCAGCATAATCATCCAGACCATATTGTTGACGCAATTCAGGATCAGTTGCGACCGCGTTATATAAGGCCACCACGTGTCCCCCCGCAGAAAAGCCCGTCAAAAAGATCCGGTCAGTAGCGACGTGGCGTTTCTGCGCATGCGCCGTGACCCACGCGATGGTTTGCGCTACTTGTTGTAAAGCCCACGGGTAAACTGACTCGTCTTCGGTTTCCAACTGATAGTTGAGTATGATCGTATGCATACCTTCCGCGTTAAACCGGGTTGCAATTGGCGCCTCTTCCCGTCCAGAATGGTAAGTAAAGCCACCACCCGGACAAATGATCATGACTGGATAGTCCACGTTCTCTTCAAAATCTGAGATTTGATCAAGCCAGTATGCAGTCACCTGAAACGGGTGCTGGTTTGCACTTAATGTTTGGTGTTCTACTTGCATCATGTTATCCCCCATATTTCCATCGAATTAATTACTACGTCCATTATAAAGAAAGCGTTTAACCCCTGTCAATTTTATTCGAACAAATTTGAGAATTTATTCGTTTATTTATTAAACAGGCAAATAATTTGTTATAATGGGTTCAACAATAACAACGCTTATGAGGGTGACAACATGGAAAAAGTAACGTTTGAAACCATCTATCAAACTTTGAAAAAACGGATTCTGGCAGGAAAATATAGTATTAAAATGCGTCTGCCAATTGAAGACGACTTAATTCAAGAATTTAACGGCAGTCGCTACGCGGTGCGCAAAGCCATTAAAAAGCTGGCTGCGGAAGGCCTCGTTTACAGTGTTAAAGGCCGCGGTGTCGTACTACTGGAGCACTCACCACAGACACAGAAGTTCAACCTAGACCTTGGTAACACCAACGGGGTCAAGCAACTAAACAGTGGCCGCGCACTCACGTACGAAACCAACGTGGTCAGCTTTAAACAGGTCATGGTCGATCCAGAATTGAGCGCTAAGACGGCCTTTGAAGTTGGTATTCCAGTCTATGCGATTCAACGTTTGCGACTTATCAACGGTACCCGGGCCGTCATTGATATCAACTACTTTAACGCCCAGTTAACACCGGGAATTACGCCCGCAATCGCTAAAAAATCAATTTATCACTACCTGAAAAAAGATCTCAAAATCAAAATTGCCGTCGTTAAACGGATGTTGCGGGTCGATTCCGCCAGCGAACTCGATATTGCGCATCTAGATTTAGGGCAAAATAACTGTGTCGGTAACATGATCAGTATTTCCTTTAACGATGACGGCCGTCAATTTGAATACACCGAATCACACTTCATTCCTAATGAATTTAACTTCAACCAATTGATTCGTAACTAAACCTTACCAACCGTTCGACCACCAATGACGAAAACGTTATTGGTGGTTTTTTCCGTCCTATTAAGCTTTAGACCAATTTGAAAATTAACCCTAGTACGCTTTTAAAATTAATTGAAATTACTTTTAAAAATATATTCGAATAAATATTGACTATTAATGTCAATCATTTATAATAATAGTTGTAAAAGCTAATGGGGGTTAGCGATTACACCGCTCAGTCGAGTGGACAGAACGGGGTCAAAGGATTAGGCATGGTCATGGAGTAAGAATGATTCGGTGTCACTAGACCAATTAATGTCTGGTGACTTTTTTTATTGGCACTTGAATTCATCAAATAAACAGTAGCCGTGACGACACCGTTGGGATAAAAAAGTGGTTCCCACAAAATGTGGAAACCACTACTACCATCACTAAAATCAGAATGGTCATTATTTTTAATGAGCAGACGCCCTTTTGCGCTTGCTTAAACGTTTTGCTTACGACGTAACCCATACACTGCTAGAACTAAGCTGCTTGCTAAGGCAATCCCAGCTAAGCTAAGCCATTGAGCCTGACCTTCATCCGTTTGTGGTAATCCTTGCCCATGTGCAGCTAAGGCACCAACCACTTGGGTACGTAAGCCTTCCAACTTAGTCACTAAACGATCGTTATGTTGTTCCTTGGCCTGTTGAATCGCGTAATCAATCAGATTTAACAACGTCTCTTCTTCAGCTGCTTGCTCATTAACCGGTTCCTTTTGAATCTCGTCAAAAGCCGTTTCTAGTTCGTCAGCTGTTTCATCCGTGACGGCATTGTTATCAATTTCTTTTTCAACTTCGTCTTCAATCTCATCCACGATTTCATCAGGATCAACACCTTCATTGATCTCTTCGTCGATTTCTTCTTCAAACTCTTCTTCAGGTTCCTCAACTTCGTTAGGTTGTTCGGGCGTTTCGACGTCACCCGGTTCTTCAGGTTCACCAGGCTGTTCCGGTTCCTCAACATCCCCTGGTTCTTCAGGTTCCTCGGGTTCTTTCGGTTCTTCAATGTCTCCTGGCTCTTCCGGTTCACCTGGTTCTTCGGGCTCTTTAGGTTCCTCAGTCTCACCAGGCTGTTCTGGTTCTTCAGGTTCCTCGGGTTCTTCAGGTTCCTCGGGTTCTTCAGGTTCCTCGGGCTCCTCAATCTCATCTGGCTTTTCAGGTTCTTCCGGTTCTTCAGGCTCACCAGGTTGTTCTGGTTGTTCTGGCTCTTCCGGTTCCTCAACGTCCACCGGTTCCTCTGGTTCGGGATCTTTTTTGTTATCAACGTTATCTTGTAAATCCCAACGGTGGGTTTCAGCGTTAACAACGACTTTATCCGCAATGATGTTGCCATCAACATTTTGGTTAGCATCAACTTCCGCCTTAGGAGCTAAGACGCTTCCTTGGAATGGCCGGTCGATTGAGATGACACCCGTAGCTAATTGATCGCTTGCCGTTGAATCGTAGAAGTTCCACAATAAATGGTTATCCCCAAAGTCTTCAGTTTCCTTGTTATCACGACCACTGCCATCATCGTAAATGACCTTAATTTGCGAATTGATATGGTAATCTTGATTACCCTCGGTGTCCACGTTAATGATGACCGTGTTCCCATCCTTATCGGCGGATAACCCTTGGATCGTTAGCGGCGTGCTACCATTTAGAACGTCCGCTGACAGGTTAATGATAATATGACCATTTTCATCAGGCTCTAGGTCGGTGATATCAATGACCCGATTATTCATATCACTGAAATGACTGTTCGTGTAATTAACGTGTGGTTTCTGATTGCTCATGCTACCACTTAGTTTTTCTAACTTAGCAAATTCCTTATCAAAATCAAGATAAACGTTGCCGTTTTTATCTTGATAGACTTCTGAAGCAAGTAGGTGATCAATATCGGTCCCATTTATCTTTGGCCGGTTGGGGTTCGAAATGTCGATATCGACATTCTGACCGAAAATAACCTTATTGACCCGGGTATCACCGGCGGAAACAAATGAACTGTTCGCAATATTATCAATGTTTTGAATATATGAAATATCTTTATCCAATAATTCTTCAATAATATTGGTCCCAAAGTTGACTTTTCCTGAGAGTGTCCCGACAGCAATATTTCCGTTCGTATGTGCATTCAGTTCAGCTTCGCGTGCAAAAATATGAAATTGAGAAGAAATCCCTAGAATGTTATGTAAATCTGCATAATCGTCTTCAACGTTTCCACCATCTTGAACAGCCTCATTATCAGCCTTAACTGAATCCGTCGCTTTAACCGGTTGCGGCGTGGTATCCGGTGTTTTTGACTCCTGATCAGCTGAAGCATCTAATTTCTGGTCCGTTGCCATGGGCTTTTTATCCACGTGACTACTTTGTGACGTTGCGTCGTCTTTATCACCGGTCTCACCGTTTGTGTCACTACCTTCTGAATCGCCTTGCTTAACTGCATTGGGATCAGTTTTAGGTGCTGACACCGTCTTGGTTTGTTTTGCACCGATTGTTTTAGTTTGTTGTTCTGACGTCATATCGGCATCGTTTTGTGACTGTGATAACCGATTCGAATCTTGTGACGACGCTTTCGACTGACTTTCACTGCTTACCGAACTAGAACTAATGCTTTCAGCATTTTTGGCACCGTTGTCATCCGCACGTGCCGTTAATGTCGCGCCCCCTAATGCTAAAATGATTGCGCAGGCAAAGGCCCAACGACGACCAATTTTATACATTTTAAAATGCGTTTGTTTCTGTTCCATTATCAATCCCACCCATAATTATTTTTATCAACATTCCTTCGATTCATCTCTATTTTCACGCAGTTTCAGTCAATCTTCAACCTCGATAATAATATATTTTATATTCTTTCAGAAACCATTAAAGTGTCCTAAGTGTTGATGTATCAACGGTTTATCCGTTTAACCATTTTAACTCAATCCCCATTGCTATCCTGATAACATCAATTAAGTTTTGCCGTTTGATCAGCAATTTTCAGAAAACAAAAACCGTTCAGGAATTTTAACTATTCCCGAACGGTTTAACCGATGATTATAATCGAAACGCACACCCAAAAGCAGTTTGCACCGCCCCTTGACTCACGCTCGTTTGCTTAGTCTTCTTCAGTTTTAGCAGCCGCTTCAGTTTTGGCAGTTGCTTGCTGCATTTTACCCAGTACGCCGCGGGCAATTGGCCCTACGATCAATAACTGTAACGGTAACGCAACGATCAAGTTAAAAATCCAAGTATGGCCGTACGTTGCAAGAACGTGTCCCCCGGCCAGCTTACCTTCCACCGTAATCCCAAATAGGGACATACAAGTTACCATGCCGAGTACCATCAAAACGGAAATCGTGATTCCGATTAAAACGGTCCTTTTACGCATGTAATCATTAATGATATATTTGAAAGCTAATCCTTTGGCAATTGGTCCTACGACCAATAAATCTAAGATGATAGCAACAACTAAACCAAGCGGGTACCCACTTAAGATTGCC
The DNA here is from genome assembly GCF_001438845.1 of Lactiplantibacillus xiangfangensis. GTDB lineage: Bacteria > Bacillota > Bacilli > Lactobacillales > Lactobacillaceae > Lactiplantibacillus > Lactiplantibacillus xiangfangensis. The sequence continues at coordinate 33,308 of NZ_JQCL01000008.1, forward strand.
ATGATTAAACCATTACTAAAGCCCTGCGCCATCGCAACGTTATACGCTGTCATAACCAGCACCATCAATCCTGCCATAATGGCTGTAAACACAACTTCTTCTTTTAAATTCCGTGGCATATATAAACCCTCCTAGTTTGTGTATCGAGTGTTCACTATAGCACGCCGAATTGTCCGTTCGTAAGTTACGTTTTGATGATAATTGTATTAAAAAAGGCGGAGAATCGCTTCCCGCCTGATAGTTCGTTTAACTGATTTTGTATGCTTAATTGACTAACAATGATTAGCCATTGCGACATCATACTTAGTCCGCAACGTACTGACCAACCACGGTTAACTTTTTGAGAACGCCACGGCCGTGTGGTGATTTGGTATCAATGATGTCCGTCAATTCTTGACCAGCCAAATTACCATGATGCTTGCCACCCGCCCAAGCAGCAACACCCGTCACGTCATAAACAACGCCATCAACGGCAACGTAGGCCGGTTGACCAGCTTGACCATCGTACTTTGCTAATTCAGTTTGATTAAAAGTCTTACTCATTACAAATCACTCCTTCACAGTTTAAACTAAGCTTAAACTGGACTGCCAAGTAAAAGCAAGTAATCCGCTTTCAAATCCGACCTAATCCTATTTGTTTTTACTGATAGCAACGACGCCCACTCAGTTTTACTTTCGACCTAAAGCTGAGCCAAAAGATCACACCTAACTATTCGACCACGTAATCAGTTCGAACCGTACTCAAATGCACTACCGGTCTTTTCCATATTGATAAGTCACATTTCAGCAACACCGGATTCCAAACCAGTATTGCTAACCAATTAATCTAAATGTCACCCACCAACCATCAGCGACGCTAGCAAAACCGTCACAAACTAGCGACCTTGTGAACTAGCGCTGACCAAGTTCGTTAGCACTGCCCCAATGGTCTTTGGCCATTCATCCTTAGCCACTGCAATTTTTTAAACTACCGGCAGTTTAATGCTTAAAGTCGATAGTCCAGTCATTACGGCGGCCCAATATTTTTAGCGGCCCGACTTTTCATCAGTCCCCACAAGTGTCCCATCATTTCACTCCCTATCAATTGACGCCCAGCTTACATTGAGCAATTAATCACAATACATTCAAATTCACTCAATGGCTAGTTTAATTTTATTATAAAGACATTTTCATCATAGACTTTACCATATTCTTCGTAAATTGGCAGTGTAATCCACTAACATTGTTAACTTTTACACTTGTTATCGTTCATTCGTAAAACCAATGAACAAACATTTCTAGCAACAACCCAACGGCAAACTTTCCGGGGGCAACTAATCCAGCGCTCTCATTAGTTCTTTAACTTAACCGGGCGTTCGTAAAAAAAACGCTATATTTTTAAGTTATCCCTAACTTTTATTTAATGATTGGTTAAATGAAGCTACAATGTAACCAGTTTTTAAAGAAAGGCGGTTATATTATCATGAACAGCACTCCATTGAAGAAGCGGCAACACAAGCTTATTGAGTACGCTAACGGTCCTTCACTAGAAGAAATCAACGGCACAATTAGCGTACCCAAGGACATCGGGTTCTGGCGAACACTCCTTGCCTACTCGGGGCCTGGTGCTTTAGTGGCAGTCGGTTATATGGATCCCGGGAACTGGTCCACTTCCATTACTGGAGGTCAAAACTTTTCATACCTGTTAATGTCCGTGATCTTGATCTCAAGTTTGATTGCGATGTTGCTCCAATACATGGCGGCTAAACTTGGTATCGTGACACAGATGGACTTGGCCCAAGCGATTCGTGCCCGCACGAGTAAATCCCTTGGGATCGTTTTATGGATTTTAACCGAATTTGCCATTATGGCAACGGACATTGCGGAAGTCATCGGTGCCGCAATCGCCCTGTACCTTTTATTCAAGATTCCCTTAGTCATCGCAGTCTTCATTACGGTCTTTGACGTATTACTCTTGCTATTATTGACCAAAATTGGCTTCCGTAAGATTGAAGCCATCGTCGTCTGCTTAATTCTCGTTATCTTGTTAGTCTTCGTTTACCAAGTCGTCCTTTCAAGTCCCAACTGGGGGCAAGTCTTTGCTGGTCTGGTTCCTACTAGTGAAACCTTTTCCAACAGCCGGACAGTTGCCGGCATGACACCGCTAAGTGGCGCCTTAGGTATTATCGGTGCGACCGTCATGCCCCATAACTTGTACCTGCACTCAGCCATCTCACAAACCCGGAAGACTGATCACCATGATGAAGAGGCGGTTGCGCGGACCGTTAAATTTGCCAGTCTCGATTCCAACATTCAATTAACGGCCGCCTTCTTTGTCAACGCCCTACTCCTTATCACGGGAGTGGCCGTTTTCAAAACGGGTGCCGTTAAAGATCCTTCATTCTTCGGCCTGTATCAAGCCCTCTCAAACACTGCATCCCTTAGTAACGGTGTTCTAATTAGTGTCGCTCGGTCTGGTATCTTGTCATCGCTATTTGCCGTTGCCCTGTTAGCTTCCGGGCAAAACTCCACGATCACCGGGACCTTAACTGGTCAAGTTATTATGGAAGGCTTCATCCACATGCGGATGCCACTCTGGTTACGGCGGTTAGTCACCCGGTTATTATCCGTCATTCCCGTCCTGATCTGTGTGTTACTGACCAGTGGCAAGAGTGCGATTGACGAGCACGTGGCACTCAACGATTTAATGAATAATTCTCAAGTCTTCTTGGCCTTTGCACTGCCATTCTCAATGCTACCGCTACTAATGATGACCGATAGTTCCGCTGAAATGGGCCAACGGTTCAAAAATAGCTGGTGGATCAAGGGGCTCGGCTGGTTCTCAGTGATTGCGCTAACCGGGTTAAACATGTACGGTCTCGCGCCACAAATTGCTGGGTTCTTCGGTGATAACCCAACTAAGTCACAATTGGCATGGTCTAACTGGATTGCTGCTATTTTGATTGCAATTATCATTGCCCTACTCGCATGGACAATCATTGAATTACGGCGTGGCAATCAGCAGTACTTGGCACGCAAAGAACAATCTACTAGCGAATCCTAGCCAAATGAAAAAGGCGTTGCGATAAAAATCACAACGCCTTTTTCATTTATAAATATTAGTATTTGATATTTAAACAGCGCCGCCTAATAACGACCCCATGACAAAGGTGACAAAAGCCGTGACCAAGCCAATCGTAATGTTACGCAACACCACTTTGCGAATCGAGATTGCCCCCCGTTGCGCACTAATTGTCGCGTTTAACGTTAATGCAATCACCATGGCAATCAGCGTGTTCGTTAATCGCCATGCTGGCGTTGACAAACTGATGGCCAAAAGTGGAATCAGGGCCCCCAGCATGAACGAGACAAATGACATAACCGCCGCATGTAACGGATTCATTAAGTCGATCTCTTGAATTTTAGTCTGATAAGCTTCAGAGTTTCGAGATTCTGGTGCGATTTGATTATTTAAACAGCTGACTTGAACGTCTTTTTGTGCACTTACCGAGACGTATTCGCCACCAGCCATGGAGCAAGCGCCTGCAAGCATTCCAGAGATCCCACTGATAAACAATGTTTGATTGCTCATATTTGCGCCCACCGCGCCCAATACAATTCCTGAAACCGAGATAATCCCATCGTTTGCCCCCAAAATACCGGCGCGCAAGACGTTCAGTCGATCCCAAAAGTGAAAGTAGCGCGTCTGAAAACGTTTAATAATTGTTAACATTGTTATTCAATCCTTCCATATCCCCAGTATGATGCCAAAAAGGGTTGGGGCACGTGCTCCAACCCTTTTTGTTTAACGATCGTGTTTTTGCTTATCGTGCCTAGTGTCATTTTATTAGTTTTACTTGAATGTTGATAATTGAGCAAATTCAAACCGGCATATAAACAGCCATCTTTGAAAACGCTGTCATACCTTAAGCCTTATTATACACGACTAATTTGCTTAACGCACTAGCTTATCCCAAATAACCACTTGACCACTAGCTAACGACTTAGGGACGTCGATAATTCGCTGATTAGAACTTCCACGAAATTGCAATTTTAGGTCCATTTTGTCTTTCAAAAAGCGCCCATCGACTAGAATATCAATTAATGACAACATTTTTAATTTATCTTCAGAATCCTTTTGTAGCTCTTCCCACGTATAGCCGGACCACGACCAGATGTCCTTATCATGGCCAAATTCTTGGCGGACGCGTTCGCAAATTCGAATCCCAACTTGCGTATTTAAGAACGGTTCACCGCCTAATAGTGTCAATCCCTGAACATAATCTTGACTTAAATCTTCAATGATTTGGTCTTCCAAGTCTTGGGTATACGGTTGCCCATAATGGAAATTCTGCGCAGCGACGTTGTAACAACCCGGACAATGAAACGGACAGCCACTCAAATAGAGACTACACCGGACCCCTTCACCATCAACAAAATTAAACGCCTTATAATCAGCAACGTATTGTTCACTTAAGTCCTCTGCCAGCCATTCTTTGGGCATCGGATTGTTTGGTCCTTTCGTAGCGCGCGGCATTCTTAATCATCTCCGAAGACATATTTTTAGCACGGGACGCGATTTCAACGTGACGCCCGTGAACCATTGGGCGCTGTTGCGGATTACCTAAGTATCCACACGTCCGTTTAACAACATCACAATATTTGGGGTCATGGTTGCCACATTCAGGGCAAACAAACCCGCGGGCGGTTGCGGTAAACTCGCCCTTAAACCCACATTTAAAGCACTGATCAATCGCCGTATTGGTCCCTAAGTAGCCCACGTGATCGTAAGCCCAGTCCCAAACCGCTTCTAGGGCTTTCGGGTTTTGAGTCAAGTTAGGATATTCACAGTAGTGGATGAAACCACCCGAAGCGTATTTTGGAAAACGTTCTTCCAACGTGAGCTTTTCAAATGGTGTTGGGTGCTTGCGAACATCGTAGTGAAAACTATTCGTGTAGTACTCCTTGTCCGTAATATCAGCGACCTTACCGAATTTAGCAATGTCATCACGGCAGAACGTGTCCGTTAACGATTCAGCGGGTGTGGAATACAAACTGTAGTGATAGCCACTTTCCTTAGCCCACTGCGCACACTTGTCCCGCAACGCCTTAACCACATCTTCGGCAAACGTTAACGCGTGCTCATCTTTTTCCCAATCCGGGCCAAAGAACGTCGTGCAAACTTCGTATAAACCGATGTAACCTAAGGAAACCGTCGCCCGCTGATTCTTGAAGAGGTCGTCCACGTTCCCACCGGCAGGTAGCCGTTTGCCAAACGCCCCGTACATGTAAAGTAACGGTGCGTTTTCGGGCTTAGCTTCCTTCGTACGTTCAACGCGGTAAGCCAACGCTTGGTGACACGTCGCCATGCGTTCGTCAAAAATTTCCCAGAACAAGCCCTGATCCCCATGCGCGGATAAGGCAATCCGTGGCAAATTAACGGTCACAACGCCCAGGTTCATCCGACCGGAGTTGACTTCACGGCCATTTTCATCTTTCCAACCTTGCAGGAAGGAACGGCACCCCATTGGTGTCTTAAAGCTCCCCGTCAATTCTTTGATTTTATCGTACATCAAAAGATCGGGGTACATCCGCTTAGTGGCACACTCAATTGCCAACTCTTTAATATCGTAATTAGGATCATCAGGACTTAAGTTAAGTCCCCGCTTCATGGTGAAAATCAACTTAGGGAAAATTGCCGTCCGTTGTTCCTTACCAAGCCCCTTAATCCGAATCTGTAAAATGGCCCGTTGAATTTCACGTTCAATCCAGCTCGTTCCCAGGCCAAAGTTAACCGTCGTAAACGGCGTTTGTCCCTGTGATGAGTAGAGCGTGTTGATCTCGTATTCCAACGCCTGCATTGCATCATAAATGTCTTTTTTCGTTTTTGTCTTGGCATAAGCGTTCCGCTGATCTTCAGCGACCCACTTTTCAGCATCCTTCATGTGCTTTTGGAAGTTGATTTCAGCATAGGGTGCCAACAACTGATCCACCCGGTTAGCGGAACACCCGCCATACTGAAGGGATGCCACGTTGGCAATAATCTGGGCCATTTGCGCCGTTGCCGTTTGAATAGAACGCGGCGAAACGACCTCGGCATTGCCAATCTTATAGCCGTTTTTAAACATTCCGTCAAAATCAATCAAGCAACAGTTGGTTTCAGGCGTGACGGGTGAATAGTCCAAGTCGTGCCAGTGCAAGTCACCACGTAAATGGGCCTTAGCCACAATATCTGGTAGCATTTTTAGCCCGAGTGCCCGGCTAGCTGCGCCGGCTTCAAGGTCCCGTTGCGTATTAAAGACGGTACTATCCTTATTGGCGTTTTCGTGAACCACGTCGGCATCCCGATTAAACAGTTTTTCAATCCGCCCCTTAACGTTCGTTGCGGCCGCAAATCTTTCCTGCTCCGCAATAAAATAATCCTGATACCGCTTGGCAGCATCCGTGAATCCGAGGTCGTTAAAAATGGCGATGAGTGCGGGACGTAACTCACGCGTTTCCACCTGATCGGATTGGTGATAGTGCGCCACAATCGCTTCTTTTACCGCTTCTTGGTCCTTGGGATCCTCTAATAATTGTGCCAAAACAAAGTTAATTTTATAAGGGTGAAACTTGGTTTGCGTTCCGCCCCGTTTGATTACGGGTAAGGTTCTTAATTGGTCTAAAATATCACCTGTTGACGTTGTTAACATGCGTATCCCCACTTTTTAAATTTATAGTTTAAAGGTTGACCTTGATAAACTGGTCATCATTGCCGCTATGATAACGATTATCGCTATTGGGGTCTTTTCAGCCTTTAGTTTATGTATCATTAAAGTACCGCTACAACCAATGGTACTAGTTGTTGTAAGTAACACTATATATAGTAGCCTATTCTGGCCAAAAAGCCATCCTAGGTCAGGGGCCTTAAATTTATTTGTGCTCAACAAACGTCCTTGCTAACAACGTTTGCTCATTCTAAGCCACTTTTAAAATTATCTTTTGTATCATTTCGTATATAAAATGGGAATTTTTAATCAAGTTCGTTAACCATCGAACAACGTCTGTTCCCGTCTGCTTTCAATCTTTTTTCATAGTGAAATTTAGCGGGATTCAATCGTGCTAAATTAGTCTTAAAACAATTCAATTAAAAATGACCCAACCAAAGTATAAAAATTAATCGCATCAGTTTAACTTAACTGTCACTTTCGTTATAATAGAACTTATGTCTTAATAACGGGAATTAGGACGCTGGAGGAGATTATGTATGCAAAAAATATGGGGATTCGGAATGGCGATTGCACTAACCGGATTAATTGCAGGGTGCCAATCAACACCCCGTCATACGGTTCGCACGGTGCAAACGACTAAGTCAACGGTCAACGCAGTCAGTCGTTATAGCGCCGCCGACTTTATGGGGCGCTGGGTCAGTCCAAGACCAGCGACAAGTGTCTACTTAAACACACACCATCAATTGGTCATGTTCCGCCGCAATCAGCACACGATTCGGGAACACTTCACTATTAAACTGGTCAATAACCGGGCGACTTTAACGGTTAATAATCACCACGCAATTAAATTAGATTTAGATGATGCTAATAATATGACCATACACCAAAATAACCTGACGACGAAATTAACTAAGGATCCCAACTGGTCAGCACAACGCAGTGAGATTCCAACTAACCGAACCGTCGCTCTAAAAAAATCTAGTCTGACCCCTGCGTTTAAACCTAGCTACTAACGCACCGCACGGGTTAGCAAAAAAACGTTTGCGAATTTTTATCGCAAACGTTTTTTAATTCCACTATTTTTAATTTTTAGGTCAAAAGACAATTCACTAATGACTATCCAACGCTTTTTCAGTCCGCATTTTATCGGAAAAGCCAAAGAAGTAAACGGCCACCATGGCAATCAAAAGCGTCCCGTAATGAGAAATCAAGTAACCATAAAAATTACTACCAATTCCAACGTCAGGTGTAATAAACGCTGGAAATCCAATTAGAGCACCGGATAACGCGTAGTTATTGACCCGTAGTAATCCCGTCAATAATCCACCTAACGCACTGGCAATGCTGCCGACAATGAAGACCCGCTTATACTTCAAGTTGACCCCGTAAATTGCCGGTTCGGTAACTCCACAAAATGCTGAGACGGCCGCAGCTAATGATAATCGTTTTAACTTACGATGGCGGGTCTTTAAAGCAACGGCTAACGCGGCACCACCCTGCGCGACCATTGTCACTGAAATGAGTGCGTTTAAGTAACTGTGACCATTAGTCGCCAAATCGTTGACCACAATTGGGACGAGGCCCCAGTGCAACCCAAAAATCACCATCAACTGATAGAGGCCCCCAACGACGAGTCCGGATAGTGCGGGACTGAAATTATACGTCGCAAGGATGGCGTCGGCTAAGACCTGACTGACAACCGTCATCAGGGGACCGACGATTCCCAAAATCACTAACCCTAAAACTAACGCTTCGATGATTGGTGAAAAGACGCCCCGTAAAGCAACTGGCAACAGTTTTTTCAACCCTTTTTCAACGTAAACACCTAACCAGGCCGCAAGAATAATGGGAAAGACTGAGGCGGAATAAGTCATCAGGTGGACTGGCAATCCAAATACCGTAATTTGAGCAGTCGCCGCCTTACCTGCCGCACTAATTAACGACGGGTAAACTAGAATTCCCCCGACCACCGCTAAGACAATGGGATTCGAGCCTAAGCGTTTCGCCGCTGTAAACCCTAAGATAATCGGCAAAAAGTAAAACACCGCGTCGCCCACCGCGTTGAGTACCATGTACGTCCCATCCGTTGGGTTCAAAATTTTGAATCCCGTAAGTGCCGCCAGAATCCCCTTTAGAATCCCGGAACCCGCTAAGATACCGATCACCGGAATCATCGAAGCGGTCATCACGCCAATGAGACTGTTCAAGCTTTGTTTAATTACCCCTAACAACGATTTCGACTTTTGCTTAGGTGGTTCGACCACGGCTTCAGTGTTCTCACCCATAAATTGCGGTCCTAATTGGGCCATCACAGCATCGTAGACGTCATTCACGGCGGACCCAATCACCACTTGCAACTGGTCAGCCGCGTGCGCCACGTCAATCACTCCCGACAATTCGGTCAACTGGGTCCGCTGCACCAATGTCTCATCTTTCAAATAAAACCGTAGCCGCGTAATACAGTGGATCACACTGGTGACGTTGTCTCGTCCACCGACCCCTTGAATAATTTGCGTCGCTAACTGAGTGTACGCTCCCGTTTGTCCAGTAGCCGAACTTGTCATGGCTGGTGAAGCTTCTTCTAAAGTCGTCACCATCGCTACCGGCACGTGCGGTTGCACCAACCCCGCTTCTGATTTTAAGAAAAGCTGCGCCTGTAGGGCCGTACTATTAGTCACAACCGTTATAACGGTCGGTACTTTATGTACTTCCTTGATCATCGTCAAATCCATTCTCACCAGGACTTGTCCCGCCACAACTTGCTCGCCCACTTTGACCATGAGTTCAAAAGGACGACCATCAAGTTCGACCGTGTCGATACCCAAATGTAATAACACTTCCACCCCAGTTACCGTTCTAAGACCGACCGCGTGCTTGGTTTTAGCTACCATGGTCACTTTGCCACTGACCGGTGCGTAGACTCGTCCATCAGTTGGTTCAATCGCAAAGCCAACCCCCATCAGCCCCTGCGAAAAGACTGGATCATCCATTACTTTTAACTCATGTAACCGTCCCGCGACCGGCGCGCACAGCGTTGTCATAACTGTTTCTGCCGCCATCTTGCTCATCCTCCATTTTTTGAACTTGTTATCGTTTTATTTTGATCGCACTACTATCTAAATTGTTTTCTATTAAGCAACCAGCTTTATTACTTTGGTTACAGCCCGCTCGATTTGATTTTAACGAACATTTCATACTTTGAACACCATTTCACATTTATTGATAGGTCACCTTACTAACTAAGAACTTGCGCGATGTCACGTAAAACTTCTATAATGAAAGCATTATCAAGAGGAGGCTTTTTCATGATCAAACCCGTTGTCCACGACCCAGCGGCGTTACAAACACCAGCGCAAGCTGCGACCCGTGCTGATTTGCCAACCGTTACCAACTTACTAGACACACTTTCAGCGAATAGCGATTCCTGCGTTGGGATGGCCGCCAACATGATTGGCGTCAACAAACGCATCATTGTCGTTCAAATGGGACCATTAGCCGTTCCAATGATCAATCCTCAAATCATTAACAAGACCGGATCTTATCAGACGAGCGAAGGGTGTTTATCCTTAAGCGGTGAACGGCCGACAACGCGTTATCACCAGATTACGGTCAAGTTCGTTAACCAGAATTTTGCCCCCCAACAACAGACTTTTCGTGACTTCGTTGCCCAAATCATTCAACACGAAGTCGATCATTGTAACGGTATCCTAATTTAATTTTCCACAGATTGGACGGATTTTGATGGCAACTCTTAATGACAATCAACAACCAGCCGTTGATAACTTAGCTAGTCAACGACGACACCTCGCACACCACGCACTAGGAACTGATATCGACTTGACCTTACTCGGTAGCGACCGTTCGGACTACTTAACTCAAGCCTGTACCCTCATCGACCAGTACGAAGACCGGCTAACGGTCAACCGGTCGCATTCCGAAGTCATGGCGATCAATCAAGCCGCGGGACAACACCCCGTACAAGTCAGTGCTGCGACCTACAGCCTCGTTAAGCGAGCAGTGCAACTCAGTCAGCAGCACTTTGGCTTCAATGCGCTAATTGGCCCACTCGTCAAACTTTGGCGAATTGGCTTTTCAAACGCCCACGTTCCTAGTGACGCGGAAATTCAGGACCGCTTACGACTCGTCGATCCCCAGCAAGTGGTGTGTCACGACGCCGATTTCAGCGTGTTTTTAAAAGTCGCTGGAATGGAGCTGGATCTCGGTGGTATCGCGAAGGGCTACATTGCCGATCGCATTCAGGACTACTGGGAAGCCTTTGGGCAACGCGCCGGCATGATTAATTTAGGCGGAAACCTATTGATGTATGGCGATTCGCCCTTACACGCTGACGGTCAGTGGCGGGTCGGCATCCAAAACCCACTGACACCCCGCGGAAATGCGATTGCCAGTGTTCAAATAGGGCCTTGTTCAGCCGTTACGAGTGGCATTTATGAACGTCACTTGGAATTTAACGGGAAATCCTACCATCATATTCTGGATTCTAAGACGGGCTATCCGCGTCAAAATGACCTTGAAAGTGTCACGATCTTTTCAAAAGCCTCCATTGACGGTGAGATTGAAACGACCCGGTTATTCTTTGCCGGCGGCCCACTTCCCGACTGGGGTAAAGACCGCCCAGACTTGTACGGCGCCATCTTCGTTAATAAGCAACGCCAGCTAAAAATTGTTGGCTTGCCCGTTGAACGTGTCACCATCTTGGATGACAACTTTTCCATTCAGTAAAGTTACCGGTCACAAATGGACTTAAAGTTCATCATTTTAAACACAAAGAACGCTTTGAGCTGTGCATGGCTCAAAGCGTTCTTTGTTGTGATCATTCTTTAATTTGGAAGTGAAGTAATTAGTGGCGCTTACGGAACACGACTAGTCCGGCCATTAACCCGGCTAGTGCGAGTCCCCATCGTTGCGCGCGTGGGGCAACTTGTTCATCAGTCTGTGGTAACGTTTGCCGTTTAGTCCCCATCGTGGCTGGTTTTGATGCGGGACGGCGCTTCTTTAAGTCCCGTTTAGAATGCTGGAACTGCTTTATGGCTAAAGGTGCCTTGCCACTCGGATTGGTTAATTTCGAATTGGGCGTTGGTACTGGTTGGGAATCCGGCGTTGGCTCCGGATTTGGTTTGGGTTTTGAATCTGAGTCTGGTTCAGGTACTGGATCGGCCTCTTGTCCCAGATCTGGTTCCGGTGCTGGTTCTGGCTCTGGCTCTGGCTTTGGTTCAGGTTTGGGCTCTGGTTCCGGTTCAGGTTCGGGCTCTGGCTCTGGTTCCGGTGCTGGTTCAGGTTCAGGTTCCGGTGCTGGTTCAGGTTCAGGTTCAGGTTCAGGCTCAGGCTCCGGTGCTGGTTCAGGTTCAGGATTCGGTTCAGGATTCGGTTCAGGTTCTGGTTCTGGTTCTGGTTCCGGCTCCGGCTCTGGTTCCGGCTCTGGTTCTGGTTTCGGCTCTGGTTCTGGTTCTGGTTCCGGTGCTGGCTCTGGTTCCGGATCTGGTTCCGGTTCGGGTTCCGGTTCTACAGGAACCTCTTCCCGTTCATAAATAAACGTCACTTCTTGTTCACCATTGCCATACTGTCCGTATTCGTTCCCATCAACGGCCGTCAAGTGCCAACCTTCAATGGTTACATGCGCCACCGTATAACTAGTCCCTAACTTACCCTCGAGCGTTTGACTGGGACGTAACGGCTTGTTATCCGTATCAACATAGTGCACCGTCACTTTTCCAATTCTCTTACGGTAGTTGAGCACAATGTTGACATCCTGATCGCCAAACTTTCCCGTTAGTTGGCCGTCTGCTGCCGTTAGCTCTTGACCATCCTGTTCCGCAGAAACAAAGTCGTACCCCGGCATAACTGGAACGTCAATCGTCCAATCCGATCCGGGGACTCCGGTTGGGGCCGTTACCGGTACATCGGCAATGGGCTGTCCATCTTCATCCTTAGCTTCGACCGTCACTTTATGCTTGGTCTTTTCCAGCACAAACGTGACCGTATTTAATTGCTCGCCAACAATCCAATTAGTGTCTCCCTGAACGGTTTTAAGACTGTAACCTTTCTTGCTCAGTTCCTCGAGGGCGGCGGTCACTTGCGAATTTTTTGTCAAGTCCTGGGTCTGCCCGATTTGATCAAATAAGTTTAACGCTTGCGTCAAGGCGTTGCCGTCTTCATCGACAAAATTAACTTGGGCGTTGCCAGCCTGATCATCAATTAAATAATGAATCACAACATTGCCATTAAACGGATACGACGATGTTGACCCGTTAATCCCCACCGTCTTAAATTGCATCACTAACATGCCTTGCGGGGACTGGAAGTTTTGCCACTCAATTTCATAATCGTTAAGGTTAACACCGGTCGCCGTCGCAAATTGCGTTGACGGTGTTAAGGCAACCCGGTTCCCGTTAAGATCAATGATGTAGGCCGACGTTGTATACTTGCCCGTCTTTGGGTCAACGTGGATGCGAATTGGCGGCAAGTTGATTTGCTGGTTCCCCACTGGGTATCCTTCGCCATCCAGTGACTGAACCGCATCGTGAATCACACTAATATCACTGACATAGTTATGTGAAACTGACAGTTCTTTTAAATGCCGCATCCCCGCAATGGGCGTCAGATCACTGACCGACGTATCCTGGAGAATCAGCTCGGTCAAATCCATGCCTTGTAACGCACTAATGTCTTTCAGCTTACTCCGTCCCCGATTATACGGATAACCATGGTCGTCTAAAGCATCCAAAGAAATCGTAACCGTAAACCGTTTGAGATTTTTAGCGTACTCTAGTCCTTTTAAGCTCTCTAAATTTAATGACGCATCCAAATACGCCTTATCGTCACTTTGGTAATTAATATCCGTCGACCAATTATCATCCAGGTCCGCTAACATTTGTTTAGTAATCTGACTAACATCTGTAAGCTGTAAATGCTGATTGTGTTGCAAATTATACAAGACGATGTACTGCAGATTTTTATCCGGCATCCACACATTAATATCTTCGGGTGCTTCCGTGGTGCGAGCAAGGGGCACGGGTGCGGTTGCCGCGGGAGCCGGTGTCTTGTCCTGTTCGTCAATCAAACTGTCCGTGTCAGTTTCTGAGTGTTCTAAAACCGCTGCTGAGTCCGGTACCCCCTCATTATCTGATTCATGATTAGCTGATCCATCCGCAACCACTTGCGCTTCAGAATCGCTTTGTTCAGTAACGTTCGGTGTCTCCGCTTGTGACTCAACAACTGTCGCGTTAGACGCTGATACCGACTGGTCAGAAACTGGTGCCACGTCGTTTCCTGCTAGATTAATATCGGAATCGGTTTCATTCGTCCCCGTACGGGTTGATTGGGTTTGATTGCGCGATGTTGTGAGTGTAATGGTCTTGTCAAAACTGCTTTCATCAGTTTTAGCGCTTACAGTATCCTGCGTTTCGGTCATAGGTTCAGTCGTGTCCGCTTGAACCTCCAATTGATTGTAAACACCAACCATCAGGATTGTTGCTCCTGCAGTCAGCCATTTTTTACCACTTTTGTACATTTTGTAATGAACCTTTTCAGAATTCATATCAGGGATAAACTCCTTTCCGTGTTGCCTATTTTTTATCGCACATCGGAGTATACGGGAAGCATCCTAATTCGTAAAGTACCCAAATTAAGCAAAAAGCCACTCAAGCTGATTTTTCGTCAGTCGTTGAGTGGCACGCGTTATTTTCTTAAGTGCTTATAAATCGCGTTCTAATCGGTCTACAATGGCTCGCACATCATCGGTTGTCTTTGTTTGCATTAATTCGTTACGAATTTCAGCTGCGTGCCGCATCCCGCGGACGTAAATTTTAAAGAACCGTTGTAAGGGTGCGAAGTGTCCTTGTAAACCTAAGGCAACAAATTGATCATATAGATCGACTTGGTAACGTAAGAGTTCTAATAAATCCTTAGCGGAATGTTCTTTAGGCTCCGCTTCAAAAGCGTAGGGATTTTGGAAAATTCCACGCCCAATCATGATCCCATCGACACCTGGGTGCTGTTCAGCTAACTGAATTCCCGCTTGATAGTCTAGGATGTCCCCATTGATTTGCAATAACGTATCCGGTGCGATGGTGTCTCGCATCTGAACCAAGTTATCGATCAGCTCATAGTGGGCTGGGACCCGACTCATTTCCATCTTAGTCCGCACGTGTACGGTTAAAACGGGAACTTGTTGTTTCAATAAGAATGGAATCCACGTCTCGTATTCTTCAACTGCGTCAAATCCTAACCGGGTCTTCACGCTGACGGGCAAATCTGCCTGCCGGGCGCCTTCGATAACTTCCTTGGCCCGATCGAAATGGCGGATAAGGTCACTCCCGCTGTGGTTTTTAATCACGGCCATGTCTGGGCATCCCATGTTTAAATCAATCGCCTGATAGCCTTTACGAGCAACTTCGTGTGCCGCTTTGACGAAGTCTTCCTCCGAATTTCCCCATAGTTGCACAATTGGTTTCGGGTTTTCGGTAGGATCGACATAAAGTCGTCCCAAGGTCGTAAATTTGGCTTTGGGGTGGGTAATGCTTAAAGCGTTGGTAAATTCCGTATAAAATACATCTGGTGCGGCTGCCCGCATCACGACCCGCCGAAACACGGAGCCGGTGACCGCCTCCATGGGCGCTAAACTAAAAAACGGGCGGTGCGCTGCTTTTGCTTCTTTGACAACACCTTGCCAA
The DNA here is from genome assembly GCF_001438845.1 of Lactiplantibacillus xiangfangensis. GTDB lineage: Bacteria > Bacillota > Bacilli > Lactobacillales > Lactobacillaceae > Lactiplantibacillus > Lactiplantibacillus xiangfangensis. The sequence goes on from NZ_JQCL01000008.1 coordinate 48,690, forward strand.
TAAGCCGACTGCGTCATATTATTGCCATTCCCTTCTAAAACATTTCTCTGTTAACACAATAAAACTATCATAGCGATTATTGCGAGTTCTGTACAATATTTTAATTGACCATCCCAAAATTGAAAGATACAAATTGGTGACTTAATGGCCTAGCCTGATTGCCACTAGTCCTTTACTCTTATAGTATTGGCCACAAAAAAAGGTAACGGAAAATGCCTTCCCGTTACCGCTAAAATAGCAAAATTGATTAAAATCGATTATTTAAATAATAACAAAGCTAACATTAACAGTCCCACCATCAATAAGATGTTTAAAAATTCGGTCCGTAAGTTAGTTAACTTCAGCGAGCTGAATGTGACACCGGCGCCAGCATCCATATATCTGAAGAAAACCCCACTAAGTACGATACCAACCATTAAGACAACTAAAAACAATACTCCCGTCATCAACATTACAAACTCAACTCCTCATCCGGTAAAATTTTAGGCCCCTTTTCAGGCCACATTTATTGTGGACCTGCCCCCCTTTTCAAGCAAGTTTTTTCGGTTAAAAACACCGGCTTCTTAGCATTTTTTTATTAACAAAATCGCACCCAATTGAGCCACAAAATTGTGCGTGTTAAAATAAGCATTAACCTTAATGAACGGATGAAAGTGTGATTACGATGACCATTAATGATCTCCAAGCGTTTACCATGGTGTACGAATTGCGCCACATTTCTAACGCTGCCGTGGAACTTCACCTCTCACAATCTGAGCTATCTAAACGGATGCACTCACTAGAAACTGAATTAAACATTAAGCTACTTGATACTTATAATAAACGGAATCTTAAAATCACACCCGCGGGCGAAACCTTTTATCATCACGCGCAAAAAATAATTGCCGATTACGAACAGATGCTTCAAGATCTAGCTACTAACCGGCCAACAACCTTCAAGCAACTCACAATCGGCTCGATACCAGTCTCTGGACAGTACAACATCGCGCAAAGGATCGGGGTATTTGACCAACAACACCCGGAGATCGACCTTAAAGTGATTGAAGGCGAAGGTCATCAAATCGTGACCCAATTGCTGGCCGGCAAGTTGCAAGCAGCCATCATCCGGGATACCCAAACTTACCAGCTTCAACCAACGGATTTTGTCAAACAAACCTTACAACAAGATGAACTGATGATTATCCTGCCGGCAAACCACCCGCTGGCGACACAGTCGACGATTCGAATCAAAGATCTCGCACATCAAAAAATTGCGACGCTGCCACCAGGTTCAGGTGTTTACGAACCTATTACCCAGCTCTTTGCACGTCAGAGCGTCACACCCCAGTTTTTCTTTGAAAGCACCCACATCGAAACCTTGCTCAGTATGCTGGGACAAAACAACGTCACCTTGCTGTTTAAGCAGTCAGCACTCCCCTTTATGACCGACCAGTTCGTTATGCGGTCGTTAGCCATTCCATTCATGAGTCAATTAACCTTTGTGTATCCACAGCGCAGTGGCAACCAACTACTGACTGATTTGATTGACTCTTTAGTGATTAGCCGGCACACCAATTAATGAAAAATAGTCAGTTATCAGATTGGAAACACTTACTAATCTGATAACTGACTATTTTTCGCCTTAACTATCAAAAGCTAGCATTGAATTAATTCCAACATGACAACCGTATTTAGCGAAGGCGGACAGAAACAATATGCTGTGTCGGCAATAACAGCCGGCGTTTTCTTAGCCGGGAGTTATTGCGGGGTGACTCAAAGACGTGGTTTATCGGCTTTGAATCAAGGTTCCAGACCGCACTTTGGCTGGAGCCGTCCCCCATAGCATATCGTTTCTGTCCGACGAAGCGGTTTGAAAACACTTATTTCAAATACTTCTTCCAATCCGGCACTTCTTTGAACTTGGCCCGTTCAAATTGGTCCTTCATATCGAACGGAACGGTTCCATCGATGACTAACTTTGAACTCATGCCGCGGAAGCGAATGGACTTTGGATCGTATTCGGGGCGTTCGGATGGATCCAGTGGATGATTGCGCATCCCGGGCAAGACCATTAAGTCTTGATCAGCTTGAAAGCGGGTATTCATCGTCCAAATCACATCGTTCATATCAAAAATATCAACGTCTTCATCCACTAAGATGACCGTCTTTAATTCTTTAAACGCGGCAAACGCCAGTAAGGCAGCTTGCCGTTGAATCCCTTCGTCTGCTTCGTTTTCCTTATGAATTTGCATAATGGTCATTAACTTCCCACCACCAGCGGGCGGATTATAAACATTCGTGACCTTACCAGGAATTGCACGGTCAACCAGCTGTAAGATACTAGCTTCGGTCGGAATTCCCGCCATGCTGACGTGTTCTTCCGAAGGGCCAATCACACTCTGCATAATCGGATGCTTACGGTGTGTGACCGCCGTGACTTTAATGACTTGTAACGCGGGGTTCGCATCTCCATCGTACCCTGGAAATTCGGGCATTGCTTTACCCGTATGGGTGTTGATGTCCTCTTGAATACGCTCATTCGGCATGATGTAGCCTTCCAGCGTAAATTCAGAACGCGCGATTGCCTTTTCATCAACCGTCAGACCGTCCACTAATTGAACGGCTTGTTGCCGAATCGCACCCGCAACGCCTAATTCGTTATAACCAAACGGTGTGGTCGGTGGCTCAAAGGTTGCCCCAATGGTCACTGCGGGGTCTAACCCAATGTTGATCGTAATGGGCATGGGTTCATTCACTTGCTCGTACTCTTCCGCAAACGCCCCGATGTGCCGACCACCAGGCATGATGTAAATGCCTAACGTATCCTTATCTTCTAAAACCATCCGGTGAATGGTCACGTCACTCTTAGACTTATCGCGATTGGAGCCCAGTACTACGCCAACCGTAATATAAGGTCCCGCATCAACTGGCGTATTAGTCGGTGCCGCAACGAGCTTTCGAATATCAAAACCTTCGTCCGTGGCCTTATAGACAACTTCATGCGCTGGAGCTGCATTTTCAGTGACCGTCTCTGGTTCAATCGGGTTCGAAACGGACTCATTTAAAAACTGTCCTAACGTTTGGTAGTCGTGGTGAAACATTTTACCGACCCGCCGCCGACTTGCCATCAAGCCGATTAGAACCCGGGTATCCGGGAATCCCTTGACGCGATTAAACATCATCGCTGGGCCTTCCTTAGTTGGCCGTTCAACGGTTCCACCCGCGCCAATGTAGCGGTAGACACCTGCAAGTTCAGCATCCGGATCGACTTCAACGTTTGTTTCATGATAACTCTGCGGATCATCCTTGATTTCATCAAGCACCCGTCGTAAATCCCATGGTTGTTCCACTATTAAATCATCTCCTCATTAGTTTACAAGTTCATCATACGGCCAGACCCAGAAAGCTTCAATTCGAAAACGGACCGCCTATTATTCGCTAATCGAATATCAGACAAGATCCCTTACTCAACAAAAAACGGGCGCATGAAAATTTTCACGTGACCGCCTTGGTACCACCTCAAAATCTAAATTATGGCTATGATCTATAATATCGCATTAATTTTCGCTTACACTGCCGGGCCGCTTGATAAAGGCCCACCATTGTAGCAATCAAGCTGCCCGCCGTGACAATGGTTTGCATGATTGGTTTTAACCGCATTGGGTTCACTCCCTTAAAACTGTGATGGGTCCGTGACAATCTCATTGTCCGCCCGTCGGCCAAGTGCCATCAACTGACTTACTAGTAAATTTTGAGTTGCCGTCAATCGTAACTGCTTTGAAAAAATCGTATACGTGATGTAATTCGCCAAACGGCTAATCAAGGGTTCATCGATTTGTGATTGCCCCGTCAAATCGTGCTCACTCAAAAATAACGCCTGTCGAATTTCTTGAAAGCCGTGTGCGTCAGCCGTTGCCAACGTTTCAGCTAACGCCCGTATAATCCCCCGTGCTTCATAACTCATCCTTGTTGCCACCCCTCTTGGTTCAATTTTCAGTATAGTCTTTTTCAGAAAAAAATGAATGCTGCTTGCACCACTATCGACGAGGTGTAAACTATTAATGAGGGGGAATCAACGTGTCAAAAGAAACAGATCAAGCAAATGTAACCGCATTACTTAAAGCCATCAGTACGGCTTTTCAGGACCCACAAGTTCAGGGTGATGCAGATCTCAGTGCGTTATTAGTTAAAAATTCCAAACGACTGAGTGCATCGGGGGACTATCACAAGGCCGCTGCTGATTTAAATCAGGGCCTGCGCTATTGGGGAATGGCTCACTTACACGGCCCTAAGGTACTCAATGACCTTTACCAAGCCACCATTGACGGGACGCGTGGTCGGGCTTACCAGCGCCAACCAACCGGGTTCGACAACTAAATAATCTTTAGTACTGCTCATAACAAAACCGACCGTTGAAAATGACATCATTTTCAACGGTCGGTTTTGTTTTCTTCGGGCATCACACCCATCTAACTAGACCACTTCCAACTGTAGTTGTTGTGATTCGACCCATTTAGCCGCAAGTAATACTCGGTATAACCCAACTGAGATCACGGCTGGGATAACGACACCCGTCACTAAGTAGACCATAAACATGTTCATATTTGTTGACGCTAACGTGATTGGGGCAATCAAGGAATTTAACCCCAACCCAGCTAACTTGTAACTCGTGGAAAAATGAAAGACCAGGGTTGCAATGGGAGCTGAAACCACGGCGGCAATCATTGGTGGGATGGCTAACCGGGGATTCACAAGCAAGTTAGGAAATTGCACTTTTGGTGTAATGATCCCCTGCGCAATGTTTGCACCCAAATTATTTTGCCGAAATGACATTATAGTGAAGCCCACGAATTGTGCCGTTGTTCCGATCAAGGCTGCCCCTGAAGAAACGGGATCTAGCATCACCGCCACGGCTAAGGCCGCTGACGAAGCGGGCGTCATCAAGAACAGTGCCCAAGCTAAGGAAACGGCCATCGAACCGATCAACGGGTTGACCTTCATCGAAGTGGCAATGAACTGACTCAACCAAACTAAGGCTGGCGTCGTGACCGCCGCTAAGCCCAAGCCGACAACCGATCCGATAAAGGTCGCTGCTAGCGGCACGAGCATCATGTCCAGCGGTGTTTTCCCCGTCAAATAATTACCAACGAGTACGGCAACTAACCCGGCGGCAACCGCTGAAATGGGTTGCCCAGTCGTAAAGACCGTACTCTGCGCCGCTTGCGCCAGTGTATGTCCGGTCGCCGTCACGCCGTTCGTAGTCGACTGTGAGAAGAACACCGCGTTGGCCCCAATGGTTGAAGAAATCATGGCACTAAACGTAACCAACGTGTTGCTTTTGAGCATCGTCGCGATGGCGACACCGAACGCTGGCCCTAATAAAACTTGGGCGATGGCGCCAACTTGATAGAGTGCGCCCCAATGTAAAAAATTAGCCAATGATTGCAAAAGTAATCCAATTCCCAAACAAACTAAAATGGCATTTGAAACTCCGGCGGATACCTTATAAACGTAATCCATGGTTGTCATCTTATGTGTCGCTTCTGCAGCGTGTGTGTTTTCCATATGTATGCCTCCGTTTTAATTAATAACAATTAGATTAGAAATATGTGAGAATGCTATTATTTTGCCATTACTTATGAAAACTGTCAACCCGTTTTTCATAATCAGTTTAAACACTTTGAATTAAAAAGAAAATTCAGTCTTTCATGCCCACTAATCCCTTAAATACTGAGGAAAATTAAGTCTAAATAAATCGTCCAATAAAAAAATCACGCCTGCACTAGTCCCTGTCAAGTTGACAGATGAAATATTATAAAGTTAAATCTGTCTC
>NZ_JQCL01000084.1 GCF_001438845.1 Lactiplantibacillus xiangfangensis
TTAATCTGGCTCAAAAAGTTATCTGGGGTGCGTTCTTCGGTACTGATTTGCTGTAACGCTTGCTCTCATTTAGCCGTCATTTCTGGACTAGTTAGCAAGGGTTCGAGTTCGACCGCTTCACATAATGTTATCCCGGCTTCACTGACGTGCAGCTTATTTTTTTCAGTGACGAGATAGCCGCGTTTTTTTAATATTTCCAATACATTTTCCCGGGTCGCACTTGTCCCAATGCCTTGCAAGTCTTTGAGAATCGCCTGGGCTGCTTCATCATCAAGCGTTTTACCGGCCGTCTTCATGGCCGTAATCAGGGTACCTTCGGTAAATGGTACCGGAGGGGTCGTTTCTTTTTGCGGCGTTTGCAGATTTGCTTGGACTTGATCGCCTTGGTGAACGAGCGGTAAAGTTGCTGCTTCTTGCTGTTCGGCTTTGTGATCATCAAATAAAGCTTGCCAACCTTGCTTAGTTGGGACCTTACCGGTTGCTTTAAAATTGGCGTCACCAACTTGGGTAATAATGGTGGTTTCCTCGTACTCGTACGGATCAGCAAACATCGCTAACGTCGTTCTTAGAACCAGGTCGTAGACTTGTTGCTGTAATTTAGGCAAGCTGGCTAGTTTCTCTTTCGTCGGCACGACTTTAGTCATGATAATGGCGTAGTGTTCTTCAACCTTTTTTCCATTAACATAGCGCTTATTTGGGGTGGTATTGGTTAAAGCGACTGGCTTAGAGACTAAACCCAGATACTTCGTCAGATTAGCCACTAAATAATCAAATTCTTCATCAGTGATGTAAGCACAATCGGTGCGGGGATAACTAAGGTACTTGGCTTCGTATAAACTCTGAATGGCCGCTAAGGTTTGACTGGCGCTGGCGTGATAACGTTTATTCATGGCACTTTGCAGACTGGATAGCGAGAATGGTTGGGGACTAGCACTTTTTTTAGCCTGGTTTTGAATGCCCTTGATTAAACCAGCCTGTTAGCCTTTCTGAACGTGTTTAGCTTGCATGAATGTCATTAGCCCTGCTTTGTATTTAAATCGCTGATAGGGGGCTAATTTTGCGACGAATTTTTGCTGATTAGCTACAATTTCCGCATTTAGTTCAAAATAGGGTTCCGGCTTAAAGTTTTTGATTGCCTGGT
>NZ_JQCL01000085.1 GCF_001438845.1 Lactiplantibacillus xiangfangensis
CCGTAGGAGAACCTGCGGCTGGATCACCTCCTTTCTAAGGAATATTACGGAAACCTACACATTAGTCGAAACTTTGTTTAGTTTTGAGAGGTCTAACTCTCAAATTTATAAATGCTTTTTGGGCCTATAGCTCAGCTGGTTTAGAGCGCACGCCTGATAAGCGTGAGGTCGATGGTTCAAGTCCATTTAGGCCCATTAAGAGCCGCCAGCGGTTCTTACATTTTAATTGAATACCTCATGGGGAATTAGCTCAGCTGGGAGAGCACCTGCTTTGCAAGCAGGGGGTCAACGGTTCGAACCCGTTATTCTCCATTGACGACGTTGGTCGTCATTGAAACTTGTTCTTTGAAAACTAGATAATATCAAATATATTTTTTCATAATGAAACCG
>NZ_JQCL01000009.1 GCF_001438845.1 Lactiplantibacillus xiangfangensis
ATGTAGTGTTTGGAAGGTGCAATTCTTGGTTCAAGAGAAACACAACAAACTATTGAGCGCAATAATTTCGATTGGTCTTTTAAGCTTTTTAGGAATAGTGGTTGAAACAGCGTTAAACATAACCTTCCCACAATTAACAACGTATTTTTCTATACCTATCAGTCAAGTTCAATGGTTGACTACTGGATATATGCTAGTCTCAACTAGTTTGATTCCATTGGGTTCATTCTTTTTAAGACGGTTTCGTGTGGTAACTTTATTTAGAGTTTCGTGCTTAAGCTTTTTAGTCGGTACGTTGATTGCAAGCTTTTCCAACAGCTTTAATTTAGTTTTGCTAGGCCGCTTATGTCAAGGCATTGCTGATGGAATCGCGTTACCGTTGATGTTTGCTGTC
>NZ_JQCL01000086.1 GCF_001438845.1 Lactiplantibacillus xiangfangensis
GGCAGGGCTAACGGATTATTTAATCTATTATTAAACTTTGCCACCGTCTTAAACGGTTCTACATGGGAAGTCCTGTTCTAGCGGGGCTTCCTTTTTCTGTCTACATTATAGCATGCCTATAACGGACTTGCGACTATTTTAAGTGTAGTTTCTCAAAGGCTAGAGAAACAATTGTTCGTTTTTGAAAATATGTAGGAGCAACGGCCTAAGAACCATATATAGTGGTATAATATGTGATGAAAACACTACATGTAGTGTTTGGAAGGTGCAATTCTTGGTTCAAGAGAAACACAACAAACTATTGA
>NZ_JQCL01000010.1 GCF_001438845.1 Lactiplantibacillus xiangfangensis
AGCAGCCAGGTAACCATAATAATTGGTATTAAAATTATAAATAGAAAATGCCAATTTAATGTGTCCTGAATTATGCCACCATATATGGGCCCCACTGCTGGTGCAAAGGCAATAACTAAGCTACCTATCCCCATAAAAGTGCCAACTTTTTTCTTTGGCACTTGATCTAGTACGACAGCAAACATCAACGGTAACGCGATTCCATCAGCAATGCCTTGACATAAGCGGC
>NZ_JQCL01000087.1 GCF_001438845.1 Lactiplantibacillus xiangfangensis
AAGCTGATCTTTTTTGTCCGAACAGCGTTCGGATTAATTTTACAATCTACCATTTAGTCTACTGAGCCCCTCTAAATCAAACTTTCTTTGCCATTGCCAGATAGTACTTGGTGAAGAGAGGTTGAAATGTAGTGCTGTTTCTGGAAGCGAAGTTTTGTGCTGTTGTTTCCAGTTTAATACTTCTATCTTGAACTCACTAGAGTATTCCAAATTCATAGGTTTCGGTTTTAATCCTGCAATGCCAAAACGATTAAAGCGATGAACCCATAGGAGAATCGTTTCATTGTTGGCAACATGGTATTTTCTGGCCAATTGAATGGAACTAATACCCGTTAAATATTGTGTCACAATAGAAATCCGTAACTCTAAATTAAATTTAGTCATAGTAAAACCCCCGAGATTGTTGTCCAATCTCGGGGGTTCACTTCAGGTGGGTGGCTTTTTTGTGTGCATTCTGCTTCATTTAAACGGACAAGTATACGTCTAAAAGCTGAACGTGTTGTCTGAGCGCGCGTGGTGTTATTCGTTAATTTTGCAGTTATACAAGATGTCCATTCTATAGAACTATAGATCTATAGATATTTAAAAATCACGCATATTTTGTTGAACAGCTCTAACACTATCTATTACCAATTTTTTGCTTTGGTTCGGCATATTTTGAACATAGCTTTCAACGATTTCGTTGAGAACCTCATAGTTTCGCTTATTTTCAATGGTAGCTATTTGCTTTATGGCCATATGAGTGTCTAATTGTGCCTGGACAGACTTTGGAGTATCTTTTGCTGTCAATCTACGTTTTGGCTTAATTAGTACTTGGTCATTTGGCATGCTTCTGTGTTGTTCTTCAAATTTTTGTGGCTCAATTTTCTGAGGTCGTGTGGTTTTATTCTTTCTAGTTTCTCCAAAAGCACCTAATCCCATTTTATCGTTAGCAGTCATTTTTTAACCTCTAATCAATTTTAAACGTTCTAATAATTCATCTACAACCAAATCATAAAGATGGTGAACCCTTCTGTCGTTTATGTCATGGCTAGCATTATTTGTTATACCAGTGCGATCAAATCGTTTTAGTCTAGCCATCTGACGCACTTTTTGTTTAAACATGTTTGCATTGCCGAAGCTTGTAGTTGCATCTTCGATAACGTCTAAATCTAAATCATTTCCGTTTTGTTGTAAGACAGGTAAAACGCCTAACAAATCAATGTCGAGAGAGTAATCGTCTTTGATTTGCAATAAGTGCTTAACGTATGTTTCTGCCCCTCGCAATGAGCGCTCTTGGGTTTGCAAAATAACAATAACGTAATCACTTGCAACCAAAGCGGAATCAGTAAATTTGTTTAATTGTGGGGGAACGTCTAATATTACAAAATCATATTTACTTGAAATTTTTGATAATAGTTTAGAGAAATAATGATCTTGTGTGTAGTCATCAGGAAACGAAGAGCTTAGAAATTTATCATAGTTCTGTAAATCATCATCCGAAGGAAGTAAATCTAAGTTATCATTTACATGAACAATTGCATTTTCTAAACTACCTTTTTTTAAAGCAACTTCAAGCGTTTCGCTAAAATCAGGTTTAGTTCCATACACTTGGCTCATTGTTGTAAACAGCAAGTCTGTAGCATTAGCTTGTGGATCAAGATCTACTATTAAGGATTTTTTCCCTCTATTAGATAAGGTGTAAGCAATCATAACAGCATTAGTTGTTTTTCCAACTCCACCTTTAAAATTCCCGGTTGTAATAGTTGTGGTCAACATAGACACATCCTTTTGGGAAAAATTATAGCACAAAAAAATAAAATTCTATAGAAAATTTTATTCAAATCTATAGAACTATAGAAATTAATATCTATAGAACTATAGAACTATAGATCTATAGTTCTAATAAATAGCGAATATTGCCGACATAGCAGCTCTATAGAACTATAGATTTATAGAACTATAGAAATGAACATCTATAGATTTATAGAACTATAGATTTATAGAATTATAGATTACATAGTTCTATAGAACTATGTAAAAAGCGCCTTTACTTATTCTTGCTATTGAGATATTATTTAGACATAAAATAGAACATAAAAAAACACCCACCGACTGGCATCGGTGAGCGCCACATAAAAGTCATCGTTATTTAATGACTATTATATCATGGCCG
>NZ_JQCL01000088.1 GCF_001438845.1 Lactiplantibacillus xiangfangensis
GTGCAAGCACTCTGGTTTGGGCTGTTCCCCGTTCGCTCGCCGCTACTTAGGGAATCGAAATTTCTTTATTTTCCTGCTGCTAATGAGATGTTTCAGTTCACAGCGTTTACCTTCAACTAGATTATGAATTCATCTAGTGATAACAGTTGATTAAAACTGCTGGGTTGCCCCATTCGGAAATCTCCGGATCATAGCTTACGTACAGCTCCCCGAAGCATATCGGTGTTAGTCCCGTCCTTCATCGGCTCCTAGTGCCAAGGCATTCACCATGCGCCCTTGTTAACTTAACCTTATTTCCTAACGGAAATACGATTAATTGAGTTTAGCGATTAAACTTCTTT
>NZ_JQCL01000089.1:0-7997 GCF_001438845.1 Lactiplantibacillus xiangfangensis
GAGGGTAGGACGTTGCCATGCAAAGTTAGAATCAGCTGAGGCTGGTTCTTTTTTTTACATAAAATTCGATAATGACAAGACTATAGCGCCGGTAGGGGTTCCTGATGAGGAATCCCTACCGGCGCTTTTTTTGCGTGCTCTGCTAGTGAGCATTTCTGGCTTGTTAACCTAAGCGCGTTACAAAGCACTGCTTATCGTTAGAAACTCAGCATTTTTCGGCGCTGCGCCGGCAGAAGCAGTGGGCCGTGGGGGCGGCTACAGACAAACGACGGTCTTCCGCCTCGCTTGAAAGCCTCAAAGGACGGAGTCTTTCAAGTCGCCCCGCACTGTAACCTGGCAAAAGCACCAGCTAACAGTGCCGACACGGCCCGCTGGTTCTGCCGGCTACGCTAAGAGTGCTTAAACTAAACTAGTTAAGTGTGATAGTAACCTCAACCTAGCTGGAGGTTGTTTATGATAAATGTGACGTTACTCATTGATTTCCCGGCTTACGCCACTGAATGATAATCGCCAAACTGACTTTGAAAGCCTCCTTAACTTTTGGTATACTGGATAGGACTTATTTTGCCGTTTTAGCTCAGGAGGTAGAGCGTTTCCATGGTAAGGAAGAGGTCAGCAGTTCAAATCTGCTAAACGGCTTCAGGTGCGATTTAAATAGTTTGTCGAATCGGTTACAAACGTTGCTATGACAACGCTTGTAACCGATTCTTTTTTATTTGGAAATTGGGAACTAAGCCTTGTTTTCTTGATTAGGTACACGAGTGGTACACAAGATTGCGTTTAGAAGGACTGTTACCGTAACTTATTTGGATAATAAAAAACACCGTTTCATAACGGTGTTAATGGTCCTTAGGGGCCGGTGATGACTTGGTATACGTTGGTTCGATAATCTGCTGGGTAAAGTCATTTAATAGGCTTAATAGGTTGTTAATACGACGCTTACCAAGCTGCTGTGTCCATTCACCAAGGGTCTGCTGAATGGTCGTAATTAGTGCCTGATCAACTTCTTGACCACGTTTGGTCAGTAATAAACTCTTTTGGCGCCGATCATTAGGATTTGAAACTTGATAAACGTAGTCGTACTTTAGGAGTATGCTGATTTGACGGGAAATGGCACTACGCGACACGTGGTGACTATTTGCAATATCCATCAACAGCAATGGCTCGTGGCTAGTCTGAATTTCGTGCATGATTAAAAAAGTATCAAACGTTAGGTGGTAAGTATTAAGTGGCGCAGTAATCCGGTCATTGAGATAACGTAAGACTGCAGCGTAGTTATTGAGAAAATCGTCAAATACGGGTGTGGTGGCTGCCATTTATTGGACCTCCTTAACTTAGGCTTGTCTGAACAATATTAATGTACAGTGATTATTAGTAATTGATTTTCATATAAAATAGTAACGCAAAACTTATTTAAAGTGTTAAATAGTGGGCCGTAAAATTATAGAACGATAATAAAAAATGGTACTTGCATCATCCTCAGATGACGTAAGTACCATTCTTATTATCATTTTTAAACTAGGCTTTGGCATTACCGCGCCGAGCAATCATTGGTAGAATCATCCCTAAAGCAACGAAGATGATTGGCGTAATGATGTTTAACGCTAATTGGAACCACCAGCCGCTTGGGTTAGCTGCTAAGGATGTCTTTGGGACCATCCCTAAGATACATGCAAAGGCGGTGAAGAAGAAGCACCAGGCCCCAACAATTTTACCAGCCATCGGGTTCTTCAAGAACTTGTACTCGCTCTTGAACTCCTTTAAGTGCTTGTTTAACAAGATGTAGGCTAAGAATACCCAGAGGTAACGCATTGGCATAACAACTGAGTTTAAGTTTAGCAACCAGTTGAACAATTCGTTCATGTTACCAATTCCTAAAGCAGGAATGATAATCAAGATGCTGACTAAGATCCCAGTCATGATATAACCGTTAACCGGCACATCTTTTTTGTTCATCTTGCTGAGTTTCTTTGGAATAAATTCTGGATCGGCGTCACCAAGCAAAATCTTCAGTGGAGCATCGATTGAGAAGGCTAATGCAGAAACTTGCGCAAGCACGTTGGCAATCGCGTACAGAATTAAGAATAAGTTTCCAACGTGGTAGAAAGCACCTAGGCGTTGGAAAGCGTAGTAAGCACCGTTGGCCATTAAATCAGCTGGAATATGTTTTGCGTTGAAGAGAATCCCCATCGCAAAGGAACCTAGTAGGGCACAGACAGCGACCATTCCAGCTAAAACTAACATTCCCAGTGGAAATTCGCGACCAGGGTTTTTCGTTTTATTAACGTACGGTGAAATCTTTTCCGAACCCCCAACCGCAAAGACTAACATTGAAACGGTTGTGAAGTAGGCAAAGTCGAACTTAGGAATATAAGACTTGATGGAAAGCATGTTCGGCGTTTGAACTGATGCTTTGGTCATCAATGGGGCGGAAACGGCTAAAATAATGAATAAGATCGACATAATGAACATCCCGGTCCCAGCAACACTACCGATTCGTTTTAACGTTGTTAAGCCTAAGGAAGCAATCCATAGGAAGAATAAAAATAGCACTAAACAAATAGCTTGAACAACGATGGCAGGGGTGGTGTTGATGAAGTTCCCGTTGCCCTTAAATAGCCAACTGAAGGCGATTAGAATCCCTTGGGGCTTTTGTGCTAAGTATGGTACATGGACGATCCAATACGTCCAAGCGGCATAGTAGGCTAGTCGCTTCGTACTAGTGGCACGAATCCAAGATGAAACGCCCCCTTCAGCGTCTTTGAACGTTGAACCTAATTGACCAACAATTAAGGTATAGGGCACAAAGTAGATAATCATGATCAGGATCCAAGATGTAACCACTGACAGGCCTTGTAACGCAAAGTTGTTAACAACGTTACCCAAACCCCAGACGGCTACGAACGCAATTAATGCGATGTTGGACCATCGTAACTGCTTTTCTGTTTTCATAAGCTAACCTCTTTTTTTAGTCTGAATATGCCTAATTGTAAAACGAAAATGGAAGCGTTGACAACTTTATTTTTTCAATATTAAAAGCGCTTTAAATTTTGGTATAAAAAATGAATATTAGATGTTAAAATAGCGAAAGTTTGATATTGTTAAATAGAATAACGAAACAACTAGTCGCGTCAATGATGTGTCAGGGGACGGACGTGTTAGACTGAAATGAAAGCGGGAATGATTTTGAAAACAGTTACCATTGGGACGGTCACATTGTCAACGGGAATGCCAAAAATTGGGGTAGTGCTTTCTGGAAGTAACCGGCAGGCGTTGCTGGGACAAGCTGCGCAAGTCTTGTCTTCAGCGGCTCAGGTGGTTATTTGGCGACTGGCTGCTTACCAAGAGTTCGATAATCGTGCGGAATTGATCAATACCGCAACACAACTGCAGCAAGTTTTAGGCACAATTCCAGTGATTGCTGATTTTCAGACGGACCAAAAGCCAATGTCAGCTACGGATTACGGTCAAACTTGTTTGACTTTGGTCAATAACCGGGCAGTCGCCGCGGTGGACATCGACTTTACTATGGTCAATCAAATTGATTATGAGAATTTAACCAATCAGATGCGGACCAACCAAATTGCCCTGTTATTAAGTCAAACGTTACCGGCAACGTCAAGTACGACTGATCTAGTAGCGGCTTATACAGAAATGGCTGCTGCGGGGGCAGATATCGCACGGGTGACGATTGAAGGTCAAGATGCTAGTGTGGTCCTAAGACTCATGACTGCGACTGCAACCGCGCGTCAACAGCTAACATTGCCACTCATCGCAACGGTCACCGGGGCGCTCGGTCGTTTTAATAGTGTTTGTGGTCAATTAACCGGGTCAGCGCTGGCATTTGGACGCGTTGGTCGTGTCGGTGAACTGAACCAACTTCCCGTCAGTCAGTTGAAGCAAGCTCTACAGATTTTATCAACGGTAGAAGGAGCCTAGTGCATGAAGTGGAAATCAATTTGGCGGCACACACGCTATATTTTGGAGACACTTGTCATTTACTTTTTCCTAATTCAGGGACCGTATGACTTGTGGCTCGGCAAAACGGGTTATCACTTATGGTCCTACGTTATAAATACGGTTGGAATTGCGGCGCTTTTCTTGGTCGTTGAGATTATTTATAATTACGTGCGCCAACAAATTTTAAAGCGTCGACGTCATCAATGAAAAATAAATCATCATAAGTGAAAATAAAATAGATTTTAGAACAAAATTCAAAAGCCCTACAGAAATAGAAAAATATTTCTGTAGGGCTTTCCTGTCATTATCGTCGAAACGTGCGCCAAGAGGCAGTTTGCTCCGCTTAACCCGAAATCAGCGATCATTCCAAACCCAGGAATAATCGCTGGGTTCACGTTAATGCTCACCAACTAATCGCCTTTTGACCCACTCTATTTTTTAAAATTAAGCGTTAGCTTGCGTCTTCACGATTTGTTCCGCAAAGGCGTCTAAGTTTTTAATGTCTTCAGCTTCAGGTGCAAGGTTAACGAAAACGTCCTTGGCTCCTTGAGTGGCGCCCGCTTTTTTCAGAACCTTACTGAAATCAGTCACCGCGCGGCAGTAATCGTCGTCGTAGAAAGTATCCCCTGAGCCGGCGCAACCGTACACTTTACCGCTCAGGTCAACGTCTTGTAGGTCGTCAAAGAAGTCCAAGCCTTCTTCGGGGAGAGCCCCTTCGTCATAAGTGTAAGGAACGACGATGCAAATATCGACCGCCTCAAATTCGGTTGCGTCCGCCTGCGAAATTTCTTCCTTCGTAACGTCCACACCGAGATTTTCTAGTTTTTCCGTAATGATGTCAGCAACATCTTCATTGTTACCCGTAATGGTTGCAAAAATGACTTTGGCTGTGGCCATGATAACTCCCCGCTTTCAATTTGTTATTAAGCTGATTATAGCAGAGTTCGTAGTAGAAATTAAGCGGAGTTGGCGATAATCAGAAAACCGCTAAACCAGTGGTTTCTCAGTAACGGATTCCATGCTATAATTTACTTAATAATGGTTATTTTACCGGCTCGTGTTAAAGTTATTGACGGCGCTTAACCAGAAGACTTTATTGATACTAATAATTGGCGAGGAGCGGTTAATTTGTCTAAAAGAGAAAAGAAATCGCATTTTGGTAAGCGGTTATGGGACTCAATCACTGAGCCGTTGCCAGATGATAACGATGATCAAAATAATGAACAGATTCCTTTAGCTTACGATTTGAAGGACTCTGCTGAAAGTGCACCAGCAAAGCCAGCGTCATCTGCAGAAAGTACCGCCGCAAGTTCTGCTACGAAAGCGACAAAGAAGCAACACAAGCAGCCAGTTTCGGAAGCATCAGCGGCTTCAGCAGCGGCATCAAAGTCACATCAAAGCAAGTCAGCGGCTGCGTCAAAGCAATCGTCTGAGGAAGCCAAGGCAGCGGTACCGGCCAGTGAGGCGAAAGCACCCAAACTAGCTGAACCTGCAAAATCAAAGCGGTCTGCTACTAAGAAGTCCGCTAAGCGCACGCACAAACAGGCTGCGCAGTCAGCAGCCGATACTAAGGCGGGGCGGACACCAGCGAGTGCTGCTACGCCAAAAGTAGCCAGTGCGGCGTCGCAGCCTAAGATTGCCGTTCGTGGGACTGAAAGCGCTGATGATGACCAACCAGAATTGCCATTATCACGTGAAGAGTTATATGGTGACCAACAACCAAATGGTGGTCGGGAACCGGAAAAGCGGAACGCGGATAACATGTCACGGGTTGCACGACATGCTGATCGAATTGACGATGAAGCGGCCGATGAACATGATGATGCTGACAACCCGCATTTAAAGAAAAAGTCCCGGAAGTCCGGCCATTATAGTTGGAAATTGATGGGCGTAGGGGTTGCCATCTTAGTTGTTGCGGGACTTGGTGCGTTACTCATGTGGAACCGGGCTAAAACGGCGCAAGCGGATGCTAAGTCCAACGCGGAAGCAATTGTCCAGGCCATCTATACGTCAAGTGCACAGCGTGATTTACGCGCCAATGCATCGACTGACCAATTAAAGCAGTTACAGACTAACATTGATAACATGAAAGATTCTAGCGAAAAAGATAGGCTGCAAAAGCAGTACGATTACGCTAGTCAGATGATGCAAGTCCGGTCAAGTTATCGTGAGTTGCGTAACACGGCAGGATTGATCAACATTGACGTGACGACTAAGTCGATTGCTAAAGACCGGCAAAAGATCGTGTCAACGGGATTGACCAACGATAAAGCTTACTTTGCCAAGAAGTACGACAAGCAATTTAAGGCAACGAGTAAGACGGTCAAGAAGGTTGCTGGTTACGACGCTGCATTTAAGAAGCTTTATACTAAAAAGGGCAAGCTTAAATCAACCACGCCATCCAGCGATATTGACGTGATTCAGTCTAACTTGAAGGCTTACCGGAAGAAATCTCAGTTAGCTGCGAACGATTACCAGCAGTTAAAGGCGGACCGTAAGAAGCTAGCTAAGACGGCTAGTTCATCATCTTCAAGCTATAGTTCAAGCAGTTCTAGTTACAGTGAACCTGAGTCATCTTCTAGCTCATCATCGTCTGAAACTAGTTCGGATTCAGATACGTCATCAACGACGTCCGATAGTAGCTCAACTTCGACTTACTATGGTGGTGGAAATGACACGCAAACTAGTTCAGCGGCTGAAAGCTCAAGCACGACTCATTACAGCAGTCATTCAAAGAACAACAATACCACTGGTACCGGTACTGGCAACACAACCGATCAAACGACTGGCGGTACGACCACTAACGATACAACAACGACTGATAATAATTAATTAAAGTCATCGTTTTGGCGGCTCTGATTGAAAAATGCTTCTCAGATTTTTTTCTGAGGAGCATTTTTATGTTTGGTGCTAAGTCCCATGGTGTACCATGGAATTAATAAAAATAGGGCCAAAAATCAGAAACGGAGTGTCAAACATGCCAATTGCATTAATGGTTCAAGCAACTAAGCCGGCACAACTTGCGCAGATTAAAGCACAGTATCCGGCTTGGCAGTTTAAAACGGTCGACCAGTTAGCGGTCGCAGATTATGATCAGGTTCAAGTGATGTTCGGCAATCACCCGATTTTAAAAACGTTGTTGGCACGGCCGACGCACCAGTTAAAATTAGTACAAGTAATCTCTGCGGGGGTGGACTATCTGCCCCTCAAGGCGTTGGCACAAGCACACGTGTTAGTAGCGAATACGAGTGGAATTCATGCGGATGCTATTGGTGAAAGTGTCCTGGGGGCTATGCTGACGGTTGTTAGGGGCTACCACGCCGCCTGGATCAATCAAACCGGAGCTAAAGCTTGGTCGTTGCCCGTCAAAACGACTACGCTGACGGATAAAAACTTATTGGTATTTGGAACGGGACAAATTGGGCAATCGATTGCACTGAAAGCAGCTGCTTTCGGGATGCACGTTGTTGGGGTCAACACGACGGGCCATCCGGCAACTGGTTTTGATGCGACGGTTGCCTTAACTGCTGCCGACCAAGCACTGAAGCAGGCCAACTTCATCGTAAACGCGTTGCCATTGACGCCAACGACGCACCATCTCTTTAACGCGACGTTGTTTGCAAAGGCTGAACAACGGCCAATGTTTGTTAATATTGGTCGTGGTCCCGCCGTTAATACGGCTGACTTGGTGGTTGCGTTAGATCAGCATCAACTCAGTATGGCCGCGTTAGACGTGACGGAACCAGAACCATTGGCGGCAACCAATCCACTATGGCAACGTTTTGATGTCATGATTACGCCACATATTTCGGGTCAAATTGATCATTTTCGCGCAACGGTCTTCGGTATTTTTGCAGCCAATTTCGCCCAGTACGTCCAAGATGGAACGCTTGCTCGTAATCAGGTTGATTTGACGCGAGGGTATTAGTAGACTCAAGATTGAAAGCATTAAAATAGGCGTAATCCAAGGGTTAATAACAGAAAAATAGGATTCTTCATCGCTCCGCCGGACAGAACCAGTGGGCTGTGGGGTCGGC
>NZ_JQCL01000089.1:8091-71058 GCF_001438845.1 Lactiplantibacillus xiangfangensis
CAAAAGACGCCAGCTAACAGTGCCTACACTGCCCACTAGTTCTGCCGGCTGCGCTAGGATTGGTTAAAAACAAGCTAGATCAATTTTCATAGAAAGATTACCTTAGCTGGAGGTCACCCATGATGAATCTGCCGCGAAAGTGGCGTTGACCGGTGGACTTCCGGTTTACACCACCGACGTCTTGCAAGACGTGGGGTTACGGCTTGCAAACGAGGACTAAGACCGTTTCTCAGGCTTAGTCCGGTCGCCGCGACAGATTCATCATGGGCGGCCGGAAGCGACAAGTTTACCGACTTTGTTAGTGTTGGTATGTTGCTAGTATCAGTTTTTATGACTTTCAACCCTTAGTAAACCAAAAGCGAACGGCTCACCATCTTAAATGATGATGAACCGTTCGCCTTTTTAATGGTAAAAATTAATCGTGTTGATCAGCAGGATCGTCCGCTTTAAAGTTTTCTGCGCTTCGGTCATTCGGTGCCTGACCAATTGCGAGAATAAAGACGGTACTGATGATAAGTAAACTGCCGACGATATCGAGCCAACCGAAACTGACACCTAGGAGTACAACGGCAATGACGGTCGCAGATAGGGGCTCGAAGGCGTCCAACAAACTTACAACGGTCGGTCGAATATATTGGAGACTTTGGAGGAAAAACAAGAACGCCAGCAAGGTCCCAAAAATAACGACAAAACTCAGTTTGCTAATGTTTAACACTGTCAGCGGAATGTGAATACTCCAGACCGGTTGAACAAAGTTAAATAAGATTCCTCCAAGTAACATGGACCACGTGTTGACGGTCATCGGACTATATTTAGTCAGCAATTGTGTCGGCATTAATGTGTTCGTTGCCGATGAAACGCCAGATAGTAAGCCCCATATAAGGGCCCACACCGAGATGACCAAGGTGCCGGGATTGCCGTGCGTGACGAGTAGAAACGATCCCAGTAAGGCAAATAAGATGGCAATACCTTCCGCACGGGTTGGAAATTGCCGGTGCGCTACCACCATCCAGAGGGCGATGAAGACGGGCCCCATGAATTGTAAGATGGTGGCCGTTGCGGCGTTGCTGGCCTCTACCGCTAAGAAGTAGGTGAACTGAACCGGCATTAAGCCTAACAGCGTGTAGCCGACAATCTGCCAGAGATCCCGGGGATGTCGCCAGATTGACCACAGATCAACGTGGGTCAGTAAGCTAATCAGAAGCAGCCCGATTCCTGCGCCGAGCATCCGAATCCCAGTTAACCAAATTGAATTAATATCGGTCGTATCAAAGAGGGTCTGGGCAATGGCCCCAGAGATCCCCCAAAAAGTTGCACTGATACTTGCTAAGAAAATCCCTTTAAATTCCCGACTAGCTTGCATCGACGAACGCCTCCCTAAGTAAAATCACTTTCCATTCATTGTAACTGATTTTACTTAGAAAAACGGGACTTAGGCTTAAATAAACTAAAGAACGGCCTGGTTTTGAACTTCGGATGTCACGTCGTTAGCGGCCGCCTGCCGAGTCGTTTCGGCTAAATGAACTAAGTGGGTCAAAAAGGCGTGGGTCTTAGCATTGTAATTGTACTTAGCACCCAATTTAACCAGGTAGCCGTTGATGTAGTCGACCTCGGTTGGTCGGTTATGCGACATATCCTGATACATCGACGGGTAGTGTAGTGGGTTAGCGACTTTGCTGACGTAATTCACGGAAGCGAGTTCCTCTGCCCTGGTATTGAGCATCGTCACGCCATCGCGTTCGCAGACGTCGTAGGCTTCGTTGATCAACTGGCGACTGAGCTCATCGGCTCCGGGATAGGCCGCGTATTCACCCATCGTGATTTCAAATAGGGTACACAAGGTGTTGACGACCGAGTTAAAGACCACTTTAGCTAACAAGGTGCCGCGGAAGTTAGTGGTTAAGTTAGGGTTAAACTGACATTTTTCAAGTTCAGTCACGATACGATGTGTCATCTCATCGGGCTGTTCGGTGTAATTTGCCAAGTTCATCGTCCCAGCACCGCGGGCCCCGATGAAGTCAACGTCGCCCGGGCCATTTAAAACCGTTGCGACTAAGGCAGTCCCGGCTAAGACCTTTTGTGGCTGGAAGTATTGAAGCAGTTTTTCCACGTGGCCCATGCCATTCATACAAGTGAGGACGTATTGATGATCGTTAAACGCGTGAGCGGTGCGGGTCAAGAAATCGGCCAATTGCATTTGTTTAGTGAAAACGACCCAGACGTCCGGATCATCGTGATAATTTTCTGGAGTGACCACTTTAACGGGAACTAAATGGCGGTCTTGATGATCGCGAGAGACGTAAACGCCGCCTTGCTTATGAATTTTGTTAACGTTCGGTAACCATGTATCGACGAAATCAACCTGATTGCCTGCTTCTTGTAAGAGGACGCCGTAGCGTAGCCCCATGGCGCCTGCGCCAAGAACTGTAAAATGCATATGTATGACCATCCTTTAAAATGATATTTTATTAATTTAAGATGAAAAAAGCCCAGCAGACAAAAGTCTGCCGGGCGCAGTTGCGTGTTACCACCGGTCATTCGTCAAGCCATTTCGGACTTGACCTCGTGCGAATCATAACTGATCCGACGCACGTTAATGGGTGCAAACCATGGCCCGTTACTTCTATTCACGGGTCCCGTTCACAGCTGATATTCATGTCACCACCACGGGGTCTGCTCACACCATTTCAGACTCGCTTGAACCGCTACCGGGGACACTACTGGACTGTTCATAGCTTTTATCATCAAATATTAATTGTTTTCTAATCTAATCTTTTGCCGGTTAAATGTCAATGTAATTTCTTGAATGGTTTTAAATCGAAAGAATGAACGGGTGTACGGGGAGAATGGCGGGGACTAAACTTAATAATCTTCAGAATGCGTTACGCGGGTCGTTTTTGAAAGCGATTTCCATTCTGGCCGATAATGGCGTACAATTGTAATTGTAAAAATGTGGGAGGGTTAGACATGCCAAAATATCTAGTCTTTATGGACATTGATGGGACTTTACTAACGGACCATCAGTACGTTTCAGAGCGAACGAAAGCGACTATCGAACGGTTACAAAAGCACGACGTCATGTTCTACATTGCAACTGGGCGGATGTATGAGCTTGCAAAGATTGTACGGAATAAAATTAATCCGGAAGTCCGGTTGGTGACTTCCAACGGTGCCGTGTTTGACGGTGCACAGGGGCGCGAAATCACAAAACTTGGAGGAGCAGCCGTTGAACTGGCTTATCTAATTGCCCGGCGTGATAATTTGCCAATGATGTTATTTACACCAGAAATGGCCTATTACACGGAACAGATTCCACGCTTTGTGGCCCGGAACGCGGCTAACTTTGATGCCGGTGAGACTTCGATTGGTTACGCTGAAGTGAAGAGCTTTACGCAGTTATCCAAAATTGAAGACCAAATTACGAACGGTGTGATTTTAAGTCGTGAAGATATGTCGCGCTTAGATTCAGCCCGTGAGAAGTTAACCAGTAGTAAGTTATTACGGTTATCTTCATCCAATCCAAATAATATTGAAATGATTCCTTTAAATACTGACAAGGGAACGGCGGTTAAGCAGATTCAGCGGGAACAAAACGTTGACGCTGCGCATACCTTTGTCTTTGGCGACGGTCTCAACGATGTTGGGATGATGGCAGCGGCTGATTTGTCAGTTGCCATGGGAAACGCGTTGCCACAAGTTAAGACGGCGGCGAACTTCGTGACCGATACGAACTATAATGACGGTTTAGCGTTGTTCTTAGAGAATTACTTTAAAAAACAGCCGTTAAACTAGTTGGTATCAGTTAGAAGCCTAAGCTTGCAGGTGATTTTTAATCTTTAGATCTAAAGATTGAAAGTGCTAGAACTAGTTCATTGTTGCTATGGCACTACTTAGCATCAGAAAATTAGCATATTTCGGCGCTTCGTCGGCAGAATCAGTGGGCCGTGGGGTCGGCTACGGCCAAACAACGGTCTTCCGCCTCGCTTGAAATCCTCAAAGGACGAGTCTTTCAAGTCGCCCCGCACTGTAACCTGGCAAAAACGCCAGCTAACAGTGTCGACACGGCCAGCTGGTTCTGCCGGCTACGCTAAGATTGTTTTAAAATAAACTAAACAAGCTTAATAAATTTAATGGTACTATATGAGTTAATTAGCAATCATTTTTGCTTTTCAACTTTTAGCTTTAGATAGTAATTTAAAGGCTAAAAAGTATACTCATTTTATTCTAGATTCAAAATAGTCCGGTATCTTTGTGTCGTTTTGACAATAAGGTACTGGGCTATTTTCATGAATAAACTGTTTTTTTTTACCAGTGAATACTTATGTGATAATCATAAAAAGACAGGGGGAAAGATGATGACTAAGAAAACCAATAAAATCATTATTGGAGCTATTTCCATTTTATTGATTTTATTTTTTGCTGTTAAGGTAACTTTGTGGGGGCGTGAAGTATATCTTAATTCTGATGACCATATCTCAAGTGTTGTAACAAAAAAGACGAATAATATTTTGAGTAAGCATGACTTAAGTGAAATGAAACAATTAGCAAGCGACGCCAAAACATATAATTTGCTGAAGCAAACATCAAAGTCAACTAAAGCTGAGAATACATCTGGCTATCAGGGGAAAGAAGATAGCATGCCAAGTTACACCACTGAAATTGATGGGAAAAATGTAAATATCCAAATTACTCGCACAGGAAAGTACGACTGGGGGATTAGAAGGATTGAAGAACAGTAAGAAAAGAATGTTCTCGTGACTATTGTTGTTATTGTATTGTTGATGACAATTTTAAATCTTTCAATCTTCAGTTGTTAAGTTTTGCCCCATTTAAGGGTCAGGTGATTGACTTTTACGTCAAATTTGGCACACTTAAAGGGGAAGAAATTTAGGATGGAAATGCCAAGAATTATTTGGAAAATCCTGATTTTGATGGTCAAAGTTTGGTTTTGACTGTGGAAGTGTCTTTAGGAAGTGATAACTGTGAAAATTGAAATTTTACCGGCAGCGCAATCGACGGCGCTAGCTATTCTCTCGTTACAGCATTTGGATAATCGTGAGCTTAACCCGGCAATTGAAAAACAATTAGTGACACAAAACGTTGCCGTGGCCAATCCACAAAGTGCCCTGGCTGATCTAATTCAACTGATTGATCACCGGCACCCAGTGGGTATTCAGGCTTGGGATATGACGGCGTTAAACGTTCCGTGTGCGCAGGTCCGAGTCAATGAAAAAGCCGTGACGTTGGTGACACCGATGGAATCAACGGTGGCGCCCAATTTAAATGCAAAAAGTAGTCGGGTCCTAATCGTCATTGGGTCACCGGGTGCGGGTTCCGAAGTCGTTCATGCGACTGGTCAGGAATTGCAACGCAAAATAAAAGCGTTCTTTGGCATTCAGGCCCGGCTTCAATTCCGGACGTGCAACCAAGAAACGCAAAGTTTGGAAACTACTAAGACCGACGAGTTGGCGTAATGTTAATGTCAATCAAGTTAAATTGACGATCGTCGTAGTCGACCCGACTGACACTCGTATTTTTCAGTAATCGGGTTGGCAGTTCACTGGGGCTGATTTGATATAGGAAAGCGCTTAAAACTAAGCCGTGAGAAACGATTAAGACGTTCTTATCTTGTCCATCTTGTGATTCGAATAGACAAATACGGCGAAGGGTGCGACTAATCCGGTCGGTGACCCCCACGAGGGTTTCAGCTGCACGGGTCTTATCTAAAGCGTTGAACATCCAAAGCAGGGTGGCAAAGCGTTCTTTGCTCAAAACAAGCTTAACGAACGTTCCCATACCGAGCTGCTTGCGAACTTGACCCACGATCCAGAGGTTTTTAGTGCCTTCCAAACCGCCAAAGTTAAATTCACGTAAACCGACATCAATTGTCGGTTTTTTTATTTCGGGGTGTAGTGCGGTGATGATGCGGGTGGTCTGTTGTGCGCGACCAAGGTCACTAGTATAGGCAGCGTCAAAGTGAACGTCGGCTAACATGCGGGACAGTCGTTGGGCTGAGCGGATACCGTTGCGGGTTAATTTGGAGTCGTAAATGCCTTGTAACCGACCCGCGGCGTTCAGTTCAGTTTGTCCGTGTCGAACTAAGTACAAATGAATCGTTGCCATGCGCATACCCCTTTCGTTAATTGATATAGCTCAATTGTAAGGCCGAGCACATATTTGAACAAGTGTTTAATTGTTAATAAACCGTTTATTTTGGGATGAATAAATCATTAGAATGATTAACTAAAGTTGGAAAGGCGAAATTGGAAATTAAATGTTGCTGGCTCACTATTTAGGTTGAACTAAATATGAGCTATTCCGGTTGGCTCCAATCTCGGCATAGGCTTTAAATGATAGTTGTCCCAGCCCCGTTCATGGTGAAAAAGGCGAAAAATAATTGATTAAAAACTATCATCATGACTGATGACATGCGGTCGTGGGACCGGGGATAGCCTGGGGAGCGGTCTAGTCCCTCGCCCGGAACGATTGCAAAAGACGCAATTGTCCCGAACCGTCCGTGGTGTAAGCCCGGCAAAAAAACGCCGCGCCAACGCCACCATCACGACTGATGACATCAGTGGCAACCTCCGAGCGTCCGATTAAAGCAACATTTATCATAGCAACTTCCAACTATATTGAGGGTGCTGACAAATTTAACCGGTTTATTTTAAAATAATCTTAGCGTAGCCGGCAGAGTCAGCGGGCCGTGTCGGCACTGTTTGCTGGCGTTTTTTGCCAGGTTACAGTGCGGGGCGACTTGAAAGACTCGTTCTTTGAGGCTTTCAAGCGAGGCGGAAGACCGTCCTTTGTCTGCAGCCGACCCCATGGCCCACTGATTCTGCCGGCGAAGCGCCGAAAAATACTAATCTTCTGATTGACGGAGCGGCTAACTTAAAGATAGTCAGTCGTTGTATACCAAAAAGGAACCATGATAATTTAATCACGGTTCCTAAATACTGAGCAGTGTGTCCCTAAGTTACTGGTTATTCAAATCTTCACTAAGCAACTGCTTATTTTCTTGTTTGAGAATTTTAATCATCTTGCGTCGAGCGGCAAAAAATGGAATACCAATATGCGCTAGGTTACTACGGAAGCGCCAACGGTAATGGTAAGTTTTGGCGGGAACGTATGGCGCACTAGTGACATAATTAGCGTAACGGAACGCAAAGAGTTGGTCTTCGAGAAAGGCAATGTCTTCGTTAAATTTAAGTTGGTGGGTCGCAATAATGCTACGAATAAAGCATTTATTCCACGAAAAACCACCAACCGTTCCAAAGTTAATATTCGCAATTAATTCTTTCTGAGTATACGTTTTAGCGGGACTTGGAACGGCAAGGTAGCCGAAATGCCCACAGACCACTAATTGACTCTTGGGGTTGGCTTGGTAGGCAGCTTGAAAGCTCGCCAAAAAGTCCGGCTCAACCCAGTCATCGCCATCAACGAAACAGAGGTATTTACCCTTGGCGACCGCCATACCGGAGTTCCGAGCTGCAGAAACACCGCGATTACGCTGGTGGGTGACCACGTGAAAGCGATCGTCGTGTGCAACGAAGGTAGCAATTTGGTCACCAGTATCGTCGGTCGAGCAGTCGTTGACGACAATTACTTCGAAATCGGTAACGGTCTGCCGTTGCAAGCTCGCCAAGCAACTATTCATAAATTTATGTTGATTGTACGCAGGTACAACCACTGAAAAAAGGGGTGCTGACACGCTAATTCCTCCATCGTAAATTTGGTTACTTTTACCATTATAGTCATAAATTGTGACAAAATTATAGTGAAATCCCCTTTTTTATCGATGTTTTAATTATTTTCTTAATGGTAATGTGTAAGAAAAACGGCTTAATGGAGCTGCGTGTTCATTGTAATTGCTTAAATGTTAGGATTGGCGACGGTTTCAGTCCGACTGACTAATAAAAACGGCCAAATATCAAAACAGTCGAGCCAGTTTAATTATTGGCTAAGTTGGTCGTGTGAAAATACAGGGCCAAGTCGGGATAGACAAAGACGGTGTGCGAAAAGTCTAAGAGGCCGTTGTTTTTATAATAATTGCAGGAATCTAAGGTCATGTAGGTGTCCCCGTGGCCGAGTCCCATTAATTGTGATTCTTCCACTGATAGATTCGTTAGGGAAAGGTAGTCATCACTGTTAGCGATACCGATGCCGTACGCCTCACTTAAAAAGTCCCAAATTGAAGAATTTACGGCTTCAGTGGATAAGTAAGGTACAACTGAACGGAGGTAGTAGGCCTTTTCTAAACAGTAAAGTTGGTTATGCCAGTAGCGTAACCGAATGACCCGGTAAAGTTCTTCGTCAACGGGAATGCCGAGTTGACGACTGAGCGCGGTATCACCGTGAATGGTATCAAAGGTGAGGACTTTTGATTCGAGATCACGGGGATGTAAGTTACTATTTAACATGGACCGAGCGGACAGGTTCACGACCGTTTTATGTTTTAACTGAATATTGGTAATAAAATAACCACTGCCTTGCACACGTCGTAAGAGTCCTTGTTGATAGACTAAATCAATTGCTTTACGAATCGTGTTACGGCTGGCATGAAATCGTTCCATCAACTGGGCTTCGGTCGGTAATTTTGTTTCAAATTGGCCATCTTGAATGGCATTGACGAGTTTGGTCGCAATCTCACGATACATAATGGTTCACTTCTTCCGGTAGAATAATTTGTGGGTACCAATTAAATAAATTGCGTAAACTTGATTAATAAGGCTTGTCAAATTTGTACCCATGACTTATAATTCTAATTGTAATGAAAGCGGTTTACTAAAGCAACCGCTAAAATAAATTAATTTAAATCTATCTAGGAGCGTGTTTATTATGGCTGAAAGAACAATTATGTTGGTATGTGCTGCTGGGATGTCAACTTCACTATTAGTTTCAAAGATGCAGAAGGCTGCTGAAGCAGACGGTATTGATGCAGAAATTTTTGCAACCGCTGCCAGTGACGCCGATGCTAAGTTAGAAGAAAAGAATCCAGACATCTTAATGCTTGGACCACAGGTTCGTTACATGTTAAGCGACTTCCAAAAACGGGTTGAAATTCCTGTTGAAGTTATCAACATGCAAGATTACGGCATGATGAACGGTGAAAAGGTATTACGCGAAGCTGAAGCTTCAATTGCAAAAGCTAACTAAATGATTTTTAGATGCTGCCAGACCATGGTAGTTAATCACTATTGGTCCGGTGGCATTTTGATTGTATAAGTAACTAATAAATTTAGGCTAAAAGGATGAGGGTTAATGGCAGAAGAAACGCAAGCACCAAAGGAAACTGAAGCAAGTCTCGAAACAATCATGGGTCTGATCGTCAATGGCGGTAACGCTAAGAGTTCCGCTTTCGAAGCTATCAGGGCTGCTAAAGAAGGCGACTTTGACACGGCGGATGCTAAGTTGAAGGAAGCTGATAACTTCTTAACTGAAGCACATAACTCACAAACTTCAATGTTAACGGCGGAAGCACAAGGGGAACATACACACGTTTCCTTACTCTTGGTTCATTCACAAGACCATATCATGAATGCCATTACCTTCCGCGATTTAGCTGGTGAAGTTGTGGATGTTTATCGGCGTTTAGCTGCTGACGAAGCTAAATAATCGTTAATTAATTGGGGGTTCCACACAAATACCATAACTGGTGTTGGGTGGAGGCCCCTTTTTCTCATAATGGCCACGGCGCTTAGCGGTTTAAAGCTAATTTGGTCAATTTCTAAACAAAAAGTAAGCTAACTTATTTGGAGGTAATCGATTTATGGCAACTGGATATAAAATGCCCAAAGGATTTCTATGGGGCGGCGCGGTCGCTGCCCATCAATTAGAAGGGGGCTGGCAAGAAGGCGGTAAGGGCGTTAGTATCGCTGACGTGATGACTGCTGGGCGTAATGGGGTTCCTCGTAAAGTCACTGACGGGGTCAAACCTGGTGAAATTTACCCGAACCATTGGGGCAATGATTTTTACCACCGTTATCCTGAAGATGATCAATTATTTGAAGAAATGGGCTTTAAGTGTTTCCGGACGTCAATCGCCTGGACCCGGATTTTCCCTAACGGCGATGAAGAAGAACCTAACGAAGCCGGATTGAAATTTTACGACGACTTATTTGACGACTTGTTAGCGCACCATATTCAGCCCGTCATTACGTTATCCCACTTTGAAATTCCATACCATTTAGTTAAGGAATACGGTGGTTTCGGTAACCGTAAGATGATCGATTTCTTCGTCCACTTTGCTAAAACGGTCTTCAAGCGTTACAAGAACAAGGTTAAGTACTGGATGACCTTTAACGAAATTAATAACCAAACGGCGTGGAGTGATCCCCACCCGTTACTTCAAAACTCTGGATTGGAACTCGGCAAGGATGACAACTGGGAACAAGCCATGTATCAGGCGGCCCATTATGAATTAGTCGCTAGTGCGTTGACGGTTCAGGCTGGTCACGCCATTAACCCTGACTTCCAGATTGGTTGCATGATCGCCATGTGCCCAATTTATCCGTTAACTGCAAAGCCAAGTGACGTCATGATGGCGGAACGGGCGATGCAAAAGCGTTACTGGTTTGGCGACGTCCACTGCCAAGGCGAATACCCGAAGTGGTTACCAAAGTACTTCGAACGTAAGGGCTTTGATATGGATATTACGGCAGCCGATTTAGCTACTCTAAAGGCTGGTACGGTTGATTACGTTGGTTTTAGTTATTACATGTCCTTTGTTACCAAGGGCAAGGATGGCGATACCGACTACGATTTCAAAGAGCCGGATGATTTCGTTGAAAACCCATACGTCGAAAAATCTGACTGGGGTTGGCAAATTGACCCAACTGGTCTGCGCTATGCCATGAACTGGATGCAAGACCGGTGGCACTTACCACAATTTATCGTTGAAAATGGCTTCGGTGCCTACGATAAAAAGGAAGCGGACGGTAGCGTGCATGACGATTACCGGATCAGTTACTTCCATGATCACATTAAAGCGATGGAAGAAGCCGTTGCCTTAGACGGGGTCGACTTGATTGGTTATACGCCGTGGGGCTGCATTGACTTAGTTTCTGCCAGCACTGGTGAAATGGCCAAACGTTACGGCTTCATCTACGTGGATGCTGACGACAACGGCCAAGGAAGCTTTGACCGTTCTAAGAAGGATTCCTTTGACTGGTATAAAAAGGTCATTGCAAGTAACGGTGAAGATTTATAGAGAGAGGACGATTTTTTGATGACAACTAAGAGCGGTTTACGATCAGACTTTTTATGGGGTGGCGCGGTTGCTGCCCATCAACTCGAAGGCGGCTGGCAAGAAGGCGGTAAAGGCGTCAGCATGGCCGACGTGATGACGGCTGGTGCCAACGGTGTTCCCCGTGAAATTACCGATGGTGTGATTGCTGGGAAAAACTACCCGAACCATGATGGCATTGATTTTTACGGCCATTACAAAGAAGATATTAAGTTATTTGCTGAAATGGGCTTCAAGTGCTTTCGGACGTCAATCGCCTGGACTCGGATTTTCCCTAACGGTGATGAAACTGAACCAAATGAAGCTGGGCTGAAGTTTTACGATGACATGTTCGATACTTGTCATCAATACGGAATTGAACCCGTAATTACGCTAGCGCACTTTGAAATGCCTTACCACTTAGTTAAAGAATACGGTGGTTGGCGGAGTCGGAAAGTCATCGACTTCTTTGTTCATTACGCGACTACGGTCTTCAAACGTTACAAGAACAAAGTTAAGTACTGGATGACTTTTAACGAAATCAACAACCAAACGACGTATACGAACCAGTTCTTGATGGCGACTGACTCTGGGTTAGTCTTGAAACCAGACGATCCCGATGCCGAAGCCTTAATGTATCAAGCAGCCCACTATGAAGTGGTTGCGAGTGCGTTAGCCGTTAAGATTGGTCACGAAATCAACCCTGACTTCAAGATTGGGAACATGATCAATATGACCCCAATTTACCCACTAACGGCAAAGCCACAAGATATCATGCAAGCTGAAAAAGCCATGCAACGGCGTTACTGGTTTGCCGATGTTCAATCATGGGGTTACTACCCACGGAACATGGAAGCCTTCTTCAAGCAGACTGGTTTCCGCCCAGATATTACGGCAGAAGACCGGCAAGTCTTAAAGGAAGGGACCGTTGACTACATCGGGTTTAGTTATTACAACTCCAACACCGTTGAAGGCAAAGCTGACAACCCAAGTTACCACTTTGTTGGGACTGAAGCCGTTGACAACCCATACCTCAAGACGAGTGAATGGGATTGGCCAATTGACCCTGAAGGCTTGCGTTATTCTTTGAACTGGCTACAGGACCGTTATAACAAGCCAATGATGATCGTTGAAAATGGTTTGGGTGCGCGTGATAAGGTTGAAGCTGATGGCTCAATCCATGATCCATACCGGATCGATTATTTGCGGGCCCACATTAGCGAGATGATCAAAGCGGTCAACGAAGACGGTGTGGACTTAATTGGCTATACCCCATGGGGCTGCATTGACTTAGTTTCTGCAGGAACTGGTCAGATGTCTAAGCGTTACGGCTTTATCTACGTTGATAAAGACGATGAAGGCAATGGGACGTTAGACCGTTCTAAGAAGGATTCGTTCTACTGGTATCAAAAAGTTATCAAGACTAATGGTGCGGATTTAAAATAACACCTGATTAAGTTAAAAGCCTCTCAGAAGTTTTGATTTCTGGGAGGCTTTTTCAATATTTGTGAGTTAGTCCGGTTGTCCCTGATGACATGCGGTCGTGGGACCGGGTCGAGCCTGGAACACTTGCAAAAGACGCAATTGTCCCGGACTGTCCGTGGCCTAAGACCGGAAATTCACCGGTCAAAAGCCACCTTCACGACCGATATCATCAGGAGCAACCTCCGATTATCTGACAGTAATAACGGCTTTAGTCTTTTCTACCTTTAGTTTTTCGGTTAAACAGTATTAGGAAACTGAAAGAATCAGCTATAATTTTCAGAAGCTAACGGGCTGAATTTGATTGTTAAGTGGCTTCAGACGGGCATTAATTGTACTTTGTACCATAGCCGTGTCAGCTTGTATCCCATGAAACTTTGTGGTTAAATGCGAGTCAAAGTAATGGGTACTGGTAAGTCAATCTGACGTAAAGGACTTGAGCGTAATGGATAAGCAAATGTTAATCAAACAATATCCGCAAATCAAAGATTTAATGGCAAAACGACCAATTGTTTGGCGAAATCCAGACTATGGGAAGACCGCCAAGCTTCCGTTATCGCAGGCTCAAATTTTTGATGCCGTTGCCCGTTGGGAAAGGTTTGCGCCGTACCTTGAAAAGGCGTTTCCTGAAACGGTGGCGACCCACGGAGTTATTGAATCCCCATTGGTTCATATTGATCGCATGCAGGCGGCGTGGGAGATGCTAAACCGGCAATCATTGATGGGGCAGATGTACCTGAAGGCTGATAGTGAGTTACCGGTCTCCGGTTCAATCAAATCACGGGGCGGTATCTATGAAGTGCTCAAGTTTGCAGAGACCGTGGCCATGGAACGGACGGACTTAACGTACATGGACGACTACGGTATTTTGGCAACGCCTCGATACCATAATCTATTTTCGCAGTACAGTGTCATCGTGGCGTCGACTGGAAACTTGGCGCTCAGTGTTGGGATTGCAGCGGCAAGCTTTGGCTTTAAAACGACGGTCTACATGTCACATGATGCCCGCGAGTGGAAAAAGGCGCGTTTACGGGCTGGCGGCGTGACGGTGAAGGAGTTTGCCATGGATTTCTCAAGTGTGATTCCATTGGCACGGGAAGCGGCCAAGGCCGATCCACACTGCCACTTTGTCGATGATGAGGGGTCGACGGACTTGTTTCTCGGGTACGCCGTGGCGGCAGTCCGGCTGCAAGCCCAGCTAAAACAGCAAGAAATCAAGCTCGATGCGGATCACCCCGTCGTCGTGTACTTGCCGGCTGGTGTTGGTGGCAGCCCGAGTGGCGTCGCCTTTGGCCTCAAGATGATTATGGGTGCGAACATCCATCCCGTCTTTTGCGAACCCGTCCACGTGCCGTCCGTGACGTTGGGGATGATGACCAAATTGAATCATCGGATTTCGGTTCAAGACATCGGACTCGACGGGTTAACGGCCGCGGACGGGTTAGCCGTCAGCCGGCCGTCACGGATTGCTGGCAAGATCATGCGGACCTTACTGTTAGGCAGCGTCACCTTTAACGATGACGATTTGTTTACCTACGTCAGTGAACTGATTGACACGCAAAAACTAACGGTAGAACCGTCGGCCGCGGCGGGTTTTACCGCGATTAAGCCCCTGATGACCGTATTTCCACAGTTTGCCGGGCCCAACGTGACCCACATTGTCTGGGCGACTGGTGGCGAGATGATGCCCACTAGTGAACGTCAGCTGGACTATCAACGTGGTGTCGACTTGTTGGCTGAGCGTTTGTGATAACCCAAAAATAATTGACCACAATAAAGGTGTTTCTCAGAATCCTGGGAAACACCTTTTATTATGTTGGCTTATTTTATTCCGACACCGTCGCTTGGTGTAGGAGTTCCGTTTGTAACTGGCCCAGGGCCGCGGTCATGTAAACCGGATAAACGTCAGGGTTAACTAGCCGTTGCGTGGCACGCGGCAACTCCGCTAACTGGTCCTGACTAGTTGATTGAATGACTTGGACGCTGAGCTGGGTCGCGGGTTCTAAGGTAACCGGTACTAGTAGTGGTCGTGCATCAAAGTTCGTCAAGACGTGGTGATGGTCCACACTCAGTGGGTTACTGTTGAAGACGGCCAAGTTCGTTGCGCCAACGATCGTTTCGTTAGTCAGGGCAATCAAGTCGGCAAAGGCCTGCTTCGTACCGACATTGTATAAGCGATAAACCTGCTTTTTACCAGGAATGGTGAGCTTTTCACGACTGGCGCTGACTTTGATCTTAGGCTCGACGCGACCGTCACGTTCGATAGCAGCTAATTTATAGACACCGCTTAAAACGGGGGCGGAAGCGCTGGTGATGAGCTTTTCACCAATTCCGAAGTTGTCGATGGGGGCGCCTTGTTGTAAGAGCGACGTAATGATGGTCTCATCCAACGCGTTTGAAATAGTGATTTTAGCTTCAGGGAAGCCCGCGGCGTTCAACATTTTACGCGCCTGCTGGGCAAGAATTGCGACGTCTCCAGAATCAATGCGAATCCCGACTGGTTGATGACCACGGTCACGTAATTCTTGGAAAACGGTGATGGCGTTAGGAATGCCGGAATTGAGAACGTCGTACGTATCTACGAGGAGCGCACTGTTGTCCGGATAACGTTCCGCCCACTTGCGAAAGGCGGTCAGTTCATCGGGAAAAGCTTCAATCCAACTGTGGGCCATGGTACCAGCGGCAGGAATATTGAACGCTTTAGCGGCCAAGACGTTGGAGGTACTCTTGGCGCCACCAATCACAGCGGCCCGGGTACCGTAGATGGCACTGTCAGGTCCCTGTGCGCGCCGGGCACCGAATTCCATAATGGGACGTTCTTCAGCGGCAAAAGTTAACCGGCGAGCTTTGGTGGCAATCAGTGACTGGTGGTTTAGGATGTTTAAAATGAGGGTCTCTAGTAATTGCGTCTGGGCGATGGGGCCCGTCACCGTTAGTAACGGTTCGCGTGGAAAGACCGGGGTTCCTTCAGCAACGGCTTGAATTTGACAGTCGAGTTGAAAATCGGCCAAGTAGGCCAAAAAGTCGGCATCCCAGAGACCAAGCTGCTTGAAGTAGGCGAGATCTTCAGAACTAAAATGAAATTGCTGTAACGCTTCGACGACTTGTTGCAATCCAGCGGCAATGACAAAGCTGCCGGCATCGGGAACGCGACGATAAAAGACGTCAAACGTGGCTTGCGTGTCGGGTAAGTCATGCTGAAAACCGTTCGCCATGGAAAATTCATACAGGTCCGTCAGTAACGACAAATTACGCATAAGGTAAACCTCTTTCAACTTTAGTTAGGTGTCTTGACACCCTTATAATTGAAAACAGTGTAGCATAGTTTTTCAGTTATGAAAAGATTCGTTACACTTAGTTGACGGACTTTCTGGTAAAATAGGACTAATTGATGAGTAAAGAAGATGAGGTCATGACAGGATCAGAACGACGCGATCAAATACGAGCAACGCTATCGACTAGTACGCTAGCGGTTAGTGCGACGACGTTAGCCCAGCAATTGGGTGTCAGTCGCCAAACGGTGGTCGGTGACATTTCATTGTTGCGGGCTAACGGGTTGAAAATTATTGCGACGTTACACGGCTATGAGTTGGAAGATGAAGTGCAACCGACGGCAATCTTGGTTTGTCGGCATTTTCCGAATGAGGCCGCCGATGAGATGACGCGAATCGTGCAGGCGGGTGGCGTGATTAAGGACGTGACCGTTGAACACCCGCTGTACGGCCGCTTACGTGGTGAACTAGAATTGCGGACGGTAGGCGATATTAATCTCTTCATGGGACGGCTTCAAAAACAGCAGGGTCACCTGTTATCCGAACTCACGGACGGTATCCACACGCACACGGTAGGCTACCGGACGCCAGAGCAGTTAGTTGCGATTCAAGCGACGCTGCGTGAGGGCGGTTATTTGTATGAAAACTAAGCAGTGATTGGAGTGAAAAACGGTATTCCAGAAATTTTTCTGAAATACCGTTTTTTGTTAGGTAATTAATTTGTTACTGTAATTTCAATTAGAAGTAATCGATCAACGCTGGACGGGTGTGGACTAAACTAGTGTCTAAGCGAGCGGCAGCGTTGGTATCACCAGTAATTTGACCGTGTTCTAAGGCACTAAGCAGTGTGCGGGTGCCAAAGAGCGCCTTGGTCAGTTGTTGAATAGATAGTTGTAAGTCGGACTGGCCGGTCGTTGCGGGACTGACCCGGTTGAACGTGACGACCTGCTGATGCCGGGATAACTCCCAGATGCCTTGATTAAGCGCAAGGGTGTCGTCACTAACGGCAAGCCGAATCGGCGCAACGTCAGCGGTGAACGGATACTTGGCGATAAAGTCGTGCAATAAGACGATTCGAGCCATCATGTACGGCGTTGTCGTGGCCGTGGTCGTGTACGGATCAGCTAGGAGGTCGAGCTGGTTGTCAGCGCTCGGGGCTTCATAACTGAACGTTTCAAAAGTTGTCCCGTGCTTAGTGACAAAGTTTGCCAACCGCTCAAATGCGGACGAAGTACTGGTTGACCATTCCTGAATAGCAAAATTAGTTGGTTCACGATCGTAAATCAGGTAGCCTTCAATAACGTTGGCCGAATTACGATAAATGGCCACGGACCAGTTGTGCTTCAAGGTTAGGTAATGACGCCACCAAGCCGGCCGAACAACACCGCCACGCTGATTTGCGGGCTGCTGTTCATAAAAGGCATTAATCAGTTCAAGGCCTTCGTTTCCATAGCGGGTAACCGTGCCCGTTAAATCGTGTGGCTTGATTCGTGGCAGGTCTTTGGCCGCCATCACGTAGTGGCAGTGGTCAAAGACGTGCTCGTAACCGAAGCGACGGTAGTACCCATAGGAAAATGGCGCCAAGTAGGATAACGGCACGTGGTTAGCTGCCATAGCTTCTAAGGCCGTGGTCAGTAATTTACCAGCGCCACCTTTGCCAGCGTATTCCGGTGCGCTCATGACGTCACCGATGCCGTGCATGGCGTACTTGACGCCGTGAAAATTCACTTCTAAGGGGAGACTGTATAGGCCGCTGACGAGTCGGTCCTGGTCATGGAGACCATAGATCCAGCCGTGTTGGTAGCGATCCATAAAGAAAGCCCGGCGAGTCGGCGAGTCCTGATTATTAAAAGCGTATTGGTAAAGCTGATAGAATTTCTCTCGGTCGGCGTCGGTTGTTAACCGGTAATCTGCAGTCATTAAGGTGCCCCCCTTGACGTTATTATTTAGCTGCGACGAATTTGAAATCTGCCCATGGTTGTAATAAGTCTAAGCATAGCGCATCGCTAGTGACGACGTGACCAACCACGTTGATCCGACCGGTGTTCTTGAAATCACGGCGGGCGATTTGTAATTCGCCTTTGTATTGACCGTAGCCATCGTTATCGATTAAGACATCGCCGGCTTTAACGTCGTCGGTATGGTGTGCAGGGAAAGCTTCATCCTTATAAATCACCCGGGTCTGTGAGGACCGGATGACGTAATCAGAGAAGTCACCCCGGTAAGTTTGGGGCTGGGCAAAGAGGATTTTGTCTTCAACGGCCGTCAAGTCATCAACGGTGTCCACGTGTAAGAGTGGGTAAGGACTGAAGAAGACGTCGCTAACGGCTTTCAATTCGGCTTCGCTGGCATACGCGTTGCCAATCAAGACGTCGTCAATCAAACCAGTCATTTTAAGATGTTGTGCTTGTGCTGCAATGGCTAAGCCCCGGTGTTCTTCAAGGGTGCACAGCCCGTCTTGCATTGGCCAAGGACCGTAAGTCGCATCGTTAGAAGAAATGAAGGCGGCCGTGTTGATCCCATATTGACGGTATTGTTCAGAAGTCTGAACAAAGTAGTCGTGACCTAGTCCGGTGTATTGTTGTGGGTAGAAGTTGTGTGATCCGAGTAAGTTATCTTTTTCGGGGGAATAGTCCATGATGGTATCCACGTAATGGGTCCCCTTAGACATGTTTACTTCGATTTTCAAGCCGTATTCGTTGTGAGTCATCCGGGCTTCTTCTTGACCGGTGAACCCGAGGTCTAAACGAACGCCCCAGGCACCTAAGTCGTGGAAAAATGACAGGTCGTCGTAGGAAACGCCGAGTTGTTTAAATAAGCCGGGGTTAACGTCGACCATCACTTGTAAGCCTAATTTGTTGGCGTAAGTGATGACTTTCTTGAAGTTGCTGACAACTTCATCCTGATTACCCTTGATTTCAAGTAGTGACGTGAAGACCCGCTTGTAACCATATTTAGCTGCTAAATCTAAGTAGGCAGCGTCCTTTTTGAATGTTGACCGTTCTGGATAGACGGAGACACCAAGTTTACTCATAAATAAATCCCTCCAAAAATTAGTTAGCTTTCTGTATTCGCTTTCATTATCGCATATTTAATTGGTCCATACCAGCCATAAAGCATAATTTGTTGGTACAAATTTTAAACCTGTTCCTGAAAGTGCGAATATGATACGATTTGGGTAATTAGAAAATGGAGGAAATCAATATGACATTTGAAGCA
The DNA here is from genome assembly GCF_001438845.1 of Lactiplantibacillus xiangfangensis. GTDB lineage: Bacteria > Bacillota > Bacilli > Lactobacillales > Lactobacillaceae > Lactiplantibacillus > Lactiplantibacillus xiangfangensis. The sequence goes on from NZ_JQCL01000089.1 coordinate 27,289, forward strand.
ATCTTACCCGAATTAAAAGCTGGTAAAAAGGCGGTTCGGACCGGCTGGGAAGGGACTGAACTCTTCGTGATCCTGCAAGCTAAGACCACGTTTGAAGGGGACCCGTTGAACCCGTATTTCTTAATTAAAACGGCGGATGAAGCGTACAGCATGTGGTCACCGACGGATTGTGATATTTTGGCCACTGACTGGCAACTCGTTGACTAATGAAATTCACGGAATTTGAAGGCCAAACGGTCCTAGTCACCGGGGCGGCGTCAGGGATTGGACGGGCACAAGTTCAAGCTTTTTTGGCACAGGGTGCGGCCGTTATTGCGATTGACCAACACCCCGTTGATTTAGAAGGTAATGGACTGAGTATTCAAGTGGCGGATGTGCGGGATGCAGCCGCGTTGAGCCACGCGATTCAAGCGGGAATCACGGCTTTAGGCGCCCCCCAAATCGTCTGCAATACGGCTGGTAAGCTAGACGGCTATCAGCCGACACTGGCCATTGACTTAGCTATTTGGCAAGATATCTTGGCGACCGACCTGACAAGTCAGTTTCTGGTTACCAATGCGATTTTACCAGCGATGCTCAAGCGTCAACACGGCGTCTTCGTGAACATGGCATCGATTGCCGGTCTCGTTGGTGGTGGCGGTGGTGCGGCTTATACTGCAGCTAAGCACGCCATTATTGGTTATACGAAGCAGCTGGATCTGGATTACGCGGCGCAAGGGATTCGCGCTAATTGTATTGCGCCCGGTGCGATTGATACCCCGATGAACGCAGCAGACTTTGCGGGTGACGGTAAGATGGCCAAATGGGTTGCTAGTGAAACGCCAGCTAAGCGCTGGGCCCAGCCAGAAGAAGTGGCTGACCTAACGTTATTTTTGGCGAGTCGGCACGCCGATTATATTCACGGCACGGTAACGCCCGTGGATGGTGGCTGGTTAGAAAAGTAAGGGGATGAAGGCTTGCAGTGTCTTTTTTGTCAACCGCAACCATACGTATTAGAAAATGAGTTGGCGGCGGCTTTTTATGATATTCATCCGGTTAGGCGAGGGCACTTGTTGATTATTCCAAAGCAGCACTACGCCACCTTTTTCGAGGTCCCCCCAGTTGTGAGGGACGCCATGTTTGATTTGGTGACGCAAGCCAAGGCTTATTTGGACGAGCGTTATCACCCGGATGGGTATAACCTTGGCATTAACGTCGGGCCGGATGCGGGCCAAACGGTCATGCATTGTCATATTCATTTGATTCCGAGGTATCGCGGTGACGTTTCCGACCCGCGCGGTGGAATTCGCAAGATGTTACCACCGGCAGCTGATTAATATAGATAAGAGGTAAGCAACAATGTCAGATATTTTTGAAAAGGTCGGACGGACGGGCAAAATCTTAAAGCAGACGCCGGTCTATCAAGGCCCCATTTTTAACTTAGTCAAACAAGAAATTGAAACACCGGATGGTCTAAAGGTTGAACGAGACCTCATTGATCATGGTAACGCGGTAACGATTCTCGCCATGACCGACGATGACCAAGTCGTCCTCGGGTCAGAATACCGGGTTGGTCGCAATGCCGAGACAATTGGGTTACCAGCGGGACTAATCAATGAAGGTGAAGATCCGTTAACGGCAGCAAAACGGGAGCTTCAAGAAGAGACGGGGTACGTTGCGCATGACCCACAAGTGATGACCGCAATCAGCTCTTCAGAAGGGTTCACGAATGAAACCGTCAGTTTGATTTTGACGCATATTGACCCAAGTGAACACGCCGCCAAGCATTTTGACCATGACGAATATGTTAATACGCAACTGGTCCCATTAACGAAGGTCATTGCGCTAATCAAGGATGGCAAGATCCGTTCAGCGCAAGGTATTTGTGCGTTGACTTGGTATTTGAACTTTATTCGTCCGGGAGAAAAAAGATGAACTTAGATCTTGATCTAGTTGCGGCTGGAAATCCGTTGCGGGGCGTGCGGTTCATCGCTGACGAGTGATCGGATTTTGTTTAAATTAGATTAATCATAAAAGAGTGGCAAGTTTTTGTTGTCAGAGTAAAACTAACGCCTGCTGAAGCTTTGATGATGTTCATCAAGATTTCAGTGGGCGTTAGTTTATTTTTAATGAGTTAACGATTGGCCTTAAGACCGGCTAATAAATCCTTCGCATTGAACTTGCGAAGGTTACTCGTAGTAATTCGCAACTCGTTGCCAGTAATGAAAATGTTGTCTTTAAACATGCTGTAATCCTTTAAAAAGCCGTCCGTTACGATGATGGTAATGTATTCAAGCTTCACGGGAAGGGGAACGTCGGCACCGTAGCGTTCATAGGTGATGTCCCCCAACTTGATATCCTGAACATTAGCCCAGGGGAGCCAAATCAATTTTTTATTACTGAAGGTCCCGTAGCGGTAAGCAATGCCTTTTGGGCCAACGTCTAAAACCACGGGGTTAGTCAATAGGCGGTGAAGGATGATTAGTTGGGCAAACAGTCCAAGCAAAATTAGTGCAACGCCTAGAGTAAGAAACCACCAGCGCTTCATGAGGACTAAGGCTAAACCGACCATGATGAGGCCAAATCCAGTTAGTAGTGTGCCTAAAAAATGCCACCTGGAATAATAAAATTGATAGTGAGTCATTTGCGTTACCTCGTTTGGTTAAATGCTGAAAGTGGGGCCTAAAAGTATTTGCACGATTAGTGACGAAGCGGATAGCCCTATTTGACATGAATACCGTTAAGACTTGCGGCCAAACTAGCAGCTTGGTATAAGTTAACCTGCATGCCCCGGACTAACTCAGGGTCCAGTTCAAGTTGGTCAAATTGGCAACTGCTGAGGTCAACGTTTTTGAGCCGCGTTTCGCTGAAAGACGCCTTATCGAGGTCACAACGGTTGAATTGAACCTTCGTGAGTCGATCAGCCATGATACTCGCATCAATCAGTTGGCAATCGTTAAAGTGGGTCGTTTTTAGCTGCATTTCACAGAGGAGTGCCAGGTCAAGTCGACAGTAGTCAAAAGAAACGTTATTTAAAATTGCGCCGGTCAAATCGAGCCCAACCATTTTACAATTCGTAAATTGAGTACGCAGCATATTGGCTTTTTCAAAGTGACAGTTGGAAAAATCGCATTTGTTAAAAATAGCGTCCGTGATTTCTAACCGCTCAATGGTCTGGTTAGTGAACACGACGTTTTCAAAAATGACATGATCGAGCATCGGGTGTGCGAAGTTGATTGCAGGAAGCGTCGTATCGCTGATTCGGCACTGACTGAGTAAGTGGTCTTCATCATCAAAAATAGTTGTAAAAGTGCCATCCGTTAAGGTCGATGGCAAGATCCGTGGTGTTTCCATTAGTAATCCCTCATTGTTTGACTATTAAGTAAGAAAAAAAGTTTGGGGCATTAACCCCAAACTTTATAATCCGCTGTTTTACAAGAAATGCAATTATTTAGTGCGCGGTGCTGGTAAGGCATCGCCGAAGAAATCGTTAACGACGCGTTCACTGGCATGGCCATCTTCCCAAGCGTTAAAGCGTTCGCTGAACTTGCGATAAGCGTCCGCGTATTCACGATTGAGTGCAGGAAGGTCGTGTAAGGCAGCCAAGACGTCATCGTTCGTTTTAAGCAGTGGACCGGGTAAGTCTTTCTCCATGTTGAGATAGAAGCCCCGTAACACGCTGCCGTACTTTTCGTAATCGTAAACGAAGTAGAGAATTGGTCGTTTTAAAATGGCGTAGTCGAAGAAGACACTCGAATAATCGGTGATTAAAACGTCTGAAATCAAGTACAGTTCAGAAATGTCACTGTAGCTGGATTCATTGTAAACGAAGTCGCCGAAGTCGGTGGTGTCCAAATGTTCAGTGATGAAGTAGTGGGTCCGTAAGACCAGCACGTAATCGTCACCAAGTTCACGCCGGAGCCGGGCAATGTCCAATTTCAACGTAAACTTGTAGTCCCCGACACCGTAGTAATCATCGTCACGCCAAGTTGGGGCGTAGAGAATGATCTTTTTGTCTAACGGAATCCCCAGCTTTTCTTTAATGGCCCGGGTTCGTTCCGCTTTGTCAGGGGCGTTTAGAATATCGTTACGTGGGTAACCAGACTTGAGCATACGGTCAGTTGGGTACATAAAGGCGTGTTCAAAGACGTCAACTGAGAATTGGTTGGCCGCAATCAGATTATCCCATTGCCGGGACTGATGGTAAAAAATCTCTTTGTACAGTGGGTTGGCACTGGCCACGTTGTCCATATCAAAGACTAAGTGCTTCAGAGGCGTCCCATGCCAAGTAGATAGGAATTTCGTGCCTGGACGTTTGATAAACCATTTAGGTTGACGCATGTTGATCACTTGGAACTTCGACGTTGCCAAGTAGTACATGTATCGCCATCCGAACCGTTTAACAACGGTCGTATTAGGATTATGTCCAGGATTAGGTTCAACCCCTTTGTTCATGATCCAGACGTGGTGGAACTTGCCGGGATACGTCCGTTGCAGGTATTCATAGATTGCCTTAGGACTATCTGAATAGTTACGACCCAAGAAGGATTCGTAAAAAATCGTTTTAGGCTTGATTGGTAACTTGGTAAACCACCAGTTGTAAGCTAGTTTAGTGATACCGCGGCCGCGACGATGGAGCACGCGGTTAAGCTCACGTAACCGAACAATTCGGTTAACTGAACGTTGTGGCAAGCTACCATTGCGGCGAATCGTGAGTAAGACCCGACGACTCTGACCACGTAACGTTTCCTTGATCAATGTCTCTGGAATGTCATTTAAGAAACGCTGTAAAGTCGGTAAGAGCTCAGCACGTTGTTCCTCTGCAACCGTTCCGGTTCGAGTTGCCAATGCAGCGTATAAGTAACGGTGGAGACGGTGTAGCGCCCGAACCGCGTACTTGTTAAAGCCTTCTGAATCTGGTGTCTGGGTGGCTAGTGCCGTCTGCCAATCCTGAACCCGTTTAGTCCAACGAGTGGGGTCATCTAGTTGATGAACCGATGGGTGGTTAATGGGGTCGTTATGTTTAACCCGGACGTAAGTATGTTGGCTCAGCCGAATCGTACTAGTCGTTGCGGCAATTAACGGCAACATGAATGGTGCGTCGGGGTACAACGGGTTGTCCTCGTTGAATTTCAACGCTTGAGCTTCGACTAATTGGCGGGCCACAATCTTACCAGCAACTTTTAACTGGCGGTTAAGCCCAGCCCAACGCTGTTCCCCGGTATGTTCAAGGTAACGGTGTTGAAGCCAGTTCATGACAAGTGGATCCACGGATAGGTCGGCTGGTAAGAGGGCGTCAGCAGGCAAATTAACCGTGTGGCGCTTAGGCCGGTTACGTTTCCGTCCGCCCCATTTTGGCAAGTCATCGCGCGTGCCGTCAGCTTCGTGGCTGGTGGCAAAGGCACTGTGTGGTTCGTAAGTTGGGTACTGGTTCAAGTCGTATAAGACGTCCGTTGAACGAGTGCTAATGATGGCAGCGGCATCTGCCAAGGCGTTAGGTAAGAGATAGTCATCGCTATCAACGAAGACGAGCCAGTCACCATTGGCCGCTTGCATGGCCTGGTTACGTGCGGCCCCAACAGTAGCGGGCGTAAACGTGATTTGGCGAATTGGGAACGGCGCCTGCCATTTTGGCTGGGTCAGGTCGATGGGTTGGTTGCAAGCAATCAGCCATTCAAAATCGGTCATCGTCTGACGCGTTAGATTGTTTTTTAAAACCAGTAACTGCTCAAGTTCATTTGGCAGACAGGGGGTAATTAAACTATAAAACATAAATGATCCTTTCTAAAAATCATAATATCTAAAACCAACGATGCTTAGTCTTCGACGTCTTGATCGTCTGGAGCAGAAAATTGGTCGAGCTGTTCGCTGATGACGGTCTGCTGATCTTGAGTCAAGTGGTTTTCTTCAGTGTTATTTAGTAATTTTCGTAATTGTGAACGACAGTAGCGGGCAAAAGCTGGTTCCCAATCAATGGGCAATGGCACCTTAGTAGCTGCCTGAAGCTGATTGAACCAGATGAACGGTGTGTCACGGTTCCACTGACCATTTTGAATGGTTGGAACGTGTAACCGAACAATTTCCGTGTGCTGACTAAGTAATTGGAGATTTTGTGCGATCGACGCCAGTGGGTAATCCGAGCTAATTTGGTCTGCGGGCAAAAGGACCCCGGTTGGCCGTAAGCGCTGTGAAAAAAGTCGGAAGTTTTTGAGGTTACTTCTGACGGAGTAATTTTGAAGGCCCCATAGTTGTGGCCAAACGCTGTCGGACTTTGAAAGCTGGTGGTACGTCGTTAGTAGGGAATTATTAGCGTGAATCATTAAATAGTCAGAGATCTGTTCATCTAAAGATGACTGGTTATCGAAGGTCGCTAAGCTGATTGGCGTATGCGCGTGTTTGGTCGTGACGCTCTGCCACTGGGCTAGGGCGCCGGGTAATAACACGTTGTTTTCACGTAAATTCAAGACATAGCTGTGCTTAGCAGTTGGTAACTGTGGTTTATCTTGAACGGTGATAGCTAAAGCGGCTAATTTTGACTGGTGGTCGGCCGTCAATTCTTGATCTGCGGTTAATTGTAGGTTCGTTGTGACACCCGCAAATCGTTGGGCCTCAATGGCAGCACCTAGTTGAAATAATCGGTCCCAAGAAATGGTTTCATTGGGGACGATATTAATAAGTAATTGCATTTTTTTCGGCTCCCGAATAAATTTTGTTATGAATTTAAGTTAAGTAACATTACGTTTAATTAACTCATATACTATAAACCTTGTAAAGGGGTGGGAACAACCTGAATTTTGGTTGATGGACCAGCCTCAGAAGGTATTTGGCACGTTTGGATTAATTGACTAACTTCCGAGAGGGACAATTTCGAGTGGATTTTCGTTTTAAACTGGTTAGTCAAAGAGGTCTCCCGCATGAAATTTTTCATACGGAAGACCTCTTGATCCGGATTACAATTTGAAATACTTTTCCAAGAAGACGGCAACGCCATCTTCGTCGTTACTAAGTGTCGCGTGCGTCGTTGCCGCTTTAACGGCAGGAATGGCGTTGGCCATTGCGACGCCCACTTTAGCGGCGGTTAACATGCCGAGGTCATTTTCCTCGTCACCGAAGGCCATCAGTTGGTCAAAGCCTTCATCGAAGTGTCCGAGTAGGGACTTTAAGCCGCTGGATTTATCAGTGTGTGGTGGCAAGAATTCCAGCAAGGTGCGCCGTGACGGGACCACGTGAAAGAAATTAGTAATACTAGTAGGCAGGCTAGCCTGAATCGCTTTGGCGTCCTTACCGGCACTGACGACTTTCCCGAACTGAGTATCCGCAGGGAGGTCGGCAAAGTTGACATTTTGAAATGGCATTAGCCCGTTAATGAAATCCTCGTACGGCGATTTGCCAAGGTCCATGATGGAATAAACTTGTTGCAAGTCGATTACGTCTAAATGGAAGCCATTTTTTTGAGCGTTTTCAAATAGTGGTTGTAAGTCTGCCTTAGTGACACTGGTCCGCGCAAGAATTTTACCGGTCGTAGTTTGTTGAACCAGTCCGCCGTTAAAAGTAATGGCGTAGTCGTCCGGTTGGGTTAACCCTAACTGTTTTAAAAATGGTTGGATGGCCTTGATGGGGCGTCCCGTACACAAAACAATTCGTTTGCCATCAGCGTGAAGTTTTTTTAAGATGTGCTCGGTTCGGGGCGCAATCGTCTTATCAGACGTCAGCAGCGTATTATCTAAATCTAAAGCAATGGTCGTAATCATATCCTGTCACACTTTCTACCTAAGTTTTAAAATGGTCTTGATCGTGGTACCCATTGTAGCCGGATCGGTGACTTGGTCATGTTTGACGGTTGCTTGCCGTAAATTTTCGACCGTAGCCGGGATTGGCGTTTGAATGAGGTCGTGGAGTTGGTCGACCGCGGCTAGGCCATCCACGTCCACGGGATGGCCAGTAATGGCGCGTAAAACGGCCTGTGGGAACTTATAGGGACTCGCCGTAGAAACGATCACCATCGGACGTTTATCCTTAGTTGCTTCCCGGTACTGGGTCGCAACGGCAGTGGCCACCGCCGTATGGGGATCAATCGTATAATGGTGAGCCTTGTAAACGTGTTGGATGGCTTTCTGGTCCTGATTTTCAGTAACGAACCCAGCCCAGAAGTCTTTAACCATGGCACGCATTGTTGGTGTCAGTGTGTAGTGACCAGTGGATTTAAGATCAGACATTAATTTAGCCGTTGCAACGGGGTCGCTACCCGTGAGGTAAAAGACGAGCCGTTCCAAGTTGCTAGATACGAGAATGTCCATCGAAGGCGAACTGGTTAAGAAAAATTCGCGGTTCTTATTGTAGGTTCCCGTATTGAAGAAGTCGGTTAAGACGTTGTTACGGTTAGAGGCGCAAACCAGTTTTTGGATGGGTGTCCCTAACTGCTTAGCGTAGTAACCGGCTAAAATATCGCCGAAGTTCCCCGTTGGCACGCTGAAATTGACTTCGTCACCGTTGTGAATCTGTCCTTGCTTGATCAGTTGCGCATACGCGTAAACGTAGTAGGCGACTTGTGGGAAGAGCCGGCCAATGTTGATGGAATTAGCGCTGGAGAATTGGAACTGGTTAGCTGCCAGTTGGGCGTGTAAATCAGGATCGTTAAGTAGTTCCTTGACCTTTGTTTGGGCTTCGTCAAAGTTACCGTTGATGGCGACGACGTAGGTGTTAGCCCCCGCCTGGGTAATCATTTGTTGTTTTTGAATGGCGCTGACGCCATCTTTAGGGTAGAAAACGATAATTTTAGTCTGAGGAACGTCAGCAAACCCAGCCATGGCTGCTTTACCAGTATCACCAGAGGTTGCGGTCAAAATAACCACTTCCGACGTCAGCTGATTTTTCTTGGCGGCGGTCGTCATTAAGTGGGGCAGAATCTGAAGGGCTAAATCCTTAAACGCGATTGTGGGACCGTGAAATAGTTCAAGGTAGTAGGGTTCGCCGTGTTTTTTAACCGGCGCAATGGCTGGGTCGTCGAACTGGTCACCGTAAGCGGCATCGATACAAGCGTGCAACTCGGCTGGCGTGTAGTCGGTGAAGAACAGCTTTAAGACCTCGTAAGCTACTTCTTGGTAAGACATGGTTGCGAGTTGATCAAAGTCAAAGTCGGCCCGTGGTAATTCGACCGGCACAAATAGGCCGCCGTCGGGGGTTAACCCTTGTAAGACAGCTTGTGAGCTAGTCATGGTGTGGCTTGCAGTTTCACGGGTACTGCGATAAAGTGTTTCCATGGATGAACGTCCTTTCAATTGATTTTGTCTAAATCATACACTAAATTATGTTGGAATGGGGGCCTTTTCCACAAATCTCCGGGGACTTACCGGAGAATGGCGATTACGACTAGCAATAAATGTAACCGTTTTCTATACAAAGGAGTTTTTAATATGTTATTGGCAGGAATTTTACACCGACCAGAAAGTGAAGATACGGCCATTTTGGCTGATCATTGCGTCACAATTCGTTTAAAAACGGCGTTAGACGACGTTGCTAAAATTGAAATGATTTATGCAGATATGTATTTATGGCAGGAAGGAACCCCGATGCAAACAACTGAAATGCACCGTGGTCTAGCCACGCAAAGTAATCAGTACTGGACATTGGCAGTGACGATTCCAACGAATCGACTGATCTATGGATTTCGGATTACTGACAAGTCGGGGCAGACGATTGGCTATGGCGACGACGGCTTCTTTGATGACCAGGCGACTAATTGGGCCGTGGCTGGACATTACTTCCATTTACCCTACTTACACGTTAGTGACGCGGAGTTACCACCGGAATGGGTCAAGAATACGGTTTGGTATCAGATATTCCCCGAACGGTTTGCCAACGGTGACGTAACCAACGATCCCGCTAACGTGACGGCGTGGGGGCAAGGCCCCGTTCGCCGTGAGTCGTTTTATGGTGGTGATTTAAAGGGCGTGATCGATCATTTAGACGACTTGGCCGATTTAGGGATCAACGGGTTGTACCTCTGTCCCATCTTTACTTCGCCGTCTAACCACAAGTATGATACGATCGATCACTTTGAAATTGACCCTCACTTTGGCACCAAGGCTGATTTTCAGGCCTTAGTCGATGGTGCACATGAACGGGGCATTAAAGTTATGCTGGATGCCGTGTTTAATCACTTTGGGGAACAGTCGCCACAGTGGCAAGACGTTATTAAAAACGGTCAACAATCCCGATTTGCGGACTGGTTCCACATTCATGGGTGGCCAGTTGGACGTGATCCGCAGACGCACCAATTAAATTATGAAACGTTTGCAACCGGGGCGGCCATGCCAAAAGTGAACACGCAAAATCCAGCGGTGCAAGATTACTTGATCAGCGTCACGAAATACTGGGTCGAGCAATTCGGCATTGACGCTTGGCGTTTTGACGTTGCCGATGAAGTCGACCATGGCTTTTGGCGGAAACTCTGCGGGGCGTTACGGGCAGTCAAACCAGATATCTATTTATTAGGTGAGGCTTGGCACAGCAGTCAAGCGTTGGTCAATAATGGCCAGTTCAACGCGGTGATGAATTATCCGTTGACACAGCCGATTCCGGCCCTGTTTAACCACGAGCTCAGTCTAAAGGAATACGTTGGTAAGACTAACTTGCAATTGACGCAATACCGATTGCCTAACCAGCAAGCGATGTTTAACGCGATCGATACTCATGACACGCCACGGTTATTGACGACTTTGAATGGGGATGTCACCAAGTTGCAGGCTGCGTTAACCTTACTGATGTTGTTACCCGGGAGTCCTTGTTTGTATTACGGGACCGAAGTCGGGGTCGCCGGTGGGGCTGATCCGGACAACCGGCGGTGTATGAATTGGCAGCCGAATGCTGATGAACTAGCGTTAAAGGCGTTTGTCAAGCAACTTGTTGGATTTCGACGGGCACATGCGTCGGCGCTGGCGAGTGACGAGTTGAGCTGGAAGATTGAGGGGCAGTGCTTAACCTTAAACCGTCAAAGCGCAACTCAGTTGATCAGCGGTCGGTTTAATTTAGGAACCACCGCAGTTGCAGCTAGTGCCACACCGGCTGTACTGAGTGTGGGCGTCCATGAGCATCAATTGTTGGCTGGTGGTTTTGAGGTTAGTATCAATTAAAAACTAAAGGTTGAAAAGTCTAAAATTGCGATTGACGCCGTAACGGTAGTGATAGTCATTCCTAAATTATCCGCTCCATCGGGTAGCCCTAGTGTGCTATGGGGGACGGTCGCAGCCATAGTGCGGTCTGCAACCTCGGTGCAAAGCCGATAACCCGCGTCTTTGCATCGCCCTGCAAGATTGGCAGATAAGAAACGCCTGCCAATCTTGCCGACACAGCACACCAAGGCTACCCGACTGCGCTAAAAACAGATTTACTGTTTTGATTTGGATAATCGGAGGTCATCAGTGGCAACCGGACTAACTTCCAGGTAGTTAATTTGTATTAGTCTAAACACTGATACAACAGTAATCAATCTCTAAATTTAACTTTCAACCTTTAGTTAAAAATAAACAAATCGTGCGGTAAACCTAAAGTGGGCTTACCGCACGATTTGTTTAGCATGACACTTTTTGAGAACCACGTAATTACTTCAAATAGGTGACGAACAGTTCTTCGTATAAGTGGATGAAATCAAGGTACATCTGTTTGTCGATATTTTCGTTGACCTGATGGGGTGTTTGGTTACCGGGGCCAAACATGATAAATGGAAAATCAGGGCCCTTGTCCTTTAATAAGTTGGATGCATCGGTCACAGCGGGAATGGCGAGTTTAGGAATTGGTTGGCCGGCGTAGGGTTCTCCCAATTGAACGGCTAAATCACTGAGTTTGGTATCCTTGGGTGATTCAACGGAAGGCTGCGACATGAAGACGTCCATGGCGAGGTTTGCACCTTGTTCATTTTGTTGGTCGACAAGTTTTTGAAGGGTTGCAATCGCGACGTCGTTATCGAATTCAGGAATTGAGCGAATATTGATATCAGCCTCGGCGCTGGCAGGAATCGAATTCACCTGGTCACCGCCATTGACCACGGTGGCGTTAAACACTAATGGGCCCATCAAAGCGTTGGTTAACGTGGATTCCCGGAAAGTGTGGTTGGCGTGATAAAGCACTTCGAGCAGCGGGTCCAAGGCGTTGTAACCTTGTTCTGGCATTGAGCTGTGGGCGGCTTTCCCGGTTGACGTGAGTTTAATATCAATTGACCCCTTGTGAGCAAAAGCGACGTTATAGCCGGATGGTTCGCCAATCAACAGGGCGTCGACGTCGTTCATCGTGCCCGCTTCGTAAAAGTTCTGGGAGCCGGTCTCGCCGACTTCTTCAGCAATTGTTGCCATCAAACGAATTTTGCCGTGCGTCAAGGTATGAGCGGCGTTGATTTCAATCATGGCAATGACCATGGCAGCCAGACCGGATTTCATGTCCGTCGCACCGCGACCATAGAGGCGACCGTCACGTTCAGTTAAGGTGAAGGGATCACTATCCCAAGCATCTAGGTCACCCGGTGCTACGACATCCATGTGTCCAGAAATTCCTAAGACGGGGCCGGTGGTGCCAATTTCCGCAACCAGGTTAGCACGCCCTTCACTGATAGGCATCAAACTTGATTGAATCCCGTGGTCAGCTAATAATTGTTGTAAGTACTTTGCCACTTCTGCTTCGTTGTCGTTGACCGATTTGATCTTAACGAGGTCACTAAAAATCTTGATTTTTTCTACGTCTGTAAATACTGCCATTACGATTCCTCCTTAGATAAGACAAGTTTAACTCACGTTATCAGTTTATGAGTTGAAAAGGGTCGTTTGTTTTTACTGAACAGAATCGCTATCTGACTAAGACAAGGTGGATGAACGGCCTTGTGAGGAACGTTACGATTAAAAAGCATTTGAAGCCACAAAAAAAGTCTAGGAACTTGTCCCAGACTTTTGTGGTTGAATCATTATTTAGCTGCGGCTGGTTTGATAGCGCGACCTTGAATAAATTCGATAACGATCAAGACAACGTAGCAGATCAAGATGATCCCTAAGAGGTTGGTCGTTTGAACCGTACTTGATAACCAGTAGTATTGCCAGTTCTGGTTATTAAAGACCCACCAAACGAGTAAGCCGGCAATTAAACCTAAGGTATTCATAATTGCAATAAAGAAAATATTGCCGTTTTGTTTTTGGCCTGCCCAGTAAGCGGACAAAATCGCCATCCAAACACCCCAGACGATTAAGCCAACCACAACAACCCAATAAATAAGTGATGCGATCATTGGTAATCCTTCTTTCTACAAGTTAATAACATTATTTTACCATGAATTCGATTACATTTGTGAGACTTCAGTGATTTTTTTCACAATCAGAGGCGTTTTAAACTGACGATATTTTGAGAGGATGACTTGTTATTTAGGGGTGAATTATTTACAATTAGGTCATAATAATAATGTAACAGGGAAAGGGTTGGCCTATCAATGACTTCTGCGTGGAACTGGATTGGAATCATTGCTTGGATAATTGTCTTGGTACTGGTTGTGTGGGTATTTCATAATATCCGTGTTCGCCGGATTAAAATGATTGTTGAACGCAAGCACACGTTTGAATGGAACAGTTTATTCATTACGATTGGTGAGCTGATCATTAGTATCGGTTTGCTAGCTGGTATGGGCTACGCAACGTTTAATCATCAAGTCGATTTGACCGATGCTAAAGGGGTTAAGGTCACTTATAAGTACGAGCCGTTAGTCTTAAGGGTCGGCAATAATGGTTCGGCTTCTTATTACGTTGCGGTGGACCGTGGAACGAAGGACAAGCCGGTGCATATTTATCATTACTGGATCAACGGGGCCAAGTACACCGTTTCTAGTAATAAGGCAACGGTGGTTAGCGATTTGAAACAGGTTAAAGTGGCGGACGCGGGAATTCCGTGGTCACAAAAAGCTTTAACTAAGATGGATCGGCATCACGAGCAGGCGTACGTGGTCAAAATGACTGCAACGTACAAGCCTAATTTTTGGAACGGCCTAGGGATCCACGTTGGCCATCAGGCGATGACCCGGTGGTTAATTCGCGTGCCTGCACAATCATTTATCAATACAACGGATATTCAAACTCAATAAGACGTTAAAACGACTACGGGAAATTATCCCGTAGCCGTTTTTTTGACAGTAGAGACGGGCAGGCGGTTGATTGTTCTTAAAATACGGCTCAGTTAGATCAGTATAGACCGGGGTTCAATGTTAAAAATAGAAAATATTTATTATACGACGCTTTTTTACTATGGTTATTTTTATAATGAGGTAAAATGAATGTGTTATATTTTTATAGAATGATTAGTTTATCTGTTTAATCTTAATGATGAGCGATAGAAGGAAGCGAACCAATGATTAGCGAACAAGGCACACCGCTATTCGTTTGTGGCATTATCGGTGATCAGCAAACGATGATCGTAAATAAATGTTTAACGGGACCATTTAAAAACCGTTATGATTTGGCAACCGCACCACTGACACCAGGGGTTGCACTAAGTATGACAGTAAGTCATATTACCAAACTACAGACTGGCTTAACGACTGTGATTGCGCAGCAACTCGGTACGGTTCAGTTTGAGTTACCCACGTTAGTGTCACTTGGTCTGCCAATCATGATGGTTAATATTTTTTATTTATTAGAACCGGTGGGCGGGCAACTATTGACTGAGCGTCCGGCTTATACAACGGCTTTATCAGCTGGGGCCGTCCGGGTGCCACTGACTCAGCTTAACTGGCGCAACAGTTCACCGGCTGTGATGCAGGCTAAGCGTTTTTTAATGACTGGGGCGTTTCCGGTCGCGGATCAGTTAGTAACGGCTTACACGTTGTCAAAACAGGCACCTTGGGATAACGAGGTCCGCTGACGTTTCTGAGTTGGTTGACAATTGCTGGTGGCCGGTGTACGTTAAAAACAGCTTAAAATGAGATGATGATGAGAAAAACAGTGGTACGACTTAGGTCACGGTCGCTATGAAAGCCCGGGACGAGTCCCAGGCTTTCTTTAGTCCTTTGGAACCTGTTAGAAGTCGGTGATGCACTGCTTTGGGTCTCTCCTCGTGAAAGGAAGATTTTTAATGGATCAAGCGACGTTTATTGAACAATATGCGACTAACCGTGCCAACACGAATTCTTTGAAGTGGGATGCGCTGGACGAACGTTATGGTAATCCAAACCTCATTGCAATGTGGGTCGCCGATATGGAGTTTAAGGTGCCCGAACAAGTGACGGCCGCCCTAACACAACGGGTTGCCCATGGAATTTATGGGTATTCGTATACGCCGGACAGTTATTACCAAGCCTTCATGAATTGGGAGCAAGCGCGTCACGGCTTGACGTTGCAAAAGGACTGGATTCGGTTTGGTTCGGGAGTCGTCAATTCGCTGTACGCCTTAGTGAATACGTACACTCAGCCAGGGGACGGTGTGCTGATTTTAACGCCAGTCTACTACCCATTCTTTAACGCCATTCAGGACAATCATCGGCAATTAGTGACCTCTGAACTCCACAATGATCAGGGACACTACACGATTGACTTTGAGGACGTGGAAGCAAAGATTAAGGCCAATGAAGTCCGGCTATTTATTCAATGTTCACCCCATAATCCAGTGGGTCGCATCTGGACGCCGGAAGAGGAAACCAAGTTATTGGCGTTATGTGAGCAGTACGACGTGTTAGTGGTTTCGGATGAAATTCATCAGGACATCGAAATTGACCGGGAGCAACACCCGTTTGTTTCAGCGTTAAGTATTGCAAACGGTCGTTTTGCTGACCGGGTGATCGTGCTCAACGCGCCGTCCAAAACGTTTAATTTAGCTTGCTTGCTGAATTCCCACGTCATTATTCCAAACGAAATGTTACGGGCGCAATATGATGCCAAAATTAACCGTTTGAGCCAGACAGAAGTTAACGTGTTGGGCCAAACGGCAGGGCAGGCAGCTTACGAGTACGGCGCGGAATGGTTGGACCATATTTTAGCCATTGTGCGGGATAATTATCATTATCTGAAGTCTCAATTAGCTGAACATGCGCCTAAGATCACGATTGCTGATCTTCAAGGGACGTACTTGACCTGGTTAGATCTCCGAGCATACGTTCAGCCCGAAGCAACGCGTCAATTTATTCAGGACCAGTGTGGATTGGCCGTGGACTATGGTGAGTGGTTTAGTGCTGCGGATCAGGGCTTTGTTCGGCTGAACTTGGCCACGGATCCTAAATATGTGCACAAAGCCGTGGATAACATCGTAACTTGTATCGCGCAAGCCAGTCGTTAGTGACTTGAATGCGGATCCAAGTTTAACAACAAAAAACCGTCGCCGTATGAAAACTTCACACGGCGACGGTTTTTGTTGTTAAATTTCAAGAACGCATAGTTAACGAGATTTGTTGGTTGCGGTGCGTTGCTTCAGAAGCCGGCGCCGGTTGATCTGGCGCCGGATGAAGGAGTAAGCAACCATGGCCAGGGTTAATAACGCAGTGATAACGGCGGCTTTAATAAAACCAAACAGCCAAAAGAAAACTGCGATTGCGAGTGTACAATAAACAATTAAAAACATGGGGGCCCTCCTTCTTTCGATACACGTTAATTAATTTATAACTCTATTGTAGCGACTAAAAATAGCTATCCCGTGATCGAAATTTGAATTTTCTGTTAAATATGCGCCCCATGGTTGACGGTGACGATTTAATGGCGGTAGTGGCGATTCATGCGCCGTTCGTTGGCTTGATCTAATTGGGTCGCGGTCAACTGGTAGGTCGTGGCCGCCGTTAACTTGGCAATGCCGGCGTTGAGCGCGCCTAGCTGATCTTGATCTGCGACAGTTGGTTGGAGCTTTAAAGCGAGTTGGGTCAGTAGTTTAAGTTCGGGGGCTAGCGTTTCTTCAACTTGCTGATCATATTGGTGTTGGGTGAGGCTGTGCGTTTGCCAGCGGTTGACACGGCTTAATAAGCTGAATAATTGATTGGTTAAAACGGTGACGAGGTAGTCACTCTCTGGAGCGGTAAGGGTCATTTTCAATTCCTCCTAGAACGTTTTTTTCTATTGTAAACTGAAACTGACCTTAAGAGAATGCTTAAAACTAAACGCAGGCTCAAAATGACAGTTTTGCCATTTTGAGCCTGCGTTTAATTTAAACATCGCGATCTTTGAAAATAAACAATTTACTGAAAAACCAGTTCAAAACGACGATTAAAACTTGATCAATCAATTTGACGATCAAGTCGTTGCCGTGTAAGAAAGAAATCCCGACAATCATGATACCCTGGTCCACAAAATAGCTTAATAAGCGGAACCCAAAGAAAGATGTGGCTTCCTTTAGGCGTGCGCGGACGGTCGGGGTCTTAGCGTCGAAAACCCATAACTTATTGGTCACATAGGCAAAGAGTACCGATAAGAACCAAGCGAACGTGTTGGCGATTAAGTATGAGCAGAACATGTTAAAAATCCAAAAAACGAGATAGTTGACGACGGTCGTTAAACCGCCAAAAAATAAGTAAGCTAGCACGCTTTTGTAACGGTGCCAGAGATGCTGCAATTGTTGTCCCATGTTTAAAATTAACCCTCACTCACGGCTTGTTTGATAAGTTTTATCCTACCATAAAAGTGCGTGAAGAAATAATTAGATTACGGTTTTGCGAGATGTGTGACGGTTGATGTGAATTGATGGCGGGCCTGACTAAGATCAGTAAAGTGTGTCACCTCAATGACGGTTGCGCCTAGCAACGTCAGGGCAGTGACCTTTAACGTGAAGTGCCGCTGATGTCGATTGGCTACTAGTGTCACGCGGTAGCTAAGTTCCTCATTAACGGTGATGGTTTGACTGGTAATGATGCCCGGTTGAATGTTTAAAGCTAACACAGAACCGCCTCCCCCATAGATTAGTTACATTGTAGGTGCTACGTGTAAATAATCGGCGCCGTTTGTGTAAATGTTGTGTAAAACTGATCAGCAGTGGTGACCGGGTTCGTTACTTAACGTTCCCAAACATCTTGGGGATGGAAATGACAACGCATTCAGGCGCGATAAATGGTAAAATAAAGGTAGTAGATGGAAAGGGTGTGGCGTAAATGTTACAAGAATATACGAATATTTTAGTTCCCTTGGATGGTTCCAAACAGGCGGAGGTTGCTCTCAACAAGGCGGTTGCGGTTGCTAAGCGTAACGAAGCACACGTTGATGTCCTAGCCGTCGTCGACCCTGGCCAGTTTGGGTATAACTTAGCCGGTTTAGCCGATGGCGACATTACTTACCAGCTAGTTCAGGATTCCGAAGCCTACTTAAAAGAGACCGTTGCTAAAATCAAAAAAGACGGGTTTGAAGATATCGATTTTCATATTCGCATGGGCAGTCCGAAGCCAATTATTTCGCAGGACTTCGTTGCTGATCACCACAATGATTTAATCATGATGGGCTCGACCGGCCTAAATGCGATGGAGCGGGTCTTAGAAGGGTCTGTAACGACTTACGTACAACGCAATGCGTTGACGGATGTTATCGTGGTTAAGACCGATTTGATGAACACCCAAGTGACAAAGTAATTTAAACGGATAATTGCGATGCCCTAGTATTTATAGGGATAGCAATTCCGAAATAGTCAAATAAAAACGTCTTCTATCAGTCATGAAATGACTTGGTAGAAGACGTTTTTGATTTGATTAATTTTTAACTTTTAGTAGTTGGTTAAAACCGTATGCGATGGCGGCCATGATGGCACCGCCAATCAGCATAGTGATCATTGGAACGGCCGGGCTGAAGGAACCTGCAATGGCAGGCTCGTGTTGCGGGTATCCAATTAAGAACTTGAGTAAGTTGGCTAGCCACGTGAAGTCATAATGAACCTGTTTGTCGGCGCTGCTATTGCCAACGAAACCAATCAGAAAGATGGCAACAACGGGGACGACAACGATTACGATACGTTGGCCCCACTTACTCAGGAGGGCCAGTCCGCCACCGATGGCCATGCCGGTTATCCCAGTAGCAATGAAGAAAATAATGGTAAATAGGAGACTAACCAAAATGTTGATCCAAACATTACTCCCGAAAAAATTGCCGTACAGACTGTAAGGCGTCTTCATTAACGCTGCGTGGGCACTGATGCCCCAAATTGGCGCGGAAATGGCGTAACGGTAAAAGGCAGCAAACAGTTCACCAATCACGGCAATGATGGCGGTGGTGACAATCTTTGCCGCCCAAAAGGTTTTCCGTGAAAGCCCGTTTTGGATGAATAGTTTGAAGTTGTCGTAAGTTAACGAATCATAGAGAAAGATAAAAGCACCAATCAAGAAGCCCCAGCTGAAGTTTGCAATCGTATTGGGCAGTGAAAAATCGCTAAGGTTACCCGAGACAACTGCTAGTATGAACGGGATGATTATGAAAATGGCAATTACGGCCAAAAATGCTTCACCAAGCGCTTTAAGCTGATTCATCAGTAGGTAGCGGGTCGTTACGCGTAATTTAGTTGACATATGCGGTGGCTTCCTCCTTGGTGTTCGTTAAAATGACGAACAATTTTTGTAAATCAAGGTGATCGACTTTAACGGTATCGGGAATTGGCCGGTCGTTTTCTAGTGCCCCGTAGACGTAGTGAGCGGTGATACCACCCAAATGGTCTTCGCCGACGATGTTCAGATTAGCGGTGTAGGCTTCCACGTCCGTTTGTGGTCCGGAAATCGTGTAGGACTTGGCTAAAATATCGGGCACTTCGCCGTTAACGATGATGTGATGGTCGTTAAGGACAAAGACGTGTTCGATTAAATTAGCGATTTCTTCGATCAAATGAGTTGAAATCACGAACGTCCGCGGCTGGTCACTGTAAGTTTCAATCAGTTCTTGGTAGAAGAGTTCACGGTGATTAGCATCTAATCCTAAGACTGGTTCGTCTAGGAAGACATAGTCGACGGGCACACACAACGCAATAATCAACTTGAAAATTGACCGGTAACCGGTTGAAAGCTTTCCGAAACGAGCGTTAATGTCGAGTCCAAAGGCGTGCACTAACTTTGCCGCGTAGGCATCATTGAAACCACCGTACAATAAGCGGGTCGTTTTGAACAAGTTCTTGACCCGGCTTCGCTCGGGGTACATGTTTACCTCACTCATGAGGTAAATTTTGCCTAGCGTGTGGTCGTTATCGTGCATCGATTCGCCATCCAGCGTGACGGTACCGTGGGTTGGTCGAATGCGATTACTAATGATGTTTAAAAGTGTACTTTTACCGGCACCGTTACGACCAAGTAACCCGTAAATCTTATTAGGTTCTAGGGTTAAGTTTAGGTCCTCTAAAATCGTATGGCCATGAAATGATTGTTGTACGCCTTGAACTTGAATGCTCATGATGCGGAAAACCCCCGTTCGATTAGTTTGGCTAATTCTGCTTGTGTGATGTGGAGTTTTTTAGCTTCACTCACCAATTTTTTAACGTAATCGGTATAAAACTGGTCACGTCGTTTTTCGACAATTCGGGCCTGGGCACCGGCAATGACGAACATGCCAACGCCACGCCGTTTCTCAATTAGGTTGGCATCAACGAGGATGTTCATTCCTTTGAGCACGGTTGCCGGGTTAATATGAAATTCTTTGGAGATTTCGGTCGTCGAAGGGATTTGTTCGCCCTCAACGAAGGTCTGCGTGAAAATTGCTTCTTCAATTTGATCCGCAACTTGCAAGTAGATCGGCTCCGTACTATTAAAGTTGAACTGCATTTTCTTCACCTCATTGCAGTGTGACTAACCGTTATTTCGTGGCGACCTTATGGTGGCGTGACACTTGCAATTGTTGTTCTGTACGGTCGATGCGGGCCGCAACCCAGCTCGATAGAAGGAGGAGGCTGCCGAGAACCGCCAACAAAATGTCTTGGTGTTCCAAGGGCATTAAGTTGGCCAACAACACGTTAGTGCCCACCCAAAGTAGGGGCATCAGCGTTCCTAACCAAAATGCTTGGCGGTTAGCGAGAACGTAACGGTGCAGCGGTGTAATAACGATTAATAAAGCGACTAATCCAAAGTATACCATGATTCATTCCTCCTCCAAAAGGTTATTGTAAAACGATTCTGCGATAGATTGTAACGGTCAGTAAGTAGTAGAGCAGGTACAAGCCGGCAAAAATGACGAATGGTAACCAAATGCCGGTGTACGGTGAAACGACCATCAAAAACTTGAACATTTGTAAACCGAAGAGCACGTGAATAACACCGACAATGCCAGGTAAGATGAAGAGTACGGCGATTTCCTTATTAATTGCTCCCCGCAATTGTTGGTGCGTCGTCCCAATCTTGTCTAGCATGGCGTAACGATGTTTGTCAGCATCCGCGCCTGAGAGAATCTTGAACATTAAACAACTTGCTAACATGGCAAGAAATGCGATTCCTAAGAAGAGTCCCATGAATTCTAGGCCGGAATACATACCGTTAATCATCACGTAATTCCCGTAACGACCACCGAGCATGTTGTCAACTAAGCCGTGGTCACGCTGACCTTGAACTTTTGCAAGTCGTTTTAAGGCTGGGAGGTGTTGCGTGACGTCGTTAGTCGCAAAGACGGTTAGGCTGTGTTCGGGTTGTGCCAGTTTTTGGTAATCCTTAGCACTTAAGAATACGTTGGCCTTATTTTGGCTCTGACTAGCTTGTAACTGTGATAATTGGTAGCTTGCTGGGGACTTGCTGAGTTGCTTTGCGTCGTTCGTTTTTCGTTTAAAGTTCAGTTGGTTCTTCCCCTGCATATTAATCGTAGTAAACGGGTGCTGGTCAAATTCGGTTGCTTGGTAATAAACAGCTTTCTTGTCCGTTTTAAAGTGGTACGTCACGTTGGTGGTTGGTTTTAAAGCGGTAACTTGTTGTTTTTCTGCCGTCGTCGCGTTAACGATTCCCATGTCGTAGGCGTTGCTTGACGCGGCCAGTTTAGGTGTTTGGGCGTGGAAGCCCATGCCGACAGTAATCGCACCGAGCGCTAAGGCGAATAGCATGGCGACGATTGATAACATTTTTGTATAGTTACGAATTCTAAAACTGAGTTGGGATAACGTAAAACTGTTCAAACCGCGCTGTGCAAATGGCAGGCGTTTTAACCCAACCATCAACCAAACGAAGATGGCGTTGAATAGGAAGTAGGTCCCTAATACGATCGTGACCAAAGCAATGCCGATACCGGCAAGTTGTAACGTGTCCAGGTGGGCCATGGACCAGTAGCCAATTGCGATGGCAATTAAGCCAACGATAATTTCAAGTAGTTGACGCGCTGGTTTTAAGCGGGGCCGGTTAGGCTGATCGTTACTGTGTAATAACTTAAGGGCTGGGGTTTTGGTTAAGGTTACTAGGTTAAACAGACCGGCAAGCAGGAACAAGCCGACGTAGAGCAATAAGGTAATGCCGGCAGCTGGCAGGTACCAAGCTGAGAGGTGATGTAACGTTAAATCCATACTGCTGATCAACAGGCGGCTAATGCCGGCGGTTAGGGCAGTCCCAAAGATGATTCCAATGACGGTCGCAACGACACCGACGAGTAACGTTTCAAGCCAAATCAGTTGACCAATTTTACTCTTACGAGCCCCAACTAACATGAACAAACCGTAGTCGCGCTTACGCATACTGAGTAAAAATGAGTTGGCATAACTGATGTAGACCAGTGTAATAATGGTTAGCAGAACGGAGCCAAATTGGAAAATGATCCCGACCATGCTAATGCCCGTGTTTTGTTTTAAAAAGTCGTGGTTAGTGGCGAGGGCTTCAAACATGTAGAAGATCGCGCTGGACATGATTAACCCGGAGAATAGGACCAGGTAGTCACGCCAGCGGTTTTTGAAGCCGGTCAATGCAAGTTTAGTTAACATAGTAGAAAGTACTCCTTTTTTGCGGCGGGTTTACTGTTCAAAGGTCCCGAGGTTATCCAGAATCTGTTGATAAAAATCACTACGGTTCATTTCTCCACGGCGTAATTCTTGGCCGATCCGACCGTCTTTGATGAAGAGAATCCGTTGGCAGTAGCTTGCGGAAAACGGATCGTGGGTAACGAGCAGAATGGAGACGTTTTGGTCGTGATTGATCTTGGTGAAGAGGTCCAATAACTCGCGGGCTGACTTGGAATCTAAAGCCCCGGTCGGTTCGTCGCCGAAGAGCATTGCGGGTTCGTTAATCAGTGCCCGGGCGGCGGCGACTCGTTGCTTTTGACCACCTGATAGTTCGTTAGGATAGTTCGTCAGGAAGTCTTGAATCCCAAGTTGGGTCGCAACGTTTTCCACAGCGGGACGAATCTTCTTAGCAGGAACCTTTTGTAAAGTTAATGGCAACGCGATATTTTCATAAGCCGTCATTGTTTCTAATAGGTTGAAATCTTGGAAAATGAAGCCAATTTCTTTTGCTCGAAAGTCGGCCAGTTGGTTCCCTTTCAAATGGGTAATGGGTTGCTGGTGAATCGTTACTTCGCCACTAGTTGGTTGGTCTAACGTTGCTAACATGTTTAACAAGGTCGTTTTACCAGAACCGGAAGCGCCCATGATGCCGACGAATTCACCTGGTTGAACTGAAAAGTCGATGCCTTTTAAAGCCTCGTACTGTTTGGTGCCAGCTTTACCATAGGTTTTGTGTAAATCACTGACCGTCATAATTGGTGTTGTCATTTTTAAAACTCCTTTAATTGCTTGTTAGTTTGTTGCTTGGTTAGTTGCTTATGTAACTAACTATAAAAGCAACGGACCAAACTGTCAACTGTTTTCGGTGGGCGTTGAGGTAATTGGTGGGTTAAACGTTGATAGGTCAATGTTTTTAATTGTTACACCATTGGTGTGCGATGAGGGATGGACGCAATGTGGAAACTAACCTGATTTTAATTGCATTCTGATTGGGGCTAGCCTAAAATTACCAGTACTGAGTTAGGTCGAAAAGGCAGTTAATAGGAGGAAAAGAAACTTGAAAAAGATATTAGTTCTACATACGGGTGGGACGATTGCGATGTCCGCAGATGCTTCGGGGAACGTGGTTCCGGGCGCTGAAAATCCGTTAGATCAGTACCAAAGTTCATTTGGTGCGGATATTCAACTTGAAACGGAAGACGTCTTTAATTTACCATCGCCACACATCACGCCAGAACGGATGCTAGCGTTGAAGCAACGCATTGATAAAGCGGCCCATGAAGGCGTAGACGGCGTCGTTGTGACCCACGGAACCGATACATTGGAAGAAACGGCGTATTTTCTAGACTTAACGCTGCCTAACGAGTTGGCGGTTGTTGTGACCGGTGCGATGCGTTCAGCTAATGAGATTGGGTCGGATGGCCTGCATAATTTGGAGACGGCGATTCAGACGGCTAGTTCGCCGGATGCCGCTGATAAAGGTGTTTTAGTTGTGATGAATGATGAAATTCATTCGGCACGGTACGTAACGAAGACCCATACCACCAACGTGGCGACGTTCCGGACACCGACTTTTGGTCCGATTGGGTTAGTTGCCAATCACGGCGTAGTCTTTTTTGAATCCTTATTGCGTTCCACGGTTTGCCCAATTCAAACGGTGACGGATAACGTCTTTTTGATTAAGGCTTACGCTGGGATGGGACCAGAGTTGTTTGAAGCCATCGCGCAACCAAGTACGCACGGCGTTGTCATTGAAGCGTTAGGTGCGGGGAATATGCCACCGGCCACGTTGCCAGCAATTCAAAAATTGTTGGACATGAATATTCCAGTGGCCTTAGTTTCACGGTGCTTTAATGGGATTGCACAGGACGTCTACGCCTATGAGGGTGGCGGCGTTCAGCTGAAACAGATGGGCGTTATTTTCTGTCAGGGATTAAACGGGCAAAAGGCGCGCATTAAATTATTAGTAGGTGTCAGTGCTGGAATGTCCGCCGATGAATTGGCGCGATTTGTGGCTACGGCAAACTCTTAATTGAACGTTAAATTTAGAAATTGATTACTGTTGTGTCAATATCTAGACTAATCTTAATTAGCTACCTGTGAGTAGTTATTCCGGCTGCCACTGATGACATGCAGTCGTGGGACCGGGGCGAGCCAAAGAGCGGTCTCGCCCCTCGCCCGGAACACTTGCAAAAAAACACAATTGTTCCGGACCGTCCGTGGTCTAAGACCGGAAAATCACCGGTCAAAGACCACTTTCACGACCGATGTCATCAGTGGCAACCTCCGAGCATCCGATTAGCGTCACATTTATCATAGGCAACTTCCAGCTATGTTGAGGTTGCTGACAAATTTAACCGGTTTATTTTAAAATAATCTTAGCGTAGCCGGCAGACCGCTCTCTGTCTGCAGCCGACCCCATGGCCCACTGATTCTGCCGGCGAAGCGTTGAAAATTGCTGATTTTTTGACGATAAGCGGTGCCATGACAGCGCTTAAATTAGTTCCAGTGATTCAACCTTAAATCAATAGCGGGTAACACTGATGACAATAATGTCGTCGGTGTTACCCGCTTTTTTTGATAAAACGATTATTGGTTGACTAGGTTTTGCCGAACTAGTCGTGCCACGTAACTTTCCTGTAGGAGGTTGCCGTGGCTAATGTCTTTGATGTTAACGGTCATTTGTGTGTAGCGACCGGCAGTGTTCATGAATAACTTACCGCCGGCGGTCACGCTGGTTAACGGGACAACGTTGTCATTACCGCTGCTCGTATCGCCGGCAACGTTAACGACTGCGTGCAATGATTTAAAGTGCGCTTGAGCTTTAAGCAACGGGTCGTAGAGTTCGTGGTCGGGATGATCTTCATCCGTCCCCAAAAATGGGGTACCCACTAACATGAGATCGTGAATCGGCAGGGGCTTGGAACTAGTCAGTCCCGCGATGTAGCGGCTCCAAATTAGCCCGCCGTTTGAGTAGCCTAAGGCGTTGGCCGTTTTTAGTTTAAATTTTTTTTGAAGATAACGCATGACTTTTGCCAGTCCGTTAGTTTGAGTCATGATGTTGGCATTCGTATCCGTACTATTTTCAAAGAAGACAACGATCAAAGCGTCATTGAGATTAGTTCCCTCAACGCGGTTTTGTTTGACTTTGATAGCTTGGCTGTTCGTCACGGTCACGTTAATGACCGGATGCTGATGCTGGGCGTTGAGTGACTTAATAATGTCGTCAAAATTATTAGGTGTGCTATTACTACCAGCAATCATAATCAGCGGCCGGTTTTGTTGGGTTATGACGTGGCTCGTTTGGTCACGTTTGAGCTGGGTGGCAAGCCCTAAGCCAATGATCAGCAGCAGGAAAGCCCCGCATGCAATCAATCCCCATATTACTTTTTTAGGCATACCCTCACCTCGATAGGTCGTTTAGAATCGTTCAGCTAAGACGGCACGGTCGTTTAACGGTTGAATCGCGCGGTGATTAGCTTTAAATAATTGTTGGTAGGCGGCTAATTGCTCTTTACCAAGCATGACGGTGTCGGCACAAACGTACCATTCAACGGTTTCACTCAACGGCGGCGTGGTCAGAGAGCCTAAGTAGTGGTAGACCGTTCCGGTGGTTGGCAATAAGTCGCTTAAATCGATAGGCTCAGTCAAGTCGTGGCTGGCATTGGGCGTCAGTTGATCTAGTAACTGCTGAAAGCTGGTGTTCGGTTTACCGACACGCCCAAAGACAGCGACGACGGCAAGCTGGCCACTAGCACTTTGATGAACGAGGTGCCATTCAATGGGGGCACTAGTACCATCGAGGGTGTGTTCTGCGGGCGTGTGAAAATGGATCTGTTGAAACTTAAAGTCCCGGTCGTTTAGGTAGGCCATACCGTTTCCAGAAGCTTTGAGCGTCGTGGCTTCCCCCGTAATGTGGTTAGCTTGGTAAAGGCCGCGCCAGCTGATGGCGGAAAGCTGTGACGGGATGGCGTCTGCGGTTGTAATGGCAATCGGTGACTGTCGGGTTTGACCAACGAAGTCCCAGTCGGCCTGAGTTGAATAATCTAGTGGCATAAAAAAACTCCTTTAATATTTAGTGGATTGCACGTAAACATGCATCTATGTAAACCGTCCAATTCTATTTTCTCACGGTCAAAAGCTTTGTCAATTAATGGTGTTTCTTTCTTCGACCTGTTTGGTAGCAATGTTAGAATAGAAGTAAGACATTTAATAGAAAAGGTGGCCGTAATAATGACACAGAACCGTATTTTGACCATGGAAAAGGGCATCAATTTTCGCGAAATGGGTGGGTACCAGACCAAAGATAGCAAACAAACGAAGTGGCACAAAGTAATTCGTACGGGAAGCCTCAGCGACTTGACCGCGACCGATCAAAGCTTTTTGGATCAGTATGGTGTGCGCTACGACATCGATTTCCGTTCACCTCAAGAAGTGCTGGACGCGCCTGACCGGGTTCCTGGTAACGCTAAGTACGTCTACGCGCCAGTGTTTAACGTTGATGAGACGAAGAACTCGGACGGCAGTGATAAGATGACGGCCAACCTAGAAGAACATCCCGACAGTGGTTTCCGGCACATGTTGAAAGTTTACCGCATGATCGTGACGGAACAGCACGCCAAAAATGAATACCGTCGTTTCTTTGATAATTTGCTAGCTAATGATAAGCCAGACGACGTTTTACTATTCCACTGTACTGCGGGTAAAGACCGTACCGGGATGGGGGCCGTTTTCTTATTGACGGCGTTAGGCGTTGACTTTGAAACGATTAAGTCGGACTACTTGTTGACCAACGTGGCGTCAGTGGATCGCATTGAAGGTGCAACGAAGGCGGCTCAAGCTAAGGGTGCTTCGAAAGAAACGGTCGATAGTTTACGCGCACTTTGGTCAGTTGACCCGGCTTATCTAGACGCTGCGATGACCGAAATCAAGCGTCAGTCTGGGAACTTGTCCCACTACTTACGGACCGAATTAAAATTAACTAAAAATGAAATTACGGATTTACAACGGTTGTATTTGGAATGATTTTCTAGTGGTTACTTAATGAGCAGTGGTAATTAAGACTTAACTTTAATAGCGGTAGACTTTCGGGTGATTTCCCGTTAACATGTAGTTGTAACCGCTTAAATATTTTTTGATTTATATCGTGAAATCACTTACAATATAGATAATGATTCGAAAATGATATAATTTTAGACTATTTCTTATGAAGGAGTTGTTTTAAATGCATAAATTTATCGCGATGGTCGGAACCAACTCGACCGAATCAACTAACCGCAAATTATTGCAGTACATGCAAAGTCACTTTGCTGACCAAGCTGAAATTGAATTAATGGAAATTAAGGACTTGCCAATCTTTAATAAGCCTGAAGACAAAAAGGTTCCTGCGCTAGCGCAGAGCATGGCGGATAAGATTTCTGATGCTGACGGGGTCATTATTAGCACGCCAGAATATGACCATTCGGCACCAGCCGTTTTAATGA
The DNA here is from genome assembly GCF_001438845.1 of Lactiplantibacillus xiangfangensis. GTDB lineage: Bacteria > Bacillota > Bacilli > Lactobacillales > Lactobacillaceae > Lactiplantibacillus > Lactiplantibacillus xiangfangensis. The sequence continues at coordinate 55,611 of NZ_JQCL01000089.1, forward strand.
ACGCCCTCGAATGGCTTTCATTTTATATCCATCCGCTGGTTGATAAACCCGTTATGATTATTGGGGCTTCGTACGGTTCTTTAGGAACATCACGGGCCCAAGCGCACTTGCGTCAAATCTTAGATTCACCTGAACTACGGGCGCGGATCATGCCAAGTTCTGAATTCTTATTAGGACATTCCTTACAAGCGTTTGATGACGCGGGCAACTTAGTAGACGAACAAAAAGTGGCTAAGCTTGACGGCTTATTCGCAGATTTCCAAGTTTTCGTTGAAATTACCCAAAAGTTAACGCATGCGAATGCCGCTAACAAGCAAGAAGTTCGGGATCTTGACTGGGATAAGTTATAGAAGGGAGTTAAACTCATGAAATTAGTTGGAATTGCGGGCTCAGTTGAAGATCATTCTTACAACCGGACCTTATTAAAATTTATTGCAAACCATTTTAGTGACATGGTTGACGTTGAAATATTGGATATTCAAGATGTCCCAATGTTTAATCAGAGTGATGACCAAACTGATGGGGAAGCCGTTCAATACTTAAAGCGCAAAATCGAAGGTGCTGACGGGGTCATTATCGCCACACCAGAACATAATCACACCATCACGGCGGCTTTAAAAAGTGTGATTGAATGGTTGTCATTCAAGATTCACCCAATGTCCGGCAAACCCGTTATGATTGTCGGAGCTTCATACTATGACCAAGGTTCATCACGGGCACAGTTGAATTTACGTCAGATTTTGGAATCACCCGGGGTCGACGCCGTTGTGATGCCTGGTAATGAATTCTTATTGGGCGACGTTAAACAGGCGTTTGACGATCAACACAACCTCAAAGATGACCGGACGATTAGCTTTTTAAAGGAAACTTTAGGCAAGTTTATCAAGTTTGTTAAAGTGATTAACTCGATGAACAAGAAGGCTGATGACGATGACTGGCAGAGTGAAGATCTTAATGCAACGGGGAGTGTACCGACGACTATTAAAGGCCTGAACATGCACGCCGCTGACTGGGTCGACCAAGCCACTGCAAAGACGAACGCGGTCACTGGTAACACCTATGTCCGGTTGGACTGTGGGGTTTTGACGGTCGACCAGTTGAATTACTTCCTTAATTCAATGCCAATGGAACTGACCTTCGTGGATGCGAATAACCAGTTCTTATACTATAACCACCAGACTGACGCCAAGAACATGTCAGCTTCCCGGAAGCCAGCACAAGTTGGAAATCCACTCGCTGACTGCCATCCAAAGCGGGCGATTCCTCACGTTAAACAAGCAATTCACATTTTACGGACGGGCAAGACGGACTTATTTAAGCTTCCCGTACCAAGCAACGGTGATAAGTGCGATATGCACTATTACCAAGCGATGCACAATGATAAAGGCGAATTCCAAGGGGTTAACGAATTCGTATTGGATATCTTACCAATCGTTAAGTACTACCTTGGCTTAACTGGCCAAAAGTTAGTTAAAGATCCGAATGCTAAGACTGATGCCGTTTCAGGTGCTTCATCTAAAGCAACGACACCTAAACCTGACGAAGTTTCAGGCGCTTCAGCTGATACCGATGAGGCACCGGTTGAAAAGAGCGAAGCACCAGCAGTTGATGAAGTTTCAGGCGCATCAGCTAACGATTAAATTTAATAATGAAAGCAGTCACTCGCAAAATTGCGGGTGGCTTTTTTTGTGGCTGCTGGTTGGAAGGCTCGTAAATCAGTGTTAGGACAATGTTCGTATTTCACGCCATAAATATATTTATAGTCTAATTGATTTGTTCAACCGCTAGCAGACAACAATCAGTCGATATTTCTTTGCCAGTCAACCGTTTAGCCTTTGATTGTTGGTTAATAAGATTAATATTCTTGATAGAAAACACGAACAATTAAAAGTTAATTTATCGATAAAGTTAAGAAATTCGTTGACAGGCCGAACGATGGTTGCTAAACTATGGGTGAAAACAAGGAAAGAGGGATCGAGATGGCAAAAGTTGGTTTGATCATGGGTTCGATTTCCGATTGGCCGACCATGCAGGTGGCGGCCAAGCAACTGGAAGCAATGGAAATTACGTACGAACGACATGTTATTTCGGCACACCGGATGCCGCAAACGTTACAGGAATACGGTGAAAACGCGGTTAAAAGTGGCCTGCAAGTCATTATCGCGGGCGCCGGGGGTGCGGCCCATTTACCAGGGATGTTGGCAGCTAATACGGTTTTACCCGTCATTGGTGTGCCAATTAAGACCCGGGCGCTTAATGGTGTTGATTCATTGCTTTCAATTGTCCAGATGCCAGGTGGCGTTCCAGTAGCGACGATGGCAATCGGTGAGGCTGGTGCTAAGAACGCGGCGTTGATGGCCGCACAAATTCTGGGTTTGCAGGATCAACGAATTCAACGTGCAGTCAGCGACTTTCGCGACCAACAACGGCAGGAGGCTGAACAAAGTGAACGCCAATTCTAGGCAACCAATTTTACCGCCAGCTACGATTGGCATCGTTGGCGGTGGTCAACTCGGTCAAATGATGGCTTTGAGTGCTAAGGCGATGGGGTACCACGTTGGCGTGTTAGACCCAACGCCCCAAGCGCCGGCAGCTCAAGTTTCAGATTTTCAAATCATAGCGGATTATCAGGATCAAGACGCGTTGATGGCACTTGCAAAGCGTAGTGATGTCTTGACCTATGAGTTTGAAAATGTTGATGAGGCGGCGTTAGAAGCCGCCCAACAATTTGCGCAATTACCTCAGGGGACCGAGTTATTACATATAACCGGAAACCGGTTAAACGAAAAACAATTCTTACACGATCACGGTATTCCGGTCACGGCTTTTGCCCCGGTCTACGATCAACAATCCTTAAATTATGCTTTAAACCGGGTCGGTACACCGGCCATTCTTAAAACGGTGACGGGCGGCTATGATGGTCATGGTCAAACGGACCTAAACCAACCCGTCGTCACGCCAGAAGCGATAACACTTTTACAATATCCATGTATTTTAGAAGCGCGTCAGGAGTTCCAACTTGAAGTTTCAATGATGGTCACTCGTAGCGCTAGTGGTGTCGTAACCACGTTCCCCTTAGTTGAGAATCGGCACCAACATCATATTTTGCACACCACGATTGCTCCAGCAAACGTTCGGCCAAAGGTTCACGCAGCGGCCCGCAAAATTGCCGTATCAATTGCGGAGGCGCTCGAATTACGCGGCGTCTTGGGGATCGAATTCTTTGTTCTACCGGATGATACGTTACTCGTTAATGAATTAGCGCCCCGACCACATAATTCCGGTCATTATACGATTGAAGCCTGCAATATTTCACAGTTTGAGGCACACATTCGAAGCATTTGTGGGTTACCAATTCCGGCCGTTGTGCAAACGACGCCGGCCGTGATGCGAAACTTATTAGGCATGGACTTGACGGTGGCACGCAAACACTTAGTGGACCATCCCGAGTGGCATTTTCACGACTATGGGAAAGCGGAGATCAAACCGCAACGTAAGATGGGACACGTGACCGTTTTGAATCAAAACATTGATTTGGCACTAGCATCTTTGGATCTCTTGAAGGGAGAACAATAGGCATGACAACGACGTTTAAAAAGGGCGAATTATTATATACCGGGAAAGCAAAAGAAATGTACGCAACTGACGATCCAGAAGTTTTATGGGTGGAATACTTGGATCAAGCCACTGCGTTGAATGGTAAGCGGAAGGTCGCCGTGGACGAGAAGGGGTTATTGAATAACCGTATCTCTAGTTTGATTTTTACGGACCTTGCCAAGCACGGCATTAAAAATCACTTCATCGAACAACTTTCCGACCACGTCCAACTAGTACGGCGGGTCAAAATGATCCCGTTGGAAACCGTTGTGCGTAACGCTGCGTCCGGTAGCTTTGAACGCAAGTTTGGCGTTTCTCACTTAATGACCTTCGATCAACCAGTCTTAGAATTCTTTTATAAGAGTGATGCCTTGGATGACCCGTTTATCAACGATTCACAAGTTGCCGCATTGCAAGTGGCGGATGAATCGACCGTAGCTGAAATGAAGCGCCAAGCGTTGTTAGTTAATACGCGGTTACAAACGATTTTTGCTGAAATGAACGTACAACTGGTTGATTTTAAAATTGAGTTTGGATTAACGGCGGACGGCCACGTCTTGTTAGCTGATGAAATTTCACCTGACAGTTGCCGGTTAGTTGATAAAACGACTCACCAATCATTGGATAAAGATGTCTTTCGTAAAAACTTGGGTGATTTAACGACTGTTTATCAAGAAGTTTTGAAGCGTTTAGCGACCGTTGAAGGGGGCCAACAATAATGTATTTAGTAAAAATTTATGTGACCTACAAGCAATCCATTCTTGATCCTAAGGGCGAAGCCGTCCACGATGCCTTGCACCGGCTAGGCTACACCAATGTGGATGAAGTTGAATTAGGCAAGTACTTTGAAGTTAAGATGCACGCCGACAAGCGGCCGGTAGCCACGGAAGTTGACGAAATGTGTGATCAGTTGTTAGCAAACGTTAATATGGAAACTTACCGCTACGAAATTACCGAGATGGAGGCATTATAAGCCATGAAATTTGCCGTACCTGTATTTCCCGGTTCCAACTGCGACTACGACATGGTCAACGCGTTACGGGATATTTTAAAGATGGAAGCGGACCTAGTTTCTGCTGATACAACGACTTTGACTGGTTACGACGCAGTTATTTTACCCGGTGGTTTTTCGTACGGTGACTATTTACGGAGCGGTGCGATTGCGCGCTTTGCCCCGGTCATGACTGCGGTTAAAGCGTTTGCCGCTGCTGGAAAACCCGTGATGGGAATCTGCAACGGCTTTCAAATCTTAACTGAAGCGGGCCTATTGCCAGGCGCACTCCAAGCGAATCGGTCTTCGAAATTTATCTGTAAAACGAGTGAACTGATCGTTAAAAACAACCAGACCCAATTTTCTAGTGCCTACGCCTCACAAGCCCATATTCAGTTGCCAATTGCACACGGCGAAGGCAACTATTATTGCGACGATGAAACGTTGACGACGTTACAAGAACACCAGCAGATTGTCTTTGAATACGTTGATAATCCGAACGGCAGCACCGCTAATATTGCGGGGGTGATGAACCAAGCTGGCAACGTACTCGGCATGATGCCCCATCCAGAACGGGCCGTGGAAGCCATTCTGGGTTCAACTGATGGACTAGGTATTTTCCAATCACTAATTGCCGCTAACAAGGAGGTCACCCATGCTTAAGCAAACTGAATTAACGCCCACGCAACTACGTGATACCAAGGCGTACCGTGATTGGGGCTTAACGGATGCGGAATACCAGTTATTAACGGATGACGTTCTTGGCCGGTTACCAAACTATACGGAAGCCGGGTTGTTTTCTGGCATGTGGAGCGAACATTGTTCCTACAAGAATTCCAAGCCCGTCTTGAAGAAGTTTTGGACGCAGGGTGAACAAGTCTTAGAGGGCCCTGGTGAAGGTGCCGGAATTATTGATATCGGTGACGGCCAGGCCGTCGTTTTTAAAGCGGAAAGTCATAATCATCCGTCAGCCGTGGAGCCTTATGAAGGGGCTGCAACCGGGGTTGGTGGAATTATTCGCGACATCTTCTCAATGGGTGCGCGTCCCATTGCATTACTTGATAGTTTACGGTTTGGTGAACCCGACGATGCTCATACCAAGTATTTGATCTCACAAGTGGTTGCTGGGATTGGTGGTTACGGGAACTGTATCGGAATTCCAACCATTGGTGGCGATACCGTCTTTGACGCAAGCTATGATAAAAATCCGTTGGTAAACGCCATGTGCGTGGGAATTTTAAATCAAAAAGATATTCAAAAAGGGCAGGCAACGGGCCTCGGTAATAGCGTTATCTATGTCGGTGCCAAGACTGGTCGTGACGGCATTAACGGAGCGTCGTTTGCCTCCGCTGAATTTAATGATGCTAAGGACACGCAACGTTCCGCTGTCCAAGTTGGCGATCCGTTTATGGAAAAACTATTGATGGAAGCTTGCTTAGAAGTAATCCATGACCATCGGGATGTCTTGGTTGGGATTCAAGACATGGGTGCTGCCGGACTAGTATCGTCATCCGCTGAAATGGCTTCTAAAGCTGGTAGCGGTTTGGAATTGAATCTTGATTTAGTACCGCAACGAGAAGCAGGGATGACACCGTTTGAACTGATGTTATCCGAGTCACAGGAACGGATGCTGTTATGTGTTAAAGCCGGTGCCGAAGCTGAAATTTATCAAGTCTTTGAAAAGTACGGCTTGGACGCAGTTACGATTGGAAAAGTGACGGATGGGCATCAATACCAGTTGTTCCATCACGGTAAGCTGGTTGCGGACGTTCCAGTCGATGCGTTGGCAACGAAGGCGCCCGTATACCAGCGGGAGAAAAAACGCCCCGTCCGCTTGAATCATCAGAGCCATCACCAGTTCATGCCACGCATTGTGGATGCCACTGGGACGCTGAAGAAGATGTTACAACAACCGACGATTGCATCTAAAAAATCTTTATACGAAACTTACGACTCACAGGTACAGACGAATACCGTTGTGAAACCGGGATCGGATGCTGGGGTCATTCGTATTCGCCACACGGATAAGGCGTTAGCCGTGACGACCGACGTTAATGGGCGCTACCTTTACTTGAACCCACGGGTCGGTGGGGAAATCGCCGTTGCGGAAGCGGCCCGTAATATCGTTGCTTCCGGCGGTTTGCCATTAGGAATTACTGATTGCTTGAATTATGGAAATCCAGAAAAGCCCGACCAGTTCTATGACCTCGATGAATCGGCCATGGGAATTGCCCGTGCTTGCCAGTTGTTCAATACGCCCGTTATTTCAGGAAACGTTTCGTTGAATAATGAATCCAACGGTGAACCAATTTATCCGACACCGATGATTGGGATGGTCGGCCTGATTAAGCATCAAAAAGACATTACGACGCAAGACTTTAAACACGCTGGCGACGCCGTTTATGTCCTCGGTGAAACTGGTGCGGACTTCAACGGTAGTGAATTACAGAAGATGTTGACGGGTGACATTGCCGGCGAATTATTCGACTTTGACCTCGTCACTGAAAATCAAAACCAGCGTTTACTATTACGTGCCATTCAAAAAGGCTTAGTCGCCAGTGCTCACGATGTTTCTGAGGGTGGTCTGATTACGACGATTGCCGAATCTTGCTTTGGTAACGGCGTTGGGGTCAAGCTAACCAGCGAGATTCCCGCCGCAGATTTCTTCTCTGAAACGCAGTCCCGCTTTGTGATTTCGGTCACGCCGGAACACCGTGCGGACTTTGAAAGTTTAATGGAACCATACGCCACTTATTTGGGGCAAACGACGGCAGATGACCGGCTATTTGTTCAGACGAGTGATCAAACCTTTGATTTGCCAGTCAGTTTTGCAAAACAACTTTGGGAAGGGTCTTTACCATGCCTACTGAAGTAAAGAGTTTAAATGAAGAGTGTGGCGTGTTCGGCGTTTGGGGGTCACCAGATGCAGCCCAGCTGACTTATTTTGGTCTTCACGCCCTACAACATCGTGGACAGGAAGGCGCCGGAATCACGGCTAACGACAACGGAACCCTGAAGTCAGAACGTGGTTTGGGATTGCTAGCTGACGTTTTCCGGGATCCCCGCCGGTTAGAACGGTTGAACGGGACCGCTGCGGTTGGGCACGTCCGGTACGCGACGGCCGGAAACCATGGTCTTGAGAACATTCAGCCACTCGGGTTCAACTTTAGTGATTGCCAGTTTGCGTTAGCACATAACGGTAACCTGACAAATGCGATTACGTTACGGCGGCGATTAGAAATGCACGGCGCAATCTTTCACGCTAGTTCCGACAGCGAGATCTTAATGCATTTGATTCGCCGGAGTCCCGCGGCAACTTTAACGGAGCAAATCAAAGATGCCTTACGTCAGATTCACGGTGGCTTTGCCTACTTACTCCTGACAAACGACCGCTTGTTTGCGGCGCTTGATCCGAATGGTTTACGCCCGCTAGTGGTCGGACAGTTACCTACGGGCGGATACGTGGTTTCTAGTGAGACGTGTGCGCTGGATGCCATTGGCGCAACGTTCATCCAAGACGTTCAACCGGGACAGTTACTGACGATCGATGACAATGGACTAACGATCGATCATTACACCACGGATACGCAACTCGCAATTTGTTCCATGGAGTATATTTACTTCGCTCGTCCAGATTCCAACATCCACGGGGTAAACGTGCATTCTGCCCGTAAACGGATGGGGGCCCAGCTCGCTAAAGAACAGCCAGTGGACGCGGACATCGTGGTCGGTGTGCCTAATTCATCATTATCCGCAGCGACCGGTTACGCTGAAGCTAGCGGGTTGCCTTATGAAATGGGCTTGATTAAAAATCAATACTCGTCACGGACGTTTATTCAACCGACCCAAGCTTTGCGGGAGCAAGGGGTGCGGATGAAGCTCTCCGCCGTTAAAGGGGTGGTCGATGGTAAACGGGTTGTTCTGATCGATGATTCGATCGTGCGGGGAACGACTAGTAAGCGCATCGTCAAACTCTTGAAGGATGCGGGCGCCAAGTCCGTTCACCTGCGGATTGCGTCACCACCACTTCGCTACCCTTGTTTTTATGGTATCGATATTCAAACGACCAGGGAATTGATTGCGGCGCAGGAGACGTTACCAGAGATGTGTCAGACGTTTGGCGCCGATTCACTCGGATTCTTGAGTGAACAAGGGGTGATCGACGCGGTCGGTTTGAAGGTAGATGCACCGTATGGCGGGCTATGTATGGCTTATTTCAACGGCGATTACCCAACCCCGTTATACGATTATCAAACTGAATACGACGAAGAAATTAAACAATTACAAGCGAATAAGGGGTGATCCAGTGAGTGATGCGTATAAAAAAGCGGGTGTCGACATCAATGCCGGCTACGAAGTTTTAAAAACGGTCAAGAAAATGAGCGGTAACGCACAACTGGGTGCCTTTGGCGGTTTGTTTCCACTTAGTGCGGCCAGTGTGGCTAACGATCCCGTCTTAGTTGCGGGAACGGATGGCGTTGGCACGAAGTTACTGGTTGCCATTGCGGCCAATCAACATACGACGATTGGGATTGACCTAGTGGCCATGTGCGTGAACGACATCTTAGCACAAGGCGCATTACCGCAGTTTTTCCTCGACTATTTAGGGCTGGGGCACACGGACCAAGCGCGTGTGAAGGATATCCTCGCGGGTGTGGTTGCGGGGTGTCAGCAGGCTCATACCCAATTGATTGGTGGGGAAACGGCAGAAATGCCCGACATGTATGGCGATGAACACTATGACCTAGCTGGGTTTGCGGTTGGAATTGCTGATCGCAAAGCCCTCCTCAAACCTGAAAATGTGCAGGCGGGCGACGTACTGATTGGCCTGCCTTCTAACGGACTGCATTCCAATGGTTTCAGTCTTGTGCGAGACATTTTATTCAAACAACACCAGTTTGCTTTGGATCACGTCTTTGACGAACTGGGTCACGACTTACAAACGGAACTCTTGCGTCCAACGAAAATTTACGTTGACGCTGTAGCGCCACTTCTGAAAGGGCAAACGGTGGCTAGCATTGCCCATATTACGGGCGGCGGTTTGATTGAAAACGTGGCGCGGGCTTTACCACAAGGCTTAAGTGCTACGTTTGACGAGGGTAGTTGGCCAGTACCGCCAATCATGCCACTTTTGGCCCGACTCGGACAATTGACTGCAAGCGACGTTCGGTCAACGTTTAACTTGGGATTAGGTATGGTCTTGATCGTTCATCCGGAAAACGTTGACGCCGTTACCGCTAGTCTTGCAGCGAATGATCAGCCCGCTTACCAAGTAGGGACCGTGGCAACAGGGACGGATCCCGTAGTTTTCCAGGGGGCGGCACATGACTAAAAGAATTGCGATTTTTGCTTCAGGGACGGGAACTAACTTTGACGCGTTACACCAAGCCATTGCGACTCGCCAATTACCAGTCACGGTAGCGTTGCTAGTCTGTGATCAACCCGATGCGCCGGTCATCCAAAAAGCGCAGGCAGTCAACGTACCCGTCTTGATTGTGAATTTTCGTGACTACCAGAATAAAGCGGCGGCGGAAGACATTATTTTAACTGCTCTGCAGGCGCACCAAATTGAAGCCGTCCTATTAGCGGGTTATATGCGAATTATTGGGCCAACGCTATTGAACGCGTACCCGCATAAAATCATCAACATCCACCCGGCCTTGTTGCCACATTTTCCAGGACGGCACGGGATTGAAGATGCTTTTGCTGCGGGGGTCAGTGAGACCGGTGTAACGATTCACTACGTTGACGCTGGTATTGATACTGGACAGATTATTGAACAACGAACCGTCCCCGTTTTACCTAATGATACGGTGGATACTTTAGCAACTAGGATTCATGATTGTGAACATCAATTTTATCCCGACGTGCTACAAACACTCATAACTAAAGGAGCTATTTAAGATGACAAAACGTGCATTGTTAAGTGTTTCTGATAAACAAGGTTTGACCGATTTTGCAAAGGGCTTAGTGGCGTTAGATTACGAACTGGTTTCGACTGGTGGGACTAAGAAGGCGCTGGAAGCTGCGGGCATTCCCGTGATTGGAATCGAAGAAGTTACGGGCTTCCCTGAAATGCTCGACGGTCGGGTTAAGACCTTGCATCCTAAGGTTCATGCGGGTTTGTTAGCACGTCGAGATTTACCTGCGCACATGGCACAATTAAAAGAAGCGGGCATTACGCCAATTGACATGGTCGTTGTTAACTTATACCCATTTAAGGAAACGATTCAAAAACCGGATGTGACCCAAGCCGATGCCATCGAACAGATTGATATTGGTGGGCCATCGATGTTACGTTCCGCGGCTAAAAACTTTGCGGCCGTTTTACCGATTGTTGATCCCGCCGATTATGATCAAATCTTGGCGGACTTGCAAGAAGACGACGTGACGCCTGAATTGCGGAAACGTTTAGCTGCCAAGGTGTTCCAACACACCGCGGCGTATGATGCGTTGATTGCGCAATACTTGACGACAGAAGAATTCCCTGACAAGTTGACACTCACTTACGATAAAAAGCAGTCACTGCGTTATGGTGAAAATAGTCATCAACAAGCGGCCTTCTATGAAAACGCATTGCCAACCACTTTCTCCATTACGGCGGCGAAACAGTTGCATGGTAAGGAACTTTCTTACAACAACATCAAGGACGCGGACGCAGCATTACGGATGGTCAGCGAATACGATCAGTCCGCAATCGTTGCGATGAAACATATGAATCCGTGTGGTGTCGGTTTAGGCGATACGATTGAAGCGGCTTGGGATAAGGCTTACGCGGCAGATTCAATTTCCATCTTTGGTGGAATTATCGCGTCGAACCGTCCAATTGACTTAGCAACGGCGGAAAAGATGCACGAACTCTTCTTGGAAATCATTATTGCACCAAGCTTTGACGACGACGCCTTTGCCGTACTGGCCAAGAAAAAGAACCTCCGCTTAATGACGGTTGATTTTGGCCAAGCACACACTGCGGACAAGTTTGAAACGATTTCTGTTGGTGGTGGGATGTTACGTCAAGAAGTGGACAACGCATTTGAAACGCCCACGGACTTCACCGTGGTCACGAAGACCCAACCAACGGAAGCACAGCTACGCGCTTTGGCATTTGGCCAGCAAGTTGTTAAACACGTCAAGAGTAACGCCATTGTTGTGACTACCGCTGACCGGACCTTGGGCGTTGGTTCTGGTCAGATGAACCGGATCGACTCAACAAAGATTGCGATTGAAAAAGCCATGAGCAAACCGGGTTATGAAAATGCAATCTTAGCTTCGGACGCCTTTTTCCCAATGGATGACTGCGTTGAATACGCTGCGCAACACGGTATTCGGGCAATCGTTCAACCTGGTGGCAGTATCCGGGATAAAGATTCCGTTGCCATGGCTGACCGTTACGGGATTGCCATGGTCACGACTGGTGTTCGGCACTTCCGTCATTAATTGAAAGGTGGCAAACCATGGCTAAAGTTTTAGTTGTCGGTAGTGGCGGTCGGGAACATGCCATCGCTAAAGCAATGCTGGCGAGTCCCCAAGTTGAGATGGTCTACTGTGCACCGGGAAATCCTGGTATGCCGTTGGATCAGATTCAGACCGTTGCAATTGATGAAATGGATTTTTCGGGGTTAGCTGAATTTGCACGTCAAAATGCGATTAGCTTGACCTTCGTCGGGCCAGAAGTGCCCCTTGCTGCCGGTATCGTAGATTATTTTCAGGCGGCGGGCTTGGCCGTGTTTGGGCCGCATCAAGCCGCGGCACGCTTGGAAAGCTCAAAGGTCTTTGCCAAGGAATTTATGGCGCGACACCATATTCCGACGGCGGATTACCGGTTATTTCATAACTTGGTGGATGCGCTGGCATACAGCCAGGAACAACCCATTCCCCAAGTCATTAAAGTTGATGGCTTAGCTGCGGGTAAGGGCGTGACCGTGGCGACTAGTTATGAACAGGCAAGTGCCGCCCTGACAAGTGCCTTCGAAACGACGGATACGGTGCTGATTGAAGCGTTTGTGGCCGGTTTTGAATTTTCACAAATGGTCTTGGTTGGCGGGGACCATTACGTTCTATTGCCAACGGCGCAGGATCATAAGCGACTCAAAGATGATGATCAGGGGCCCAATACTGGTGGGATGGGGGCCTATTCACCCGTTCCGCAAATCACCCCAGCGATTATCCAACAGACCATTCAAACGATTGTCGAACCAACCATGGCCGGCTTAAAAGCGGATGGCTTGAGTTTTGAGGGCGTCATTTATGTGGGGGGCATTCTAACGCCGGCTGGGCCGCAAGTCATCGAGTACAACTTGCGGTTAGGCGACCCCGAGACCCAAGTGTTGTTGCCACAATTGGACGGGGACTTCTACCAAGTCATCGTTGATTTATTAGCGCACCGTCAGCCGGTGATCAACTGGCAAACCGGGGCAACGTATTTAGGCGTGGTCGTGGCTGCGCCAGGTTACCCGGGGCCCACGGAAAAAGGGGTCCCAGTACCAACCGTCCCCGGCGCGTACTATGCGAGCGTCGCTGGTCAGACCGGACAGTTGGTCAGTGCGGGTGGTCGGCTCATGATGGTTACGGCGAAGGCAGCCGATTTGGCGGCAGCGAAGCAAGCGGTTTATGACCAATTGGCAACCTTAGACTTGGGTCGCCTGGTTTACCGTCACGATATTGGGGCGAAAGGGTTACAATCCAAATAGTCATTAGATTATATAAAAGAAGTCCTGTGGATAAAATCTTTTATCCACAGGACTTCTTTTATAAGTTTGTTTTTAAATGACGTTTGAATGGCGTTGTGGACTAATCGGCGTTAATTCGCGTGATTGCTGACGAAAGGCCGTTGGTGAAATTCCACGTTGCTGCTTGAATTGTTTGATGAAGTACGTATCGTAGTCGTAACCAACTGCCGCTGCAATGTCTGCGAGACTGATGCGGGTGTGAATCAGTAGTTCGTCCGCCACTTCTAAACGGTAGTGGGCAAGGTAGGCCATGGCGGTCATCCCGACCCGTGCGTTGAATTGCTGATTTAGTGAAACGCGGTTGAGGTGCGCTGCGGTAACTAAGTCGTCCAGGGTGACCTTCGTGTCATAGTTAGCGTAAATGTAGTCCAAGACGTTGTCGACCTTAGACGTCCCGTGTTCACGATGCAGGTCTTCTAGAACTTTTAAAATTTTGATCAAGTATGTTTTGATTCGGCAGACCCAGAGATGGTCACTCTGCGCAAAGACTTCACTGCCTAAAATGAAGAAGGCTTGGTGGAGCTTTTCAAATAAACGGCGTTGGATATTAAAAACGTTTAGCGGTGTCGCTGCCTCAGTGAAGTGGGCTAAATCGGCCATCACTTGGGACGTTTTAATCTGATATTCCTGAGATTTTGAATACGGAACGGTTTCAAAAAAGTCCGGTTGAAAGCGGAATGCTTGAGCAGCCGGTTGCCGACTTTCCGTTAGTTGCCACGTGTCATTGGGCGTTAAAAACAGGATGACCGGTGCCTTCAAACTAACGGGACGCTGGTTCAGGATACCTTTAACGAGTCCCGTCGTCACAAAAATAAGTTGAAGACAATTCGTAGTTAGATTTTGAAAGTTAATATGGGGAATAAAATCAATTTGGACATCACGTTCTTTATAGCGGTCACGGGGCATAAATTGTTCACTTCTTGCAAATAGTATAGTTAACCGTTAGTTATTATACATTGTTTAAAAAGCTAATCAAAGAAAATTATCTCGGTCGGCCGCTTCAAGAAATTACCGCAAGAGTTAAAACATGACATTTGTCACCCAAAACTCATGACAAAGCGAACTACTAGTGATATCGCCATCCTGTTAACCTAAAAGCATTAAAGGGGATGAGAAGATGAAACCAATTATTCAAGCGGAACACGTGAGTTTTAGCTATGGCAAACACGCCGTTCTAAAAGATCTTAGTTTAACCATCAATCCTGGTGAAATCATTGGCTTAATTGGGAAAAATGGGGCTGGAAAAACAACACTCTTGAACTTGCTTCTGGGCATACGGGCAAATGATAGCGGGTATTTGACATTGTTCGATGAAGTACCGGGTGGGCCATTATCTAAACAAAATATTGGGTCAATGTTACAGGGTGATTTGCCAATCCGGGGTGTTACAGTGGCAAAATTATTGACCATGGCCGCGGCACATTATTCGACGGCGTTGCAACCGAATCAGTTAATGCGCGATTTAGCATTGACCGAATTGGCGCACCGCCGATTGACAGCTTTATCAGGTGGACAGCTACGGCGGGTCACTTTTGCATTAGCCTTAATCGGCAATCCCCAACTGCTATTTTTAGATGAGCCAACGGTCGGGATGGATGCCAATGCCCAGCAGGCTTTTTGGGAACGTATCAAGGCGTTAAAAGCGCAAGGTAAGACGGTAATTATGACGACCCATTATTTACCCGAAATCGAACAAGTGGCTGATCGAATATTTTTACTACAAGGTGGACAGTTGGCCTTCAAAGGAACGTTTGCCGAGTTACAACGGCAATACCAACAGGTCGAGATTAGCTTTCGAACCGCGTTAGCGTTGACTACCTTTGAATCATTAGCTGGAGTGACGGCGGTGACTCAGGCTGATCACGTTGTCCACATTAGTAGTACGGCGGGTGATCAGACCCTCCAGGCACTGGTGCCGTATTTGTCACAATTGCACCAAGTGACCCTTAATCGAGAATCATTGGCGACTATTTTTGTTCATTTAACCAAGGAGGCCTGAATATGAAACCATTTGCAGCACAATTGAAGTTTGACAGTCGGCGGTTGATTTTACGCAATTTTTCCTTTCAGTTTTTTTGCCTGATTTACAATTCAAGTGCACCACTTAAATAATTGGACCAAAAAGGCCATG
>NZ_JQCL01000011.1 GCF_001438845.1 Lactiplantibacillus xiangfangensis
CAAGAGACCCTACACATTTGATTTGTCGAAACTTTGTTCAGTTTTCAAAGGTCTAAATCGTTAAGTTGATTACCTCAACACAACTATTAAAGTTTATCATCATCAGAAGAACATGTCAACAACTTTTTATAAATTATTTTGAATAAACATTCAATGTAATGGTTCACATCGCTCAATATATTCATAATAATGAGTATTGTTGCATGTCGTTCTTAACGACAAGAAATATAATATCAATAATCACGACCCGGGTCAAGCATTTTTTCTCAATTAATTTCAAAAAGATATCTTTGCTCGGGATTACCGCAACAGACTATATTTTACGGGGTTTCAACTTTAATTACAAGCAAAAATTTCAAGAAGTACTGATTTTTTCCATGCAGCCCAACCGCCACTCTTTTTACGACCTGATCAGCCGCAATCATCCCCCACCCTATAACGATATCACCCCAGACAAAAAGGACGACCGTGACCAACGTCACAATCGTCCTTTCCCATCTTATAACTATTTAGAACTCGAACTGTCGCTGGAACTATCACTTGAGCTAGAATCCGATAGTTCTGGTGCATCGGTCTTATAGAGGCTCTCAGAGGACTTACCCTTCCGCTTTTCAAGAAGGCTGGTCTTCTTCTGCTTCTGAACATCCTTTAATGACTCAAGCGTCTTATTGACCTTATAGCTGTAGTCGGCCTTATTGACCTTCTTAAAGCCCTTCGGTGTATAGAACCGCAGTAAGTCACCCTGAATAACTCGATCAGACAAAGAGAGTTCCGTCGTCACATGATTTTGCATCTGTTTAACGGCGTCCTTCTGCTTGGTCGTCATATCATCCAGTTTCTTACCCGTCTTCGTATCATAAACCGTACCACCGACCTTCGTGTAGGTTGGCGAGACGAAATCACCATTTCTAAAGGCGACCGTTTGATTATGCTGCTTAGACAACAGGTCCGTCCCAAATTGGATGTACCCCTTATTCTTGATCCCTAGTAGGTCGAAAATTGTTGGCAAGGCATCGATTTCACCACCATACGTGTGGTTAACACCACCCTCGATACCTTCGGAATGAATCATGAATGGTACCTTCTGGAATTGAGCCAAGTCAAAACTCGTGACCGACTTCTTCCCAAGTAACTGCGCAATTGCAGCCCGGTGGTTATTTGAAATCCCGTAATGGTCCCCATATAAGACAATCATACTGTTCTTATATAGGCCGGCCTTTTTCAGGTAACTGATAAATTCCGCAAAGGACTGATCCAGATAGTGCGCTGTTTGAACGTAACCATCCACGGTCGAATCACCAGTCGTCGTTTTATCAATCGTCTGGTTCTGCTTATCCAACGTATATGGATAATGGTTGGTCAACGTGATCAGCTTTGCGTAAAACGGCTGTGGTAACTGTTCGAGATACTTAACTGAGTCTTTGAAGAAAATCTTATCCTTCAAGCCATAGCCAACCGTGTAGTTAGCCTTCTCTTTATAGTAAGCAGAATAGAAGAAGTAATTATAGCCCCAAGACTTATAAGCGTTATCCCGATTCCAGAAACTTGCAACATCCCCATGGAACGCTGCCGTCGTATAGCCCTTTTGTGACAAAATTGCTGGCGCTGCCTGGAAGGTGTTGGAAGTCCCATACTGCGTCATCGCTGACCCGGTTGGTAACCCAAACAATGAGTTCTCCATCATCATTTCGGCATCCGACGTCTTCCCTTGGGCAACTTGGTGATAAAAGTTATCAAAACTAAGTGTGCTCTTATCATGGTAGAACTTGTTTAACGTTGGCGTAACTTCCTTACCGTCAACCTTATAATCAATTAAGAATTGCTGGAAGCTTTCCAAGTGAATCACGAAGACATTCTTTCCTTTGGCCTTGCCAAAGTACTTCACGTTATCTCCGGCCTGGTTCTTCTTCAGGTAGGCGAGCACACTCTTCATGTCGCTACTGCTTGCCTGTGCCCGGGTCGCACTCTCCTTTTCCGTCTGGTAAAAACTATAGCCAGCATAAGTATTTAATCCCAAATACTTAACGATATAGTTGTTATCGAACGTCCGCGTCAATAAATCTGAGCGGTCGTGTTCGGACATCCCTAAATCCACTGCGAACAACGCGACCCCAATCATGGTCAGTGTTGCCGCGTACCGTAGCTTAAATGGCCGCGGATCGATGCGAATAACCTTAAAGACTAACAGTAAAATCAGTAAGACGACATCTGCGTAGACCAGAAAGTCACTGGCGTGGATAATCTGACCCAAACTAGTTCCTAAGTTATTACTTGCCGCACCGGAACTCTTAATCACCCCGGCGGACATAAAGTCTGAAAACTCACGATAATATAAAATATTGGCAAATAACCAGGTCGTTTGTAAAGCGTCGATAATCATTATCAACCAATACTTCAAACGACCGCGGAAGTATAACGCAATCCCTAGGAGCACAATGGCCGTTGGAAATGGATTCAAGAGCAAAATGAACTCTTGAGTGGCCCCTTTGACCCCCAAGGTAAATTCGGTCTTATACGCGATATACGTCTTTAGCCAAAATAAGACCACGGTCAGAGTGAAAAAGCCAAGCGTTGTATTGACCTTCCCAACCGTGTTTTTCAAAAATTTGGGCATGGTAATTCTTCCTCCGTCATTACTATTAACAAATCCATATTATACCGGTTGGCTAGTGGTTAGCAATATCTTGAAGGTTTCTTCAAAAATTCTTCAACATTCAACACGGACATAATATGGATTATCGAAACGCTATCTAAATTGGGGGAAAGCCTAGTTGTCTGTTAATAAATCATATAATTCAATGGCAACTAGGTCGATGTTATCAAATTCAAAAGTTTGGTCTGGCTTGAATTCTTGTAACGTATAGGTCGAAGTTGCGGGATCATAAGCTACTTGCCCGCGTTCTACGCCTTCCTTTTCAAACCGCCGTGACTGTACTTCGGTGGTTTCAGCCGCACGCATGGCTTCTAATCGTTTGAGAATTGCTGATAGTTCAGATTTTTCCATTATACTAATCTCGCTCCTTACGTTTTGTTTTTATTCTAGCAAAAAAACCGAGTAATAACACGCTTTTTAAGCAGAAAGCCCTTTTTCATAGCAAATTTTTTACAATTACAATTATACCCCAACTAACTCCCGAGCCGGTGAGAAGTTGTGCTAAAATTAGAACAACTTATAAATTAAAAGGAGCGTCTGCTATGTCTCTATTCCGTGATGATTTAAACGATACGATTAGTCAGATCCAAGTTTCAACGATTCGTCAGTTCGACGAAGAAGTCAGTGCCATCCCTGACATGGTTAAATTAACCCTGGGCGAACCCGATTTCAACACCCCAGAACACGTCAAGGAAGCCGCTAAAAAAGCAATCGATGACAACTGGTCCCATTACACCGGTATGGCCGGTCTGCTAGACTTGCGGAAGGCAGCTGCTAACTTCCAAGCTAAGAAGTACGGCTTGCACTACGACGCTGAAGACCAAGTACTCGTGACGGTCGGTGCAACGGAAGCCATTGCCACCGCACTAACGACTATCTGTAATCCTGGCGACGCCATTATCGTGCCTTCACCAATCTTCCCAGCCTACATCCCAATTATCCAAGAAGCCCGGGCCACCCCACTCTTCATGGATACTGGCGTTAACGACTTCGTGATTACACCTAAGATGGTTGACGACTTCATTGCCGCCCATCCCGAAGCTAACTTCAAGGGCATTATCATGAACTACCCGAATAACCCAACCGGCGTAACTTACGTGGAAGATGAAATCAAGGCCTTGGCCGACTGTTTCAAACGCCATAACCTATGGGTCGTTTCTGACGAAGTGTACAGTGAACTTACTTACGGTAGCACTCACGTTTCCATCGCCCGCTTCATTCCTGATCAAGTTATTCTGATCAACGGCTTATCCAAGTCCCACGCTATGACTGGCTGGCGGATTGGTTTCCTATTTGCTTCTAAGGAAATGACGGCTCAAATGAAGAAGGTCCACCAGTATTACGTCACGGCCGCGACGACCATTGCGCAAAAAGCCGGGATTGAAGCCCTCACCAACGGTATGGACGACGCGATTCCAATGCGCGAACAATACCAACAACGGCGTGACTTCGTCTACAAGACAATGGAAGGCCTAGGCTTCAAGATTGCCCGCCCAACCGGTGCCTTTTACATCTTCGCCAAGATTCCCGCTGGCTACGAGCAAAACTCTATGGCCTTTTGTAAAGACCTCGCCCGTAAAAACCAACTTGCCATCATCCCAGGGACTGGTTTCGGTGAACAAGGCGAAGGCTACGTTCGCTTAAGCTACGCGGCTAGCATGGAAAAATTACAAAAAGCAATGGATCGCTTAACTGCTTATATCCAAAACCCAGCTAACAAAAAAGCTTAACTGATAACTAACACAAATTTGTGTTCAAACTAAAAAAGTCGTTCAGAAATATTAAAAAATTTCTGGACGACTTTTTTCTATTATTATGGCCGAAACGTGTGCCAAAAGACATTTTGCTCCGCTGATTCTACGTTAATGCTCACAAACCAACCGCCTTTCGGCACAGGCTTACCTATTCCGCGATGGCAAAAGCCGTATTCAAACGTAACTGGTTTGTTGGCTGTGCACTCGTCGCCCATTGTAACGGTCCTAGCAACGTTTTCGCTGCCGGTGTCTGATAGGCCACGGTATGAGTTTCTCCGGACTGTGGGTCGGTTAAATGTAGCTTCAGCACCGTCGTCTTTGCACCTAGGTAGTTCGGCTGTGTACGGTGTAGCGGCCACGTGGCTTCACGACGCACCGTATACGGGTGTTCCGTGTTCTCCCATAGCCGATTAGTCCCCTTAGCCACGAGACGAACAGTTGTTTTCGTCCCAGGAATTTGGTACTTAATCGTCTTAGGCGCCACATTTTGGTACCGTTCGCTGTCCTTTAACATCAACCGTAAGTTATTATTAGCCGTAAATTTCCAAGCGGCTCCTAAGGTCGTCGCAATCATCCGGCGTCCATTTTGCTTAAAGGTTGCTACTAAGCAAGCCCCCGCCTGGTTCGTATAACCCGTTTTTAGTCCATCAGCGGGCACCCGCGGATCGTAGAACTTCTGGCCCTTAATAATTTGAACGGACGTTGGGACGGTGTATTTATGAATCTTGACCTTACTTTGATCCGCCGTGGTAATCACATCCGGGAACTCATTGATCAAGTGCCGGGCAATCGTGGTAATCGCACGTGCTGAAACCATATTTTGCGCCTGTTCATCCGTTCCCTTTAAATTCAAGTGATAAGTCGTTAAATCAGTATTATCTAGTCCCGACGCGCTCACAAAATTAGCCGCGATGTTCCAGCGTTTGGACTGCGCGTTCATCATCGCAATGAACTTAGCGTTACTGCCCGCAACGTACTCGCCCAGTGCAATCGCCCCACTATTTGATGAACCAACTAGGGTCGCCTCAAACAATTCTTTGACCGTAAAGTGTTCCTTGGCCGGCATCGGCATAACCGATAGCGTGGCGCTGGTGGCCATCTTGCGAACTTCTTTTTGGATTGGCACCTGGTCATCCCATTTGATTTGTCCCTTTTTCAAAGCCTGTTCAACCAAATAAAGGGTCATTAACTTACTCAATGACGCAATTGGCAACTTTTCGTCCGCATTTTGTGCGTACACGGCCTGACCGGACTTCGCATCAATAATATAGGCCGCCTTGACCTTATCCGCTTTATTACTAGCTGCTTGGGCTGTTTGGCTGGACATCTGCCAGCCGCCTACGATCGCACACAGAACCATCAAGCCCCAAACTAGATGTCGTTTGCTTATCTTCAACATAAAACCTTCCTATCCTAAATTTTCCCAAAAAATACACGTGGGACAGTAGGCAGCGCTATCCGCTGAGCACTACTGTCCCACTATTTTTAATTTTTATTAGTAACCTCTTGATCCATCGGTATTTCCTCGGCCTTCTCCGGGCGCATCGCCATGGCGAACATCCCTAAGAACAATCCCAAGTAGTACGTCAAGATTCGCCAGATCAACATGGCCAAAATCAACTTACTGTGACTCGGAATAAACTTTGCAAATAGCTCGGTAAAACCAAATTCCGCACCACCAGCGCCACCTGGAATTGGAAACAACGACGTCACTAAGAAAATCAAGACGTTCAAACTCGTGACCATGATGACGTTAATCCCATGGTACCCCATTGCGCGCATGATAAAGTACGGAATCAAATAATAGAATAGCAGCTGGAAGAAAGTAAGCACACTCACCTCTATTAACATCCGCCAATCCTTCGTCATGCGCAAACTTTCTTCATAGAACGAATCGATTTTTTCATTAATGTTGTCCTGAAACTTTGCAAACCGGTCCGCCTTCATGAACCATCCCACGGGGATCAATACGATTCTGACCGCACGCTTCGTAAAGTTATACCAGTACATTACCAGTAGTAACCCGACAATCACGGCAAAGTGAATCAAGAAACCGAGTAACACGTACAATGATAAGTAACTTAATTTTTCAGCCAAATAATGAAACCCAATGAGCATCGCAAACAGGAAATTAAGCACAACCATCGCCTGAAAGACGACAAACTTCATCAAAGCGACCGAGCTCGCCCGGCCAGCGTCGATACCCGATTGCGCCATCACAAAGATCTGTGCGGGCTGCCCACCGGATGAAAATGGTGTGATGCCGTTAAACAACTGCTCCGCTAACGGAACGCGTAACGCACTGCGAAATGAATAGTTGCGATAACGGTGTCGAACAAATTTTTGCAATACAACGGCTTCTAAGCCGAAGTACAGGCCAATGCAGCCCAAGGCGACTAACAGCCACCACCAATTTAGCGTGACAATATCATTCATCAAATGGCTTAACTTCACGTTACGCAGTGAGTACCAGGAGATCCCAACACCCAGCGCAACCATCGCCAGCAGGGACCAGATATTTTTTCTTGTCATGGCTACCCCTCTTTTGCTTGTTGCAGATAAAAGTCATGCCAGATTTGGGCTAGGCGATCCTCCGAGTAATCTTGAGACGCTAAAACGGCCTTGTCATGTAAAAATTTCATGCCGGCTGGGTTATCCCGTAGCTGGTCGATTTGTTTCTGCATATCGTCAACGTCGGTAGCTGACTGATAATACCCATCAATAATGGCCCGGTACAGATCTAAATCCCGTAGCAACACGGGGGTGCCACAACTAAACGCTTCCAGGACTGACATTGGAAACAGCTCGTTATACGATGGCAACAAAAACAAATCCGCCATATTATAGTAGTCAACCAATTTTTCACGGTCAACGATCCCCGGAAACGACAAGTTCGCCGGTGGATTATCCACGACCTGCTTCAATTCTTGGTACCCGTCCGTAATCCGACCGAACGAAAAGCCCCCGGCCCATACAAATTGAATATCCGGGTTCCGTTTGGCTAGCTTAATAAAGTCCGGTACCCCTTTACGGTCCTGAATCTGGCCCGTCCCAAGAATCATGAACTTATCTTGGTCATAACCATATTGCTGCCGTAACTTCAACTGCTTGGCTTTAGTCATTTCGTAAAACTCACGCTTACTAACAAAATTCGGGATATAGGTCACGTCCGCCCGTTTGATATGGTAAGCTTCGAGTTTTGGAATAAAAGTCGGATTGACGACAACGATGTGGTCCATCCGCTTATAAAAGGAGATCAGGTAACGATTAAAAATCGCTTGAAACGGTCGCGGTAACTTCAAGCTACCTTCCAGCGTCTCTGGCAGAAAATGCACATAACCAATCTTTCGACCGCGGTTCGGCATGAACGTGGAGAGGTAAAACATTGGATTGACCGTGTGGTAGTGTGAAATCACAGAACGACCGTACCGGTTAACTTTAATGTTAAATTCGTCATGCCAGTGTGTCTGTAGCAACCGCATCAACTCCTGATACGCGCTGCCGACCCCCTGACCCTTGACTGAGTCAGCTTTCGAAAACATGGTAATGTTTAGCATAATTTGTCCCCTTAATTGCTGATGTTAGCCGACTTATCAGAAGTTTCAGAATAAGCCAGTTGAACATCCTGATAGTAATTGATGACTTGTTTACCAAAATACTCGGCTGAAATCTGATACAATTTCTTTTGCCGCGGTTTCGGGTCATCAAAGGTGTGTGGATGCTGCAAATACCGCACGACGTCCTTGATCAAGTGCGCCTCATCGGTAAACGTCGTCCCTAACGACGGGTCGTCTAATAACTGATCCGTATAAGGTCCGGACGCGACGACGGTTTTGAGCCCCGCTGCCATTGCTTCAATGTACGTTAACCCTTGTGACTCTGAGTGCGATGCGGAAACAAACAGGTCAGCCATCTGGTATAAATTGTAAACTTCATCGTTATCAATTTCCCCAGTAAACTGAACGTGCTCACTTAAATTGGCATCCTTCACTTGATTTTCTAGTGTTTCTCTGGCTGGGCCATCCCCAACGATTAGTAGTTGCGTCGTTGGGACCTGTTCAATGATGGCTGGTAATGCCGCGATAACTTCATGAATATTTTTCTCATACGCCAAGCGACTCAATGAGAGTAAGACTGGCGTATCAGGCGCGTACCCTAACTTCTTGCGGTAATCCGCTGTCGGAGCTTGCTCATACTGATTAATATCGATTCCAGTAGGAATAATTCGAATCGGCGCCTTCACGCCGTAACCTTTCAGGGTCTTAGAAACCCGGTGGCTCGGTGCCACGATGCCATTCAAATGGTAACAATAGGCCCGGGTTGCTTCCTTAACGTGGTACGGTTTCAATAACTTACCGTTTGCAATGTAGTGCAAATAGTCTTCATACATGGTGTGGTACGTATGCACACATGGAATTTTGAGTTGCTTAGCCACAAATTTTCCAATCATGCCCATCGAAAACTCAGTCTGGGTATGGACAATGTCTAAGCCCAGGTCTTTGGCGACCTGATAAGCTTTGAAAAGTCCGCGTACGGCGATTCGGCGGTCCGTAAACGAAACGAATGGAATGCTAGTAAATCGAAAAATATTACGTTCATAAATATTCTTATCAACATGGGGGTCCGTGGTCGTAAAGATGTAAACTTGATGACCAGCCCGCTCGAGTTGATTACGTAATACCTTGATCGACGTTGCGACCCCACTCACCTGTGGATAGTATGTATCTGTAAATATCCCGATGTTCACGTAGATTCTCCCCTTAATTACCGTTGATTTTAGAATTCATCCATCAAACCAACGTTGCTTCAAGCAAATCAATCTGCTTGAGCCATGACGATTGCGCTTCAATGCTTAATTATAACAATTATATTGGTTCGATATCAGAGTTGCAAATAATCTTAATATAAATTAAGGGTTCGTAACAGTCCTATGATATTTCTTAGAATAGTCAAAAAGGGCTCAACGGTGATTACACACCATTGAGCCCTTTAATTAACGTTAATTATTTGTTGAAGACGTTCTTTTCAACTAATTCCTTAACTTCTTCGTTAGTGACACATTCGTTAATGGCTTTGTCAGCTAACTTAGCCATTTCCTTAGTATCAATCTTCTTCATCAAGGAACGCGTCTTAAGAACGGAAGTTGAACTCATTGAGAATTCATCCAAACCTAAGCCCATTAATAATGGTACCGCAATTTGGTCCCCGGCAACTTCACCACACATACCAGTGAAGCGGCCGTTAGCGTGGGCAGCGTCAATGACGTGCTTGATCAAACGTAACAACGATGGGTTGTATGGTTGATACAAGTACGAAACGTGTTCGTTACCACGGTCCGCAGCGAATGAGTATTGAATCAAGTCGTTGGTCCCAATACTAAAGAAGTCAACTTCCTTAGCAAATTGGTCAGCCAAAATGGCAGCGGCTGGAATTTCAATCATGATACCAAGTTTGATATCATCAGCGACCGGTGTCCCGGCCTTAACCAACTTCGCTTTTTCTTCTTCAAAAATACTCTTAGCTTTACGGAATTCGTCCAAGGTTGCGATCATTGGGAACATAATCCGCAATTGACCGTAATGTGACGCACGTAACAAGGCCCGTAATTGGGTCCGGAAAATGTCGTCACGATCAAGTGAAATCCGGATAGCCCGGTAACCCAAGAATGGGTTCATTTCATCAGGAAGTGGCAAGTATGGCAAATGCTTGTCCCCACCGATATCCATGGTCCGAACAATCACTGGTTTACCCTTCATCCCTTCGACAACCTTCTTGTAGGCTTCGAATTGGGTATCTTCATCAGGTAATTCTGCACTGTTCATGTACAAGAATTCTGACCGGAACAAACCAATGGCTTCAGAGCCCGCATCCAAGACACCGTCCATATCGTCAGGTGTCCCAATGTTTGAAGCTAATTCGAAGTGCTTGCCGTCTTTAGAAACGGTTGCTTCGTTCTTTAACTTCGCCCATTCAGCTTTTTGGGCAACGAAATCTTTAGCTTGTTGTTGGTAGTCTTTGATTTCAGCATCGGTTGGCTTCAATAAAGCAGAACCATTGATACCATCTAAGACCAGCGTATCGCCAGCCTTGATATCAGTGGTAGCCGTTTCAGAACCAACGACCGCTGGAATTTCAAGGGTCCGTGACATGATGGCAGAGTGACTAGTCCGACCACCAATGTCAGTAATAAACCCTTTGACGTACTTACGATCAAGTTGAGCCGTATCACTAGGGGTTAAGTCGTGGGCAACCACGATCACTTCTGAGTTGATCAAGGCTGGACTTGGTAAGGTTACCCCTAACAAGTGACTCAAGACCCGCTTAGTCACGTCGCGAATGTCGCCAGCACGTTCCTGCATATATGCATTATCCGTCATTGCTTCGAACATTGAAATGAAAGTATCAGTAACTTCCTTCAACGCTTCTTCGGCATTGACTTTATCATCCTTGATCTTACCTTCAATTTGTCCCAACATTTCAGGGTCAGATAAAATCGTGATATGAGCTTCAAAAACTTCCGCTTCTTCTTCGCCCAAGTTTTCTACCGCTTTGTCTTTGATGACTTTTAATTCGGCCTTGGAAGCATCAAAAGCGTCATGTAACCGTTTGACTTCGGCTTCAGTATTAGCAACCGTTGTCTTTTCGAATGACAAATCTGGATCAACTAGCATATAGGCCTTAGCAATTGCAATACCATCACTGGCAGCAATTCCTTTTAGTACCTTTTCAGCCATTATTCAGATAAGCCTTCTTTCTTCATAGTTTCAGCTAATGCTGCAATAGCGTCGGCTTCGTCGGCACCTTCAGCAGAAATAGTCACGTCGGCGTCTTTACCAACACCAAGTGACATAACGCCCATGATGGACTTTAAGTTAACTGACTTGTCTTGGTACTGCAACGTAATTTCTGAATTGAACTTACTTGCTGATTGTACCAATAAGGTTGCGGGACGTGCGTGGATACCTGTGTCTGCGATTACGTGAAATTCTTTCTTTTCCATAACTATTCGATCTCCTTCAAAGATGTAGAGTTTAAAATTGGCCCGAGTCAATTCGAGTTGCCGCCAACACGTGTACTCAAGAGCCCTTACTAATGATGATAGCAATTATCCAAATAAAATACAAGCCCTTTCATTCAAGCTAATCCTATTATTTAGATGGCTTGTCATCACTCTCAAAATGGTAAATAACTTGTCCGTCTAGGCCTGCCATGCCGATAATCCGTTTACGGTATTCATAATTCATATAGGCATCATGAAATACCATGAAGTTTTCGGGCTCAACGCTAAACGACTCGCGCTGCCCGGTCCGTAAATCTTCCATCAACTGCGTGTAATCCGTGGCCAAAAAATTCATCTCCCTCAGTTACCAGCTATTTTCCTAAGTTAACCGCCTAGTTGAGCTAACCCATGCCGCATTGTGACCCGTGTCCCCTTGCTTAACATCAAGACTGGTCAGTCCTTTGACATGCAAAAATAACACTTTGTACTATAATATAGTCAGATAACGCAAGAATGTCTTTTCTGACTAGGTTTTTAATATACAACGAATCCCCTAGTGAGACAAGATATCCGTTGCAGTCATCAAGATTTCGGAAATAATTGAACCAGATTAAGACGGCATGATTCTGCTTACATTGCGATGCCAGCGTCCTGTTTTGAAGCTGAGACTTTTAACTTGCAACGGTCAGTAAAATCGCTATACTAATAGTCAAAGGTCAACAAAGGTCAAACAATCTTTGAACCTTTAACTATAATCTTAATCGATTTAGTTATATTTCTGATGCGAAAGGTGTGTGACAGCATAATGCTTTGTGACAATTGCCATAAGAACGAAGCGACGATTCATCTTTATACGAACGTCAACGGTCAGCGGCGACAAATCAACCTTTGTCAAAATTGCTATCAACTGCTAAAGAATCAGGAACAGCAACCAAATAACGGAGTTGGAGGTACTGATATGGCACAAGATCCATTTGGTTTTGGTGGACTTGACGATATCTTCCGTGCAATGCAAGGTGGCGGCGTCAATCCTGACGAAGCCTACCGGCAGCAGCAACAGACCCCACCGACCCAACCAGCTGGTCCTAATGGCGGCAATCGCCGTGGTAATAACAACGGCGGCGGCCTCCTCGGTCAATACGGCTATAACTTGACGGCTCAAGCCAAGCAAGGCAAGATTGACCCGGTCATTGGTCGGGATAACGAAATCAACCGCGTCATCGAAATTTTAAACCGGCGGACTAAGAATAATCCGGTTTTGATTGGTGAAGCTGGGGTTGGTAAAACGGCGGTCGTGGAAGGCTTAGCGCAGAAGATTGTTTCTGGTCAAGTTCCGCAAAAACTGTTAAATAAAGAAATCATTCGTTTAGACGTCGCTTCCCTAGTCCAAGGAACTGGGATCCGTGGTCAATTCGAACAGCGGATGCAACAATTAATGAAGGAAGTTCAATCGAACCCGAACATCGTCCTCTTCATTGACGAAATCCATGAAATCATGGGTGCCGGCAATGCTGAAGGCGGGATGGACGCTGGTAATGTCTTAAAACCAGCGTTAGCCCGGGGCGATTTCCAATTAGTTGGTGCAACTACTTTAAATGAATATCGCGACATTGAAAAAGACGCTGCCCTTGCCCGCCGGTTCCAACCGGTTACGGTCAATGAGCCTAGCGTTGAGGAATCCGTTAAGATTTTACAAGGGATTCAAAAGAAATACGAAGACTACCATCACGTTAGCTACACGGCTGATGCGATCGTAGCGGCCGTTAAATTGTCGAACCGCTACATTCAAGATCGGTTCTTACCAGACAAAGCCATCGACTTGCTCGATGAAGCTGGGTCACGTAAGAACTTGACCTTAAAGACGGTCGACCCTAAGACGATTCAAGAAAAAATCGACGCGGCTGAACAGCAAAAGCAGGACGCCTTGAAGAAGGAAGACTACGAAAAAGCTGCCTACTACCGTGACCAAGTGGCTAAGTTGGAAAAAGCTAAGCCCGATGAAGATGGCGATTCGCAATCAGCTGACACCGCAACGGTAACGGTCAAAGATATGGAACAAATCGTCGAAGAAAAGACTAACATCCCCGTTGGCGACTTACAGGCTAAGGAACAAGCTCAAATGAAGACCTTAGCACCCGACCTTGAAAGTCACGTCATTGGACAGGACAAGGCCGTTGAAGCCGTTGCTCGTGCCATTCGGCGTAACCGGATTGGATTGAACGGTACTGGTCGTCCAATCGGCTCGTTCATGTTTGTCGGTCCAACCGGGGTTGGTAAGACAGAATTGGCTAAGCAATTAGCCGAAGAACTCTTTGGCTCGGAAGATGCGATGATTCGCTTTGACATGAGTGAATACATGGAACCACATTCAGTGGCTAAATTGATTGGTTCACCGCCTGGCTACGTTGGCTATGAAGAAGCTGGCCAGTTGACTGAACAAGTTCGGCGTCACCCATACAGCCTAGTGCTGTTGGATGAAATCGAAAAAGCCCACCCAGACGTCATGCACATGTTCCTGCAAATCTTGGACGATGGTCGTTTGACTGATTCACAAGGTCGGACCGTCAGTTTCAAAGATACCATCATCATCATGACTTCTAACGCGGGTACTGGCGATACTGGTGAAGCTAACGTCGGTTTTGGTGCGGCTGCCGCGGGTAAGACCCACGACATCACTAGCCGCTTAACCGACTACTTCAAGCCAGAATTCTTGAACCGTTTCGATGACATTATCCAATTCAACGCCCTTTCTAAGGAAAACTTGATGAAGATCGTGGCATTGATGATCGATGACGTTAACAAGATGTTGGCTAACCAAGGCCTCCACGTTCACGTTACCGAACCAGTCGAAGAAAAGCTTGTCGATCTAGGCTACAATCCACAAATGGGTGCTCGGCCGTTACGGCGGGTCATTCAAGAGCAGATTGAGGACCGGATTGCGGACTTCTACCTCGACCACAGTGACGCTAAAAACATGGTTGCCAAAGTTGAAGACGGTAAGATTGTCCTCGCAGCGGAAACTAAAGAAGACTAAATTTTATGAGCGTGTGCCAGACAGTCATGTACTGTCGCACACCCCGGAAAATGAAAACGACGGCCACTAACCTTTCGATGATAAACTATCATTGAAGGATTAGTGGTCGTCGTTTTGTCCTAAACTCTGAAAAGAAGTCTGAGGCAAAATTCAAAACCTGTTCAGAAGTATCAAACATTTCTGAACAGGTTTTCCTATTGTTATGGTCGAAAAGTGTGACAAAAGGCGATTTGTTCCGCTTTTAATTGAACATTCCCCCAAAATTTATTGCTGTTTTTTCAATTCTTCACTCACATTAATTGTAGGCAATAAGAACCCTGGATACTCGTTAGAAGCCATCGTCAAATTTGACTTCAAAGACAAACTATAACCATCATCTGTCTCATTACTGTAATTCAATCCCGTACTCCAAACCAATTCAGTTTCTAAGGAGATTTTGCTCGCTATTTTTTCATTTCATCAGGTTTATGCAAATCAGGTAGCTTTTTATGAATGTCGAAATAATCTCTCAACATCTTCAAAAGATTTTCTTGTTGGGGCGTTTGTACCCGTAGATTATTTGTCAGCTGTGATAAGGTCGAAAGACCAAGATTTGTATAATCTGAAAAGCTACGTAAAGTATGCCCCGATAAATCTATCAACTCTTTTATTTGCTCTGGAGATAGGTAACCTTTAACTTGTCTGTATGCAATAAAATCTAGTCTGTTATTAGCGGTAGGATCATCAAAGTCCGACCATAATTCGCCGTCCTCATCCTTCCAATAATAATGCATCACATACAAGTCATCGCGGTCTTTCACTCGAACTTTTTTCAGTTTGCTCACACCGGTATACCATTCTTCACTTTCGTACTCCTCATTATAGAATTTCTTTCTTGCATTCACTTTAATCAAAAAAGCACCTCCACTAGATCAAATCGCAGACAAGTTCTTTAAAAGTTCCGAAACTCTTGCACATATTAAAAATAGTGGCAACTTAGCATTACATCAAGCAACAGCACTTATTCGACGCAACATGTGTCATATTCCTTAAACCCAACCTTAAAGGATGTACACCGGCATCACTATTCTAGTCACCAGCCCAACCCATTTTTTGTTTCCTACCGGATTTGACTTAGCTCATGATTATCATTCCAAAGCTAATAACTAATGTAAAAAAGACTTTACATAACGACGATGGCCGTTACATAAAGTCTTTTTTGAGTCCCTACCCTACTGCTAATTAAACTTGCAGGGTGTTCAGTCGATCCGCTAAATTTTGTGCGGGCTTGGTTGAAAGTGATGCTTCTAATTGGTTATCAACCTTTTCCATCCACTCGTCACCCTTCGGCGTTAACGTTAAGACCCGTAGTCGCCGATCATGTTGAAGTGGCTGGCTACTTAACCAGCCATTGTCAATTAGGGTACCGATGTTTTGGGCCAAAGAAGCTTTGGCTACGGTTAAAGCAGTCGCAACTTCTCCGATTTGGACACCCGGGTGCTGCTGAACGTAAACTAGGATTCGTAGTTCATTGAGCTTCAGCCCGGTCGTCGTTGCCCATCTACTGGTCAAGCGCTTTAAATCCCGTTCTAAATGCATAATGTCTAAGACGTAGCTAATTGGTTGTTGCATACGAATACATCCTTTCTATCAAAATTATTAAGAGTTTTTAGCAAATGATTCGTTCCAGTCCGTTTGTCGTCCTCAGCAAACAGTACGGATACGGTCCACAGTTAAAAATGGTGTTACCGTTGGCCATTTAACGACTAACTAAATCAATTATTTAAACAAAGCATTTTACCAGTTTATCAGCATAATTAACAAATTCAGCTAATAAATTTATTATCACACAATAATAATATTTATACAATTAACTTTTACCACTAGTCAGCATTTAGTTTAAATAATTTTACCTAGCTCCGAAAAAAATCAAAAAGCCATCCAGAAATACAACTATTTCTGAATGACTTTCCTTATTACTATGGTCGAAACGTGTGCCAAAAGGCGATTTGTTCCGCTTAACCCAAAATCAGCGACCATTCCAAACCCAGGAATAATCGCTGATTTTACGTTAATGCTCACAAACTGACCGCCTTTTGCCGCACTCTCATTTGATTTTGTTATTCTGAAAATTCTGTCACCAATCCAGCATCAATCGCACGCTGGGTGTACATTGCAACTTCATCTTCACTAGCACGAACAAAGTGGCCTGGTGCAATCTCGACCATGCGCCGCTTCTTATCGTCCTTTTCCCGTGATTCATCATAAGCAACCTGTTTCCGGTTCCGTTCAAACTCTGGATCTGGAACGGGAACCGCCGAAATCAAGCTCTTAGTGTAAGCATGTAACGGGTGGTTGTAAACTTCATCCGCTGGGCCGATTTCCAAGATTTTCCCGTAGTGCATAACCCCGATCCGATCACTGATGTACTTAACCATCGACAAATCATGCGCGATGAATAAATAAGTCAGGTTCTGCTTAACTTGTAATTCCTTCATCAAGTTAACGACTTGGGCTTGAATGGAAACGTCCAACGCGGAGATGGGTTCGTCAGCAATGATAAACCGTGGTTCCACAGCCAATGCCCGGGCAATCCCGATCCGTTGCCGTTGTCCACCGGAGAATTCATGCGGGTAACGACTGGAATGGTCCTTGTTCAACCCAACCGTTTCAAGTAAGTCTTCGACCTGCTTGGTCCGATCAGCGTCATCCTTAGCCAAACCGTGAATGTCGATTCCTTCGGCCACAATATCTTTGACCTTCATCCGAGGGTTTAATGATGCATAGGGATCTTGGAAAATCATTTGAATTTCACGCCGAAATTCATGCATTTCCTTTTTGGTATGCAACTTGGAAACGTCCTTACCGTTAAAGATAATTGTACCGTCGGTTGGTTCATACAAATGGATAATTGAGCGGCCCGTCGTCGTCTTACCGGAACCAGATTCACCAACTAGCCCAAACGTTTCACCTTCATAAATATCAAAGGAGACATCGTCAACGGCCCGGACTTCATCTTTTTTACCAACATTAAAGTATTGCTTTAAATGTTGGACTTCTAGAATTTTTTTACGTTCATCAGGCATACGCTCTTACTCCTTTGATGCGGTGTGTGCAAATGGTGCTTCTGGTTTCTGCATCTCCGCGAACTTCTTTTGTCGCCGCACAATTTCAGCAGGCGGTGTCACTTTCGGTGCGTCTGGATGTAATAACCATGTCGCCGCGTAGTGGGTGTCAGACACCTTAAAGAACGGTGGCTGCTTTTCGGTATCAATCTTCATCGCATAATCACTCCGGGCAGCGAACGCGTCCCCTGTCGGTGGATCAAGCAAATCGGGTGGTGTCCCTGGAATCGCCCGCAATGAGCCACTAGCCGTATCCAAAGTCGGCATTGAGTTCAGCAGTCCCCAAGTATAGGGATGTTGCGGGTTGAAGAAGATTTCATCAACCGTCCCGTATTCCACGATTTTACCAGCGTACATTACTGCGACCCGGTCAGCCATTCCGGCAACCACGCCCAAGTCATGGGTGATAAAAATAATCGAGGTATCGATTCGGTTTTGCAAGTCCTTCATGAGGTCCAAAATTTGGGCTTGAATCGTCACGTCCAACGCAGTGGTTGGTTCGTCAGCAATCAAGACTTCTGGGTAGCAGACCAGCGCGATCGCAATCACGATCCGTTGACGCATCCCACCTGAAAATTGATAAGGATAATCGTTGATCCGGGCTTCCGGATCGGTAATTCCAACCAGTTTTAACATTTCCAAAGCCTGAGCAACGGCTTCTTTTTTCTTTAACCCCTTATGTTTCATCAACGGTTCGGCGATTTGCATCCCAATCCGCATTGTTGGGTCCAAGGACGTCATCGGGTCTTGGAAAATCATTGCGATATCTTTCCCCCGAATATGCTGCATGTCCTTTTCAGACTTTTTAATGATGTCTTCACCGTGAAACATAATGGAACCTTTTTTAATTTCAGCGTTTGGCGCTAGCAACCCCATTAATGACCGGGTCGTTACGGATTTACCGGACCCCGATTCACCAACGATGGCTAAGGTTTCACCTTTACGTAAATCAAAACTGACGTCACGGATGGCTTTAACTTCCCCCGCGTAAGTGTGGAAATCAATTTCCAAGTTCCGTACTTCAATCACATTTTCTGGATTTTCCATTATTTTCCACCCTCCTATCGTTTCGACTTCGGATCAAACGCATCGCGCATCCCATCACCGAGTAAGTTGAATGCGAGCATCAAGATAATCAAGACGATGGCTGGATACCACATTTGATATGGTAAGAATTGGAAGTTCTTTTGCCCATCAGAGATCAACGTCCCTAATGAAGCTTGTGGTGAACTGATCCCAATCCCGATATAACTCAAGAACGCTTCGAAGAAGATCGCACTTGGAATCGTGAACATCGTTTGAATAATGATGACACTCGATAAGTTTGGTAACAAGTGTTTCCACGCAATTTTTGGTGCTGATTCGCCCAGTGTCCGGGCAGCTAAAATAAAGTCTTGGTTTTTCAATTGTAACGTTTGGGCACGCGTCAACCGGGCCATGGTGGTCCAACCCGTGATGGCAATGGCTGCAATGATCGAAGCCATCCCCGTCTTAGTAAAGGCTGTCGCCATCAAGACCATGACAACTAATTGTGGGATGGACGAGAGGATTTCGATCACACGTTGCATGAACAAATCGACTCGCCCACCTTTCCAACCGGATAGTATCCCAAACCCGACCCCAATGGTCAAGTCAATCAAGGTGGCAATCAACGCAATTTCTAGTGAGATTCTCGTCCCGTACATGATCCGGGCCAATAAATCCCGACCAAGGTAGTCCGTTCCTAAAATATAATGAACGTCCTTACCGGCACCAGCAGCTGCGTACACATCCACGTCTTTACCGGATTGATTCAAATGCCCGTTCAGGCCGTGAAGACCAACACCCGGAATCTTAGGTGGTAAGTTGGCATACTTCGGTTCTTGCGCATTCGGGTCATGGTGATAAACGGCTTGACCCCCAAAGGCAATCAAGAACATTAAGACCAAGACGATAAAACTGGTAAACGCGGTTTTATTAGATTTTAAACGACGCCAAACGTCTTGACCGAAAGTCAGAGACGGTGCCGCAATGCGTTCATTGTCGGGACCGGCTGTTTTATCCAACGGCTCGAAGTCGCCGGGTTTGATTTCGATATCTTTTAGATTATCTGCCATTAACTAGTCCCCATTTCCACTTAAACGAATCCGCGGATCGATAATTCCGTAGACGATGTCGGTTAACAATAGTAGTAAGCAAAGTAGTGCTGAATAGAAGATCGTCACACCCATGATGGTTGGGTAGTCATTCACCAAAATTGATTTAACAAATTGTTCCCCGATACCAGGAACGGAGAAGATGTTTTCAACAACCATTGACCCGGTCATAAGGGCCGCCGCCAGTGGGCCAATCAACGTAACCATTGGAATTAAACTGTTCCGCAGAGCATGGTGATAGACGATGCCAAATTTAGAAAGTCCCTTGGCCTTGGCTAACTCAATGTAGTCCGAGCTAAGCACGTCGACCATGTCGGTCCGAATAAACCGGGCCGTTTCAGCTAACGGACTCGCCGCCAACGCTAAGGTTGGTAGGATCGTGTAAGCGAACCCTTCCCAACCAGCAACTGGGAACCAGCCGGTCTTAAGACCTAAGTAATATTGCAATAGGATTGCCAAAACAAAACTTGGTACCGCAATTCCTAAAATCGATAGGATGGTTGCTAAGCGGTCGGCCCAAGTATCTTTCCGAATCGCACCAATTGCCCCCAAAATAATTCCGAGGATGATCCCAACAACCAGAGCTTGTCCCCCTAATTGCATGGATGGTCCCATCCGGCTACCAATCAAGTAACTAACGGCTTGATCAGAGAATTGGAAGGATAGCCCTAAACTACCTTTAAAGATTCCCCCAATGTAGATGAAGTATTGTAACCAGACCGGCTTATCTAACCCGTATTGGGCTAAAATAGCTGCTTTTTCAGTAGCGGTCAGCTTGGCTTCATTCTGGAGCGGCGTCCCGGGCATTAATTTCATCAAGAAGAACGTGACGGTTGCCACAATGAATAATGTCAGGAACAAGTAAAATATCCGCTTTAAGAGATATTTTCTCATTAGAATTCCTCGCATTCTATTAAATTAGCCTTAAAATTTGTAACAGCTTTGATTATAAAACAAAATGGTAAGGATTAACAATGTGTCAATCCTTACCCCTTCGTTTCACATTCGTGCAGTTAAAGCACACACATTATGACTTGTTATTTGACGGACATGTACTTCAAGTTGTAGTTCGTACCCGCCGTGTTGTAGATGATTCCCTTGACGTTCGTCCGGGTTAAAGTAGCATTCGCTTGTTGATAAACTGGAATGATAGCTTGATCATTCATCAACTGTTTCTCAGCGGCAACCATGTCAGCCCAACGTGCGGATGGCTTCGTTGCGTCGCTACCTTCAGCCTTCTTGATAGCTGCATCGTAAGCGGCACTCTTGTATTTCCCGTTGTTGTAAGAGTTATCAGACGTAAAGAGTGATAAGAAGGAAATTGGGTCAGTAAAGTCAGCGTTCCAAGCAGAGAGTACGGTGTCGAAGTTACCGTTTTGTGACCGTGACAAACGGGTCTTGAATGGCACGTTTTGGTTTGAAACCGTCAATCCTGGTAATTTCTGCCATGCACCCTGAATAAATTCAGTTGACTTCTTGGCCTTATCCGTATCATCAGAAAGGAGTTTGATGTTCAGCTTAGATTCGCCGATTTCTTTCATCCCTTCTTTGAATAACGTCTTGGCCTTAGCTTGGTCGTAGCTAACTGCGCTAGCAACGTAAGCGTCATCGGTGAAGTCTTTACCCGTCTTCGGGTTCTTCGCTAAGTCTTGTGAAACGTAACCCTTAGCAACCGTTGAGCCATCCCCTAAGGTCGTGTTGACGTATTGTTTCCGGTTGATAGCTAGTGATAAAGCTTCGCGAATCTTTTGGTTCTTGAACGCTTTAGCAACCTTGGCATCACTATCAGCACGGTTCAATTCGAGGTAGAACGTGCCGGCCGTCTTCCGAACTAAGTAGTTCTTGTTTGTCTTGTAGTTCTTAACTTGTTCGCTAGATAACGTGGTGTAATCCACTTTATTAGAGTTAAACAAGTTCAGCCCCGTTGATTGATCCTTGACCACTTGATAGTTGATGGTATCCATCTTAACGGCTTTCTTATCCCAGTAATCGTTGTTCTTCTTTAACTTCCAAGATAAGTTGGTCCCAGTCCAGTTGGTCATCTTGTATGGGCCGTTGTAGACCATTGATGAACTGTTCGTCCCATATTTAGAACCGTACTTCTTAACCGCACTTTCATTTTGTGGGTAGAAGTTGATGAAGCCCATCAATTTCTTGAAGTAAGCGATTGGTTTGTCCAACGTAACAACTACCTTGTAATCGCCGTCAGCTTTAATCCCCAATGAGGAAACTGGCTTCTTGCCATTGACGATTTGATCAGCATTTTGAATCCCTGAATATAAGTATGCGTATTGTGACGCAGTCTTTGGATTAACGGTCCGTTGCCAACCATAAACGAAATCTTTGGCGGTAACTTTGTCGCCGTTACTCCACTTTGCGTTCTTCCGTAAAGTGAACGTATATGTCTTACCACCATTAGAAACCTTAGTGGCTTTAGCAATTCCGGGTGTAATCGAACCGTTCTTGCCAATCCGATATAACCCTTCGTTAGTGTTGTTCAGCATATCTGAACTAACAACGTCGGTTGACTTCGAAATGTCCATCGTTGGTAATTCGGCTGATTCTGTCCAATTAGCCGTATTCTTAGCGCTGGTCGATGATGACTTCGATCCACAAGCTGCCAAGAATAGGAGTGATGCGCCAGCAACGGCGGAGACTTTTGCAACTGTCTTTAAATTCATAAAACCCCAACCCTTCTAACCTAATTTAGTGTGTGTGCTTTTCCCTTGAAAAGTTAAAGTTATTGTATATTATAAATAAATTAAAATCAATGCTAAATTCTAATTTTTATCATTATTTCGTCATAATTAATTTACTGATTCAATTTATTTGTAATTATCCAAGCACTTGTTAGCATTTAGGAGCGCCTATACGACAGCCTTTCAAAGCAATATAAATTTCAGGAGGCGAATTCTAAGTCGTCCGTTCCCTTTTCTTAATAAATAATCACATTACCCAAAAATCGACCTAAAAATGCGGTTTCAGCGTTAGTTAAAACAGCCAAAAATGGGCAAACAAAAAAGAATGCCAATTTATTTTCAGCATTCTCTTATTAATAAATTCACTTAAATATCTTTATCCTCAGCGTCCCATGTAACCAATCACGGAAGCCACGAGCAAAATGATTAAAACAACTGTGGTAATCCAGACGTACAGGTGATCCTTTTCAACGGCAAAGGCGTAGATGGAAACGGCAACCCGTAACGTTGGCGTCAAGATAAGTAGAAATAGCCCTAACATAATGACGGCGAATGGTTTTAACTGAACGATGCCACTAAAGATGGCGCCAAAACTATTCGGTTGCACCCCGTTCGGATACCCCCCAGTGCCCTGAATGAGCATCATGATAATGCCAATACTGATGACCGTAGCGGATAGCACGACCCCAATGCGTAAGATTTGACCAATGATCAGTTCAACTTGATGCATTTCTTGTGCTTTAGTCGGTTTCTTTTCCATTAGATCGTCACCCCAAATCCTTTAAGAATCATTTGAACCCCTAGGTACAGCATGACGGGCACAAAAATCATCCGAATCAAGCGTGGCTTTAGGTGTTGCATGATCCGCGTCCCAATCAGCGCACCGACCAGGATGCCGATAGCCAACGGCGCAGCGATGCCCGCTTTAATGGAGCCATTAAAGAAGTACACCATCGCGCTGGCAGCCGCCGTTACCCCCATCATTAAGTTAGAGGTTGCGGAGGATGGCTTGAGCGGCATGTGCATGATGGTATCCATCGCTAGCACTTTAAACGCCCCACTCCCAATTCCAAGTAGGCCACTGGCTAAACCGGCACCGAACATCATTGCAAACCCACCGGGAACGTTTTGTACTTGATAATCCACTTGCTTATTAAGGGCCTTATCATAATACGTGCCGTTCAAATTTAGTTCCGTCGCAATGCGGTCCGCCTTAACATTTTCAGCGTCACTATTTTTGTTCATTAACTTGCGAATCATATTATACGTTGTAAAAATTAGCAATGCGCCAAACAAGAAGAACAGGAACGTCGCGTTGAACATTCCGGTTAACACCGCCCCTAACACGGCTCCCACGGTCGTGGCGATTTCTAAAAACATCGCCACCCGCAAGTTCAACATTTCATCCTTCAAGTAAGCAATCGTGGATCCCGAACTCGTCGCAATCACGGCGATAATACTGGCCCCAATGGCGTACTTAATATCCAAGCCCATGGCAAGGGTCAAAATGGGGGTAATAATCATCCCTCCACCGATTCCTAAAATTGCCCCAAAAACACCGGCAAGCACTCCAACGCCCAGCATCAATAATAATGAATAAATCACGTGTTTCACCTTCATCTTTTAAATTTCAATTGCTAGTGTACCATTTAATTACTCCAGTCACTAATGGTTACAAATAGTTGTAATTATCCTTACAGTGGCAAGGTCTTGACTGGTTTCGGCCAATCACTCACAATTAATCTCGATTGTGTGTGATAACACTTTCATCACTGTCATAGCAACAAATCAGTTTTATTTGGTATTAAAAAATTAGATAGGTTCCTTTTGAAATTAGTCTAACTGTTCCGCCTGATCGAATTGGGCCATAAAGCCCGCAACCAATGGCGTTGCCAGCGATTCAGGCGTCGTTGTCAGCGCTAACCGCGTTTCAAAGCGACGATCCGCTAACGACCGAATCAAGACGTGGTCACCGCGATACGTTTCGGCTAAGCTGCGGGGAACCAAAGCCACGCCCATCTGGTGGTTCGCCCAGTGCATCGCGGTGCGCGCGTCATCGCAAGTCATCACGAACTGCGGCTCAAACGACTGTTCTAGAAAGGCGACGTGAAACAATTCGTTGAAACGGCGGTACTTAATCAATGGTAACGTCGCTAAGTCACTTAGTCGTAACTGGCGGCGGTTGCTAAACTGCGTATAGTGTTGCGGCAACACCGCCACCATCCGCTCGCTGGCAAAGAAACGGCAGACTAAGTGTTGTTGATTAAATGGCGTGCGTAACACGGCGACGTCCAGTAACCGTTTATGTAAATCGTCTAATAATTCGTACGTATTACCTTCCGTCACGGCCAACTGAACGTCCGGATGCGCCTTTAACCACTTAGCTAGCGCCGGGTTAGGGATCACCCCGGCCGATGAAGAGACAGTCCCTAAGTTAAGGGTTCCCGTAATGCCGTGTGCTAGCGCGCGAACCTTATTTTCGGCAGTCGCTGACAGCTGGGTTAACTGCTGCGCATAACCGACTAGTAACTCTCCCGCAGCGGTCACAACGACCCCCTGGGGCAGCCGTTTGAATAACGGGACTCCCAGTTCCAATTCCAACTGTTTGATTTGATAACTCAGTGGCGGTTGGGCCACGTGTAGCCGTTTAGCCGCGGCGGTCATCTGGCCCTCTTCGGCCACTGCTAAAAAATAGCGTAATTGTTTTAAATTCAACGTACTTTCCCCCTATTAAATATCAGTATACACGTTTGGCAGACGTCGTATTTTACATTTTGCTTAAGTCGTGTTGCTTAGACGGGGAATGCGTTATACTAGGTATAATTAATTTATTAGTGAAAGGAGTGGTCCCGTGTCGATTCTCGACCGCTTGAAAACCATGTTGCGAGCACTCAATCGGACTACTAACGATGACCGATCCGCAACCAGCATTACTGCTACAGAACCTGACAGTGCCAACCCACTCAGTGTGAACCATACCGACGCACTGATTTTAGTGCACCACCTCGACGCAGATGGTAACGAGATTCAAACGCCTGACATGATTGCCGGTACTGTCGGCGAAGAGATTCATTTGCCGGATGTGAGCATTGCGGGTTACCACTTAGTCCACATCGACGGCTTGACCCGCTGGTTTACGAAACCGCAAGCGCGGATCGTCCTGACATATGAACGTCAGGCTGGCCAGCCCGTTTGGGTCTACGCCTACGACATTGACCAACGCCAATTAATCGGTCGGCCGACAATGTACCGTGGTCAACTGGGAACCCCATACCAAGTCAAGGCGCCAACCGTCGCGGGGTTCAAACTACTTCGCTCCGTCGGTGACTTGACCGGCGAATACACCACCACTTCTAAAACGGTGCTCTTTTTTTACCGCAATCAGAACTGGCAACAAACTGACCTCAGTACCGGGTTTGTTCAGATCAAAACGTTAACCGCCGTCTACCCTTATCCCGGCGCAACCACCACGGATTACCTGACGAAGTTACAACCTGGCAGTACTTATAAGACGTATATGCGGGTCCGCTTAACGGATCACACTACTTGGTACGCCATCGGGGATGACCAGTGGATCGCCGAACAACACGTTCAGTTGACGACCGGGGTCGCGTTACTTCCCCAATTACCAGCCGGCTACCGTGCACAAACTAAACAGCGGGTTAAACAAACCGGCGTGGTTAGTTTCGTTCCCGGCAAACAGGTCCACACGTACCTCGAACCGTACGGCCGTTACTTAACGACCGTTGAACACGGTGAAACCGTCACCCTTATCGAACGGCTAGCCGATGATAACGGCGTCGTTTGGTATCGTCTAAAGGGGCGGGGCTACTTACCCGGTCGCTACTTGACCCAGCTGAACCCACCCTATTAAAATTGAATCATCAAAAAACGCACTGAACGAAAATTCAGTGCGTTTTTTAGGCAAACCCGGTGTGCTACGGGAAATTTATGATTGAACTAATTGCATGACTTCGCTACCCTTGTTCGTTAACAGGAAGCCGTTTGACGAATGATGCATGAAGAACAAGCCTTCGAATTCACGGTGCGCGTTAAAATTATTTTCGCCAACCTCACTGGTTTTTAAATGACCCAAGTCGGCTAATGGCAACGACGTGATGCTCTCGTCAGAGACTAAGTACAGCCGGCCATTGGCACCGTCGTACCCCATCGACTGAACGTAGAAGCCCGGATCAGTCGCTAAGCCTTGTGAAATCAAACGGTATTTGATGCCCTTCGTGGAAACCTGACCGCGGTAAATCCGAACCGCTCCCAACGGTGCCTTTTTAGTGGCAACCTTAGCGTGAGTCCAGTAATAGGCGTTGCCCTGGTTGTCAAACGTTAATACGGCCCCTAAGTTAGCGCCATCTGAATGGTAGGTCACCGTTGCGGCGGGCAAGAGCGTCTTCGGATTCAACTCCACCATTTCATTA
The DNA here is from genome assembly GCF_001438845.1 of Lactiplantibacillus xiangfangensis. Taxonomy (GTDB): domain Bacteria; phylum Bacillota; class Bacilli; order Lactobacillales; family Lactobacillaceae; genus Lactiplantibacillus; species Lactiplantibacillus xiangfangensis. The sequence goes on from NZ_JQCL01000011.1 coordinate 26,813, forward strand.
GGCGTCTCCTGGTCATAAGACTTCACGAACCAGAACTGGTTCGTTTTCGGGTTAAGCGCTAATGATTGGGCGTGGCCCGAGTTAAACACTGGGCCTACTTTGATGCAAGCCAAGACTTTCCGGTCGAGCTTGGTTAATTTTCCTTGCGCCTGGTCAGCCGCTGCCGTCCGCAACATCCCCATTTTCCCAGACTGGTTGGCTCCTAACGCCATCAGTTTGGTCCAATCGTACCGAACGGCCCAACCGTCTTGGTAGTGGTTCGTCGGTTGCTTGCCGTTGACGTACATCACGTACAGGTAGCGATTGTCGGCGGAAAAGGCGGCGCTTTGTGGCACGCTTAAATCCCGTCCGTTAAGTGCTTGTGGTAAGTACAAGCTCGTTTTAAACCCGTAGTGATCTAAATAACCACCCGCACTTTTGATCGTGCTAGGTTTGTTCTGAATCCCCTGCGTCTTCAAATATTCGGGCGTCGGTTTAAAGTGGATGTGGGGCTTGGTATAGCGCCCACGCCCAACTAGTGAGACGTATTTGACCGTTCCCGCCTTAGACTTGGCAGTCGGCGTCCGCTTCTTTTTAACCGTGACCGTTGCCCGCTTTTTCGGTTTAGTTGACTTAGCAGCGACCTTTTTGGACTGTACCGGTTGTTTCGTTGAACTAGTTACTTTCCGTGACGAAGTAGCCGTTTTTGCTGTGGCTTTAGTGCCTTTTTTACGCACCTTGGCGCGCACCGCTACCTTCTTTGACTTTCCCGCCTTAAGTCGCGCTGCTTGAGGCGCGACCTGGGTGACATTTCCGGAACTTGCCGCGGGTAACTGTGCCGCCATTACCGTCGTACGGCCCCCAAGTAACACACCACCGCTAACCATGACGCCCATCATCCATTGTTTCCACCTCATCATACTGATCCCCCCATCATTAAAAAACTAGTGTCATTGTAAAACCAAATTAATATCAATCCCCACCATTGACGTTTAGTTCAGATAGTTGCTTAATCGCATCAGTTTAAAAATGATTTGACGGCACAAAAATACGGCTAAGGATGATTCTCCCTAACCGTTGTTTGTTTTGTATCCTATCTTTAGCCTAAAAAGGCCGTCATCACACTACCCACGACAATTAAACCTAAGCCAATTAACGTCAGTGATAGTTCACGTTTTGTTTTGTGTTCGTGTAAAACTAACATGCCACCCAAGGTCGAAATCACGACACTCAACTGGGTAATCACGTAGGCCGTTGCTACCCCATTAGCTTTCGCCGAAAAGATGTACGCTAACGCGGAGACACCGAAAATCATCCCGGCAGACGCATTCAGCCAACTCGTCCGTTCCTTAAATGCCGAGAGCCCTTTGCCACCAATTAACGCGTAGAGCAACGCCGCTAAACACATCCCAAGCATCTGTGGGAAAAAGATGGCAACACCTGAAGCGGAAACCGCTTTTGGTAGCGCACTGTAGATCCAGTAACCAACCGTCGTCGGCAATAAGACGGCTAAACCACTGGCTAAACCGGCGCGACTCTCGGAATTATCCGTCACGGCGGTCATGGTGACCCCAATAATCATCAAGATAATGGCCGCAAAGCCCACGATTTTGGCACCAACACCGCTCCATTCACCGAACATCAATACCCCAATGACCGACGTTCCGACCAGTTGGACCCCGGTCGAGATCGGCATGGTGGAACTAACGCCCATCCGGCTATACGCCGTGTACTGCCCGATTTGACCGAGTACCCAGAAAGCCCCCGAAAAGGCACTCAGGATAAAAGTTGACGTTGCGACGTGGGGTGTATACATCATTTGCACAATGATCCCGACGATCAAAGCACCAATTCCGGTACCTAAAGTTTGATTGACGGGCTTACCGCCAATTTTTGAAATCAATAATGGATTCAATCCCCATCCAAGTGCGGGGAGTAACGCAATCACAAGGTTCAAGAAAAAAAGCCTCCTAATCTAAAAAACAAGGTTACAGCCGAACTGTAACCAGAACAATAGTCCTAGTTTACCATGGAAACGAACGGATGAAACCGTAAAAAAAGCCAGCCAACTTTATTCAAGCGGCTGACCCTTATGATTATCGCAATGAAAGCGATTCCTCAACGGTTCACTTTTTTTAAAGTTTTGCCGTTAATTTGACATCGGGATACTTATCAGCAAACCAACGTTCCGCAAACGCGTTTTCAAACAAGAACAACGGCGCCCCCGCACGATCTTTCACTAATAAGTTCCGTGAACTGGACATCTTTTCATCCAATTGTTCCGGATCAATCCAACGGGCCGTCTTATTGCCCAATGGCTCCATCACAACTTCCGAGTTATATTCGTTCAACATCCGGAATTTGAACACTTCAAATTGAAGTTGCCCAACGGCACCCAGAATATAGTCCCCAGTTGAATACGACGTGTAAAGCTGAACGGCCCCTTCTTGAACCAATTGTTCAATCCCTTTATGGAATGACTTTTGCTTCATCACGTTTTTCGCCGTTACCCGCATAAAGAGTTCCGGGGTAAATTGTGGGAGCTTTTCGAACTGAACAGCGTGTTTGCCGGCGTAGATCGTGTCCCCAATTTGGAAGTTACCCGTATCGTAAAGTCCAACAATATCACCCGCAACGGCAGTTTCAACCGTTTCACGCGTATCCGCCATGAACTGCGTCGAGTTATTAAGCCGCATCTTCTTCCCCGTTCGCTGTAAAAAGACGTCCATCCCACGGTCGAATTCACCTGAACAGATTCGAACAAACGCGATTCGGTCCCGGTGATTGGGGTTCATGTTCGCTTGAATCTTAAACACAAAACCAGAGAACTGTTCGTCAGTTGGCTGTACGATTTCATCTTCGCGCGTTTTATGGGCGGACGGCTTTGGAGCGTATTGCAAGTACGTCTTTAAGAACGTTTCAACCCCGAAATTGGTCAACGCTGAACCAAAGAAGACGGGGGTCATATCACCGGACGCCACTTTGGCCTCATCGAATTCGTTCCCAGCCTCTTCAATCAGTTCCATTTCTTCAAGGGTATCGCGATAAATACTGTCCTTGGTTAACTCGTTACTTGAATCCAATTTACCATCTTTATCTAATGGTAAGAAGGTTTCGCCGTGTGCTTCGTTATGGTAAAGTTCCACGCGGTGATTGTACCGGTCATATAAACCCTTTAATCCCTTACCCATCCCCATGGGCCAGTTCATCGGGTAAGTTTCAATGCCCAAGACTTCTTCAAGTTCATTTAATAAGTCGAGTGGTTCGCGACCATCACGGTCCAACTTGTTCATAAAGGTGAAAATCGGAATCCCACGCATCTTACAAATTTGGAATAACTTCTTCGTTTGTGGTTCGATCCCCTTAGCGGAGTCGATGACCATGATAGCTGAATCGACCGCCATCAGCGTCCGGTACGTATCTTCAGAGAAATCCTCATGTCCAGGAGTATCCAAAATGTTGATCCGCTTACCGTCATAATCAAATTGCATGACGGAACTCGTGACGGAAATCCCACGCTTCTTTTCAATTTCCATCCAGTCAGACTTGGCAAAACTGCCACTCTTACGGGCTTTAACCGTCCCTGCTTGGCGGACCACCCCACCGAACAATAACATTTGTTCAGTAATGGTCGTCTTCCCGGCATCCGGGTGAGAAATAATTGCAAAAGTTCGCCGGGTATCGACCGCGGCTTCAAGTTCTGTTTTATTCATTAATAAATCCTTTCAATAAACATCCATTTATATTCAACGTGCAAAACGAGAAATCCCCGTTTGTAAAAAACATAGCCTTACATATTCTACTGATTTTTGCGCAAAAAATCCAGTCTCACCCGTTAACCTCACCTTAATTCGCTTCTCGATGAAAATATTTTACATATTATTACTTGACTTTTGAAAATAATTTTACGATAATAGTGGCGAAGATAAAAAGAAAAGAAGGTTATTACTATGAAAATCGGATTAATTGGTTTAGGAAAAATGGGTATGAACCTCGCGTTAAATATGCAAGAAAACGGGCATCATCCCGTCGGCACGGACCTTAGTGCCACCAACTTAACAACCGCTAAAACGAACGGCCTAGCTACCGCAACGGACTTAACTAACTTATTGGCCCAGTTACCGACGCCCAGAACAATTTGGCTCATGATTCCCGCCGGCGCACCCACGGCCCACGTAATTGACCAGCTCGCAACCACGCTACAAGCTGGTGACGTCGTCCTCGATGGCGGCAACTCGTTTTACAAAGACAGCATTGCCCACGCCAAGATACTGGCGGCTCAAGGCATTCACTTTTTAGACGTGGGCACTTCAGGCGGACAAGCCGGTGCGCGTCACCAAGGAAACTTTATGATTGGCGGCAATCCCGCTGTGTTTAAGACCGTCGAACCCCTATTCAAAGCGATTTCCGCACCAGACGGTTACTTATACACCGGTCCCGTTGGTAGTGGACACTACTTAAAGATGGTGCATAACGGCATCGAATACGGGATGATGGCATCCATCGGTGAAGGGTTCGACGTTTTACAGCACAGTCCCTACAACTACGACAACGCCGCCGTTGCAAAGGTCTGGAACAACGGCTCCGTGATTCGTAGCTGGCTGATGGGCTTAGCCGAAGACGCCTTCAACGATGACGCGAACTTGGATACAATCAAGGGCGTGATGCACTCCTCTGGTGAGGGACGCTGGACTTTGGATACGGCCCTAGACCAGCAAGTTGCGACACCAGTCATCGCGATGGCCCTCATGATGCGCTACCGCTCGCTCAGTGACGACACGTTTACAGGTAAAGTGGTCGCCGCTTTGCGGAACGAATTCGGCGGGCACGCGGTGGACCCTAAATAAGAGTGCGAAAAAAGGCGGTTAATGCCCACAAATTGCCTTTTGCCGCACGTTTCGACCCCAAGCAATAGAAAAATATCCATTCAGAAAGCAGAACATTTCTGAATGGATATTTTTATGACAACAATTTTATTTTTTCTTCTTCCCCGCTGGCAAATCCAGCTTAGTGGCTTTTGCTGGTTGGGGCCGGTAAACCGTCGTTTGCATGCGCATACGTTCTGCGTTGCGTAACTCAACGATATTATATAGGTAAACAACCACCGTCCGAACGACCGCGTAAAACGGAATCGCCAGGACCATCCCTAAAATTCCCGCAATATTGCCGGCGGCTAACAATAGGATAATGATGGTCAGGGGATGAATTTTTAGCGTCCGGCCAATGATGTTAGGGTAGATCAAGTTGCCGTCGACCTGTTGAACGATGACCACGACGATGACCACGTACACGACCTGCATTGGTGAACGGGTAAACGCCACAATCAGTGACGGCGCAATCCCGATGTAGGGGCCTAAGTACGGGATAATATTGGCTAACCCAGCAATCACTCCGAGCAATAACCCGTACGGCTGGCCAATTAACATATAACCAATCGCCGTAAACGTCCCAACGAAGATACATTCGATCACTTGACCACTGATGTAACTAGAAATCGTATCGCCCATCTTCTGAATCAAGCCAACCACTTCTGGACGCTGCTTGCGCGGCAAGAACCGACTAATGGCCGGAATAAATTTTTCACTGTCCTTTAACATGTAGAACAACACAACTGGAATCGTGATAGCCATAATCGTCACACTGGTAATGGTTGAAATAACCGTAACGATACTACTGGATAATGATGACAAGAAGTTTTGCGCGTACTTACTAATTTCCACGTTGAACTGCTTCATATAGGAAGAAACGTCCACCTTTTTCAAAACTGAACTATTGCTGATCAGTTCAGTTGCGGCTTTTTGCATCTCAGTCGCAATGCTTGGCAAATTATAAATTAACTGCGTCACCTGAGTCACTAACCGCGGAATCAAAGAAACGGCACCCCAAGCGAGTAACCCGAATAATAGCACGAATACGATGGCAACCGCACCAGTTCTTGAAATGCGAAACTTTTTATAGTGGATCCGCGTTAGCGTCTTAACTAACGGGTTCAGCATGTAAAATAAAAATCCTGAAATGACGATTGGCATGAACACAACGCTTAAAAAAACGCCGATGGGATGAAATAGGAACCCAATGTTCGTGCAAACCCAGATCAAAGTCGCCACAATTAAAATTTCTAACGACCAAAACATTAACGCAGACTCTCTCAAGCGTTTAAACACCGCCACGCCCCCTCTAAGTAACAAATCCTTAATGCACTAATTATACCCTATTTAACTTTCCGCGAATATGATTTTGAAGTTTGTTCAAAAAACTATTTCAAAATGATTAGAAAAATGGTAATTTAATTAGTAAGAACTTAAAAATTAAAGGAGTGCTTATTATATGTCACGTAAACTTGCAGTTATCGGACTAGGCCACGTTGGTGACGCCGCAGCCCATTACATCGTCGCTAACGGCTTCGCCGACGACTTAGTCTTAATCGATCCTAACGAAGGAAAGGTCGTCGCGGACGCCATTGATTTACAAGACGCCATGCCTAACCTGCCATTCCATACCAACATCACCGTTAATGACTACAGCGCTTTAAAAGACGCCGACGTCATTATTTCCGCTTTAGGTGACATTAAGTTACAAGATAACCCTAACAACGACCGCTTCGCAGAGCTCCCCTTTACTAGTGCACAAGTTAAAGACGTCGCCGCTAAAATTAAGGCCAGTGGCTTCAATGGTATCATCGTTGCCATCACGAACCCCGTGGACGTAATCACTTCCATTTACCAATCAGTGACTGGTTTACCAAAGAAACACGTCATTGGAACTGGAACTTTACTTGATTCAGCTCGAATGAAGCACGCGGTCGCAGATGAATTACATATTGATTCGCGTTCAGTTGCCGGTTATAACTTAGGTGAACACGGTAATTCCCAATTTACAGCATGGTCAACGGTGCGGGTGTTAGGTCATCCAATCAGTGAAGTTGCTAAAGAAAAGAACCTGGATCTTGAAAAATTAGATAAACAGGCGCGTGAAGGTGGCTTCAAAGTCTTCCAGGGTAAGAAATACACGAGCTTTGGGGTTGCAACCGCAGCGGTTCGCTTGGCCAACACGGTTCTAAACAACGCGTTGACTGAATTACCAGTTTCAAACTTCCGTGAAGAATACGGTGTTTACCTCTCCTACCCTGCCATCGTTGGGCGTGACGGGATCGTTGAACAGATTCAACTTGACTTGACCGAAGATGAACTTAAAAAGCTCCAAGTTTCAGCAGACTACATTAAGACTAAGTTTGCGGAAAGTTTAGCTAAATAAATATTTATTAAAAGGTACGCCACAGAACTATTGCAATTTCTGTGGCGTACCTTTCTTTGTCTCATCAACACAATATAAATTTAATGTTAGTCAGATTAACAACAAATACCCGGATGAGTGACTTTAAAACACATTGGCACTATAACTAGGGTCATAAAAGAGAGGGGGATCTTTTTATGACCCAAAAACCATTTACTCAACGTTTAATCGTTGGTCTACTAAGTCTGAGTGCCATTTTAGCGGTACCACAAATCGGTAACGCCGCATCCCGAACAAGTTATGTAAAAATACGACATACTAAAAAGTCGCATTCAAAACGAGTGGTACGGTCGACTACTACCCGCGCTCGTCACTCAAGAAAACAAAAGCCAGAAAAAGCAGTCGTAAAACCGACTAAATTGAAAGTAACCAAAATCACGACACAACGTTCTACTATTAAGCATCCGAAACCCGTAACCAAGCAATTAACTGTAAAGCCTATCCAATCAAAAGTAGCAGTGCCGTCTACTATTGATCACACAACTAAATCAACATCTGCCAAACAAGTTCAGCAGGTAAACAACAATAAAATAAAAAAGACTCCTCAGCCGACTACTAACTTAAAGGTCCTTAAAGCCACGGCACCTCGCTCAATTGTTAAATCCAACAAGCCTGTAACTGTCCACGCTGTTCCAAGAGTGACGCTTACAAAAACGGCATCATCATTGCACAGCACTAAATCAGTGGATACTCCGGTGAACACAAGCACACGTCCAGACGTCACTCGGAGCACTAAACCAGAAACCACTCACCCGATAAATCTGAAGATTAAAACGACTGCAAACTCCAAAATAGCAGGACGTACCGTGGTCACTTCCCGAACCCCTTTAAAGCTTGCTCAAACCACGACTACCCGCTCAACTGCTGAAGCGCCCACCGTTCCTATTGCTAAAAAAGCGGTTCAAGTTACTATGAAATCGACTCTTAATAAACAAGTTACCACGGCTACTCATAAAACAATCAGTCAACAACCAAAATCAATCAACAAAACTGTGCCCACTAAACCAACTATCACCACAGTCACACGAGGGACACAACCAGCCAAATCAATCAAACAAGATCCAGTATTCAAGAAGCCTGTTACTACACCAACCGTAGTAAAACTAATTACTAAGTCTGGGTCAACAGCAAAAAAGCTATCTGCTCAACAAGCCCTTGCCAAAATCAATGCGATCATTAAACAAAATCACTTTATGGGAACGTTGCTCGTGACCAATAACGGACCAGCCGGAGTTAAAGTCTTCACTTATGGTGACGCTAACGTTGCCAAAAAGATTGCGAATACGAATGATGAAGTTTATCCACTGGCTTCCCTGGAAAAAGCTTTGACGGGCGCAGTTATTCAACGTCTTATTAATCAACACAAATTGACGATGAACACCACGCTAAGCCGCTTTTATCCACAAGTCCGTTATGCTCGTGACATTACGATCCGTGAACTTTTAGACCATACTTCTGGTATTCGCATGGATGAACCAATCCCTGACCACTTATTAACCGGTGAGACTGCCGAAGTCGACTTCACAATCCGGCACTTAAAGTCGACTAACCAGCACGTCTGGAGCTACTCCAACGCAAACTTCACCTTATTAGCTGGAATTGTCAGCAAGATTACTGGTAAGAGTTTTATGTCTACTCTGCAAACAGATGTTTTAAATCCATTGGGGATGAAACATACTTTTGTCTACAATCAGGTTCCAAGCAATATGCTTAAGCCCCTCGCTTACACCTATAGTGATGGTACATCCACTGCCGATGCTATCTCCACAAAGTTACTTTCTAGCGAACTAGGCTGTGGAAACGTCTACGCCAGTGTTGAAGACTACTACACCTTTATCAATAGCCTAGTCACCGGCAAACTCGATACGACCGCTGGCTTTATGGAACTAACTGATAATTTAAAGCCAATTTATTCCGGCGGTATCTATTACCGTAGCGACCACACTATTAGGATTGGTGGTGCCGATAATGATTTTCGAAGCTACTACGTTGGCACGACTGACGGCAAAGTCGCAGTTGTACTATTTGTCAATCAAGGCGATTGGACTATTGGCAACACCGTCGATAGCCAAATGGAACAGATTTTAAGCCAAGCAAGTTCACTTTAACTGAATTATTTTGTAGCAAATTGACGCTTGACCAATAGTTATTGATAACGTAGCGTGAAAAAGTTTCCACTTTTATAATAGAAAAAAGCTCATAAACGTTAAAACACCCTACAATTATTGGACTCATCTGTTCAGCAATTGTAGGGTGTTTCTGTCTTATCCCATTTATATTACGTTGCAGTTGGTACTATAAAGTTAACTTCATTCTAATCCCTAAGTATAATAAGCATCCCATTGCCGTGGCTAAACTGACTCCCAGTAAAGCGTAGTCAAACATTGGTGTATTTGACTGGACCGTTAAGACGTTGTCCCCCCGTTTTAAAACAAATTTCATCTGATGGGCATCTAAACTTTTAACGATCTTTTGATTCAACCGGATTCGGTATGAGATACCTTGATAATATGCCACTGGTAACCGATAGCTTCCCGCATGGCTTGCCTTAATATTGTACGTAATCTGATTATCTTTAACGTTTGAAGTCTTAATCACCAATCCCCGTGGTACGGTCAAATCCGCCGTAGCTGGGAGATAGTCCTGTCCTAAAGCAGTATTATTTAAAAGCTCTTGTTGCAAATTTTTCCTTGTCAATTGGACATGTCCCGGATTGGTAAGCGTATCCTGTGGTAGCACTGCATAATCGTAGACTGACCGTAAAGCCATCAATGTTAATACAACTTGCACCCCAACAACGATCTTAGGATGAAGTTTTAGCTCCTTAAAATACAAAACCGTTGTAATCGCCAAAACTAATCCTGCAATCGACAATAATCGTCCAGGAAATTGAATTAGTGCTACTGGTGTTTGCACTAATAACTGGTATGGCCACCACGATACGGGCAAAACAGTTAATACTAGCGAAGCCCAGGTCCACTTTTGCCAAGTATACACAGATTTCTGGTTGACCATTAAAAATGCAATGGTTATCAACTGAACAATCAGCAACGTACTCATCACAATTCCAACGTTCCAAGTATCAAACCGCTCATTGAGCCCGCCAGATAGTAGCGCACCCACTGCTATATTCGGCGTAATTGGAAGTATCTTCAACTGGGGTGCCAGCAAATGATTATGACTAGCAATGTAAATGATATTTCCCAAAGAGTAGCAAGATCCTAGGATTGAAACACCACCCGCTACTAATAGTGATGTAATTTCCTCACGTGTTAGGCGACGCAAGACCAGACGCCCCATTTCCATCACTACCAGTAGGCTAGTCACAATTAATAACGACAAAATGTGACTATTAGCGATACCAATCATACCTACCGCTAACCAGCACCAGCCCTTTGAACGCAAGCACGGTGATTGCCAGATTCGCAAACACCCTAACATGACGAGCGGCAAGAAGATATAGGCAAGAACCTCTCCCAGATCGACCCTAGCATACAGTAAGGTTAAGTGATACGTATTTAACATGTACAATGAAACTCCCAGAGACTGGTAATAACGGTTATTTGTCACTGTTCGCATTAATATAAACGCCGTTACCCCCGTTAGGAAGTTAACTACAAGAAAGCCCAACTTTATGGCATGCAGTGGATTATCCGTGAACAGGCTTGGCCAAAAGAAAAATCCAGCCGTTAACCATGGATACATCCCGTTAAGCGTGGATAGTTGTTGCCCAAAACCCACAAACGAAACTAGCGATGGTAAGTGGTGGGCTTTTAGCGCCCACACGATTTGCTGAAAACGGGCTAAGTGAATTCGACCATCCCAAGAAATCGAAAAGTAGCCACCTGCAAAAATAGGAATAGTTATTAATCCGGCAATGATTAAAACAAAGCCTAACATTAATCCATCCTGCACTGACAATCTTCCCCGCAATAGTGGCCGTTGCCCATTAACTCGTTGATCCAATAATTAACACTCCTAGCATTTCTTATTTTTCTGTTCAAACTCACTGGTCACTCACAACTAGTTACTCCTTATTTAATGTCTCTTAACCCACCACTTTTGAAAGATGATTCCTAATAAACCAATCCAAGTAACGACACTTAATCCTAATAATGTGACAAATGACGCCGGCCGCGGCTCACTAATCATTACCGTATTGTTCCCCGCCCTGGCAAAAATCAACGTGCTCCCACGCTTACTAGACTTCGCATTGACGTGCTGACCATTAACGACCACCACTTCGCTCCCATAATGCAAAACAGGCACATCCACTTGACTTGCGCGTTTGAGCTTAAATTGATAGGTAATTTGTTGAACATTTTGATGATGTGTACTCCGAACGGTTTTGCGCCCTACCAAGACGCTATGCGCAATCAGTGACTTCTGGTAATCCCCTTGCCATGTCGTTTTCGGCGCATAGTCGATTGTTCCAAAAAAAGTACGGGGCGACTTGAATAACGTCGTATAATTATGCTGGTCAAGTCTAAAGCGAACGTTGAATGCATCCTTCAACTTAGGTGCGATTACTGATGTATATGGTGTACTACTAGCTTTGATACGATAGTTTACATTCAGCATGCTCGCATATAAAACGATGCAAGTACCAGTCAGTACCAGTGTTGTACATTTTTTAAAGTAATCCGACTGAATCGGATTCCTATTTTGAGAGATCAACTGCTCAACAATTCGCGCACCCGTTAGGATTAGACAAAAACTTGTTAGGCTATACAGCCGGTAAGGAAACTGTATCATATTTTGAATCTGATTCGGAACCATTCCCCACGGAAAGAGCGACGTTGACCCCAATAGAAAAACGATGCCTACAATAGCCACAATCCGATAAGCGTCTAATAAGTACCGCCAAAATCCAATAGTTAATCCCACTGCAATAAGTGCGACAATTCCCGGGTTGGCCGTAATTCCACTAAGCGAACCGTTCGTTAGCATCAAATTAATCATTGTTCCAAAGTCGTTTAACCAGGCAACACCAGCAATTTTAATTGTTGCTTGAATCGGCGTTCGCAAAAGCATCTGCACAAATGGGACCCAGAAAAAGCTTGTCAGCGCCAGAAATAGACTAGCTGCTTTCAAACAATTTATAAATCGCCGTAAGCGTTGTTCCTCCCCGCGCAAAGATAGTAAGTACAAGATTAAAAGCAAACTTACCTCAATCGCTAAAGTTAGCAAATGGGCATAAGCAGTTAGTGCTAATGCCACCGAGATTAACCACCAGTGTTTAACCGATCCGCGTAATAACTCGCGCACCCCCAAAACATACAACGGGATAAAAGTGGCTGCTAGCGCTTCCCCTAGTACTGACTGTCCGTTCAATAAAAACACATGGTACGGTGTCGTCATGTGAAAAATCGCCACAAGGTACCCGATGAATCGCGACTTAGAAAAATAATAGACACTGACGTACGTAATCATTAGTCCCGTCAGCATAATTAAAAACAGTCCAATGTAGTACGACCAGATTGGATTACCAACGAAAACATACAGCAGACTCCACAGCCAGAAATACACGTATGGATAAAAATAATTATTTGCAACACCAATCTGATTAAACGTTACAAAATTTCTAAAATCAAACCATTGATGAGCCCGCACCGATTCCGAAAATGCTTCAATACGACTCATATGATAAATAAAATCAGTATCTACAAGCATCTGATGATGTCGCACTTGTGCTATCGTCATCAACGCCAGAACGGCAAACGTCCCCACTACCCACAGGATGCTAATTAATCGTGATTTAACCACCCTACTAAAATATACGCCCAAAATACTTCCCCCAACAGCATTCGACTATCAATTGTCGTTATTTGGCAAAGGCAAACTTTATTTCACCATTCCATAAGCATTAATCATACCAAAGACCATTTAGTACTAACAGCAATTTTTCTGTCCAAAAATGATAAGTACTTTTAGCTACCGGGACAATATTAAAAACAAAATAAAAAGACTTGAAGTATGCTTATACTCCAAGCCTAATCTCAATTATTAACTAAATTCCATATCGTGATGGTTCGTCTTGGCTAACTGGGCAACGATCTGCAACCAGTCTTTCATGCTGACCATGACAGCCGAATCCTGGGTATTGGGATTTTCCACCTCAATTGTATCGTGGCCCTGATTAACGATTGTTAGCAACTGGTTAATATTTTTCTTTGCCAATGCAGTAGTAACTTTCTTCATATAATACCCATCTCCCAATTCGTTCAACGTTGAAGTTATTGTCCGTCAAGCGAGCCGACCCGTCAAGCGTTTCTGTTAGTCTTTTTTTACATAAGCTCACTTGAATTACTGACCAGTATTTTACACTAGCTCACAACGAGTTGCACTTATTATGACCACGCCTTAATCAAAACTAAAGTCGGGGCGTTTTAAACATCGATTTCAGCACATTGCGAATGATTTTTAACTGTTCGGGCGTAATTGGCTGCCCGTCATATTCAAACTGGTTCTTATTATTTTCAACAATTTTTTTCAAATCAACGGCAGACGAAGCGGGCGTCCGTTCCGTTTTGACCTTATCTTTACCCACTAATTTAGTATAACTGGTGCCTAAGACTTGGGCCACTTCCTTAAGGGTCCCCACCGAGGGCGTGTGTTTTTTCCAACTATAAATGGCACTAGCACTTAATCCCGCCAAGGTTGCCACTTCTGCTAGTGTTAACCCATTCTTCTTAGCAAACTGACGAATGTTTTTCAACAGCTCACCGTTGTCTAACTTCATAAAAGCCATTGCGAGCGCCTCCTGACCTCTTTTAATACCATAATTTATACTTGAATATAACACAATTGTCATTTGAAATATCTAATACTTAATAGAACCGCAAAACGTTTGCAACAATTCTGTTACATTACTCGCTTATGATAGTAACATAGCTTGTTAATAAAACGTCAAAGGCTCTCGGGGAGGAACTTCACATAATGAAACAACGACTTATCGCATTAATTATCGCATCTTTAGGATTAGTATTTGGCTTATGGCAAGCACCAACTGCTTACGCCAAGGCAACGCACCAAGTAATCAGTACCACTAAGGTGTCCAAGACTGGTTACATGAAAAAGGCTAACAACACGGCTATTTACAAAATGCACGGTGCAGCTAATAATACGAAGATCAAAAAGATCGGTACGCTCAGTACATATGGTAACCCCACTTGGTTCGTTACTAAGAAACGCCAAGTGCTCACCAACGGTAAAGTGAAGAAGTATTACTACGTCACTAAATCCGATAAAAAAGTTAAGGGCTGGGTTCGGACTTACACGGTTAAGAAGAGTAAGAAATCATTTACTAACCTTTACAAAGTTGCCAAATCTAAATTAGGTCACCGTTACGTTTACGGTGCGGTTGGCCCAACCACTTTTGATTGCTCCGGTTACACACGCTACTGCTTCAACAAGGCAGCTAAAAAGTCATTACCGCGGGTTGCCCAATCACAATACAGTGCCTACAAGAAAGTTTCATCACGGACTGCTAAGAAAGGTGACTTAGTCTTCTTCGGTAGTAGTACTGGTAGTATTAGTCACGTCGGCATCTACGTCGGTGGCGGTAAGATGATTGACGCCCAAAACAGCGGCGTGAAGAACGAACGGGTTTACGTTCCATGGTGGCACGCAGTTGGCTACTCACGTCCCGTTAACTTTAAAGCTTAATAACGGTAATCAACTCCCCGAAACGACCTGATTAATTTCAGGTCGTTTTTGATTGTCGTCATTATACCAAATAATGGCCCGAATATCGTAACAAAAAGGAGCTCCCAACTGGGAACTCCTTTTTGGACTTAATTACACTACTGACCAGCGTCAGCAGGGCTATTGCCGACGTGACAATTCTTGGTAACGACTATACCAAATATCAATGTATTCTTGTGAGAACGGTCCCTTCTTGTGCTTGATCCAGTCAACTAACACTTTAACATTTGCTTTTAAAATGCGATCTGTGTCAGCGGAATACTGCCATTGTGCACCGTGCTCTTCGTACTCGTCCACATCTAACAACCGGCGTTCACCATCCGGGAAGACTTTGACGTCCAAGTCATAGTCGATGTACTTCAAAGCCTCTTTATCTAACACGTATGGTGATGCTAAGTTGCAATAATATGAAACGCCGTTATCGCGAATCATCGCCACGATATTAAACCAATAATGCTTATGAAAATAAACGATAGCCGGTTCCCGCGTCACCCACCGGCGGCCATCATCCTCGGTGACCAGCGTGTGATCGTTACAACCAATTAAAACGTTCTCGCTTGTTTTGAGTACCATTGTATCGCGCCAAGTTCGATGTAAACTTCCGTCGTGCTTATAGCTTTTGATCGTAATGAAGTCGCCTTCTTTAGGTCCTTTAGCCTCGCGCGCCATATTTAACCCAACTTTCTCGAACATAGGGTAAAAATTTCATCGAATTTCATTAAACATTATACCAGACTTTACTGGCGCGCGGGGAGCTAATTCCCTGAAATCACTCTTCAGCAACCTGTTCATCAATGAAACGATTGATATCGTCCATCATAAACCCCTTCTGATACAAACTCCGCTTCGTCCGCATTGCGCGCTCAGAGAAGCTGTATTTACGATTACGTTGCCAGAGTTTCTGCCCCTGGCTGACTAAAGCATCCCACTGATCATCCGTATCTGGCTGCAAATCCAGCGCTTCAATGGCGTTACTAATCGTTTCCGCATCAAAACCCTTAGTCATCAATCCCTGGCGAACCTTTTGTTGCATGGTTTTAAAAGCTTGATGGTGATAACGCCGGACCAGCTTCTTAGCTAACTCCTGCGCGTTATCTAACCGATCATCCGCACTGAACTGACTAGCCAACGCATCATCAATCAGCTGTTCGCCAACGCCCTTTTGGCGAAGCTTTTGCCGAATCACCCGGGGCCCCTTATCGGAGGTCCGCTTAGCTGTCCGGACATACGCGTCCGCATACTGCTGATCATTTAACAGGCGCATCTCACGTAACTGCCGCATCGTGGCCGTAATCACGTCTTCGTCCAAGTCCTCATCACGCAGCTTATCATGAACCTCCTTCTCGGTCCGTAATTGGTGTGATAAGTACTCTAAGGCGCGTGTATAGGCCTTAGAAACGTCATCAGCCGCAATCATTTGCGCTTGCAGTGCTTCATCGACTTCCATCCCTTTAAAGACCCGAAACTTAATCATGACGGACTCACTGATTGGAAAGGCGTATTGGTCATCTAAGTAGACATTAAACCGCCCCGCCCGTTTTTGGGCAACGATCTTCGTAATTTTTTTAGTCATTTCTTAACTCCCGTTCTTAAATTACCTTGCCCTTATAATTTACCAAAAAACTTTTGCATATAAAAATTAATATCCTCAGGGCGTGCGTCAATGCCGTACTGTGCTAATACGAAAGTCGACCACTCAAGATACATGCGCACCTGAGTAGGTGCGTTTAACGCCTGATTGGGCACAACAATTTCGTTAACCGCCGCTTCATCCAGATATTGCTGCGTCATTTTATGTAATTCAGCTTGAATTTGACGTGCTTTACGCACTTGCGTTTCAAAAGAAAGCCAACTTTTAGGAATCGTTAGCCGAACCTGATTGGCAAATTCAAGTTTGACCCGCTTCCCATCGGCCCAATAGTCACTCAGGCCGTGTAAGCCGATCCAATCAGTTGAACTGCGCGTTGCTGCCCCGAGCGGGCTCAAGATATATTGATTTTGAATGATAGGTAACCTAGTTTGACTATAACCTAACTGCTCAGCCGCCATCGACGTACTCCGCTTATTTTCATAAATCAAGGTATTCACTAACGCTGCCGTTAGCACGTGTGCACTTTGACTCGTCGCAATAATGCCCCGTTGTGCATCCAAAACAATCGCTTTGATGGCAAGATTCAAGGTCCGAACATCCATGACTGCAAACGTATTTTTAAAGCTCAGTTTCACGTGATCGTTAACCACCGCGTACGGCAGAATTTGGCTTGGTTGTTCCAGGTCAAAACTTTTGGGATTTTGGTTCCAAATGGCGTGATTGAACGTGAACGACTTATCTTGGTAATCAAACATGGATATGGACCCTCCTTAAATTTGGCAGCTAACGACACGACTTACGAAATAAAGTAACTATGGTAGAAATCATTCATACCATAACCATATGATAACAGGCACGTACAAAATAACCAATCATTTATTCCAGCATTCACGGCTTCTAATCAAGTTTTTAACAACTAATGAATTTCTACACCTTTTTATGCTAAAACTGCAGGTCGCTAATCTGAAGTCATATCGTTAAACTAAACCCAACCTTGGCCAAGGCAAATTAACGAGAAGAGGAATTCACCATGCGTACTGACCGTTTAGACAATCAATGCGCCTTTGACTTGCTTGCCCATCCCGAACACCAACGCCTCCTGTATGGGGCCTTAAAAGCCGCGCACGTCACCCGCTACCATCCCCAGTTCGATGACTGTGTCATGGTCGCCCACCTGACCTGGCTATCCGCTTACCAAAACTTTGCGCGCCCATTGCCAGAAAACCTCGCTGACTTCCGTAAATACGCTTTTCGTCGCATTAAGTGGCGCACCGTTGATTACTTACGCAAGCAAACGTTGCGGCAACGTGACCAACTCGATTTAGAATACGGCTTGAACGTTCCCATTGACCCAATGCAGGCCCAAGAGACCCATTGGCAGCTTCACGATTTACTGACTAGCCTCCTGACCGTTTGTCGGCCGGGCGAACGGATTGTCTTAACCGAACTATTTTTAGAAGAACAATCGGTCGCGGACATCATGCGTTTACACGGCGTTAGTCGGCGCACCGTCTATAATTGGCGGACCAGTTTGTTAAAAAAGGCCCATCGGTTGTACGCTCGTCAGCGTTGACTTGCACAAATTGACCTACCAAGCCGTTATTAAGGCGTAGGACACGCTCTTACAAATCTTAATGAGAGGAGGGAAAACAATGCATGAATGGCTAAGCAGCCGTCTAGTGATTGAAACCACCACTTCTGGCGGCAGTCACCACCGGCAACACCTTGCGACCACCACACCCGTTACTGACACCCAAATCAATCAGTTAGAACAGATTATCGCCCCACTACTGAAAGATTCAGGCCTCACTATTCAACTAGATCAGCAAATCCAATTTTTAATTTAATTACCTTGCACAATGACTACTAGCCAAACGTTAGTATTAATGTAAGCTGGCCAGCCTACCACCACAAAACTAGGAGGAACTACCATGAAAAAGACTTGGTTAAAAGCAACCCTTGCAGTACTGATGACAACTGACACGGACGTCAAACGGAAACAATCGTTTAACGCCATCACTCAGGATGCCACTGACGAGCAATTAGCCGCTTTTGGTAAAGTTTTGGAAGCCTTGACTGGAAATGATTTTGTTTCAGCTAATATCACCAACGCTTACCAGTACACGTCAACCCCTGCTGCTTAAATCCAAGGAGGACTTAATTAATGAAAACACTCGATTTAACTTTTAAAACTAGCTTGAATAAGGTCCACCACGTTAAGCTCCACTACGCTAACGACAATCTAACTCCTGAAGTTGTCAGCAAGGCCATGGCTGATTTAGCTGCCACCAAGTTGTTTACTAAGGGCAACGAAAACTTGGTCGCAGAACCATTGGCCGCTAAGTACGTTGAAACGGTTGAAACACCCATCATTAAAGCACCAAAAGCATAACCTGATTATCCCTAATTAAGCCAAGCGCGCCCTGGTCAGCAATCTGACCGGGGCGCGCTTATTACATATATGTACCTAGATATCACACGCTAACCGCGTTCCCTTGGATTCTTCACGACGGACATTGTAAATCTCAACAATGATACTATTTCCAACCGGATGCCAATCAATGGCTTTCACCAAATCACGCATAAACGTCCGCGTGATCTGGGTCTTAATCGAAATCCCACTTCGCTCGACATCATCATAAAAGATGACCCGCTGATCCAGCTTATCGACTTTAAAATAGTAATATGCAAAGTGGTCCGTTCCCCGCTTCAAAATCAAATGGTAAGAAGAATTATAATCCGCTGGAAACACGGTCATCCCGTTGTCATTCATGTTTGTGACATCCTTTACCTGTAGTTTATCGAATTCGATTGCTCGCCTAATTGTAACGTGAATTTCTTGAAATTCATACCTATTACTGGCAAAAATTGACTAAGCACCGCAAATAGGTAATAATATAGTATAAACTAGTTCTGGATGCTTTTTTAAACTAACTATTCTTGAACTAGAATTATTAGTTTTCAAAAAGCTAATTTTTGCTATAATGAACATAAGTACTGCTAGAATCATGACTGATTATAACAATATTTACTTAAATAGTGTTTTGTATTATAATCTTATGGTTATGTTATTAGACTGGCTACTTTAAGTCAGCATTACCATTCAATTGGTAATATACCCACTCCGGTTATAAATCTACGGGGGAATATTAAAAGGAAGCATAGGGTGTTACTCATGGAATACAAAGAACGAGAAATCAGGCCGATTACGATTGATGTGACCCATCAACACCGTCGCTACGGTTATCGGCTTGTTAAACGTGTTTTTGACTTTATTGCTAGTGCGTGCGGCTTAATTATCCTTTCACCACTTTTTTTGGTCGTTGCTATTGCAATCAAGGTAGAAGACCCTCGGGGGAGCGTTTTCTATTCACAGACCCGCCTAGGCCAAGGGGAAATCCCGTTTAAAATGTACAAATTTCGCTCAATGGTTTCAAATGCCGACGAACTGTTGAATAAGTTGCTAAAGGAAAACGACGTTGACGGTGCCATGTTCAAGATGCACGATGATCCCCGGGTTACCAAAACTGGTCGCTTCATTCGTAAATACAGCATCGACGAACTGCCACAACTTTTAAACGTTTTGTTAGGTCAAATGAGCTTGGTTGGCCCGCGTCCACCACTGCCACGGGAAGTTGCAGAGTATACGGATTACGATAAACAACGGTTAACCGTTAAACCGGGGTGTACCGGGCTCTGGCAAGCTACGGTCCGAAACAGTGTGGGCTTTGACGAGATGGTCAAACTTGATTTGGTTTACATCTCTCGTCGGAGTGTTACTTTTGATTTATACGTCCTATTAAAAACCGTTGGCGTAATGATTCATCCAAACGGTGCATATTAATTAATGAATGCCTGAGCGACTGATTATTATCGGTCGCTTTTTATATTGAAAACAATTTTAAAATCAGATCAAAAACAACTATTGCTAAACTCAAAAACAAAATGAAAATACTAGTTTGTTAATAACAGTCGCAAGCCGAATGAACTCACTACCAGCACCCATAGACCTATGCTACAATGGCCTTATCACAGGCATTTGTACAGGCTAATTGCCTAACTGAAGCAAGGAGTTCTGCTATGCATATCGTCAAAAATTATTTTTACACTGCGGGCTACAATATTCTCATATTGTTAACGCCCCTACTAACTGTACCGTATATTTCTCGCGTTCTTGGACCAACCGGTGTGGGGATTAATGCTTCAACCAACTCAGTCATTACTTACTTCTTATTATTTGGTACCGTTGGGATTACGATCTACGGCAACCGGGAAATTGCGTTTATTCGTGACAATCGTACGACCCGTTCAAAAACTTTTTGGGAAATTGAAATATTACAGCTGATCACCATTAGTATCGCATATTTAGCATTTCTAGTTTTCCTTCTACTTGAACATCAATTTCGTATTTATTTTTTCTATCAATCTTTTTATATTATTGCAGGTGCTTTCGATATTTCATGGTACTTTATGGGGATTGAAGACTTTAAAAAAACGGTCTTGCGGAACACCCTCGTCAAGCTCTTTTCGCTTGCATTGATTTTTATTTTTGTCAGGACCCGCCAAGATACTGGCCTTTACATACTAATTTTATCCGGATCACAATTAGTCGGTAACCTAACATTGTGGCCCTACTTGAAACACAGTGTCGACCGACCCAATTGGTCACAATTACACATTTTTCGCCACTTGCGTTCATCACTTGCACTCTTCATTCCACAGATTGCGACGACCGTCTATCTGGCACTTAACAAGACCATGCTCTGGCAGTTGGATTCCGTGCGATCCGCTGGCTTTTACGACTATTCAGATAAACTGATCAAGATAGTTTTGGCGCTGGTCACAGCAACTGGGACCGTCATGCTACCACACATCGCGAACCTATACATGAGGCGACAACTGGACAAAGTTAAAGATTATCTCTACGTCTCTTTTGACATCGTTCTCTGCATTGCCGTTCCAATGGCTTTTGGGATTGCAGGAATTGCAACCACGTTAGCCCCGTTATTTTTTGGCAAATCATTTGCAAGCGTGGACTTGCTTCTTATGATTGAGGCACCAGTTGTCATTCTAATCGGCATTAGTAATGTCCTTGGTCAGCAATATTTGCTGCCAACCCGTCAAACTAAGTTCTTTACGATTTCAGTTACGTTTGGGGCCATTGTCAATATCCTGTGTAACATCCCCTTAATCCTGTTACTAGGTGTCAGAGGGGCAATGCTAGCAACCCTAATTTCCGAAACATGTGTGACGGGTTATCAACTATTTGTTACCCGTCATCAATTGGCCTTTAAACCATTGATTGGTGGTTGGAGTAAATATTTATTATCTGGTGCCATCATGTTTGGCGTGATTTATTATTTAAATCGGTCAATGCAGGCTTCCTTTAAAAATTTACTTCTTCAAATTGGGCTCGGTAGCATTATCTACCTGATTATGCTACTCCTTACAAGACCACCCATTTGGCATACCTTAAAACGTATTAAAAACAGTCAGGTCCGTTAATCTGGTCTAATCATACTAAATAACACCACTTTCCTGTTGAGCTTAGGAAAGTGGTGTTATTTAATTACATTTCAACACTTTAAAAATGGGTTCGCTTAGTCGCTTGTGGGAAAAACTTACGCTTTAGTAAATTGTACGCTTTAACCGGTAATTGCTGTTTTTCCATGTACATCACAGGGACTTCGGCACGGGATAACTGCTGATGAGTGAGCCAAACATCCAGCAATAATTCTGATAAATAGCCAAACACCCTAGCTTCTTGTTGACCATACTGAGAAATATCGACCATTGTTTCCACTTTAAATAGAATTGAAAAAAGCCACTGCGCATAGGCATCAAAGTATTTAGCTGGCATGATCATCATATTAAACATGTGTGCTGACGTCTTGTGCATTAGCCGGTCATAGTCCGCTAAATAGTCAGGATAATCCGATACAATCACCTGCCGAACCGTATCTAACGGTTCCTGATGGTGTGCGTGAATATAGTGAGAGTAATTGGTTTCAATATAGTAATTGCGCTTCTTAGGAACGATTACGTCTCGTTGAGCTAATAGTTGTTCAATGTCAGCCTCACTGAGAATCCCATTTAGTTGCTGTTTCGGATCAGCTGCTAAATACCGCCGATATTGAACGATTCCCTTCACATCCGCATGACAATTTTTCCAGATCCAGTAAATTGCAGTTAACTCATTAAAATTTGGATTCTTGATCGAAATATTATCACCCGTATTATCAGATTGATAATGTACTGGTAGCCCGCCATTAATTGCAGCCCCCACAAAAATCGGCTGATAGATTTTATTTGCTGGCATTTGGTAAGGCTTATGCGCGGCAACGTAGATTTGAATACTCATTGGCCAGTCCCCCTCTGGTAATGTTCTGATTGTTCATAATTAATATATGGCATTAATCATGCATTGGCGCTAATTATCGATTGTTGTTAAATCTAACTTGCTCAGGTTATTTAGTTATTATGGCTAACCAGCATTATACTGTATTATACATATTAAAATGTCACTTTAAAAAATACTTTCTAGGGAAGAATCCCACTCGAACAATCGGAATTTTAGGAATAACGACCATCCAAAAAGTCACAAATCCAATACGGTAAAGAATTGTAATCGCCGTTGCCAACCAATTCCCCAAGATTGGTGACGTCTGATTAAATAACCATCCCGCAATTCCAATGACATCTAAATCAATCAAATGAAAACACAACACGATTAAGGACAATCTGCCATATCGAGCTAATAGATTCAAACTAGGCCGTCCTTGAAAACGATCTAACCAAATACAGCCCTTGATAATGGCTAGACTAGCACCAATACCACCCAGTACACTAATGACCAAGTTAGGCGAAACTGGTACGGTTAGTGCAAAATACCCCTGAAAAGCACTGACTAACCATGCAAAAATAAAGACTAAGTACCAAGCATTCTCAACCCGCTCAAGAAAGTTTGTCTGTCTGATCAAGTAACCAGCATATAAAAACACTTGGGATAATAATGCTGCGTTAAATGCCCATGGCAAGTAAGCTAGTCGTCCCAATACACCCCCCATGACTGCAAGTCCTAGGATAATCCCAATTTGGATTGCTTTAGCCGATTTAAACCGCTGTGTCATCACTAATAAGCCATTAAAAAACTGTAACGCAATAAACATACTCAGTAAGAACCAAATTGCGCCGATTGGTGCTACCCGCCAGCCCCAGGGATTAAAGACCTCTGATCCAGCTCCATAGATGACAGCAAGAATGCCCTGCTTAGTCGACGTAAAATACGGATTAATAACGGCGTTATGGGGTAACTTGAGTGCTAAGTAATTAATCACCAAAATAACAGTTGCCGTAGTTGCATACGGAACCAATAGATTAACCGCACTGTGTTTAAATTCTTTGCCAATGGGACGCTGATGATATAGGTACCCACTCAAAATGAAGAAAATGGGCATGTGAAAAGCAAAAATAAAGCTTCCAAAAAACTGGCCCGTATATGGTCCCAGTGTATGACCAATAATCACGGCCAAAATGGCAATTCCCCTTGTAAAGTCGATCCATTGTATTCGTTTTGCCATCGGTGCTTGTCACCCCTTGTTAATCGTTGGATTATAAAATAAATTTGGAAAGAACTTTTGAAACCACGGGACGTACTGTAATCCAATGACAATGACATAGCTTAAGATCAGCGTACACAAGACCCAAACCAGCCCGCTCCACCAAATTCCAATGAAAGGGCGTAAGCCTTGCGATATAAACTGTAACGGTGATAAGACTACCCCCGTCATTAAAAGAACCGCATAACTCATTTTTACAAAATTATTTTTTCTAGGCGCCTTTAGCTTGGTCCGATTCAATACCTTGGTCGCAATTGTCACCCACACGGTTAAACACGGAATGGCCTGAAGTGTTTGTGAAAACGGCAAATTTCCTATCAAGTCATAATCACGATCAAAGTTTGCCTGGTACATGATGGTTGAAATCATCACGGCGTAACAACAAAATGTCAATAACCACGCTACTAAAAGCTGTTCACGCGTAATCCGCCGAATAAAGTCACGCTGACTTAGCCAGAATCCCATCAACGTAAAATAGCAGCCATTCGTAATTGCAATTGGCGGTGTAATACTAATCGTCGTTACCCCCGTGTAATACAACAAGATGGGAATCAGTCCAATGAAAACCAACTGAATCCAAAACAAGTATTTAATGTCCATTGTACGGACGTGAGCCGCAAGGATTCGAAGTAACGGTAACGTGACAAAGAATCCTAATGTTTCATAAATAACGTAATAAAAGCTATCTGGTGCCTCTGCCAAGGTAGCTAAATAGCCACTAAAACTAAATCTGATGACCACTTTGGTCAAAAATACCTCTTCCACGTAGAAAACGAACGAGAAAAGGGTGACCCCGCCAACAATAAACAAAATTAGGCGAATCAGACGGGCAAAAGTATACCTAGGTTGTCGTAACTGCTGGGCACCTAATGCCATCATCAGCAAACTAGATCCCGCAGTGGTCACTGTTGCAATGATTAACTGCGGATAAAAGAAGATGTCGGGCGCTTGTTCCAGGAAGTTGAAAACACCATTGGGTCCCGTATACCCAAAGACAATTAAACCAACTGCCAAAATCAGAACAGCCCGCTGCACGTGATAAAATTGTTTTTCTGTCATCATTCTTATCACTCCCACCCTTTCATCTCATTGAATTTCTCGCTGATAGACGACTGGTCGATCAAATCTTGGACCGATTAGGGTTCGGTAACGAGGCAATTCAGCAAATACGGCTAAGAAAAAAACGTTATAAGTGACTTCAAGAAAGTGCTGATCAAATGCACTAGCGATTGCAATCGCTAAAAAAATCGTCGGCAACAAATAATCATTTTGCTTCGTCCGTAAAAAAAGAAAAAAGCTCAAGCCAATGATGATGACCAATGTAAGCAATAATCCGTATGAAATCAGCATATTTAGGAACGATGAATCAATAAAGAAATAGGTCACTTCACCAATGCCATCAGTAAACATGGTGGCACGATCCCCACCCCAGCCATTCATCGGGATCCACGGCTGGCCAAATAACTTAACACCATACGCTAACAGGCCGTTGTTTCCCAATGCTAAACGTGTTGATAGCAAATCGTTTAACGTTCTCAAAATCTTATCATTAAAGTCAAAAACAGCCGTTAGCCACACAATTAAAATTGTAATCACCGGCAAAGCCAGAAAATGATACCGAAGGCCGGTAATGGTTACTTTAATTTTTGAGAGTTGCCGTCGATAGATATATCCAATGAACGTTACTATTAAGACAATCATCGCAATGGTGTCCGTCATGGTATGCGTATAGTGATAGATGACCCATAATCCAAATAGGACTGGCACTAGGTCAAGCAACTCAAATCGGCGCGCCTTTAAGTAGAGATAGACACAACTCAAATAGAAAATATGGGCGGCAAAATCAGTCGTGTAAACGACCCCAAACGACTGGCGTACCCCATCCTCAGTAACAAAAGTGATATTCTTGATAATTCCAAGCATGGCAGCAACAAATGCCACCAGTAAAATTCCACCAACAACCCATAAATAGACTTTCAAAATACGGCGAAATTTAACCCCACGGGCCGCCATGACTAGTAACACCGTTGTCACAAGGTAGTGTGCACTAGAAATTAGCGTCACGATTAAGACTAAACTTAACAGTCCCATTTCAGCCATAATTTGTTTGGTCGTCAGTTCATCAAAGAAGACAATTTTAGCTAACATCAGCCCCGCTGTTAATAATTGAATAATCGTTGCGACTCGATGTGGATAATAACTAAAAAAAGTTGTGGTATTAATCGTGACGGAGGCCAAGTACACTGCAAACACTGTTAAATAAATGACTTCCAGGCGTGGATGCAAATATGCCTTTATTTGCTTAAGCATTTTTCCCACGCCCCCTTCCGCGAACATAGTCAACACTGTATGGCATCACTGCAGCCAACCCAATACCAACGACAACCATAAATTTAAGCATCGGTTTAAGCATAGTATTGGTTACCCGAATTGTCGGTTGCTGTGTGACGGTGACCTTATAATGAGCCAGTGCTTTTAACGGTTGCGCGACTGCATTCCTAAAAGCGCGACTATTTTCTTCCGCAATCAACCGTGAACTGCTTGCCACGGTGACTCGCAGGACTGGTTTTCCCTTAATTGGTGCCGCGGTCACCGACTCACTCAGGTCCTGGACGGGTTGCCATATTCCAAAATGAGTATAGGCATACTCGCTCGCCTGATACAGCACCGCACTTTGATGAGGCATCACACTAAATTGGCCAACATTAGCAATGTCCTTTTTTCGTTGCTGCTGACGTTGCTTAGCACTCGCATGGCGTAATAGGTGCCGTTGAATCCTAATATCCACCCGTGCCTGGTAAACAGGTTTACTCATGATGGTCGTTAGTCCCCAGCCAAATACAACGCAAACTACGACCACTAAAGCTTCTAACGGCAACCAGTGCCACGCTATTCGCAAACGTTCCGATGCTTGATACTTCATTACAGGGTCCCTTCACTACCTTTTATTTTCAGCTAACTCAAAACTAGTCCATAAAAAGTCCGCCGATAGCTTTCTGGGCTGACTGATTGGCTTCAAGTCAGAGCTGAATTCCTGATAATAAGTTCCCAATTGAACTTTCTTTTGATCAACCACGTTAAAAAACAGCCGCATTTGACCATGTTTGGTTGCAATCAAATTGATTGAATTAACCGTATGTTTTTTATTAACCGTCAATCTAATTTTTGCCACTTTTTTAAAGGACGACTCTAATTGATTGGATTTTAAAATTTGTACATCATTGCCCTGCCGTTGTAATAAATAAAAATGCGCGCCAACCCGGTTAAGTGTTAAATTCGACTTCAGATTCAACGTACCCGTCTTTAGGTGATGTAACGTTCCAATTTTATGTTGCGTCTCATACCACTTTCCGTAGTATAACTGATGCTTTTGAGTCTTTCGATCAGTTGCCCGGATTACAACAAAGGCTCGGGCATCGGGCGTATTAATAACGGTTTGTAATTGACCACCAGTAAACTGATTACTTTTAAATTCTAACCGGCGAGTATGCCAATGGTGAAAATCGGTTGTGTCATAAATCCGATTACGGTCAAACAGTGTTAACCGGTTATTTTGATAAATAAACGTCGGCTTTTTTAACGTTACATTCGGATAGCTAATCGGTAGCTTAGTCCAATACGTCCCGTCTCGACTGGTGCTGATACGTCCTACCTGCCGACCGCCAGTTTGTTCTTGCGTTGCATTAAAGACTGGCGTTGTCACGTTTTGGGTGCCAACTTGCCAATAGCTCGCATCATGCAAACGATCCCGCAATTCGGTAGTCGTCAATGATGACCGATACCGTAGTCTTACCGTTTGATTATTCCGCGGCAGAAGTTCTCCCAAAGGATTACGCGAAAGCAACGTGTACTCCGAAATTTCAGGCCTAAAAGGATTGCGGTGCCCCGCTTTGCGAACCAATTGAATGGGAGATGGCGAATTGATTGGTGTCCCGTTCTCATCATTTTGATAAATGCTGACGACCGTGTCCTGACCACTTTGAATGCTCTGGACATAGAACATGTAGCCCACTAGTATAATCAAGACACCAGTAGCGCCAACCATCAACGCTAACCTTTTTTTCATGTTTTATCTCATTCGACCTTTACTTGCCAGATTCAAACTCTGCTTTGACCGTCACCAATGCCGCGTGAATGACCTGATGCATATCGTAGTAACGGTATTGGCCTAAGCGACCGCCAAAAATAATTTGATCTTGTTTCGCGCCCAACTTAGCATATTGTTTATACAAGTTATTATTGGTCTGGTTATTAACTGGATAGTACGGTTCATCCCCACGCTTCCAGTCAACTGGGTATTCCTTTGTGATAACCGTCTGATTATCATCACCCTTGCCAAATTCAAAATGCTTATGCTCAATAATTCGGGTGAACGGTGTTTCCGCATCCGTATAATTAATCACCGCGTTGCCTTGATAATTATCTACCGGCAAAGTCTCCGTTTCAAAGCGTAACGACCGGTATGCCAATTCACCTAACTGGTAATCAAAGAATTGATCAATCATACCCGTGAACACAACTTTAGGATAATCAGCTAAATATTCTGCTTTACGTGCAAAGAAGTCCATGTTAGTTTCAACATCAATATTAGGGTGATCCAGCATCTTGGCAACAATTTGGGTATACCCACCAATTGGAATACCTTGATATGTGTCGTTAAAGTAATTGTTGTCATACGTATAACGAACTGGTAACCGGCGAATGATGAATGCAGGTAATTCCGTTGCCTTTTGCCCCCACTGCTTTTCGGTATAGCCTTTGATCAACTTTTCATAGATGTCAGTCCCAATTAACGTAATCGCTTGTTCTTCCAAGTTGCGCGGTTGCCCACTGATTTTAGCAGCGTCCCGTTGTTCTTGAATCTTTTGAGCGGCTTCCTGTGGTGTCCGTACGCCCCACAGTTTATTGAATGTGTTCATATTGAACGGTAAGTTGTACATTTCACCGTGATAATTGGCAACTGGCGTATTAGTATACCGATTAAATTCAGCAAATTGATTGACGTAATTCCAGATAGCCCGGTCCGAAGTGTGAAAAATATGCGCACCATACTGATGGACCTGAATACCGGCAACTTCTTTCGTATAGATATTACCCGCAATGTGATCACGTTTTTCAATCACTTTAACTTTTTTGCCTTTCAACGCTGCTTCGTGCGCGAATACGGCACCAAATAAACCAGCACCCACAATTAAATAATCAAATTTCTCATTCATTTCAATACCCTCCGAGTCAATCTTGTTTAGAAGAATTATACCAAACAATACTTAATTAAATTCGTTAAAACATACGGACATTTGGTTTGCACGCTCTTTTGATTGCGAATTTAAATTAACTTTACTATTAAATTCATAACATTCTCTTCTAAAGAGTCATGCTGCTATTTCAGTCAATCAGGTGATTATCACAAGCCTTTTATAAAAATACTTATACTGCAACGGTTTCCTAAATTTACAATTAAAAAGTTTCTAATTATAAATACATTTTTTTCATTTTCCCATTAACAAAAAAACAAACGCGTCACAAATAGAAGCACGTTTGCTTTCTTTAACCCATCAGTTAAAATTTTTGGCCTGGCATAAAATGCGGATTTAGGCCTTCCTTATTACAGGCAGCATCACGCAATGCTTCCAGATAGGCACGGATAGCCATCTTTCTGTAACCACAGTAAAATGAACCACAAAGCTGTAGTGCAAAGCGACCATAAAAGAAAATTAGCCAAGCAAGACTAACCAATGGCTTCTTTGTCCAGCGACGGATTGCAATCATTCGATTCCGATGACCATAATAAATTCGCCAATCCGCCACAAATTTCTTTTTATTATCAATCGATGGGATAGACGTTTTATGGGTTAGCTTGGCTGCACTAACGTTAACCGGTTTGGATAGTTTAGCTGTCCGAATTGCATATTCACAATCATCCCACCAAATAAAGAATCCGGCATCCGCAACCCCTACCGCTTTGATAACATCTAAACTCATGAAAACCCCACAGAAGGTATACTGATCAAACTCAAAATTATGATCATATTCGCTGGCAGACACTTCAATCGCTCTAAACGTGCCCCAATCACTAAATCTACTTCGTTGATCTACTTGCAATCGTCCATCTGAAACATAAACACTACCAGTTAGAACTAGCCGTTCAGGATGCTCAACTTGATAATTTATCAGTTTTTCAAAGTAGTCTGGGGCAAAAATTGCATCATCATCAGATAATGAAACCCAGTCTAGATCAGGCTTAGTGCGTGCAATTTCCATTCCCCGAGCAAAGCCACCCGCACCACCAATATTTTTTTCGAGATAGCGATAGTCAATCAGCGGATTATCTAACAAATGATGCTCTGCAAGCATCGTCTTTGTACCGTCAGTTGAATGATTATCAATCAAAATTATTCTGGTTGGTATAACCGTCTGATTCAACAGACTTTCTAATGCTTCTAAGAGTAATTTCTTGCGGTTAAACGTAACAATAATTGATCCGTAGTTCATTTTTGGTCCCCCATTATCTAGGTAAATAGTTTAAATTACGTCCTAGGTGTCCTTGAAAGCCATCATGGTATCCAGATAAATAGGCTCTAATCAAAGGAAAAGCTTGACCCCAGCGATTCCTGAATAATCCAATAGCAACTAACTTTCGACACAAGAATCTACAGCAAAACCACCTAGTTTTCAGATTTTTTCCACTATATTTAAACAATGAAACAATGCGATTGCGCATAACATAGTATTCTTTCCATGGTGCAATTGACGTTCTAGTATAATTTGTTTTATGCAGTATCTGCGCATCATGAACATTTAAGAACGATCCTGATTTACGCGCTCTCAAGGCATACTCAAAATCGTCGAAGCGAATAAAATAATTTTTCTCGGGCAATCCAATACGTTCCAGCATTTCACGGCTCAAAAGAACACCTACAAACGAGAAAATGTCATACCAAAAATCTTTTCCATAAAGAGCTTCATCGACAGGTCTCGTTGTTAAAGTGACACCGTTAATAATCATTTCACGATGTAACGCATCATGCTTACCATTTGGTAATAAGACAGAACCGGAAAAAACATTTTGTCGAGGATGCCTTTCAATAGCACGCCGTAACGCAACAAAATAACCTGGTTGAAAAATTGCATCATCATCAGAAATGGAGACCCAATTACAGTCGGTTTCTAATGCTAAACTGATTCCTCTTGAAAAACCAGCCGAGCCCCCCAGATTCTCTGGACTACGATAATAATATAGGTGACTCTGATCAAAATCAAAAGTCTGATGAAGAGTCTCTGCAACACCGTCAGTTGAAGCATTGTCAACCACAAAAACATATTCGGGTGCCTGTTCTTGACTCAAAACACTCCTCAAAGCTTCTACCATTAATTTTTCGCGATTGTAAGTTACAATCACACATGCAATCTTATTCATACAAATCCCCCAAGATTCAATTAGAATAGCCTAACTCAGATACTCTACCACAAGTATAAGAGATAATTTAGTAGATCAACAATCATTAAACCCCTGTAATTACACTAATCATAATCAAAAACAATTTTTGATTGAAAATTAACAATATGAATGAACCAAAATCTAAATATTTTGATGCATCCCCCATATATACCTAAGACACAACTATAACAACTTACTTTAACTATAAAAGAAATTAAATTCAATAAACTTTGTTTTCCAAAAATCAATGTTTTCAATTAAAATACCATCTCTTTTTCAAATAATCTTTAACCCTGAATTGTCAAATCAAGTGCAACACTCACAACCCATTCTTATCAATTGGTCTA
>NZ_JQCL01000090.1 GCF_001438845.1 Lactiplantibacillus xiangfangensis
ACAATTTCTTATGAATTAGCTCGATGTGAACCTTACCAGGCCGAAGTGGCCCAAACAGATGCCGAATACAAGCGGTCACGATGTGGCCGAAAGACTAAATTGAATGACAAATTAAGGCAAATAATTTTAAACCATTTACGGCTAAGTTGGTCACCAGGAATGATTGCTCACGAATTTAAACTAGCGACTAAATCAATTTATAATTGGTTAAATCAAGGGAAAA
>NZ_JQCL01000091.1:0-5991 GCF_001438845.1 Lactiplantibacillus xiangfangensis
GAGCTTACACAAAGAATTCAAAAACAGTTAAAAGACTTTGCTAAACACAATCCAGAAATTAATCCAAAAAACAATCCTGAAAATAAAAACGATCGGTCTAGTTATTAGGTTGATCGTTTTTTAATTTATCCGGTTTATGGGCATTAACATAATTGGCAAATATTTTTAAAAGTTCTTCGGTTTGTTCAACCGAAAGGTTATCAGCTTGAAAGTATTTTTCTAGCAAAGCCCCTTTTTGAATTAATCGGCGAGAACGTGCTTTGCGGTCTTGTCGGCTTTCATAGTATTTAGATTGCCGTAATTTAAAATCTTCCCGCTCAATTTTTTGTTTTAAACGCGCTTGCTGCTTGACTAGTTTTTCATATTGATTAGACATGGAATTTCCCCATCTCGTATGGCTAATGATCTACGGAATTTACCTTTAAAAATTCAGAAAATTGCTTGGCTAAAAGCTTAATCTGATCGTTAGACAAATTAGCATAATCTAAATTGGCTTGACTGATGATTTGTTTACCTAGCCGTTGTTCAATCTTATTTTTTTCGTCCTTAATTTTTTGATTAAGGGCTTTTAATTTAGCTTCTTGTTTTTCTAAGTTACTTTTAGACATAACGATTCCTCCAATCATATTAGAAATAATCACCGAAACTATATCATATAAGAAACGTTAAGTCAAAGTATAAAATTTGAAATAGCGAAGCGGAAGGCATACACTAAGTTAAAGTTAAGAGAATCAGAAGACCGAGTAAAACGAGGTCAATGCGCACTTACACCCCACTAAATTCTTGTGGGGTAAATCGTGCTAAAATACTGTATTAGAAGTCGTCGATGGCGACAACAAAGTCAAAACCCATAGAATCAAAGGAAGATGGTGACTGACATGGCAATATTTCACATGAGTTTTAGTAATATTAGTGCTGGTAAAGGACGAAGTGCGATTGCCAGTGCCGCTTATCGAAGTGGTGAAAAGCTATTTGATGATAAGGAAGGTCGCCACTATTTTTATGCCCGATCGATCATGCCAGAAAGCTTTATTTTGACGCCAAAAAATTCACCTGAATGGGCGAGTGATCGAGAGCAGTTGTGGAATGAAGTTGAAAAGAAAGATCGTAAATCAAACTCACGGTATGCAAAAGAGTTTAACGTGGCTTTACCGGTAGAATTAAGTGAATCCGAACAGAAAGAATTATTGACAAAATATGTGCAAGAAAATTTTGTTGATCAAGGCATGGTAGCTGATGTAGCGATTCATCGCGACCACCAAGATAATCCGCACGCACATGTGATGTTAACTAACCGACCATTTAACCCAGACGGAACATGGGGAATCAAGAGTAAAAAGCAATATATTTTAGATGAGAATGGCAATAAAATGTATACCGGAACTAGCAAGTACCCTAAGAGTAGAAAGATACTGATGGTCGATTGGGATAAGAAAGAAAAAATAATTGAATGGCGTCATAATTGGGCAGTTAGTGTCAATCAGGTTTTAGAGCAAAAAAATATTCCGGATCGAATCAGTGAAAAATCATTTGTGGAACAGGGAATAGCTGACACACCAATGCAACACGAGGGAATCAATAGCAAACGGCATGAAAGAAAGGCATTTAATCAACAAGTTAAGAACTATCGTAAGTCCAAAGCTGGCTATAAAAATATGCAGGAGAAAGTAGTTAATCGAGGCCACTTGGATAGCCTAAGTAAACACTTCTCGTTTAACGAGAAAAAAGTGGTCAAAGAGTTAAGCCACGAACTGAAAACTTATATTAGTTTGGAAAGTTTAGATGATAAGCGGCGCATGCTATTTAATTGGAAAAACAGTACCTTAATTAAGCACGCTGTTGGTGAAGATGTCACTAAGCAATTATTGACGATTAACCAACAAGAAAGTTCACTAAAAAAAGCAGACGAACTCTTAAATAAAGTAGTTGATCGCACGACTAAAAAAATTTATCCAGAGCTTGATTTTGAACAGATAACCGCGGCTGAACGACGGGAATTGATTAAAGAAACTAATAGTGAACAAACGATTTTCAAAGGCAGTGAATTAAACGAACGTTTAATGAATATTCGTGATGATTTATTGACCCGACAATTATTGACCTTTACCAAGCGGCCATATACCAGCTGGCAGTTATTAATGCAACAAGAAAAGGAAGTCAAAATCAAGCTTAAATATACGCTGATGATTCATGATGATAGCTTAGAAAGCCTAGAACACGTTGATAAAGGACTACTAGAAAAGTATTCACCAGCAGAACAGCAAACGATTACGAGGGCAGTCAAAGACCTACGGACAATCATTGCAGTTAAGCAAGTCATTCAAACGCAATACCATGAAGTATTGAAAAGAGCCTTTCCCAATGGTGATTTAGATGAACTACCAATGATTAAACTGGAACAGGCCTATACAGCAGTGATGTACTATGATCCAGCTTTAAAACCGTGCAAGGTTGAAACAATCGCACAGTGGCAGGAAAAACCACCGAGGGTTTTCAATACCCAGGAACATCAACAAGGACTAGCTTATTTATCGGGACAGCTTAGCTTAGATCAGTTAGAAAATCATCACTTACAACGGGTTTTAAAGCATGATGGCACTAAACAACTCTTTTTTGGCGAATGCAAAGCCGATCCGACGATTAAGAATAGTCAGATCGAGAAAATCCAAAAGCAGTTAAAAGGGCAACAAGCCAAGGACGACCAGTACAGAAAAGCAAATATGGGGCATTATCAACCGCTAAATTATAAGCCAGTTAGTCCAGACTATTACTTAAAGACGGCCTTTAGTGATGCGATCATGACTGTTCTATATGCTCGTGATGAAGATTACCAACGGCAAAAGCAAGAACGTGGACTGAAAGAAACCGAGTGGGAAATGACGAAAAAGCAGCGGCAACACCAAACCCGGAACCGGCATGAGGATGGTGGCATGCACTTGTAATCGGAATAAAAAATGCACCGTTAAACCTGGTTAAAAGCGGCTGAACAAGGCAAAACAGAATTAGATCAAAAATTGAATCATAAGGAGTGAACGAACATGACCACTGTTATCTTAGCTGAAAAACCCAGTCAAGCCCGTTCATACGTCCAAGCCTTTCAAAAGAGCACAAAAAAACAGGGTTACTATACGGTTAGTGACCCTGTTTTGCCCGATAATACGCTTGTCACGTATGGTCTCGGACATTTAGTTGAACTAGCCACACCGGATAAATATGATCAGAAATATCAGCAATGGGCCTTATCTAATTTACCGATTTTTCCCGATAAATACAAGTTTGTGGTGTCAGCTAGTAAAAAAGATCAATTCAAGGTCGTCAAAGACCTGTTAACGAAGGCCGATACCATTATTGTTGCCACTGATAGTGGTCGGGAAGGCTCCAATATTGCCTGGTCAATCATGAGCCAAGCCCAGATTGACGTTAAAAAGAAGACCATTAAACGGCTATGGTTGAATAGCTTGGAAAAAGACGCCATTATTACTGGATTCAAAAATCTTGGTGATTGGCACAAAGACTATTTGGCTTATAAAGAAGCTCAAACCCGGCAAATTAGTGATTGGTTGATCGGTATGAATGGTAGTCCCTTATATACTTTATTGTTGAGGAAAAATGGGGTGCGTGGGGTGTACTCAATTGGTCGCGTGCAGACGCCAACCTTGTATATGGTCTATCAAAGAGACCAGGCAATCAAAAACTTTAAGCCGGAACCCTATTTTGAACTAAATGCGGAAATTTTAGCTAATCAGCAAAAATTCGTCGCAAAATTAGACCCCTATCAGCGATTTAAAGACGAAACAGGGCTAATGACATTCATGCAGGCTAAACACGTTCAGAAAGG
Source organism: Lactiplantibacillus xiangfangensis (assembly GCF_001438845.1). Classification (GTDB taxonomy): domain Bacteria; phylum Bacillota; class Bacilli; order Lactobacillales; family Lactobacillaceae; genus Lactiplantibacillus; species Lactiplantibacillus xiangfangensis. Next base: position 3,839 of record NZ_JQCL01000091.1, read on the forward strand.
CTCACAGGACGGTTTTATCAAGGACGTCCAAAAACAAGGCAAAAAGCGTGCTAGTCCCCAACTATTCTCACTATCCAGTCTCCAAAGTGCCATGAATAAACGTTATCACGCCAGCGCCAGCCAAACCTTAGCGGCCATTCAAAGTTTATATGAAGCCAAGTTGCTGAGTTATCCCCGAACGGATTGTGCTTATATCACTGATGAAGAATTTGATTATTTAGTGGCTAATCTGACGAAGTATCTGGGTTTGGTCTCTAAGCCAGTCGCTTTAACCAATACCACTCCGAACAAACGCTATGTTAATGGAAAAAAGGTTGAAGAACACTATGCCATTATTATGACTAAAGTCGTCCCGACGAAAGAGAAGCTGGCCAGCTTGCCTAAATTACAGCAACAAGTCTACGACCTGGTTTTAAGAACAACGTTAGCGATGTTTGCTGATCCGTACGAGTACGAGGAAACTACCATTATTACCCAAGTTGGTGACGCCAATTTTAAAGCAACCGGTAAGGCCCCAACTAAGCAAGGTTGGCAAGCTTTATTTGATGATCACAAAGCTGACCAGCAAGAGGCAGCCACCCTACCGATCGTTCACCAAGGCGACCAAGTTCAAGCAAATCTGCAAACACCGCAAAAAGAAACGACCCCACCGGTACCCTTTACCGAAGGTACCCTGATTACGGCCATGAAGACCGCTGGCAAAACGCTTGATGATGAAGTAGCCCAAGCGATTCTCAAAGATGTGCAAGGCATTGGGACAAGTGCGACCCGGGCCAATGTGCTGGAAGTGTTAAAGAAACGCGGCTATCTCGTCACTGAAAAGAACAAGTTACACGTCAGTGAAGCCGGGATTACTTTATGTAAAGCGGTCGAACTCGAACCCTTGCTAACTAGCCCAGAAATGACGGCTAAATGGGAGCAAGCGTTACAGCAAATCAGTACCGAAGAACGCACTCCGGATAATTTTTTGAGCCAAATCAAGAAGTTTGTGGCGAAGTTAATCGCTGATGTTCCCACACAATTAACCGGCAATGCAGCCATTAAGCAACAAATCAATCACCAACAGCAAGCACAAAAGTCCGCCGAGGTCTTCTTAGAAACACCGCAAGCGACCGTTTTAAATAAACAGAAGTTTTATATTGTAAAGCCTAAGCAAGGCGAAGACTTTACCCTGCCCAAGAAATGGAGCAGTAAGACCCTCGGGAAGACCGCAATCAAAGCACTGGTCACCAAAGGGGAAACCAGCAAACTAAAGGGTTTCAAGAGCAAAAAGGGAAAGTCGTTTGACGCCAAGTTAAAGCTTGACGGCCATAAATTAAGTTTTGATTTTGATTAGAACCTGCCTACCGCCCTACACTACGTTCCGGTTGGTGAACCCGTCATTTAGGTTCACTTTTACAACCCTAAAAGTAAACCTAAACAACGGGTGAGATTAGCAAAACAAAGGAGATCATAAATATGGATAACGAATTAACAGTCATTGGGAGTGAATTACCGGTTTTGCAGACTAAAGGAACCTACAAGTATTTAAAAGAAATTACTGGTAACGGGGCCTATTATCAAGTAGCTTGGCAAAAATTAGCTGATGGCTACATCGCCCTTTATGGCACGACCCCGATTCAAATCAACGTAGCCCCTATATTGAATGATATTTTTGAAGATGAGGAGGGGTAGGCAATGCCGAGTAAAGCAGATGTTAAAGCCTGGAAAGCACAATTAGTCGCCCAAGCCGAACAACAAATCCTAAAATTAACCGATAGTGGCCAATTTAAAAAGTACCTCAATACCTTGGCTAAATTCCATCATTATAGCGCCAGAAACATTGATTTGATTTATGCGCAAAATCCGCAAGCGACCCAGGTCGCGGGCTTTAAGCAATGGCAAACAGATTTTAACCGCACCGTTAATAAGGGCGCTAAGTCCATTCGAATTGCGGCACCGATTATTAAGAAATTAACACCCGCTGAGCAAAAGCGACTTGATACTACCGACGAACGGGCCATTGTTGGTTATCGTTACCTACCCATCTTCGACGTGGCACAAACTAGTGGTGACCCTGTCCTAAGCGCTAAAGACTTTGTCAAAGAAAATTTGGCTGATCATCAGAATGTGACAAGCTTATATAACGCGTTCAAAGATTATTTAAACCAGCA
>NZ_JQCL01000091.1:6085-19512 GCF_001438845.1 Lactiplantibacillus xiangfangensis
CGACAATGCTTTGAAACTAAAGACGTTATATCACGAATATGCGCATAGTCAGTTGCATGGGTTAAAATCAGCCTTTAAAGATCGCCCACGAACCTATCAGGAAACCCAAGCCGAAGCGGTCGCATATGTTGCCATGCAAAATATTGGCGTTGATACCAGTAACTATTCACTCGGTTATGTGGCTACCTGGGCTAAAGATACAGCCGTGATCCATAGTGCTTTAAGTGAAATCCAGCAAGTTAGCAACAAAGTGATTGAGCTTAGTGACGGGTTGACCAAACAATTAGGCTTACAAGAAGCACAAAAAGAGCCCGAGCATGATTTAAAAAAGCTATCAGCTCAGTCACTGAATAAGTCCTATCAAAGCTTGCAACAACAAGTTAAGCAAGCAACGAATCCACAACAAAAATCAGAACTAAAAAATAAATTAAATGATGTACACCAGAAAATCAGTAATCGAACGCAAAAACAGCTGCAAGCATTTGCTAAAAAGAATCCAGAAATTAAACAACCAGATTCTGAACCCGATCAAAGTCTAAAACGTTAGCCAGTTTTTAAAGGGCATGCTATAATGTAATAGAAAAAGGAAGCCCTGCTGAAGACAGGACTTCCCATGCAAGCCGCTTCAAAGGCGGTGGCAGATATTAAAACGACACTAGTTCGCCCTGTAACCTACCAAAGTTACGCAGGGCGGCTTTTTTATTTGTTCCTTTTGTCGATGTATGTTAGCAACGCTAAAATAAACATTGCAAACAGCAACATCAACGAGAGTGTCTGGAAGACGCTCATTGACTATGAAACCTTCCTGAAGATTATTCCATGTTCCCATGGGCCTCACCTCGCAAGGGAAAAGACAGCCACCGCCCTTAAAACTTCTTGCTTAATCTATTATACAGATAAATGGAAAATCAACCAATTATAACTAGAAAATAGGTATCATTTTTTGAAATGACTTACTTGAGTGCAATCTCTATTATGGGGCTGGTTTTCTCTCTCTTACTAAGATTTTCAGTATTTTCAGTTATTATCTTAGGAGTATGAGTTGCAATGTTGTCTGTGAATTTGTTAGTCACAGTTGATACTCCAAAAGACTTTATTTCATCAGAGGTCGCAAAATAATATTTGTCAGATTTTTTATCCATCAAATTTCTAAACAGTTCTTCCTGTTTTTCCGATAATTGAACTTCAAAAACATCTGCTAAAAGTAATTCGTAGTGTTCGAATATACTACCATATTGGATATCAGTCATGTGTCTTCCGCAATACTTATATGATAAATGACTTCCAAACGATTTTTTAGTTAAAATGCCAGTTGAAAATATTTCTTCTTCGAATTCCCTACTAAGGTTTGATCCATTCTCCCTATCCTCAGTAATATCAAATCTTTTTACAAAGGCTCTTAAATATTTATCCTTTACTAATAATCTATAATCATTTTTGGTAGTTTTATTTACTGGCACTCTATCATCATTCTCAATTGACATGCTACTGCTTAAATATTGTGCCTCTTCATTACAAAACTTGTATGCGCCACCTACTGGTTGATATTTACAAGATCGTGTATTGGGGACCAAGAAATACTTTCCATCAACTTTGATTCTAAACAAATACGCAAATGATATTCTTATAATAGTATTTTTTTTCAAAATACCAGCTCTTTCAAGCTTGCGCTGCGATGCTTTCCAGTTATCATTGTCCACCAAATCGACAGAGTACCGAATTAGTTTTGGAAACCAAGCACCAATAAATAGAGTGAGTACTTTATTTATGACTGCAAACGATAAATATTTTTGATCGATTAATGTAGATACAAATATAAGTATTAATAAGATTATACTAAGCCCAACTAGCTTCGCTACTTTTTTCACTTTACTTCCACCACCTATTCTTTTCCAATAGGTATATCTACGTGTCCGATAGCAACACATATGTTATTCTTGATCAAATAACACTCAATATAATGTTGACCACGAAAAATCGTGTTTTCTGTTATCTTTTCGCCCCTGTCCACAATCTGTCCGCGAATATCGTTTCGTTTCACAGATTCTTCACCCACATTTAATACCTTCCATAATATTTTGTCGAATGATGGGCAATTAGTATGCGCTATTTTACACGTTACAGAAAAGTTATGTGGAATGTACTTTGCAAAATGCGAATTTAGATATTTTGCAATGGGCATGGGTCTGATTCCGTTTCCGGATAGCTTACAGTTGATACTAACATCATAATATTCATTGACGAGATATTTATCTTCAATGAACTCCTCCGTATTATTGAATACTCTTTTTGTATCTTCTCCAAGGCTCTTTCTGGTTTCTTGCATGTTTAGCTCTTTCCAGTATGAGTGATTAAAAAAAAGTCCCCAAGCATCAACTGCTTCTGCAAATGTGCAATCTGGATCAAATAAAACATCCAATTTTTTCAATTCATTTTCAAGATGGTTCTTCCAATTTCGCACCCTAGTATAATCTATTTCTCGTGTTACTAATCTTCTTCCATTATCAACTGGAGCATTAACCTCTAGATTAGTATTCAGTCTAGCAACAATCTTTTTCATTGTATAATAAAATAGTTCGTCTGTTCGGGAATAGTTATTGGTAATCGCTTCATCACATAAAACAGTTTGAATTAATCCGCTTGGCATATTTTTCCAAGATTCCCTAGACTTGCAAAACATTTTAGACAATCGAACTATTTTTCTCAGATTGTCATTTGTTTTTGATGCCTCTGTATTAAACCATTCTTCCAACGCCTTAATATGCCTTGTAGACCATTTAGCTCCTGCGTGCTCATAAGTGTACTCATTTCCCAAATGAATTTTAGACCTCTTAAAAATTGCAAAATCAACATGGTAACCATTTGAATATTCCATGCGAACACAACTAGTTTTTACGAGTGGTTCAACTGCAAATTGCCCCATCTTTCTTTTTAATGCATTTTCCAATATGTTTTTGATAGCATAGGGTCCTATTTCGTCAAGATTATCTGACTCAAATACTATTCCAACATCTATGTCGTAATCATTTTCATCATTTTGTACCACAGTATGCATAGCCATGCTGCCTTGTATTCTTTCCTCAGAAATTCTAAAGCCAGTTTTGTTTTCAGCATTGTATTCTGATAAACCAGATTTTAATCTTTTTATATTGGTCTTTCTTTTTTGCCTTAATTCGTTTTGGCTTTTTTCTGGAAGTATAATTTTTGTGTGATAAAACTCATTGAATTTTCTTGAACAATCATACATAGATTTCCCTCTTTTCTAAAATTCATTATCGTCTAAAATTATACTCTGTTAAAAGGGTTTATTTCACGATTCATGTTCTCTGGCTTAAAATGCGTTCAATTATAATTTGTAGCTAGAACTGATGGATAAAAGCGTTTAGAATTGTTGATTCATAAAAGAAGTAGCCACGAAGAAAGAAACCTCGAAGACAACAAATTAAGAATTTGTTGATTCAGGTCAATTTTCTAATCAATTCAAATAAAAGTTAAACGTGTAATCCTCCATTATACAATCTAGCCACTAGGGTATACCCTAGTGGCCAGATTGGTTTAGTCAAATAAAAATTTTAATTGGTTTCTTATAAGTGGGCAAATTACAAGTTTCAATCCAGATGTAATTCGACAAGGCATTGGCGGATACACAGGTTATCTAATCTTTGAATTTACTCAAAAGAATTTATTCGTCTTCGATTCAATTATATACGGTGATGCAATGTACATTTTTGAAGATAACTGGGAAGAAATTTCAAAGCTTACAAAAAAGGAAATCATTCAAAAAGGGCTAGCCAAAGAACGGATAATTCATAATGAATATTGTAAGTCAAAACTAAAAAAACATTTAACATGACAGTATAAAATAAAAGGCGTTCGATATTGAACGTCTTTTATTTTTGAATATTGAATTTTAGAACTTATATCATAGTGTCTTTCACAGGCTTGATCAGAATGCATTCATTGCACTTTTTGCACTTTTCATTTTATTTTTTATTATTTATTGCGTTTTATCTGTTTCCATATTTCCTAATTTTACTGCATTTCGCCTTATATGGCTCACCCAAAATCCAGAGTGGGAATAAAATGCAGGTATCACTTGAAGTGAAAATCTTGATTTGACGGCATTTCAGACGAAGTGAAACGGGTTGAAATAGGTAGAATTTACTTGGTTTCCTGCCAAAATCCTGCCACAAAAAGAGCCATATACTCATAGCAGATTGCTTGAGATATGGCTCTTTTTGTGGGATCGGGCACTACTATTCATCTGAACTTGAGTTAACTGTTATTTGTTGCTCGAGCAACATGGTATATACGTCATTTTCGATAAATGAATCAAGCATGCGAACGTTTGAAAAAATCTGCAAATTTTCTTGATAGTGTTCTTCTAATTTTGAGGCGCTAATAAATTTCTGATCCTCAGGGGTGAGTTCTGACAGAATTCGCTTGAAGGCATTTGAGATGACCGTGGAGATTTCCTCCTTGGTTAGTTTTTCAAATTTAATCTTTTGATCAATTCTTGAATATATTGGAAGGCCCACCGTGGATGCAATAGTTTCCTCATCGTTGAAATTAGACGTTAGGATGAATATGCAACTAGATACATCCACTTTGTAATTGATGTCCTCGAAAATACCCTCATCAAACATTTGATAAAATACGTTATATAAGCTAGGGGACACCTTGTCGAATTCATCGATTAGGACGATGTTTGATTCGCGCGATAGTAAGTCCCTAGCCATGGATGGCCGAGCATGTTCATCACCGAAAACATATTTGAAGGCTTCTTCGGTTTGCATCATTGAAAACTGAATTCGTGTTAACTTACCATGGTAGAAGTTGCTAATATTCTTAGCTAATTCAGTTTTACCTACGCCAGAGGGTCCGTAGAACATCATGACAGTGGGCTTTTTCTGGTGATGGTATGCCGCTTTGTACAATCCTACGCACGATGCGTGTTTAGCATTGTTTTGTCCAATAACTTTTCCGGTTAGTAGCTGAGAGTAAAGTTTTGTGACCTCGGTCGTACTTGGAGAAAAATATGGCGACGTTACTTCAACAATCTCATCCTCATCAAAGTTGGATCTGATAGAGTATTCAACTCGTTTCGGAGGATTCTGAATATACAAGTTTTCGATGTCGTGGCCTAGTAGTACAATATTCGAGAAATTTGAGATTACGTGTTCTGTGACCGATGCAAAGTCATCAGCAAAAATTACCACATTACCAATTTTATCGCGGCTAAATTCGGCATCTTTGTTGCCCATAGTATCGTTGGCGCGGACCGTTACATTATATTGACGAATCAGCTCCATAAATGGTGTGTAATTGTCCTCTACTTGATTTTGATTAAGTAGGGAGCGGAAATCTTTGCTCGATCCGTAGAATAGTTGAATATTTGCCATTAGCGAACCCCCGCTAAAACGACATCGAAAACATCAAGCGATTTTTCGTCGTTAGAATCAGCATCCTGATGGGATTGAGCCTGCTTGGCTAAGCCGCTAAATCCGACTTCGGACTGCTGACTGTCAAGATTGAACTCTGTTTCAAAATCGAGTTGGGATAGCTTTGTTGTACCGACGTGAATAGCATACAGAACTAAGTTCATTTTAGGCAAATCCTGAATACGATAATTGTTCTTAAAAGCATCAATGTTAAAACGAAATACCTTTTGAGTGGTGATGGATTTACCAAATTTTGAATCAGTTTTTTCTCCGACCACTTCGTAGTAACCTTTAGAGTTTCGGATGCCACTGTTCATTTTTGAAATTGCCATGGTAATATCTGGATTGTCGAGCTGTTGATGTCCCTCCATCATCTCTGTTAGGGGCGCTATAGTTGCGAAGTAAGTCATTGAATCCTTCGGAATTGAGAGTGCGTAATCTTCCTTAATATCTAATAATGGCGTTCCCCGTTTTGATTCTGCGGACTCTAAGAAATCATAAAGCAAAGAATTCTCAATGACGGTTCTGGCAATTTTACTTCCGTTGAGAGATCCATTTGCTCCCATCATTGAGTTGATGCCGGCGGATAAGCCAGAGATATGACTCACCAGTTTATTGACTCCGACATCTTCGTCTAGTTGTGCTTTTATGTCAGCATCTGCGCCAATTTTCCCAGTCATAGATCGAATTGTTTCCTCGGTTCTCGTCAGATGTCCTTTTTGACGAACCTGTAATAAATCTACAGCGGAGGTTTCATCAAAGTAGATGATTTTTCGTGGCAGGCTTTTCTTCATGTGTGTTCCGCCTTATCTATATAATTTTTATTGATTCATACGTATTATAGCAGAGTAGAAGGATTTTATGGTCGATTTTCGAACAAACGTTCCCGAACGTGGTGGTCTTTTAATTCACTCATTTAGAGACTAAGAAGTTTTGAAATTTGGATTTTAGAATCTGATAGCATATATTGATACTGTGGCTCGCTAGGTGTATACTAAACACATGGAAAATCCTAAGTTCGAGTTTTACACGCGTCCAAGTGGACACAATGAATTCCAAGAATTCTTAGATAGTTTGAAGCCAGTGGAAAAGCAGAAGCTGGTCACCGTCATTGCCAAGACACAGAAATTTGGTTTGCAAGTGGCGGCGCGCCAAATGTGGATCAGAAAAATATCAGATGGCATCTTTGAGCTTCGGACAACAGGATCGAATATCCAGCGGGGCTTGTACTTTCACGTTGAAGGTCCGCGTTATGTGATTACGCATGGCTTCACGAAGAAGACCCAGAAGACGCCGGTGTCTGAACTTAATCATGCCAAAGAACTCAGGACAGAATACTACGATAATTTGGGAGGTAAGTAACATGGCAAAGAACATTTCTTTTGACGATTATCTCGCTGAACAACTTAAGGACCCTGAATTCAAGGCAGGCTTTGATGCCGAATCTGCCAAACTTGAGAGCGCAGTGGCGTTGATGAGCGAGCGCGAACGCGCCGGTTTGACCCAACGGGAACTAGCCGAGCGGGCAGATGTGCCGCAATCAACGATTGCGCGCATCGAGCATGGCCAGAACACTAGCTTTGATACCATGAGCAAGATTGCCTTTGCACTGGGAAAGAAGCTCAAGGTTGAATTCACTTAGAATATAGCGATGTCCCCATGTTTGTGAGCGTCAGTTTTCGGAACTTCGAGACTGGCGCTTTTCTTTATATGATTGATGCGTGATACTTGAAACATAATACTGACGAATCGAGGCTGTTTCATGAAGGAAGCAGATCAAAAACGAGCCGCCACGGCCTTTGTCAAGCGTTGGCAAGATCGTGGTAATGAACGACAGGATAGTCAGACCTTCTGGTTGGACTTGCTGGAGACTGTCTATGATATTCCTAATCCTGGTGAGTACATCAGTTTTGAAGACCGAGTAATGCTGGATCACACCAGCTTTATTGACGGTTTCATTGACACAACCAAGGTGTTAATTGAACAGAAAGGCCGAAATAAGAGCTTGTTTGACGGCATACGGCAGTCTGACGGCAGTTTGCTGTCTCCATTTGAGCAAGCAAAACGATATTCCGCCAATTTACCGTACTCTAAGCGGCCGCGCTGGATTATCACGAGCAACTTTACCCAGTTCTTCGTGTATGATATGGAGCAACCTAATGGCGAGCCGGCAGTGATCCAGCTTAAGGACTTACCGACTGAGTATTACCGTTTGGACTTTATCGTCGATCAGTTGAATCCGCATCTCGACAAAGAGATGGAAGTTTCAATGCAAGCTGGTGAGTTGGTCGGCAAGATTTACGATGAACTGTTCACGCAGTATCGTGATCCTACTAATGCCAGCAGTCAGCGTAGTATTAACGAGTTGTCTGTACGTCTAGTGTTTTGCTTGTACGCTGAAGATGCTGGCATTTTTGGCCGTCATGGTATGTTTCACGACTATCTCAATGAATTTGAGACGCGGCATCTGCGTACGGCCTTGATAGACCTGTTTCGTGTGCTGGATACGCCAATCGATAAACGCGACCCATATCTGGAAGAAAAGTTGGCTGAGTTTCCGTATGTGAATGGCGGAATGTTTACTAATGAGGAAGTTGAGATTCCACAATTCACCGATTCGTTGCGCGCTTTGATTCTAGATCAAGCCAGCAAGGAGTTTGACTGGTCTGAGATCAGCCCAACAATTTTTGGTGCGGTGTTTGAGAGTACCTTGAACCCAGACACGCGACGTGAAGGTGGCATGCACTATACCTCGATTGCAAATATTCATAAAGTCATTGATCCAATGTTCCTAGACGGTCTCCGAAATGAGCTGACTGAAATCAAGCAAATTAAGCAACGTAAGACCATGATTCAGCGCGCGACAGATTTTCAAGCCCGGCTCGGTAAGTTGCGTTTCTTTGATCCAGCGTGTGGGTCAGGTAACTTTCTGACTGAAACCTATTTGTCATTGCGGAAGCTCGAAAACCAGGTTATCAGCTTGATTTACGGGAATGAAAGCATGTTGGCAGTTGATGACGATTTGGTCAAGGTGTCCATTCAACAGTTTTATGGTATTGAAATCAATGACTTTGCGGTGTCCGTCGGCAAGACAGCGCTGTGGATTGCTGAATCGCAGATGATGGAAGAAACGGCGGCGATTGTTTACGCGAATATGGACTTTTTGCCATTGAAGACGTACACCAACATCACAGAGGGCAATGCCATCCGTCTCGATTGGGAAACGGTAGTCGGCGGCGAGAGAATTACTTACATCATTGGTAATCCACCATTTTATGGTCACGAAAAGCGGACACGCGCGCAAGCAGCGGACATGGATATTGCTTTCCATGATTTTACCAAGTATGGCAAGCTGGATTATGTGGCGGCGTGGTACAACAAAGCGGCTGACTTCATTCAAGGTAAGACGACCGAGGTCGCCTTTGTTTCAACTAACTCGATCACGCAAGGTGAGCAAGCGCCAACGCTTTGGCCAAAACTATTCGAGAAGGGCATTGAAATTCAATTCGCCTATCGGACATTCCGCTGGAGCAGTGAAGCCAAGGAGAAGGCGCAAGTTCATGTGGTTATCATTGGGTTCACCGGCTACCCGCGCAAGGAGAAGAAGCGTCTGTTTGAAGGCGGCCAGATGAAGCTGGTTGACCACATCAATGCGTACCTTACTGAGGGAGCGAATGTTTACCCACAACCTCGGCGAAAGATTAGCGTGTCTGGTTCTCAGTTTCCAATGATGTCGCAGGGTAGTAAACCAGTTGATGGGGGTAACTTGATTCTTTCTCCAAAGGAACGGGCGGCGTTAATTAAGCAGTACCCGCAGACAGAAAGTTATATACGACGTTATGTTGGCTCCAGAGACTTTATCAATAATGTTGAGCGGTACTGCATTTGGTTAAAGGGTGTATCACCAAGTCAATTTCGTTCTGTTCCACCAATTATGGAACGGTTAGCGGCCGTCACCGAAGCAAGATTGAAAAGTCCTACACTGTCAGTTAAAGCATTGGCGGAAATGCCCATGTTATTCACTGAAATTCGTCAACCGGATTCAAACTATCTAGCGGTCCCTGAGGTTTCGAGCGAAAACCGACGTTATGTGCCGATGGGGTGGATGTCTCCAGCGGTTATTGCCAGCAACAAGCTGTATCTCGTTCCGAATGCCAGTCTGTATATGTTCGGTGTGATGACTTCTAATGTGCATATGGCGTGGATGCGTGCGGTTGCTGGTAGAATGAAGAGCGATTACAGTTACTCGCCAACCGTCTATGCAAATTTTCCGTGGCCAGAAGTTGATGATAAGCAAAAGGCGCAGATTGAACAAACAGCCCAGGGGATTCTCGATGCCCGTAAACTTTACCCGGATAGTAGCTTAGCTGATCTCTATGATCCGTTGGCGACAGTTCCTGAACTGCGCAAAGCCCACCAAGATAATGATCGAGCCGTTATGCGGACATATGGGCTGACAATTAAAGGCACCACCGAGAGTGATACCGTCGCCATGCTGTTTGAACGTTATCGGCAACTGACCAAGTAGAATTGCGATAAAAAGGACTACCCGTTTAGATTGGGTAGCCCAGAGTGTTTCTATTTAGCCTGCGGGGCAACTAATTCAATCTTTTCAGCCTTGTAGTAGATTGGGTTGCCGACCATGCTTGGTTCTAAACCGGTAAAGCGGCATTTCACGCTGTCACGTTTCATGATTTCCGCGTTGTTGATTGGACAGTCGAGACCAGCAACTGTGATCTGAGTGGACTTCTTACGATGTTCACCTTCTAGAATCGTGACGGAATACTTATAGCCGACAATTTCATCCGTGTTGAATTTCCGCGGTGTACCATCATTGCCCATGATTTTGTTGCCAGAATCATCAAGGCGTTCTTCAGTTGCCATTTTAGGGGTGACTTCGTCTAGTTCAAAGATGTTGCCGATCTTGGAGTAGTCGAAATCGCGCATGCTTAACATTTTAGCCATGGTAGATTGTAAAATTATTTGGGTCTAGAATTTTTGGTGTTGGAAAGTATTTCCATTCCAAAAGTACTAGGCCCTAATTTAAAAAGCCATTGATAATGGATCAAAAGCGACCAATAGGGTATACCCTAATGGCCTTTTTTGATTCTGTGCTATACTAGGAATTACAAATGTTCATTAGAACTGTCCAAAAGGAAGTGCTGACAATGGCTAAAATTGGTTATGCTCGCGTGAGTTCCAAGGAACAACATTTAGATCGGCAGCTAGCTGTTTTAAAGGGCGTTGATAAGCTATTCACAGATAAATTGAGTGGGGCCAACACCAATCGACCAGAACTGCAAAAAATGCTCGCCTATGTTCGCGAGGGTGATATTGTCCTGGTCACTGAATTAGATCGCTTAGGCCGAAACAACCAGGACTTAACTAAGATCATGAACACCATTCAAAATAAGGGGGCCACCCTAGATGTGTTAAACTTGCCGTCCATGACAGGGATTGCGGATCCTAATTTACGCCAGCTCATGACGAATCTCATTATTGAACTGTATAAATATCAAGCTGAAAGCGAACGTAAGCGGATCATTGAACGGCAGCAACAAGGGATTGCCCTCGCTAAACAGCAGGGTAAATATCATGGTCGGAAATCTCAATATGCCGAAGATGATCCCCGTTTACTACATGCTTTTAAACTTTACCAGACGGGCATGAGTGATGTAGATGTTGCCCGTAATACCGGGATTAAACGGACAACCTTTATCAGATACCGAAAAAAATTCGATGTGCATTGAACCGGTTTACATGAGATAATCAGAATAGATTAGAAGCCCTGAAACAGGCGTAAAATAACAAATGCTTAAAAATGATGCTACTGGAAGTTGGTCGCATTGATTACTCACGTCATGAATGCGAAGAACGTGCGGACAACCGTACATGCCAAGAAACATAACCGACGAGAGCAACAAGAAACCTACATCCAAGAAAATGTGCTGAACCGTCAATTTCCAGTTGTCTAATTAACTGACTAAAAATAGTCCAATTTATTGACTTCTGAGCATTTAGATGTGGTATTAGATATTCATAAATTTAATATGTTTTCAAGTAAAATTAAGACAGTAGCTAATTTATCATTTGCATCTTACCATCAATTATCTGATAAACTTTGTCTGCCGTATTTTTTAACCTTAAGTCATGAGTAACTACAATAATAATTTTATTTCTCTTATGTGCTAAATCTCTGAGTAACTCGATTACTTTCATAGATCTATCCGTATCTAAGGCGGCTGTGGGTTCATCCGCTAAGATATAGTCAGGATCAGTGTATAATGCTCTAGCAATTGCCACACGTTGCTTTTGTCCACCAGAAAGTTGATTAGGATATTTTTTTAGGAGTTCTAAAAGTCCTAAATCAGATAGAAGTTCATGCATTTTTTGTTCAGTTAAATTTTGTTTTTTTAGTTTATCTACTAATTTAAACTGTTCTTCAACCGTTAAAAATGGAACTAAGTTATAAGATTGTAAAACAAATCCTATTTTTTCCAATCTTAATTTTGTTTGCTGTTTTTCGGATAAACTTTTAATTGTGCTGTCATTTATTTTTACGTCACCCTCAGTTGGTGTCTGCAGCCCGCCGGCTATAGTCAAAAATGTAGTTTTTCCTGATCCTGATGGCCCTACAACTAAAATAAGCTGACCACTTTCTGCTTTAAAATTAATATTTTCCAGCGCTACGTACTTACTACTCCCTTCTCCAAAAACTTTTGTCACCGATTCAAAAATTAGATTTGACATGAAATTAACCTCCAATAATTTTGTAAGGATCAACTTTGGCGATTTGACGAATAGGTATCAGTGCACCTAACAAGGACATAATAATAATACCGATTCCAGTTACAATAATATTACTTTTATCGATGACAATGGGTACCTCGCTGGGTAACGTAATAGCTGTTATTTCACCTAATATAATGGCTATAATAACGCCAATAACTGAAATAATAAATGATTGAAATAACGTACTCAAAATAAGATATTGCGTTGAGACTCCTTGCGCCTTCAAGACACCTAAGTTGGGTAATTTTTGAACAGTCAGAATATACAAGAAAATTGAAATAACAATTAGAATAATAATATACAAAAAAGCAATCATGAAGTCGAATGTGAGTTGTTGTGCGCTATATCCAGGTAATTTTTTAATAAATGAGCTAATGCTCAATTGATTGGTCCCTTTTGGTATTTTTGAATTCTTTAACTTATTCTTGAATACCACAGCATTTGTTACACCTTTATTCAGTGGTTGAATAGTGTCTGGTGAAATATAAACCACGGGAAGAGCACTTAAAGTTGCCCTGGGTGTAAAACCTGTAATTTTAATCCTCAATGATGAATTAGCAACTAACAAGTGGTCACCGATTTTGAATCCATCACTTTTGAATTTATCCGATACGACGCCGGCATTGTTTCGGATATTTTTACTACCACTTGTTATTTTCAATTTTTTAAATATGAACGATTTGGAATCAAGACCTACTAATTGAGTATTCTCTTTTAATCCATTTTCTGATTTTACAAGTGTACTATACTGTGAAATTCTGGTTCCATTATTGGGTAAACTAGCAACCTCATCCTGTGAAAGAAAAGATTGTTGTAAACGTCCTTCAGAATCACTATTTAAGACAATACTTGAAGCATCCCACTCGTTAATTGCCGCTTTGTTTAGGTTAGCTAAACCAGTGGCTAAACCAGTAAGAATAATCAAAAGATAACTTACTAAAAATATAAGTGCCACTATTAGGCTATAACGCAATTTTTCATGTAGCATCTCTTTAATAGCTAAAAACATAATAATCTCCTTTTATTAATTCTATTTATTTTAATATATCACTTAATGTGTTTTGAAAAGGTTTTTAATAGTAATAGTAATTTTTCTTGGGGTGTCACATATACTCTTTTTGATAAATCAACGAAGTTATTTGGTAGATTGTAAAATTAATCCGAACGCTGTTCGGACAAAAAAGATCAGCTTCC
>NZ_JQCL01000092.1 GCF_001438845.1 Lactiplantibacillus xiangfangensis
AGTAAGGCAGTTTTATTAACTTTAATCGATCGCAAATCACGGTTCCTTTGGGCATATCGGTTAAAGGACCGAACGACAGCGAGTGTTAATGAAGCACTGACTAAGTTCCTAACAACTTTTAATGGACCGGTGCACAGTTTTACTGTGGACCGTGGTACTGAGTTTAGTGGGCTAGTATCATTTGAATCATAATATGGTATTAAGACCTATTACTGTCATGCTTATACGCCAGCTGAACGTGGTAGTAATGAACGCTTTAATCGAAATTTACGTTATTTTTATCCTAAGGGGACTCGTTTTGAGCACATTAGTGCTCAAGATTTAACGACGACGTTACTCCAAAT
>NZ_JQCL01000093.1 GCF_001438845.1 Lactiplantibacillus xiangfangensis
GGTAGATCATTCAAGGAGAAACCAATTCTCCCCTGATTTAGCCAATTATAAATAGACCTCGATTTAAAATTGAAGTGCAACACCTGCTCTACTAGACCAGTTCTTTATTCAGACTGGCGAATTTACAATTGAAATGCAACACAAAGTAAAAAAATAAACCCATACCGGGTAGAATATGTTTAACGACCAAATCAAACAATTCGAGGTATCCGGTATGAGCTATAAACATCTTACTATAAAAGAACGTGAAATACTTATGTTTTTACGAGCTAAGGGGTTATCTATCCGGGCTGTTGCGTTACGGCTGGGGCGAAATCCAAGCACTATTTCACGGGAGTTAAAACGTTGTGCAGGTAATTATTCCCCAAGCAAAGCAGATAATGACTATCATCAAAAACGGCAGAATTGTCACAAGAAGCGGCTATTAGACAGCCATCCACAATTACGCCGTCAAATTGTTCATTACATCTTAGATCTGCACTGGTCACCAGAGCAGATTACCGCTCGCTTTAATAAGGAACATCAATGGTGTGTTAGCTACAACACAATTTACCGTCATATCTATCAACACAATTTAGGTGAGAAGTACTCCTCACGTGGTGATACCGGTATTCAGCGCCATCTCAGACATAAACATCGGACTCGGCATTCAAAGAATACTAGACGACATCGAGAAGTACAGACCGACTATATCTCGATCCATGAGCGCCCTGGTTTTATCAACCAGCGTCAACGTATAGGTGACTGGGAAATTGATACTGTGATTGGTCGAACGGGTCACTCCATCCTTTTAACGATTGTCGATCGGCTTAGTCGGCTTACGCTTATCAAAAAGGTTGTGCAAAAGGACTCGCAGGAGATAAATAAAGGCTTAGTTGAACTGTTAGGGGCCATTCCTAAAGAATTTGTTCATTCTATTACACCAGATCATGGGACCGAATTTCTTCATCTTGATGAAATCAGCGAAAGGTTAGGTGTTACTGTCTATTGGCCCGATCCATATTCGCCTGAACAGCGTGGAACAAATGAGAATACAAATGGATTAATCCGGGAATATTTTCCCAAGCGAACAGATATTGATAATTATACAGAACAGGACGTTGAACACTGCCAAAAGCAGTTAAATCAACGTCCTCGCAAAGTGTTAAACTATGAAACCCCATATGAAGTATTTTTTGACAAACCGTTGCACTTAGTTTGACAATTCGCCCTAGTCAAAAAGGCCATGAAGACCTATTCTTAATTCACCACAAACAAGAAAGAGGTATCTTCATGACCCGAATTAAGAATATCATATCTAATCAATATCACCAACTTAGTTTAGCTGAACGTGGTCGAATTGAATCCCTAAGGGACTTAGATTGGTCTATCCGCCGGATTGCCCAGGCCCTTCATCGTAATCCCAGCACGATTTCACGTGAATTAAAACGTGGGACAACGACACAGATTAACGCTAGTACTCATATCTTTGAACAGTCATATCTGGCAGAAACTGGTGAAGCAATTTATCGTAAGCACCGACTAAATAGCTGTTATCGTGGACTCTTTGATCATTGTCAAACCTTCTGTAATGCTTTGGTGACAGCTTTAAAAGCGCGTCCCAGGATGCATAGTGTGGATACTTTTGTCCACCAATTCAAGACTGATCACCCAAGGCTTGTCTGCCCCTCAACACCGACGGTGTACCGGTATATTGATGACCAGCGTTTAGCTATCCGCAATTCAGACCTACCAGCTAAACTACGTCGCCGGATTAAATGCCCCGGGGCAAAGCATCATCGAATCAATAAGAAAAATCTGGGCCATTCAATCGAAGAGCGTCCCGCCATGGTTCAAGCGCGTCAAGAGCTTGGACACTGGGAAGGTGACTTGGTCAAAGGCAAACGGGTTGAATCTGAGCCAGCATTAATGACTTTGACTGAACGTGTTAGTCGCTTAGAGATCATCGTTAAACTTCCCAATTATCATGCCGACACTTGCTTGAAAGCCC
>NZ_JQCL01000094.1 GCF_001438845.1 Lactiplantibacillus xiangfangensis
TCCATTCAACACCCAGAACGCCATATCACGGAAAAACAGTTCTACAAAATCATGAGTAAGGTTGGCGATCTGTTAGGAATTAATTATCTGGGTACTCATACGATGCGCAAAACCGGGGCTTATCGCGTCTACACACAATCTAATTATAATATTGGTTTGGTCATGCACTTATTAAATCATTCAAGTGAAGCCATGACTTTAGCTTATTTAGGCTTAGACCAAGCAAGTACCGAAAGTATGTTAGATCAAATTGATTTTGGTTAGTAGCTTTTTTATTTGGTTGCTGTTATTACAAAAGTTGGAACCATCGGGGTACCCCACCAACCGTTATAGCCAGTATTTGCAATATTAACGTTTTGATATCCCAAGTCTTTAAGAATACGCACATATTTACTAGTTTCGTAGCCTATATCCATGATTACTAACTGACCTTTTTGTTTTTGAACCCTTGCTATGTTTACAAGCGCTGCTTTCCGTTTCTCAAATGGCTTAATATTATGCAGTACCAAACTAGATACAATCAGATCAAATTCATTATCGTTGAATGGCATGTTTAAGATATTAGCAGTTTTCAACTTTACCTTGTCAGCCAAATTACTATTTTCCATTATTTTTTGAGTAGCTGCAATTGAATTGCTTCCCTGATCCTTATTACTCCAGATATCAATTCCTATTATTTCGCTTATATTTGCTGCTTTTCTGTTAAATTGCAACATAAAGGCACCGTGACCACAGCCAGCGTCTAATATTTTACTGTCTTTTTTTAAATGAATACTGTTAACAATGGATTTCATTATTCTATACTTACCAATTATTGAAGTGTGCATGTATTTAAGCCCACACAAAACTAACACTAAGACCATAATGGCTGAAACGGTGTTAAAACCACTTATTAACATCATAATTCCAATAATTAAAGCTGGCCCAAAGAAAAAAACCAAGCCTATTGGTGCGTCCATCTCCCAAATACTTTTCATTAAAATCTCCTATATCAATGTATTTATTCTTTAAAGCATATCATTTTTGTTGCTAATGTAATCTTTAAACTTAGATTTCAAATCAAATCCATTTCCTATAACTAATCATCGTGATACTACATCATGAGTCACCAAAAGACTTCTTTCTGTAACTAAGAATGGATAAATTGTTCTCTTCACTTATAATATAGAGAACTAATTAGCGCTAAACATCTTAATTTTTCAAAATATATTTTGACGATCTTCCCTTGCCAATAAGTTTTATCCGCTGACTTTTCTTCAATTCACTAAGAGCTCGTTTAATTGTTATATCGCTGTATTGCGGGATCAGGGCCGTGAGCTCACTTCTAGACAAGGGTTTTAATTCTTGCGTTAATGTTGTAAGAATTAAATCCGTTGCCGACACTGGTTTGTCTTGTACCAGATTGAGCCGATCATTAAGATTGCGATATGCTTGCAAGATAACATCCAGAAAATAATCTAAAAAGGGTGCATAGTCATTCTGGTTATTTTGCCAATTTAAAGAACCCTCAATTGTCAAATCAAGTGCAACACTAAGAATCTATTCTTAGAAGTGGTCTAGT
>NZ_JQCL01000095.1 GCF_001438845.1 Lactiplantibacillus xiangfangensis
TTACACAAAAATTGGGTGTTGATGGATTTCCATCAACACCCAATATTCTAGAGCCAAACTAATTAGTACTGAATGAAGAATCGTCACAGATTGTGACGGTTCTTTTTTTACCATCTAAAGGTTAAAAGTTAAGTTTAAGGATTAAGTACTGCTATATCAGTATCTAAACCAATAAAAATTAGTACTTGTAAGCTATTCCGGTTGCCACTGACGACATGCAGTCGTGGGACCGGGGCTAGCCTGGGGAGCGGTCTAGCCCCTCGCCCAGAACAACTGCAAAAGACGCAATTGTCCCGGACCGTCCGTGGTGTAGACCCGGCAAAAAGCGTCGCGTCAACACCACCTTCACGACCGATGCCATCAGTGGCAACCTCCGATCATCCGATGAAAGCAAGATTTATCATAGAAAACTTCTAGCTATGTTGAGGGTGCTGACAAATTTAACCGGTTTGTTTTAGACCAATTTTAGCGTAGACGGTAGAACCAGGTTACAGTGCGGGGCGACTTGAAAGACTTGTCCTTTGAGGCTTTCAAGCGAGGCGGAAGACCGTTGTTTGTCTGCAGCCGACCCCATGGCCCACTGATTCTGCCGGCGGAGCGCCGAAAATCTTCTGATGATATGCAGTGCTGTGGCAACGATTGAACTAGTTTTTAGCAAATTCAATCTTTAGTTGTCATCTGAATGCCGAGAGTGATAGATGTGCAATGGGGACGGAATAATTGTGAGTTATGCTCATACTCTTAGTTGACGAAATCGCTAATCTAGCCTAACATTTAAACAGCAACTCAAAGTAGAAGAGGTGACCGTTCGATGGAATTTACCATTAAGCCGCGCCGCGCGTTGATTGTGTACATGCATTCAATGAAGCAGGTACGGCAATTAAAGCGTTTTGGTATTATTCAGTACCAATCACGCAAGGGACGCTACGTCGTTTTATACATGGACGAAGCGGAGGTCCCAGCAATGACAGCAAAAATTAATAAGTTAAACTTTGTCCGTAAAGTCGAACCGTCATACCGGCCCGACGTGGCAATGAATTTTGGTGAACGGGTGGATAAAGGCTTCTTTAAGCCGGAATCAAACGCGTTCCCAATCGATGATGAAGATTAAGTTGGTGAAAGAATAATGCGAATCGTAGCAGGAGATTTTGGTGGCCGGCGACTGAAGGCAGTGCCGGGAATGCAGACTAGACCGACGACTGATAAGGTCAAAGAGGCGGTCTTTAATATTATTGGCCCGTACTTTGATGGTGGCCAGTCGTTGGACCTATTTGCGGGAAGTGGTGGCTTGAGTATTGAAGCCGTTTCACGTGGGGTTGACCATGCCGTATTGATTGATCGTCAATACCAGGCCATTAAAACGATTAAAGATAACATTACGGTCACTAAGGCGGCGGACCGCTTTGAAGTGATCAAAGGAGATGCTCAACGGGTCTTAGACCGATTAGCAACACAACAAGACCGGTTTGACCTAGTCTTTTTAGATCCACCCTATGCCAAGCAACAAATTGTAAAAGACATTACCCGTTGTGACGAATTAGGCTTATTGAACGAAGGGTGTCGGATCGTCTGTGAAACGGATGCCAATGCCCAACTACCAGAGACGTTGGCTGGGTTTAAACTGATTCGGCGTCAAGATTATGGTATTACAATCATTACGATTTACCAAAAAGTAGAAGCGGAGGCGTAAGTATGATTACGGCAGTATTCCCGGGAAGCTTTGATCCGGTGACCCGCGGCCATTTAGACTTGATTCAGCGGGCGAGTCGGTTAGTCGATCACTTGATCGTCGCGGTGATGGTCAATACGAGTAAACAACCACTGTTCACTAAGGATGAGAAAGTTGCAATGATCCAGGCCGAGGTACGTGATTTGCCAAATGTCACGGTCCAAGCAGCGGCCGGATTAACCGTTGATTTTATGACTAAGGTCGATGCGACTGTCCTGATCCGGGGCCTGCGCAATGAGCAGGATTTTGGTTATGAACGCGATATCGCGTGGATGAACAAATCACTCAATGACCAAATTGAGACGGTTTGTCTGATTGCACGGCCGCCGTATGCGTACTTCTCCTCTAGTTTGATCAAGGAAATCGCAAAGATGGGCGCCGATATTTCCGAATACGTCCCAACGGCGGTTGCCCAAAAATTGCACCAACGTTTTAAGGCGTAGCCTATGAGAAAATTTTTCAAGCACTATTGGGGCTGGCTAGTGGCCGTTGTCGTTATTTTAGGACTGTTTTGGATTCCCTTGCCCTATTACGTAGAAGGTCCTGGCAGTGCCGATAATTTGAAAGCTTTTGTGACGGTGAAACAGCATCCCGATAAACGGAAGGGTAAGTTTATGCTAACGTCGGTTGGCCTTGCACCAGCGCGACCAATTACGTGGCTCTATGCGCAGCTCAACCCGCACTACGACGTCGTCAGCGATGAAGAAGTAAACGGTGGGCAGGATAGTGCTACTTATGACCGGGTTCAAACTTTTTACATGCAAAGTGCGATCAATGAAGCGATTGCGACTGCGTATGGGGCGGCGCATCAGACTTACCATAAAACTTATCAAGGGATTTACGTCCTAACTGTGCAGTCGAATTCTAAGTTTAAAAACAAGATTAAAGTTGGCGATACCATCACGAAGGTGAATGGGAAGCACTTTGCGAATGCGCAGGGATACCAGCGATACATTGCGAGTCGCGGTGTGGGCAAATCTATCACCGTTACGTATCAACATGCCGGCAAGATGAAACGGGCGACAGCCCCATTAATTAAGTTGAGTACGCACCGTGCGGGAATCGGGATTGGATTGACCGATAACGTTAAAGTGACGACCAAGATTCCAGTCAAAGTTGATCCGGGCGAAATTGGTGGCCCGTCCGCGGGCTTAATGTTCAGCTTGCAAATTTACCAGCAACTGACCGACCATAATTTACGGCACGGACAAAAAATTGCTGGGACGGGGACAATCAATCCGGACGGTTCCGTTGGTGAAATTGGTGGGATCGATAAGAAGATTATTGCGGCTAAAGAAGCAGGTGCAACCATTTTCTTTGCGCCATACGTCAAACCAACGAAGACCATTTTAGCCTTGGAAGCCGATCATCAGACCAACTACCAGATGGCAAAGGCGACGGCCAAAAAGTATGCCCCAAAAATGCGGGTTGTACCGGTAACGTCGTTTAAACAGGCCGTTCATTATTTAGAAACGCACTAAAAGATTGTGACGAGAGTCCAATCTTTTTTTCGTGGGTTTAACTTCCGGTTAGCGTAACTAATAAGTAACAGGGGGTAGTTGCGATGAAGGAAGAAATTTGGCAATGGATCAAGGTGCACCCACGGTTAGCAGTGACGGGCATCGTCAGCATTCTATTCGTCATAGGTGGTTGGTGGACAGTGAGCCAGTTGCGTGCACCCGTGGCAGCGTCACCGGTGGCACTCACGAGTACCAGCAGTAGCCAGTCAGGAATAGCGGCAAAGGAACGGTCTGGGTCTCCTAAAAGCACATTAATGAGCAGTGGTCAGTCCCGTTCATCAGGACCGCTATACGTCGATGTGAAGGGGGCCGTTAAAAAGCCCGGGGTTTATCAGGTACAGGCAACGATGCGGGTGGCCGACGTGATTGCGTTGGCACAGGGATTGCAGCCACAAGCGGACCAGCAACAGGTGAATTTAGCGGCTAAAGTGACGGACCAGCAGGTGATTTACGTTCCTGTAAAAGGCGAATCACACGTGGCATTACCGAACCCGGGGTCAACTGGGCCGGCAACTTCTTCAAGCACGGTACCGTCTAAAGCGCACATGACCAGTCAAACGAGTCAGGGCCCCATTAACATCAACTCAGCTGACGTGACGGCTTTTCAGTCCATTAAAGGGATTGGACAAAAAAAGGCGCAAAAAATCATTGATTATCGGCAGCAGCACGGGCCGTTTAAGAGCATTGATGATTTAAAAAATATTTCGGGTTTTGGGGCAAAAACGATTGCAAAGTTTAAGGACCAACTCACCGTCTAGTACCTAGCTGCACAATTTGGTATACTACTGTCATTGAAAGTGAGGCAATCAGAATGAAGGATCAACGAATTCCATGGGATCAATATTTCATGATGCAAGCGGTTTTATTATCGACACGAAGTACCTGCGAGCGACTCTCGGTCGGCGCAACGATCGTACGCGACAAACGAATTATTGCGGGCGGATATAACGGTTCCGTTTCCGGGGACGTTCATTGTATTGACGAGGGCTGTTACTTAGTTGATGGTCATTGTATGCGCACGATCCATGCAGAAATGAATGCAATCTTGCAGTGTGCAAAATTTGGCGCGGCCACGGATGGTGCTGAGATTTACGTGACCGACTTTCCATGTTTGCAGTGTACAAAAATGTTACTACAGGCTGGGATTCAAAAGATTCATTACTTACGCAACTATCACAACGACGACTATGCAATGTCACTGATCAAACGAAAGAACGTTGCGCTACAACAAGTTAAATTTGATCAAGCCGACCTTGATAAGCTTGGGTTAGATCAGATTTTACTTAGCAACCACTAAGAATGCGTGCACCGTTTTTCGCCGCAATTGCCGTTGGCCTGTTAAGTAGTTGGTTAGTTGGGCAGCAATGGATTGCAGCGGTGTTATTAGGACTCTGGTTGCTACGAATCGTTTTCTTAAAAGACCGGCGTTGCTTAATACTGACGTTGGTTTTGTTGGTTGGTATTGGGGGCTGGTTAGCGTGGCGCAATCAACAATTTGCGCAAATCAGTCGGGAACGGCCACGAACTGCTACGCTTCAGCTGGCCGTTCAACCGGATGCCGTTAATGCTCGGGGTGGTCAGTATCAATTAGTAGGCACTTCGGTGCGTTATGGCAAACTAATTGTTTATGGCAAGTTAGCGTCTGCGGCCCAGAAGCATCAGTTGGAACAGCTCAAGCAGCGGACTAACTGGCGAGTGACCGGAACGTTATCAGCCGTGGCACCGCCAACGAATCCGGGCCAGTTCAACGCACCGAACTATTACCGGGGACAAGGGATTTATCGGCAATATACGGTCACCAATCTGGGTGGCATGACGGTAGCACCCCGGACCGGTCTAATCAGCGTTGTCGATAAAATCCATCAGTGGCGGGCTGGTTTTGCCCGGGCTTGTCAGCGACTGCCGCCAACGTTACGGTTGTACGCGACGAGTCTGTTGATTGGCATGCGTCCGGCTAATTTCCACACGGCGATGGCTGGTGTCCAACAGTTAGGCTTATTGCACCTATTTAGTTTATCGGGAATGCACGTCGTCTTATTTTTAAGCCTTTTACGGTGGGGATTGATTCGGTTGCGACTGAGCCTGCCAACCATTGATTGGTGGTTATTAAGCTGGTTACCGGCTTACCTTGTTTTGGGTGGTGGGGCCGACAGTTTACAACGCGCAGTGGTGACGGCTGGGTTACCCATCATTTGGCAACATTTAACGCATCAGCGTCAGGCGGCGCTGGTGGGCTGGAGCTGGGCACTCATTATTGGAATTATTCATAATCCGTTGGTCTTGTTACAGTTGGGCGGTCAGCTGAGCTATGGGCTAGCATTGTTGCTAATGGTTGGACCAAAGCAGTCGGTGTGGCGCCTAGCAGGCTGGGTTCAGGTGATCAGCTTGCCCGTGTTATTAGTTGCAACTGCGCAGTGGCATTTGTTGACAATCGCCGTTAACTTGCTCGTGGCCCCGTTATTTAGTTGGGTGTTACTACCAGTTACGATGATGGGGGCTAGTCTGGGATTGATACTGCCTGGATTGGCGCTGTGGTGTGATGGACTACTGGCTGGGTTTCAACGGTTCATTGACGCGGTCGCCGGTCTACCGGGGTTACTGATTATTGGGCAACCATCCGCGTTATGGGCATGGGGGCTCGGCTTGCTAAGTTTATGGGCCTTGAGAACCCCTTGTAAACGTGGATTTACGCGGTTGCTAGTGGCCTATGGAAGCTGTATATTGAGTCTTCACTTTCCGTTGCGGGGTGCCGTTCAGTTTATTGACGTTGGTCAGGGCGATTCCATCTTGATTCGGCAGCCGTTCAATCGGAGCGTGAGTCTAATTGATACGGGCGGCCGGTTGAAATTTCCAGTGCCTAGTTGGCAGGCGGATGGAACCGTTAGCCGACCGCGAGTCGAAACGATCACCGTTAATTATTTGCACCGGTTAGGAATTACGCACCTTGATACGGTTTATTTATCCCATAAAGACGTTGATCATATCGGTGATCTTGGCGCGCTCTTAGCCCTAATGCCGGTTAGGCGCGTTGTTGTACCGGCTGGAATGGCAAAATTACCTAAGTTTCAGCAATTATTGAAACCAGCGCTCCGACCGCCACAAGTTGTGGAAGCGTTGGCGGGGATGCAATTTGAAGATGGTTTAACCGCAGTCCATCCGTTTCATCCGGGTAAAGCGGAAAATGAAGATTCACTGGTGTTAACGGGAGTCTTTGGGCAACGACGCTTCATGTTCAGCGGTGATTTGGACCGGGCGGGTGAGCGCGCCATCGCAACTCGCTATCCGCAAATGCACGTGGACGTGTTAAAATTGGGACACCATGGTAGTAAAACGGCTTCTGATCCCCAAGCGTTGCGACAATTAGGCGTCAAAATGGGGATCTTGTCGGTTGGTCGGCATAACCGGTACGGGCATCCAAACCAGGAAACGTTGGATACGCTGCGCACACAACGGATTCAAACCTATTCAACGGCGCTGCAAGGAATGATCACGTACCAGTTTGGTGGTGGACAGCCGGGAAGCTGGCAAACATTTTTGAAAGAAGGTAATTTATATCAACGCACAACAAGCCCTGAAAGCAATTTATAAGCGAAATTTAGCGTCCATTTACGTGGTTTTAGGGACTGTAGATTACCTTGCGGATCAACTAAAACAAGCGTTGTTACAGTTGATCCCTACGGAAGAGCGCACGATGAATGTCGGCAGTTATGATATGGAGACGACGCCGGTCGCGGTCGCATTGGACGATGCGATGTCGGCACCGTTCTTTGGTGAACGGCGGCTAGTATTTGTGAACCATCCGTATTTCTTAACTGGCGAAATGAAAAAGACAAAGGTTGATCACGACTTGGAGTCGTTACAACGTTATTTTGAGCATCCCGAACCGAGTACGATTTTAGTCTTGATGGCACCGTATGAAAAACTAGACGCGCGTAAGAAACTTGTTAAGACGTTGAAGAAGAACGCCACGATAATTGACGTCAATCAAGTCTCCGAACGAGAAACGCAGGAATACGTTCAAGACGCATTAAAGGCCAAACAAATTTCAATTGATGCGGACGCCTTACAAGAATTGTTTAACCGCACGGACGGCCAACTGGGATTGATTATGGGGCAGCTACCCAAACTAATGATTTATGCGGCCCAGTCACAGCGTATCGAGTTAGCTGCGGTTGAAGCGTTGGTGACCAAGTCATTGACGCAAAACGTTTTTGACTTAGTCAACGACGTTTTACGATATCAAACGAAGGCTGCGGTGGAGTTGTACCATGAGCTGGTCGCTTCTCAAGAAGCACCGCTAAAAATTAATGCGATTTTACTCGGACAGTTTCGTTTGCTACTACAAGTGAAAATCTTAGCTCGGGCTGGATATAGTCAGGGGAGCTTGGCCAGCACGCTAAAGGTCCATCCGTATCGGGTTAAGCTAGCGATGCAAATGGTACGACATTTTGACCAACCGGCGTTACGGGCTGCTTATTTAGGTTTACTGCAGACGGAGGTCCAAATGAAGACGACGCAGCGGGACCCTGAACTCTTATTTGAACTTTTTATGGTCCAATTCGTTAATGATCGGCGTGCGGTGGTGACACGATAGCTGAAATTGGGTAAAAATAACAAAAAAGCTGGTTCAGAAGTTTTTTCACTTCTAAATCAGCTTTTTTATTAATTAAGGGTACAAAAAAACTCCGTCGCGATGCTCGGGAGTTAAATGACATTACTTAGCGTAACGTGCGGCCATACGTGACTTGTCACGTGCAGCTTTGTTGCGCTTGATAAGACCCTTGGTAGCAGCCTTGTCAACAGCACTTACAGCGGCGATGTATAAATCATCGACGTTGTCGGCACCGGCAGTTTTAGCATTTTCGAATTTTTTAACAGCAGTCCGCATTGCACTCATTTGTGCAGTGTTCCGGACATTTGCTTTATTGTTTGTTTTCACGCGTTCAATAGCGGATTTGATAATTGGCATCAGATTCACCTCCATCATTTTTTCAACAAATGCTATTATACATAAGCCCCGGCTTGAATGCAACAGTTATGTGTAAAGTAATTTATCTTGATATGCGTTTGGGGTTGATTTTTGGGGACTAGTTTGCTAAACTATCTTAAGTGTTCAGCAACCCTTTACTTAGTTTATCGCGCACCACCAACGACTTACTCAGTTTAGGGCAATTATTTGAAAGGTGGTTGATACACATGGCAATTTCACGCGAAAAGAAGACGGAACTTATTAATAAGTTTGGCCGTCACGAAGGCGACACTGGTTCAGTTGAAGTTCAAGTTGCAGTTTTAACTGAAGACATCAACGAATTAAACGAACATTTACGTGTTCACAAGAAGGACTTCCACTCACAACGTGGGTTAATGAAGAAAATCGGTCATCGTCGTAACTTGTTAGCATATCTTCGTAAAGAAGACGTTAACCGTTACCGTGACTTGATCCAAAGTCTTGGGCTTCGTCGTTAATATTGAAATCGAGAGAACTGCCTTCGGGTGGTTCTTTTTTTTTACATTTTTAACCATTACTAAAAAATTACATAAACTACATCAAGACCAAACGGTTGTTCGCTATACTGAACGAGAATTAGCAGAAAGTAGGGAACAGGGATGCAAATAACTCGTTCATTAACACGGAATTTTCGGATTCTTTGGTTTGGTAGTTTAGTTACTGATTTGGGCAATGCAATGACGTTGCCCTTCATTGTGTTGTATATTCAAACGCTGGGGTCGTTTACCACGGCGCAACTAAATGTATTGGGGGCCGCGGCGTTTGCCATTACCTATGCGTGCAAAGCACTAGTCGCACCGTTATGGGGACGACTGGCGGATCAGAAGGGGCGCAAACTGATGTGTCTACGGGCGTCCGGTGTGATGACCTTTACGATTTTAGGCGTGGGCCTTGCACCAAATGTGACGACACTATTGGTTTTGCGGGCACTCCAAGGGGCGTTTTCGGGCTATATTAATAATGCTAATGCGCTGATTTCGTTAACGGCACCACCCGCTAAGCGCGGACAAATGCTCAGTAAACTTGTGACTGGCAGTATTAGTGGGACATTAATGGGACCGTTGCTGGGTAGTGTGCTTGCCAGCACGGTGGGTTATCGGGGGGCCTTTTTTGTGACGAGTGCACTAATGGGACTTGTTTTTGTCATGACTTGGATTGGGGTTGAAGAACGAGTCACCGTAATCAGTCCCACCGCGTTGCCACCATTAGGACCAGTGTTACGTCAATTGGGTGTGCCATTTTTGACGGCCTTATTTACATCGTTACTAGTGATTCAGGCAACCACGAACGCCGTGACGCCCTTACTAAGTCTATTTGTCGCGCAACTAGTGCCACAGTCACAGTTAGTCGTTCTAATGACCGGAATCGTTGCGGCCACACCGGGAATTGCGACGATTTTAATGGCTGGCCGGGTCGGTCGTTTGATAGACCGACTAGGGGCTGAGCGGTGCCTACTAATCTTTTTCGGCTTAGCAATCGTTGATTTAGCCCTGACGAGTTTTGTACATAACGTTGGTCAACTGATTGCCTGTCGCTTAATTTTGGGTGTCGCTGATGCCGCCTTACTACCAGCCATTCAAGTGATTACGGTCGAACGGGTGCCGCGGGAAACCTTTGGACGAATCTTTAGCTTGAACCAGTCAGCCCAAGCTTGTGGAAATGTTTTAGGTCCGGGCTTAGCAGTGCTAGTAGCCAATGCTTGGGGCTACCAACCGATTTTCTTAGTGACGGCGGTGTTAGAACTGGTTGCTTTAGGGTTATGGGGGCGTTATTTTTTACGTCACCGGGAGCACGAGTAGGCAATGGGGCGTACGGAAATGGTTCAACTATTGCTTTATATAAAAATGTGGTAAACTGGGGAGAGTTACTTAATCGGTTCAGGTACGTAGGTACTTGTAAAACTTAATATATAGAGGAGTTTTTAATTCATGAATTTTGAAAACGTTGACTTAATGACTGCCATGGTGACCCCGTTTGATGACCAACAACAATTAGACGATGACCGGCTAAAGAGTTTAATTGAGCACTTACTCGCACACGGGACTCAGGGACTAATCGTTGGCGGAACCACTGGTGAGGCCCCAACTTTATCTGAAACTGAAAAGTTGGACTTACTAAAAAAGACGGCTAAAATTGTTGCCGGACGGGTGCCAATTGTTGCTGGGACGGGTTCTAATAGTACCGCGGCAACGATTGCATTCACTAAAAGAGTCAGTCAAATTGAAGGCATCGACGCGGCTTTAGTCGTTGTGCCTTACTACAACAAGCCAGACCAGGCCGGAATGATTGCTCACTTTACGGCGGTTGCAGACCAGGGTGGCCTTCCAGTGATTATTTATAATATCCCGGGACGGGTCATCGTCAAGATGGAAGTCAAGACCGTTTTAACACTGGCGCAAAATCCAAATATCATCGGGATTAAGCAATGTGCTTCGATGGAAGAATTTGGCGCGATTGTTGAAAATGCACCGGCAGACTTTTTAGTTTACACCGGTGAAGATGCGCAGAGCCTGGCTGCTAAAGAAATTGGTGGGGCCGGCGTGATTTCCGTGGCTAGTCACTTATACGGTGATGAAATGACGGCGATGTATCAAGCCGTTGCCAAGGGTGATATCGCGACTGCAGCTCGTTACCAACGGGATCTGACACCCAAAATGAGCGCACTCTTTAGTGCACCATCACCATCGCCAGTAAAAGCGGCCCTGAACCATCTTGGCCAACCCGTGGGTGATCCACGGTTACCGATCTTACCTTTAAACGCTGAACAAAGTAAACAGTTGTATATGACTTTAAATATTTAATG
This sequence comes from Lactiplantibacillus xiangfangensis, assembly GCF_001438845.1. Lineage (GTDB taxonomy): Bacteria > Bacillota > Bacilli > Lactobacillales > Lactobacillaceae > Lactiplantibacillus > Lactiplantibacillus xiangfangensis. The sequence goes on from NZ_JQCL01000095.1 coordinate 11,061, forward strand.
AATCAAGGTGAAATAATTGAGCTCTAAAATACAAATTACCCCCTTTGGTGGGGTTCGTGAAAATGGAAAAAATATGTACGCCGTGGAAATTGATGATGACATTTACATCTTAGACTGCGGTTTGAAATACCCGGAAAATGAACTATTAGGAATCGATATTGTGATCCCTGACTTCAGTTATTTGCGGGAAAATGCTGACCGAATCGTCGGGGTCTTCTTGACTCATGGCCATGCGGATGCAATTGGGGCGTTACCATACTTCTTAAATGAGTTTAACGTGCCCGTTTTTGGTTCAGAATTAACGATTGAATTGGCCAAGATCCAATTACAAAAGGATCCGAAGGCAAAGAAGTTTAACGACTTTCACATTGTTAACGAAAAGACCGAAATTGATTTTGGCAATGTCACGGCTTCGTTCTTCCGGACAACGCATTCGATCCCTGATTCAATGGGAATTGTCTTACAAACTGATGCGGGTTCGATTGTTTACACGGGTGACTTCAAGTTTGACCCGACCGCAGAGGGTGACTATCAGACCGATTTTGCACGCTTAGCTGAAATTGGTTCTAAGCACGTATTGGCGCTATTAAGTGATTCAGCCAATGCTGAAAACTTTGACCAACCAGTTAGTGAACGTGAAATTGCCTCTTACGTGTTAGAGACTTTCAAGTATCATCCCGGTCGGATTATTGTAGCTTCAGTTGCATCAAACATTTTGCGTATTCAGCAAGTGTTAGACGCAGCGGCCAAGGCTGGGCGCAAAGTGGCGCTAATGCCAGGTGACGTGGAAAGCATTATTAACACGGCGATTAAGTTAGGCAAGTTACGGATGCCTGAAGACGTCGTGGTTCCACTTAAGTCGATTGACAGCCTTGAACCAAACCAAGTAGTCATTTTACAAACGGGCCGAATGGGTGAACCCATCAAGGCATTACAACGGATGTCCAACAAGCAAGAGGGCAAAGTTAATATTGAAAAGGGCGACTTAGTCTTCATTACGACGACGCCGTCACACTCAATGGAAACGGTCGTCGCTAAGACCCGGGATATGATTTACCGGGCCGGTGCCGACGTCAAAGCCATTGCGGATGAAATGAATTCGTCTGGTCACGCTACAAAGCGCGATTTACAAATGATGATGAATTTGATGAAGCCAGAGTACTTTATTCCAATTCAAGGTGAATACCGCTTATTGGACGCACACGCGGCGTTTGCAAAAGAAGTCGGCATTCCTGAAGACCACATTTTTATTGCTGCTAAGGGTGACCAACTCACGTACGATGGCGACAATATGCATTTGTCCGGCTCAATTGAAGTTGGCGATACCATGATTGATGGGATCGGTGTCGGTGACATCGGAAACATCGTTTTACGGGATCGGAAGATCTTATCTGAAGACGGGATTTTTGTTGCGGTTGTGACAATTGACCGGAAGAAGAAGAAAATTATTTCAACGCCAAAAATCACTTCCCGGGGCTTTGTATACGTTAAAACGAGCAAAGACCTCATGCAAGAAAGCGCTGAACTGGTTAAAGAAACGGTTCAATCTAACTTGGACAACAAAGAGTTTGATTGGGGCCATTTAAAGCAAGCAGTTCGTGAAAAGTTGAACCACTACTTGTGGGATCAAACGAAGCGCCATCCCGTGATTTTGCCGGTTATCATGGAAGTTAACCAGCATCATCGGCGGCATAAAAAAGCAAAAACAGCGGAAACTGGAACCGAAAAACAAGCTTAGTTAAAAGGTCGGGTTAGTTCCCGGCTTTTTTGCTAGGAAAAAATTGATAGGGGGCTTACGAGTGTCATTAGCAGAAACCCGTACCGCGGCGGAAAAAGCAACCGCAACTGAAAAATGGTCAGAGGCAGCGAGCTTATGGGAAACGGTCTATCAAGCTGAACAGACGGCGGACAACAATTACCAGTTGGTGACGGCCTTAGTTGCCGATGAGCAATTTTTGGCAGCTAGCACCACCGCGGCGGAATTTGAACAGACGTATCTTAAAACGGATCAAGCAGCTGACCTGTACTTGACGGCACTACTGAAGAGTCATCAGTTTATTCCGGCACATATCCTGCTCAATGCTCGTCAGGTGAGTTCTTGGACGCACGGTGCTCAGAATCGAATTCAAGCCGCAGAAAATCAAGCTGAGCAGACCATGGCAACCACTTTGGACACGACGATGCGCCAGTTTTATCATTTATCCGATCAACCAGTCGGTGCGCAGACAGAACGATTACAGGCTGCTAAACATTTAACTTACGGGAAATATTTAACTGCGGCTAAGTTTTTATTAGTCGATCCGTTTTTGCATCAACTTTCACGGGTAGAAGTGCTCTATACGCTCTGCGCAATGGGGGTGCCTGACGAAGTAACGATGCAAACGTTTGATGAACAACGGGTCACGGTTGTGCCGGCAACCTTACCCGCAATGGGGGAAGATGCAACTAGTCTAGCGGTACAACAAGTCTTAACGGAAATGATTGGGCAAGATGACCCGACACTATACGCGGGGCTTCAGGCGCTGTTATCTTTACAGTTGATGTTTCTCTATCCGCAAATTGAGCGGGTTATTTTGGATGCGGAAGTATGGGTCAAGGTTTTTGTTGGGTTACAAACGGGCCAACTTTCTGAAAATAATAATCCACAAACTTCACGAATCGTTGCGGTACAACAAAAAATCCAGCAAATGATCCAAGATTTGCAAAAATAAGTGTAAGCAATAAGCTTTTGCTTACAAAAATTCATTTTTTTGGATAATATCTGTTTACAAATCCTAGCCGTCTATATATAATGTTTAAGGATTCCTAGTGATGGGTGCGTGATTTGGCCTTTTTACTGGGATGTAGTATAATATTAACTAAAGAATTGTCGGGACATTTTTTGTCCTGACACAATTCTTGCGAAAATCACAGGAGGTTTCATTAATGGCAAAAGAACATTATGAAAGAACAAAACCCCATGTAAACATTGGTACTATTGGCCACGTTGACCATGGGAAAACTACGTTGACTGCTGCAATCACTAAGGTATTGGCTTCAAAGGGCTTAGCTAAAGAACAAGACTTCGCCTCAATCGATGCTGCACCTGAAGAACGTGAACGTGGTATTACTATCAACACTGCCCACGTTGAATATGAAACTGAAAAGCGTCATTACGCTCATATCGATGCCCCAGGACATGCTGACTACGTTAAGAACATGATCACTGGTGCCGCTCAAATGGACGGTGCTATCTTGGTTGTTGCCGCAACTGATGGTCCTATGCCACAAACGCGTGAACATATCCTTTTGGCTCGCCAAGTTGGTGTTGACTACATCGTTGTCTTCTTAAACAAGACTGATCTTGTTGACGATGACGAATTAGTTGACTTGGTTGAAATGGAAGTTCGTGAATTACTTTCAGAATACGATTTCCCTGGTGACGATATTCCTGTTATCCGTGGTTCAGCTCTTAAAGCTCTTGAAGGCGACCCAGAACAAGAAAAGGTTATCTTACACTTAATGGATGTTGTTGATGAATATATCCCAACTCCAGTTCGTGATACTGAAAAGCCATTCTTGATGCCAGTTGAAGATGTTTTCTCAATCACTGGTCGTGGTACCGTTGCTTCTGGCCGTATTGACCGTGGGACTGTTAAAGTCGGTGACGAAGTTGAAATCGTCGGTTTACATGAAGACGTTTTGAAGTCAACTGTTACTGGTCTTGAAATGTTCCGTAAGACGCTTGACTTAGGTGAAGCCGGAGACAACATTGGTGCGTTATTACGTGGTGTTAACCGTGAACAAGTTGTTCGTGGCCAAGTTTTAGCTAAGCCAGGTTCGATCCAAACCCATAAGAAGTTCAAGGGTGAAGTTTATATCTTGAGCAAAGAAGAAGGTGGCCGTCATACGCCATTCTTCTCAAACTACCGTCCACAATTCTACTTCCACACCACTGATATCACTGGTGTTATCGAATTGCCAGATGGCGTTGAAATGGTTATGCCTGGTGACAACGTAACGTTCACTGTTGAATTAATCCAACCAGCCGCTATCGAAAAGGGAACTAAGTTCACTGTTCGTGAAGGTGGCCATACTGTTGGTGCCGGTGTCGTTTCTGAAATTGATGACTAATCTCTAACTGATTTTCATTGATTCACTTTAAGAGACTTGGAAGCTTGCTTCCGAGTCTCTTTTTTTAAGAAAGTTCACAATAAAACGCCTAAGCATACGCTTTTTTAGCTGATTTGGTTTACTTTATGGAATTGATAGGTTAAAATTGACAAGTATGCAATTGACATGAATTGTTGAAAATATTAATGTTTCGGAGGGAATACAATGGCTGCAAAGTGGGAAAAGAAGGAAGGCAACCAAGGCGAATTAACGTTCGAAATTGGTGCTGATAAGATCAAAGAAGGTATTGACAAAGCCTTCCAACAGACTAAAAAGAATTTAAACGTTCCTGGATTCCGTAAGGGTAAGGTTCCACGTCAAATCTTTAATCAAATGTATGGTGAAGAAGCACTTTACCAAGATGCATTGAACATCGTGCTCCCAGAAGCATATGAACAAGCCATTAAAGATACTGAAATCGAACCAGTTGATCAACCTAAGATCGATGTTGACAGCATGGAAAAGGGTCAGCCTTGGGTATTAAAAGCCGTTGTTACGGTTAAGCCTGAAGTTAAACTTGGCGAATACAAGGGCCTTAGTGTAACGCGTCAGAACACTCGTGTTTACGCTAAAGACGTTGATGCCGAATTAGAATCACGTCGCGAAAAGCAAGCTGAATTAGTTCTTAAAGAAGACCAACCAGCTGCTAAGGGCGACACGGTTGTTATTGACTTCAAAGGTTTCGTCGATGGCGAACCATTTGAAGGCGGCGAATCAGAAAACTACTCCCTTGAATTGGGCTCAAACTCATTCATCCCTGGCTTTGAAGACCAATTAGTTGGTGTTAAAGCTGGCGAAGAAACTGAAGTTAAGGTAACCTTCCCTAAGGATTACCAAGCTGAAGACTTACAAGACAAGGAAGCTACTTTCAAGGTTACGGTTCACGAAGTTAAGACTAAGGAACTCCCTGAATTAGACGACGAATTTGCAAAGGACGTTGACGAAGACGTTGACACCCTTGAAGAATTAAAAGCTAAGATCAAGGACGAACTTAAGGACCAAAAGGAAAAGGCTGCCCATGACGCTATTGAAGACGAAGCTTTAAACCAAGCCGTTGACAATGCTGAAATCCAAGCTATTCCTGATGCCATGAAGGAAGACGATATTCATCGTCAAATGGACCAATACTTGGCTAACATGCAACAACAAGGTATCGATCCTAAGACTTACTACAAGTTAACTGGTACTTCTGAAGATGACTTGCACAAGCAATTTGCTGCTGATGCAGACCACCGTGTAAAGACTAACTTGGTCTTAGAAGCAGTTGTCGAAGCTGAAAACATCAAGCCTTCTAAGGATGAACTTGATGCCGAAGTTAAAGACTTAGCTGGCCAATACAACATGGAAGAAAGTGCCGTTCGCGGTGCCTTAACTGATGACATGTTGTCACATGACATTGCCATTCGCCAAGCCGTTGATTTGATCAGCGACTCAGCAAAGCAAAATGCCAAGGCTGACGATAAAAAAGAAGACAGCAAAGACTAATTTTTAAAAATTAGATCGTGATTGTTTGTCACGAAAGGTCTGGGTGCTTACAAAGTGCTCAGGCCTTTTTTTGTGGACATTGCGAAGTAGAGGGTAATATGGATGTTATTTTATTATTAATTGTTATTTGGTTCGCTGGCTCACTACGGTATCGTACGGCCGGCCCGACGGCGACTGACTTGGATCGGGGTACCACCACGACCATTAACGGTCTATTTATCTTACTGGTGCTATTTGGTCATTTTATGACGTTTATTCAAATGCCGAGTGAATTTGCTAGGGTGACCCGGCTTTGGATGGCCGTTAAAGGGCAACTCATTGTAACGACGTTTCTGTTCTTTTCGGGTTACGGTCTAAGTATCCAGTACCAAAAACGGGGTCCCCAGTATTTAAAAACGTTTCCGAAGCACCGATTTTTATTTTTATGGGGGAAGTTTGCCGTTGCAATCACGTTGTACGCCATTGTAGCGTGGTTACGGGGGAAGCACTATTCGTCATGGCACCTTTTGGGAAGTTATTTAGGACTCACGACGATTGGCAACAGCGCATGGTACGTCTTCACCATCTTGCTCATGTACTTAATCTCGTACGTCGCTTGGCGGCTCTTGCCGCAAAACTGCTGGGGCGCAATTGGGATAATGGCTTTGGGTAGTGTGCTATACATCGTCATTGCTAGTGCCTTTTTACCGGAGTACTATTTCTGTACCGTCTTTTGCTACGTGGCGGGGGTGGTCTACGGCTACTATAAAATTCGGTTGGAAAATAGAATCTGCCGTAACTGGATCACGTATTTATCAGTGGGGTTAATAACCGTGCTAGGGTTTGCCGCGAGTTACGTACTGTGCGCAAACAGTATTGGTCTACGCCGTGACGTTAGCTATCAAATTGCGGCTATCCTGTTTGCGTTTTGTTTTGTCTTACTAGCCATGAGCTTTTCTATCCATAACCGCGTGTTGGCCTATCTTGGTGGACCGGCCTTATTTGCCATTTACGTTTTGCAACGGTTGCCGATGATCTGGTTGCAAAATACTTGGTTAGCAAAGCAACCAGTTCTTTATTTTAGTGGCGTATTAATTTTAACCGTTATATTAGGGTGGTTGTTTGACCAAGGCTTTAACCGTGGGTGGAAGCATCTTGTCCTGCGACGTGCTTAAAAGCATTTTGAGCGTTAGTCTGGGAATCACTCCGGCAAAGGTTGGTTCGCTTATATCGGTAACTTTATGAACAAATCGTTTCTGATTTTCAGGGGACCATGTTATAGTAATGAACGAAGCAATCGGGGCAACGCTGGTTTTGGCCCCGGTTTTCTGTTATGATTAATCCATGTAAGTACACATCGATGAGGTGAGAATGAATGTTTGAAAATACCGAGACAAACGGTCCTGTTAACTGCTCATTTTGTGGTAAATCACAAGATCAAGTTAAAAAGATTGTGGCTGGCCCCGGCGTTTATATCTGTAATGAATGTATCGATTTATGCAAGGAAATTATCGATGAAGAGTTTAGTGAAGAACGCTCACACGAATTAACAGATATTCCAACGCCAAAGGAAATTGTAGACGAATTGGACCAATATGTTATCGGTCAAAATGAAGCCAAGCGGACGTTATCCGTTGCGGTTTATAACCACTACAAGCGTGTTAAAGCGATGACTGACGACGAAGGTCAGAATGATGATGGTCCTGAGTTACAAAAGAGTAACATCAGTTTAGTTGGACCAACTGGTTCTGGGAAGACTTTCTTAGCCCAAAGCTTAGCACGGATTCTAGACGTGCCATTCGCCATTGCGGATGCGACCACGTTGACCGAAGCTGGTTACGTTGGTGAAGACGTTGAAAACATTTTATTAAAGCTATTACAAAATGCGGACTACGACGTTGAACGTGCCGAAAAAGGCATTATCTATATTGATGAAATTGATAAGATTGCTAAGAAGAGCGAAAATGTTTCGATTACTCGCGACGTTTCTGGTGAAGGGGTCCAACAAGCCCTCTTGAAGATCTTGGAAGGCACGATTGCTAACGTTCCACCACAGGGTGGCCGTAAGCATCCGCAACAAGAATTCATCCAGATAGATACGACCAACATCCTGTTTATCGTTGGTGGTGCGTTTGATGGTATCGAAGAGATCGTTAAACGGCGCTTAGGCGATAAGACCATTGGCTTTGGGACTGATACCGATGGTAAGAACGCCGTCTTAGATGATTCTAAGAGTTTGATGCAACAAGTTGTTCCCGAAGATCTTTTACAATTTGGGTTAATTCCTGAATTTATCGGTCGGTTACCAATTTTGACCGCCCTAGAACGGTTAACGGAAGACGATTTGGTCCGCATCTTAACTGAACCCAAGAACGCGCTTGTTAAGCAGTATCAACGTTTAATCGCGTTGGATAATGCGGAACTTGACTTCAAGAAGGACGCCTTACGTGCAATTGCGCAAGAAGCCTTAGCACGTAATACTGGTGCTCGGGGGCTACGTTCAATCATTGAAGACACGATGCGTGATATCATGTTTGATATTCCAAGTCGTGAAGACGTCAAAAAAGTGATTATCACCCGGGATACGGTTGAAAATCACGCTGAGCCTGAATTGGTCTTAGAAGATCAAAAGGCCTCATAAATTCGTTGATTTTTTAACACAGATTAAAATAATTGTTCAGGACCGCAGTGCGTTAGCATTCGCGGTCCTGACTGCTGTTTAGCGCCTAATTTGACTAGCGTTGAATTTGAGCGGATGACCAGCGACGCTTACTAGAAGTGTGTTAGAATAGGACCAGATTATCAGATAAGGGAGTTATTTTGATGGAAGTGCATAACGTTGAACTTGTTATGAGCGCAGTAGCGCCAAGTCAGTACCCAACGACCGGTTTTCCGGAGGTTGCATTAGCGGGGCGCTCTAACGTGGGGAAATCATCACTGATTAACGTGTTGATCAACCGCAATAGCTATGCGCGGACGTCGAGTCAGCCTGGCAAGACCCAAACCTTGAACTTTTATAAAGTTGAAGAACAGCTGTACTTTGTCGACGTACCGGGCTACGGCTATGCGAAGGTTTCTAAGAAGGACCGCGAAAAGTGGGGCCAGATGATTGAAACCTACCTGACTAGCCGTGATACGCTTCGAGGAGTGGTGATTCTGGTCGATGCGCGCCACGCACCAACTAAGGATGACGTCGCAATGTATGAATGGATGCGGTATTATAAGATGCCGCTGTTAGTGGTCGCCACTAAGAGTGATAAGATTCCACGGGGCAAGTGGAACAAGCAAGAGAGTTTGATTAAAAAAACGCTTAATTTCCAAGCCGACGACGACTTTATTGCCTTTTCAGCAAAAACTAAAGCGGGTAAGGATGCCGTTTGGCAATGGATTGAAGCACATACTGTAGGAGGCCACTAGTTTGGAATTTAATGAATATCAATCGTTAGCAAATCGGACGTTGTACGGTAACGAACAAGTTTTAACGAACTTGTCGTTGGGGTTGGCCTCCGAAACCGGTCAAGTAGTGGACTTAGTTAAGAAGTACACTTTCCATGGCGATCGGTTGAATAAGGATCAATTAACAAAGCAGATGGGTGACGTCCTGTGGTACTTGTCACAAGTTGCCGAATGGGCAGACATTCCATTTGATGAAGTTGCTAAGCAAAACATTACTAAGCTAAACCATAAGTATCCGAATGGTAAACCGGCCAAGTAATCGCTAGTTAACAATCAAAGAAGCGCTTGCCATAACCTAACTGGGTTGTGGTGAGTGCTTCTTTTTGATCGGTATTCCAAGTTGCCAGCTAGTTCTAAAAAAGGATGATTAAAACCTTGCCTTCAAGTGAACTTTAAGGGTTACAGTAATCATATGAATTAAGCACATGGTTTATCTAGGAGGAATTTTGAATGAACATTAAAGAAGCTAGTCAACAAACGGGTGTTTCGTCCGCGGCAATTCGTTATTATGAAAAGGAAGGGCTAATTCCGGCGATTGATCGAACCGAAGTTGGTAATCGGGATATTGATAATCGCATCTTACGCCGGATTCGGTTCGTGACGCAGATGCGCTCGGCGGGGATGAGTATTGAAAATTTACGACGCTACATCCAACTGTTCGATGCGCAGGAAGATAATACTAAGGAACAACGGGCCTTACTACAGGAACAGTTAGCCGTCATGGAAGAAAAGCGCGATGACTTACAAGCCGCTATCGACCATTTAAACTATAAGCTAGCCCATTTTGACGACCACATGGCGTCGACGGAAGCCGAACTACGGGCGTTAGAAGCACAACATCAGTCTGAACGAGACTCATAGCAATAAAAGCAAGCGTATTTGGGAAGCCGATTCTCAAATACGTTTTTTTGTAAAAAGCGTAAAAACATGCTACTTTTAGAAGAAGACCGACAGACTAGGGTTACAAGTGAGGGATAGCCATGATTAAAACGATTTTGGTCGATGATAGCCCGCTGATTACGAGCGGACTACAAATTATTTTGGACAGTGATCCGGATTTGACGGTCACAAAAGTCTTTGATAATGCTCCGGCGGCGATTGCATATTGTGATCAGCATCCCGTTGATGTGGTACTGATGGACGTACGAATGCCGGGGATGAGCGGCGTAACGGCGACTAAGACGCTCGCTCAAAATATAGGTGTCAAAGTATTGATTTTGACGACTTTTGATGAAGATGACGATATTATTACCGGCATTCAAAATGGGGCGGCGGGTTACTTATTGAAGACCACCCCGGCGGATCAAATTATTGCGGGCATTAAAGCCGTTGCGAATAATCAGAGTATTTTATCTAAGCCCGTGATGACAAAGGCGGCTGCACAATTGGTGACAAAAAAGCCCACTGCTGATTTATCGGCTTTGACGGCGCGGGAGCAAGAAATCACGCAATTAGTTGCTCAAGGACTTACTAATAAAGAAATTGCGCAGACGCTCTTTTTGAGTGAGGGGACCGTTAATAATAACTTGTCGACAATTTTACATAAGTTGGCGTTAAACCACCGGACACAATTAGCCATCTATTATTTGACCGGGGGGCAAGGCTAAATGTCATTAATGCGATTTATTCTTAACGTTGGGGGGCTAGTTGCTCTGGTTGGCTACGCCGTCATAGCACAGTCAGAGTTGCAACTGACCATTGCAATTGCTAACCTATTAGTCCTGCTCAGTGCTTTTTTTATAATGGTCAGCTTACCTCAAACGCGCTGGTGGTTGACGCTTGGACAGCTCATTTTGGTGGTAGTGGTTGCACCGAGAGATCCTGTTATATGGTTTACATTGCCATTAGTTATTTGGAATGGCGTCGCAGCCGAATCGTTTGAATGGTGGACGTTGGTTGCGTTCGGCAGTGCGCTACTAGTGGGAAGTTGGCGGCTCAGTCAGTTACCATTAGCGGGTTGGTACGGGGGCTGGTGTTTATTTCTAGTTGCCCTAACTTGGGCGTTTCAACGACAGGAACAGCGGCACCTGCAATTGTTAAAAACGACTGAGCATTTACGGCGGGAGCGTAATCACTACGCCACGCTCTTCCAACAAGGTGTCGATAATGCGAATGTACGTGAAAGTCAGGCTGCCGCAGTTGAACGGCAACGGCTTGTTCATGAAATCCATGACCAATTAGGGCACCAACTGACCGGGAGTTTGATGCAACTGCAAGCTGCCAAAATCAGTTACCGAACTGATCCTAAACAGGGTGAAGCTTTGTTAGATCACGCGACGGCAATTGTCCGTCAGGGGATTACCGATATTCGCCAGATTTTGCATACGGAACAACTTGCGCAGGAGACTGTGAATGTTGACCGGTTAAAGGGCCAGCTCCAGCAATTTGCCGATCAGTATCATTTCAAGGCGCAATTTTTGTATAGTGGTGAATTAACCGTTATCACAGCATTGCAGTGGCGGGTGTTTGCGGCTAACTTGCAAGAGAGCCTAACCAATACGTTAAAATATAGTCAAGCGAGCAACGTGGTCGTTACGGTGCGCGTCTACCCAACGTTTATTCGACTAACGGTTCAAAACGACGGGCAAGCTGCGCCTAACTATCAACTGGGGCTCGGTTTGGCAGGGATGGCGGAGCGAACGGCAAATTTGGGTGGCCAACTATTGGTCGATGGTCAAACTGGTTTCACGGTGACGACCAATTTACCACGTGAAAGTCATGAGGAATCTCATGGGGCATAAATGAGGAATTGCACTGGGTGGCAATTCCATTTTTTTATACAATGGATTTATCAATTAGAGGGGGTCTAACTATGACGGCAAGTTTAACAGATGGTTTAGTTGTCAAAGGCTTAACGAAACGTTTTGGCACCAAGGTAGCGGTAGATGATGTTAGCTTTGACATTGCACCGGGTAAAATTTTAGGACTGTTAGGGCCAAATGGTGCTGGTAAAACGACCACGATCAGTATGATTACCGGATTATTAAATAAAACCAGTGGTAGTGTGACGTTATTTGGTGAGCCATTGACGCCAACGAATACGGCAATTCGGCGCCGTTTTGGGGTCGTTCCGCAAGATTTAGCCCTGTTTGACGATCTATCGGCCGCGGAAAACGTTCGTTACTTTGGTGGCCTGTACGGATTACGTGGGCCGGCGCTAAAAAACGGCGTTGACCGTGCGCTTGCGGTCGTAGGTCTCAGTGAGCACCAGAATCAGCGGCCAGCAACTTTTTCTGGTGGGATGCAGCGCCGGTTGAACATTGCCATGGCGCTTGTCCACCAGCCGGAACTAATCTTTATGGATGAACCGACCGTTGGAATCGACCCGCAGTCTCGTAATTATATCTTAACGGCAATTGAAAAGATGCGCTCGCAAGGGATGACGGTTGTCTATACCAGTCATTATATGGAAGAAGTAGAACGACTGGCCGATAAAATTGTGATTATTGATCATGGCAAAGTGATTGTTCAAGGAACTGAAGCCGAATTAGTTAACTTGGTAACGACAACTAAACAAGTCTCAATTACGGTTGCTGAGCCTAAGTTGGTTAACGTGGCCCCACTACTTGCCATTGCGGGGGTTCAACAAGCTACGGTTCAGGGACAGGAGCTACAGCTCGTAACGGCAGTCGAAAGTAACCCGCTAAATCAAGTCTTGATGACGCTCATTGATCAAGGGGTCACTGTTGATCAGGTGGACCAACCGCAGATTGACTTAGAAACGGTCTTCTTGAATTTGACGGGTCGAAACTTAAGGGATTAGGGGGTGACGTCATGATTGGAACTATTATCAAACGAGTATTTGTACAAGATTTACGCAACCGGTCGAATTACGTCTATTTTTTAATTTTACCAGTTAGTTTGATGGTCATCTTAGGTCTCGTATTACAAGGAACGTTTGCGACCCAATTAGATTCTAAAGTTGCACCCGTTCACGTCCAGTACGTGGTAGACCACTCACAACAAGCACAATTATTCGATAAAATGGTTAAACATGCAGATATCGCACACCTGGACTTTAAAAGTCAACGTGATTTAGCACGAGCCAAACACGTGGTCCGCACACAGTCGAATACGGCGATCGTTCAATTTGGGACGACCGCGACGGTTCAGACGTCAAAGGGACTCAACGATTATCAAACGATCCTGTTAAAAAGTAGTTTAGCAGCAATTTTTCGACAAATGGGTTTGGTCCAGACAGCAATCCATTATCGCGGCAAGCTAGCAACCGTATCAACGAAGAAATTGGTGAAGGTTAACCACGTGCAAGCCCACCAGTCCGCAACGTCTTTCCAATACTACGCGTTAGCGATGATGGGGATGTTTATGCTGTACTTTTCAGAAGTTGGGCTTGATATGTTTGGCAAGGCTCGGCGGCAAAAAACGTTAGCTAGGGAGCTACTGACACCTGTGACCCGTGGAAAGTTGCTCAATGCAACGGTGGGTGGTCATTTGCTATTCGGGATGCTTGTCATTGGGGTTTTGATGGGAATCACAACTGGTCTATTTAAGATGCCATGGTCGCGGGCACTTGGATTTACCTTGATCAATTTCAGCGGACTGATGGCCCTTTTCTTAATTATCGGGTTATTGATGGATACAATTAATAGCCGGGTCGGTAGTGGCATCGTGCAAATTGTTATTCAGTTAGTCGCCTTTTTGGGTGGAGGCTATTTTCCAACGTCTAGTACGATGATGCAATTTTCACCCCTAGGTTGGATTATGGGTCCCATGCGTTCAGCGTTGTGGACGACCAGTTCACTGGATTGGTCAGGAGCCGCGTTAAACTTTGGCTTGGCGTTTGGACTGTTGATCCTCGTAAACTGGATTATTCGTCGTCGGGAGGTGTTCTAATGCGAGCAATTTTATGGTTAGTTAAAGAGCGAATCATTATTTGGAAAAATCATCCTTGGCAAGTGTTGTTCTTGTTAGCCGTGCCATTTTTAAGCGTTGTCTTGTATTTATACACCTCGACGGGGACCAGCCAGGATAATTTAACGCTAGGCGTTGTTGATCATGACCGGACAGCAACTAGTCATTTATTAGTCCAAGGGATGCGTCGGCGAACGACTGTGAAAATGTTGACCCATGAGCAAGAAGCAAAGGCGTTGTCACAACAAAATGTGATGGCGATTGTGACTATTCCAACTGATTATCAGCAACGGATGGATAAGGGCGAACGGCCGGCGCTAACTTTGCGAGCTTTGCAGCAAGGAACGCTCATTAATAATTTGCGGGATTCAGTAACGGCATCTGTAACGGATACCTTACAAGTACGCGGGTTGGCAACCAGATCGGTGCCAATTAAACAAGTTGGGACGTACTTAGAGACGCATACGCCCCAACTTAAATTTAGGCAAATTGATCAGCACGTGGCTTCACATACTTTGACGCTCCAAATCATTGGCTTCCTACTCATGATGATGCTGTACCAAGCTAACACGTTTGGAACGCGGAGTTTACAGTTAGAGCGCCGTAACAAGATTTATCAACGAACGATGTTAACGCCCATTAGTCCCGCAAGTTACTTTGGCGGAACGGCGTTGTTTGGGCTGTTAGCAATGCTGGTTGAGGTGGTCTTAACGGTGATTGTGATGGTGGGTATTTTTAAAATCTCGATTGGTATGTCAGTTTTGACACTTATGGGAGTTCTGCTTTGGTTTGGTATTTTAGCAGTCCTTTGGTCCTTGGCAGTTGGGGTCTTAGCTAATAGTTCAGGGTTGGCGAATGGGCTGCAAGTTTTATTGATCACGCTGTCGAGTCTATTGTCAGGGGCTTTGATTCCAATTTCAGTCATGCCGACAGTGATGCAACGTGTCGCCATGATTACGCCACAATATTGGTTGTTGCAAGCCTTGACCCAACTTCAGTTGGGAACGGTAACTGGGAAGTTTTGGGAGAGTTTGGCAATGGTCGGATTATTTAGCCTCCTATGTTTTAGTTTGGCCATCTTTGGGTTCATGCGTCGTCAACGACAAGAAATCTTTGACTAACTATTTGTAAGCATTCCGATTGCATTCAGTCTCGGTCTGCGCTATAGTGATAACTGTAAACAAGTTGTGTACAATCTATTGGATGAGCGAGAAAGGGTGCTGTATGATGAAGATTAACATTAAAGATGACGCACAAACGTATTTGGCTGACAAAATTCCAGCGGGGAGTCGGGTAATTTTAACCGTTGATGATGGTTCTAATAAATATTCGAGCCTGGGTGGAAGCTGTGCGATTGGCAATAAGTTTCAGTTGGTTATCTTGAAAGATGCTGATCCCGCTTATACGACAGTCCTTGAAAACAACGCGGGCTATGATATGGCAACGGCGCCCGCAGACGAAGACTTTTTAGGTAACGGTTTGAACATCTCACGTTGGCACAACGCTTTAGCGCTGAAAGATGATAGTGGCATGTTAGACGGTGCATTATCCGTTGTCGACTGGCGGAACGTTACCCCAGAGACGGAAGCTGAACGGCGTGAAAAGATGGAAACACTCGGAACTAAAATCTGCTAATAACAATTAAATCAATCAATAAAACAACCTTCAGAGAAAATTTCTGAAGGTTGTTTTTATATCGATAACTAAAGAGTGAAAGTTAAATTTAGGGATCGATTACTGTTGTATCAGTATTTAGACTAATACAAATTAACTACTTGTGAGTTAATCCGGTTGCCACTGATGACATGCGGTCGTGTGGGTGTTAATGAAAAACGAGCCCAAGACCTAGTCAGGTCTTCAGCTCGTTACGATCAATTTATTTGTTGTCGGCGTCTTTTTTGGCGTTGGGCTTAGTAGTCGTACGCTTGGCGTGTTCGTCGATGGTTTCTTGAACGGCTTTAGTCGTTAATTTGTCTTTGTCATCGGGACCAATCGCAAACTTGTCGAACAGTTTGTCGAGGTTATCTTGACGTTGTACTTTTAAACTCATACAATCATTCCTTTCGCTTACCGCTAATCATAGCAAATTTTGGTTTGTTTGTCAGTTATTCGTCTTTTGTGCATAAAAAGGCCCCTAAAAGCTGTATAAATGGTTAATTTATGTATAAAATAAAGAATTTATCAAAAATACTTGCATAAATAATCATATGCGTCTATACTTTACTCTTGTAAATTAAAGCAAAGGAGAACGCTTATGAAAAAAAGATTTGGGTTGTTACTAGCTATTATTGTTGCCCTGTTCATGACGGTGGTTCCTCTGTCCACCCAACATGCCCAGGCGGCGGATAATTCATTAGAGAAGATTCAAAAGAAGGGGGTCCTCGTTATGGGGACTTCGCCCGATTACCCGCCGTATGAATTTCAAGCGACGGTTAACGGTAAGAGTACCGTTGTCGGGATGGATGTTCAGATTGGGAAAAAGGTTGCCAAGGATTTAGGGGTTAAGTTAAAGATTAAGTCCATGTCCTTTGATTCCTTATTAGTTGCCCTTCAGACTGGGAAGATCGATATGATTATTTCCGGGATGAACCCAACGCCTGCACGTCGGAAGAACGTCGCTTTCACCCACGTTTATTATCAGGGTGGTTATGACATTGTTATCAATAAGGCCGACAAAGCCAAGTACAAGAACAAGGATTCTTTCAAAGGTGGTACGTTAGGCGCCCAAACCGGGACGACCCAATATAACGCCGTTAAGAAGCAAACTAAGAATACGGCAAGTAAAGGGATGACCTCCCAATCTGACTTGATTTTAGCTTTACAAAGCCACAAGTTAGACGGGGTTGCGATGGAAAAGCCATCCGCTGAAGCCTATACTTCTAACAATAAAAACTTAGCTGCAATTCCAAGTGATTTCGATATGAGTTCCGACGCAACGAGTTCTGCAATTGCGTTCCGGAAGGGTTCAACTAGCTTAGTAAACAAGGTCAACAAGACGGTTGATCAGATTAAGAAGGAAAACCTCGTTAAAAAGCAATACTTACCGGCAGCCGGGAAGTATCTGAAGACCAACACGGTTAACACGTCAATGGGTCACTACTGGCAAGCATTCGCAACCGGGGTTGAATACACCTTGATTATTACCGTATGTTCCGTCTTCTTTGGTTTCATCATTGGGATTTTATTAGCCCTTGCACGGACCGCCAAAGGAAACATCTTCAAGACAGCATTGCGGTGGGTATCAACGGCCTACGTTGAATTCATCCGTGGGACGCCAATGATGGTTCAAGTAATGTTCGTTTACTTTGGCTTAGGACTCTTCGTCAACTTACCAGCGTTAACTTCTGGGATCATTGCGATTTCATTGAACTCAGGGGCGTACGTGGCTGAATACATTCGTGGTGGGATCAATTCCGTTAATATTGGTCAAACCGAAGCAGCCCGGAGTTTAGGGATGTCAAATGGCGCGACGATGCGCTACGTGGTCTTACCACAAGCATTGAAGAATATTTGGCCGTCACTGGGTAACGAATTTATTACCTTGATTAAGGACAGTTCAATCGTGTCAATCATCGGGGTTACTGAATTGATTTATCAAAGTAACATTGTCCGGTCTGATACTTACCGTGGGGTAGCGCCAATCGTTGTGATTATGGTGTTATACTTCATCTTAACCTTCACGGCATCACGGATCTTGAACTACTTCGAAAGGAAGATGCAGCATGACTAAACCAGTGATTGAAGTTGAATCGCTCGCCAAAAGCTTTGGTGACAATAAAGTTTTAAAAGATATTACGGAAAAAGTTGAACCCGGACAGGTGATCGTTGTGATTGGGCCTTCCGGTGGTGGGAAGAGTACCTTTATTCGGTGCTTGAACTTGCTTGAAACGCCTACAGCTGGGAAAGTCGCTTTTGAAGGCCAAGACTTAACGACTTTGGATCAAAAAAGTGTGAACAAGTTACGGGAAAAAATGGGCATGGTGTTCCAAGGCTTTAATTTATTCCCGAATATGACGGTCTTGGAAAATATCAAGTTGGCACCAATGAAAGTTAAGAGTGTCGACGATGCGGCTGCCACCAAGCGGGCTCATGAATTATTAAAACGGGTCGGTTTAGATGATCATGCCGACTCATTTCCAAGTAGTTTGTCCGGTGGGCAAGCACAACGGGTTGCCATTGCCCGTGCGTTAGCAATGGACCCTAAAGTGATGTTGTTTGACGAACCAACGTCGGCGTTAGACCCTGAAATGGTTGGCGAAGTGCTGAACATTATGCAGGAACTGGCTAAAGATGGGATGACGATGGTCGTTGTGACCCACGAAATGGGCTTTGCCAAGGAAGTTGCTGACCGCATCTGGTTTATGGCGGACGGTTACATCCAAGAAAACAACACTCCAGATCAATTCTTTGCACATCCAGAAACGGACCGTGCTAAGGACTTCTTATCAAAGATTTTAATGTAATTTAACAACCCAAGCCTATTTCTATAGGTGTTTACGCGGTTGCATTTCACGGAGATATTCGTGTGGTGCGGCCGCGTTTTTTTATGCTTATTAAAAATCAACATTTTTATAAAAACGGGCGGATTGTTTGAGCCGTCTATGTTCAGGCGGTATACTAGTAATGCTAAATTAAAGTGAGAGGACGGCGCGTTATGGCTTCAGCACACATTGAACATAAGCTAGCACTACTGCCAGATTTACCTGGCTGTTACCTGATGAAAAATCTAAATAGTCAGATTATTTACGTGGGTAAAGCTAAGAATTTAAAAAACCGGGTGCGGTCATACTTTAAGAGTAGCCACACTGGGAAGACCGCGCGCTTAGTTTCAGAAATTGCGGATTTTGAATTTATCGTGACGTCGACCGATAAGGAAGCCTTCTTGTTAGAAATTACGCTGATTCAAAAGCATCAGCCGTATTTCAACATCAAGCTTAAAAAGGGGACCGGGTATCCGTACATTAAGATTACTAATGAACGTGATCCCCAAATTTTGATCGTGAGCGATGTTCGTAAAGACGGGGGCTATTACTTTGGTCCCTATCCTAACGTTTACGCTGCTCAGGAGACGGTTAACTTTATTCAAAAGGTTTACCCGTTACGACGCTGCAACGGCTACCAAGGACGGCCATGCTTGTACTACCATATGGGCCAGTGTTTGGGGGCGTGCTTCAAGACGGTTCCCGAAGAACAGTACGATGCGCAAGTTCAGCGAATCAAGTCATTTTTAAATGGTCACGTTGAACGGGTTAAAAAGCAACTGACGAAGCGCATGGAAAAGGCATCGGCGGAATTAGAGTTTGAACGGGCCGGAGAATTACGCGACCAGTTGACGTATATTGAAATGACCGTTGAAAAGCAAAAAATCATTTCAAATGACAACACGCCGCGGGACCTATTCAACTTTTACATGGATAAGGGTTGGTTATCGATTCAGGTCTTCTTTATCCGGCAAGCTCGGTTAATGAAGCGTGAAAAGCGCCTATTCCCAGTTGTTTCAACGGCGCCGGAAGAAATGACCAGTTTTATTTTGCAGTTTTATAATCGTAAGAATAACGTTTTGCCACGCGAAGTTTTAGTGCCAAGTGGCTTGGATAAGGACGTGTTAAGTGATATTTTAGGCATTCCCGTCCGCACGCCACAACGGGGGCAAAAGCGCGATTTATTAGACATGGCACATAAAAATGCCCGGATTATTTTAGAAGAAAAGTTCCGGCTATTGGAATTGGATGAACGAAAAACGACGGGTGCCATGAAGGAAATTACTGATGCGCTTGGTATTCCGGAAGGCCACAAGATCGAAGCATTTGACCACTCACATATTCAGGGGGCCGACTTAGTCTCCGCCATGGTTGTCTTTACGGACGGGCAGCCTAATAAAAAGCTGTACCGGAAGTATAAGTTGCGGACGGTCGACCACGCTGATGAAGCGGCGTCAACGCGTGAAGTAATTCGGCGACGGTATACCCGGTTGTTAAAGGAACACGCAAACTTACCCGACCTGATCTTAATGGATGGGGGCGATATTCAGCTGGATGCTGCGAAGGACGTGCTGGAAAATGAGTTGGGAATTGATACGCCGGTTGCGGCGATGGTCAAAAATGAGCACCATAAAACGGCCGACTTATTGAAGTCTGCCGGGGATGCGCATCTGAACCTCGACCCGAAGAGCCAAGGTTTTTACTTGTTGCAACGGATTCAAGATGAAGTTCACCGCTTTGCGATTACGTTCCACCGGCAGGTCCATACGAAGCATTCGCTCAGTTCGCGCTTGGATGAGATTCCGGGGGTTGGACCAAAAACGCGGAATAAGTTATTGCGTAAATTTGGTTCGATGACGAAGATTGCTGCTGCACCAATTGAAGATATTCAAAAACTCGGCATTGCGAAAAACGTGGCGCAAACCATCAAGTTTTCGCTGGCAGGGGCTGGCGTGACACCGAAACATTATCAGAAAGGTGCCACATAAACGAATAAAATTAGGATTAATAGACGCATTGAGCATTACCAAGCGGCCTTGTCGGGCTGTTTGGTAATGCTCTTTTTAATGGGAATCTTTTGCAATTGGTAATGATTCACTTAACTTTAGTAAGAAGTCCTAAATCTTTGAAGCGCGGTGCACGTACGACAACGAGGCGTGGCATAATAACTGATAAAGTTTTATAACTGGCGCTCTTAGCCAGTAAACCTTAAGAGAAAGCTTGCGTATCACCATGACTAAGTCCCTCACATCCCGGCAATTTTCAATCGGTCTAACGTTACTGGCGATTTTGCCGCCGATTGGAATTGCCTGGTTTATTTATTTAAGCCGTTGGCAGTGGCTAACCTTATTTAGGCAACCAAGGGCAATTCGCCACGACCACGTCTTACTGTTTATTTTATGGCTAATCGGGATTACTAGCGTGAACCTTTTACGAGCACCTTGGCGGCAACCAGCCGCTTTATCAGGCTTACTGCTAATTGTTTTATTAAATCTATGGTTACTGTGCCGGCAATCTGCCCAGCTTTTATCCTGGCCGCAAATTTGCCATTACTTGGTTTGCTTTGGGGGCTATTTGACGGTCAGCGGGAATATCTTTCACTGGCTTAATCACTGGCAACTGTTACCGCTGTGGTTAAAATTTTTAACTGGTGATCTGCTGTGGGGGTATCGGGCTAACGCCGACCGGTTATTCGGATCGGCCGACAATCCGAACGATGCCTGTTGCCTACTATTGATTGCTTTAGCCGTTGTATTAGTCCAAATGAGTTTACGGCCTAGCTCAAGTACTTGGCGCAGCCGGGGCGTTATCGCGTTACTCATGCTTGGAATTTATCAGACACAATCACGGACTGGTTTACTATTAATGCTACTAATGGTTTTAGGAACTAGCTTTTATCTGAATTGGCGCCGTAGCTTATGGCTAACTGGATTGATCGGCAGTATTAGCTGGTTTGTACTCGCGTGGCTGCCACGTAGTTATTCTTGGGCGACCGGCTGGACATCACGATTAACGATTTGGCATGATAGCCTGCAAGTTTTTGCAAAAGCGCCTTGGCTGGGCGTTTCATACTTTGGTTTTGCGCCCCAGTATTTAAATTTAACCGGTCATTACGTGCCCCACGCACATGATATTTTTATTATGGTTTTAGCTTCCTTTGGTTTGTTAGGTGGACTCGGCCTGATTAGCTTAATTGTTGCGAATGGTTGGCGGCTGACCCGGCATTGGAAGTCCACGTTACCAGACCGCCGTTACTTTGCATTAATCTTAGCCGTTGTTTTAGCGTATGGTGTTAGTGATTTCGTGCTATCATCGCCACAAGTGTTAATGATCGTCTTACTTGTCATGGCCCATTATTGGTATGTCCAGCAGGCAATTGCGGTTAACGTTGACCCATAAACTAAAAGTATCAATTGATATTATTTCCGGATAACCGGACCAGCTTAAACGTAGCTAATTTGTATTAATTAAAGGTTGAAAAATCTAAAACTGCTATTAACACCGTAACAGTAGTGGTAGTTATGCCTAAATTATCCGCTCCGTCGGGTAGTCCTAGGGTGCTATGAGGGACGGTCGCAGCCACAGTGCGGTCTGCGACCTCAATTCAAAGCCGATAACCCACGTCTTTGAATTGCCCCGCAAGATTGGCAGATAAGAAACGCCTGCCAATCTTGCCGACACAGCACCCTAAGATTACCCGACTGCGCTAAAAACAGACTTACTATTGTGATTCGGACGACCTGACTAACTCACAGGTAGTCAATTTGTATTAGTCTAAATATTGACACAACAGTAATCCATCCCTAAATTTAGGTAACAAAAAACACTCGTGAATAACTGCTTGATGGCTAGTTATTTGCGAGTGCTTTATTTTGGACTAAAGGTTTTGAATTAGGTTCAATCGCTGTCCTACTAGCAATTATCGATGGAAAATGGTTGTTCTTCAGCGCCCGCCGGACAGAATCAGTGGGGTTGGCTAGTATCTACTAAAATATCTAGTCCCAAGGAAAAAGTTGCCATTTGTTGCAAGATAATATCTTGATTGAGGCCAATGTAGCGCTTGGTAATGGCTTCGCTGGAATGATTGAAGATCATCATGAGGGTACCGATATCGTGTGTACGTTGGTAGTAGTGGTAGCCAAAGGTTTTTCGAAGGGTATGGGTACCAATGTCATTGCGGTGCATTTTACGAGCAATGGTCTGAAAGAATTTATAAACCGCGTTTACACTCAGTTGTTGATGCCGGCGGTTAGTAAATAGATATTCATCATCAGGTAAACCTTCAATATAGTTATCAATTCTAAGGCGCAGGTTGGTCAATAGGATGACACGTCTTTTTTGAGTTTTCTTTTCGGTTAATCTGACGACGTTGTGACGCCGTACTTGGCTGATTTTGAGATTTAAAATGTCACTCATGCGTAAACCGGTATTTAACCCGATTAGAATAAGTAGGGTGTTTCTTTCGCTATGGGTGCCGGTTTGTGCCCAATGTAAAAATTCATTAATTTCCGTAGTTGTTCGTAGGGGTTCCACATTATAGTAAATTAGTGCCACGCTCCTTTAGAGTAAATGCTAATCATGTTGATTATTCCCCAATTATAAACGACATTAATTAATAAATATAAAGTTTTATTATGTATAATCCTGGAAACAAAATAAACGGCATTATTTTGAAAAAAATAGTGCCGTTTTTGACGTAATCTGTAATCAAATATAGCATTATGTCAATAATTGTCAACATAATATAAAAATATTTGTATAAAATGCGCATATTTACGCATGAATTATTCAAACTATAAAGGATTATGTATAAAACTCGATTGCACGAAAATATAATGGCCTTTTTCTTTTCAAAATCGTGACGTTACACTGGCATAAGTTTTAAATTTAATTAAAAGGAGGGTGAACGGTGGATCAAGCAGTGAACTTTGATTTTCTTTTGCGGTTGTTGCGTAAATATTGGCGGGCCATCGTCGGTTTTACCCTTGCGGGGGTCATTATTGCTGCGGGGGTCGTTTTTTTAATTGTGACACCTAAATATGAATCTGATGTGCAGATTCTTGTTAACCGTAAAAATACCAATGCAGCAACGGAATACGCTGGGCAACAGGCGGATGTACAGATGATTACGACGTATAAGGATTTGATTACGAATCAAGTGGTTTTAAGTCCTGCGCGTAAACAATTAAAGAAGAACTATCACATTAAGCGCTCACTCGCGACACTGAAACGGGAGGTCAATGTGGTTACAACTGCCAATTCGCAGGTCTTTTCCATTAGTGTTCGGGATACCGATGCGTTAGCTAGTGCCATTATTGCCAACCAAGTTGCCCGTAGCTTTAAGCGTCAGGTTAAGAAAATTATTCGGGTTAATAACGTGACGTTAGTTGCACCCGCAGAAATGCCTAAACATCCGGTTGCACCTAAAAAGGCGCTGGATGTGATGATTGGTTTGTTAGCAGGAGTCTTATTAGGGCTACTTTATGCGCTACTACGGACATTAACTGACCGGCGAGTTCATGAACTGACATTCTTAACGGATGATCTTGGTTTGACCAACTTAGGGATGGTTAGTCATCAACGACATACGACAACAAACCAGGCGGTGGCAGAAGATGGGTTACGGCGGTCAGCTAAGCGTGTTTGAGGAGGAATTATATGTTTAAACGTCAGGTTAATAACACGACGACGGCGGCGATTAACCTAACCACGATTAATGAACCGATGGCGGTCGTGACTGAGCAAATCAAAACAATCCGTACTAATATTAATTTTGCTGCGTCTGATCGGCCACTGCGTACGATGATGGTCACGTCAGCCATGCTTGGTGAGGGTAAGTCAACGGTTAGTGCTAATTTGGCCGTTGAGTATGCTAAAGAGGGCGTGCGGGTCCTATTAGTTGATGCTGATATGCGTCGCCCAACGGTACACAAAACGTTTAATCTCAGCAATCATCAGGGACTGAGTTCATGGTTGGGTCGCCAGCTAGACGATGTGAATAAGGCAATCCATCCTGTTTTGGATAATTTGTTTGTCATGACGAGTGGTCCCAAGCCACCGAATCCAGCGGAACTATTGGATGGACAACTCATGGCGGATTTTTTGAAGACAACGACACGTAAATTGGATCTAGTTATCGTAGATGCTCCGCCAATCCTGCCCGTTACGGATGCGCAGTTGTTAGCTCACAAGGTTGATGGAACCGTTCTGGTGGTTCGACAAAATGTTGCCCAAAAGGTAGCGGTTCGTGATGCTGTAGTGACGTTAAAGAAATCGCATGCACATTTATTGGGTGCGGTTTTTAATGACGTCCGTGATGGGTCGCATCATGGTTACTATGGTTATGAAAGTGGTTATGGGTATTACAGTGATGAAGACAAATAGTTTGGTTGATTTACATTGTCATATTTTACCTGGAATTGATGATGGTTCACCGGATGTAGCGACGTCACTTGAATTAGCGCAACAGGCAGTTAACGATGGGATTGGTTACATTCTTGCAACGCCCCATCATTTGGATCGCCACTACGTGAATCACGCGGCGGATGTCCAACAAGCAGTAAAGGCGTTCCAAGTTCAACTGGATCGACAACATATTCCGCTGACGGTTTTTGCAGGACAAGAAGTCCATCTAAATGGTGACCTCATGGTGCATTTGGATGATTTGTTAGGTATAGATACCTCTAGTAACTATTTATTGCTAGAACTACCGCACGAAACGGTTCCTAGTTATTTGAAAGAAGTCATTTTTCAGTTGGCATGTGAGGGAATTACACCGGTAATTGCTCATCCTGAACGGAATGCTCAATTATTAGCAACGCCAGAAAAACTTTATGAGTTAGTGAAACAAGGGGGATTAGCACAGGTAATTGCAACTAGTTTAGTTGGTACTTTTGGGGAACGAGTCCAACGAATGGCAGTGGAATTAGTGAAGAGTGGATTAGTGCAGGTTGTGGCGTCAGACGCGCACAGTTTACCAAATCGGCAATTTGCTATGACCGCAGCTTATGATGTTTTGGCCAAATTAGATGCAACTTATCCCGTTGTATTTCAAGCAAACGCGCGTCGACTATTGAATGGCGAGCCGTTGGAAAAACCATTGATTCGTAAACCACATAAGTGGCATCGGTTTTGGCGTTTTTAATAAAGAGGAGTGTATTTTAATTATGAAAGCTTTAGTAACAGGAGGAGCGGGATTTATCGGTTCCCATCTCGTTGATTTTTTAGTCACCCAGGGATTTGATGTGGTGGTCGTTGATAATTTGTCGATGGGAGCCATATATAATATTCACCATCGTGATCAGGTCACCATTTACATACAGGATGTGCGTAACGAAAAATTTATGCAACAACTGTTACAAGAAGAACAACCCGACTACATTTATTACCTAGCTGCGGTTGCTAGTGTCGCTGATTCAATCGAACGGCCAGCGGAAACGCATGCGGTCAATCATACGGCGGTCTTTAATATGCTGGAGTATATTCGGAAAACTAACTTACCAATCAAACAGTTCTTATTTACGTCGTCAGCCGCAGTTTACGGCAATTTACCGGAGTTACCTAAGCATGAGGATTCTCGAGTTGACCCGGTGTCACCATATGCCATTGATAAGTATGCAACGGAACGCTTTGTTTTAGCCTATGGCGCGTTATATGACCTGCCGACGGTTTGTGTGCGTTTCTTTAACGTCTATGGACCCGGCCAGAACCCGAAATCACCCTATTCCGGTGTGCTATCCATCTTAACGGATTGTTTAAAAAATAATAAGACCTTTACTCGATATGGGGACGGGACGCAAACCCGTGACTTTGTCTTTGTAGAGGACGTCATTGAAGCGTTGTGGTTGATTACGACACACCATGTTCGGCGTGAGGTCATCAACATTGCTAATGGTAATGAAAACAGCTTAAACAAAGTTATTCAGATTTACGAGGCGGTTGCGGATCAGTCATTAAAGCTTAAAGAAGCTCCGGGACGGGGTGGAGAAGTTAAGCGTTCGGTTGCCAGTATCAGTCGGTTAGTTGACCTTGGTTATACCACCCATTGGTCGTTGAAAGCTGGATTAGCCGCTTACTGGGAAGGAGTTAGTCATGCGGCAAGTCGAAATTAAACCGTCAGAAGCCTTGGAACGAACGTCGTCAGAAGAAAATTACCAATTTTTACGGGCCATCGGTCAACCGGTAACGGGATGGAAGTTGGTGGTAAAACGGATGTTTGATTTAGTAGTCGGACTACTGGGTACGGTGCTGAGTGCGCCAATCGTTCTGGTCTTCGCAATTCTTGTGAAGTTAACTTCCCGGGGACCAGTATTTTATCAGCAAGAACGGGTCGGTTTAATGGGGCAGCCCTTTGAGGTTATTAAGTTACGGTCAATGTATCAGAATGCGGAAGCGCGGACTGGCGCAGTCTGGGCGCAAAAGAATGATCCTCGCATAACGCCGCTTGGCCGCTTCATGCGTAAAACCCGCGTGGATGAATTACCACAATTTTGGAACGTGTTGAAGGGTGAGATGAGCTTAGTAGGGCCACGGCCAGAACGACCGGCTTTGACGGAACGTTTCAGCCAAGAATTCCCAGAATTTCCCAAACGCTTGCGGATTATTCCTGGAATTACGGGTTATGCTCAGATTAATGGCGGTTACGACATTACCCCCGATGCCAAGTGTCAGTTGGATAACTATTATATTGAACACTATTCGCTCTGGTTTGATATTAAGATGTTGTTCGGCACTGTCCGCATCGTATTTACGGGTGATGGGGCGCGTTAGTGATTGAACGTACGGAGGAGGAACGGATTAATTGGCAGCTTATTCAGTTTTGATGTCACTATATGCTAAGGAGAACGCTGACTTTTTTAGGCAGAGTATTGAGAGTTTACGCAATCAAACCGTTTGCCCTGACCAAATTGTTTTAGTCTTGGATGGGCCGATTTCCACCAAGTTAAAACAGGTGGTTCAACAGTATCGGGATCTATTGACAATAGTACCTTTGCCTAAAAACCATGGCTTGGGAACGGCCCTACGCGTGGGGCTAGACTATTGCACAAATGAATTAGTTGCCCGAATGGATACGGATGACTTGGCAGTATCACAACGAATGGAAACCCAAGTTGCGTTTATGAAGGACCACCCCCATATCGATGTAGTTGGGGGTGCCATCACAGAATTTCAAATGGATCCAAATGAATCCAACCAGCGTTTACGGCAGGTTCCCCTGACAATGTCAACAATCACACAGTTTGCACAGTTACGTAATCCAATGAACCATATGACAGTGATGTTCCGTAAGCAGTCCGTATTAAAGGCAGGCAATTATCGGTCCTTTCCAGGTTTTGAAGACTATAACTTGTGGGTGCGAATGCTACAAAATGGTGCAACTTTTACAAATCTACCCGATGTGCTTGTTCGTGTACGGATAGGAAATGCGATGGTAACGCGGCGAAAAGGACTTAACTACATTTTATGTGAATACCGTTTTCAGCGATTCCTATATGATAGTCGTTTTATTGGCAAATTTATTTTACTGAGGAATCTAGTCTTAAGATGCGGGGTTCGAATTTTACCTAGTAAGTTGTTACAGCATATTTATGCTAACTTTGTCCGACAAAAAAATTGAACTGCAAATGAAATTTCAGATTGCTAGAGTGGAGGTACTGTAGGTGGTTTTAGTATTTATGTTACTCCTATTAATCATTTATCCGGTTGGTGGAGCCATTGTCGCTTTCTGTGGGATGGCTACAGTAAAAACGCACTACTTGGGGTTTGCTGCTGGTGCCGCTGCTTTTTTTGCGTTACTTGGTTATTTTTTTGTTCCAACACATGAAGTTGATTTGACTAGGTACTACACAATTATGCAACAGTTTGAATATATGCAACCCAGCTATCGAGATATTGTTGCTCAGAATGGTATTTTCAGTGGCGCGTATTTCATTTTTAAATGGCTATCGGTATTCAAAAACCAGCAACTTCTCCCAGCATTGGTTGGCTTTGTCGTTGCGTTTGCAATGTTTGATATTATTATGGACACTTTCAGACGCTACGATGTTCCTAGCACAACACGCTGCTTTATTCTAGCTGTTGTTTTAGGGATGTTCCCATTCGCTTCTGCCTATAGTAATGTTCGCAATGTGATGGGTGGGGCAATAGTTGCGATTGCGATTTATCGTGATGTGGTGAAGGGGAAAAGGACACCATTAACGATCATGTTGTATATCATAGGGGCTTCGTTGCACATGGCGACGATGGTCATTATTGGATTAAGATTATTGCTGTTTTTGCAAACGAAAAAACATTTTAGTATCAAAATAGCACTTGTAATCGTGTTGGGGTTGCTATTCTTAATTCCAAACGTGCGATTTGAATTCATGCGAATTGTGGTTAAAGGAAATGAGTATGTAAATGCGGACGGACAGCTTTCAACTTATGCTACTTACGTCACACAGAGCTTGTTTATGCGACTTACAAAATTACTTTACTTTTTGATTACTATACTCGTGACGATAGCCACAATTGTCAACACAAGAGTTCATAGAAACGATTGGAACCTATTTTCGCTGTTACTTTGTGCATTGACGTTGATTTCTTTTGCCATTACGTTGCCAGTATATTTTCGTTTGCTCTGCGTATTAC
The DNA here is from genome assembly GCF_001438845.1 of Lactiplantibacillus xiangfangensis. GTDB lineage: Bacteria > Bacillota > Bacilli > Lactobacillales > Lactobacillaceae > Lactiplantibacillus > Lactiplantibacillus xiangfangensis. The sequence goes on from NZ_JQCL01000095.1 coordinate 40,115, forward strand.
TGATCATTGGGAGTACGCAATTTTTGCAAATCCTGTGTTTGACGACTCAACCAGGTACGTTACAGTCAGCTGTATGGAGAAGTGGAATATTGGGACTAGCCATAATCGCCTTAGTGGCTAATGTTATCACATTTAATCAGTATTCACCGCTGATTACAGCTTTACAAAATGTATTTACTTTCACTTTTATTTCATAATATGAGGAGGATACCGATGTCGGAACTAGTGACAGTTATTATACCTGTATATAACGTTGAGCAATATGTTGAGCGGTGTATTCGAAGTGTTTTGAAGCAAACTTACGTTAACATGGAGATATTACTTATCAACGATGGTTCAACGGACCGTTCAAGAATGATCTGTGAACGAATCTCTAGAACAGAATCCAGAATTACACTCATTGATAAAAAGAACGGTGGCTTATCAAGTGCAAGAAATGTCGGCTTAGCGCATGCTAACGGACAATTGGTAACATTTATAGATAGTGATGACTGGATTGAAACGGACTTTGTTGAACAGCTTGTTTTGGCGATTACGAAAAACCAGGCTGATATTAGTACTTTTCATGTCAAAAAGGAAAAGAAAAGTGGGTACAGTCCAAAGGTCGTTCCTGTCACGCAAAATGATTGGCAATTTTATTCTAGCCGACAAGCACTAAAGCAATTATTTACTGATAACCAGATTGGTTACTGTGCCACTAGTAAAATGTATCGTACTAGTCTTTTTTTAGATAATGGCATTCTTTTTCCGGTTGGAATGTTGATGGAAGACAAGGCGACAACTTACAAATTGATTGATCAAGCTAAACATGGTGTGATTGTTTCAACTTTGGAAAAATATCATTATTTTATGAGGACAACCGGGATTATGAAACGTACGTTTACAACCAAAAGATTTGATTCATTTGTTGTTCATGACCAGATTATGGAATACATGCAGGTGCGTCATCCAGAGTTGTTATTGCTCGTAAAACAAAGGCCTGATTTACAATTCAAGTGCACCACTTAAATAATTGGACCAAAAAGGCCATGAA
>NZ_JQCL01000096.1 GCF_001438845.1 Lactiplantibacillus xiangfangensis
GAGACAGATTTAACTTTATAATATTTCATCTGTCAACTTGACAGGGACTAGTGCACCTAACTCAGTCGCAATTGGCAGAGGGGATTTCAAGTAGAACAACCTTATCGTCATTAGAAAACAACAAAACAGATATCACAACCAGTATTTTATTTGCATACTTAGAACGCATGAATGTTTCAATTCAGGAATACCTGTTTTACTTCAATGACAGTACAAATACTGAAAAAGAACTCGCAACTAAATACTTTTATGATAACGTCATTAAACGACGTGACCTAGAAATAAAAGAACGAATTCTTGATTACCAATCAAAATATAAAAATTCAAAAGACTTTTACTACTGTTGTCTATCCATTGAGTTAAAGTTGTTTTTAAACAAAAAAAATGATGAAGAAATTTTTGATGTTGCTGAAGATACCGGCATAATTAAAAAGTATTTAGAACACGTTACGCAATGGGGCCATTTTGAAATGTCAATTTTTGCTAATTGTTTATACATTTTTAGTAGTGAATATATTCGTGCTACTTTCAATATCCTATTGAAAAGGACTAAAATTTTAAGCAAAATTGATACTTACCAAAATGATATTTCTATTTTCCTCAACAATTGCATTGTTCTAGCTTTTGAACGTCAACACTATCAGAATGCCCGTTTCTACATTCACGAACTCTATCAAGTCTCTGGTAAAACACCCCGGAAAGCTTATGATCGCATGATGTGTGACTTTTATCTTGAATTAATTAAAACAGTCAACGGTCAACCATCAACTATCGATACGACAATCTATCAGTTTAAAAAGCTTGGTTTCAATGACCATGCAAAGATGCTCGAAAATTTAAGGGCCAAGCTTACTGCTAAGGTGAAGTTTTCTATTGCGTGATTGCTTTACCTATAAAATCTCATTTATTATTTAAACTTAAAATACTTATCTGTCGACTGACAGATAAAGCGCCTGGAATAAAAATTCCAGGCGCTTTTTGAATTCACCCATCAATAGTTATAGTGTGCACTATTTTTTTAAACGGGGCATGGCGTGGAACAATAAGTGCCGAACTAGTGGCATAATCAAGATATCGCGGACAAAGTAAGCCGTCGTGAAGGTTCCAAAAAAGCCTAAAATAAACTGTTCAATCGTCAAATGATAAAACGTTCCATTAATCAAAAGCGCCCGAGTACTCATCGTAAAGCTCATCATCAGTAACATCGTCCAGCCGCGAATGGCCCCGGACTTGAAACCAATCGCTTCAGAATCGGTCATCCCCTTGGTCCACCATCTAGCCAGTAACTCTGACAAAGTGGCGACCACCACAAAATTAAAAACGAATGCAAACGCAATGGTCGGTGCAAGTGCCAACCAGAATACTCGCCACATTGCAGCATTAATTCCCATATTTGTCGCCATGCCCAACCAACTCATACTGGTCGCCATACCGATACACATCAATAACGTAAAACCTAACCGCTGTTTAAAATTCATTTTGATTTCTCCTTATAGTTGATAAGTCAACTGTTACAGTTTAGTCGGATTTGGTTTACTTGTCAACTATATGCTATAATAATTCAAAAAGGGGACGGCTACTTTGGATACTGTAAGACTTGGAAAATATATTGGTGCACTTCATCGCCGCTTTCAGACGGCCATGAATCACGAATTGGCATTGCCAGAAATTAACGCCAGTAACGCCAACTTTCTACTATTTATCGGCGATCAGGACCGGGTAACTGCCAAACAGATCACGACCGAACTCGCCATTAACAAGGGCCTCGTCAGTCGTGAGCTGACGCGCCTAGAAACTGGTCAGTATATTACCAGAACGCCTGATGACAAGGATCACCGCACCACTTGGGTCAGGATTACACCAAAAGGACTCGCGGCGTGCAAGACCATTCGACAAATCAAACAATCGCTCTGGGATCAAGTTCTTGGAGATACAACGGACGCTGACTTAGAAACAATCTTCACTCATTTAGCGGACTGGAGTGAACGAGCAAAGCAGTTTAAATAATCAGAGAATTGATACCGACATTACAATAATAGCGATGAATATTCCTAAATTTGACTTTCAAAATTCAGTTTTGAATAAAAATAGCTAACGTTTCATCACCTTTCAAACCAACTAAATCCCCTATAAAAAGGTCCGTTACAAGTTACCATCGCAATTGTTTGACTATCTGAGAGGCCTCCGGTACGCTGAATTTAACGATAATTCTGGAGGGGATTTCATGTCAATCGATCCAAGTCGTGCCCAAGATGTCTGGAAAGACGTTGGGGAACATGTTCAATTCACCGTTTTAAAGTTAAACCGTCAAGATCAACGCCACGATCAAGAAGTTTTCCAAGAATTTGCTGACCGCTCGCAAGCCATTGTTCGTTCGCTACGCATTCGTGATGCCAAGCCAGAAACGGGGACCCAATTGAAAGTCTCAATTGGAATCAGTAACGCGGCTTGGGACTACCTATTCCCTAACGCCCCAAAACCTAAAGAGCTCGAAACTTACGAGACTTTGACGGGACCCGAATACGAAATGCCCGCAACACCGGGTGACCTCTTCTTCCACATTCGCGCTAGCAACGAAGCGGTCGTTTATGAGGCCATTACCCAGTTTGAACGGGTACTAAGCCCGATTACGACCGTGCTCGATGAAACGAAGGGTTTCCGTTACTTCGAAGGTCGCGCCATCATTGGTTTCATCGATGGCACCGAAGCACCCGCCGTTGAAGACGCCGCCGACTACGCTTTAGTTGGCGACGAAGACCCCACTTTTGAAAACGGGTCTTACGCCTTCGCACAAAAGTGGCAACACGACATGCCTATCTGGGAACACATGACCACTGAAAAACAGGAAAAAGCCGTCGGTCGTGAAAAGTTCAGCGACTTTGAATTGGCAGATGAAGATAAATTTAAAAACGCCCATAACGTGGCCTCAAAATTTGAAGTGGACGGCGAAGAACAGAAAATCGTTCGAATGAACGTGCCGTTCTCTAACCCGGCCGCCGGCAACACGGGAACTTACTTTATTGGTTATTCCCGTTACTGGCACGTTACCAAGGGAATGCTAGAAAACATGCTGGCTAAGTCAGATTTCTTACTGACATTCTCAACGTTATTATCCGGCCAACTCTTCTTCATTCCATCCCGCGACCTATTAGAAAAGATTGCAGATGGTGATTTCCACTAATTACAATTAACGTTATGGTTTGGGACAAAGCTCAAAAAGCCAATCAGAAAATTTCTGGTTGGCTTTTCCTATTGTTATGGTCAAAACGTGGTCCAAAAGGCAATTTGCGAGCATTAACCGCCTTTTGGCCCACTCTCTTTTTTGCGCACTTTTAAAGGGCTTCTGCTATAGTAAGACTAGCAGTACCACGAGGAGGAAGCAGCATGGCAAATCGATATTTACATAACGTTCAGGGGCTATTTGATACTATCGCCCCCAACTATGACCGCATGAACAACATTATTAGCTTAGGCACCCACCGTCACTGGCGCAAACAGACGATGCAACGGATTCACTTAGCGCCCCACGCGCACGCTTTAGATCTCTGCTGCGGCACTGGGGACTGGACCATCGCCATTGCACAGGAATTAAAAGCGCCCGGTGAAGTGATTGGTTTTGATTTTTCAGCACCGATGCTTCAACTCGCCCAGCGAAAGGTCGACCAAGCCAAGCTTCATGACCGGGTCTGGTTACGTCGGGGAAACGCCATGCACCTGCCATTTAAGGATGACTCCTTTGATCTCGTAACCATTGGCTTCGGTTTGCGTAACCTTCCCGATAAGGAACGGGCTTTAGCTGAAATCTTGCGGGTTCTAAAACCCGGGGCACAGTTGGTCTGTCTAGAAACATCGCAACCCGATCAACCCCTGATTAAGCCCGTCTGGCAGTTCTATTTCACCAAAATCGTACCATTATTTGGCCGGTTATTCGCACACCAATACCAGGAGTACTCCTACTTGCAAGAAACCACCCGGCACTTTGCAAGCTATTCCCAATTAGCGACGATGTTCAAACAAGCGGGCTTTCAACAAGTCCACTACGAACGTTTCAACTTTGGCGCGGCGGCGGCCCACTTTGGGACTAAACCGGAGGTCCGCCATGCCAACTAAGCTAGAAGCCTTCAATCAATGTCTAACCTGGCTCACGCAAGCAACGACTTTACCAAAACAAGTCGACGGACTCGTCCTATGTGGCAACAGTCAGCCGGCGACCGCGACGGCGGCCGGAGAGTTAGCCCAACAATACGCTTTACCCCGAATCATCATTGCAGGTGGCATCGGCCACGCCACCAAGTACCTCCGGCAAAATTTAGACGTCAGTAACACTTTAAGTGAAGCCAGTATGATGGCCGACCTCGTCCGGCAAACCGGTTACCAGGGTGAAATCCGGTTAGATCAAACGTCGACTAACTCCGGTAGCAACGCCGTCAATGCGTTGGCGTTAGCCCCAACAGACTGGCACAACGTCCTTCTCGTCCAAGACCCAGTGCTAGCACGGCGGACCGCCCTGACCTTTGTCAAAAATTGGGGGACGGCTTACCAATTCAGTCGCTACCAACCGCAAACGCTCAGCGTACGCCAGCTTGATCCATTAGTTTTCACTACTGACAATGGCTTTAACTGGCCAGCAGACTACCTAACCGAGTTAGTTCTTGGCGAGTGTCAGCGGCTCATCGACACGCCGGCCGGATACGGGCCGCTGGGGACCAATTTCATCCCCCACGTCGACGTCCCCGAACCGGTCATCGCCGCGAACCAATTTTTACAACAACAGACCCTTCGCCGAAAGCGTTAAATGATGTTTAACAAATAAAGAGTTAGGAACAAAATTCAAAAAGCCAATCAGAAAATTTCGGCTCTTTGTCAACGGCTGTTGATGAGGAACTTTATGAGGAAACCAGTTCATTTTC
>NZ_JQCL01000012.1 GCF_001438845.1 Lactiplantibacillus xiangfangensis
CACAGAAGTTAAGCTTCTTAGCGCCGAGAGTAGTTGGGGGATCGCTCCCTGCGAGGATAGGACGTTGCCATGCAAAGTTAGGATCAGCTGAGGCTGGTTCTTTTTTTTACATCCAAATCAATTATGCCAAGACTATAGCGCCGGTAGGGGTTCCTAATGAGGAATCGCTACCGGCGCTTTTTTTGCGTGCGAAAAGGTTTTGGCATTACTGACTGATGATTAAAACTAATAGACCCTACTTATTATAGTGGTGGTTATTGGTTATCCCAGGGCACAAAAATAAAGCTGTTAAATGAGCTGTGTCAATCAACTCGTCATTAAAAATTAAATATTAAAAGATAATTTAAATACTATAAAAAGAATTCAATGATAATATCACTAAACCCGATGAAAATATTGGTCTAGTAAAAATAAATATGATATTATTTTAAGTACAGGTGCTTATCTATATTGTTGATTAACCATTTATGGGCGTTATATCTATGAATAATAAATAAGTTATAAAAGATAAGCATTCGGCATCAATATGACTATTTTGAATAAATATATATGGGGATTAATCACGCTATTTAGTTACTTTGACTAATAAATATATTTAGATTCAAATGACTTTCGACAAGTGGAAGGGGACCATCATGAAGTTAGAAAATCAAAAATCACATTATAAGATGTATAAAAAAGGTAAGTTCTGGATTTTTGCTGGTATGACGTTGCTTACGCTGAGTGCTAATACGGCCATTGCGCATGCGGATACTGACCAAAATGCAAGCGCTTCCGACAACCAAGAAAATACCGATCAATCTGCTTCACCATTACAGGACACGGTCGTTCCGTTAACAGCTGGAACGACTCAGTCTGAGGAGACTAGCAATGAAACCCCAACATCAGCTGACAAAAAAGACGAGCAACAAGAAGAGACGACGCCTGGGTCACAGGAAGCGACTTCTGAAGATCAAGGCGCGTTAAAGACGTCAGCCACTCAAAATATTCAATCAAAAGTTCAAGCCCAGCGTTCAGTGGCTAACTCGCCAGTTAAATCGGATGGGGCTAAGACGGAAACCGTTACTGAGGAATCTGATAAACCAGCACCAGTTAGTGAGACTAACGAAGAGAAGATCAGCAGTGAAGAACCAACGACGCAGGCCGCTCCTGCTGAACAGACTGCATCAATGCAAATGGCTAAGCAGGCCCGCGCCGTTAAAGCGGATGCAACCATTGTTGATAGTAATACGTTATCAGTTGCCGGTGGTAGTTCATGGACCATTGATAGCGATGGTGTTTTAACAATTGGTGCAGGTAATTGGAAAAGCATTGCGGGTGATGATAATTCCTGGGCCAAAAGTTCTCAGTGGAACAAGGTAACGACTGTTAATATTACTGGACGGGTCGACGGCGATGGTACACTGGTTAACGCCTTTTTTAAACGCGTCATGTTTACAGTTAAACCAATTACTAGCATCACTGGATTAAAGAATGTTCATACTGACAATGTGACTAGTTTTAGCGGTATGTTTAGTGGAAATAGCATTACAGACTTCACGGGAATTGAAGAGTGGATTACAAGTAAAGTTACTAGTATGAACAATATGTTCTCAAGTAATCAAGTCACCGATGAAAAGCTACTTCCAGTTAAAAACTGGGACGTCAACAACGTTACTGAAATGGACGGCATGTTTTCTAACATGCCTTTGACTAGTCTTGATTTAAGTAACTGGCGCCCGACAAGCTTAACATCAGTTGGTGGGATGTTTTTGAGCTCGAGTAAACTAGCCAGTGTAAATTTTGACGGCTGGCAGACTAGCACCATAACACAAGCTGCAAATATGTTTTCTGGAGACAGTAGCCTAACATCTTTAGATCTCTCTGGGTTTGACTTGACTGCGCTAAAGCCAGCAGCTGTTGTTACTATGTTGGCGGGTACAACCAGCCTTAAACAGCTGACATTGGGTGATAATTCGCGTTTAATGGTTGATACCGCTAATGCAGGCTTGCCTGATATTCCTGCTAATGCGAATTATACTGGCAAGTGGGTTGCCGCTGAAAAGGACGCTAATGGGAACTGGGTCGCTGCAACCAAGGATGCGGCTGGGACCAGTGCCGAGTTAATGGCGCTTTACAGTATGGGGAGCACCGTTCCCGCTGGAACCATTACCTATATTTGGCAAGAGGCCGAACCCGTTGGTGCTGGAAAAGTAAACGTTCGCTATGTCGATGAATCCGGCAAAGTGATTGAGGTGGCGGACGAAGCCACCTATCCAGATGGTCAGTGGGTCGGCAAACAGTATACGACCACACCTAAAGATATCGCCGGCTATGAATTTTTCCAAATAGCTTCCGATGGTCTAGCTGCTAACGGGACGTTAACCGCAGATGGTGGTACGGTCACGTATATCTATCATCAAACTGCAGGCAAAATCAACGTTCAGTACGTTGATGAGGCCGGTCACGTCATTGATACGGGCGAAGCCGACTATCCGGATGGTCAGTGGGTCGGTTATAAGTATACGACCGAACAAAAAGATCTGGATGGTTATGAATTTGTCCGTGTAGATTCAAAGGACTTGGATGCAAACGGAACGTTAACGGCGGATGCAGGCACGGTGACGTATGTTTACCGCCAAGCCGCTGGCAAAGTGGACGTTCAGTACGTCGATGAATTTGGCAACGTCATTAAGACGGGCGAAGCCGTTTATCCGGATGGTCAATGGGTCGGTCAGAAGTATACGACCGAACAAAAAGACCTAGATGGTTATGAATTTGTCCGTGTAGACTCAACTGGTTTAGACGCCACCGGCACGTTGACAGCTAATGGTGGCACGGTCAGGTACGTCTACCGCCAAGCTGCTGGCAAAGTAAACGTTCAGTACGTTGATGAGGCTGGTAACGTCATTAAGACGGGCGAGGCCGATTACCCAGATGGTCAGTGGGTTGGTCAAAAATATACGACCGAACAAAAAGACTTGGATGGTTATGAATTTGTGCGCGTAGATTCCGAGGGCTTAGCTGCCGATGGGACGCTGACAGCTAATGGTGGTACGGTCACGTATGTTTACCGCCAGGCTGCCGGCAAAGTAAACGTTCAGTACGTCGATGAAGACGGCAAAGTTATTAAGACGGGCGAAGCCGCTTATCCGGACGGTCAATGGGTCGGTCAAAAATATACGACCGAACAAAAGAACTTAGATGGTTATGAATTCGTCCGTGTAGACTCAACTGGCTTGGATGCAAACGGAACGTTGACTGCCAAGGGTGGTACGGTCACTTATATTTACCGGGCAATTCCCGCTACTCAGGGAACGGTCAACATTAATTTTATTGATGATACGACCGGTAAAACGTTAACAACTAAAACGCAAACGGGCGCTGAAGGGACGCAAGTCGACTTCAGTACCGCGGATTTGATCAAGTATTATCAATCATTAGGGTACGTGCTAGTGAGTGATAATTATCCTGCTAACGGTGCCACTTATAACGATGGTACGCAGACGTTTAGCGTTCACTTGAAACATGAAATGATCGCCGTTCCCGCCGAAAGTAAAACTGTGAGCCAAACGATTCATTATGTTTACGCAAATGGGCAAACCGCAGCGGAAGATTACTACGCAAAATTGGTCTTTACCCGCCAAGGTCAACGTGATTTAGTCACTAATGAAATTGTCTGGAGTGCGTGGACCGCGGATGCAACGACGTTTAACGCGGTTACATCACCAGTACTCAAAGGGTACCATGCTGATCAGCCAACGGTCGCAGCAGTTACGGACGTCACAGCGGATAGCGCGGATCAAGTTATCACCGTAACGTATACGGCAGATGCGGTTGATCCAGAAGAACCGGTCGACCCAGAAGAACCGGTCGACCCAGAAGAACCGGTTGATCCAGAAGAACCGGTCGACCCGGAAGAGCCGGTTGACCCGGAAGAACCGGTTGATCCAGAGGAACCAGTTGGCCCGGAAAATCCTGGTGAACCTGACGTCATCGATCCTGACAAACCGGTTGATCCGGGAACGCCAACCGTACCAGTTACACCGACATTACCAAGCAAGCCTGGTACATCGACTCAGGTTGATAAGGATAAAATTGTTGGGACTCGTCCAGGTCATACGGACGTTGCCGATGCCACCGCACCAATTAAGCGTGCGACGGCAGTGACGCCAGCGACTGCCCAAGCAACCGGCGACCTACCACAAACTAATGAAAACCGGCAGCGTGGCGTATTGTCATTAGCGGGAGTCGGTTTACTAGCCATGCTAGGATGGTTCGGTTACCGCCGGAAGTCGTAATCAGAACTAATGAATTTAAGTCGTTCTTTGTCAGCAACTGTTGATAACGAACGAAAAAGGAAATCAATTCATTTCGAATTGGTTTCCTTTTTGTGTCCTGAGCTAATATTGATAATCGTATTGGTTTTTATTAAAGCCGACAATTGCGGTTACCTTATCATGGTTACTCAGGCCTAGTAATAATTTGTCATTATGACTTTTATCAATGTACATCACGACTTTACCGTATCTATCGGTGTTAAATGTGATGTAATGAGGCCCTAACAGCTGTTTCACTTTATTTAAAGTCATCCCCAGTGCTAAACCGTTGTCAAAGTGTGAACGACAACCGGGGACTTTATCTACCAATTTTAAACCGACAATATCATTGTTAGCAGTTGTCGTAACGTAAAAGGCGTTCATGCCGCGGTAATTATAGTCGTTCAATTTTGCCGTGTCACCTTCTTGTTTAACATAAGAAGAATCGGGTTTGAATTGACGACCTAGACTCAGCTGGTCATACGTGAGGTGACTTAAGTCAGTCTCTTGAACGGATAAAGAACCAAGCCGTTCCTTTAAAGTATCCCGATAAAGAAATCCAAGTGCTATGACCAGTATGAGTAATATTGGAATACTAATTTTCCAAAGCTTTTTCATGCTATTTCCCCGTGCAATCCGCGATGAACAATTGGACTGTATTTATTGTTTTTAAATTTTGATCCCTTAGAACATTATAATATATATCATGGTAATTATTTTTGGCAGTTAATAACGTTGGCTAATTTAATCATGGTCGATTTTGGGTGTAAAAATCGTGTAAATTCGTGATCATTAATTGTTATTAATAGCATTAAGTGCTATGTTATTAGCATATTTTATGAAGTGGAGTGATAGTAATGGCTAATATTGCTGTGGGAGATCGGGTTAAGTGCCAGAAAAATGGTAATACCGATTACGATTTCTATGCTAAAGTGGAAAAAGTTTACGAGAACTCCGCGTACGTCACGATTACCCATTATGATTTACGGGATGATATCAACGTGGGTGAGCTTCAATACCGGGCCGTGATTGCTTTAAAGAAGATGAAGGTTGCCCAACCAACGGACAGCGAAAAAGAAAAGATGCAGGCGGTCAGTGCAGCCATGTTGGCTGAATAAGCGCTCCGTCTAAGTACCTGCTAGTTCCATGTAAAATGAATACTAAAGTTAAGGCTTGGGTCGATTGTGCTCAAGCTTTTTTTCGTGTCGCCAAACTTCATTAAACGTCTTCCATGAAATTTTGTCAGTGCGATAGCTGAATATCCCTGTACATCATTGCTTAGAATGGTACAATGGATTATAGCAGTTAATAATAGTTCTAAAGTAAGAGGGAGGAATTTATAATGAATGAAACCGATAAGACGCCGTCATTAACGGGTCGGCGACGATTTTGGTTCATTTTTACATTGTTGACTGGGACGTGGACGATGTCCATTAGCCAGTCTTCATTGTCGACGGTTTACCCGACGTTTATGCGCGACTTTGGGATCTCCGCCTCAACGGTCCAATGGCTCACAACGGGCTTCATGTTGACGATGGTTGTCATGATGCCAATCAGTCCTTGGTTATTGAATAACATTGGGTTTAAGAAGTTGTTCTTAACAGTTCTGGTCCTGTTTGATGTTGGATCGATTATTATTTATTTTGCGTCAAGCTTTCCGGTTATGATGGTTGGACGCTTAATAAAGGCCGCGGCGGTCGGAGTCCTGTTTCCTTCCTACCAGTCAATCTTACTGACGATTACGCCCGAAGAAAAACGTGGTACGACGATGGGGGTCGCGGGTCTGGTCATGGGATCGGCATTAGCCTCTGGCCCAATTATTTCGGGGGTCGTTTTAAAGTTTACTGACTGGCACGGGTTGTTTGCCGTCTTCATTACGGTTGCGACAATCTTAATTTTACTGAGTTTCCTAACGATTCAAGACGTGATGGTCAACAAACCATCGAAACTCGATTTGATTTCTATCGTGACGTTACTAGGCTTTGCGGGAATTTTATACGTGGTCAACGAAATTGGTAAACCAAATGTTAACTGGACGTTCGGTTGGGTCTTACTGATTGTGTCTATCTTGGCCGTGGCCTACTTTACGTACCGGCAATTTCATTTGGAAACGCCGTTATTGGAACTGCGCGTACTTAAAACGTTTAATTATGATTTAGCTATTTTTCTAACGGCAATTTCGTACGTTGCGTTGATCGTGGTTACGATTATTTTCCCACTCTACTATCAAGGTGTTCTAAAAGTATCGCCCTTTGTATCCGGGATGGCATTAGTTCCCGGCGCGGTTTTCTTGAGCATTTTAAACCCATTAACGGGGCGTTTAGCGGAAAAAATTGGGTATAAACAGATCATGTTACTCGGGATGAGTATGATTGTGCTAGGTTGGTTGATCTTAGCGCTCATTAGCCAAGAGTTAAACTTAGTCACGATGATTTTGATTGCGGCCCTGATTGAAGGTGGGAACGCCTTTGTCATGATGCCAGCGGTGACCCTCGGTGCGAACTCGTTACCGAATGAGTTGATTTCTCACGGGACCGCCGTGATTACTACGGTACGGCAGATTCTAGGATCAGCCGGCGTTGCCGTCGCAACGCTAGTTTTATCTAACGTAACGGCTGCACAGCTGAAAGCCGGGGCACCGACCTTGACGGCGAACTTACAAGGTTATCACACGGTTTTCTGGATGATGTTAGGAATTGAAATCATGGGCTTACTCTTAGCGTTACTGTTACGGGATGGTCGCCAAGCCAAGAAATAAGGCATATGACATAAATTATAATAAAAGCAGGTTTTCCGGATGAAATAGCCACCCGGAGAACCTGCTTTTGTCATGATCAATTAATTGAGACAGTGTTTACTTTTGTCGTTCGTTAGTTTGAATTTTAGCTAATTGCTGGTATTGGCTGAGCATCCAGCTTTCATAAGTCTGGTGGGCGGGTAACGTTTCGGTCACTTTCAGGACCGGGACGTCGTACTTCTTAGCTAATTTGACCATGTTGGTGATCAAATTACTATCTGTTTGGGTGTTTTCCACAAAGAAGGCGATGCGATGGTGCTTGATATCGCTTTGCATGCGGGAGATGTCTTGTGGTGACGGGTCAGCACCGTCCTCGATTGATTTGGCAAAGTGATTATTGCTGATTTTGTAGCCCAGTGCCTTCAATGAATAGTCGAAAACCGGTTCGCTAACGGCGACGCGTTGTCCGTGAACGTGTTTTTTGAGTTCGGCGAGTTCTTTCGTAATGGGTGCTAGACCATCTTGATAAGCGCGTGCTTGTTGCTCGAAGTAACGTTTATGTTGAGGTTGGATCCTAGCCAAGTCGGCCGCTATTTTATTAGCTAACCGGGGCATGGTCGTCGGGTTATACCAAACGTGTTCGTTGGCACCATCCGTTTGTTTCGCAATCGTCGTGCCGACTTCAATCACCCGTGTACCAGGTTCTTTGTTAACGATGAGCTTTTGCATCCAATCATCGTACCCAATGCCATTGTAGATAATTAGTTGCGCTTGGCTCGCTTTTTTAGCCGTTGCAACGGTTGGTTCAAAGCTGTGTGGATCAAGGCTGGGGCGATCAATAACCGACGTCACGTTGCCGTATTTACCCGCGACTTTTTGCGCCGTTTGCCCGTAAAAATCGAGGCTCGTAATAATGTTGATTTTGCCATCAGTTGTCTTCGGTGCGGCGCTCTTAGACTGACAGCCGGCTAACAAGACACTGATTCCTAGTAACAGGCCGAGGTAGCCCCATATTCGACGGTAAGACATGTTTAAATCCCATCCTTTTTAAATCGTAACAATTACTATTGACTTTAGCGAAAAAACGGGTTGCCGTCAAGTGTTAAGATAACGTTTAGATCTGGTCGTTATCGTACCCGTTACCCGGGTAACCTGCTAAAATAACTGTACGACTAAAACAAGGGGGGCGACGTAGCGCATGATTTTTACAATTGTCATTTTATTTTTGTTAGGAACAGCCATTTTTAGGGGCTTTCACCGTGGCTTTGTGATTGAGATACTCCACCTAATTGGGACCATTGCGGTCTTGATCTTTGCGCGGTTACTTTACCAACCGCTTGCACAGACGATTAGTCATATTTTAACGGGTCTTCATCTAATTGAGGCTTCGATTGCAAGCACCCTGATTATTAATATTATTGCGTTCTTTATTTTGACGTCGCTAGGGTGGGCCGTTGTGCGGCTACTAGCCCGCGTTTCACGGAGCATCACCTGGTTACCCGTCATCAAGCAAGTCAACAGCATTGCGGGTGGAATCGTTGCCTTTACACTTTCCTACCTCATCATCTTTGTTTGCTTATCGTTGGCCAACTTATTTAATACCGACTTTATTCAGACTCAAATGGATCAGTCACCGCTCGCAACGTTTATCGTTAAGAAAACGCCGGGGTTGACCAGTCAATATTTGGGAACCCTGATCAAGTTTGAAACGGGCACTCAAGATTCATAACTAATTCAAAAGTAGCGACTGGAAAATAATTCCGGGCGCTTTTTTTAATTGAAATTAAAGATTGAAAGCTAAATTAATTCCGGTTGTCACTGATGACATGCGGTCGTGGGACCGGGGCCAGCCTGGGAAGCGGTCTAGCCCCTCGCCCAGAACAATTGCAAAATACGCAATTGTCCTGGACCGTCCGTGGTGTAGGCCCGGCAAAAAAATCGCCGCGCCAACACCACCAGCACGACCGATGCCATCAGTGGCAACCTCCGAGCATCCGACTAAAATAATAATAGTAAGACTATTAGGAATTCAAAGACGTCGGCTATCGGTTTTGAATTGAAGTCCCGGACCATCCTGTGGCTGAAGGATCAAACTTGACTAGTTTGTTTTAAAACAGTCTTAGCGTAGTCGGCAGAATTAGCGGGCCATGTCGGCACTGTTAGCTGGCGTTTTTTGCCAGGTTACAGTGCGGGGCGACTTGAAAGACTCGTTCTTTGAGGCTTTCAAGCGAGGCGGAAGACCGTTGTTTGTCTGCAGCCGACCCCATGGCCCACTGATTCTGCCGGCGAAGCGGGAATAGCTATCACTACTGTTACGCTGCTAAGTGTGATTTTAGATTTTTCAACCTTTAGATTGAAATATAAAACGTTTCTGAGATGAGTCGGGGTATTTATCGGCTTACTGACGCGTTTCATGCTATGATTATAAGTAAAAATGAACTTGAGAGGGATACTTATGGGAATGATTCGAATTAACAACTTACGCTTCCATACGTTTAACGGCGTGCTACCGGAAGAACGGCGGAACGGACAGCAATTAGGCTTGGATATCGCCATTAAATATCCGATTGAAACCAAAGTTTTACATGATGATGTCCACGAAACAATCAATTACGCGGAAGTTCGGAATGTCACCGAACACTTTATTACAACGCATTCGTACAAGCTAATCGAGTCACTGGCCAACCATTTGTTGGAGACTTTACTGGCCAGTTTTCCAACGGTTGATTCGATAAATATCAAAATTCGTAAATTTAGTGTGCCAATGCCAGGAATTTTTGATAATGTTGAAATTGAGGTTCAAGGGGCGCCCGATGCCAAGTAACGAAGAACGCGTTTACTTGAGTATTGGCTCCAATATTTATCCGCGGGTCGCAAATATCCAGGAAGCCTTAACGCGTCTACGGGCGCTTAATGCGGTTGACGTGCTGGCAACGTCACACTGGTATGAGACTGAACCGTGGGGCAATCGCGACCAAGCAAATTTCTATAACGTTTCGGTTGCGTTGACGACGACCTTGACACCGGATGAACTACTAGACCAGCTCCATGAGATTGAACAGGCGTTACACCGCCAACGATTGATTCACTGGGGCCCCCGAACGATCGACCTCGATATTATTTTCTGGGGGGCTAGGAAACTACATACGGCAACGTTGACAGTACCGCATGCGCAGGCAGCCCACCGGAACTTTGTGTTGCTACCGACCCAAGAAATCGCGGCGGATGATCCAATCGTTGGTCCCCAAGTCGACGCGTTGATTGCGCAAAATCAAGATCAGAGTTGGATAAAAAAAGTGAGAAATGTGAGTGAGTTAGATGATTGATGAACAAAATAAGGCAAAAATTGAACGCGCCGTTCGTGATATTTTAACGGCGGTAGGTGAAGACCCCGACCGGGCCGGATTAGTTGAAACACCTGAACGGGTGGCACGGATGTACGCGGAAGTTTTCTCCACCAAGACTGCGGCGCCGTTTGATAATTACAAGTTATTTAAAGTGGAAGATCCGACTGAAATGGTCTTATTGAAAGACATTCCGTTCTATTCAATGTGTGAACACCATTTGTTACCGTTCTTTGGCACGGTTCAAGTGGCGTACGTCCCACAGCATGACCAAGTGATCGGGTTAAGTAAGATTCCACGGCTGATTGATTACTGTGCCAAACAACCAAACGTTCAGGAACGGTTAACGGTCAACATTGCAAAGGAACTTCAACGGATTTTAGACCCCGCTGGGATTGCGGTCTCAATCACGGCCCGGCATATGTGCATGGAGATGCGTGGTGTTTCTAAACCCGGTGTACATACCGAGAGTAGCTATTACAGTGGTCAATTTAAAACAAATTTGGATTTGAAACGCGAATTTTTACAACGAATTGCAAAGTAGGGTGATCGTGTGGACGCAGCGGCGGTAATGGAACAATACCAAGCATTATTAGGACAATTGAATCAAGCCATGCTGGCGAATAATCATCAACGGGTCCCGCTATTACGGCGAATTATGGCACATCTGGGTCACCCCGACAATTACTTTCACGTCATTCACATTGCCGGAACGAACGGTAAGGGCTCGACGGGTGCCATGTTAGCCAGTATTTTACGTGCGCAAGGTTACCAAGTCGGGCGCTTCAGCAGTCCGGCCATTAATGATGACCGAGAGCAGCTCCAATTAAATGGCCAGTGGATCAGTCCGGCAGATTTTATTGATACCTACCAAGAAATCGTACCAGTCTTGACCAACATGGGATTACAAGTGCACGACGTCTCAATTTTTGAGTGGTTCTTCCTTATTAGTATGGTCTGGTTTCGGAACCAGGACGTTCAATGGGCCGTGGTTGAAGCTGGCTTAGGTGGGCTATACGATGCCACTAACGCGTTAGCTGGTCCCCAGTTGACGGTCTTTACTAAGATTGCGCTGGACCATACTCGCATTTTAGGACCAACGATCAAAGCAATCGCCCAGAATAAGTCCAAAATTATCAAATCACATACAACGGTCGTGACGTTAGCAGATCAGCATCCGGATGCGTTAGCCGTCTTAAAGACGGAAGCCTTGAATCAAGGGGTGCCACTGGTAACCGCTGAACAGTTGCAAATGACGATGACGGAAGCATCGATCGACGGCATGGTGGTAACGGCCCACAGCCAACTGTTCGATTGGTCGGATCTGCACGTTAATTTATCGGGAACCTATCAGCTTCAAAACCTCAGTTTAGTTTTGACCGCGGTGGCCGTCTTAGTTCGTCAGCACGTGACAATTACTCAAACCGCTGTGCGGACGGGCCTACAGCACGTGACGTTACCGGGCCGCTTGACGGTGTTGCAACGCAGTCCGTTAGTTATTGCGGACGGGGCGCATAATCCGGATGGGATGGCGGCACTAGTCAAAAGTGTGCAGCACCTGCTACCGGACCGGGAGCTCATTTACGTGGTCGGCGTTTTGCGTGATAAGGCGTACACTCAGATGCTCCAAAGTCTGTTGCCAACTGCTAAACTCGTGATAACGAATACGCCAGCCAATCCTGAGCGGGCCATGCCGGCGGACGAACTTGCGCAAGTCGCAACGAGTTTAGCGGGCGCGCACGGACCAGGAATTATCGTCCAGCCGACCATTGTTGCGGCCTTAGACCTTGCGCAACAACGGGCAACGGAACACAATGTCATTATCGTGACCGGGTCATTTTATGTCATGCGCGAATTACAACAAGCTGGCTGGAAGGGACTGAGCCAATGACGTGGTTAATTGCATCGAATAATGGTGGGAAGAGTCGGGATTTAGCAGCCTGTTTAGCCTATTACGGCTTGTCAGCCGAACCGTATTTTCAGACGCAACCTCACTTAGAATTTCCGAACGAAACAACCACCAGTTACGTGGAGAACGCTGTGACGAAGGCGCAGTTTGCCGCTAACCGGTTAGGAGTTGCGGTGATTGCAGATGACAGTGGCTTGGAAGTTCCCGCAATGCCCGATTTTTTAGGGGTGACCACGGCGCGTGACCTTGGTGTCCGGGTGGGTGGCTTTGATCGTAATCAGGAGATTATTCGAGCGATGGTCGCTTTACCAAACTCACAACGTCGAGCAATCATGCGGGCAACGTTAGCCGTTGCGTGGCCCGACGGACGGGTCATCACGGCCCAGACGACGATTACGGGCTACATCACACGTCATCAAATTGGCCAGTATTCAGGGGGCTTCGATCGGTTATTTTGGTTACCCCGATATGGTCGAACCCTAGCCGAGTTACCTGATTTGTGGCGGATTCCGCTAACGCATCGGGGCCAAGCCGCTCGCAATTTAATTCAACAACTGAACGAGATGAAAGGATCGGTGGAATAACATGCAGGTACAAGATATCACCAGTTCATTAGCACAAGCGAAGGATTTTACTAACGTGGCACTTAACGCTCAAGTTCAGCGCCAACAAAAAGTAATTTTACGTTTCAGTGACTACAACCGCGAGCAACAGATGCGGTTGGTTCAGCTTTGTCACCAGTTGGACGGGACCGTTCAAGCAAGTCCGGAACAACTGACTGTTTTGTTGGATCAAGCAGCGGGGCGGTTACTAGCTAAACGCTGGGCTGATTTCTTTGACGACCAACCAACCGTTCAAATTCAGTTGACCCAAATTATGAAGCAATATGATATTTTCTGGCAGGCCGGCGAGCACCGGTTTAACTTAACAAAGCGGCCAATGATTTATGGCATCATGAACATTACCCCGGATTCGTTTTACGACGGCGGGCAATATAAAACGATGGATGACGTGTTGAATCACGTTGGCGACATGCTTCAGGCCGGAGCGGATGTGATCGAAGTTAATGGTCAAACGACTCGTCCAGGGTTTAAAGAAGTGACCCCGGAAGTTGAATTGGAACGGACGTTACCATACGTTCAAGCAATCAAACAACGTTTTCCGGATGCGGTCTTAGCCGTGGATACTTATAAATACCCCGTCATGAAAAAGCTGATGGCGGCGGGTGTTAGCATCATTAATGACGTTAACGCGTTTACCGACGACCCCCGTAAGCTGAGCTTGATGGCTGAAAGTCACGTGGGCTTATTAACGATGCATAGTAGTCGGGACCGTGAATACCCCGACTTAACTAGCGGGATGCGTGCGTTTTTTGAACATAACTTAGCCACTCTAACGGCTGCCGGAATCGATATTGAACGGATCGCCCTGGATCAAGGCATCGGCTACTCACAAGTTGCTCACGGCACTCAAGATTACGTGATGATGCGCAACATCGATGAATTCAACTACTTACGGCGACCAATGATGGTGGCTATTTCACGGAAGGGCTACTTAGGATTACTACTTGGACTAAAGAAGGAAGATCGGTTGCCGATGACCTTAGTGACCGAAACCGCGATGATGCTTAAGGGTGGCCGTATCATTCGGGTGCACGATATTGCTGAAACCAAGCAGATGGTGACCTTGTTGGATCGCATCGAGAACGGTTACTGGTTGGTCAGCGACCATGATTAGTCCCACTGATTTTAGTGACATTGCGGCAAACGGCGCTAAGGACTACGATGCATACTTCGGCACGCCCACGTACGATGATCACGTCTTATTTGAGCTGTTAATCGTCGGTATTTTGCAAGTGGGACTGGGCTGGCAAGTTGCTGCGAGTCAGTTGCCAGTCTTGCGTGAGCACATGGACGGGGTGCGCATTGAAAAAGTAGCTGGTTATGAGGAACCGGAATGGGAACGGCTGATGGCGACGCCCAAAGTGATGCACAACGGTCGCAAACTGCGTGCCATCATCACGGATGCCCGTGGCATTATGATGATTCAGCGGGAATTTGGCCACTTTAGTGACTATCTCTGGCAGTTTGTTGATGCCACGCCGTTATTAATGCCCGCTCCAGATGACGAATTACCGCACCAATCACCGCTTGGTACGCGGGTTGCTAAGGATTTACATCGACGGGGCTTTACGTTTGTTGGCCCCGTGGTGACCCACATGTTCCTACTGGCTGCGGGGATAATCAAAGTCGATTAAATGAAGGGGATGCGTTGAGCACCTCTTTTTTTTAATGGAAAGATTAGGATCAAGCTGTAAGTTATGATAAGACGTATGGTATCCTAATAGAAGGAATGATAGGGGGCAGGACGGATGAAAACTGAAACGTGGGCGTGCCAACGAACGTTTATTTGGAACCTGATTAAAGTGGGTATCATGGTTTTACTAATTGGGACGTTTAGCGCCGCACCACTCATAATTTTCTTTACTTGGTATCATTGGTGGACGGTGCTACTGGGATTCTTGGTCTATGCGCTCGAAGTCTGGGCGCTTTACGCGATTTATCGGCGCTATGCGCGCATCCGGCGGTTAAAATTACCGGACTTAACAGCGAAAATGGCCCCACGGACTATTATGATGATTGGCGTTGCACTGGTGATTTTAGTGTTGCTAGCGTTGGGCAACGCGGTGTTAACGAACTGGTTACACCTACCCGTTGCGGAGAACCAAGTCGTTATCGATCGCATGATGAAAGCACATCCGGTTCCTTTAATCATTGGGGCTTCTTTCTTTGGTCCGATGTGTGAAGAATTAAACTTCCGGGGGATTTTTGCTAACTATACCGTGTTTGGACAATATCAACGGCGGACCTACACGGTGGTAGTATATCTTGTTAGCAGTGTTCTATTTGGGTTTACACATACAGGGTTCAGTAATTTTCCCCAGTTTATTTATTACACCTTGTTTGGGATGGTCGTCGGTAGTACGTACTGGCTATCGGGACGCGACATTCGGGTCAATACCGTGACGCACATGCTTGGCAACTTGATCCTTACACTGATTTGATGGCCGACTTCGCTAAATATCGTTTTAAGGGTTGGCGGTTACTACGGATAGCAATTAATTTTTAGGTAACAGCTAAAGATTGAAAGTCTTAGAACTGGTTCTGCCGGCTACGCTGAGATTGGTTTAAAGCAAACCGGAAGCGGGAATCTTAACAAATTTATTGGTACTAACGGTGCGATATCAGTATCTAGACCAATACAAATTAACTATTTATGAGTTAGTCTGGTTACCGCTGATGACTTCCAATTATCCGATAGTAATAGCAATAGTAAGACTATTTTGAGCGCAGTCGGGTAGTGTTGATGTGCTGTGTCGGCAAAATTGGCAGGTGTTTCTTATCTGCCAATTTTGCGGGGCGATTCAAAGACGTGGGCTGTCGGCTTTAAATCGAGGCGCCAGACCGTACTTGGCTGGGGCCGTCCCCCATAGCACATCAACATTACCCGGCGGAGCGGATAATTTAGGAATGACTATCGGTACTGTTACGGTGTTAATAGCGGTTTTAGATTTTTCAACCTTTAGGATAGCAGTCAAAAAAGGCACCGGACGATTCTGCAGTGAAATACTGCGTTTGTCCGGTGTCTTTTTAATTATGGATAACTGACTAAATCGAGTCATCGGTGGTTTCAAAGTCCACCTTACCCAGTTCAACCTGGATCGTGATGTGGGTTAATGGAAACTGCGAGCTTAAGTCTTTATTGAGTTTTTCCAGAAATTCGTTGTTACCATCGAGTGTCGAACGACAGAGGTGAACGGTCATGGCCGTTTCTGTCGTGCTCATGCCCCAGATGTGCAAATCGTGAACTTGATTGACCGTTGGCTGTGCCACTAAGTAGTCATGAATCGCCTGTTGGTCAACATTACTAGGCACCGCTTCGAGGGAGTAGTTCATGGCGTCGCGTAATAGGCCCCACGTGCCAATCAGGATGACGATGGCAATTAACAGTGAAACAACTGGGTCAAGCCAGAACCAACCGGTTTGTAAAATAATGAAACCCGCGATCACAACACCGACTGAGACGCCGGCGTCCGCCGCCATGTGCAAAAAGGCACCCTTGATATTGAGATCGTGCTTTTGCCCCTTCATGAAGAGAAAGGCGGTAAACCCGTTGATTACAACCCCTACGGCGGCCACGATAATGACGTCCCATTCAGCGACGGGGCCGGGATGTGAGAGTCGTTGCAGTGCCTCAACGGAGATGGCGCCAATCGCCACTAACAGGAAGACCGCGTTGAAGAGGGCGGCTAAGATAGAAGAACTCTTGTAGCCGTACGTGTATTTCGCGTTGGCGCTTTTTTGGCCGAGCCACAGTGCTAGCCATGAAATGAGTAAGCCTAAAACGTCGCTGAGGTTGTGACCAGCATCGGCAACGAGGGCTAATGAACCGCTAGCAAAGCCATAGCCAGCTTCCAGTACGATAAATGCTGAGTTTAATAGGACACCAATTTTAAAGGCGTTCGTTTGTTGTTGGATTTGATGACTGTGCGCCATACTTAACACCCGTTTCTTAAGTGAGTCTTAACAATCAGGACTCATGATTGTTTTTTATATATGAGTAGATAAACATATGAATGGTTGCTCATGTGTATTGTAACACGCTAATTAGCGGATAACAACCTGAACCGGGACCACCAAATGTCATGAAAATCGACGTTTGATTTTCGTTAACAGGATACCTAGTTTTAATAACTAGATGTATTGATATCAACACGATATGATGGTATGCTAATTACAATAAAAACATGAGGTGATTAACATGAAGCAATCCTCGCGACGTTATCAAATTACAAATGAAGTCTTAAACTCAGTCACTCACGGAATTGGATTGGCGTTAAGTATTGTTGGGTTTGTCTTTTTAATGTTAAAAGCTTATACGGATGGTAGTTCCATGGAATGGGCGGCATTCATTATTTATGGGTGCTCGCTATTCGTGCTATATACCTGCTCAATGCTATTTCACGGGTTGTATTTTACCCGGGCACGCGAAGTTTTTCGCATCTTTGACCACAGTGGTGTCTACATTCTCATTGCTGGAACGTATACCCCGTACAGTTTGTTAGCGATTAAGGGCTGGTTAGGCTGGACAATCTTAATGACCATCTGGGTCTTAGCAATTACCGGTATCGTTGTGAATGCGGTGTGGCCCGGCCGGCTACGCAAGATTGAAACGGTGATCTACGTACTGATGGGCTGGATGTGTTTAGCTGGGGGCAAACAGTTATGGACTAACCTTGGGGTAACTGGCTTTTGGCTGCTAGTTGCTGGTGGAGTTGCCTTTACCTTGGGGGCGCTGCTCTACAGTTTTCCGCATATTAAATACTTACACGTGATTTGGCACTTGTTTGTCATGCTCGGGACGACGTTAATGTATTTTTCAATTTATTTCTATATTTAATTGAAGGCTACAAGGTGATTTTGAAATAACCACTAAAGCGATATTTGTGAAGACATCGAGTAATGATACTCGGTATCTTCATTTTTTTAACCGATAAATTGGTCATTTGGGCTTGTAACAAAACTGTAATCAGCCAGGCGTCTCTTTTTGATTGTGTTTTTGCTAAAACTTCCGTAGAATGGTAGGACAACTGAAATTTTAGCGAGGTGATCAAAATGGCATACGGTTTATTGTTTGGTGGCATTTTTATGGAAGTAGTCGGGAGCTTTTTCTTGAAGCGCGCGAATGGTTTTCGAAATTTAATACCCACGGTGATGGTGTTAGTCGGGTATTTTAGTTCGTTAGTGTTAGTAACCTTGGCGATGCAGCACTTACCACTCGGGGTGACGTATGCCATGTGGGCCGGTTTGGGAACCTTCGCAACCGTTGTTTTAGCGGTTGTTGTTTACCGCGAACGGCTCAACCTAGCACGGATTAGCGGATTAGTCGCAATCGTTCTGGGCGCAATCTTGTTAAATGTATAGGGGGAATTAAAAATGCGAGCATGGGTACAATTGATTTTTGCAATTGGCGTTGAAATTGCGGGCACGAGTTTGTTGAAGTTGTCCGCGGGGTTCAGTCACCCGTTTATCGGGATGGCAGGCATGTTGCTATACGGCTTAGCCATTTTTAGTTTCTCACGTGCGTTGAGTCAGATTCCATTAAGCGTTGGCTATGCCATCTGGGCCGGCGTCGGTACGGCAATTACTGGATTAATCGGCATTATCGTTTTCGGAGAATTGATGACCGCAATTAAAATTGTGGGCTTTTCCGCAATTATCGTTGGCGTTATTCTCCTGAATGCACCAGTTAAAGCGCCAACCGATGAGGCCACTGTGAGGCAATCTCGGTGGCGCACGCGGATTAACCGTTAGATTTTAAAACAATTAAATTTAAAGCGTAAACGCTCCTCAGAAAGCTTCAGATTTCTGAGGAGCGTTTTTTCTTTGGTCAATTGATGATGACAAACGGGGTGAAATCAGATAAGCTGATTAAAAATAGTCGAAGAAGATGATTGAATGCAAAAACCAATGGCGCTTCGGCGCGGAGATCAAGTTGCCATCGTTAGCCTATCCAGTGGGATTTTAGGCGAGCCTAGTAGTGCGCACCAACTCAAACGTGGTCTGATGCGGCTCAAACAGATGGGACTAGTTCCTAAAATGATGCCAAATACTTTGCGTGGCTTAGCCTATATTAAGGCCCATCCGGAAGCACGGGCGGCGGATTTAAAGCGGGCTTTTTTGGACAATGCAATCAAAGGAATTATTTGCGTTATTGGTGGCGATGATACGTACCGAATCGTCCCTGAGTTAATGACTGATTCTGAATTTGTGGCGGCCGTCCGCGCTCACCCGAAGTTGGTGACGGGGTTCTCTGATACGACTGTTGACCACTTAATGTTTTATCGATTAGGATTGCAGACCTTTTATGGGCCTAACTTCCTAAATGATTTGGCGGAGTTGGATACGGCGTTACTACCTTATACTGCGCAGACGTTGGCGCACTATTTTGAGAATCCGGCTACGACGGCCATTACAAGCAGTCCCGTCTGGTATGAAGAACGCACGGATTATAGTGTGGCAAGCCTAGATCAGCCACGGATTAGCCATCTTGAACGACGACACTATGAGGTGTTACGTGGTACGGGACGAGTCAGCGGTCGATTGCTGGGCGGTTGTTTGGATAGCTTATATGAATTATTGACGGATTCCCGGTATCCGGATGAAGCAGTTGTCGCAAAAAAGTACGGGTTAATCCCGGATCAAGCCGATTGGATAGGAAAAATCCTTTTCATTGAGACGAGTAACGAGCGGCCGACACCGGCAAAGTTCACTAAAATGTTGGCTAAATTGCGGTCGGTGGGGATTTTGGGAGCAGTAGCCGCCATCGTTGTGGGCAAACCACAAAATGAACAGTTTTATGAGGCGTATCGTGAAGCGCTACTCACTGAGATGGCTGGCACGCAAACGTCCATTTTGATGAACGTTAATTTTGGCCACGCCTACCCCAGAACGGCCTTGCCTTACGGGGCATTGGCAACGATAGATTTCGATGCCGGTACCTTTATTATTGATGAACCTTTCTTTGATGGCCCGGTGATGACCGATTAGTTAGTCCGGTTGTCACTGATGACATTCGGTCGTGGGACCGGGCCTAGCCTGGAAAACGGTCTAGTCCCTCGTCCGGAACGCTTACAAAAAACGTAAGTGTCCCGAACCGTCCGTGGTGTAACCCCGGCAAAAAACGCCGCGCTAACACCACCATCACGACCGATGCCATCACTGGCAATCTCTGAGCATCTGCTGGCGAAGCGCCGAAATAATCTTCTAATGATAAGTAGTGCTATGGCAACGATTGAACTCGTTTAGCACTTTCAATCTTTAGTAAAGAAATAAAACAGGCTCGAACCACTGGTTAACAGTAGTTCGAGCCTGTTCTATAAAAATCTGACTTAAGCTTCTGGCCAGACGGTTTTAGCCGTATCGATGACGAGTTTTAATTTGGCCCATTGCTGATCTTCACTTAACTGATTACCTTCTTCAGTTGACGCAAAGCCGCACTGAGTGGATAACGCTAAGTTTGCTAGGGGAACCTTTTTGCTGGCTGCTTGGATACGCGCCTGAATGTCTGCAGGATTTTCTAGTTCGGGAAACTTAGACGTCACGAGGCCCAAAACGATCCGCTTGTGCTCGTCGTGGTTCCAAATTTGATCCAAAATTTCGAACCCACCAGCCCGTTGGTTATCGTATTCGAGGAATAGGCCATCATAGTTTAACTGTCCGAGGTACGGCGCAACGACGTCGTAACTTCCAGAGAACAGGTAGGTGGATTTGAAGTTACCACGACAAATGTGGGTGGTGACCGTCAAGTCTTTTGGTAAACCTGCTAACGCTGCGTTAATGACGGTGACGGCGTCGGTGGCCATCTTGGTGTATTGAGCGTGATCAGTTTGGTCATCGTTTAACTTGCTGATTAGAAATGCCCAAGTCGTATCATCCAACTGAATATATCGGCAGCCAAGGTCGTAAAAGTGTTGGATGGTTTCGTGATAAGCTTGCGCTAAGTCGGTTAAGTAGTCTTCCCAACGGTCGTAAAACTTGCTCCAGTTGTCGCTACGGTTATCACGGAAGAGCATCGTTGGTGATGGAATGGTCTGCTTGGCGAAGACACCGTCGGGAACGAGTGACTGTAAGTATTTGAAAGCGGCAAAGAACGGGTGATCTGGGTTATAGGCGACTTTACCAGTGAGTTCAGCATTGTCCGTTCTGGTGTGGTCGCCTTTGAATTTATAACTCTTATGGTAATCATATTTGCCGACACCGGTTAAGCCCCAGAGAAAGTCTAAGTGCCACCAGCTTCTTGAAAATTCGCCATCAGTGACGGCTTTTAAGCCTAACTTAACTTGTTCGGCGACGATGCGCTTAATTTCAGTTTGTTGAATAGCTAATTCTTGATCACGAGTGATTTCACCCGCGGCTAATTGTGCGTGGGCTTGTTTCAGACTAGCAGGTCGTAAGAGACTACCAACGACGTCGTAACGGAAAGGTGCTTGGATTGTAGTTGTAGTTGTCATAATATCAAACTCCTTATTTTTAAATAGATTGAGAACGAAAAAAGCGTCGTCCTAAATGATGTGATTCATCATTCAGGACGACGCTTGGCCGTGGTACCACCTGGTTTTAAGTAGTGCTAACTACTTACTCAAAGCGACTGTTAAAGTGCCAATCGCCAACTAGGTTAACGGGTAGTTAAACCGGCTTTGACTAACCATTGGCTCATCAAAGCGAACTGTTACCGAGACCATCTTCATTGGTTGCTCCGGTATCGTTCCACCAACCCGATACTCGCTGTACGGTTACGCCAACTACTCATCTTTTAATCGTTCTCTAATTATTGATGTTTATCTTACTGGGTTTTTAATTGAAAGTCAAATTAAAGTTAAGGAAACGGGCAATCACTCCCGGTGAACTTATCATCATGCTATAATGCAACTAATATAGCAGATGGGGGCTCACGATGGATCGAATTATTCGTTTTTTTAAGCGGGACGACGTCGATATGTACTTAACATTGGCGTTTCTTATTATTGTTATTTACTTAATGCGGGGGTTTGCGACCGTCATTTTACTGACAACGATCTTTGCATTTTTAGGGATTAAGGTCAGTCGGTGGTTGAATTTAAAAACGCACTTACCTTATTGGATTGCGGTCATTGTCACGTACCTACTAGTTATCGGGATCTTTGTTGGGGCGTTATCCTACGCGGCACCAACACTAGTCACACAGCTAAAAGTGATTCCGGATATGCTGACTAAGGCCATCACGAATCATCCTGTTTGGAATGCCAACATTGATAAGTGGGTGAACCAAGCCATTCACAGTAGTGAACTGATTCAGAATGGTAAGTCACTACTCATGACCGGTATTAAGGAGTTAGGGCACGTTGGGACCGGCTTTACCCACGTGATTATAGCGATCTTTTTGAGTTTCATCTTTTCCGTTTCGCGTGGCCGAATGATGGCGTTTGGCCGCCAATTTACGCATTCGAAATTTAAAACCTTTTTTGGCAACGTCTATTACCTTGTCCATAAGTTCGTTATGATTTTGGGCAGGATTATTGAAACGCAGTTAGTCATCTGCACGATTAACACGATTTTAATGACAATTGGATTCATTATCATCGGGATGCCAAGTATCATGGTGTTGGCCATCATCGTCTTTATCTTAGGCTTGATTCCGGTTGCCGGGGTCTTACTCTCAATGATTCCGTTGACCTTACTGGCGTTTGCTTCTGGTGGCATTATGCGGGTCGTCTGGGTGGTTATCCTTGTTATCCTGATTCACGCGTTTGAGTCGTACTTCTTACACCCACGTTTAATGGCGGACCGGACGGATTTACCCGTCTTTGTCACTTTTATTACGTTGATCATCATGGAAAGTTTACTAGGCGCATGGGGATTAATGATTGGGATTCCAATCGTGTCCTTCTTCCTCGACGTTTTAGGTGTCCAGGATTCGGAGCCACACCGGGTGACGTCCACGAATAAAACGAACAGTTAAAGTGGAATAAACTGCTTTTGGCGCATGTTTTAACCGTAATACTAAAAAAGTCGTTCAGAAAATAATTCTGAACGGCTTTTTGGTAGTCATCGAAATTTAAATTATGATTAGTCTTGTAGCGTTTTACCGTCACTAGCAATCACTTTTTGGTACCAGTAATAGCTGTCCTTAGGGTAACGCGTTAGCGACTTGGCATCCGTATCGTTACGGTCAACGTAGACAAATCCGTAGCGTTTGTCATAGCCATTTAGCCAACTCAACAAGTCGGTAAATGACCAAGCACAGTAGCCGATAACGGGCACGCCGTCATCCAATGCACCCTTAAGGGCAAGCAAATGTTGTTGTAAGTATTTGATCCGGTAATCATCGTGAACTTGATGCTTTTCCGTCAGCTGGTCAAACGCGCCCAGCCCATTTTCGGTGACGAAGATGGGAAGCTGGTACTTCTCGTAAATCTGGCGAAAGGCCACTTGAAAACCGATTGGATCAATTTCCCAGCCAAAGGACGTCTTTTCCAAGTGTGGATTTTCAACTGAATGGAAGAGGAGTTTTTCAGGCGTGATCCCGTTTTCAGCGTCACCAGCCATCAAGTAAGGGTCGATGTTAGTCAACTGCTTCGTATGTGCAGGTGTCGTCATGGTTGGTGCTTCGACCGTCCCGCCGTGGTAGTAGTTGAGCCCGATGAAATCGGGGTGCGCTGACTTCAATAACTGGTCGTCAGCGGACGTGACTTCAGGGGCAATACCGAGTGTTTGTAAGGTCTTCATGATTTTAACCGGATAAGTTCCCCGGCAGTAAACGTCCATCCACCAGTCGTTATTGAACTGGTTGGCGTTTACAGCTGCCAAGACATCGTTAGGGTCACTCGTTGCGGGGTAAACTTCCCCGTAACCAAAGCTAGGCCCAATCAGACCGTTGGGAACCAGCTTGTGAAAGAGGTTGATAGCAGTGGCGTTAGCGAGGTTAACGATGTGATTAGCCGCGTACATCCGTTTAATATCTTTGACGTTAGGCGGATGGGAAGCCCAACGATAGCCTAGCGCAGTAAAGACGTTTTGTTCGTTGAAGGTGACCCAGTACTTAACGTCAGCACCCAGCCGTTCAAAAACGACCCGGCAGTACTTGGCGAAAGCCGCAATGACTTGGCGCGATTCCCAACCACCGTACTTATCCTGTAAGGCTTGGGGCAGATCCCAGTGATAGAGGGTGACGACTGGTTCGACACCGTGTGCTTTGAGGTCGGCGACCAGGTCGACGTAAAATTGAAGACCGGCTTGATTGATTGCACCATCACCATCTGGGATGATGCGGCTCCAAGCGATGCTAAAGCGATAGGCTTTTAAGCCCATTTTTTGCATTAATTCGACGTCTTCGTGGTAACGGTGATAATGATCAACGGCGATATCACCATTGGTGCCGTTTTTAGTTTTCCCCAGGATTTTAGCAAAGGTATCCCAGATTGAGGGGCCCTTGCCGTCCGCGGTCGGCGCGCCTTCAATCTGGTAAGCTGCTGATGCGGCCCCCCAGAGAAAATCTTTAGGAAACTTAGTAGAAGATTCCATGGTAAAAATGCCTCCTTGAATGACTTGTTAACCCTAACTTAGCATAGCCATTCGGCAAAGTAATTACCGAGATATACGTAAAAATATAACAAAATGAAATTGATATACTTTTAGAAATAGAAATGACGGAACTTTCCGGGAGTCACGCGTTCAGAACGTTTGAACATCATGATGAAGTAACTGTAAGTGTTAAAACCGACCATTCTACCAATTTCCTCAACTGAAAGGGTGGGTCTGTTCAATAGTAACTCTTTAGCTTTTCGAATTCGGAGATCGATTAAAATCTGGTGGGGTGTATTGCCATAATAAGTCCGAAAAGTTTCTAGGATGTACTGGGTACTATAGTGGGTCACCCGCTGGAAATCCGTATTATCAAGGTTCTCGGTATAATGTTCTTGGATCAGTTCCAAGATTGGGGCAATAATCTTTTGGTAGCTTTGCTGATTACGCGGATTATCCAACATATACTTTTTGAGCATCAGTAGAAAGCTGTAGACGAGTTCGGAAGAGCCGTAGATTCGAAATGGATCCCGGTTCTCGATCTCATCGTAGTGATTTTTGATGAAGTCTTTGATTTTCTCATCGGGTTGGGCCAAGTATAAGTAGTCGTGAAAGCCCAGCGTCGTTGTAATCTCACTAACCAGGGCACCACCAAACGTGAAGTACCCGGTCCGCCATTCGGTGGTTTCATCAGAATTTTCACTATGGTAACGGTGCGCGATTCCTTGATTGATGAGGATGCCCTGACCCGGAGCTAACTTGAGGGCTTGATTTTCAATTTCTACAATCCCATTACCACTGTAAGTCTGGAGCCAATGAACATATGGATAGCCTTGGGGGCGGTTAACCGCCTCTTGACGCCAATCGTAGCCGATGCTATCTAAGTAAAGCGGCAGCGAACGGTCCTTATCTTTAAAACTATAGCGCATAGTTTCACCTTCAACTTGTGTTATTTAGTGAGCAATTTCTTTAATTACAATACCACAGGCCTATGGTATTGTGAATGTGTTGAAAGAAATTAGGAGTTGATAAAATGAAAACGCTAACTAATTGGTTCCAGAATAAATTTACGCCAGCTTTGGCCAAATTCGGGAACATGAAATACCTCGTTGCTTTACGGGACGGGATGATTATTACGGTGCCGTTCACGGTGTTTGGGAGTATCTTTATGATTATTGCCAACCTACCAATCAACGGTTGGGCTAACTTTATTAAGCCAATTCAGCCCATGCTTCAAGCGCCAGTTACCATGACGTTTGGTATCTTGGCTTTGATCGTTGCCGTTGGGATGAGTTACCAAACCTCTAAAGCCAACCATATTGATCCACTATCCGGGACGGCGATTGGGACGGTTGCCTTCTTACTAGCGATGTTGAACAGTAAGGGGACCATTGATCTCGCCGACCTCGGTTCTAGTGGGATGTTTACAGCCATTGTTATTGCAATTCTATCTTCTGAAATCATGCGCTTCTTTATCAAGCGTCACATTGTCATTAAGATGCCCGATGCCGTGCCACCGGCCGTTGCTAGTTCGTTTGCATCATTGCTACCTGGTAGTGCTGCTTTACTAGTTGTTTGGATCATTCGGGTCGTCTTTAACATTCAAATCAACAGTGTTATTCAGACCATCTTCTCACCATTAGTTGTTGGTTTGAACAGCTTCTGGGGTGTTGAATTTATCCTCTTCTTAACGTTACTCATGTGGACCGTTGGGATTCACGGGAACAACGTTATCGGGGCGGTCGCTTCACCCGTTTACTTACAATTCTTAACGGCGAATATTAACGCGGTCTCAAACGGCCACGCTGCTACTCACATCACTGCCGATGGTTTCTTAAACTTCGGGATGAACATTGGTGGTACCGGTGCGATTTTAGGATTAGTTATTTGTATGCTATTTGCTAAAAGTCAGCGTTACAAGCAATTGGGTCGCTTAGGCTTCTTACCAGCCATCTTCCAAATCAGTGAACCTATCATGTTTGGTTTCCCAGTGGTCTTGAACCCTGCGTTGATGATTCCATTTATTACTGTTCCAATGGTCTTGCAAGGAATCAGTTACTTCTTGATTAAATACGGTGTTATCGGCATGGTGATCGCACAAGTACCATGGACAACGCCAACCATGATCAACGGTTACCTCATTACAGGGGGCGACTGGCGCGCACCAGTTTGGCAATTGATTCAATTAATCGTGAGTGTCGCTTGTTACTGGCCATTCTTTAAGCTCAGTGACCGCAAAGCTTACGCTGAAGAACAACAATCAGCTGCGGACACCGAAGCTGTCGATGGTGTAAAGAATCCAGCTTAGGTCAATAATTATAGGTTGAAAATAAAATTTAGGAATTGATTACCGTTGTATCAGTATCTAGATTAATGTAAATTTTGCGAGCTATTCCGGTTGCCACTGATGATATGCGGTCGTGGGACCGGAGCTAGCCTGGGGTGCGGTCTAGCTCCTCGCCCGAGATAATTGCAAAAAGCGCAATTGTCCCGGACCGTCCATGGTGTAAAGACCGGCAAAAAAGCGCCGCTCTAACGCCACCTTCACGACCGATACCATCAGTGACAACCTCCGATTATCTGACGGTAATAACAATAGTAAAGTTATTTCTAGCGCAGTCGGGTAGTTTTGCGTGCTGTGTCGGCAAGATTGGCAGATGATTTTTGGCTGCCAATCTTGGGGGGCAATTCAAAGACGTGGGTTATCGGCTTTGAATTGAGGCGCCAGACCGTACTTTGGCTGGGGCAGTTCCCCCCATAGCACGCAAGGCTACCCGACGGAGCGGCTAATTTGGAAATATCTATAAGTGTTAAAGTGAAAGTTGTCGTGTTTAGCATCATCAAAAAGCGGTATTACGGAATTTCTTCAAGTTTCCGTAATACCGCTTTTTGATGGGTGCGTAGCAATGAAATCAGTCGTCATTATCGGATGATTTAGCGTGATAGGGCTTGCCTCTTTGGGGATGCATCGCGTGGCGGACGGTCAGACTAGTTAACGTTGGGTCCGTTGCCGGCGTTGTAAATAATGGCGTCGTTTCTTCCAAGACATCACTGAATTCCAAGC
Source organism: Lactiplantibacillus xiangfangensis (assembly GCF_001438845.1). Lineage (GTDB taxonomy): Bacteria > Bacillota > Bacilli > Lactobacillales > Lactobacillaceae > Lactiplantibacillus > Lactiplantibacillus xiangfangensis. Next base: position 27,475 of record NZ_JQCL01000012.1, read on the forward strand.
CGTACCAAATGGCCGGCGAAGGGGTGATATTTTGTAGAAGGACGCGTCCGCCAATTAAAAAGCGGTCCAGTTGTGGCATCGCCGGGTAATTTGCGAGATCCATCACCTGCTGATTTTGAACGACGAATTTAAAATCACCGACTAACCGGGGGTGAAGCGTTCCGTAGGCGGAGCGCTGAGTGTCAATACTGTGGTTATTGATTAAAGTTGTCACGATTTGGCGGAGGTAGAGGTTCACGTGTTGGGATTTACGAAATCCTAAGTTTAAGCGAACCTCGACAATATTGCGGGTTCCTAACATGTCCACGCTGTAGTTACAGTCGTAAGGGCGGTTAGTTTCGTTAATCGTGATGAACCAGTAAACTTTAGCCCGCTTGGGACGCTTATCTAAAATGGAGTACAGAATGGATCGTTTGACCCGGTGTTGCCGGTCGATTTTTGCCAAATAGACCAAGTTCGTGGCAAAGATTGGGATACGGTCGTCGTGGCTAAGCTGGATCAGTTGCTGGCGGTAGTTTAGAAGGCAGATTTGCTCATTAGCCTGGTTGTATTGGAGCCGTCTGCGGTTACCAAAGAACCAAATTACCATGATTAAGAAGATGGCTAGCGTTAGGCCCAAGGTTAAATAGCCACCATGAATGAACTTCGTTAAACTGGCCGTCAGAAAGACCGTTTCGAGTAACCCAAAACCTACTAAGAGCATTAGCGACAAGCTGCGGTGTCCCCGCATGCGAATCCACTGGCTGAGTAGGATCGTTGTCATTAACATCGTAATGGTAATGGCTAGTCCGTAGGCGGCTTCCATCCGCGCTGAAGTTTGAAAAATCCAAACGATACCCAACGTAACGGCACATAGGAGCCAGTTAATGGCACCGATATAAATCTGACTGCGCACGTTACTGGGATGTCGAATGAGCATGCGGGGCAGAAATTTAAGCCCGATTGCTTCGTCCACGAGGGTGTATGAGCCGGTAATTAAGGCTTGCGAAGCAATGATGGCGGCTAGCGTTGCGACTACGATCATGGCAATCCGGAGGTTTACTGGAATCATTTCGTAAAATGGATTGAGGTTGGTCGCGCTTTGCCACGGCGCGTGGTTGTAGTGTCCGATAATCCAGGCGCCCTGGCCTAAATAGTTTAAGGTCAGTGTTAGGTAAACAAAGGGCCAGGTCGCGTCAATGTTGGCTTTGCCAACGTGGCCCATGTCGGAGTACAGGGCTTCCGCACCGGTCGTTGCAAGAAAGACGCTCCCGAGAATGAAAATTCCCATTTTATTGGTTGGACTAAACAGGACTTGCAAGGCGTATAGGGGGGAGAAGGCTTTAAGAATTTCTGGCGCTTGCCCGATGTTGAGTACACCGAAGACGCCAATCGCACTAAACCAGAGCAACATGATGGGGCCAAAGGAACGCCCAATGACGGCCGTGCCAAAGCCTTGGATCATGAAGAGGACTAGCAAAATCACGCTGACGGTTATCGGAACAAGCCGCGGGTGTTGGCTGAAGACCGTAAAACTGGCGATGCCCCGTAAGCCTTCAACGGCAGAAGTGACCGTCACGGCGGGGGTGAGCGTCCCGTCAGCTAGTAGCGCGGCCCCGCCAATTAATGCAATGAAGATCAACCATTTGGCCCGGTGACGAACGAGTGCGTATAGCGCAAAAATACCGCCTTCGTGGTGGTTATCCGCACGTAAGGCGATTAAAACGTACTTGATTGTCGTAATTAACATTAGGGCCCAAAAAATAAGGGAGACGCAGCCAATCACGTATTCGGGCGTGGCTTTCCCCAATGAGCCGTTATCGTTAATAATGGCGTTCATAACGTATAGTGGCGATGTTCCGATGTCGCCGTAAACGACACCCAGGGTAATCAACATGCCAAAGATTGACCGCTGTTGAACTTTTTGACTCTTCATTGGTATGCGACCTCCGCTGTTTCCCAATCAATAAGTGCCTCATACTATACTAGTCTTTAGTCGGGATTGAATAATTAGCCACTTGGAAATGCCGGTTTTTAATCAACTTTATGATGGGATTTGTAAGCTGAATGAAGTTTCAAAACACGCCGATTTTACAGCCTAAAACAATAAATCGACGGGTAACCAAGTCGGCATTGCAGCCGGTTTGATCATCCGTCGATGGGAAGCATATTGAGGTGTGTGACTAAGGAATTACTTGATGCCCTTAGTCTCGTTCTTGGTTAGGACCGTGGTTTTCTTGGCCATGATACCGTTAAGCTTAGAATGCTTGATTGAGTAGCCAAAGTAAACGCACATGCCGATTGCTAACCAGATAACGAAGCGTAACCACGTAACGGGTTTCAAGTTGATTAACAGGAAGACACAGCTGATGATTGACATGATGGGTACGAATGGAACCCACGGGGTGCGGAATGGCCGCCGTAAGTTAGGTTGGGTCTTACGAAGGTGTAGGACGGAAAATGAAACCAAAACGAAGGCGGTCAGCGTCCCGATGTTAACTAATTCAGCTAAGGCTGCGAGGGGAATAAAGCCACCCATGATAGCGGCGATAAAACCGAATAGGACGGTTGATTTAACGGGTGCGTCCGATTTTTTGCTGATGTCGCTGAACAGGTGAGGGAGTAGGCCGTCTCTAGACATTGAGAAGGAAATCCGCGTTTGACCGTATAAGCAGACCAACATAACGGTGGTCATGCCAAGAATGGCACCAATGTCGACGATCCCGGCAATCCAGTTTTGACCGGAGTAGATCAAGACGGCGGAAATGGGATGGTCGATGTACTTAGCAAACATCCGGAAAGGCACAACGCCGGTCATGATAGCAGAAACGGCAACGTAGAGAATGGTGCAGATGCCGAGTGACGTTAACATGGCGCGGGGCAAGGTCTTGGAAGGTTCCAAAGTTTCTTCAACACTTGATGAAATGGCATCGAAACCAATGAAAGCAAAGAAGACACTGGAAGCCGCGGTAAAGACGCCTTTCATTCCGAATGGAAGTAGTGGTGACCAGTGGGCGGGTTTGATGAAACGAGCGGCGGTGAAAATAAAGAGGACAACGATGGCAAGTTTGATGACCACCATGATGTTGTTGACCCGCTTCGTTTCTTTAACGCCCACGGATAATAGTGCGGTGATCAATAGAATGATAGTAAATGCTGGTAAGTTGAAATAGCTGGTGACACCTGGCGTGGAGCCCATTGCAGCGCTCAATGCTGCGGGGAGCTTTAAGCCAAAGCCGGCAATAAATGATTGAAAATACCCGGACCAGCCAGCGGAAACGGTTGAGACGGCGAAGAGGTATTCAAGCATCAGGTCCCAGCCAATAATGAAGGCGATGATTTCGCCTAACGTCGTGTAGGAGTAAGTGTAAGCTGACCCGCTTTCGGGAACCATTGCGGCGAATTCAGCGTAACATAACGAGGCAAAGAGGCAGGCAATCGCAGCGATAACGAATGAAATCATTAACCCGGGTCCGGCTGTCAGTGCCCCGGTCCCCGTTAAAACGAAGATCCCGGTTCCAATAATGGCACCAATTCCGAGCATGGTAAGGTCAAAAGTTTTCATTTCCTTGTGAAGGGGACTGTGATAGTTGGCGAGCATCTCATTAATATCTTTCTTACGAAGTAATCGGTTGTGTGATAAGTCCATAAACATCGCCCCAATTCGTTTTAGTGGTGCCTATTTTAGGCGGGTTCCGATAATATGTAATGGCTAATTAATCCAAATTAAAAAATTGTTTTAGGCGATTTCACTAAAGCGCCAGTTGGGCCGGAAACATTAAAGTCGGTAAAAGTGCGTAAAATTAAGCTTTGTAAACGGTATCTAATTTACAATTATAAATATAAAAAAATAGATTCCGACGGTTGTCGGAACCCATTAAATAGAATGTTTTTTAACGATGCTTACGAAAATAATTGTAGGCAACTGCTAGTAGAATAATGATTAATAACAGGCCAACTGCGGCCCGGGGACCAGCCACTCGTTCCGTCATGTGAAACATCCGGATGGGGCCAAGTCCGTGAACGCCAAAGATTGCTAACATTGCGAATCCTCCCTAATAAACAAGATTATTACTGTTTTTATGTAGAAATGCAAAAAATACATTCGCAAAAGATTATTATTGCTATGGGTTCTGCGGTAAAATGAAATTATTATTAGAATAGGTGGGTGCCTTCATTGCAATATATTTTGCCAATTTTTAACGTCATCGTGATTATTAACGCGGTGGCGGCAGTTATCACGGTCTTTCGCGACCGGCGTGATATTGCGGCGACGTGGGCTTGGCTGTTAGTGTTGATCATGATTCCGGTCGCCGGTTTCGTTGCGTACGCGTTCATTGGCCGGAAGCTACCGAAGAATCGGATCTTCCGTTTGAAAAAGGAAACTCAGATTCGATTAGACCAGATGATTCAACGCCAACGCGAGGAGCTGGGGGCCGAACTAATGCCGGCCGATGCGGTTACGAGTTCGGTTCGCGGGATGGTCAGCCTGTTTTTGAATTCGGACGGGGCACTGTTAAGTCGTAAGAACCGGGTTAAAATTTTTACGGATGGTCATGAAAAGTTTCACGCCATGTTTCAGGATATTGAAGCGGCGCAAAAACATATTCATATTGAATATTACACGTTTTACAATGATAAGATTGGAAACGAACTATTACACTTGCTCGAACGTAAAGCGGCTCAAGGCGTGGACGTGCGGGTGCTCTATGATCCGTGGGGGTCAATGGGGACGTTCCGCAGTTTCTTCAAGCATTTAGAAGAACTTGGCGGGCACGCGCGGCCGTTCTTGGGTGCGCATTCCGCAGTACTCGACTTCCGATTAAACTTCCGTGATCACCGTAAAATTGTGGTGACAGATGGTCGTGTCGGCTATGTCGGTGGTTTCAACGTCGGTGACCAGTACCTTGGGCGTGACAAGAAGTTCGGTTATTGGCGCGACACCCATTTGCGCATTGTGGGTTCCGGCGTCTTCGAACTGCAAGAACGGTTTATTCGTGATTGGAACGCAACGGATGCGGAACATCGCATTATTCCAACTTCTGAAATGTTCCCAGTGATTAAAGTAAAAGGGAACACGTCGTTACAAATTGTTTCGAGTGGTCCCGATAGTGATGGTCAGCAGATCAAAATGGGATACATCAAGATGATTATGACTGCGCAACACCGGCTGTGGATTCAATCCCCGTATTTAATCCCCGATGATTCCGTGCTAGACGCCATTCGAATTGCGGCGATGTCCGGTGTCGATGTTCGGATTATGGTTCCAGACAAGCCGGACCATGCATTTGTTTACCGGGCAACGCAATATTATGCGCGTGAACTCGCTGAAGCCGGCGTGAAGATTTATTATTACAATAATGGCTTCATTCATGCCAAGACCATCGTCATTGATGGTCAGGTCGCTTCGGTCGGTTCAGCCAATATGGATTTCCGAAGCTTCAAGTTGAACTTTGAAGTGAATGCCTTCTTATACGATACGGATCTCGCCAAAGAATTGGAAAGCGTCTTCCTACGTGACCAAGCGCTCAGCAGCCTAATTACGGTTCAAGATTTCGAAGATCAGCCTTTCTGGTTGAAGTTTAAGCAGACCTTTTCACGGTTGCTATCGCCGATTCTCTAAGTATTAGTCAAACAGACAAACTTAGCGTTGATTAATTAGTCGCTTCCGGCTGCCAGCAGCGCCTGCACGGCCGATAGCGTCACTGGCAGCCTACAGCTAGACAGTAGTTCTGAATTAAAATAGTTGAAGCTTAAGCGTCCCATTATCAGTAACAGTCTGTTGCTGATAATAGGACGCTCTTTTTTTGATAGCTTGTTTAAGGTTGAAAGGTGAGCGGTAGACTTGAGCATTATTGGATTAACACGCAAGCTGAATTAATCATTTATAACCTAGTCCGGCTGGTTATGCTTCCAAATAAAGTTCCTTTAGGTCGTTGATGTCAGCAATCGATAGGCCGAGGACGTTGTGCAAATAGCCCATGCCGCCGCCGTAGAGGTCGTCGAATACCTGGAAAACCATTTTTAAGTTGTCCGCTTCAACGGACATCGCCACGTTGAACTGACTTGCGAGGTCACCCGCGTTGGCTTTAGTGATGATCGTATCAGTATCCATACTGTCAGCGGCCATGAAGACGGCGTTGGTGAGTAGGTAGTCTTGCATAATCGTCTCACGCGGTACGTCCAGCGCCGTCATAATGAGGGCCCCCGCTACGCCGGTCCGGTCCTTGCCAGCCGCACAGTGAAATAGGACTGATTGATTCGGTTCGGTATTAGCCAGTAAAGTGGCGAAAAACTGTTGCCAGACTTTAACGGGATGACTATCAGTAACCATCTGTGCGTAAGTTTGCGCGTTAAAAGAATCGTCGACCACGAGCCGTTTTATCAAGCGCTTGACGCGCCGATCGAACCGACGATTATCTGCGAACGGGTAAACGGAGGTATTAAGGTACTTAGTGTGTTTAGGATACCGGTCCGGTGACATTTGAGCCTCGGCTTCCTGGCGCAAGTCGATGTCATAACGGAGACCGTATTGATCTAAATAGGCTAAATCTGATTTGGTTAGGAGGGACATGCCGCCACAACGAAGCAGTTTCTGCCACTTGAGGGTCTTACCGGCTGCGTTCTCGTAACCACCCAGCTCACGGAAATTAATGCCGTGTTCCAGGCGTAAAACTCGATTATGTTCCATAAGTGCTTACCTCGATTAGTGATATAGCTTAATTATAACCGCTTTCATTGTGATTGTCAGGGCAAACTGTGGGAGGTCAAAAAAATGAAACATAATGATAAAAAATAACGGATCAGAAATATTGGCTATTTCTGATCCGTTATTTGAGTTTGTACATTAAAGTGAATCGCCGTTATAAATTGAATTTCTAACGATGACGTAATCACACTTCGTAATCGCCTTGAGATCCCGACCACCGGCGTATGAAATGGCGGACTGTAAGTCTTCTTGCATTTCATTTAAAGTATCTGCCAAGTGTCCACGGTAAGGGACTAACATTTGCTTACCTTCAACGTTTTTGTGTTCCCCTTTTTGGGTCTCACTCGCTGAACCGTAATACTGTTTGTAAGTCTTACCGTCAATCTTAATAACGTTACCAGGTGATTCTTGATGACCAGCTAACATTGAGCCAATCATGACCATGGTCGCACCAAACCGAATGGATTTTGCAATGTCACCGTTAGTCCGGACACCGCCATCCGCAATGATGGGTTTTCTGGCCGCCTTGGCACACCAACGAACGGCCGCTAACTGCCAGCCCCCGGTACCAAAACCGGTTTTGATCTTCGTGATGCAGGCCTTACCAGGACCGACGCCGACCTTGGTCGCATCGGCACCGGCGTTTTCCAAGTCACGAACGGCTGCCGGCGTCGCAACGTTACCAGCGATAACGAAGCTGGCGGGTAAGACCTTTTTGATGTGCTTGATCATTTCAATCACGCTGTCGGCGTGACCGTGGGCGATGTCAATCGTGATGTATTCAGGAACGGCATCGTGCATGGCCAGTTCATCAATAAAATCGTATTCGGACGGCTTGACCCCGACGGAAATCGAGGCAAACAAGTTGTCCGCGTGCATACTTTCCACAAAGGCCCGCCGAGTTTCGGGGGCGAAGCGGTGCATGGTGTAGAAGTAATCGTGACTAGCCAGCCATTTGGCGAGGTCTTCATTAATAACGGTTGCCATATTAGCGGGAACCACCGGAATTTTAAAGCTTCGGTCGCCCAATTTGACCGTTGTATCAGCTTCCGAACGACTATTAATCACACACTTATTCGGAATTAATTGAATATCATCGTAATCAAAAATCTCCATTGCCATAAACGAACACTCCCTTGATTAGTTCCAGATATCGTGGTCGATCACGTTAGTTTGTTCACGGTCAGGGCCAACTGAGAAGGTTGCAATCTTAACGCCAACGAGTTCTTCGATCCGCTTTAAGTAGTTACGCGCATTTTCTGGTAATTCGGCTAACGTCTTCACACCAGTAATGTCTTCGTCCCAACCAGGTAGTTCGTCGTAAACGGGTTTGCAAGCTTCCAATTCTTTCAAGCTAGCAGGGTAGTGGTAAATGGTCTCGCCGTTTAAATCATAGGCGGTACAGATCTTGATCGTCTTTAAGCCGGTTAAAACGTCTAGGCAGTTTAAGCTCAGGTGAGTTAAACCAGAAACGCGTTTGGCATGGCGAAGTACGACACTGTCAAACCAACCAATCCGGCGAGGCCGCTTTGTAACGGTGCCGTATTCATGAGCCGTTTCCCGAATGAAGTTGCCGACTTCGTCAAATAATTCAGTTGGGAAAGGACCGTCACCAACCCGAGAAGTATAGGCCTTTAAGACACCGACACAATTGTCGATCTTAGAAGGACCAACGCCGCTCCCGATAGTCACGCCACCGGCAACGGGGTTTGAAGAAGTGACGTAAGGGTAAGTCCCTTGGTCGATATCGAGCATGACGCCTTGGGCACCTTCGAAGAGGACACGTTTGCCATTATCGAGGGCGTCGTTAATGACAACGGAAGTGTCGGTCACGAACGGCTTCAAAGTTTGACCGTATTCGTAGTATTCTTCAAAAATATCATCAAATTTAAGTGGTTCCAGATCGTAAAGTTTGGTAATAATCTGGTTCTTTTCTGCTAAGTTCCGCTTCAAGAGTGCGGCAAAAGTATCCTTATCTAATAAATCTGCGATACGAATCCCAATCCGTTCAGCCTTGTCCATGTAAGCTGGGCCGATTCCTTTGTTGGTCGTTCCAATCTTACCGCTAGCTTTAGACTTTTCTTGGGCACCATCTAAAACGATATGGTAAGGCAAGATGACGTGCGCACGGTTAGAAATCCGGAGGTTATCCGGGTTAACATCGTTGTCACGAAGATACTGTAATTCTTCAACTAACGACTTAGGGTTTAAAACGACGCCGTTACCAATTACGGCAAGCTTGTCGTGGAAAAAGATCCCCGATGGAATCAGCCGTAATTTAAAAGTCTTACCATTAAATACGATGGTGTGGCCAGCGTTGTCGCCGCCTTGGTAACGTGATACCACATCTGCTTCCTGACTTAAAAAGTCCGTGATCTTTCCTTTACCTTCATCGCCCCATTGGCTACCTACTACTACGACTGATGCCATGTTTTCCACCTCATTAAAATAGTTTAATTATGAATGTTCAATAGCAAAGAGCAGTGAAACGTTCACCACTCCAACAGGAATGAGTATAGCAATTTTTATATCAAAACGCAACTTTAAAACCGAATGTTCTTGTTTAGAGTTCTTTTTAATGTTCATAGTTACGACGGGTTTACTGAAATATAAGCGGTTTTATGACGTAACTAACGAAAAATAAGTAAATGTTTTCATTGTTCGTCCCTACCAATAACTGAAGGAGTGTGATATAATAATGTTCGTGTTTTGTTAGTGAATAAGTGAATAGAAATGAGGATTTGCAATGATTGATCGTTATACGCGTCCTGAGATGGACAAAGTATGGTCGCTAGAAAACCAGTATCAAGCTTGGTTAGAAGTAGAAATTGCTGCGGATGAAGCTTGGGCAGCCTTAGGAAAGATTCCGGCCGAAGATGTTGCAAAAATTCGGGACAACGCTAAGTTTGACGTTGACCGGATCGCCGAAATTGAATCCGTGACGCATCACGATGTCGTGGCGTTTACCCGGGACGTTTCCGAATCATTAGGGGACGAACGTAAATGGGTCCACTACGGCTTAACTAGTACCGATGTGGTTGACACGGCGCAAGGCTACCGTTTAAAGCAAGCAAACGCAATTATTCGTCAGGACTTACAGGATTTACGCGCAACACTAGCACAACAGGCTAAAAAATATAAATATACCGTTGAAATGGGCCGGACACACGGGGTTCATGCGGAACCAACGACCTTTGGGCTTAAATTAGCGCGTTGGTACTCTGAAATCAATCGCAATATCGAACGGTTTGACCACGCGGCAGCGGGCGTTGAAGCGGGTAAAATCAGTGGTGCGGTTGGTACTTTCGCCAATATTCCACCATTTGTTGAACAATTTGTTTGTGACAAGTTGGGGATTCGTGCGCAGGAAATTTCAACGCAAGTATTACCACGTGATTTGCACGCGGAATACATTGCCACCATTGCTTTGATGGCAACGAGCGTTGAAGTGATTGCGACCGAAATTCGGGGATTACAAAAATCCGAAACGCACGAAGTTGAAGAGTTCTTCAACAAGGGGCAAAAAGGGTCCTCCGCAATGCCACATAAGCGGAACCCAATCGGTTCAGAAAACGTTACTGGGTTGGCACGAGTTTTACGGGGCCACATGATGACCGCGTATGAAGATGTTCCGTTATGGCACGAACGTGATATTTCACATTCTTCCGCTGAACGAATTATCTTGCCAGATTCCACCATTTTAATTGATTACATTTTGACACGTATCAATAAAATTGTTTCAACGTTGACGGTATTCCCAGAACGAATGAAGCAAAATATGGATGCAACGTACGGCTTAATTTACAGCCAACGGGTACTTTTGAAGTTGATCGATACGGGCATGTCCCGTGAATCAGCGTACGACTTGGTTCAACCATTGACTGCGAAGGCGTGGGATGAACAACTCCACTTCAAGCCGTTAGTTGAAGGTAACGAAGAGATTCGTAAACACTTAGACCAAGCGGCGATCGACGATGCGTTTGATTACCATTACCACTTACGGCACGTGGACGATATCTTTAAGCGTTTGGGCTTAGATGATTAAGTCATAACATAAAAAACTAAAAACCGGAGTACTAACTGCCATTGATTGGCAATTAGTACTCCGGTTTTGTCTTAATTGGTGTTCGGTTACTTATTTAATAATTTCTTTTTGAATCCGATCATCTGGGAGATCCCGTGGTGTGAATGTTTCGGTCGTTTGGCCAAGGGTAAGGACGATCAAAGGCTTGAAGCCGGCTGGTAAAATATCAGCTGGAATTGAACCGAGGCTAGCCATGTTATAGTTAGCACCCAAACCAAGGTCTTCGGCAGCGAGTTCCATGTTATGCACGATAACACCGGCAGAGACGGCTTCCATAGTTGAAGCAGCACTAGCTGCGACGATGATAGCTGTTGGCGCACCGTGCAGGCCGTTTAATTGTGAAATGATTGCTGGTTTTTGAACGGCAATGATGCGGTAGTTTTCGAACTGGCTCATCCCTACGGCACCGGCATTTCCAGCCTTTAAAATCGTTTGTAATTGTTCGTCAGAAATCTGACCACTGAATTCCCGAATGGCTTTCCGGGATTGAATCATTTTAAGTGCTTCCATGTAAAAATACCCCCACTTGATTTGAGATTACTTTAATCATAACTGTTTTTGTATCCGTTTGCACGACCGTTTTTACTTTGTGCGGTGGCGACGCTTAGGTTGGCGTTCATATTTACGTTGTAATTTTTTCGATAAGGTATGTTCCTTAGCCTGGTTCTGCTTTTGCTTTTCAAACGGCCGTTTTTCAGCGTAAAACACGTAGTAACCGTTTAATTCGGTGACTTCAACATTTCCAAAGGTGCTCTTGAGCTTATTTTCATACCAAGTGCGCCGCTTGGTAACCATGTACATGTGTCCGCCCATACTTAATTGATGCTGGGCATTTTCGATGAAGCCCTTTGCGATCGCAAAATCGGTGTGATAGGGCGGGTTTGACAGGATGAGGTCAAAGGTCTGACCAGTGAGCTTTTCAAAACCGTTACTTTGTAAAATCGTTGGGGTGACGTGGTTACGTTGGGCGTTCATCTTGGACAGTCCGACGGCGTTTTGATCGACGTCGACCATGGTTACCCGGTCGTGGGGGTACTGAGTGGCAAGGTAGATGCCGACAAAGCCGAATCCGCAACCGAGGTCTAAAACGCGGAGCCCATCCTTAGTGTGAAGCTGTTCCATCATGGATTCGGTCCCAAGGTCTAAGCCGCTTGGGGAAAAGACCTCCGGATCAGTTTCAAATTGGAGTGATGTTGCTTGGTAATTAATTGTTAACATGTTGTTCTCCTTAGTAAGTGTCTTCTCGACAAGCATACGTGTTCTAGGGGCGTGAGTAAAGCATGGCGCGGATTGTGTCGATGATTATAGACGCTTATACTGAAAATAACTAAGGTTTAAAGACAAAAGACTTTTAACTAATCGTCTTAATAAATAAAGAGGGTATTGGCATGCACGCATTAATTGCAATTGATTCGTTTAAGAATTCTATGACCAGTATGGTAGCTAATCAGACCGTGGCGGACCAGTTGGCTAAGTACGGGGTTACTGCTAGTCAGGTCGCAATCGCTGACGGCGGTGAAGGAACGGTGGCGGCCTTTTTGGCAAACCAACCGGGTGGACAAGCCGTTGACGTTGAAACGGTCGATTTGGCCCAGCGTCCGATTGAAGCGACTTACGGTTATTTTGCAGCCCAACAGCTTGCCGTGATTGAGGTGGCGGCGGCCTCGGGAATTCAATTTTTGACGTCGGGATTGAATCCGGCTAACACGAATACTTACGGGACTGGGTTGTTGATCAAAGCGGCCGTCGAACGCGGGGCGACCAAAGTGATTTTGGGCCTTGGTGGCAGTGGAACGGTTGACGGTGGTGCCGGAATTTTGCGCGCGTTAGGGGTACGTTTCTTCGATGCGACGGACCAACCGTTGTCGATGGTTGGCGCCGACCTTGGCCGTGTGAGCCGTGTCGATACTAGTCAAATGTTACCGGCATTGCGGCAAGTGACGTTTGTAAGTGCCGCTGATGTGACCAATCCGCTGACTGGAAAATTAGGGGCAGCCCGAATTTTTGGCCCTCAAAAGGGATTGGCATCAAACCAAGTGGCGTCCTATGATCAGGCGATGGCGCACTATATGCGCACTGCGACTGGCGCCGTCAGTGATCATCCAGCGGACGGGGCTGCCGGCGGAATCGGGTTTGCGCTCCGGTACTTTTTACACGCCCAGGTCCAATCTGTTTTTGAATTGATTGCTGAGCTGAGTCAACTGGAAACCCGCGTGCAACAAGCGGACTTCGTGATTTCCGGTGAAGGTCAGGTTGATGACCAGAGCTTTATGGGAAAAGTGCCGATTCAAATCAGCCACCTAGCGCAAGCTGCGGGGAAAAACTGCTACTTGCTAGTTGGTCGGCAAAAAGGGGCGGGGGCAACCTTTGCAAAACAAGGGGTGACTGCGGTGTTACCGATTGTGGATCAAGTGATGACACTGAAAGCAGCGTTGAAACAGGGGCCTGAGAACTTAGCCCGGACGGCCGATCGTTTAGCACGTCTGATCACGCATCCCGTTTAAAAATTAGTGCGACCGTTTTTGTCTAATATAGTTGACAACACAGCCTAAATAGCTTAATTTAGTCAGTAAAGAGTGTCACATATAGTTTACATTGAAAGGAACTGGACTGAATGAACCGGGTCAAAGAATACCGCCAACGGGCCCATTTATCACAAATGGGGCTGGCAGAAGCCATCGGGGTGGCGCGTCAGACGATTAACATGATTGAAAATGACAAGTATAATCCCTCATTGGCATTATGTTTGAACTTGGCCCGTGTACTAAATACGGACCTAAACACGTTATTTTGGCTGGAAGCCGACACAAAGGAATAGTTGGACGGACGGGGGGAAATCATGATGGAAAAAAGCACGTGGTCACAACGACTCATAAAATGGTTTTACGGGCTCGATCGAACGCTTGATGAGTATGAACAACACGTTCTTGACCGTGCGGGGCATCATATCACGGTTGGTCTCATGGCTTATTTATTGTTAAGTGGTCTTGGAGTGTCCTTTTTGGCGGGGATGGTTGGCGTTAACACGAGCCTGGTTATTTGGCAGTTCACCAATTTGGGCGTCTGCTTAGTGGCGTGGGGCTATCTGAGTTGGGCCATCTACAAGCTGCATTTAAGTGATATTGAAGTCACGACTAAACAGTATCAAGGTGCGATTAAGGCCGTTTTAAAGAAGTCACAACGACAAACGTTAGTGACGGTCGTCTTGTTTCAGATGATCGATTCCTTAAGTAACGCTTGGTTAGATTCCGCTTCGTACTGGCAAACATTTTTCAGTTGGCCACAGTTACGAACGTTACTAATCTTTGCAGTTGTGATGGGTGGTGCCAGTGTATTAATTGGTATGGCCCGCGTTAAGGTGGTTTATTAAAACTAAATTAAATAAAAGTCCGTTCAGAAATATTTCCGAGCGGACTTTTATTATGGTCGCAACGTGTGACAAAAGATAGTTTGTTCCGCTTAACCCGGCATTCGTGACTATTCCAAACCCAGAAATAATCACGGATGCCATGTTAATGCTCGCAAATTAACCACCTTTTGTCACACTCTAGCAGATAAATATTGGTCGAGAAAGGCCGCAACGTGTTTTTGGTAGGTCGCGGGATCAATCCAAAAACTCTCCGCATGAGTAGCGTCTGGTACTTGCCACATGGATTTGGGCCCGCCAGCCGCCTGGTAGTTCTTTTTCAACATCCAGCTAGGGACGTAAACGTCCTTTTCACCGTGAATGAAGAAAATCGGTCGGTCGTTATGGCGAAGCTGTTCAACGGAACTTACGTCGCTCAAAAAGTAACCCATGCGGTGACGGTTAATAAAACTAACGATTGGGACGAAGGGATACTTCGGTAAGTGGAACTGGCGTTTAAGCAAGTAGGCGAGTTCCTCTTCAATGCTAGTATAGCCGCAGTCGGCGATGATGGCTTTAACTTGTTCGGGTAACTGTTCACCGCTCATCATTTCGACGGTGGCCCCACCCATGCTGACCCCGAAGAGCACGATTTGAGTCCGTGGACCGCTGTGCTTAATGACGCGGTCGATCCAGCCAAGGTAGTCGCGGCGGTCTTGCCACCCAAAACTGATGTATTTACCAGCACTTTGACCGTGACCGCAATACCGTCATGAAAACTCACGCTGATGATGGCGCCTTCTAAACTAGTGTCCGGATGCTTCCAGACGTAGGTTTTAAGTGAACGTTGTGCGACGGTGGTCACGTTATTAGTCTGGCTCGGTTGACCGAGGAGCGCGTGGACTTGCTCGATGGTACTGGCATAGTCGTCGGGTTCAATTGCTAATTGAATCCGATCAAAATTCGTTCGTGTGACACCGGGAACGCGTTTGCGAGGTGCGGTGCGTGCCGTGGGTGCGTCGTCGTGGTGATTAGCGGGGTGCGTTGAAGCGGTGTGTCCACACGCCGTTAACGCGATAAGTGCCCAGCCTGAAAGCACCACGATGATGGTTCTTAACATGCTTAAGTCCTCCGTAAAATGAAAGTAATGCGAGTTGCTTTCAATAACGATACCATTTATTCACAGCAATGTACATAACTGTATGAAAATAGGAATGTAAAAAAACCACCGTATCGGGGAATACGGTGGAAAAAGGAGTAGGGTAGACATGTGACGGGGAATCACATGCCACTATGAATTTCATTACTTTGGAGGAGTAAATGAAAAATTTTAGGTTGTGTTATAGCTGATTGAGTTAACCTCAATTGCTATGATGCTATCATACCGAGGTCGTGTGAAGAATGTGTGAACGAATCAGTTCAATGTAATGAAAAAAGTAATAAGTAAAAATTAAGCATCTTCATCAGTGCGGTTAATTATCATCCCGGTTTCCACCGAAGAGCAGGATCAGCCGCAATAATTGTAAGAACGTTGATAGTGCGGCAGCAACGTAGGTGAGGGCTGCTGCAACGAGTACTTTGCGCACCATCGGAATTTCGTCGCGGGTGAGCACTTGACCGTCAGATAGAATCTGCAAGGCTCGGCGGGATGCGTTAAATTCAACGGGTAACGTGACTAATTGGAACAGTAGCGCTAAAGAAAATAGGAAGATCCCGATGTGAATGATGGTCTGATTGTAACTTAGCAGTACCCCGACGATGATAATTGGTAGTGAAAGGGTTGAGCCAAAGTTAGCAACTGGAACGATGGCGGACCGTAAGCGCATTGGCCAATAGTTCACGTGATCTTGAACGGCGTGCCCGCATTCGTGAGCGGCGACCCCGATGGCGGCAACGGACGTGGAATCCGCGGTCGCTTCAGATAAGCTGAGAACTTTTGTCTGACCGTTGTAGTTATCAGTCAAGTCACCGCTGATTTTTTGGACGCCGACGTTATTAATACCGGACTGCGCCAAAATAAAGCGGGCGGCGTCACTACCAGAATAGTTGGACTGGCTACGGTAGTTGTCAAAATGCCGGAACGTGCGGTTAACGTAACCGGACGCCGCCATGGAAATGAGCAGTCCGATGATGACTAAAAAATAGGTTGGATCAAAAAATGAATAGAACAAATTAATTCCTCCTGGGTCGTTTGATTGTTAATCGATATTTTATCAGATTTGATTTGCAGTTACCAAGTTTAGAAAGTCAAAAGTGTTTTTTCTGTTAACTAACGAATTGGCTCGGTATAATGCGGTTGTCTAGAAGTGACACGCATTTAAAGTTAGGGGTAAGCACGAATGGAAAAGACTTATCGGACGCTAACGTATGGAAACATGCCGTTAAAGCTAGATTCTGGCAGTAGCTGGATCTTTCCAAAGGGTGTGGAAGTGAAGGCAAAGGTTGATTTGGAAACCGGACAAGTGACGTTCTTTGTGGATGCTAAGGACTTAGAATTATTGCGATCAGTTGATAAATAATAAAAGTGGGGCCCAAGATAGCTTGAGGGGCTTGCGTAAAAAAGCTGCTCAGAAGTCTGGGCAGCTTTTTTACGTTTTAAAATTTAGTTTCGTCCGCGCGCCGTTGATGCGGTTGTGGATCGTTGGTAGGTAGTGTATTGGTTGGACTGTAGTTGTTGCTGACTAAGAAGCGTTGTAACTTGAAACTCGAAGCTAGTTTGAAACAGGTCTCCGCGTCATGCAGGTCACAACCGGTGAGTGCCGTGATGTGGCTCAAGCGATTACGTAACGTATTCGGATGGATGTACAAATTTTTAGCCGTTTGCGTCAGGTTACAGGTGGCACATAAATAACCGTCCAGGGTGGCGACTAAAGCGGTGTTGTTTTTAGCGTCGTAGGCAAGTAATTCTTGTAGCGCCGGATTAATAAAGAAGGGTAAGATTTCAATGTGATTCACCCGGTCAAAGGCAAGGTTGTAAAATTGGTCTTCACAAAAGACGAGTCGGCCCCGGTACGTCTTAAGCCGGTCAGTTCGGTTACAAACGGTGTAAGCGGCGAACGTGTCCTCCGGGTTAACGTAGTGCTGCGAAACGATGAGGCGGCAGTCGGCTTGTTTGGTAATTCGGTGTAAGGTGGTCTTAAACTTGGGACTGTTATAATTCACCAGGCTGATGGAAATTAGGGCGAAACATTGCTGTTTAAACGTTGAAACGAGCACTTGCTTGAAGTGGGGCACCAGTAAGTATTGCAGGCGCTGCTGGAGGATATGAGCCGACTGGTTAGTCAGTGGGTCACATTTAATGAGCACCATGGCATCCGGTAAAACGGCCCGTTGTTCTTCGAATTGCGCTGCGAAGGTGGTACTCTGGCGTTCAGTTAGCAGCATGTTTAAGAGTTGGTCGCGCTGAGACTCCGAGGTCGGCATGATTTGATTCTTAACGACGGAGCCGGCAATCACCTGACCAATTTGGTTGATCAATAGGGCTTGGACGTCGTTTAACGGTGTTTTCATAGTGGTCATGACCAAATAGCCGATGGGTTCATGTGCATTGGCTAACGGGGTAATCAACATGGGTCCCGCGGCGAGATCGTCGTTAACCATGTAGACCTGAGTCAAAAAATTAGGGTTGTCCGGGGCAAAGCCGTGTTCTAGTAACCAACGGGCAATCTTATTATTTTCAATTGCGGCGTGGATACTGGGACCGTTAATATTCGTGGTATGTGAACGGGATAAGATTTGACCATTGAGGTCGATGATGGCCACTGGATTTTGCAATAAGTTGACTACGGCCTGTAACGTGGTGTCAAAGTCGGCGGTGATGGCGTTGATCGCTAACGTGTTGATATCAGCCTGCAGTTTATCCGTTGGGCCTAGTGACTGGCCGATTTGGATCAAGAGTTTCAGCAACTGGCTTTGAAGGGCAATCGTTGTTGTCGAGTGCGCGCCAAGTTTAATGGACCCAATAACGATTTCCTGCTGGTGTTCCCAACAACTCAGTTGAACATCGTAATCGTCATTAGGACGCAAATACAAGCAGTTTGATTTGTGGTCAAACTGGGGATCGGAAAAGGCAGCCCGCTTAATTTCTGGATTATGGTGATCCAATGACATGGTGGTCGATAATTCAAATTCTAAGGCAATTTTTTTAAGTAATGATTTTAATTTCATGACGACGTATCCCCCATATGTCAGTCTATAAGTTCAACTTAATGATAAAGAATGAAAGCGCTTTTGTAAAGACGGGTAGGTTGAGTAAAAGCGACAAAAGCACCTGCATGAACAAAGTTGTTCAGCAGGTGCTTTTGTTAAAACTAGGAATTAAAATTTAAAGGAAGTCTGTCTGAGTTTTAGAATCGTAACGCGTTGTGTGAAGTGGCTCTTTAGCAGCTTTCCCAATTGCGACCCCCATAACGGGAACGTAGCGCTTTGGATCTAAGCCTAAGGTTGGAATCATCTTTTCGAAGTCAATCCCAGAGAAGGCGTTGGCGTCGTAACCGTGGGCCCGTGCAACTAAGAGTAATTGCATCCCGACGGTTGAGCAATCAATCGTTGCGTCAAACTTTAAGAAGTCTGGGGTGGCATTTTCATAAAGTGGTAAGAACGTGCCTAGAATTTGATCCAAGCGTTCCTTAGTGATGTTACCAGCCTTGTAAACTTTGTTCCAAACGTCGCGGTAAACCAAGTGTGACTGGGTATCGCCGGCGATGAAGACGATGGCTGAAGCGCTGTCCACTTGTGGATAGTTGAATTTCATCACAGCTTTTTTGAATTTTTCTTTAGCTTCAGGGGTATCGATGACGACGAAGTGCCATGATTGTAAGTTGCATGCGGATGGTGCGGTGGCTGCTTCCGAAATCATTGTTTGCAATTCATCGCGGTTGATTTTAACACTAGGGTCAAAGGCCCGAACCGAGTGACGGTTAAACATCACGTCGGATAAGTCGTTATTTACTAATTCTTTAGTGGTTTCTGACATAGTTGAACCTTCCTTTCAAAAAGTTAATCGTTAAATGATATACGTCGTGTCTTTCTGGTTAAAGAAGCCCCGGTCGTAGCGGCCCGTTAATAGTTTCGGCATGGTGACGTCGGCATCGACCGTGTCGAGTTTCAACGTATTGAACATAACCGATGTATCCATGTGGAACCAAGCGGCACCTAATGGCTTCAATACTTTCAATTCGCCCAATGGATCGTCAGGGGTTGAATGCATTTCAATGTCTAAGTGGCCTGGTTCAACTTGGTCACAGAGTGAACGGAGTTGGGTGGCAACAAGTTGGACATTTTCAAAGTGGTTAGTCCCGTCATCATGTTGGTCAATATCATACTTGTAGAAGAAACTGTTCATTTCAGCTTCTTTACCTAAAGCTAATTGGCCAGCAAACTGCTTCATGATTGACGGATCGTTGAGTTCGCCCGCGTCCCATGAAACCTTCATTAAGGTCTTGCCGTGACGGTCAACGGTTGCGTATGCGCCGTCGTCGGTCCGCCGTAATTCGATGGCGTCGGCGAGTTTCTTAGGAATACCAGCGCCTTCACGGCCAGCAATTACACCACTTTCAGCACCAGGGCCGTGGAGCAATAAGGTCAATGGGTAAGCGCCCATCATCTTATCTTTGTAGCTAACTAATGCGAACAAGCTTTGTTCAAGGTATGGGCCGCCAAAGGTTGGTTTGCCCATGTGAACAACGTAGCCGCAAACAACGGGCGCAACTAATTTGAGTGGTGCGGGAATGAGGCTAGCTAACGTTGCTGGATCGGTTGCGTATGCGAAGCCAATCCCTTCTTGATCATTCATGCTAGGTGACTTTAAGAAGTTCTTTACATCATCGTTACTTACTACAAATGCCATAATAAACACTCCTTTTGAATGACTACGTTACATGATGCCGTCCATAATGTGGACGTCTGGTTTGCCATCGTTGACGATCCGGTTGACCCGGTCGCTAATTAATGGGTTGAATTCTGGGTGGGTCAAAATGTAGAAGCGGTTATCTTCCAAGGCTTTAAAGACGGTCTCTTCGATCGTGTCGATTGGTTTACCGTTGGTGATAACGTACTTCGCAAATTGTTGTCCCTTTAAGTAAGCTTCGCTTTGATAGTATGGATCACTTGGGTCACTGTATTGTTCTGGCCGGTGATTTTCGGTATGGTACAAATCGGTTTGAACGAAGCCAGGGCACATCACGTGCATGTCAATGTCAGCTTTGATCCGTTGCAAGTCGTAAGCCGTCGCTTCGGTCATCCCAACTGAGGCAAACTTGCTAGCGTGATATGACGGCATCCCGGGGGTGTCGACTAAGCCGGCAATGGAGGCAACGTTTAAAATGTCGCCATGGGTCTTTTGCTTCAACATGATTGGAATGACACGTTGCATGGCGTAAACCTGACTCATCAAGTTAATATGCATGATCCATTCCCAATCGCGGCTTGGTAATTCCCAAATCCGGCCGGGAAGGGCGATACCGGCGTTGTTGATTAGTAAATCAATCTGGCCGAACTTGTCCATGGTTTGTTGAATGGCATTGTCCACGTTATCTTCAACCGTAACGTCGGCGGTCACCATAATCGCTTCGGCGCCTAAATCATCAGTAATGGTTTTGTAGGTTTTCTCCAGGGCGGGACCGTCAATATCAACGAGAGCTAAGCGCATGCCGCGCTTGGCACCGCCTTCTGCGATCACTTGGCCAAAACCATGGGCCGCACCCGTAATGAACATTACTTTGTTTTTAAAATCTTTCATCGTAATACCTCCTCCAAAATTAGTTGTGATAGTTTTATAAAAGTCGACTCTTATGGGCGGGAATCATTTCACCCTCCTTAACAAGGTCTATCATAACTTAAAATTGGAAGCGCTTTAACGGTGAAAAGCACCAAAGTTATTGCCAAGACACTGTGGACTATCTACATGTAAATAATTTCACAATTAAATTTTGGGCTGAAAAAATACCAACAAAAAACCTCCGTACGGGGAATACGGAGGAAAAGGGAAAGTAAATATTTAAGTATACACACACATCTATTCATTGCTTGGGGAGGTAATGAATTGAAGTTAGGGGTCGTTAAGGAATGGGAAGTTCCTTAATGACTATAAATATAAATACAGTATAACGAGCGGTCGTGAAGGAAATGTGATGTCAAAATAGTAAAAACGTGATTTTCATTTGAAAAAATGATTTTTGGTTGCGTAGCACACGCTTTTACAAAGTTTATAATCGATTTACGACATACAGGCAACTAATCGGTGTACAGAACGCTGATTTACCGCGGGTTTCAGCTTCCCCCAAATTGACGATGCTATAATAAGTCTCAAATTCGTTGAAAGCGGGATTCCTTATGAGCATAAAAATCGTGACCGATTCTGCGGTGCGTCTGACCGCAGCAGAAATTGAACAATATAACATTGCAGTCGTACCATTATTAGTCGGGTTTGGGAGCGATTTGATTGCTGATACGGCCGTTGACCCCGCCCAATTTGACCAACAAATGCGGGTCAGTCCCAGTTTACCCACAACCAGCCAACCACCGATCGGCAACTTTGTCAGCATTTACGACGCGTTGACTGCGGATGGTAGCCAAGTCTTATCACTTCATCTAACGGAGACGTTGAGCGGGACCGTTAACGCGGCCCGACAAGCGGCTGAACTATGCGATGGGGACGTGACGGTGATCGATACGCAGAGTGCGGATCGCGGGATGGCCTTTCAAGTTTTGACGGCGGCACGAATGGCGCATGCCGGTGCCACCTTAGACACAATTTTAGCCAAAATCACGGTTATTCGTGAACACACTAAGACCTACCTATTTGTCGATACTTTGGACAACCTGGTTAAGGGTGGTCGGGTGCCGAAATTAGCTGGCGTTGTGACGAATTTGATTAAGCTGAAGTTCGTTTTCGAATTGGCTGAAGGTAAGCTGAAACTTTATACCCGTGGACGCGGGAAGAAAGCGCTGATTAAAGCTCAGGAACGAATCTTAGCGGAGTTACAAGATGCGACGCGGGTCGAAGCGGCCGGAATTTCCTACGTGGGCGATCCTAGTGTGGCGGATGAACCGGAAGCCCTGTTGAAAAAGGTGGCGCCACAAGCTGACTTAATGGTTGCGAGAACTAGCGCAGTGATTGCGACCCATGCCGGAATTGGCGCATATGCTTTGATGTTTTATACTGTAGATTAAATTATGGGTGTCATTGTACTATTAAATTAATCTTAAGTATGCTATAATTAAAAAATGATAATTTAGAGCCGTGTTGGTGCACTGTTCTGAGCCTAACCACCATGAAAATGATGACTAGACCCGGATGGGGCGCCTTTTTTGTTACTAATGGACACTTAAAGAAAGTAGGAAAATGTGTGAATTATCTTCTCAATAATCCATTTTTTGGGATTGGACTATCGGTCCTAGTTTATGGGATTGGCGAGTATTTATATCACAAAACAAATCGCTTCGTACTATTCCAACCGTTGTTTTTTGGAATGCTGCTCGGGATTGGTTTATTGGTATTGATGGCGTCGATTCTACGGACACCTGTACAAAAAGTTTACGAAGCGTACCAGATTGGTGGCGACTGGCTGTTCTGGTTGGTTGCACCGGCCACGGTCTCGTTTGCCGTACCGTTATATAAGCGTAATGATATCTTCAAAAAACACTGGGACGTGATCCTAGTTGCCCTGTTTATAGGATTGTTGTTATCTCTGTTTGGCATTTATGGCGTCTCACGATTATTAGGCTTAACCGATGCAGCTTTGGGTGCGATGTTAGTTCAAGCGGCAACGACCGCGATTGCCTTACCGGTAGCTGAATCGGTCGGTGGTGATCAGGCGATCGCAGCCTTTGCGGTTATTCTGAATTCAGTCTTGATTTACGCCCTGGGTGATCACTTTATTCGCTGGTTTAAGTTGCATAAGAATCCACTAGGCGCAGGCTTGGGATTTGGGATTGCGGGTAACGCTGTGGGCGCTACGAAGGCCATTGAAGTGAGCGAAGCCGCGGGTGCAACCGGCGCCATTGCTTTTGTTATCGCGGGGATTTTAGTGAACTTCATGGTACCGGGATTTGCTAGTTTCGTTGGCTTAGGTTAGGAGGAAACTGAATGAAAAAAGGAATGTTTATTCGTCAGATTATGATTTACGGTGTGATTTTATTTGCCAGTAGCTTGCTGTCAAACTTATCCAGTCAGTTATGGCCAGCTTTTCCGATGCCGACCGCGTTGATTGGGATGATTATGTTGTACTTACTCCTGACCTTTAAAGTAGTTAAGCTGGAACACGTCGCAGGTGTGAGCAACTTCTTCGTCCAGATTATTAGTTTAATTTTTATTCCATCCGGGATTGCCTTAGTGACGAAGCTGGACGTGTTAAAAGCAGAAGGGTTACAAATTATTTTGGTCATCATGATTTCAACGTTGATGCTGTTGCTATTTACCGCTGGAATTGCGTGGGTGCTTATTCAAGTTAAGGAATGGCTACAAGCACGAGTTGGTCGTTCGGCTGGAGAAATTGAAGAGGATTAAATCTTGGTGGCATTGCATTTACTAAGCAGTAGATGTTGTACCAGTTAGATCTAGTCAATCATGAAACGTTGAGGGGAAAAGCGGTGGGGCCGTTGCTTTTTCCCTTTTTATTAGCCACCTCGGTAGCCAGAACCGGTGTGCTATGGGGGACGGTCCCAGCCACACTGCGGTCTGTGACCTCGATTCAAAGCCGATACCCCACGTCTGCCAATTTTGCCGACACAGCACACCAATTCTGGCTGCCTTCGCTAAATCGTGTTCTAATTTGAAATTCTTGCGTTGCTGAAGACAAGTACCGCTGATATAACAGGAATGAGATCGACTTTTAGTTAGAAAACTAAAAGTCTAAAACTGCTATTAACACCGTAATAGTAAGGATAGTTATGCCTGGATTACCCGACTGCGCTAAAACAGACTTACTATTGTGATTCGGATAACCGGATTAACTCGCAGGTAGTCAATCCCTAAATTTAACTTTCAGCCTTTAGTCAGAAAATAAAAAAAGCCACTACATCAAGGATGCAGTGGTCAAGGAGTAGGAAACATCAAAGTGGGGGCTTTGATGAACCCCATTCATAAGACTTGGGGGAGTCCATGAATGAAAATAATCACTAGTCGACGTTATGGCAGCAACGCCACTAATAATCTAAAAACTAAAGAATATTAAGGATTGACAGTCAGTTGGTCACTTACTATCAATCTGCGACTATTATAAGTGCAAACCCTAGCGGCTGCAACTAATTGAGCTGATTAATTATTTTAAGGTGATGCGTGGTTGGAAGTCGGCTGCAAATAATCCCATGTGGTATAAATCGTAGCGATGCCCGTCCCGCATGACGGCCCGTACGTTGGTCCCTTCGAATTCAAAGCCGCTATTTTGGTAAACTGCGATGGCGGATTGGTTTGTTGCGATGACGTCCAAACAGACCTTATAAAGGTTCAACTCGTTGAAACCATAATTGAGCATAAGATTTAACGTCTCGGTGCCATAACCTTGACCGCGATCGCTGGGGTCGCCAATCGCGATGGCTAACTGCGCAATTTGGTTTGTCCATTCGATATTGTATAACGTGACAAAGCCTAGTAAGCGATCGTCGTCTGAACTGTGGACGTGAAAATAAAACTCGGTATTTCGATCCAAATTACGGTAAGTTCGTTCCAAGTCTTCACCGGATAGCGGGCGTGCGGGTGCGGTGTCCATCCGCCGCATAAAGTCGGCGTCGGTGTACCAATCACTAATTTCATCAAAGTCTTCGGGTTGAGGCACGGCCAAAGTGACGCGCGGTCCGACTAAAATATTTTTCAAATAAGGTCCCTCGTTTACTAAATTAATTTTCTGAAAAGAAGTTTGATTCCATCATAAGCCACTTTAGCGTAAAGGGCTACTATCAAGAAATTTACAATTTTTTTATATGATGGGTTGGTTAAACTTTACGTTTGCTAGTTATATTATAGGTAGCCGTTTGGTGAATCTGCAAGGTAGAGAAGTGATTAGTATGCAGCGCTTACACGTGATTCAAATTTCTGATCCACATTTGACGCCCCATGGCCAAGTATCGGTGCACCACCAACAAATCGATCCTTGGGTCAAATTGGCAACGATTATTGACGACATCCGGCAACTGCCGTTTCAACCTGATTTGATTGTATTTACCGGTGACCTGATTCATGACGGTGGTGCTGATGATTATCAGCGGTTGCACGCCGTTATTCACACGATGAAGTCAGAATTTAACTGTCATGTCCGGGTGATCTTGGGTAACCATGACTGTCGGGAAGCCTTCTATGAAGGTTATTTACCCGCTGATCCGGGACCCTATTACGCGAACCGGATGCGGTTGGGCAACAATGACTTTTATTTTCTGGATTCAAAAGTCAGCGGGTATGAAGCTGGGTGGTTAGCCCCGGAACAGCTAAAATGGTTAGGCAAGCATCTGCGGCAAGCGCCGACGAAGCGGGCCTTTTTGTTCTTACATCATCCGCTAGACGGACCAACGATGACTAACATGCACTACGCAATTTTACAAAATACACCAGCGCTACTCTCAGTTTTGCGGGGCCATAACGTGGGTGGGGTGTTTACTGGGCACGTTCATTTCTCGACGAGCTACGTTATCGGTGACCACGTTTTAAACGTCGTTGCCGGTTCGGCTTCCTACGACGTTAATTGTATTAATCCGCATCAGCATCGTATCCGTGAGAGCAGTCGTTATCAGATTATTACGATTGACCACGGGCAAGTCGGGATTGTTGAGCGGCAATTACTACAAGGGTCAGCCATTATTGATCAGCTGTCCATTGGCAGTACGCGATTTATCGGCAAGCGACCGACCGGCTACTAAATTAGATAGCGCTTACACCGATTTGGGCGTATACTTGGTGCAATTAATATAAGGGGGCTTGCACGATGTTTAAACGTTGTTGTCAACACCACTCATCACGAAAACCACTTTCACGCCACGTTGTTCAACGGATTTTGCCGCTGGCGGCATTAGAAGTGACGGCTAGTGCAATCGTGATTACCGATATTTTAAAAGCGAAGTCCGTGCGCCGTGGGCATAAACTAGGTTGGTTACTACTGGCCTTTGTGCAGCCGATTGGCCCGTGGCTCTATTTTGCATTTGGTCAGAAACGTTAATTGAAATAAAGAAACGTGGATCGGGTTATCACACAATCAGAGGTGTGACGACCGATCCACGTTTTAACTAAAATACGATAGCTAACCGCTTCAACGTTTAATTAAGCTTCATTACGGGTTAAGTTCAACCGTCTTAGATCCGCAGTCTTTGTGACTTGTAAAAGTTTTTGGCAGTCGGGGCATAGCCCGTAAACTTCCATATTATGTCCCGTCACGAGGTAACCTGATAATTCGGCTGCCTTAGTTTCAACACCGGATAGGTCGGGTTCAAAAACGTCAGTAATTTTACCGCAATTTTCACACACGACGTGGTAATGAGGCCGTCCGAAGAAGTCGTAGTGGGTACCGGCGTCACCGTTTTGCAATTCGATGACAATTCCTAGATCCACAAAGAGCTTTAAAGTGTTATAAACCGTCGCCAAGCTTAGGTTCGGCAGTTGGGTATCTAAAGCCTGGTAAATGGTTTCAACTGAAGGGTGGTTGTGGTGCGTGACTAAGTAGGTCAAAATGATTTGCCGTTGCGGCGTTACCCTGATCTTGTGGTCTTTTAATTGTTGTAAGGCTTGTGCTAACATATCTTCTGCCATGACGCGGTTTCTCCTTTATAAGATTCAACCTTATTAAACCACACTTATTAGAAGGATTCCAATTTAGAAACGTTACTAAATGAAACTTTTGACAAAATTAAGCAATGAAATGGCACTGGCCGGTTTACGTTGGCCCAATTGCTCGTTACACTAACGATAATAAAGTCCTGATGTTGAACGTGATGGGAGGAACGACCATGAAGCAATACATTGTACCCGCATTACCAACGGAACGTGCGCAATATGAACGGTGTTACCAACTTGGTTTAGAATCGTTAGTCGCAACTGAACGGCAGTTGCGCATTCAGCAATCCCAGTGTGCGGGAGAGCCAGTTAGCTGGTTTCCCCAGTTCACCGTCCGCTGTCAGGCGTTTCATGCCGATCAGCGGTTGGACGAAGTGCGCCAAGTATTGAGTGAATTACAAATTAAACCAACGAGCATTACGGTCACGTCTGCGTGGGTCGAATTGACTTTTGAACTGGCACCCGGGTCGGCGACTGCGCCCGTTTGGCAAGCCACGGATGGCGGTCTGTGTCGGTTATACGATGGGCTCCTCAATAACTTCATCCAGACCAATGTTCAACCGCTGACGCAAATTCGAGTCGGACTATCTGACTTTGAAGTGGCTTCTGACGTTACGTCCCAGCTGATCCGGCCAAACTTCAAGCAGTATTCAGCAGCGACGTCTCGGTTGACGGTAATGACGCTGCCAGATGTGGCTAAGAAACAAGGACAACAATCGGTACGAAGGCTCTATCAATTGAAATAATAAGTATGAAGCACTCATTTAAATCAGCAAAATAGCCATTATCATTAGAGAATTACCTTTAATGATAATGGCTATTTTGATTGCTAGTCTGCTTATCCATTGGCTGGCATCACTTCATCACCCGTTGCTGGGGATGGCAGACTGGTCTGTGCCCAGACGAGTAATTGGGCTTGAATATTTTCCAAGATTTTCATTGATAATTGGTAATCGCGTTCAGAACCGCTGCTATTGAAGCTGAGCGTGCAAGTCCCCGCGAAGGTACTGGCTGCGATTTCCATGGCTGGGGTTGTTCGAAAGGCCCCAGAAAAGACGCAATTAACCACGGTTAAGCCGTGGAATTTCAAGCGTTGTTGATCGATGACGCCGAAATTCGTGTAGGTCAGCGGTCGTTGTGCCAACCAGTGCTTAGTCATTTTACGCATCAGGCTAACTGGCATCGTGTGATTCATTTTTTGCAAATTCGTCAGACGGTACAAGAAGGCGGCCCGTTCGCGTTCAGTCTCCAAAAGATCGTGAACTTGTTTGACCAAAGTACTAAATGGCGCATCCGCGTCAATTTTAATCGTTAAAAAGACGTTGCTAGTTAAGTTCGCAATGCGGGTCGTCTTTTCGACTTCAGGTGCGAAGCGCCGAAAGTTGATGGGACATGGCAAGGTAATTGTCGTGTGGCCGGTTAAAACCTGAAGCGCTTTAGCATACGCAGCTAGGATTGCTTCACTAATACCAACGTCTTGAGCCTTTGCTACGCGCCGCACGCGCATGAACTGTTTACTACTCAACATCACGTGACCACCGTGGCGTAAGGTGATGCCAGGGTAGTGCGGTAGTTTAACGGCGGTGGTGACCAAGTTAGGGTGTGGCCGTGGCCGGGAAAACTTGCGTTGTAATTGTGTCATGACTGGTTGGAGTCGACGTTCGTTTTGATAATCCTTTAAGTCGTCATAGTTGTAAGCCTGAGTTAGTAAGTAGAGGTATTCTTTGAAACCGGTGCTATCAGTTAATAAGTGGCTCATAAAGGCTTGTAAGACGTCGTACTGGTCATGATGAACAACGAAAAGCTGAAGTTGCGGACCGTGGTTGAGGTCAAACGCCGTATTTTCAGGGCTATACGGGCTCTGAACTTCGTGAACAATTTCGTTTATTGGTTGGTCGTCTGCGACTACGAAGCGGTTATGGTCGGCTTGGTAGCCGCCAAAGATTTCGGGGACAATTTGCGCCGAGGCGAGTACCGCGGCCTTCAATCGTTCGATATCGATTTTGCCTGAAAAGACGATTCGCAGCCGCATTAGCGGTGCGTCATCATCCGTGAGTAACTGATTTAAAAAGTCGAGTACTTCACCACGATAATACAATGTTAATCCCCCCAATCAATTGAGTTAACTAAATATAAAAACCGTTTAATGGCTGTAAGTAATTTATAGTAAACATGAGTGTCACCATAAATTGCCTAACCATTTCCTTAATCTAACAATCAGTATAACAGACTCCAATCAGTGGGGTCGGATGGTAAAGGGTATTTTGAAAAAAGTTAATAAACGCTTACGAATAATCGTGATTCTTTATTGAATACTTAAGGGTTGAAAGCAAAAATCTGTGCTTCGAGGTTATGCGATGCGTCGGGGCGTTTCCCACCTGATTAAATGTCACAATATGAAAATAATTATTGCAAAAGTGAAACCGGTTCCGAGTTTTGGCGAAAAACTGGTATACTAAAGTTAATCACATCTTAATTGCGGCGATACTAGTTAACTAGCATCGCCGCAATTAGGGACGCCGTTAATTAGCCACAGTCGACTAATTCGGGATTAAATAATAGTAAGGGGCTTTTTCGTATGAACAAGGAACGTAAGTTAGTTTATGTCATTTTAAATGATGAAGATGTCGAATATGATCTAGAAGAATTGCCAGATCAATACGTCGTCTACATTCGGCAACAAAAAGGCGATTCACGGGACTTAGCGTTAGTGAATACTGAAATTCAGAACTTATTTAAAGATGCCGGGTTAGACTTTGAGGAAAAGGTTAAACCAGCCAACCACAAAGCCGACATTGTATTAGCCGTTAAGCGCACAAGCGTTGATGACGACTAGTTACAAGAATTAGTGGGTTAATGAGGGGAGTTTGGGACAAAACCCAAACTCTTTTTTGCATCTCCGAATATTTATAGTCGAAACGTGCGATAAAAGACTTTGATGCAACCGAGCTACGAAATATGAACGATTGAAATGCACAATCATTCGTATTCCTAGGCTATGCTCGGTAGCAAGCCGTCTTTTGTCCCACTCTTCTCTTTTTGTAAGTCGTTGAATAAAAGCTAGAGTTGTAGTAGCATTCTTGGCGTTGAAGGGGTTGAACTTATAGTTTAGTTTCTATCACAAAAAGGGAGTCTTATTTTATGCGTTGTTCGAAGAAAATTATTTCTGTCATGTCAATGGCTGCGGTAGTCACCGTTGTTGGACCATTGAGCGTTAATGCCGCAACGACACAAGCATCAAAAGTAACGGCGGTTAAGACCAGTTATAACAGTAAGAAACACGCTGTTACCATCAAAGGTCGGGCGAACGTAGCTAAGTTGGCCTTGCAGTATAAGGGCAAGAAGATTGCCAACGTTAAAGTAAAGTCCGGAAAATTTTCCGTGACAAAGGCCTTTAAAGGCTACGGGGCCTTCAAACTGGTTCACGGCACTAAAAATTTAAAAACGATTTCATCATCCAAATATGCGACACCAAGAATTAATTTGGTCATTGCAGAACGGACGACCAAGGGGATGCACTATAAGATTACCGGTCCCAAGAATGCTAAGTTAGTGATTGCTAGAAAAGGCAAAACGATTAAGACTGTCAAAACGGCCAAAACGATGACTAAGGTGTACTTGAAGAATGCCTTAATCAAGAATAGTAGCAAGCATTTAACCATGACCCAACGGACTAGCAACAAGAAAACGAGTCGGGCGTATACGTTGCCAGCACTCAAAGTTGGGGTTAAGCAAGTGATTAATACTGATGATGTTCTGTTAAATTAAAGTGATTTATCAGAGGCATCAATCATTATAATTTTTAGAAGCTGAAAAGGCTGTGGCCATCGCCACGGTCTTTTTGCTGTCCTGACGATCTTTTATGGCATAATGGGCGAGTAACTTGAAATTTGAGGGGATATATTGATGACGATTGAAGATTTATACCAAACGATGTTAACTGAAATGGGGCCACAACACTGGCTAGAACCAGGTGTACCACCCGCCGAAACACCATGGGAGATCTTATGGGGCGGCATTCTGGTTCAAAATACGAATTGGCGCAACGTTGACTACGCCTTAGCGAACCTTAAAGCAGCCACGGGATTTGAGCCGCAGCGCTTATTAACGTTATCAGCTGAACAGTTGACCGCACTCGTTAAGCCCGCGGGATTCTATACCCGAAAAGTACCGACGTTACAAGGCTTGGCAGCTTGGTGTGGTCAATATGATTTTGATTTGGATCGGATGCGGGCGTTGCCAGCTGACCAGTTGCGACGGGAACTTAAAGCGTTACGTGGTATTGGTGACGAAACGGCCGATTACTTTAGTATGTACGTTTTTAATCGGCCAACCATTATTGTTGATACCTATTTACGGCGCTTATTCGGCTGGTTGGGTCAAACGTTACCGAGTGGCTATTTAAAAGCGCAGGCCCAGATTCAAGCGAACTGGGCCCCAGACTTTGTTAAAGCCCGTGAGTTTCATGCCCTGATCGTTGAATTTGGGAAGCAGTATAAGACATCTGCAGCGTTTGAGGCGTCCTTCTTAGGATCCAGTCGGTTAAGATTCGGTTTGGAAGGTAGGAAAACTAATTAAGTCGTTTGTTTAATGACTATATAAACGAACATATTAAGTTAACTTGTTTGACCATTAATTCGTGGCCAGTTATGCTTAATAGCGAAAAGTGAAAGCGCTTTCTGAATCGAAGGTCAATTGAGGTGGGGGATGTAATGCAACTTTGATAACTAGCGACGTTGGGATAATTCACCGGTTCACAATGATGGCAGTTACGGACCTGACGAATTAACCCAGCTAATGAATTAGCCGGGTGCTTTAAAACTTGGCAGCTGTGATTAGAAACAGAAGGGGGAGAATCACAATGAAACAAGTGCAATTATTAACACCGGTAGCGGGACGCTTGATTCCGCTGAGTGCCATTCAAGATCCAGTTTTCTCACAGGGGATGATGGGACAAGGATTTGGCATTGAACCGTCTGTGGGCAAAATCGTTGCACCAGTTAGCGGGGAAGTAACGATGGTTGCGGACACGCTACATGCAATCGGATTTAAAGCCGATAACGGGTTAGAAGTATTGGTTCATTTGGGAATCGATACGGTTGAAATGGGCAACCAGCCACCGTTTAAAATTCAAATTAAAACTGGTGACCACGTTGAAGCTGGTGACCCGATCGGCACCATGGACATCCAAGCCGTTGCGGCGGCTGGTAAACGAACGACCGTCATTATTGCCGTAACTAATTCAGCTGATATGGTTGAAAAGTTGGATGCGCATGAAGGCGAGATTAAGGCGGGTGTTGTGGGTGCCGTCGTTGATTTGAAAAAAGAAGTCATGCCAGCATCTACTGCTAAACCCGCCAAGAAGTCGGGCAACAAGTACGATGACTTAGCAGTGGAAATTCTTGAAAACGTTGGTGGCGCGGGCAACGTTAAGAGCGTCATTCATTGTATTACCCGGGTACGTTTTTACCTGAAAGATGAACAGCAAGCCAACGATGATGTGATTCGCAATTTACAGGGGGTCATCGACGTGGCTAAGGCTGGGGGCCAGTACCAAGTCGTCATTGGGCCCGCTGTCAATGATGTGTATGATGCAATTATTAATCAGTTAGGCCCCGGATTTGGCGAT
This sequence comes from Lactiplantibacillus xiangfangensis, assembly GCF_001438845.1. Lineage (GTDB taxonomy): Bacteria > Bacillota > Bacilli > Lactobacillales > Lactobacillaceae > Lactiplantibacillus > Lactiplantibacillus xiangfangensis. Next base: position 59,979 of record NZ_JQCL01000012.1, read on the forward strand.
GATGAAGCATCCACCGCCGCAATGGAAAAAGAAGCCAATCGCGCCGCTTGGAAAAAGATGACGCCGTGGCAAAAAGTGAAGCATTCCTTCAGTAGTTTAATTGGGGTCATCACGGGTGCGATGATTCCAGTGATTGGTTTGTTAGCTGCTTCCGGGATTCTAAAAGGGGTCTTGGCCTTACTAACGACATTCAACGTGGTTTCAGACAAGGCGCCAACCTACATTATTATAAATGCGATGGGCGACTCGGTGTTCTACTTCCTACCGATCTTCGTCGGGTTTACGGCCGCTAAGAAATTAGGCTCTGATCCGGTCATTATGGGGATCGTTGGTGGGGTCCTGACGTATCCATCCATTATTGCACTCGCTACGGGTGGCAAGGTGACGAGTCACTTGTTAGGAATGGCAATCAACGCCAACTTCTTTGGGCTACCAGTTCACATGGCCTCATACACGTACTCAATCTTCCCAATGATTGCGGGGGCGTGGTTAGCAAGCAAGTTAGAACCATGGCTGAAACGGGTTATTCCAGTCGTATTGCGGATGATCTTTGTGCCATTGATTGAAGTTGTTTTGATTTCTGGTGTCATTATCTTATTCATCGGGCCTATTATTACGGCGTTCTCAGGTGCGTTGGCGGCTGGTATCATGGGCATCTACAAATTAAGTCCCGCAATTTCTGGATTAATCATCGGTGGCTTCTACCAAGTCTTGGTTATTTTCGGGCTTCACTGGGCGATTATTCCAATCGTGGTCAACGATATTACGACGACCGGACACAGTTACATCAACGCGATTATTTCCGCAACGATGGTTGCCCAAGGTGGGGCCGTTCTCGCCATTGCCTTGAAGACCAAAGTTGCGAGTGTTAAAGAATTGGCTTGGCCAGCAACCATTTCTGCCTTTTGTGGTGTTACGGAACCCGCCATGTACGGGATTAACTTAAAGTACGGTCGGGCGTTCGTTACTGCTAGCATTGGTGGGGCCGTCGGGGGCTTCCTGACAGGTCTGTTGAACGTTAATATGTGGGGCTTTGCCGGTTCCATTATTGGTGTGACCTCCTTTATTAATCCTAAGGGTGTTGACTTCAGTCTGTTTGGTTTCCTCATTGCTTCAGTTGCAACGATCATTGTTTCCTTCACGTTAACGTACCTATTCGGTTTTGCCGATGCTGACGTTAAAAATGTTAAAGTGGCGCCTGCGAAGAAGCATTTAGGCGAACAAGCGGCTTAACAACTAACAGAGTGTGATAAAAGGCGATTAGTTTGTGAGCATTAACGTGGAACTAGGGATTATTCCTGGGCTTGGGATAGTCCCTAGTTCCGGGTTAAGCGGAGCAAACTGCCTTTTAGAACACGTTTCGATTAGAGAGATAGCACGAAAAGATAGCGGTTCAGAAATGCGTAACTGATTTCTGAACCGCTATTTTTGTCGCCAAATTAAAGGTGGTGATATCAAAATAGTTGACAATTTCATCCAAAACGGTTTTAATGTAACTTATATAGTTACAAGAGAGGCGGGATTCAAATGAAATATACGATTACGGGTGCGACGGGCCATTTGGGCCAACAGGTTGTAGAAGCAATGGCTGAACTGGTCTCTGCTAATGAACTTAATTTAGGCGTACACACGCCTAGTAAGGCGGCTGCGTTTAAACAACGCGGGATGACCGTTAGTGCGATCGATTATCAAAATATTGATAGCTTAAAGGTAGCGGGTCAAGGTAGCGACGTCTTTATTTATATTCCTAGCAAAAGTCATGACAGCTTTAGCCGGGTCACTGAGTTTGAAAACGTCCTTCAAGCGGTGACGGCTGCGCACGTTAAACACTTACTAGTCATGGGCTTTATCGCCGATCAAGTCGATAATCCGTTTGCGTTATCCGCATTTTACGGTTACGTGCCACGGCGGTTAGCTGGGAGCGGCATCAACTATACGATTATTCGAAATGGGCTGTACGCTGATCCGTTAGTACCGTATTTACCAGAGCTAATTGAACGCCACAATGTGATTTATCCCATGGCGGATAAGGCGCTTAGCTTTATTACTCAAACGGATAGTGCGAAGGCGTTTGCGAAGGTCGCGACTACCCCGGCATTGTTAGTTAGTGGCCGCATTTATACGTTGACGCAGTCACGGAACTATACGATGCCAGAATTGGCACAAGTGTTGAGTACGGTCAGTGGTCAGAAAATTGGCTATCAGCCCATCAGTTTGCAGGCTTTCAGTGATTTGTATAACCAAGGTGGCGAAGGGCCCATGCTCGCTTCAATGTATGCCGGTGGGGCCCGCGGATTGCTAGAGACGGTCAGTTCAGATTTTGAGACGATTATGGGTCGTCCTGCGCAATCGTTAACTGATTTTTTGGAAGCAAACTACCATAACTAAAGTTATCGGTAAAAATTCAAGCGGGTTGCACGGTAGCGTCAAAATTCCATGCTATAATTTAACGTAGCAAAACGGATGGAAGGGGGGCGCCAGGAATGACTAACGGCACGCGGTCAGATTTTCAGGAAATGTTCCATAAGGGGCAACTGACGATTGGTATTAGTGAACTTAGTAGAATGACTGGTGTCTCGCCACGTCAGCTACGTTACTGGCAAAAAAAGGGGTACATTATTCCAAAGAACCAGGATGAACCGGGGCGCGCACGGATTTATAACATGCGCATGGTCATTAAAGCGGCCGCAATGAGCAACTTATTGCAGACCGGTTATACCTTGAAGGCGGCAGCCGCCCAGGTGGATGAGCGGATGCAACCGGCTCAAACGATGTACCACGTCTTATTTGATCGGTACCAAGGGTTTGAAGTGGCGGACAACGGGGAGATTCTAGTGGATCTAGGGCCATTTGACCCGGATCCAACGCAGGAATTATACGCAAAATTAGTGGATAATCAGGCTAAGTTTGAGCTGAAATCCAAAGAATAGGTGTTTTAAGGGCTGCAAAGATTGACTTTGAAGCCTTTTTTGCTAGTTTTCAGAAGTTTAATGACAAATCTTTGCATGTATAGGAGTAATTAAATGACAGCGATTAAGTTAATTGTGAGTGATATCGACGGGACTTTGGTTGATGATCAAGGAAAGTTACTCCCCGCAACCACCAGTGGGGTCCAGGCAGCGGTGCGGCGTGGGGCTAGTATGGTGTTGGCGTCAGCACGACCACCGAAGGGAATGTTCCAGATTGCGCAACAACTGGGCATTGATTCCACGATGATTGCTTATAACGGGGCGTTAACGGCTAAAACGGATGCCAATGACCAGCTACAGGTCTTTGCAGAGCAGGCGATTCCACAGGCGTTGGCACAAAAAGTGCAGCGGTTAGTCGCTGAACGGTGGCCAGTTGCTTCCATTAATTTGTACGCCAATAATGACTGGTTTGTGGCGGATATGGGACCGTGGGAACAACAGGAAGCGGCGGGAATTGGATTTGATCCCCAGGTGACGGACCTGGCGGCGTGGTTACGGGCAGGTAGTGAACCGGTACATAAGATGCTAATCATGGCGGACCCGAGCGTTGTCAGTGCGGTTGAAAAGACGTTACAGAAACCGGAATTTGATGAGCTAACGGCTTACCGGTCAAAGGACACGTATTTAGAGATTGTTGCAAAGGGCGTAACGAAGGCGGCTGCGCTAACAACGTTATTGAAAGAAGACCACTTGTCGCCAGCAGCGGCCATTGCATTTGGCGATAATTTTAATGATGTGGACATGTTAAAGACGGCGGGGGTAGGAGTCGCAATGGGAAACGCGCCCGCAGAAGTCAAGGCGGCCGCCGACCTCGTCACTACGACTAATAATCAACCGGGAATTCAGCAGGTGTTGGGCAAGTACTGCAACTGATTCTGCTGGACGGCGCGAATATTAACGTTTATCAAGCAAAAAGGCACCCCTGAAATCAGCTGATTTCGGAGGTGCCTTTTGACTTAAAGCTTATTTATTAATGAACTCGGTTAAAATCCGTTGGGCCGCACGACCGCTAAAATCATTCGTTTGTAATCGGTCGAAAACGCCCTTCATAATATGGATTAGCTGTTCATCGCTGAGACCTTGTGCAGATAAGGTGTTAAGCATCACCTGTAAAAGGTCGAGCGGGAGAACCGGCCGCATTTCGGGATGATTATGAAAGTATTCCGAAACGGCTTGATCATGAAGGGGCCAGTAAACAGGATTCTTAACGTCATCAAAAATGGTTTTTAACTGTGCTAAGGCTGGTGACAATGGAATGTTTTTTGCAATCAAAGTTGTCAGGACCCCGTCACGTGCGGGGACTAAGACGTCAGCGTTGTAATCTTTCAACAGTAAAAAATGCGATTGGAACGGTGGCCGTAGGGTAAAGGTCATCGTTAATGCGATTTGACTATCAGTTTCTGCCATCGCAACTGCTTCCTTCCAAAGTTATTAGTGGCGTTTGGTGAAACGGACGACCGCTTCACACCGCGCCGTTTGCGGGAACATGTCGATTGACTGAATATAATCGACTTGGTAACCACGGGTCAATTCACGCAAGTCCTGGGCTAAAGTGGACGGGTTGCATGAAATATAAACTAGTTTTTCCGGCGCACTCTGCAAGATAGCGTCAATCAAAACGGTGTCTAGCCCGGTCCGTGGTGGATCGACGATGATCGCATCCGGTGCAAAGCCAGCTGCTAACCATTGTGGCAAGAGAATTTCGGCTTCGCCGACTTCGTAATGCGCGTTGGTAATATTGTTGAGCTTGGCATTTTCGTTTGCGTCGGTGACCGCGGCTGGAATAGTATCCATCCCACGGACTTCTTTAGCAACGTCAGCTAAGGACAGCCCAATGGTTCCGACCCCGGAGTATGCGTCGACTAAGGTTTCGTCAGGTGCTAGCGCCAAGGCTTCGCGGGCTAATTGATATAATTTTTGTGTCTGTTCAGGGTTCAGTTGGAAGAATGCCCGGGCAGAAAGATTAAAGGCTAAGCCATCAAGCTCTTCCGTAATCGTTGTCTTACCAGCTAGTAACGTGGTTTGATCTCCCCAGATTAGGGAAGTTTTACCCACGTTAACGTTTTGCATCACGGAAACGACCATTGGTAATTTCTCAGCAATTTTCATGAGGAGTTGATGCTTTTTCGGTAATTTTGGCGTGTTGGTGATGAAGACTAGTTGGACTTCACCAGTGACCGCTGCGGCGCGAACCACGACGGTCTTCACGATTCCTGAATTATGTTCTTCATCGTAAATTGGTACTTGCAGTTCTTCCAGCCAGGCAACAACTTGGCGCATGACTTCCATGGTGACGGGCATTTGCACGGAACAGGTTGGTAAATCAACTAAGTCGTGACTGTTTTCCTTGTATAAACCAGCGGCCACGTGCCCATCGATCATGCGAACTTGGAACTGGGCCTTATTGCGGTACTCGTACGGATCAGCCATCCCAATCGTTGGCCGGACGTCGTAGTTACGGAACCCGGCTGGTTGGTATTTCTCCAAAGCCTGACGAATAAGGTCCTGTTTGAACGCCAGTTGAGCGGGGTATTCTAAGTGTTCCAACTCAAACCCGCCAACTTCATCAGCGTACGGATCGCGGGGATCAACCCGGTCAGGGCTTGGTTTCCGTAAAGTTCGAAGCCGGGCTTCTAAGTACCGGGGGTGAACGGCGGTGACTTCGGCGACAATAACTTCGTTGGGAAGGGCGCCCTTTACAAACGTGATGACGTGTTTGTAATAGCCGATTCCTTCGCCGTTGATGCCGAGGCGCTTAATGGTCAACGGGAATCGTTGTCCAATTTGTACGTCGGCCTGAACCTTCTCGACGGGTCGCTGAGGGCGACGGTCACGGTTCGGCCGGTGCTGATTCTCGTAATGATTGTTTGGTTTCATAGGTGTTTTTCTAACCTCGTTTTCTGTAAACTACCTTCAAGTCATTATAGCATGGTCGTGGAGACTTACTAAAGCAAGGCGCTGGCTAACGAATTAAAACGTGGCAGTTGAAAGCGGTTTATGGTATCGGCTATAATGATTCTAAATTAATTGAAGGCATGGGGAGGCTTTTGCAGTGGATGCATTAATGACGCTAAAGCAAGTTAATTATCAGGTCAAAGATAAGCACATTTTACACGACGTTAATTGGGAGATCTCAAGGGGGGCGCAGGTTACGTTAACCGGCCCGTCTGGTAGTGGGAAGAGTACGTTGCTAAGAATTATTGCGTCAATGATCTCAAAAACGAGTGGGCAGTTGATCTTTGATGGTCAACCAATTGAAAGTTACGACCCGATTATGTATCGGCGGCAAGTTTCTTACTGTTTTCAACAGCCGACGTTATTTGGTGAAACGGTGGAAGACAACCTCACGTTTCCTTACCAAATTCGTAAACAGCCGTTTGACCGTGCACACGCAGTCGAGGCGCTAACCTATGTCGGTTTATCGGAACAGACGCTGCAGCAGAAAGTGACGGACCTATCCGGCGGAGAACGGCAACGGGTGGCCTTAATTCGAAATATCTTATTTTTACCGCAAGTTTTGTTGCTCGATGAAGTCACGGCGGGCTTGGATGAAGCCAATAAACAGATTATTCATGACTGGCTGCACCATTTGAATGCGGAACGGGGCGTTACAACCATCATGATTACGCACGATGCTGGCGAAATCGCTGAAGCCGCCCAATTAATGCGCGTCGTTGACGGTTGTTTGGAGGAAGTAATCATTAACTAAAACATAGAAAAATGTAGAAAAATGTAGAAAAGAATACCAAGTTTCCCACAGAGAACAAATATGGAGGTGGCGAGCTTGGTAATGATTAAATCTAGTAATAACCCATCACAGTTCGTACGCTGTAAAAAGTGAAAATCCGTATTTTTTCTTGCCAAACTAAATCAGTCTTATTGATACCCAAGAAACCATTCTCGATGATCAAATCACTGACATCAATAGTTGCCTAAATTATAATGAGAAGTGAAAAGACAACACTAATTTGGGTGGTGATGATGCCGATGATTCGAACACAGAAAGTAAGACTTTATCCTAATCGGCACATGGTAAAAGCGCTCGATAGGCTTTGTGATTATCGGCGGTATTGCTGGAACGAGGGGCTAGCCACTTGGAATGACATGTATGATTTACATACATTTGATTCCAATAGTCCCCGTCCTAGTGCTTACTCAGTTCGGAATGAATTAGTTGCGAATAAAGCTGATTGGCAGTATGAGCTATCAGCACGTACGCTACAACTAGCGATTGCTGATTTAGGAAACGCTTGGCAGAACTTCTTTGATAAATCGCAGCCTGACTGGGGTAAACCGGCGTTCAAATCAAAAAAGGCTGCGCGTCAAGGTTTTAAAACCGACCGAGCTAAAATTGCCGCTGGTAAGCTTCGATTGGACAAGCCACGCGGTACCAAAGACTGGTATGATATCAGGATTAGTCGACACGTTGATTTGTCAGGCGTACTGAAGGTGGTCAGTGTTTACCGTGAAAACGGGAAATACTGGGCCAGTCTTCCCTTTGAAGTTGAACTTGATGTCAAGCCACAAACTGGTGATAATTCAGCCGTTGACGTGAACGTTGGTCATTTGAATTACACGGCTGGCGTTGTTAATACGTTGCCAAAGCGGTTGCGCAAGTTATATCAGCGAATCAAGTTTTACCAAAAGCAGTTAACTCATAAGCGAATCGTGAATGGGAATAAAGCAACGAAGAGTGGTCGTTACGTTGCAATGAGATCCAAATTGCAGCGTGACTATCGCAGAGCTACCAATATCCAACATGACATCATGCAAAAGTTTACGATGGACCTTGTCAATAATTACGACAAAATCGTAATTGAAGACCTGTCCGTTAAAGCGATGCAGATGAGCCACGTTGCTTCTAAAGGTTTGCAACGGTCGATGTTTGGATACTTTCGTCAAGCGTTGAGTTATAAGTGTAAGTGGTACGGTAAGAAGCTAATACTTGCGGAGAGCCAATATCCATCAACGCAGCGGTGTTCAAAGTGTGGCCATATCAAATCTGGAAACGACAAAATCACGTTACAAGGTAATACAACACATCGGACTAAGCATAATGAATATGTTTGTTATAGCTGTGGTGCAGTGTTCAACCGTGATGAAAATGCTGTTGCCAACTTACTAGATTTAATTTAAAAAAACAATAATTTAACGGGGCTGGCTAAAGCCCTTAAGCTGTCATAGTTGGTCAATGCGATTACTCCCTAGTGGAATATCAGAATACCGATGTTATAACGGTAGCAAGCAAAAAACAAGAAAGGAAATATGCAACCTTTCTAAATGTAGAAATCAGTAATGTTTTTCTACATTTCTCCATATTTTGCATAGCAGGTGGGAAAATGAATTTAACGGTGAATAATACGTCGCTGTTTTTGGCGGCCATGCTAGTACTAGTCGCGCTGAGCATTAGCCTGTGGCAAAAGCTGGGATTGGATAAGGATATTGTGATCGGCGTTATCCGGGCAGTCATCCAACTATTTATCGTGGGTTATTTGTTAAAGTATATTTTTCGGGTCAACAACTTATGGCTGACGTTAGCGATGATGGCCTTCATTATCTTTAACGCGGCTTGGAATGCAAAAAAACGGGGGCCGGGCATCGACCACGCTTTGGGCATTTCGTTATTAGCCATTTTTGTTAGTACGGGCGTTACGCTGGGCGTCCTCGTTTTGTCCGGTGCCATCAAATTTATTCCGTCCCAGATGATCCCAATTTCGGGGATGATCGCGTCGAATTCAATGGTGGCGATTGGGTTGGCTTTTCGAAGCCTCAACAGTCAGTTTCATGATCAACGTCAAGGCGTTTTGGAACGGTTAGCCCTGGGTGCTAACCTGTTAGACGCTTCCATTGCAATCGTTAGAGAGGCGATTCGAACCGGGATGTCCCCAACGATTGATTCTGCCAAAACGGTGGGCTTGGTTAGCTTGCCAGGCATGATGTCCGGGTTGATCTTTGCGGGGGTCGATCCGGTCCGGGCCATCAAGTACCAAATTATGGTGACGTTCATGTTACTATCAGCGACCAGTTTAGGATCAATCATCGCTTGTTACTTGGCCTATCATAATTTTTATAATGCGCAAAAACAATTGAAGTAAATATGCTATTATAAAACATGAAATTTATGATAAATGGGGCGTTTGCGTGAGCGATGCTGCGGTATGGATACCGGTGCCCGCAACGTATTATTGGGGCTGGCTAGTTCCAATAACTTGCGGGATAGTCTTTAGCTGGCGGTACCATCGCGATAAGGTTCGGTTAAGCAACGGTATTTGGTTCTCGCTATTTTTCTATTCATTTTTAACAATGCTGGCCATATCGATTTTTGGAACGAATAATCACCCGCTGATTGTTGTCTGCGGGACGATTTTTGTTTTATTCTTGATGGCTTTAGGGGCCATCTTCGTGTTACAAGCGTTCCTACTGCTGTGGAACGCTTGGATTGTCTGGAAGCGCGAAAGCCACACGCTTGCCAACATGTTGACGTTATTTTTAGGATTAGGAATCTTAATCTTGCCATGGGTCGCCAGCGTTATTGGCAATCACGTCTCGCAACCGGTGAATAGCTGGATGACGATTTTTCCTAACCTGGTAATTTTGTATGTCGCCTTTTGGTTTTATAATTACCTAACGATGCTGGTGATTTATCAGTTCAACTTTCCACGGCTACGCCAAGACTACATCATTGTTTTAGGTGCGGGGCTATTAAATGGTGACCAGGTGTCGCCGCTGTTAGGCCAACGAATTATGCGTGGCTTGGCCTTCTACAAAAAGCAGCAGGCCAAGAAGAAGCATCCGGCCATCATGATTTTTTCTGGTGGTCAGGGGGGCGACGAAACCGTTCCTGAAGGTCAAGCAATGTTAGATTATGCGATTAAACATGGGTTACCGCCTGAAAATGGTTGGGCAGAGACCCGGTCCAAGACAACGTTACAAAATATGCAGTACAGTAAAGCTTTAATCGATCAGGGGCCGGTGAAGCACCCAAAGACGATCTTCGTCACGAATAATTACCACACGTTTCGGGCGGGGATGTTTGCCAAACAGGCCGGTTTAAAAGCGGATGGCATTGGGGCTCGTACGGCCCGCTTCTTCTTGCCGGATGCCATTATTCGCGAGTACATTGCAATCTTTGTTCGGCATAAGTGGTGGCACGCACTGGCAATCGTTAGCATGTTCATTCTGTCGATTGCAATGGTCTGGCTAGATATTTACAACGGCCAGTTATAAAAACGATTAGGACTGCGACATAATGCAAAATAGTGCAAAATAGTGCTTCAGAAATCTTGAAATGATTTCTGAAGCACTATTTTTTTGCAAGGATGTTTCTATCTGAAACGTGGGACAAAAGGCAGTTTGCTCCGCTTAGCCCGAAATCAGAGACTATTCCAAACCCGGGCACATTATCTGTTTCACGTTAATGCTCACAAACTATTCGCCTCTGCACCTTTTATGCTGGGGTTGCGGTGATGTCGCCGTCTTGCGTTGTTAAGTGGTACTGCTGTTTAGCGTCTTTATTGTGATGATAATCCGTGTTATCCGTCACGTGGTGGCTAAAGATATTGAGGTCACCATCGTCACTAGTTGCGAAAACGCCGACCCGCTTGTTAGCGGAAAGGTGAATATCACCGTCCGCGGTAGTAGCGGTCAAGCTATCAACGTGGTTGCGATTCAAACGGATGTCCCCATCCGTAGCGTGAATTTTAGCGGACTTGAAATGAGTTTGTTCAACGGTAATGTCGCCATCCCTACTATTGATGTTGGAACGATCTGCGTCAAAGTGACTTTGATGAATTCGGATGTTGCCGCTATCGGCATCAGTGTTAGCCTGTAAACTCGGGGCCGTCACACCGGTTAGATTAATGGCATCCGCTGAGAACTGGGCGTCTTTTTTGATTTGAACGTTATTCAGTAAAACTAAATTGTTACTAGTTAGTAATTTGACGTGGTCAGCTGTGATGTCTTCAAGGTGCACATCGCCGGATTGCTGATGGGTGCCGTGAATCCGGGTGAGGGTGGTCTTAGCCGGAACCGTAATGACAATCCGGTTGTCAAAATCACTATCGCTGAAAAAGTAGCCCACTTGTTTTTGACTCGTTGGTTTAGAACTCACTGTGACGTGACCATCTTTGGTCGTTACAGTAGGGAGCTTATGACGCGACGAAACGAGAATTGAAGCGACGTTGCCGCGTTTAACCGTGACGTTGTCAGCTGAATTAAGGGTGATGTCAGTAATCTTATCGGGATAGTAAGTTTTTTGGCTCTTCTTGACGATTTTAAAACCGTTGTTGCTCCAATAAATCGACTTAATGCCGTTGTTGGCGATGCCAAAAATTAACATGATGACGCCGACGACCAACATAATAACGCCGACTTTAATAGTTTTACGCATGGTGACGGCCCCCTCTCTCAGCCCGGTTTTTCTTGACGAACCGGTGGTATAAGCGTTGAACTAAAACGGAAATTCCTTGAATAATCAGATTAATGAACCAGATGACAAGTGGGGCAATTAGTAATTCGGCCCCGATAATGGCTAAACCACTGCCCAAGTAGAAACAACCGGCCCAGAAAGATTGTGTGATGATGCCGACCCCGCCAATGAGCATTGCAATCCCGAGGACGGTCACCCCGAAGAGTACCCCGGCGATGCCGACAAGTAGGGCGAACCCCACGCTGGCAACGACGACTAGCGCCACTAGGATAAAGAGTAGGGCTGGAATCGTAATTGGTGTTGAGATTAAAGCTAAAATAACCCACCAAATGGCTCGAATCCCCGCCTTAGATTGTTGGGATTTTGACAAGTTGCCTTCTAAGTCTTCATTGAAACGAATCGAATAGTCGGCCAGGACTTTCCGGGCTAACTGTTTAGGCGTGCCCAGCTCAGCGACACAGTCGTCGTAATCTTGTATTTGCGCGTCTAGTAAATATTCGCGGTAAAATTCAACAACTTCGTCACGCTCAGAATCATTGAGTTGGACGAGAAGGTCGTTGAATTTGGCTAAATAATTGTTCATGCGAATGCTCCTCCTTGGCCTTGAAGTAAGGTGTTAATGGCTTGATTATAAGTAGCCCATTCTTTTTGAATAGCGGCTAACTGTGCTTCCCCAGTGGCAGTGAGCTGGTAGTAGCGGCGGTTCCGACCTTGATAGGCTTGATCATAAGTTGTGACCCAGTCATTTTTCTTTAAGCGCCGTAAGACGGGGTAAAGGGTCGATTCAGAAACGGAAATCGACGCTTGTAGGCGTTGCGTAAGGGCGTAACCGTAGTAGTCTTGCGTTTTTAAGCAAGCTAGCACGCAACCATCGAGTAACTCGGAACTGATTTGAATGGCCATCACTATTCCTCCTGTTATATTATACGTCATATAGTATTGCTCGGTTAATAGTATAGAAGATGGATTCGGTCATGTCAATTGATACGAGAAAATTGGTGGTTATGACCTTTTGAGGACAAAAAATAAGCCATCGTTTTCCAATTTTTAGGGAAGCGATGGCTCATTTTTGAAAGTTATTTTGCTTTGTCAGAAATGGTCGTAAACGTCATCGCGGCTAGAAAGTCCGAAATACGCTGGGTCGGCTGTTTGAAGAATTCGTTTGGTGTGCCATCGAATAAGATCTTGCCATCTTCGACGAAGAGAATCTTATCGGCAACGGCCCGGGCAAATTCCATGTTATGAGTGACGATGATCATGGAATTGTCTTCTTGCGCGAGGGCCAATAAGACGCGGAGCACTCCGGCTTCAAGTTCAGGGTCCAACGCACTCGTTGGTTCGTCCAGTAAGATGTATTCCGGGTTCATCGCGAGGGAACGTGCAATGGCGACCCGTTGCTGCTGACCACCGGAAAGCTGGCCAGGGTAGGCGTCAGCCTTATCAGCCAGACCGACTTTATCTAATAGATCGAGTGCTGTTTGCTTAGCTGCGGCTGGCTTTTGCTTGAGAACTTGGACGGGACCTTCCATCACGTTTTTGACGACGCTGAGGTGTGGAAACAGGTTGTAGCCCTGAAAGACCATTCCCGTTTTCCGGCGAATATTGAGCATCGTTTTGCCCGTGATTGGCTTAGCGAAATCAATCGTTTGATCGTTGAAGTGGTATAAGCCGTTCTCGGGACGTTCCAATAAGTTCAGGGAACGAAGCAAGGTTGATTTACCCGAACCGGAAGGCCCCACGATAACGGTCGTTTCGTGCGCTTTAAACGTGGTGTTAATATCACTTAACGCTTGGTGGTCGCCAAACGTCTTATTGACGTGTTCAAATTTAATCATAGCAACCTCCTAATTAAGTGGCCGTAAGTAACGGGACGTCCGCTTTTCCAAGTAACCTTGTAACCAGCTCAAAATGGTACATAAAATGGCGTAGAACGCTGCCACCAGTGAGTACATCACTAGGGGCTGGTAGTTTTCCGCCGCAATTTGTTGGCTGACTTCAAACATTTCAATAATCGTGATGGATGCGGCTAAGGAAGTATCCTTAACTAAGCTGATGAAGCTGTTAGAAAGTGGCGGTAATGAGACCCGGGCAGCTTGTGGCAAAATGATCCGCCACAGAACTTGCGACTTAGTCATACCGATGGAATAAGCGGCTTCCCACTGACCTTGAGGAATGGATAAAATGGCGGCCCGAATGGTTTCCGCACAGTACGCCCCCGTGTTGAGTGAGAAGGTTGCAATCCCAGCCGTCCACGGATCAAGCTGAATTCCATTTGGCCAGAGCCCCTTCACCTTTAAATACGGTAATCCGAAATAGACGATGAATAATTGGACTAGCAGTGGGGTGCTCCGGAAAAGCCAGACGTAAAAGTAGGCGATTGCCTTTAAAATCGAGAACCAGCCGTGGCGTGGTGATAATTTAACCAGTGCCGTAAAGACAGCCAAAATTAAACCGATAATAAATGAAATAATGGCGATTGGAATGGTGTATTTTAAACCCGCAACTGCAATCTGAGGTGCGGAGGTAACAATAATGTGCCAAATTGAATCCATGAGGTGCCCTCCTGTAAAGAAATAGTGGTGCTATGTAGCCCGCTGACAACGATCAGCGGGGGAAAACTTATTTATCGGTGACGTTACCACCGAAGTACTTATTAGAAAGCTTTTTAAGGGTGCCGTCTTGGCGGAGCGATTGAATTGCTTTAGAAACTTGTTTTTCCATCTTAGGATGTTGCTTAGAAATCATCGCGCCAATCTTTTGGGCGGCAATTTCGTTGTCAGCGTTAATTAGCTTAATATTAGCTTTTGGATTTTGCTTCAAGTAAGCGTAGAAAGCTTCACGCGAGTTAATTGTCCCGGCAACCCGACCCTGAGTCACTAAGTCGATTGATTGTTGGAAGCCATCCGTAGGGGTGATCGTGGCGCCTAAACGCTTAGCGTCACCCGCATTGTTACTAGTGGTTGTTTGGGCCACTTTTTTGCCCTTGATTGCCGTGATGTTTTTGATACTGGAATTCTTTTTAACGGCTAATTGTGGTTTAGAGTAAATGTACGGTGTTGAGAAGAGGTACTTCTGCTTCCGTTGCTTACTTTCGGCCATGTTATTTAAAATAACGTCATATTTATTACCGTTTAAGCCGGCAATCAGTGAATCGAACTTGGTTGGGACGAAGGTTGCTTTTAAGCCCATCTTTTTAGCAACGGCTTTACCCAAATCAACTTCAAAGCCAGTTAGCTTACCATCTTTACGGTAACCGTATGGTTGGAAAGTGCCTTCCAACCCAATGGTTAACGTTCCCGATTTTTGTAGCCCTAAGTCGTTGCTGGTTGAGTTACTGCTAGATTTGCTCCCGCAAGCCGTTAAAGTAACGGCAAGTACGAGACCCAAGGCAGCTAGACCTAATTTTTTAGCCCAAATTTTCATATACACACACTCCTGGAATTTTTTGCAACACTACTAGTTTATCGAAAAAAAGAAGTGTTAACAAAAAATAAGCATTATAAAACGGTTTTTAACGTCAGTATAAAAAATAATGGATGGTAGCGTTAGTGTAGCGAATGCTACAGAGCCTGTCAAACGGGCTTTTATGCTGGTATAAACTGATTGATACCCTAAGTGACGTTCAACGGCGCTTGGTGGGAGTTAAGTAGCACAATCCTGTGCGAGAATATTTATTATTTTGACCATTAGGCAGTCTATTCGATTCAAAAAAGCAGTTCCCCGCATGAACAGGTCATGTAGGAAACTGCTTTTAGAATGCGGGACGTTAAGACAAGGCCACTTTTGCGACGGTTGTATCAACGTTAAGGTGTTGAAGAATGCCACCAAGCCGCTTGATACCCGTCGTGATCGTAACGGGGTCTAAGCCGGTGAAGTTCAGCCGAAAACCGTTAGTGACTTTGCGGTGTGCGAACTGGCATGCGGCCGGCACGTACGCAACGTGAGCTTGTGGCAGGATGACGTCCTTTAATAGTTGTTTTGCGTCAACGCCCTGTGGTAAAACGACCCAGATGAAGAACCCACCGGCTGGCCGTGTGAAGCTAACGTTAGCCGGGAAGTAACGGTCGAGGGCGTTTAACATGGCATCACGTTTGATTTGGTAAGCGGCATTGAGGTTAGCGATGTGTTGGTCGATATCGTTATGGGCCAAGTAGCTATCAATGGCAGCTAACGTGACGCTAGAAGACTGAACGTCAGTTGCTGATTTTAAGTTAACGAGGGCTTGAATTAGTGGTTCGTCGGCAACTAACCAGCCCGTTCGTAAAGCGGGTGATAAGATTTTAGAAAAACTGGAAATGAAGACGACCCGGCCTTCGGTATCGAAGTGTTTAATGGCAGGCAAGTTCGTGCCGTCGTAACGGAGGTCGCGATAAGGACTGTCCTCTAAAATAATGGCATCATATTGGTTGGCGAGGGCGACTAGGTCTTTACGACGTTGTAGACTCATCGTGGTCCCGGTTGGGTTATGAAAATCCGGGACCGTGTAAATTAATTTGATTTCAGGATGCGCTTTAAGCGTGTGCCGCAAGTAGCGGATATCCATGCCGTCGTGATCGACTGGAATTTCATAATAAGTTGGTTCATAAGTGTCAAAGGCGGCCAATGCGCCCATGTAAGTGGGGCCTTCAACGGCCATGGCGTCGCCGTGGTTGAGGAGTAACTTTGCAACTAAATCAATGGCTTGTTGTCCGCCTTGAGTGAGCATGATGTTGTCAGCGGTGACTTGAACGTCGGCGTGGTTAGCCATCCGTTCCGCAAGTTTTTGTCGTAAGGTCGCAAGCCCTTGTGTGGAGGCGTATTGGAAAAGCGCTTGACCGCCCCGGTTAATGGCGTCTTGGTAAGCGGCTTGAAGGGCGTGATCGGGAAAGAGCCGGTTATCCGGAAAACCACCAGCAAAGGAAATATTTTCCGGATTAGCACTATTTTTGAAAATTTCGTTCAGGTCAGAAGTGTCGTTGTTCAAAACACGGTTCGCAAATAGATTTTTCATAATAATTTCCCCCACTGAAGTTTTAAAGTTATTGGCTTACTTGATGGTTACTATGATAAAATGAGACCTGAAGTTAGTAAAGCTCAACTTTTTCAATCTTAGATGAAACCAGCTCATGTAAAAGGAGATAAAAGCAATGGCAAATTTTGCTTATGAGGTGTTTGCGACCGTGGTTGCGCAACAAACATTCTATCAAGCTGCCGCTACGCTTAACGTGACGCCTAGTGCGGTGAGTCACTCTGTAAACCAATTAGAGAAGGAACTTGGCTTTCCGCTGTTCATTCGGAACCGTTCGGGGGTTGAACTTACCAGTGATGGTCGTCAGGTTTTACCGTACGTGCAAGAGATCCTCAATACGGAAAGTAACCTGCGACAAGTCGCTGATAACATTCAAGGGTTGCATTCCGGATCGGTGCGAATTGGCGGTTTTAGTAGTGTTTGCATCAATTGGTTGCCGCGAATCATCCGTAAATTTAACCATGAATATCCCAATATTAAAATTTCAGTGATGCAGGGTAATTTCAATGAAATTACGAACTGGGCCAAAATTGGTACGATCGATATTGGCTTTACGTCAATGCCCGTGAATGAAAATTTACTCGTGCATTCACTCATCAATGATCCCATTTATTGTGTGACGCCCGCAGATTTTGTTCCTGAAAACGGGGAATACATTACGACGGACGACGTTGCGGATAAAAACTTTATCCTGCAACAAAGTGACTATGATCGTGATACGAAGCTGGCACTGGACCATTACCACGTGACGAATAACTTTTTGCGGTTCTCCATTGATGACCAATCAATTATTTCAATGGTGGAATCCGGTTTAGGGATGGGCATCTTACCCAAGCTAGCACTCAGAAAACTGACGGGGGACGTGAACACGTACCCGTTTGCAGAACCGTATAACCGTGAGATTGCGTTGGTCGCCAATAAGACGCAAGCGACAGCGCCGTCAACGGCAATCATGATTCGGGCCATCAAGCGATTCTTAACGGCAGAATATCCAGATCAGATGTTATGGGCTTAGAAAATCAAAAAAAGCCGAGAGTGGGGCAAATTGCCTTTTGGCGCACGTTTCGACCATAGCAATAGGAAAAGCCAACCAGAAATTTGGCTATACTCCTACTTAAGTAGACAAGCAA
>NZ_JQCL01000097.1 GCF_001438845.1 Lactiplantibacillus xiangfangensis
CAGATGATGATTATTGGGGTCAGTTTAAATAATGAAAAAACTAAGATTTAAACCACATGCAACCTTTAATGCTGATCTAAAACGGCTAGCCAGTTTAGACAAATCTATTATTGATGAAGTTCAAGCAGCCATTGACCTGTTGCTTGAGCAACAACAATTACCACCAGAATTTGAAGATCATGAGCTTAATCGGCGAATGAGCGGGTATAATGAATTTCACTTACGAGATACCCCGAAAAACAAAATACCAAGCGAAACTAACGATGTCCTGGTGGTTTACACGATTGATAAAGATGAACTAGTCTTAATTGGCATTCGAGTCGGATCGCATGATCGTTTATTTCCTGGTCAAAATCGTTCTAAAAGGTATCGAAAAAATAACGAATAAAAGAAGCTATTTCTGGTATATAAAAATAAATAACCCCTAATATCTACATTATAGATATTAGGGGTTATTCTTTCAACGTTTTCTAGGGGGTATTTGGTAAAAATGGGCCCTTAAAAATATATAGCTTACTTGATCTTCCCATTTTCCTGGAAGATCTTTTTTGTTCGAAAATAATCCGACAAAAATTTGTTTTCTTGTTTTTCTGTGCTAAAATTAAGCCGTCTACTCGAACGTGTGTTCGAATATTGAGCAAATAATTTTTAAGGAGGTTGAATCAGAAACTGCTTACTCATTTGATAGCTTGTTCGTTGTAGGCGCTTATGGTTGCTAAACAACACAGAAAGGACGATTTATGTATGGATGAAATGGTAAAAGAAACACAAGTCTGGCTCAACAAAACTTACGGTAAAGTTTCTGGCTTTGGTAAAGTACCCGAGGACGGTAATACTGGTTGGAACACAGTTTATGGGTTAACTAGAGCCCTGCAACACGAATTAGGTATCACAGATCTAGTTGATAATTTTGGCCCTTCAACTGCCGCTAAATGGGATACTCAATTTGCTAATAAAGTTAAAACTGGCTTTAAGCACAATGTTGTTAAAATAATCCAAGGTGGCTTTTGGTGTAAGGGTATCAACCCTGAAGACTTTACCGGAGAATTTACTACTAACACGGCTGCTGCTGTCGTTGAATTAAAAAAAGACGCCGGTATCAAAGACACCAGCGCCAATGTAAACTCGGATATTATGAAAGCCTTGTTGACAATGAGCGCGTTTGTTTTAGTTCCTGGTGGGGACGCTAAAATCCGTTCAATGCAACAACAGCTTAATCATGATTATCAAGCTTACACTGGTATTTTACCATGTGATGGAATTTATCAAAGGGATACGAACACTGCTTTGATTTATGCTTTGCAGTCAGTGGAAGGTATGGATACTGGAACTGCTAATGGTTATTATGGTCCTGGTACGATCAATAAAACACCAACTGTTAATTCTGGCGCAACTGGGGCAATCGTTAAAATTATTCAATATGGTCTTTACGTTAATGGTTTCTATTCAGGCGCCTTCAATGGCCAATTTACACAAAATGTTGCCGACGGTATAGTTTCCTTTAGAAAATTCATGAAGTTGCCTCCTTATACTTCAACTGCTGACCTAACTGTGATCAAAGGCTTATTAACTAGTAATGGTAACACTAACCGATCTTCAGATGGTGTCGACATGGCTACTCAAATCACATCAGCTGCTACGGCTAAATCACTGAAAGCAGCTGGCTATAACATTATCGGCCGTTATTTGACAGGAAGCGTCGGGACTGGTGCTGATAAACGAGATAAAAATTTGACTAACACTGAAGTTAAACTGCTATTAGATGCTAACCTTAAGATTTTTCCGATTTACGAAGATGGAGGTTATGAAGAAAGTTATTTTAATAGCAAGCAAGGTTTCGCAGACGCTTCTATTGCCGTTAATACTGCACGTCAGCTTGGCCTACCAAGTGGGACAGTTATCTATTTTGCCGTTGATGTTGATATTCAAGATGGAAACATGAGTAGTACGGTTGTCCCCTATTTCGAGGGTATTACTGGTATTATAGGATCAACTGAATATAAAGCAGGTATTTATGGAACACGCAATGCGTGCTTGCATGTAAACCACTTAGTTAAGTATAGTTTTGTTGCTGATATGTCTTCTGGATGGAGCGGAAATTTAGGGTTCAAAATGCCTGAAAATTGGAGCTTTGATCAATTCAATGAATTTACTGGAGCTTCAACAGGGATTGATATGGATCAAGTTGCTGTCTCTGGTAAAGATAACGGAGTTTCTAAAGTTACCAAAGTTAATATAAATCCTAACGCTGCTTTCTTTACCCAACTGCAACAAGTAGAAGACCAGGCATATAGTTATATCAGCGGTGAAAGCTCTTCAACACCTGCTGAACAACTTGTTACCCAATTTTATAGACAATTTTCCTATTCTTCACCAAGTTGGGCACCCTTGGCCGGTGGATTAAATACTAGCTGGTTAGCATTCGCAAACTCAGCAGAGAGCGTAAAATATCTTGTGTAAATGCATAAAAGATTTCTGAATTGTATAGAAATAGGGAATGCCTTCCCTTATGATATTTAGTAACCACAGAAAACATCACAGGAGGCATTCCCCATGAATGAACTTACCACAGAAATTATCGCTGCACTAGCCCAAAAGCAAGATTTGGACGAAGTTTTTCGTCACCACCTCGAAATTGCGATTAACCAGCTGCTTCAAACCGAATTGGCAGAGTTTTTGGGTTACGAACGCTACTCATACGCTGGGATTAACACTGGTAATAACCGCAACGGCAGTTATGAGCGCTCGTTTGATACGAAGTACGGCCAACTTAACTTAACCATTCCTCGAGATCGCAATGGCCGGTTTGAAAATCATACCTTGCCAGCCTACGGTCGGCACAGTGATAATTTAGAAACAACGGTCATTCAGTTGTATACCAAGGGAATTACCACTGCTGAAATTGCCGAACTCATTGAGAAAATGTACGGTGCTCACTACTCCAAAGCCACGGTTTCCAACATGACTAAAGCCGTCAATGAACAGGTTCAAGCTTTCCAGCAACGTCGACTGGCTTCACAATATGCGGCCATCTTCTTAGATGCCACTTACTTGCCGTTAAAGCGGGATACCGTTCAAAAAGAAGCCGTTCATATTGCGATTGGCATTCGTCCAGATGGTACGAAAGAAGTGCTGAACTACCAAGTGGCGCCAACGGAATCGACTGGAATCTGGACTGAACTGCTGGGAACCTTGATCAAGCAGGGCGTTAAAGATGTGCTGTTGTTTGTGGCCGATGGGTTAGTTGGTTTGGATGAAGGCTTGAATCGGCATTTCCCTAAAGCCAAACGACAACGTTGCCTGGTTCATGTTGGGCGGAATCTGATGAACAAAGTTCGCGTAAAAGACCGCAAGGCCGTGATCAGTGACTTTAAACAAGTTCATCGGGCCGCCAACCGTGAAGCAGCCGAACTGAAACTGAATGAGTTCGCCAACAACTGGCATCAGACCTATCCCAAATTAATCAAAGATCTGCTTAAAATGCCGAATTTACTCACTTTCATGGACTTTCCACCAGCTATCCGGCAATCACTATACTCCACTAACCTGATTGAGAACTTTAATAAGCATCTCAAGCGCACCACCCACCACAAAGAACAATTTCCAACGGAAGATTCACTGGATCGCTTCCTGGTTTCTCAGTTTAATGTTTATAACGAGAAGTCTCTGAAGCGGATCCACCGAGGGTTCAAAGGACTCCAGGACACCTTGGAAGCATCATTTATTTAAGTTAGATACATATTATATGTACGAAGGCATTTCATTTACACAAGATTCTTGACGCTACCACTCAGCATTACATGTTTCAAAAGAAAGTGACTTCGAAACTCTTTATGATAGTACTACTGGCATAAAAATTGGCTTACCACACATGATGGCTTCTTTAAACGCACTTTTATTTTGGGGAGAACCACAGTCAGCCTCAGGAATTCAGGACCTTGGGGGCTGGTGTGGAGATCTTTTAACAAGTATAGAAGATGCTCATCTTAACCAGAAAAAATACGGCTCTTTTTATGAATCAATTACTGCATATGTAGGTAATAAAGGGCAATTTGGAAGGGAAGATTTGGTTGACGATTTGGATGCACTTAACGTTTACAGTACAATCCATTCGCAAAACAACCAAACTATATCCAAAATTATTAAAACTTATTACACCGGTAATGAAAGCTCCGTTCGCTTTAATTCTTACCTAAGTAATCGTTTTGATGATGACCTTGATTCACTACAGAACGACACATATACTCTTTTAAAAGGTGGTACAGGTTCATGGGGTGCAGCTTATAAAACCGCTTTATTGGCTTTTAAAAAGTTTAAATTACAAAAATATCCTTCTTATACTGACAGTGAAGCAAAAGACGCCGCTAAAGCTTTTCGCAAGTTAATTGAACAAAACGCATAGAAAGTAATAAGCAAAATGATAAACTATATATATTAGTTTATCATTTTACTTATTTTAGTTTTTTACTTTTATCTAAAAAATAGAAAGAGGTGCTAAATCAGCCTTGTACTCATGGTTAATCGTAATATTAGTTGTTTTTTTTCTCATAACAATTGATTTTTTATATTTATGTGACCATATAAATGATACTATCATTGAAAATGGCTATTTTAAAAACATTCTTACAATTATTATTTCAATTTTATCTAGTTGGTTCATCTCCAAATATTTGGGCCCTTTTTTTCTAAATTTCACTTCAGAAGTTGGAGTTACCAATTCATTCGGCTTTATATTAATAATTGTTGCATTAATAGGCTTTTCACTCCTATTCAACGC
The DNA here is from genome assembly GCF_001438845.1 of Lactiplantibacillus xiangfangensis. GTDB lineage: Bacteria > Bacillota > Bacilli > Lactobacillales > Lactobacillaceae > Lactiplantibacillus > Lactiplantibacillus xiangfangensis. The sequence continues at coordinate 4,778 of NZ_JQCL01000097.1, forward strand.
TGCAAGGCATGACATTGTAACTAGGAAAAAAACTGTACAGCAGGCTCAAAAAAAATACTTCAGACACAATCAAGTCCTAACTTTTTCTATGGTTCATTACGTAATCGGAATAAGTAGTGTTGTAATAGTTAATAGCATTGTATATTTACCAATCTTCCTCGACTTTTTAATTCCGATTCCCAAAAGTTACCCTGGTAACGTTGAAAAAATTGAACTCCAAGAATTCATTACTTTTATTATTACTCTTGTAATGCCTTTTTTAATCATAGTTTTTACCCCCTTTTCTTTGAAAAAATTACTCTCCCATTTCAATAAATAGGGTCCATTATCTAGTATAGACCCTATATATTCATAGCCCCTTTCTGTTTGGTGTTAAAGTATTAGTCATCGATGTCATGCACTATCTTGTTTAGCTCCGTTTTGATGGAACTGGAAATATTTTCTAGATTGAAATGATTATATATTTCTTTATCCTTAAGCATCCTTTTTTGTGCCTTATTTAATTTACACTCATTGTTACCCACTACCCATTCATCCTTTGTACGTATAAAGGGGTTTTGCGCACTTTCCTTTAACGCGTTTTGAACATCTTCATAAGGTAAATAAAATTCAATTGTAGATTTATTTAATTTTACAATCTACCATATAACGTCTCCATCTTTTCAAAACGACTTAATTCTACGGGCTATAAATAACTTAATTTGCCAGTGTATAACGTTTCAGATTAAGCTACCACTAAGTTATAATAACCATATCGAAAGGAGATCAATCTAATGAAATATACGAAAACCAAAGCAGTATTAAATCAACTCGTTGCCGATTTGAGCCAGATGTCAATGATTATCCATCAGACGCATTGGTACATGCGTGGACCCAACTTTTTGAAGTTGCACCCCTTGATGGATGAGTTCATGGAAGAAATTGACAGCCAACTCGATGTCATTTCTGAACGGCTGATTGCGCTTGATGGCAGTCCTTACTCGACCTTAAAAGAAATGGCCGAAAACACTAAGATTCAAGACTGGCCTGGTGAATGGGACAAAACAACCCCAGAACGCCTCGCACACTTAGTTGATGGCTATCGTTACTTGGAAGACCTTTACCAACACGGCATTGAAGTATCCGATGTTGAAAAAGACTTCAGTACCCAAGATATTTTCATTGGTCTCAAAACCGCAATTGAGAAGAAAATCTGGATGATTCAGGCAGAGCTTGGGTCGGCGCCGGAAATTGATGAATAAAATAATATTAAAAAATCGGTAGGCTTAAACATTGCTAACGCTTATATCAGTGCTGCTATTTAATTAAAATGCGACATCCCAACAACGGGGTGGCGCATTTTTGTTTGCAATGCGGTGACAAATAGGCCGGAAACAAAATAAGTGAGTGATAACTCATTTTAATGTTGACAAACCGAGATGTACTGATTATACTAAGGCCATTAAGTGAGTGAGTATACACTCGCTTTGAGAAAGAGGGTTATTAAAATGGCAACGGATTATGTCATCGCCAAGCAGGTCAGCAAGCACTTTGGGCATCAGCAAGTGCTCAATCAGATTGATTTGACACTGCCGGCTGGAATGATTTATGGCTTGATTGGGCCATCAGGAGCTGGGAAGACCACCTTGATCAAGAGTATTTTAGGGATGGAAGCTGTGGATAGTGGCACTGTTAAAGTCATGGATACGGTGATGCCCAATAGGGCGGTAATGGCACAAGTAGGGTATATGGCCCAAAGTGACGCTTTGTATGAGACACTAACGGCCCGTGAAAACCTGACCTTGTTTGGGCAATTGATGAGCGTTCCAAAAATAAAGTTAGCACAGATGATTGATTATGCAGCCGGATTAGTTGATTTAACGTCCCAATTAGACAAGCGGGTCAGTGGCTATTCGGGTGGGATGAAACGGCGCTTGTCGTTGGCAATTGCCCTGATTCAGGATCCCCAATTATTGATTTTAGATGAACCGACCGTTGGGATTGATCCAGAATTACGGCAACAAATTTGGACCGAACTAAATAAGCTCAAGGATACCGGTAAGTCGATGCTCGTGACAACGCATGTCATGGACGAAGCAGAACGGTGTGATTATCTCATGTTGATTCGGCACGGGATTGCGCTTGCTGAGGGGACACCCGCGGCACTGAAACAACAGTATGCAGTAGATACGATCGAACAGGTCTTTTTGAAAGCGGGGCGGATGCAAGATGCGAACGATGGCAATCGTTAGACGAGTTTTTAAGCAAATGTTACGTGATAAGCGTACCTTGGCGCTGATGTTTTTGGCACCATTGCTGATTATGACGCTGATGTATTTCTTATTTCAAAACAACACGACGCAAGTAGCAAGCTTGGGTGTTCATCATGTAGACCAATCCGTGGTTAACGTGATCGATACCAAAAACGTGACGATTCATCATTATGATAGTTCACAGGCACGGAAAATGATTAAGCAGCATGATCTAGATGGCTATTTGACTCAGAAAAATGGTCAATTGACGATTACTTATTCAAATAGCAATCCAACCAACACGTCTTTAATTAAGGCGAGTTTACAATCAGGATTAGTCAAGTTGAAAATGAAGACGCTGGTGACCGTTACTAAGAAACAGCGCGCGGCCCTTGAATCGCAACAAGCCGCTTTGAAGAAGCTGACAGCAGCCCAGACACAAGCAACGGTGACCAAGCTGAAGACTGCCATTGCACAAGCCCAGGCCCGCGGTGACCAGGCAACTGCTGAGAAATTACAAAAGCAACTCAAGCAGGCCACAGCCACGACGTCTAGTTCGACTCAGTCAGCTAAAGCAACCAGTTATACGACTAAGTCTCATTATATTTATGGTAGTAGTGATTCAACGTTCTTTGAAAGCTTTTTGCCAGCCTTTCTCGGTTTCTTTGTCTTCTTCTTTGTGTTCTTGATTTCTGGCGTTTCACTTTTGAATGAACGCACTACTGGAACCCTAAGCCGGCTACTTGCAACCCCAATTCGACGGAGTGAAATTATTATGGGCTATCTAATTGGTTATGGGGGCTTTGCCATCATTCAGACTGTCCTGACCGTTGTTTTTACAATTACGGTCTTCAAGATTCACTTAGTTGGTAGTATTTGGCTGGTCTTTCTGACTAACTTATTATTAGCGTTAGTGGCTTTGACCTTGGGTATCTTTATTTCCACCTTTGCTAACTCAGAATTTCAAATGATTCAGTTTATTCCACTGATTGTTGTACCACAAATCTTTTTTGCTGGGTTGGTTCCAGTCGATGGCATGGCCAGTTGGTTGCAAGCAATTGCCCACATCATGCCGTTATACTATGGTGCTAATGCGTTGACGGCTGTTGTGACAAAGGGTGCTGGGCTTGGCGATATTGGTGTCAATTTGTTAATATTAGTAGGGTTTATGGTCGTACTAACAATGTTGAATATTGTTGGAATGAAACGTTATCGGAAGGTGTGAGGATATGGAACGACCACGGATACGGGATTATTTTCAACAGGATCTAAGTCAGAATGAAACGATTACACCTAAGCAACGGGCCATCCTCCAGGCAAGTCTCGATTTGTTTGCTGAAAAGGGTTTTGACCAGACCAGTACTAGTGATATTGCACAACGGGCCGGCGTTGCGGAGGGGACGGTCTATCGGCGGTATAAGACTAAGGCTGCCTTACGGGATGCCATCTTAGCACCAATTACCGCGCACATTGTGCCAATCTTAGCGAGTGATTTTTCAGAGGATGAATTACGGCAGCGTTATCCCAGTCTACAGGCATTCGTCACAGCAATTTTTACGGACCGAGTTGCATTTGCTAAAGCTAACGTGAAAGAGTTAAAGGTCATTTTTGAAATGGCAGCTTTTGACACCGAACGACGCGAACAGATTCTTAGCCAGATTGCGCCTAAGATGGTCAAGCAGATGGGAAGTGTCATAAATAAACTAAAAGCAGATCATTTGATTGTGGATTGGCCGAATGATTTGATACTGCAAAGTTTGTTATCGCAGCTATTCGGTTACCTAGCGCAGTTAATGCTGGAATTGCCGGGAACTGAAATTGAGCGCGAACAAGCGTATTTGATTACGGTGATGACCAAAATATTGACCCCGGGTGAACATGATCAAATTACTGGTCAGTGAGCTAACTGTTACTTGATATAAACTAAAGCCACTTCTGTACTTAGCGGTCATTTGAACGCTAAGTACAGAAGTGGCTTTGGTCGTTGCTACGCGTGTTCGTTTGTTAATCTGCTAGTATCGTCATTTTATTCAACAAACTAGTTTGTAACTGGCTGAGTGTGGTCGTCATGTAGACCGGGTAAAGATCTGGGTTGACGAGCCGCTGGGTTGTTCGTGGGAGCTCGGCAAGTTTAGCCTGGGTCGTTGCCTGAATGGTTGTAACCGGAATTGACGTGGTGTTGGACAAATCTACCGGCGCGAGTAAGGGCCGGGCTTCAAAATGGGTGAGTCGCTGTTGACGGTCGACACTGAGTGGGTCACTGGTGACGACGGTTAGGCTGGTCGCATCAACGATCGTCTCGGTAGCTAGTGCAATCAAATCAGCAAAGGCCCGCTTAGGGCTCTGGTGCAAATAGTCTGAGAGTGTGCCTTTTACCTAGTTGTTGATAGGGTGTTGTAGGTTATGCTGGCACCATCGCTTTTAATTCGTCCACGGCTGAAAACCCGATGAGGCTTAGCTCTCGTCGGGTTTTCTTGCGTAATGCATGGATGACTTCAATGCCGCTGAGTGTTGCACTAGCGGTTCGGATGCTTTGGAAACTTGCTGACCGCACCCGGTGTCGTTTAATGAATCGATGATCTTGTTCGATTAAATTGTTTCGATACTTGGAACATTGGTGTGCTGATTTGCTCAAGTAGTCTTGTTTCATCAGGTGCTTCACTGCCTTAAGTGTTGCTCGATATTGATCGGTGACTAAGCGATCAGGACGACCATTGGTCGTCAAAAGCCGTTTCAAAAAGTGATAGGCTGCCGCATAATCACGATGCTTTCGCAGTTCGAAGTCGAGTGTCAGACCGTTGCTATCAATTGCACGATACAGATAAGTCCAATGACCTTTGACGTTAATGTAAGTCTCGTCTATCATCCAACTTTTGGTATGGGAGGTTTGATGTTGGCGCCATAAAGCCTTAAAGATGGGACCATAATGATGAACCCAACGCATGACCGTGGTGTGCTGCACACTAACCCCGCGATCACGTAGCAATTCAACGATATCACGGTAGCTGAGACTGAACCTAAAATAGTAGCCAACGGCTACTATAATGATATCCTGTTGAAAGTGGCGTCCTTTAAAGTAATTCATGCGCACAATCCCTCGTTTCTTGTCACTCAGTATACTAGAATGAAGTTGCCAAGCAAACTTTGCACCAGAGCCGTATTAATCTGTACATATAATGTAAAAAGCTCTATTTATAGGTAAATAAGGTCTTCAAACCCAAAAGTAGCCTTGAAACAGCAGGCGTATTGCCAGTAAGTTTCAAGACTACTTATAGGTTATTTATTCAACTAATTAGTTTAAGCTTTGATGATTTTCCCAACTGCAATTGGTAAAGTAACGTGGGCATCGTAGTTCATGACAGTTCCTTGAACAGTAGCCGGTAGCTTCAAGGTATCCGGCACACCATGAATATAAATGACCCTTTTATCAAGCTGCAAATCGTCACTGCCAAAAGCGGCATTAAACGCTGTCTGCAATTCCTTCAGATCAACGAGTTTGTCATAAGCATAGTGACCTTCTGCATCAGCCACTGGGTAACTGTCATTTGGCACATGCATCTTGGCCGGTTCAGCGTCAAATGGTACCATCGTTGTACCGGAAACCGGTTCTGTTTCTGGCAGATCAACGAAACCGTCACCATTAGCATCTTGTGCCGCTGTGGCGATTTCTGCTGGCTTACCATCCGGGAATCCGTGGAAATGTTCCCAATGCTGCACATTAGCAGGTGTATCAAACATATCGATATGAATCTTCATTTGCGCACCATCAATCGTGAACGTCGCGGCACCGTGCGGCGCGGTGCCAATCTTCTCAGCGTTCAATGGCACGATTTCTGCTGTATACTTTTCAGCCATGCAAACCACTCCTTTTAGATTTAGACTCAGTTTCAGTATAGTGCTAACTGGAACGACTCACAATCTATTGCATTTCAAAAGTGAGGTTGCAAGATTATTTGGCCAATTGCAATAACCGTTGGCGCAAAAAGGTAATAATATCACACCGCACCGGTGTTAGTTAGCAAATCAAAAACTATTATTTAGAATATAATTCGGACTTATTTTCTTGCTTCTATTGCTCGTTCAATCCGCCCCTCATCATAAAGCCGCAATACAAAATACATCCCCACATAAATAACCAACGGAATCCAAACATAATTCAAATCAATCATGGTGAGAGTTGCGGCATTCTGGGTTCGATTGGCAACGTAACCCGAAAAGTGAAACAAACCAGCTGTAATCAAGCCGCCAACACCAAGGCCGACGTTAACGCCAAAGTCATCCGTTGAAGCCAGAACTCCCTCGGCTTGGATCCCCATGCTGGCACCATAACGGATTGTGTCAGCAATCATGATTGAGACGAGGCCGATAATGATCCCATTGCCAATCGAGTTAATCAAGACACCGCCAAACAAGAACCACAGTATTTTGGTATAAACCCCAATCGCAATCACGGCTTGACCAACCAGCGCTATTAAAATACCGCGAAGCATCGTTTGCTTCTTACTGCGAACCTCGGTAATTCGAATGATCAGCAATACCCCGATTAACGCTGCCAGGGTAAAACTGTTAGCTAGTGGTACCAGGTTTTCGTTTCCCACCGTATATTTAAAATAGTAAATGGTTGTCTGATTCTTAATTGCCGTCACCAGCCAGTACATGATAATCACGATTGACATAACGATCCATGGCTGATTATGTTTCAACATTTTTAGGACAGTTGTTAACGGTTGATGGGCAATTTCAGGATTCGCGAACCGTTCGCGAACATGGACAAACGTGTTGATAATCAAAAGAAATGAAATCAGGCTAAACACGATGATTGTGCCCAAGAACCCTTTTTGCTGATTACCGTGGCCGAAGAACGCAACCAAGGGTAATGTGAATACCGCCACCACAATTTGAACCGAACTGCCAAAGAATTGACGAATGACACCCAACAACGTCAACTCACGAGTATTCTGCGACATCGTTGGTAAGATTGACGTGATTGGCAGATTAACAGCCGTATACAGAAATCCAAGGCCTAAATACGTCACATATGCCCAGATTAATTTACCATTATACGAAAAGTTAGGCGTCACAAAGGTGAGAACCGCAAAAATAACGTAAGGTAACGAATACCAGAGGAAGAACGGTCGGCTCTTGCCAAACTGTGAATGTGTGTGATCAATCATGATCCCGATGACAAAACTTTCAACAACGTCAGCTACCCGCGCCACGACAAATAAAATGGCCACCGCGCTTGGTGTCAGTCCATAAACATCAGTGTAAAAGAATAGCAAATAGGTCGTCATCATTTGAAAGACTAAATTATCGGCGGCGTCACTTAAGCCGTAACTAATTCGTTCGGGCCACCGTGTTACCCATTTCGTCGTGCTTTTCATCCCATCATCGCCTTTATCGAAATTGTTAATCAACTTTATCATACTCTAAAATTTGGATGTAAGCTGATTCCTGAGACAACTTTTAAGTAAAGAAAATAGGGACCCTTTCAGTTAACATGTGCTAACCAAAAGGGGGCCCTATTTTCTTTTAATACCGTATTTCACACGGTATCGAATAAAGGTCGTCCGTTTAATCCCTGTATTACGGGCAACATCTACATCACTCATGCCTGCCTGATAAAGTTTAAAAGCATGTTGCAAGCGGGGATCGTCTTGGGTGTATTGGGGTTTGCGCCCATGATATTTACCCTGCTGCTTAGCTAAGGCAATCCCTTGCTGCTGGCGCTCAATAATTCGCTTACGTTCACTCTCGGCCTGATACTTATAGAGTTCAATAATCAAGTTGGTCATCAGTTGACGTAAATTTGGGTCAGCAATCCCTGTCATGGACGGTAAATTCAACACATCTAGGGTAGCACCCTTACTTTGAATGGAGTTCATGATCTTAGTCAAATCATAGTTGTTTCTGCCTAAGCGATCTAATTCAGTGACCATTACAATATCACCCTCACGAATATAGGCCAGCATTTTTTGCAGTTCTGGCCGATTAATGTTAGCTCCACTTAATTTATCCGTAAATAATTTATCAACGTCTTTTAAAGCCGCTAACTGTCGATCTAAATGTTGCTCCTTGGAACTCACACGCGCATAACCAATTTTAGCCATTTTCCAGTTCTCCTTTTGGACAGTTCTAATGAACACTCGTAATTCCTAGTATAGCACAGAAATAAAAAAGGCCACTAGGGTATACCCTAGTGGCCACTTTGATTTTCTACTTACTAATTTCAACTTTCAAAAAGCTTATTTTATTTTGTTGGCTAAATTGGTATTGATCAAAGCCATGAAGCGCAAATAATTTACCATTCCTTTTGCGACCGGCAACAACCCATTCAGTCTTGTATTCATCGTTATTAGGACTGATACAACATAAATGGCGTAGTTCCTGATTATCTTTAAAAAAGTTCTCAAAGAAACTAGCAATCTTAGCTGTATTATCAGCAACAACCCCATTAGCTCCCTCAACAACAGCATCATTGGAAAATAAATTGATGATTTCGTTTAATGCTTGGTGATCACTAGAAGCTAAATCTGATAGTTTAAAGTAATGTTCAATTATTTCTAATTTTTGGTTCATAGCAGTTCCTTCTTTCAATTGTTTAGTATATACTAAACAATTGAAAAGTAAATTATCTTAATGGGAAGTGACAAGAAGGTGACAGATACTGTTTTTACTAACGCTGACATCGACAAATTAACCCTTACTCAAATATTGAAATCACTAAGTGACCCCACTCGGATAAAAATTGTATCCACACTATTTAAAGAAAACCAAGAATGTTCCTGTGAAATTTTTAGTGACCTAGGCAAGAAAAGCAACTTGTCACAACATTATAGGAATCTACGACTAAATGGTTTAATCTCAATTAGACATTCAGGTGTTCATAGTTATCTAACCTTACGACAAGCAGAATTGAATCGACGATTCCCTCATTTATTAAAGACTATCGTTTTTGATTATCAATTAGGAAACTAGTTTAACCTCCGCAGGTTAACGCATAGCCTTCATTTATTTATTGTTTTATTTATATATCGAGTTAACTTTATTTGACTGATCATAGACGAAAAAGTGTGCCTTTCCACATATTTTTTACCGAACGTGGTTGTTAAATGTTTGTTTAGCTCTTTTACTTCTTTATCTTTTGGAGAAAAATCAATTTTTTTGCTTTCTATTTCCGATTCGATTAGTTGTTTTTGTTTGTCATCGCTATACTGTACTATAGAATTAAAATAGTCATCGATCGTAAATGTACCTGTAGCATGTCGTTTTTGATAGTTAACGACATTACCTACTTTTTCTCTAAGGCTATTGGCAAAATAATAATAGTAATATAAATCCTTTATTTTAGAAATTTCAGGATAAATTACAAATCCCCTACCACCATCTAAAGACATGCCTGTTAAAGGATTCATTACATCTTGTTGATTATATTTTAATGAAACAGAAGACCAGAATATTTGGGGATTGGGTAAGTTTACGCTAAAGCTTTCAACCTGTATAGAAGTTTCTTGGTCTTCCCTTTCTTCTATCTCAATGCAAAAATTGGGATCTATATTATAAACAAACTTTTCTGGGTCACCATCATGCCATGACCAATTACAAATGTCATCTAATAAGTACGGGAAACGATCTTTGGGTTTTAAATCGAGGTGGAAATGTTTCTGCCACAATTTTTCCATAGTTTTGTAAGGAGGAACAGATTGAAATCCAAAATCAGAATCTTTATCTCTGAAGAATATAGTCCCCTTGCTAATTGGCCTTCCCTTTCCCTTAAAATCGTCTGCTAAATAAAAGGGGACTTGATCACTATCTTTGATTGTAAGAATATTCACTATTTTGCCATCAACAGGTAGTTTATTGAATATAACGTCTGGAATGGAATCATTGGCAAAATGAACGTGTGTTAAAAAATCGGTGATCATTTGTTGGTTCTTTTGGTTTTTATCTTCATCAGTTATGCCAACAACGTGTTTACTATCATCGATTCCATATATCAAATAGCAATCTTTATGGTGAGCTGTGTTAGCAAAACTTAGAATATCTTTTAGAAGTTCACTATTTGTGTTCTCCCAGCGTTCTTTAAAATCGTAAGTGTCAGTTTCGTGTTGATTTGATTTCAGAATTTCAGATAGTTCAGATATGTTCATGTTTTGCCTCCATAATAATAACCCTTTGTAATTACTTACATGCTTGGTAGATTCCTAGTTTGCCTGTATAATTAAAGTTTGTAGAGAAGTTAAGGCGGTGGCTATTTCCGATCGGAGGTGGTGCTTATGGTGTTAAACCCTTAAAGCCCATAAATCCTAACGAAAGGAGTAGCCTAAGTGTCCGTTGCGGACGCTTTACAATTAATGCTGGCTTTCGGTACCTTTATCGTAGCCTTAATCGCATTAATTGTTGAGCTGATCAAAAGTCAGCAAAAAAATAATCCGTCTTAGCTTTTGGCAGGGCTAACGGATTATTTAATCTATTAT
>NZ_JQCL01000098.1:0-55120 GCF_001438845.1 Lactiplantibacillus xiangfangensis
AGACTGTATCGGGTCCCATTTCGGCCCATACTAAAAAACTCCTTCCTAAGTAAACAAGCTTTAATTATTTGCTTGTCTACTTAAGTAGGAGTATAGCCAATTTCTGGTTGGCTTTTCCTATTGTTATGGTTGCAAACTAACCGCCTTTTGGCCCACTCTTTTGTGATTAAGGTTCCGCGACAAAGTATTTCTTCACGCAATTAATAAAGGGTTTCAAAGCGGGATTGTGGTTGTTTTTCAAAAAGGCAATGCCGTAAACGTAAGGTGCTTGGTGGGGATAATTCAGTGGCACAACTTTAAATTCAGATGAGTCTTTAACACTGGCTAAATTAACCATGATGGCAATACCTAGACCACCTTGCACGAGGGTGTGACTTAGAGAAACTGAATCTGTGTAAAGATAATTGGCATCCGGACAAGCTTTCTTGATGCGCTGCTGGAGTTTGAATTGACGTGGGGGGCAGATGTTAGCGTTAAATAAAATGATAGTCTCGTGTTGTAGATCCGCAATTGAGAGGGCTTTATGTTGAGCTAACGGATTATTTGCGGGGGTAATGCAGGCAAACTGACCCGTGATGAGTGGGATAAATTGAATGTCTTCCGAGTCGATGATGCTGTCTTGCATCGGAAAAATAACGTCACATTGTTGACTGACGAGGTGTTGTTTTAAGATATTGTGATCGAAGTTCTCTAAATACAAACGTGAATTCGGATATAACTTATTAAACTCTTTAATGACTATCGGAAAACGCCGAATCTCGTAATACGTGTTGGTATAGCCAATCAGAAGTGAAGAAAAGTCCTTTTCTTCGACGGCTCTGGCCCCGCCGATAACTAAATCGAGCTTGAGTAGTAATGACGGAATATTGTTACAGAGAAATTGCCCCGCACGCGTCAGCGAAACCTTGCGTTTCGTGCGGTTGAAGAGCTTGAAGCCTAGTTCCTGTTCAAGCTTATTAATGGCGTGGGTAACGGCGGGTTGAGTTAGATGTAGGTTCTTAGCGGTTTGCGAAAAGCTGAGGGTTTCTGACAGGTTAATAAATAGTTTTAAGTATTCGATATTCATAAGTTGATCTCCTTACTTATAACAATCCTTTATTAATGATAATACTATTTCATTTCACGGTAAATGGATATCGTGATACCCTTAATTTGTTTATAAAAGCGTTTTCATTTTTAGGAGGGCTAATCATGAGTACAGAGTTAAATAGTGGCACTTATAACGTTACGGCTGAAGGGTATGAAAATAATTCTACAAAGTTAAAGATTGTGATCGATCACAACCGGGTGGAAAAAATCATTCCAGAAAAGGATATTATTCCGAATACGCTAGAAGATGCGGTCTTTACCCAGATTCCAGAGCAAATTATTGCGAACCAATCACTGGCCGTGGATGCCTTAACTGGGGCGTCACATTCCAGCAAGGGTTTGATTGCTGCGGTCGGCCAAGCGATTGAATTAGCTGGCGGTGATCCTAAAGACTTTGACTACCAGGCCCAGGTGAACCATGATGCGCTGAAAAAGCCGACACCCGTTACAAATGATGAGAAGACGACTTATGCTGATTGGCGAAAAAAGCCTGCTGAAATTACGAAGAAAATTAAAACTGACTTTTTGATCATTGGTGCGGGGATTTCAGGCCTCGCCGCTGCGGTTCAAGCTGGCGAAGAAGGTATTCAAACGACCGTTATTGAAAAGAACGGTTTCGTTGCCGGTAACGGTGGTGGTGTTGAAGGCATCTTCGGGATCAACACCGATATGCAAAAAGCGGCCGGCATCCATGCGGAGAAGGAAGAAATTATTGCCCGTGAACAAGAATTAGGACAATACCGGGCAGATGGCTCATTCTGGGTCGACCTAGTGAACCATTCAGCGGAAAATATTGATTGGCTTGTTAAACAGGGCGTTCAATTAACTAAAGTTGATGATTACCATGGGACCTGTGCATTCCCAACCTTCCACTGGTTTAAAGGCGGATTTGCTTCTGAAGGCTACGTCCCATACATGAAGAAACGGGCGGACGAACTTGGTGTTAAATTCATTTTGAATGCGAGTGCTGAAGGTATTATTTATGATGGTGACCGGGCTGCCGGGGCTTACATCGCAACGCCTGAAGGTAACGTCGAAATTGACGCGAAGGCCACGTTGTTAGCAACTGGTGGTGTGGGACATAACCCTGACCTGATTGCCAAACAAGGCTGGCAGACAAAGAACTTACACTACTGCTCAATGCCAAGTAACACTGGGGATGGCTATATGATGGCGATGTCGCTCGGTGCAAAGGACATGTTGACTGAATCAGCAGAGTTCATGATGAACTACATTCAGGCGTTGCCACACGAAGGTGTGCATCTATACATTGACCCGATCAACGGGTTCATGTCGCTTCCTTCCGGCGGCCCGGTTGTCTTTGTCAATCAAGATGGTGTTCGGTTAGTTAATGAAAATGTGAAGAAGGATAACTTGTTATACCAGCGGATGGCTATCAAGTCGACGAAGGTTACTTATGAAGTCTTCAGTCAGAAGATTTACGACCAAATTACGGCCGGGGTACCGGGTGCCGATGACGTGCTTGCCAAGGCGGTTCAAACTAACGAAGGTGACTCCCTGTATAAGGCAGATAATTTTGAAGACTTGGCTAAGGCGGTTGGACTCCCAGTCGATTCACTAGTTAAGACGCTTCAACAATATAACCGTTTTGCAGCCAATGGTAAGGATGAAGAATTTAACAAAGATCCTGAAATGTTAGTTGCCCTCGATGAAGGTCCATTCTACATTGCACGGTTGGACCCGTCTAACTTGATTGGAATCGGCGGGGTTGCCTCAAACCGGCAATTTGAAGTGATTAAAGACGACTTTGAAAAGATTCCTGGTCTCTACGTTTCCGGGATGGATAGTACGATGCAATACCGTAGCGTTTACACGATTACACTGGGCGGTTCTGCGTGTGCACATAACGTGAATTCAGGACGCCACGCGGCAATCAATGCTAAAAAATACATGGCAACGTTAAACAACTAAAATAGAGCGCGATAAACTGCCTTTTGCTACACGCTTCAATCGCAATAATGGAAAGATAACCGTTCAGAAAAATATTTCTGAGCGGTTATTTTAGTCCTATCTCAGATCCGTTTTTTGTTTAAAAAATGGTCCTCAATGTTTTTTTAGATTGGTGCAATCATATATTTTATTTATATAAATTAATAATTATGTCCCGATGTGGCTTGATAACGTCCCGCCCGAACTATACAATGGTTCAGGGAGAAAATTATGAATTTTATGAAAAATATTAGTATGACAAGTAAATTAGTTAGTCACATCGGCCGGATGAGCTTGCTGGCCGGGGTCGTTGCAATCGTTACGACGGTTGCCATTGGTCAGACAACGTTCCAAGAAAAACACAGTGGCTCGACCGTTGTACAAGCCGCAACGCTGCCAGTCCACTTAACGTCGAAGTACCGAACGGTCAACGACGCCGTTCAAATCAAGCCTACATATCGAAATTCAACGCACAAAGCGTACGACGTCATCAACGGCGTTGCGGGCAATAATCAGCGAATCAGCCTAAAGGGTAAATATCGGCTTAATAAGCTTAATATTTTGTATGTTGATCAGCGAATGAACATTGATAAAGGGGTCTACTACCACTTTAAGATTGGGAAGAAGAGTGGTTGGATTTGGCGTGGCTACACGCAACCGTATACCCCTAAATATGTTGCTGGTAAGAGCAAAAAAATCAATAAGACGGTGTACGTTCAACCAGCGTACCGGGCTGCGACGAGCAAGAAAAAAGTATTTGGCTTCAAGGTTGTGCGTCACCACACTAACTTTAAGACCAAATATAAGTTAAATAAATTTACTAAGTTTAAAGCCACTAAAAAGATGAAGGTCAAAAATGCGGTTTACTACTACGTCACTAGTGGGACCAAAAAGGGCTGGGTTTGGCATGGCTATACCACGACGAAAAAGCCACTGGTCAATACGTATTTAGCGACGGAAATTAAGCAGACCATGAACAAGTACCACTTACGCGGTAAGGTGCTCGTCGTTAATGGTAAGCAAAGTAACCGTGACGCTGAAGGGGTCGGCTATGCGAACTATGGCCGCCGGATCTTAAATAATAAGTCGAACGTGGTGTATCAAGGGGCTTCCTTGCAAAAAGCCATGACGGGTTCGATGATGGTGCAAGTCATTACGGAGTCTCAAAAGACGGGGCGCCGGATTACTCAAAACACGGCAATCAGTCGGTGGTACCCGGGACTAAAAGGGGCAAACAACATTACGGTCGGAAATTTACTGACGCAGACGTCGGGAATTACTGATCATAATTCAGAGGTCGTTCCCAGCCAAAAGTTGAGTGAACAACAGGCCATTGACCAAGCGGTAGCCCGAATCAATCAATCGGGTGTTTCTGAGAAATCGTATCATTACAATAATGATAATTATATTTTGTTAGCAGGGATTATTCGGGCCGTTACGGGCCAGTCGTATGAGCAGAATTTAAATCAACGAATTATTAAGCCACTAGGATTGAAGCATACTTATATGTGGAATTCCGTTTCAAGTAAGTACGTCAAAGCACGCAGTTACAAATATATTAATAAGAACTATCAACACGGGGTTAATCCTAACGATAAGTTATTATCTTATATTATCGGTGCGGGTAATATGTACACGACCGTTAACGACTACGAAACCTTTGAACATGGGCTGAAGAACGGTAAGATTCTTAATAGTTCCGACTACCATTATCTGACCAACATTAATAGCAAGTCCGGCAGTGGTTATTCTGGCGGGATGTACGTTCGCCATAATGGCAACGTGAAGGCCGTCTATGGCACGTTGGCCAAGAACCACGTGGGTAACTGGGTCCAGTTGACGAAGAACAATGGTCAGGGAATTATTCTTTTTGCTAATCAAAGTAACAGTGCTGACGACGTTAAGCAGGCTGGTTATGAAATATTGAGCCGTTTCTCAAACCAGTTTGACGCACGGTAACTATCTGAATATCATCATTTAAGCAGACGTATCAACCGGGGGACTAATGGGTTGGCATGGCTGCTTTTTGATTGGAAATTAAAGAAAAATGGACAAAAAAAACACCATAACCCCCTCATCGTGATGTCACGTTAGTTGCGGCACTTGTTTGACTAAGCTGCCATTATAAGCCGGTGCCCCGCGTAATGTAAGTAGTATTTGGCTCCCGTGAGCAACAAATATTACGGGTATAAATTCCCCCAGCTAAATGACCACTGGTTGATAGTGCTTACGGTTTCCGGATTCCCCAATGTTAAAAATGTAACCCATTTACCTTAAACATCTATGAACCATATACATTCTATATCTTGTTTGATGATTCATAGTAATGTTTTTAGACATTAGGTAGGTTAACTAACTTATTGAATGAGAACTTTATTGAAAAACATTAGTGTGCCGTTCAATTAAGAAACCAATGACCAAAATTGCGATTGCGAGCACTAAACAGCTCAGTAACGTGCTTAGCCACGATCCGCTCCAGCTTTTTAAGAGGCCGAATGAAAAGGGACCAGCGGCGGCAAAAAGATAGCCAAAGGTCTGCGCCATGCCAGAGACTTCAATTGTTTCGCTTGGATTACTCGTTTTTTGTGTGAAAAAGATAATGGCAAGGTTGAATGAAAAACCTGAAGCAACGCCCATCAATAAGGCTAACGTGACGCCAAAAGCTAGGGTGTGCAGCGGCAAGTAAACGCCAATTGTCCCGAGGCCAAACCCGATCCCGATAATCCACAGCATCAGTTGTTTTCCTAACTTAGAACTGGCAAAGATTGGCGTCAGCAGGGCACATGCTAAGCAAGCTAATTGTAAGATTGTTACTAACATGGCAGCCACGTTAGCGTCGTAGCCAACAGTTTGGAAGATGTTTGGCAACCACGTCACTAGTGAATAGTATAGCAAGGCTTGAATGCCAAAAAAGAGCGTGATCAACCAGGCCAGCTGATCAGTCCAAATTGATTTTGGAAGTTTAGCGGTGGTATTGGTGGCTTTCACGGTATCAGCAGGGTGACGGTCAGTCAGTAATAGACAACCAATGACGCTGATTAGGGAGAGCACGAAGAGGACAACCATGGTCGTTGTCAGCGAGAATTTAGCCGTTAGCGGGCCGACGATCCCAGTTGCAAGGGAACTCATCAGGACCATCGCGGTGGTATACAGGCTAACGCCTAACGTGGGGCGGTTTGGCAAGCGGTCTTTGATGACTGCTGGAATGATGACGTTACCGCCATCGATGCCCAAGCCAATTAAAAAAGTGCCCAGCAGCAGTGGGGTGACCTGTGGTAAAATTCGCAAAGCCGCGCCACAACTTAAAATGATAAAAGCAATCAGGAGAACTTTGAATTCACCCCAGCGTTGACTGGCTTTAGTGAAAACCGATGAAAAGATTGCGAAGGTCAGGAGTGGAATCGAAGTGAGTAACCCAGCCACCGTTGCCGATAAACCGCTAGCTTGCTGGAGATTTGGCAAGATGGGTGGAATGGCCGTGATGGGTAAGCGCATGTTGATGGCAACCAGCACAATCCCGAGTGCGGTAAAACCCTTGCGACGCTGCATAAAAACACCTTCTTAGAGAAAAAGTTTTGTTATCAATATATTAATATTATACCGTTTAAGGGTAGCTGGCACGGCCTTTTTAATGATCAGTGAATCCGCTGATTAAAATTTAATTAAAGAAATCCTTGACAACTTTTAATCGTTTAGCCATAATTAGAGCCATCAAGAAAGATGAGTAGCAATTGTTAACCGGCAACAGAGAGTCACTGACTGCTGAAAGGTGATCCGGAGCGCGTTGTGAAGATGGTCTTTTTAAACGAATTCAATTGGTGAGCGTACGCGTAAGCCAGTTGCGGCAAATGCCCGTTATCGCAGCAGTTAGTTCTGCATGAGTGGGTGTCCTAGTGACACTATTAAGGTGGTACCGCGGCCGTGGAAGTCGTCCTTGTTATTTATTTATATATAACAAGGACGACTTTTTTTATTACCTTAAAATTAAAAGAGAGATGAGGATTAGATTATGAGAAGAAATACAAAGTGGTTATTAGCGTTAGTTGGGGTCATCGTCGTTTTTACAGGGATTTGGGGTTTTAGTCACAATAGTGATGGTCAAGCCAGTGGCAGTAAGTTAAAGACGGTTAAGATTGGTGTGGCTGCGGGCCCTTACGGAGACATGGCGACGAAGGTGTTAGGACCGTTATTGGAAAAGAAAGGCTACAAAGTCGTTACGAAAGAATTTAACGATTACGTGCAGCCTAATAAGGCGTTGAATTCTGGCGAAATCGATGCTAATTTGTTCCAACACTCACTTTACTTAAAGACGTTTGCTAAGGCGAACCATTTAAAATTATCCGCAATTTCTGAAACGCCAACGTTGGGCATGGGGATCTATTCCAAGAAGCTTAGCAAGTTGAGTACGTTAAAGGACGGTGCCACGGTTTCCATTCCGAATGACCCATCAAACTTGGCCCGCGCCTTACAGTTGCTTGCCGCTCAAAAATTAATTACCTTGAAAAAACACATTAACGTGACGACGGCTAGCAAGGTCGACATTGCGACGAACCCAAAGAATTTGAAAATCAAGACTTTGGACGCCGCACAATTGCCACAATCACTCAGCAACGTTGCTATTACCGTTGTTCCTGGGAACTACTCTTGGAGTGCGAAGTTGAATCCTTCTAAGGCCTTGGCGTTAGAAAAACTACAAGATGACTATAAAGAAGTTTTCGTCGTTAAAACGAGCAATAAGAACGCCGCTTTTGCGAAGGCAGTCAAATCCGTTTTGAATAGTAAAGAATTCAAGCAAGCCATCGCTAAGTCACAATTCAAAGATTTCGACAAACCAACGTCGTGGCAGTAGGGAGGCCCTTGTATGAGTCAAATTGAGTTAAAAAATATTGATGTGACGTTTAAGCAAAAGGGCCGGACGGTATCAGCGGTCAAGGATGTCTCCCTCAACATTGAAAAGGGTGAGATTTTTGGAATTGTCGGTTTGTCCGGTGCCGGTAAGTCAACCTTAGTACGGACTATCAATTATTTACAAGTTCCTAGTAAGGGTCAGGTGGTCGTTGATGGAACTGATTTGACCCGTGCTAATGGGAAAACAATTGCGCAGGTTCGGCGTAAGATTGGCTTTATCTTTCAAAACTTTAACTTAATTAACAACCGGACTCTGGCACAGAACTTAGCGTTTGCGCTCACTGCCGGGGGTTACCCGGAAAAGAAGCAACCCGCCCGAATTACGGAACTTTTAAAATTAGTCGGTTTAGCAGACCGTCAAGATAATTACCCAAGCCAGCTATCTGGCGGGCAAAAGCAACGGGTCGGGATTGCCCGGGCCCTCGCTAATGACCCTGACATCTTATTATGTGATGAAGCGACCAGTGCGTTGGACGTGGAAACGGCTGAAGAAATCATTGAGATTTTAAAGGGCATCAATCAACGGCTCAATATTACGATCGTGTTCATTACCCACCAATTGGAAGTGGCCCGCAGTCTGTTTGACCGGGTGGCCGTCATGGAGAATGGAAAATTAGTGGAAAAATCATCCACTTACGACCTGTTTGCGGCGCCACAATCAGACATGGGACAACGGCTGGTCAGCCGGTTCTTGGACACTAAGTTACCGGAAAAAGTTCAGGCCCAGGTGACGAGCCAATCCGGGCAATTACTTGCTTTGCGCTATCGGGGGAGCGATTCACTGACACCCATCATTACGAAGATTGCAAAGGAGACCGACGTCGACATTAACATTATTCAAGGCCGGGTGGAATTTATTCAAGACCGAGCCATCGGGGTGCTTGTCGTGTATTTAACGGGGAAACCAGTTGCGGTCAGTCGGGCGATTCAAGCCTTTCAGGCACGGGTCGATTACGTAGAGGAGGTTGAAAATCATGAATGAAACGATTACGATTTTACAACAGAATTTAGGGACGGCGTTGTGGGATACGGCTAAAATGGTCTTTATCTCCGGGTTTATTGGTATTATTTTTGGCACCTTAATTGGCCTATTCTTGTACTATTTTTCCAACCCATTGTTTGCGCCCCGACCACTGGTCAATAGTATCTGCGGCTTCATTATTAACGCTATTCGTTCCTTGCCATTTTTGATTTTAATGGTGGTGCTGATTCCGTTTGCCAAGTTAGTTGCTGGCGACCCGTATACGCCACTGGGTGGTGCGGTTTCCTTGTCCGTAGCGGCGATTCCGTTCTTTGCCCGTTTGGCAGAAGGGGCATTTGCGGAAATTGACGCGGGGGTTGTGGAAGCGGCCCGGTCGACTGGGGCCGGTTTCTTCCTGATTTTTCAAGAAGTTTTATTCCCAGAAGCCTTGCCCGCATTGATCCGTGGCGTTGTCTTGACCTTGATCAGTCTGTTAGGATACTCCGCAATGGTTGGGACCATTGGCGCCGGGGGTATCGGGGACTTGGCCATTCAATTCGGGTACAACCGCTATAATACGGGCGTGCTCGTTAGTGTCATCGTCATCTTGATCGTCATTGTTCAAATCGTACAGTGGTGTGGCGACCGTTTAGCGGAACATTATACGCGCGTTTAAGGGTTAATTAGTTACCGAGAAAGTCGACTTACGGGTCGGCTTTTTTTGTGATGATGTTTTCAAAACGAATGAATACGCTTTATTTTACAGGTGTATACTTTAGGTAATGATTATTTCAAAAGGATCTGATACTAATGAATCTGAGAGCACGCGTGAGTTATTTAACCTTAGTGGTATTGCTATTTATGATTGAAATTGCGGCGGCCGGATTGATGTGGTTGGACCACAGTATTGATGGGACGATTGTCCACGGTTTACTGGGGCTAGTGATGTTTGTTATCGGGGTGACGGCTTGTACGGCGGCGCAACAACGGCCAGTGACCATGTTTAATCCGCTAAAAGCGGGCCACATTGTGACTTTGATGTTTGTAAACGTCGGGATGTTGATGGTGATTGCCATTCACGATTGTGATCATATGCGCCAAGCGATGGGCTGGGGGTACCGGTTCACATTGAGCTTGTTACTGATCAATGTGATTGTTTATTTGCCAAACTTGCTTTCGCTGTACCTGATTGCGCACGGACGCAAAGTGGGAATTTGGGCGACGCTGATTAGTGGCTTGCTTATTGGCGGTTTATTCTTAAAGTTACACTTGCTAGGTGCGTGGTTACCCGTTTGGGGACCGTGGAACCAGTCGTTCTTCGTCCTCAGAGTAGACGTGATTAGTTGGTGGATCTTAGTGATTACGGCTTTGGCGGGCGTTTTAATTGCGTTGATTGCGGCGGAGGTTTACGGCGAAACCCGAGCAAAGATTTAAACTAGTTCTAAAAGGTCGGCGTGTGCACGCGGGCCTTTTTTGGTGCCTAAACCGGATCCCAGTACCAATTAAGCATGCAATGAGATATATAAGTAGAAAACATGTCCAAATGCTTAAAAATAACGTGTGCTATTAAATCGGTAATAGTAAAATAATAAGAAAAAGGAATGGAAAATTTTATCTGAATACCGTTTGCGATTTTCTTCTTAGGCTTGTTGCTTAGTCTTATTAAGTTACAAAACTCTATCCTATGAAATTGAAAGGGAACTGCTAGAAGACGATGAGACGTAGAAAAATCAGAATCGGCAGTTAATTAATGGATTCGGATGAGTTAATAGGACGTAAAGCGATATGGATAGGGAAAGCAGTTTACTTTAATTATTCAGAGGGGTAATAAGGGGTGGAAAATTTGTTTGATTGGTTTACGGATTTATGTGATGGCATCATTTTATTTATTACATTGTTTTTCGATATACTGATAGCTTTATTTTGGTTGGGTGTTACAGGTGTATTTATTTATATCATATGGGGTATATTCGCATTAAACTAGGGATTAACATGATTAAGTTAAAAGGTGAGTAGCGATAAAAATTGCTGCTCTTTTTTGTTAGTAAGGGTTGTTAATGGGTGCTGAACAAAAGTCCTATGCCTGATTATTGGCATAGAACTAAGGTAAGGCGTCACAAGTTTCACGCCTATCTGAACTTGCGGGAAGCGGTTGCGCCGGCTCTCACTTTTGCATACACTTATTTTATCAGGGGGTGCGATTCAATGCAAAGTACAACCATTAAGGAACTAGTAGCGCAAGTCATTAATAGCAATGTGACAGCGTATGCAATTGGTAAGGGATCGGGCGTTGATATTAGTATGATTAGACGTCTGAAAACAGGTGAAAGACAGATAGAGAACACTACAGTTATGACTGCTCAAAAACTGATCGACTACGGTTATAAGGTAGGCTTAATCAAGTAGTACAGAGGTAACGGCGTTTGCTGTTGCCTTTTTGGTATAACTCGTGTTGGTAGGGTGGCCGCGCCGTTTTTCAGTTGACAAGCCCTCCGGAAAGAGTTTACATGAATACGTGAGCGACGGTTCATGTGTGGGTTATAATGGAATGATTCATAAGGATTTTCAACGAAAACAAATAAGAGGATTATGTATGGCAGAAGAAAACTTTGAGCAGGAACACCAAAAGGCACTGACTAATTTAAAAGCAGAACTGCCGAACGACGAGGCCCTAGGTGCGATGGTGAACATTTTTAAGGCCTTCGGTGATATGACCCGGGTCAAGATTATCTTAGCGTTGGCTGAGACACCACTAAGTGTGGGCGAAATTGCGGACACGTTAGGGATGAGCCAGTCCTCGATTTCACACCAACTAAGCGTCTTAAAGCAACTGAACCTAGTGTCTAACGCTCGGCGTGGTCGGAATATTCATTATCGTTTGAGTGACCAACACATCATCACAATTTTTCGCCAAACGCAGGAACACATTATTGAAGACGAAAATGATTATTAATTGATAGGTAGTTGTTGGACGATGTTTAAAATAAATTCGATGAAGACTGTGATCGTAAATCACGGCCTTTTTTGTGTTGAGCTATTTATATAGGGAAAAGAAACCGCTTTCTGCCCGCTGTTGACATTCTAGTCAGAAAACGGTTAGATTACTTATTAGAGGTAAAAATAAATTTACTTAATAGGATGGGGCTTGTTGAGTAGGATCTTTTGGAGGAAACTAATGGGACTTAATAAGAAGTTACTATTAACGACTACGCTGGCGTTAGGTGTGATCTTAGCACCGGCGACGGGACGGGCGGCTGAAACTAGCCAACCGAGTGCGGCTAGTCAATCTAGCGCAGTTGCCAGCAGTACGACAGCGACGAGTTCGACGCAGGCTAGTCAGCAGAGTTCCAGTCGGACAACCAGTACTAGTGCGAGTCACCCGGCTAAACGGCTTGATGCGCCGACTGTCAAAACCAGTCAAACGTCAACTACAACCGCTAAAAAAACGCAGGAAACTTTGGCACTGACGGATGTCAAAGTGACGAAGACGGCGGTTACTGGACACACCACTGCTGGTACCACGGTACAAGCAGTGGGCTTAGATCAGGCCGTTTTAGGAACTGCCAAGGCCGATGCGCAGGGCAACTTTAAGCTGGTGGCTGGACTAACTGGTACGTCGTTTAGCTTGCGAGCGACTAAAAATGACATGCAAAGTGCTACTTGGAAATATACGGCTAAGCTGAAAGTATCCAAGGTGAAGGTTGCTAAGACGATTGTCAGCGGGCAAACGTTGGCTGGCGCTAAGATCAAACTCGTTAACCAGAAAAAGAAAACGGTCGGCACGGCGATTGCTAGTTCGAATGGCCAGTTCACGCTCCATGCCACTAAAAAGGTTAACACCACACCATTTACGTTAAAGATAACGAAGTCAGGGTATCACGCCGCTAGCTGGAAATATACGGCACCCCTCAAGGTCAGCAAAATCAAAGTGACGAAGCACAAGGTGACGGGGCACACCACGGCTGGCGCTACGGTAAAAGTCACCAATTTGAAAAAGCAATTATTAGGACGAGCAGTTGCCAATAAAAAAGGGACGTTTGCCGTTCATACGACTAAGAAAGTCAGTACCAAGCCATTTAACCTGAGTGTCACTAAGTCACGTTATAAGAAGGTTGCTTGGAAGTATACGGCACCACAAAAGGTGACACGGATTGCGGTGCACGGCAAAAAAGTTACCGGGCACGCGGTAGCTGGTGCGACCATTAAGTTGGTGGCATCGCATAAAGTTGTCGGGACGGCCAAAGCCAATTCGAAAGGAAACTTCACCGTGCACGCGACCCGGAGTTTGACGACGAAGACCTTTACCGTTAATGCAACTAAATCCCGTTATCACAAAGCGCATTGGAAGTATGCGGCGAAGAAGCTGAACGTCCCGTTGATTGCCCAACGGCCTGAATTACCAACTGGGTGTGAAATCACGGCGGTGACCATGATGCTACGTTATAAGGGCTGCAAAGTGACTAAGACGAGCTTAGCGCTTGAGATGCCCCGGAGTAGTAACCCGAATAAGGGATTTGTCGGCAACCCATACACGAGTTATGGCTGGACCATTTACCCAGCTGGCTTGATGAAGCTGGTGAAGCGGCATGCTCACTCGGCCGTTAATTTGACCGGCGTTTCCATTTCTCAGTTAAAGAAGCAAATCAATAAGAAGCATCCCGTGACGCTATGGGTCACCGGTGTCGATGGGTTTAACACCCACGCTTTAACGATGACGGGCTACAGCCCAACCCGGATTTACTATAATGATCCGTGGACGAATCGTAAAACGAGTATGAAAACTTCGAGCTTTAAATCACATTGGAAACGTGACGGCTACCGCGCGCTGAGTTATTAATCAGAGTGTGACAAGTTGCTTTTTGGCATACATTTTGGCTAGAAAATCCAAGAAAAAAAGATAGCGGTTCAGAAATCATTTTAGGATTTCTGAGCCGCTATCTTTTATGATGTTTCAGTTTTGATTAAATTAGGTTTACTTTGCGACCTTGCTCAAACCATTGGCATAGTTTAATTTCATGCCGGGTTGGGTATTCGGCAGGTAAAGGTTGAATTTGATCTTCTTTGAACCAATCGATTGAGCCTGCATTTTAACGCCGCGGGCGAGCAATTCATGGTTTTTAAAGACGGGGGTGACCCGGTAACGAACGTAATGCTTAGGGCTTGCTTTTAAATAGGCGGCCACTTTGTTTTCATACTTCGACATGCCGGGATCGTTTAATTGGCGCGTTCCCGTAATCAAGTTCTTCATGTTATTGTTTTGACCAGTTAATTGGTAGCCGATGAGGTGACTCCGGTTATATAACCAGCCGGATTTGATCCGTTTGTTATGCCAACCGGTGGGATTGATGTATAAAGCTTCTCGTTTGGCTCTAGGCATCAACTTTTTGTTAAGTAACGCGTTAGCAGCCGTTGCCCGGTTATAAACATCTAATTGACCATATTTTTGCCACGGGCCCTTTTTAATGGAAAGGGTCGCCTTGCTAAAGCCCGGCCGGTTCTTGTTGATAACTTTTACGCGGTACTTGGCTTTTTTAGTCGTCTTTTTAGAGGCCTTCTTTTTCTTTGCTGGTTTCTTTTTAGCAACTTTTTTCTTAGTTGTTTTCTTAACAGCTTTCTTTTTAGTCACTTTTTTCTTTTTGGCGACTTTTTTGACGGTCTTTTTCTTAGTGACCTTCCGTTTGGCTGGTGCCTTTTCAGTACCGGATAACGTTAATCCGCGGTGCTTGGCAGTCGTCAGAGATACGGCGTAGACCTTTTTAGCACGGTTCAGCCCGCGGTCGTGCTTGTTATAAAAATAATGTTTCCCCGTCCGTGTGACGTAAACGGTCTTAGCGTGGGCGACCGTGGCTGGCGTTACCGCAGTGGTTGCGCTCACACTACCGAGTAACAACACGAGCATTAGGAACCACTTAGTCCAAGTGGCAGCGTGTTTCTTCATTATAAAACTCACTCCTCAAAAGTAATTTTGAATCTGACCTGCTTCCCCAAGTAAGTCAAACTATTAATTATTTTATATTAAGTTGAAAAATATAACCATAGCTAGCTGACAATTCGAATGACTAAATCAGTGGCTTGTGGAAAACGGTGTAGCGGGTTGTTATCCACTTGTGGATAAACATCGCTTGAATTCCCATAATCTGCTTTATTCAAGGCCAGTCTTCCTCTAAAATAGAATTAATAATATTTGAACATATCTACGGGGGTGCATGATGGACACAATCAAAGGATCGCAAACTTTATCAATCAGTAATCACCGGGTCTTTTCAGCGGATTTGAATGAACACGATACCGTATTTGGCGGTAAAATTTTAGCCACCGTTGACGATAACTCGTCAATTGCGGCGTCACGACTGGCACGAATTGAAACCGTGACGGCGTCGGTTGATCAAGTCAATTTCTTGATGCCGTTCCGGGTCCAAGATTCGATGTGCGCGGAGTCGTACGTTTCAGGTGTCGGTCACCGCTCGATCGAAGTCTTCACGAAAATTATTGGGGAACATTTGAAAACTGGGGAACGCTTCCTCGGATTGACCTGTTTTTCAACTTTTGTTGTGACGCAGCCGGGGATCGAATTACCGACGCTGGTCGCTGACAAGCCGGAGTACGCCTTTGTGATGGAAGGTTATGAACAACGTCAAGCGGAGCGCCTAGCACGCTTAAAGCAGCAAGAACATTTTAATTCACATATTAGTGTCGACGTGCCATGGTAAGCTAAATAAAACGCATTTGTCTGGAGAGTTATCCACAGACAGGTGCGTTTTTTGTTGTTAATAAAAATACATAAACTTTGCATGATTTTTACAGGTTCACAACACACGCTTGCTATGCTGACTTTAGTGTATTCAATCAACATTTAACGCTGGTGACAAATGATTAATAGGAGGGGATTAAAATGGCGAAGCGGCGGACACGTGACCGAGTACTAGGCACACTGTATGGGCAAGCAATTGGGGATGCGCTGGGGATGCCCACCGAACTCTGGCCAATCGCCACGATTCACCAAGTGTTTCCGCAGAGGATAACGACCTTTGTGGACGGACCTGCAAGTAACGCGGTGGCGAAGAATTATCAGGCCGGGGAATATACCGACGATACTGGTCAAGCGCTAGCAATTCTGGATTCATTAATTGAAACGCATTGGCAGCCACAACCCGTCAACTTGGTTCAGCACATTTTAGCTTGGGCCGATGCGGCGGATGCTTGGGAACAAAATATATTGGGCCCGAGCAGTAAAGCGGCCTTACTGGCAATCAAAGCGGGGCAACCGGTGCAGGGGATCACAGCCCAAGCCCTGACAAATGGTGCGGGAATGCGGATTGCCCCGTTAGGAACGTTATTTGAACCGGACCAGTTGGATGACTTAGTCACAATGGTGGCCACCGTAACTAAGATCACGCATTCAAGCGATGTTGCGCTGGGGGGCGCTAGCTTGATTGCTGGTGCGGTGACGGCGGCCATGGCGGACGATGATTGGGATGCCATTATGACGTACGCGTTGCGGGCCTGTGACCGGGGCTATCAGCTAGGAACCCCAACGTGGGCGGCAAAGCTCCGGTCCCGCGTTGAGTTGGGGCTAAAACTTGCTGATGAATACCGATTTGACGCGTCCCGGTTTAGTCGGGCGGTCTATGACCTGTTAGGTACTGGGACCATGTTGTCAGAGAGCGTGCCAGCGGCCGTGGCGATTGCCTATTACACGCGGGACGTTCAAAAGTGTGCGTTGATGTGTGCCAACCTTGGTGGCGATACGGACACGATTGGCGCGATGGCGACGGCAATCTGTGGTGCTAAAAATGGGGCAACCGCGATTGATCCGGCGTGGTGTCAAATCATTGATCAGTGTAATCCGCAGCATGACTTGCAGTGGTACGCAGATCAAATCATGAATGTGCCAAATACTTAGCTTTTTGGGGGAGAAATTTGAATGAATAATGAAAATGTTAAAGTTCTAGATAAGGATAAAACCTTAACACCGAGTAAATTATTTTATAATTGGTTTGCCGCTAACGTAGGGATTATGGGGTTTGTTTTCGGCGCCATGATTGTGGCTTACCACTTATCATTTGGACAAGCAATTTTTGCATCATTAATTGGGGGATTGTCATTTTTAGTGCCCGGTTGGGTGGCCATGATTGGCCAACGCGAAGGCGTCACAACGTTTAAGCTGAGTCGGGCGACGTACGGAACGCATGGAAACAAGATTCCTAACGCCATTGCGTGGTTTAACATGGTCGGCTGGTTGGCGGTTAACGTCATTACCGGGACCATGTTACTGATTGCGATGTATGACGTGATTAACGTTCCTAAAAATGGGCTTACTAAAGCCATTGCTTTAGCTGTTTTTGGGGGATTGGTCTTATTTTCAGGACTTTTAACGGAAGCAGCGCTGGGTAAGATTCAAACGTGGATCAGTTACATTTTTGGCGCCTTAACCGTTGTTATCTTGATCTTCTTTTTGATGAAGGCCAATTGGCAAGTGGCGTTAAGTCGACCAAGTGGGAGCTGGTTGAGTGGCGTTTTACCCGCAATTAGTATCGTTGCCGCTGGCTCAGGGATTTCTTGGTCAATGGCCGCCGCGGACTGGGGGGCCTACGTCCGACCAGGAACCCGACCAAGTCATACCTTCTGGAGTACGACGCTGGGAGGCGCGATTCCACTGTTCCTATTGATGGCGGGTGGTGTCTTGTTGAGTACGATTAAACCAGGTCTAGCAACGGCCAGTGATCCGTTTGGGATGATGTATTCTGCTTTACCAAGCTGGTTTGGCGTCATCTACTTTTTAGTAGCGGCTGGTGGGTTGATTCCACAATGTATCGTTTCACTGCGCTCGGCACGAATTAACTTGGCGACGATTGGGATTCGAATTTCACAGCCAGTGTCGTTAACGTTGCACGGGGCAATCGTCATCTTGATTCCGGTATACGTCCTGTTTATTTCGGGCAACTTTTTGGGAAGCTTTGAAATTTTCCTCAGCTTCCTCGGCATCTGTTTAGCCAGTTGGGTCGCAATCTTCCTGTGTGATAGTGCGATGTTTAGAATGAACGGGTACGACGTGGCATTAATGGCGCCGAGCTCCCGGGTACACTATAATTGGGGTGGCATTATTTCGTGGGGAATTGCGACGTTGACTGGATTCCTGTTCACTAATAATGCGGTTTGGAGCGGCCCGTTCGCACGCGGTATTTTCCGTAATAATAGTTTGGGTGTGTTTGTCGCGGCGATTGTCGCAATCATTTGCATGTTCATCGTCAAAATGATTACCAATCGGATTGGGGTTTCTGAGGCGCAATCATGAGCCGTGCCTTAGTCTTAGGGGCCGTTTTTGTCGATATCGTTGTTGACGTGCCACAATTGCCGTTATCGGGCGAAGACGCCACTGGTGAAATGGTGGCGAGTCACGTTGGTGGTTGTGCCTATAACGTTTATGGCGCCATTCGTGCAGCGGGACAATCAGCGACACTGTTTGTTCCCGTCGGCGTGGGCCAGTACGCTGACGTGGTGCGGGCGGACTTTGCGCATAAGCAGGTTCCCGTGAAGATTCCGGTTACTGGCGCGGATAACGGCTGGGACCTCGCCATGGTGGAACCAAACGGTGAACGGACCTTTTTAACCATCGACGGAATCGAACGGCACTGGCAACCTAGTTGGTTTGACCGGGTTGATCTGGCGGCTTACGATTACTTCTATATCAGTGGGTACGAGCTGGAAAATCCGCAATCAGCGCGGGTCATTTTGGCGGCGCTAGCGCAACGACCAGCGGGTACGACTGTGATTTTTGATCCGTCACCACGGGTTGCGCACCTTCCCGCGGCGGTTCGAACGGGCATTTTAGGGGCCGAGGTCATGGTACACTGTAATGAAGTTGAAATCGGCCATTTAATGCCCGGTGAAGAAACCTTGCAGGCTAAGATGCGCAGACTGTTTGAAGTTACGCACTGTCCCGTAATTGTCACCCTTGGCGAACGGGGCGCCATTTTTGATGACGGTCAGGTCTGTCAAACGGTCACCGGTGAAAGCGTGCCGGTCACTAACACGATTGGTGCTGGCGATAACCATTGCGGTGGGTTAATTGCAGGTTTGATGGCGGGGCTGGCATTGCCAACTGCGATGCAACGGGCAAATGAGTTAGCGGCAAAAGTAGTTCAACAAACGAGTGGCTGCTTAGATTTCAACAAGTAGTGGGGAAAACTAGAATAATGAATAGCATCCCCCTCAAGTTATCCACAGTGGACAACTTGAGGGGGATTTTTGGGTTCGATTTGCACTTAAGATATTGTAAAATTTGTAAAAAAACTTAATTTATGTAATCAAACTGTAAAAAAGCTGTTATACTACTAAGCGGTTACAAAAATAATGCCGGAACAGATCCGGTCGAGATTAAGGGGATATCATAATGAAAAAATTTATGACCGCATTGACAGGCTTAGTAACAATCGCCACAATCGGTGCGACGGTTACGGTACCAACTACTGGGATTACCGCAAATGCCGCAACTAAGACGACGAAGAAGGTTACTAGTCCAAGCTTGAAGGTCAGTGCCATCTATAATAACTCTAAGACCATCACCGGGACGGCAACTAAGAGTTCTAAAATTACGGTTAAAGCAACTAAGCATGCTAAGAAGAACTTAGGTTCTGCAACGGCTGCAAAGAACGGGAAGTACACGGTTAAACTTGCTAAGAAATTAAAGACTAACAGCAATGTTTATGTCTATGCAACTAACCCAAAGACCAAAGCTTACTACTACGAAATTATTCGGGTTCAATCCGCTGCTCAAAAAGCTGCCGCAAAGAAGGCCGCAGCTAAGAAAGCTGCTGCCAAGAAGGCCGCAGCCAAGAAAGCCGCAGCTAAGAAGGCTGCCGCAAAGAAAGCCGCAGCTAAAAAGGCCGCAGCCAAGAAAGCTGCCGCAAAGAAAGCCGCAGCTAAAAAGGCCGCAGCTAAGAAGGCTGCCGCAAAGAAAGCTGCCGCAAAGAAGGCCGCAGCCAAGAAAGCTGCCGCAAAGAAGGCTGCTGCCAAGAAAGCCGCAGCCAAGAAAGCTGCCGCTAAAAAGGCCGCAGCTAAGAAAGCTGCCGCTAAGAAGTTTGATATCAAAGCCCCAGCCGGTACTTGGAAGTCAAATACGGCTAAGAAGTACAGCCAAGTTTGGTCATTCAGCGCCAAAAAAGGCTTCAACCAAAAACTTTACAAGAATGACAAAAAAGTTAAGACCTTAGTTTCATATGCTAGCTACAAAGCAGCTGCAACTAAGACAGCCAATGTTTGGAAGTTAACTTATAAGCCTAGTGGTTCAAAGAAGAGTAGCACTGTTTACATGCGTTACACTTCAGCTAAGAAGTTCAAGCTTGTTAACGCTAAGAACAAGGTCGTTGCTACTAAAGCCGGCGTTGCCCCAGCAGCAAAGTGGAGTTTCACTCAAAAATAAGCAACCTAAATTAAAAGGAGTTGTGGCCTCGGTCACAGCTCCTTTTGTTATCTCTGAATATCGTGATTAGCGTGGCGTGACAACGACTTGAACGGTATCGCCAATATCTTTATTTAGCGTTTGACGAATACTTTTTAGGATTCCTAAAATATAACAGATTTGCCCATCCGCCGTTTTTAACCCCATATTAACGATCGAGCCGTCGTAGGGGCAAACGTCAAACGTGGCGTGGACCTTGACGCGGCCTTGGTGGAATTCTTGACGAATATCGTAGGGAAAGATAACGTAAGCACCGCCTTTGCCAGCGGTAGCGGCGTGAATCGTTGCTTCAAATTGATAAGTTTTCATCAGGCGAACCTTCCTTAGATTTTGCTTCTAGAATGACTGTTAGCTGTAAATTTGTCAATGAGAACTAATTAATTGACGTCCATGCTAGAATAAATTTGTACAGAAAAGGAGCTGGTGAGATGCCTAAAATGATGATTGGTGACGCGTTGATGGCGCTGTTACAGCGTAAAGGACGCTCCCAACAAGAATTGGTGTTAATAACTGATGACGGTGGCGGCAAGTATTCGTTACACGGTGGGGCTTGTACGATTGGAACTAAGTTTACCCTGGTTGCCCTTAATCAGCCTGATCCGGACTACCCGGTCAAAGTGACAAATAATCAGGGCTTGCATCTCTGGACGTCGGACTACGATTTGATGTTCTTAAATACTGGAGTAACAATGGACTACCGGCAAGGGCGTATTTTCATTAAAGATGATGCCCATATTTTGGATCAAGCGGTGCAAATTGCGGACGGCGATGCTGTTTTAGCCGCATTTAAAAATGGCACAACGGCGGAAGGCTCCGGATGCTAAGCCGGCACCAGAAAAAATTGTTAAAGTTTATTAACTGATCATCAGTCAAAACGGCTGGTGATTTTTTGTTTGTATAGCGGTAAATTTTATCGTTGACAATTGTAAACGATGGCGGTATGATTACTTCTGTTGATTACAGATGTAAACATAGTGTTTATAAAAGTGGCATAAGGATCTGAAATAAGAGGAGGAGTTTAAAGTGATTAAAATCATTGTCTTGGTAGTCGGGTTAGCCGTGATTGGATTTATTGCGTGGTGGTTCTTCGGTAAACACGAAGTAGCGGAAGTTAATGCCCAAACGGCTGGTAACCAGCAGCAAATTAATATCGAGGTTAGTGGGGGTTATTCACCCGAACACATTGTCTTGAAAAAGGGTGTACCCGCGGTTTTGAACTTTACGCGTAAGGATGCCTCCAGTTGTCTGGATCACGTTGTTTTCAGTGATTTTGGGATTAACCGCGCCCTACCTAAGGATCAAGCGGAAAGTATTGAAATTGACACTAGCAAATCCGGCGAATATCAATGGGCGTGTGGCATGGACATGTTCCACGGCAAGCTAACGATTAAATAACGGAGGTCGCAATGATGCAAACAAAACAACAAGTCAATGTCGTCGTTAATGGTGGTTACGCCCCACAAGTGATTGCGTTAAAGCAAGGGGTTCCCGCTGAGCTAACGTTTACCCGGACCAGTGACCAAGGCTGTTTAGACGTGGTACACTCTGACGCCCTCAATTTTAAAACGGCGTTGCCCCTCCAACAACCTCAGACGGTGAAAGTTCCCACTGATCAGGCCGGAACCTTTGAATTTAGCTGTGGGATGGACATGTTCAGTGGAAAGGTTGTGATTAGTGTATGAGTATTACAAAACGTTTTTGGATTGCATTAGTCTTTTCACTACCGATGTTAGCCAACATGATTTTAATGCCGTTTGGCTGGATGATGCCCGGTGGTAATTGGACCCAGCTCGTTTTGACAACGGTCGTCATGGTGGTTTCGGCAGGGCCGTTTGTTCAAAGTGCCTGGGCATCGTTTACGAAGCACCACTCAAACATGGATACGTTAGTCGCAATTGGAACGGCAACTGCTTATTTTTACAGTATTTATGCCATGATTGTTGGACAAGCGGTGTTCTTCGAAAGTGCGGCCTTTGTCACGACCTTCGTGTTATTAGGACAAGTTTTTGAGGAGCGGATGCGTAATAACGCGTCGAGTGCCGTTGAAAAACTCGTTAATTTACAAGCTAAGGACGCCGAAGTTTTGCGGGATGGTGAGTACGTTCGTATTCCGTTAGAACAGGTGGTGCTAGGTGACGTCATTCGAGTGAAGCCCGGGCAAAAGATCCCGGTTGACGGGGTGGTCATCAAGGGCAGTTCCAACGTGGACGAATCGATGGTGACTGGTGAAAGTATGCCGGTTCAAAAAAATGTTGATGACGCCGTGATTGGCGCAACGATTAATAGTAACGGGACTTTCCTGTTCAAAGCCAATAAGGTTGGCGATCAGACCATGTTGTCACAGATTGTCGAATTGGTTAAAAAGGCGCAGAATAGTCACGCCCCAATTCAAAAATTGACGGATAAGGTTTCGGATATTTTTGTTCCAATCGTTTTAATTTTAGCCATTGCGACTTTTCTGACTTGGTACGTTTTCTTAGGTGCTAGTGTGACCAGCGCGTTGATCTTTGCGGTCTCCGTTGTCGTGATTGCTTGCCCATGTGCGCTTGGTTTAGCGACACCGACCGCTTTAATGGTTGGAACGGGCCGTGGTGCCAAGATGGGAATTTTGATTAAAAACGGTGAAGTTTTGGAAGCCGTCAACGATGTTAAAACGGTCGTTTTTGATAAGACCGGGACGATCACTGTGGGTAAACCCCAAGTGACGGACGTAATTGGAGATCAAAACCAAGTGTTAGCGATTGCTGCGAGTTTGGAAGAAGCTTCCGAACATCCGTTAGGCGCGGCGATTTTAAACCGGGCAAAAGCCCTGGCCATTCAACACCAGCCGGCTGAAGCCTTTCAAGCCGTTGAGGGTAAGGGCGTTCAGGCGCAGATCGATGGGCATACGGCGGTCGTTGGTAACCATAAGTTATTAGCGAACTTTAAGTTTGACCCAGCGATGGAACAACAAGAAGCCGCGTTACAAGATGCCGCTAAAACCGTCGTTTACGTTGGTTTAGACGACCAAATCATTGGGATGATCGCGATTCAAGACGTGGCGAAGGCTACTTCGAAAACGGCGATTGCCGATCTTAAGGCCCGGGGTCTAAAGACCGTCATGTTAACGGGTGATAATCAGCGGGTCGCCGATGCGGTTGCTAAGCAGGTCGGGATTGACCAAGTGATTGCGGACGTTTTACCAGGTGATAAAGCCGATCACGTGCAAGCCTTACAAAAGACGGGTAAGGTGGCTTTTGTCGGTGATGGTATCAATGATGCACCGGCGCTGACAGCCGCCGATGTCGGCATCGCAATGGGGTCTGGGACCGACGTGGCGATTGATGCCGGTGGAATTGTGCTAGTTAAAAACGATTTGCGGGATGTCGATAAGGCGTTGGCACTCAGCAAGAAGACCTTCAGTCGGATTAAGCTGAACTTATTCTGGGCGTTCATTTACAACGTGCTTGGAATTCCGGTCGCAGCCGGGGTGTTCTTTGCCCTTGGCGTGTCACTGAGCCCTGAATTAGCCGGACTAGCGATGGCATTTAGTTCGTTATCCGTGGTCACTAGTTCTGTCATGTTAAATAAAGCTAAAATCACAACTCGCGCGCGGGTTGCTTAACTAAAGTGGGTATCACGGTGAAATAGCGACCGGTATACCCGCTTTTTTTTGGTTGGTCGAGCAACCACCGTGGCAAGTCTTTACGGTATAATTAACGTAATAATTGGGAACGGAGTTGAGGTATGGTGAAGTATGAATGGCGCAAGCAGGAAAAGGCGTTTTATATGGCTAAAAAGGAGCCGGTCATTTTGGATGTGCCCGCCCAACGTTTTATCAGTTTACACGGGACGGGAGATCCTAACGGTGCAGATTTTAAAACTAAGCTAGAGGCATTGTATCCGGCCGCGTATGGGCTTAAAGCGGCGTACAGAAAGGTTACCGAGGAATCTGCTGAATTCGAGGATTACGTCGTATTTCCATTAGAGGGTGTTTGGTCACTGACTACGAAGGGCCAGCAGATGGATCACTTGGATAAAAATGAATTTAGTTATGACATTATGATTCGGGTGCCGGACTTTGTTCCGGAAGAACTCATCCAACCGACGCTAGCTACGGTCCGGGATAAAAAACAATTGTCATTAATTGGTGAGATTACCGTGCAACACTTTGAAACGATGCAAGTGGCGCAAATTTTACACGTTGGGGCTTACGATGATGAACCCGGTAGCTTTGCCAAGATGGACGAACTCGTCGCGTCCAAGGGATTGCAACGGATCAGTAAGGTTCATCGGGAAATATATCTATCGGATGCCCGGCGAGTTGCCCCAGAACGGCTAAAGACCGTGTTGCGGTACCGGGTAGGTTAAGCGGGGGAAACTGTCTTTTTTTGCATGTCTCAACCATAATAAAAGACAAATAACGATTCAGAACTAGCTTGTATTTCCGAATGATTATCTGTCTTTTTTAGTGCACACTCTTTAGAATAAATCGTTAATATTGGTCGATTCGTCAGCGTTGAACGTCCAACTGTTGTCACTATTTTTGGCGTAAGCCATTTCGGTGACTTTGCCGGTTTTCATGTCGGTAAAGATGAACTTGATTTCGTCATCGTTGCGCGTCGCATAGCGCACGCTTAAACCGTTACTGGCGTTATTCTTGATCTGTTCAACGGCCGCGCCGAGCGCTGGACCGCTGGGATACTGACTTGCTAATTCAAACTTTGCCATTATTTTCAACTCCAATTAAGATGATGCTTTATTATAGCATTAGTCGAGTTACGCCAAAGACCGGAATCAAACGTGAGATGAATTTTTTGGTGCAAAGCCTTGCATTGAAGTAACTGTAAGGGACTATAGTAAGGTGGTAAATAAAGTATTGGAGGAATTATTGATGAAAACAGCAGTCTTCGTAGAACCCGGTAAAATGGAAGTTCGTGAGTTACCAAAAGCTGAAATTAAGAAACCCACGGATGCGGTTTTAAAAATTGTCCGGGCCTGTGTTTGTGGCTCAGATTTATGGTGGTATCGTGGAATTTCTAAAAGACAACAGCCATCCGCCGTTGGTCATGAAGCAATTGGGGTTGTTGAAAGTGTCGGTGCGGAAGTCACCAACGTTAAACCCGGCGACTTTGTAATTGCGCCGTTTACGCACGGATGTGGGCACTGTGCTGCTTGTTTAGCGGGCTTTGACGGTGACTGTGTCAATAATGATGATGATGAAATCGTTGGCTATCAAGGAGAGTATTTACGGTTTACTAACGCTAACTGGGCGTTAGTGAAAGTTCCTGGTCAACCTAGCGACTATAGCGACGCACAATTGAACGATCTGTTAACGTTGGCGGACGTGATGGCGACTGGTTACCACGCTGCCACGACGGCGGAAGTCAAGGCTGGCGATACCGTGGTTGTGATGGGCGATGGTGCCGTTGGGTTATGTGGTGTTATTTCTGCGAAGTTATTAGGGGCTAAGCGGATCATTGCCATGAGCCGTCACGCTGACCGGCAGGCATTAGCCCGTGAATTTGGCGCAACCGACGTTGTTGCTGAACGTGGCGACGAAGCCGTAAAGAAGGTCTTTGCGATGACGGATGGCGCTGGGGCCGATGCGGTTCTAGAATGTGTTGGAACCGAACAATCAGTTGATACGGCGGTTAAAGTCGGGCGTCCTGGTGCGGTGGTTGGCCGGGTTGGTGTACCACAAAAAGCGGAAATGAATACGAATAATTTATTCTGGCGAAATATCGGTCTTCGCGGCGGGATTGCTTCGGTGACGAGTGACGACCACAACGTCTTGTTAGACGCCGTGCTCAATGGAACGATTCACCCGGGTAAGGTGTTCACAAAGCGATTTGATTTAGCCCACGTTCAGCAGGCCTATGAAGCCATGGATAAGCGGGAAGCTATCAAGTCATTGTTGGTTATTAGTGACTAGCTAAAGTTTGAAAGTTAAATTTAGGAATTGATTACTGTTGTATCAGTATTTAGACTAATACAAATGAGTTAGTCCGGTTGCCGCTGATAACATGCGGTTATCCAAATCACAATAGTAAATCTGTTTTGAGCGCAGTCGGGTAGTCTTGGTGTGCTGTGACGGCAAGATTGGCAGGTGTTTCTTATCTGCCAATCTTGCGGGGCAATTCAAAGACGTGGGCTATCGGCTTTGAATTGAGGGAGCAGACCGTACTTCGGCTACGACCATCCCCCATAGCACACCGAGGCTACTCGACGGAGCAAATAAGCGATCAATAAAAAATAAAATGAGTGTCACAAAGCCAAAACGGTTTTGTGACACTCATTTGTTATTTGAGAATTAAATTTAATACCAGTGGTGTTGTTGCCAGAACTTCTTGGCTTTAGTCCAAGAACCGTAACGGCCAGCGACGTAGCTGTTAGCCCGTTTTTCTTGGTTGACTGGTGATAAGTTGCCGTGTAAGTAACCGATTAGTAATTGGTAACGGCCATAACATCTGCCGTTACGAGCGGTGTAGCTATAGCCGGATTCACGGTAAGCAATCCATTTTTTAGCAGCGCGCTGCTTTTTCGATAAGCGCGCATT
Source organism: Lactiplantibacillus xiangfangensis (assembly GCF_001438845.1). Taxonomy (GTDB): domain Bacteria; phylum Bacillota; class Bacilli; order Lactobacillales; family Lactobacillaceae; genus Lactiplantibacillus; species Lactiplantibacillus xiangfangensis. Next base: position 26,908 of record NZ_JQCL01000098.1, read on the forward strand.
GATTTTCTTGATTTGTTTAGCCTGACTCTTTTTTGAAGAAGCCTCTGCCGTAATGGCTGTTTGTGGTACAAAACTAGAAGCAACGTTGGCCACTAATCCGAAAACACAGCCGATTGCGACCAGTAGTAAAATTGATTTTAATTTAAAATTTTTCATGATGTCCGCCCCGTCTATATAAATTAATGACTCAACATCCATAAGAATACACGCATAATGTTGCAGGAGTGTTAACGCGACGTTACTGACTAATTAAATCAATATTTTGCCAATGAAATAATTGTCGCATTTGATTAAAAATGCTGGTTCACAGTGAAAAATTATATGATTATCATTAAAAATCAATCTACTTATTTTATGGGTCGACTAACCTTAGAGGTACAAGCTGTTTTAATGGCAGTTTACTAATTTAAAGTGAGTAGTGGGGCGAAAAAATGGCTGAAAAAAATGATGAGAAAATCACCTTAATGGCGTTAGTCATGATGATTTTTACCACGGTTTTCGGGTTTGCGAACGGCACGATTGCTTTTTACTTAATGGGGTATTCGTCCATTCTGTTTTATCTAATTGCCGCGGTTTTGTTCTTTATTCCGTTTGCGTTGATGATGGCGGAATACGGCGCTGCAATCAAGTCGGATAGTAGTGGGATGTACAAGTGGTTGGAGGTCAGTGTGAACGCGCGTTTTGCGTTTGTTGGGACCTTCATGTGGTTTGCTTCTTACATTATCTGGTTAGTTTCAACGTCTGCAAAGGTGTGGATACCATTCACAACGATCTTCTTCGGGAGTGATCAGACACAAAAGTTTGCACTGATGGGATTAAACGCGACCCAAGTTATCGGGATTTTATCCTGTTTATGGATGGTCTTAGTGACCTTTGTCTCAATCAAAGGGATGAAGGGCATCGTGCGGATCACGAGTTTAGGTGGGGTCGCCGTCACGAGTTTAACAGCAATTCTATTAGTTGTTTCTGGTATTATTTTAGGCTTAAACCACGGGCACTTTGCCCAGCCGTTACAACACGTGTTGACTTCACCTAACCCAAGTTACCAACACCCAGTGGGCTTGTTAGGGTTCGCAGTGTTTGCCATCTTTGCTTACGGTGGTTTGGAAGTGCTCGGTGGGATGGTCGATAAGACTAAGAATCCTGAGAAGACCTTCCCCCGCGGGATTATTATTTCCGCCATCGTGATTACGATTGGTTATGGCTTGGGGATCTTCTGCTGGGGAATTAGCACGAACTGGCAAGCCGTTTTGGCCAACCCGACGACCAACATGGGGAATATTAGTTACGTGATGATGCGGAACTTAGGTTACGTATTGGGCCAAGCATTAGGATTAAGCACGGTAGCGGCTACCACGATTGGTTTGTGGTTTGCCCGCTACACTGGTTTAGGGATGTTTCTTGCCTATACCGGAGCCTTCTTCACGTTGACCTATTCACCACTAAAGACACTGATCCTCGGGACACCTAAGGAGTTATGGCCAGCCAAGTTTACCAAGCTGAATAAAAATGGCATGCCAAGCTACGCTATGATGGTCCAATGTGCAATCGTCATTGTTATTATTCTGGTTGCGTCGTTTGCGACCGGGGATGCTTCGGCGTTCTATAACATTTTGACTTTGATGGCGAACGTTTCGATGACCTTGCCATACTTGTTCTTGTTATACGCCTTTCCGAAGTTCAAGGAAAATCAGTCGATTGCAAAACCATTCGAGGTTTACAAATCGATGATGTGGACCAAAATCATCAGTTGGGTCGTGTTCGTAGTCGTTTTAGGCGCCAACGTCTTTACTTTGATTCAACCAATCTTAGAGACGGGCAAGATTGCAAATACGATTTGGATGCTCGTTGGACCAATCTTATTCGGCGTTGCCGGTATTATCTGGTACCAAGTACGTGAACGTCACGTGAACTAAATACTGAATTAAGCGGAGCAAGCTACCTTTTGGCACATGTTTTACCCATAAGAATAGTGAAAAGTCGTTCAGAAGTGTTAAATATTTCTGAACGACTTTTTTGGTGGAATTAGTTTCAGGTAAAACTTATGTTGACATTTTTTGACCGTACGATATAACTAAGGTATAAGTCAAAAATCTAGGAGGAGATTTTTTATGAAGAATGTAACAAAGGTTGTGACGGGGATTGCGACCGTTGCGGGGGCCCTTTCGTTAGGAAACACTAAGGTGGCCCAAGCGGATGCAACGACGCAGGCAAATCAGCCAGCGACAAACACGGAAATGAAAACGGATTCTAACACGGTTGAAGCCGTTAAAGAATCGGGAACAACGGTAAAAGAAGCCGTTAAAACGACGAAGGCTAATATTAAAGATACGGTTGCGGACCAGAAGACGGCCGGTGAGTCGTTAGAATGGGCAAAACAAAACGTTGCGGATGCAACTCCTGAAAACGTTCAAAAGAATCAGGATTCACAAGCTCAGGTCAGCGCAAAGATCGTTGATGACCAGGCTGCTGAGAAAACGGCTGAAGATGCGCTAGCGAACGGGAAACAAGCTCAACAACAAGCGCAAGCTGATGCCGATACGGCTGATCAAAACGTTGCCAAACAACAAACAGCCGTTGATCAGGCGCAAAAAAATAGCGATGATAAACAAGCGACGGTTAACGCTGATCAACAAAAGTTGACGGATGAACAGGCAGCCAAGGACGCCGCCGAAAAACGGACCCAAACCAACGCACAGGATACAGAAGCTGCACAAGCAAAGGTTGACCAGGCGAAGGATGCGGTGACGGCTAAGCAAGCCGAACAAACCACGGCTCAAGCAAACGTGGACGCGGCTAACAAAGCGGCGCAACCAGCCAAGGATGCGCTGACTGCGGCGCAAAAAGCCCAGCAAAGTGCGCAAGCAGCGGTGGATGCGACCGAAGCTAAAATCAACGCTGCAACGGCGACGACTGCTGAGAAGAACACTATTACGTTGGCACCGGGAATCAACAACGCGTTGTTTGACACCTATGACCAGGCAAGTGATGCTAATAAAGCGGCTGTAACGGCCTCAACTCAGGCTGTCCTGGGAAAGACGAGTGCAATTGCTTCTAATAAGTACCAGTCTAACGCTGCGGATGCAGCTGTGACTGTTTCCAATTTGGATAACTTGACCGGGGCGCAACAACAAGAATTGACCCTCTTTGCCGCTAACTTGATCAACCAGTTGCGGACACAGATGGGCAACCTTAAAGTCGCGGTCACTGCGGATTCGTTGAAGTTTGCTAACGCCGTTGCGAAGCGCTACGTGGCGGATCAGTGGTCATGGAAGGGTCATGACGTTGCCGGAATTGAAGCGGTGGCTGCAACGTTTGGTTTGGATAGCACGGGTAATTACTACGAAAACTTAAGTAACGGTTATCTAGCCGATGCAACGACCATGGATGACCTTAAACAAGGAATTTATAATACCGTCTTAGGGATGGTTGCGGATGACGAGGATTCAGGTTTCGGCCATGCGGATTCTTTAACAGGGCATAATGGTGGTACAGAATATAATATTAATGATCAACAGTACCTGGGGATTGCCGTTGACTCAATGGGTCAAGTGCATATCTTAATGGTTATTGATAATCCAGCATATATTACAACCCCTGGTAAATTCAACATGACGGATACCATTAATTTGACGCCTAGCGCGACGACGAATACCGATATTGCCGCGTTAAATGCCCAGTTAGTAACTCAAAAGGCGACCTTAGCCGCTGCAAAGCAGGACGTGGCTGCAAAACAAGGGCCAGTCACACAGGCGCAAGCGAAACAGAATGATGCCCAAAAGGCATTGGACCAAGTTAACGCGGACCTAACGAAGCTAAACGCCCAGTTAACGGCGGCGCAAAACCAATTGACGCAACTTAAGCAACAGCAAGTAACGGATACCGCTACGTTGAAGAACGCACCGGCTGAAATTGCGGCGTTACAAGCTAAACTAGCTGATGATATTCAGGCGTTGAAAGACGCCCAACCCGCATTAGTTGATGCCCAAGCAAGTTTGAAAGCTAGCCAAGCCGTGGCTGCCCAAAAACACGCGACGTTAGACGCTGCTAAGGCCAACGTGGCTCAACTCACGGATGCGTTAGCCACAGCGCAAGCAACGACCAAAAATGACACTGCAATTTTAGAGTCGTTGTCATTGCAAGCCTATAACTATGACAATGCTGACCAGATCTTAGCAGCTGTTCAAGCTATCTACGACCAAGTCGGTGTTAACTTGGCTACGTTGCAAGCTTACCTGACTGAATTACAAGCTGCTGAAGGGGATAGCGTTCGCGTCAGTCAGTCGGCTAATGGTCAAACGACGATGCAGTTAGCGCACCAAGCTAACCGGGTGAACGTGACCTTACCAGCTGTAAAAGCGACTGGGGTACAGGCTGACCGTTTAGGCAATCAAGCGACGTTGCCACAAACTGACGAGCAGAGTGCGGCACCAATCAGTTTATTGGGCGTTGCGCTATTAGGCCTAGTTGGATTAGGGTACGCAGGATTACGGCGGAAGTTTCAATAGAATTAAATAATTAACAAAAACGGTTCGCAAGTGGTCGTTTTCTAAACTACCTTGCGATGGGGCGGTCTTCAGAAAGTAATTCAATTTCTGAAGACCGTCCCTTTTTGAACGGTCAATAATTAGGATGGTAGGGTTTAAAAGTAATCCTAGTTTTATTTACGAATATTAGTTCAGCGATATTAATTGTTAAAAACCGTTATATATTGATTGTGGAACCCGTTAATTTCGGGTACGCTTAGGGAAGATTAGTTTGAGGGAGGAATGGGAATGAAAGTGCTGATGCCATACTTTAAACGGTATCACGTAGACGTCTGGGTAGCGATGCTATCCGTGATCATCTTAGTTTTTGCCACCTTATGGCAACCGCGATTACTGCAGGTGGTGATGGAAGCCATTATTAAGGACGACCAGCAGACGGTCTTTCGCGAAGGGTTGATGTTACTCGGTTTAGCCGTACTTGGTATTGCCGGTGGGATCGTCAATACGGTCTATTCCGCAAAGGTTGCGCTAGGTGTGGCCACGGATTTACGTGCCGACCTATACGCTAAGATTCAGTCATTTGCGTACGCGGACGTTGAAAAGTTTTCAGCGTCTAACTTAGTTGTTCGGATGACAAACGATATTAATCAAGTTCAACAAATTGTGATGGCGGGTTTCCAACAGATTACTCGGATTCCATTGCTATTTATTGGGGCGTTGATTCTTGCCATGGTGACGATGCCGGAACAGTGGTGGGTCATTATTTTGATGATGGCCGTCATCTTACTAGCGTCGTGGATCGCTGTTAAGCGGATGACCAAATATTTTGGTGAAACCCAACAAGATATTGAAAACGTCAATACGGTTGCGCGTGAAAACTTGATGGGGATTCGCGTGGTTAAATCGTTCGTTCAAGAACCAAACGAAATTAAGAAATTCTCGACGGCATCGGACCAACTGACCGCCGTGACGGCTAAAATCGGCTACTGGTTCTCAATTTTAATGCCAATCTTCTTCTTAACGGCGAACTTAGCCGTTGGGATGGCGGTTTATTTAGTTGGGCAAAACATTACGACCCACCCTGGTTACTTAGCTGCCATTACGAGTTTTATTTCTTATTTGATGCAAATCTTATACGCCGTTATTAACGGGGGCTTTTTGATGACCTTTGCGTCACGGGCCTTCATCTCAATCGGCCGGATTGATGAAGTGTTAGCAACACAGCCAAGTATGACGTACGTGGAAGATGACAACGAAGAACCACTGGCTGGCGATATCACCTTTGAACACGTCACGTTTACGTATCCGGACGACGACCAACCAACGCTGAAGGACGTTAGTTTTAAGATTGCGGCTGGCTCCATGCTCGGCATCGTTGGGGCGACCGGCTCCGGTAAAACGACGTTGGCGCAGTTGATTGCGCGGTTGTATGATCCGGATAGTGGTCACATTAAGATTGGTGGCGTAGATGTCCGGCAGATTCCAGAAAAGGCGTTGCGTGCTACCGTTGCGTACGTGCTCCAACGGTCAACGCTCTTTTCGGGAACGATTTCTGACAACTTAAGACAGGTACGTCCAGACGCAGAAGTTAGTCACATGCGCTGGGCCGCAAACGTTGCGCAGGCATCTGAGTTTATCGAACGTTTGCCACAAAACTACGATGCGCCGGTTGAAGAACGGTCACAAAACTTTTCTGGTGGTCAAAAGCAACGATTGGCGATTACCCGGGGCGTGATTGCCAGTCCGGAGATCTTGATTTTAGATGACGCGACGTCCGCACTGGATGCACGCTCTGAAAAACTGGTTCAGGAAGCCTTGGACCGTGACTTGAAGTCCACGACGACCGTGGTCATTGCTGAAAAGATCGCGTCGATCATTCGAGCGGATCAAATTTTAGTCTTGGACGATGGCCAAATTAGTGGGAGTGGGACCCACCGTGAATTATTGAAAAATAATGCGATTTATCAAGCCATTTATCAAACGCAAAAGGCACGTGAGGAGGGGATTCAATGAACGACTTACGAAATGCCGGCAAGTATTACTGGCACTACTTAAAGAAATATTGGCGGGGCTTTATTTTAAGCACGTTATTGATTGCCTTCTCAACGTGGTGCATTGTGATTGCGCCGACTTATTTAGGGCGTGCCGTTGAAGAACTGACCACTTACTTAGGTCAGTGGACGAACACGGCGACGCGGGCGCACGCAAGTTTAGGGACGTTTAACCACACGTTAGTGATTTACATTTTACTTTACGTTGGCGACGCAGCGTCCATCTTTATCTCGAGTTTAATTTTAGCCCGGGTAACTGCCTATTCGACGGGGACGATGCGCGTTGGTCTGTTTCGGAAGATGCAACGAATGAAAGTTCAATACTTCGATACGCACAGTGATGGCGATATTTTGGCTCGCTTTACATCGGACCTAGATAATATTTTTAATGCGATGAACCAGGCGCTGCTGGAAATCTTACTGGCCGTGGCCCAATTTGTTGGGTTGCTGATCGTGATGTTCAATCAAAACGTGACGATGGCGTGGGTGACCATGGCTTCAACGCCGGTTGCGTTAATTATTGCGGCGTTAGTTATGCGTAAAGCCGGAACCGCAGTCAATCAACAACAAGATGACATTGGCCGTTTGAACGGGTACATTAACGAACAGATTACCGGTCAAAAAGTGTTGATTACTAACGGTTTGCAACACGATTCGTTACGTGGCTTTACAAGCTATAACGCGAAAGTTCGACAATCAGCACTGACTGGGCAGATCTGGTCAGGAATTTTGAACCCGTTGATGCAAGGTATGTCACTATTAAACACCGCCATTGTCATCTTCTTCGGTTCGTGGTTAGCGTTAAATGGCAGTATGTCCAAAGGGGCCGCCTTAGCGTTAGTCGTTGTGTTCGTCAACTATGCGCAACAGTACTATCAACCAATTATGTCGTTAACGAGTCTTTACAGTATGATTCAATTAGCCATTACTGGCGCACGCCGGGTCGACGAGGTTCGTAACCAACCGGATGAAGTTAATCCAGTTGACGGTGGCCAACCAGATGGCATTCAAGACGAATTGAAGATTGATGACGTGCACTTTAGCTATAATCCGGGTAAAGAAATTTTGCACGGGGTCACGATCAATGTCCACCGGGGTGAAATGGTTGCGTTAGTTGGGCCGACTGGTTCCGGTAAGACAACCGTGATGAACTTGTTGAACCGCTTCTACGACGTGGACAGTGGGAAAATCACCTTCGATGGTACGGATATTCGGACGTTTGATTTGAACAGCTTGCGGCAAAACGTGGGGATCGTGCTACAAGAACCTCAATTATTTACCGGAACGATTGCGGATAATATTCGCTACGGTGAACCAACGGCCAGCATGGGACGGGTCATTGACGCCGCTAAGCAGGCTAATATTCATGATTTTATTGAGGGGTTACCGGATAAATATGAGACACAAGTTTCCGATGAACAGAGTATCTTTTCAGCCGGCCAGAAGCAACTCATGTCCATTGCGCGGACGATTTTAACGAATCCCCGCTTGTTAATTTTGGATGAAGCCACTTCTAACGTGGATACAGTGACGGAAGCCAAGATTCAGGCCGCCATGGATAACGTGATCCAGGGCCGGACGAGTTTTGTTATTGCGCACCGGTTGAAGACGATTCTGAATGCTGATAAAATTGTCGTCTTGAAGGACGGCGCCATTATTGAGCAGGGGAATCACGATGCGTTACTCAAAGAAAACGGTTTTTATGCGGAATTATATCGGAATCAAATGGTATTTGAATAATTAAGTAAGGGGTAGGTTAATGGCAGGGCAGGCAAAAAAGGTCAGGGTGACGATCCCCGTCTCCATGTTGGAGCGCGCGGGACTGAATCCGGATGACCAGTTACAAGTGAAAGTTCGTAACGACACCTTGGTGTTGGATAAAGCGGATCAGGCACAACCCGAGCGATTATGGTACTTCATTATTTGGCCATTGATCATCGCGGTAGCTTCAAGCCTTGCTAGTTACGGCTACTGGGTTTATCGTGGCTTGAAACCGATTGGACTAACCGGTTCGGAATCGGTCGCTAGTTTAACGATTGTGACCGGGGTCGTTACCGGCGCAATCCTCTTCATTGGCTTTTTCTTGAAAACACGCAATGATCCGGATAACCGGTTCTCACGCCAGATTTATTGGCGAAGCTTTCCCGTAATTACCGTGGCGTTTGTCATGATTTTGGCCTTTGCCTTGGTGGGTGCTTTTTGGGTGCTAGGGCTGTTATTTCCAAAAGTGGTTTTTGACCGCTTTACGGCATTGCTACTCGTAGCCGTGTTTACCTACTTTGCAAACGCATTTATGATTGGAGCTGCGTTGACCATTAATGCCCGGACACTTTCGACAATTTTAACGGTCGTCATTGTGAGTGGTTGCGTGATTTCCATGGCGGCTAACGGTCAGCGGCGCTGGTGGCAACATAACCTGAGCTTTTTAGGGACTGAGAGTGCGCGGAACGCTTGGCAGTTCAATCTGACGTTGATCTTTTCGGCGTTGTTGATGGTCGTGTTGATCGACTACCTCTTTGTTTCGCTGAGCCGGATTTATCCGCGTAATTGGCGCACATCGACGTTGCGGGTGTTATTAACGTTAACGGCAATTGACTTTGGGGCCGTCGGGATGTTTCCAAACAACACCGATTTACATTGGTTGCACGATGCGGTGGCCGGCGGTTTAGTCACGTTACTCGTCCTACTAATCGTTGGTGTTCGGTGGCTACTGCCCGGTGTAACCAAGGACTTCTTGTGGATCTCGTACGGGATTGGGGTCGGGTTACTGATCCTGAACTTTGGTTTTCGTTGGTTTCGGTTCCCGTCACTAACGGCGTTTGAGATTCAGGCATTTGCCATCTCATTTGGCTGGTTGTTGTTGTTATTTGGCCAGCTACAAGATCTTGTGAATGAGGGGAGCACACCGCTAGCGGTGGAGCTTGAACAGGATGTCGATTAAGTCAGTATCAAAAATATTAGCGCTGCAAAACTAGATCGTAGTTTGCAGCGCTAATTTGTATCTTACTAAAAGTTAAATGTGAGGATTAGTTACTGTTGTATCAGTATCTAGGTCAAAAAAATAGCTATTTGTAAACTATTCCGGTTGCCACTGATGACATGCGGTCGTGGGACCGGGGCTAGCCTTAGGAGCGGTCTAGCCCCTCGCCCAGAGCAATTGCAAAAAGCGCAATTGTTCTGAACCGTCCGTGGTCTAAGGCCGGAAGAATCACCGGTCAAAGACCACCTTCACGACCGATATCATCAGTGGCAACCTCCGATTATCCGACGGTAATAACAATAGTAAGACTGTTTTGAGCGCAGTCGGGCAGAATTGGTATGCTGTGTCGGCAAGATTGGCGGGCGAATTTTACGCCAATTTTGCGGGGCACTTCAAAGACGTGGGTTATCAGCTTTGAAGTGAAGTTTCAGACCGTCCTTTGGCTGGAACCGTCCCCCATAGCACCCAATTCTGCCTGACGGAGCGACTAATTTAGAAATAATAATTATTACTGGTGCAATATGGACAATAACGTTAGGACTTCTATGTCTTTAGTATCTAAACCACACTAGTCTTAAGCAACTTTTTTTGATATGAGGTTATAACTATGCGTTTTTAATCATCAAATGGTATAAATATAAGGGAATGAATTTTAATTGAACGAAAAAACGTTAGGGGGTGGACGCGGATGCACATAATGCTTTCGACGTTTATCTTATTAATTGTGGCCACGATGAGTGTGTTCTTGTCACGGGTCTTTACTAAAATTTCGGTGAACTATATCAGTATGGTGATGGGGGCGTTGCTCTGCTTAGTCCCATTTTTAGGTAGCCACGTGGGGAACTTTAGCTCGGAAATCTTCATTGGCCTAATTGTTGCACCGCTGTTATTTTTTGAAGGTCAGGCGACACGCTTGAACGCAGTCGGCAAAGAGTTTCGCTACATTATTGGAATGGCCGTTATCTTGGTTATCCTGTGCATGATTCTGGCGGGATTCGGTGTCTGGGCCACGGCGGGAGTCAGTTTACCGCTGGCATTCATTTTGGCTGCAATCAGTACGCCGACCGACGCAACGGCCATGGAATCAGTTAGCAGTGGGCGCAAAATGCCAGTCAGTGAGACGCTGCACCTAAAAATGGAATCCCTGTTCAACGACGCTTCCGGAATTGTTTTATTGAACATGGCCGTTTTATGGTATGTCAACGGCTATATTAACTACAGTCAGACCATCGTTGAATTTTTGATCTCCGCAGTTGGTGGAGTGTTATTTGGGTTTGCCGCTGCCTGGGTGATGGTCCTCTTTCGCCAAATTTTATTGCGGTCTTCGTATAATTCGTTGAACGCGTCGATTTTGCTTTACATCGTCACACCGTTTGTCCTGTATTATTTGGCCGAAGCGATTCACGTTTCAGGAATCATCGCGGTAGTTTGTGCCGGATTGGTTCATAACGCTGAAATGGCGCGGAGTCGGCTGATTAATGCGCAACAAGTCCACTTTGGATTAGACCTGATCTCAATGATTACCGAAATCTTTAATAGTATGGTTTTCGTTATTTTGGGGTTCATGTTTGTCCAGATTATTAGGGATGAAGGGGCACTATTTAGTTCGTTAAACTGGTTGTTGGTTGGTGTGGTCCTGTACGTGACCAACGTCGTTGTACGCGTCGGGTATGGTCGACTGCGCCTAAAATTTAGTTGGCGTTCAGCCTGGATTTATGGGCTTGGTGGTGTCCATGGTGCGGTCACTTTGGCCTTGGCCTATACGTTAATTGACACAAAAGTTAGCATGGCGGACTTTAACCTCGTCTTGATGGCTGAAAGTGTTCTAATTATTTTGAGTATGCTCGTGCCAACGATTGTTTTCCGGTTCCTGTTAAAACCGGATATTACTGATGATCAGGCGAATGTTGAAATCGATAAGATTCGGGTTAACATGGTCCACCAAGCGATTGAGGCTGTTCAAAAGATGTATTTACCGGAAAACGTCAAAAAATCAGTTATTTTTGATTTAATGACGCAAAAACAACGCACCCGGACCCGTGATTTTGCCCGGGCGTGGTTGGACGTGGTCCGGCGACCAGAATTCACCGGGGCCGAAAAAGAATTGGAAATGCGGGCGTTCATGAACGCGCTGGAACAGGAACGACAATACCTGGATATGATTTCGCAACAAGAGGTCAAGTATCAAAGTTACGTGTTTAAATTATATAACGAAACGTTGTTGGCGGAGTCATTGGTAATTGGACCGTCAATCTATGATTCTGATAACGATTAAGATGGAATGGCGTTCGCTTGATAGCGGGCGCCTTTTTTAGGATCGTTTGCATCAGTTGAACGCAAATGTTAGACTACCAACGTTATGCGATTTTTAAAGGAGTGAATTTAATGAGTGCGGAAATGCTGTCCGGTAATGTCACTAGCGTAATTTACGCGGTATTCGGCTAGACAATCGACAGTTAGAATGTGTTGTCTTGCCTTTAAGGAAAAAACACATGAACGATACAATTAAACAAACGTTACAACTTGATCAGATCTTAGAAACGGTTGCCAACTTAACTCACAGTCAACTTGCCACGGACCAGCTTCGCCAAAGCGCAGTCTTAACTGATTTTGGCGAGGTGCAAGCGCAATTAATATTGACGCACGAGGCCCACCAGCTTTTGGCTGAAGATGTTCAGTTCACCTTTTTTGATCTGGATCAATTAACGGTCGTTAAGACCAAACTTGCACAGGGACGCTTACTCAATACGGCGCAGTTACAGACGATACTAGCAGTGCTCACGAGTTGGTCGCGGATTAAAACGGTTTTAGAATTACGTGCTCAAACGGCACCACATCTGGCTGATTTAGCCGGAGACGTCACACCGTTGACCGGCTTGAAGCGCCGGTTGGAACAAACGTTGGACCGCCACGGTATTCGGGATACAGCGACACCGAAACTGGCCCAGTTGCGGCAAACAAAGCGCAAACAGACGACTAAAGTCCAAGCGGCCGTTGCGCAATTTATCCAGAAGCACCCGGCACAATTGCAGAGTCGCCAAGTGATTCAACGTGACCAACATTACGGGGTGCAGCTAAAGGCGACGTATAAACACCAGTTTCCTGGAACGGTGATTGGACAATCCGCAACGGGTTCGACGGTCTACTTTGAACCGGGGAACGTGGCTCAGAGTGGCCGCGAACTTGCGACGACTATCGCAGCGGAAGAAGCGGAAATTTATCAAATTATTGCAACCTTGACGGGCGATGTTGATGAGCACTTGGGCGACTTACAGGCGCAAGTCCAAGCGTTCAGCCAACTCGATCAGATTTTTGCCAAGGGACGTTACGGGTTAGAAACGAAGGCCATCATGCCAGCCTTAAACCAGCAACAGGTCGTCACCATTAAGGATGGCCGCCACCCGTTACTCGGAACGAAGGCGGTACCGCTGAACGTCAGCCTGGATCAGACACAAAGCTTGATGATTACGGGTGCTAACTCGGGTGGTAAAACGGTGGTTCTTAAAACCATCGCGCTGTTTTCATTGATGATTAAAGTGGGGTTAGAAGTCCCAGCCGCACCAGGGACTGATTTGGCCGTCTTTGACCAGATTCTCATTGATATCGGTGATCAACAAAACTTAGCCAATCAATTGAGTACGTTTTCTGGTGAGATGACGACCCTCGTGGGGATTACAACTGATTTACGGCCAAATGCGCTCGTCTTGATGGATGAAATCGGTAGTGGGACTGACCCTGAAGAGGGGGCGGCGCTAGGGATTGCCATTATCGACGATTTGATTCAGCGGGGCGCCAAGCTGATCGTAACAACACATTATAGTGAAATTAAGCAGTATGCGGTTCGCAAGCCGGCGTTTGTCACGGGCGCGATGGCATTTAACCGGGAAACGCTACGACCAGAATATCGACTCTTGTTGAATCAGGTCGGTGAAAGTGAAGCCATGTGGCTGGCCGCACGCTTAGGCTTAGCACCGCGAATTGTTGCGGCGGCGCGAGCAAGACTGGAAAAATAAAATGGTTGTTTGACGCACGTTTGCAACCATAATAAAAAAATCCCTATTCAGAAATAGCTAATATTTCTGAATAGGGATTTTGTTTTAAGCCGCACCGCGTTTCTTTAGTTTTGATCAATCCAATTATAGCCACCGATGCCGAGCAGGAGTAGGTCAACAACGAATAAGTCGTATTTAACTGGGGCGGCCGGGTAGTCGTTGTCAATAAGGTAAGCTTGACCGGGATAATCATTTTTTTGATTTATTGAAGAGATGACACTGGCATTGAAAACGACGTTCTAGTATAATTATCCTATAGGGGAACAAGCGTTCTGAAAGGGTGATTGAATTGGCGACGAATCGAATTTATATGGCTATCGACTTAAAATCATTTTATGCATCGTATGAATGCGTTGCGCATCATTTAGATCCGCTGAACGCTAACTTGGTGGTGGCGGATACGTCGCGAACGGATAAGACGATTTGTTTGGCAGTTTCGCCAGCCCTAAAAGCGTTTGGGGTGCCGGGACGGCCACGTTTATTTGAGGTTGAACAGAAGGTACGCCAATTAAACCGTGAGCGGGCAAAGCAATCATCCTACCAGCACGTCATGCGGTATAAGTCGATTTACCGACAGAAATTACTAAAGGTGCCGGGACTAGGAATTGACTACCGGATCGTCCCGCCGCGGATGCATGAATACATGCAAAAGAGTGCAGAAATTTACGGCATCTATTTACGGTTTATTAAGCCAGAAAACATTCATGTTTATTCAATTGATGAGGTGCTCATGGACGTGACGGAATACGTTCAGCAACACCATGTTTCAGCACACGCATTAGCTAAGATGATGATCCATGAAGTTCAAGCTTCAACGGGAATTACGGCTACGGCCGGAATTGGGAGCAACTTATACTTAGCCAAAGTGGCGATGGATATCGTGGCCAAGAAAATTCCAGCCGATAAAGATGGTGTACGCATCGCGCAAATGAACGAGATGCAGTACCGCAAATTTCTGTGGGGTCACCGACCGCTGACTGATTTTTGGCGGGTGGGCCGAGGCTACGCAAAACGGTTAGAAAAATTAGGCCTGATGACGATGGGAGATGTTGCACGGTGTTCTTTAGGGACGCTTTCGGATGCGATGAATGAAGAAGTCCTGTACCGGGAGTTCGGTAAAAATGCGGAGTTATTGATTGACCATGCTTGGGGTTATGAATCAGCAACCTTGGCAGATATCAAGCAGTATCATGCAAGTGAACACGGTATCTATGCGGGGCAAGTTTTGATGAAGCCGTATCCCTATGAACAGGGGCGCCAAGTTTTGCGTGGAATGGTTGATTCGGTGGCGTTAGATTTGGTCAAAAAACGGGTCGTAACTGATCAAATTGGGCTGCGGATTGATTATGATGTTCAAAGCTTGCAGGAAGCACGGTATCAAGGTGCCGTGACGACTGATTTTTATGGCCGTGAAGTGCCCAAGCCGGTCCACGTTAACGTGCATCTAAAGGTGGCCACCTCGTCACCAAGGGAACTGCAAGCTGCGTATCGCGCCTTGTATCAACAAGCCGTGGGCCGACAGTTACTTATTCGCCGGGTGACGGTCGTGGCAAACCACTTAGTCGATGAGCGGCAAGCGGCACAAGTCCCACATTATGAGCAGACGAGTTTATTTGAAAACTTGCAGCAAACCGTCCATCGAGACCGGCAGGCACAACGGCGGCGGGAACGGGACCGCAAGTTACAAGAAACCATCTTACAATTGCAAAAAACATCGGGTAATAAAAACGTTGTCCTGCGGTTAGCAGACTTAACGGCGGGGGCAACGACGATTGAACGGAATGCACAGATTGGAGGCCACCGGGCGTAATGAGTGAACCAAAAGCTAAAATTGAAGCGGGACTATTCAATGATACGTCCATGTATCAGGATATCATGACTCGGCCACACCCTAATTCTAAGGCACATCTACGAATGAACCGTGGTGATCGGGCAGCTCAGTTTGCGCCATTTGGAGCCTTAACGGGTTATCAAGAATTAATTGATGAAAAGGCACAGCTATACGCGCACAAGCAGTACCCCGATGCAACACAGGTTACTTTAGTCACTAACGAGCTACGACAACTGCAACGGCAATCACGGCCGGTGGTGACCCTCAATTACTTTAATGATGACGCGGGCTTTTATCAGTCAACGACCGCCACACTACTGCAAGTCGATTGGAATCAGGGCGTCGTTCGGTTACAAGACCACGATGTCATTGCAATCGCCAATGTTCGGCGCATCGAAGACGTGAATACAAAAAAGGATCAGAAATGAAAGATTTCTGATCCTTTTTATCTATGTGTTAGGTTAGAATTTTCTGATTAGTACCAGTTGTGACGTAACCAGAAGCGTTTAGCGTTAGTCCATGAACCATAACGACCCGCAACGTACTTGTTAGCAGCCTTTTCTTGGTTGACTGGTGAGTAGTTGCCGTGTAAGTAAGCTGTCAATAATTGGTAACGACCATAACAACGACCGTTACGAGCGGTGTAGCTGTAACGGGATTCGTGGTAGGCAATCCAATTTTTAGCAGAACGTTGTGCTTTAGAGAGCTTAGCGTTAATCTTGGCAATTTGTTGGCTTTGTGTCAACTTTTTCTTCTTTTTAGCCTTTTTAGCGGCTTTCTTTAGTGCAGCCTTTTGGGCCTTCTTAGCAGCTGCTTTTTGTGCTTTTTTGGCCGCTTTCTTAGCGGCTGCTTTAGCCTTTTTAGCGGCTTTCTTTAATGCAGCTTTTTGTGCTTTTTTGGCCGCTTTCTTAGCCTTTTTAGCAGCTTTCTTTAATGCAGCCTTCTTAGCGGATTTTTTGCTAACTTTCTTAGCTTTTTTAGTTGTCTTCTTTTTAGAGACGGCTTTTTTAACAACTTTTTTAGTGGCTACTTCAGGAGCCGCCTTTTTGGTGACCTTAGCCGTTTTAGTGGTATTACTTGCAACTACGGATGAAGCCTCAGCTTCGGTAGTGGTTGCGGCTTGGACAGCCACGTTAGCAGTTAATCCTAAACCACAACTAATGACTAATAAACTAATGATCGATTTTATCTTAGATTTTTTGTTTTTTTGCATGTATGTAAACTTCCCCGTTCGTCGAAATTCTTAACCCTATTGAATAGGATACTTTAAGAATGTTGCAGTTGTGTTACTAAGCGATTACTAGGCAGTTAAAAAAGCGTCACAGTGGCTAAAAGTTAGTCAAAGTGCGGGATGAATGCAAAAAACTGATTTGAGCACTAACGGGTGATTACGGATTGGTCTACGAAAGATCATCTTACTATCGATTGACTATCTTAAGTTTTAAACGATACTAGCAGTGTAATTCAAAGCAAAACGCTCAAACAACATAAGTATCCCAAATAATAGGACTTAGCGGTTGTGAATTTTCAAAAATGGTCTAAACTCTAAGTCATTCATGTGAGAACTTCTCACACGAAATCCAATTGAGAGGGTTTTGTTATGCGAATTGAAGAGGATTGTATTGGTAAACTGCCAGTTGAAGATAATGCATTATACGGTATTCATACAGTACGCGCGGTTCATAACTTTCCAGTTACGAAAGAACGCATGGACCCGCTACTGATTCATAATTTAATTCAGATCAAAAAAGCGGCTGCGGCCGTGAACTTCAAAGCGGGTACGCTGACTGCTGATAAACAGCGTGCGATTATTGCCGCTTGTGACCAATTGTTACTGGGGCGGCACGCAGATAGCTTCATTGTACCGGCAATTCAAGGTGGCGCTGGCACTTCTGCCAACATGAATGTGAATGAAGTGATTGCCAACCTAGCCCATCAACTTGACCCGGACGTTATGGTGCATCCTAACGATGACGTGAACCAATCACAATCAACTAATGATACTTTTCCGACGGCGGGTAAGATGGCGTTATGCGCGCAGCTACCCGGATTGCTAGGCGCAATTGAACAGTTGTCCCAGGCCTTGTTGATTAAGTCTAAACGGTATCAAGATGCGATTAAAGTTGGCCGGACGCAGTTGGAAGATGCCGTTCCAACGACGTATGGGCGGACATTCCATGCCTACTATCAACTTTTTAACCGGGATTTAGCACGCGTCAAATCAGCGGGCGAACACTTACGAGTTGTCAACTTAGGTGGTACTGCGATTGGGACGGGAATCAACGCGACCAAGTATTACCAAACACATATTATTGATGCCTTGAACGCAAACGTTCACTTGGCATTACAATCAGCACCTGATTTGGTTGACGCCACACAAAATTGTGACGGCTTTGTTGAATTTTCGGGTGCCATGAAGATTTTAGCCGCTGATCTTTCTAAATTCAGCAATGATTTACGGTTGCTCGGCAGTGGGCCTCAATCGGGGCTTGGAGAACTCAATTTGCCGGCGAAGCAAGCGGGATCATCAATCATGCCCGATAAAGTTAACCCGGTCATTCCGGAAGTGGTCAACCAAGTTGCGTTTGAAGTCATGGGCAATGACGTTACTGTAACGATGGCTGCTGAGGCTGGGCAACTTGAGTTAAATGCGTTCGAACCGATTATGCTGCGGGCGCTGTTGGAGAGCGAACGGCATTTGCAACGTGCCATGCAGACGCTCGTTGAGAACTGTGTACGTGACGTGAGTGTCAACCGGAAACGGTGTGCTGACCAAGTCGCGCACTCAACAATTACGGCGACCGTTTTATCCCCATACCTCGGTTATGAAGTCACGACTGGATTGATTAAAGAAGCCTTGGCGACTCATAGTTCGGTACCGGCACTATTACGCGAGCGGCACCTGCTAGTACCAGCCTTAATTGATCAACTGTTCTCACCTGCCGGCTTGACGCAACCTAGAGATACTAGCATTAGTATGACCAAACAGGCTTAACACCTTAACTGAATCGATTAATATCAACGTTCGTCAGTAATCTGGCGGACGTTTTTTGCTTTGATAATGCCCCGGTGATCTCGTCGTGCCGTGATTAACCCAGTTGTGACGAGCCAGGCTTGAATTGTTATGGCACCGGCAAATTGAAACCCATCAGCTTGCATTTGCTTGGATAATTGTTTGCTGACCGCGGTCTGGCGGGGAAGGTCACGAAGGTGTTCAACGGATAAGACGAGTTGTTGATAGTGGATTTGGTGCCATAGGTACTGATCAAATGAGCCGTATTGCCGAATTAACCGCCGAATAACGTTAGCATTGTGAATCACGGCGCCAATTTTGCGGGCGTTACGGATAATTGTAGGGTTCCGTAGTAGCTCGGCAATGGTCAGTGGGGTCATCTGCGCGACTTGGTTAATGTTCCAGTGGGCAAAGGCGGCGTCAAAGGACTGTCGCTTGTTGAGGACGACTTGCCAGTTCAAACCAGCTGCAAAGCCAACGAGACTCAGTAGTTCAAAGAGGTGGGCGTCGTTATGAATCGGAATGCCCCACTCATTTTCAAAGTAATAACGGTAATCGGGATTGTCAGGGTAATAACGGTTAAATAGTGGATCGTCATCGAACCAATCAGTAATCACGGGATGGCCTCAGCTTTCTAAATTGACGGGAATATCTTAAGCGACACTTATAAGTACGCTAAATAGCACAATTTTCGGTCAAAAAAAGAGACTGGGGTAAAAATAAAATACCCATTCAGAAATTCCTGAATGGGTATTTTCTATCATGATGGTCGTAACGTGCGCCAAAAGGTAACTTGTTTCGCTTAACCCAGAATCAGCGACCATTCCAAGCCCAGGAATAATCCCTGATTCCACGTTAATGCTCACGAGCCAACCGTCTCTTGTCTCAGGCTAAGTTGTGACGTTAAGGCTTTTTTGCTTTGAGAGGTGCCGGGCGACGACTAATGAAATCAGTAGGAGGGTCAAGCAAACAATGAACCCCGCTTCGATACCTAAGTAACCGGCGCCGGACCAATGTTGATTGACGTTTGCGACGACGGCAACGATGAGCGCGGTCCCGAATGAAGCGGCGACCTGACGAATCGTGTTGAAGGTGGCAACACCGTCGGGCACCATGTTATAGGGGAGTAAGCCTAGCGCATGGGTCTGTAACGGAATTAGCATTGTGACTAAGCCGAGTTGGCGAACCGTTTGGAAAATTGCGAGTACGATTGGGGTACTGTTCGTTCCAATCAAGGCTTGCAAAAGCGTCCCCGTGCAATCGATGGCTAGTCCGGTAAAGACCAAGATGCGGACGTTCAAGCGGTCGTACAGTCGACCGCTGAGTCGTGAGAGGGTCCCGGTTAAAATGGCGCCGGGAAGAATCACGAGGCCCGAGACTAGTGCGCTCCGGTGTTGAATCGTTTGGATCAGCAGTGGTAACAGAATTGCGTTACCGTACATGGTGGCCGTAATGAGCGTATTAATGGTCGTGGCAACAACGAACTGTTGGTGGTTGAAAACGTGTAAGTTGATCAGTGGTTGGGCTTGGCGGCGTTGCGATAAGTAGAATAACACTACAAAGACTAACCCTAATACGATCAAACCACTGACGCGCCATGACAAAAAGTTGGCTGAAGAGATACTCGAGAGGCCCATTAGCAGTGACCATAAGCCAATACTGATTAGAATGAATCCGCGGGTGTCAAAAGTAGGCAGTTCGTTGTGCGCAATGTTAGGTAAGATGGCAATTGAGGCAATTAACGTGATGATGATAAATGGAATGATCACGATAAATAAGTAGCGCCATGATAAGTAATCTAGGATAACACCCGAGACGGTCGGCCCAATGATGGGTGAAAAGTTAAAGGCTAAGCCAATAATACCCATAATAGCCCCTTTTTTGTCGGGCTGCGCATAGCGAATGGCCAATACGTTGACTAGCGGCATCATCATACCGGCGCCAACCGCCTGGACCATTCGTGCGATGATTACGACGAAAAATTGTGTTCCAATGGCACCAAGTGCGGTACCTAATAAGAAAATAGTAGTTGCCAGAATAAAGAGGTGGCGGAATGAAAAACGGCGGATCAGGTAGGCACTCACGGGAATCATGAGCGCGTTGACTAGCATATAGCCGTTGGTGATCCACTGAACTTGTGCTTCGGTGACGTTAAAAACGGTCATTAATTGTGGTAAGGCGGTATTCATTGACGTGGAACAGAGAATACCGAAAAAGGTTCCAAACACCATCACAATAAGTGACCGCGCGATCCGTGGATTGGTCAATGGTGTTCATCCTTTCAAATTGAGATTCATAAAAATACACTTCTTTTAGCCTAGCATCACGGGACGAATTGTCAATGTAATGGAGGGTCAACCATGCGAAAAGCACACCGTAAAACCGATTCCGATTCTACAGTATGCTTTATTTTTGCGTTTGAATTGAGTTTAGTGGTGCTTAACGACCTGAAGTTGGTCGAGCATCCCGTAAACTTTTTTAGCCGCGTGGTCGGCGCGAAGCTGTTTCAAAATATGGGCCTCGCTAACCGTTGCGGTCTGATCAGCTTCGAAGGTGTGTACCCCGAAGCTATCGTAGGTTACAGTGTGGTCCGCGTTGAGGGTAAACCAGTTTGGTTCTAACTGTTTGGCTTCCTCACGGATATTCTGATCCGGCCAAACGAGGTATTTCGTTTTAGCATGACCAGGATAGATTTCCACCTGCCAGCCCTTCTTAAAGTCGGAAACTTCTTGCTAACGCTGAATCTTGAGGTGCTTGACGGCGTAGTAAATAATTCCCGCGTACTTCAATTCAGGCTGCTTTTTCCAAGTACGGTGGGTTAACGGTGGTACCGATGGTTGAGGCTTCTTCTTGGCAACGGGTGCGGTAGCCGGCTTAGGCGCTGATTGTGAGTTTTGTTGACTTACAATCAGCAGGGTGCCAGCCAGCAGTAAGATAACGAGTAACCCGCCGCCTAACCAATAACGCTTTTTCATGGGAAGCCTACAGGCCGAACGCCTTAGAATAGTGGACCGTACCGTGAACGCCGTCAAGCCCGTTTGGCGCCAGTGATTTGATCATGTAAGCATCGTCTGGCACGTCAAAGCCGGCTTGAATGTCGAATTGGCTAGCAGGACGGTAACCGAACTTGCTGTAATAGTCTGGCCATCCAAGAATGCTGACGTAGGTTGCGCCAGAGATGCGAGCCCGTTGTTCTAACTTTTGCATCAAGCGGCGACCAATGCCTTCTTTTTGATGGGCTGGGGCGACGGCTAATGGGGCCAGTGCCAGGCCGGTCGTTGTCTTGGTGCCGTCACTGATGGTGATGGGACTGAGTACGCCAAGGCCGACGGGTTGTTGTTGACGGTCAAAAGCAACGACTTCTAAGTAAGCCTGGTAGGCCGGATCTTCGCGCAAGGCGTGGATCAATTCGACTTCACCGTCGTAGCCGTGGTCGGTCTGGGTAAAAGCATCTTTAACTAGTTGATCAACAGCGTCATAGTCGGCTGGTTGAATCGTTTTAATTTGCATGTTGAAACTCCTTTATTCAATCGATTAAATTTTTAGGTTAGACGTAATTTGAAAATGATAGCGCTTAAAATTCAATTATGGACGTTTTTTCTGGGATTGTCTAGTCAGCACTGCAAATGATTGGTTCCCATCATCTGAAATAGCATGGTAGCAGGGCCTAAGCTCATTTTGGTTATTGAATATTGTAGTGATGGTTGGCTATGGAAATGCTCGCCTATATTGTAAATCGTAAAAATTACTATTTACAAGTGGTGAATGACTTGCTATGATTTAAAACGATTCGGAGGATTTTTTGATGTTTAAGGGAAAAGTAATGGGGGTAGTCGTGCTCAGCTTACTAGTGGGTGGGTTGACGTTAAGCGGTTGCCGGCAAGAGACTAAGTCAGCAACTGGAAAGATTAAAGTGGTCACAACCACTAATTTTTATGGCGAAATGGCGCGGGCGGTAGGTGGTAACCGGGTGAAGGTGCAATCAATCATCAACCAGCCATCGGTCGATCCCCATGATTATGAGCCGACGCCCGACGTGGCTAAAGCGGTAGCCAATGCGGATATCGCGGTTGCTAACGGTATCGGTTATGATGGTTGGATGAATAAACTCGTCAAGGCGGCACCGGCGACCCAGTTAATCAGGGTGGGTGAAGACGTGATGCATGAGAAGGCTGGGGCTAACGAGCACTTGTGGTATAACGTCAAAGCAATGCCGGCAGCGGCTAATTACTTAGCACAACGGTTGGCAAAAAAGGACCCGCAGCATCGAAAAACCTATCAACAGAATGCAAAAAAGTACGTTGCCTCGCTGCAGTCGGTAACGCAAGAAGCTAAGCAATTACGGCGTCAAGTTAAGCAATTGCCTAATCGACGGATCCTAGTTAGTGAGCCAGTCTTTGATAACGCTCTGACGGCACTGGGACTGCGTGTGACGAACGTTAACTTTGAGAATGCGATTGAGAAGGGCACGGACCCGTCACCAAAAGTTATCCGGCAGATGCAGATGGATTTGAAACACCGGCGAGTCGTGCTGTTTGTAAACAATAAACAGGTCTCAACGAAAACTGTGTCTAATATGGTTCAGTTGGCACAGCAAAATCGGATTCCAGTATTAAAGGTTACTGAAACGATGCCGGCTAAAATGACTTATCAACAGTGGATGCTAACGCAATACCGGGCATTAAGCCGATTGTTGCCAGACAAGTAAGATTATACTGATAATGTTGATTGTTTTAGAAGACACAAAAAAACGCCTGGAATTTTCCAGACGTTTTTTTAATGCTAATCTTAAAGTGCCCAGGCTTGCATGCCTTGTGCGTTGTAAAGTGCAACGGCTGCGTTGACTTGTGCTTCAACGGAACCACCTGAGATGTGCATGTTTTGGAACAAGCCGTAAGCACCACTCGTGCTGTTAACGACGTTTGGTTGCCAGTTAGATTCACGCGTAATGATCGTGTTCCAAGTTGAAGCGGAAACGCCAGTCCGTGATTCCATTTGGCCTAAAACGTAGCTTTGAAGATTGCTGCCAGTGTAGCTGGATGCGTTACTAGTGGTTGATGAAGTCTTGGCACTAGTCTTAGCAGCAGTATTGTTGGTCGTTGTCGTTGCTACAGTGGCAGTGTTAGTCGTTGACTTCGTACCAATCGTTAATTTTTGGCCAGGTAAGATGAAATGACCTTTAATGTTATTAGTTGATTCAATCTTGTTCATTGAAGTGTTGAATTTTTGGGAGATTGCCCAAACAGAGTCGCCTGATTTAACCGTGTAAGTTGAGTCGGCATTTGCGGTTAAGACACCGGCAAATAATAAGCTAACGGCTGCGGCTGAAGTAGTTAAGATAGTAGTTACGATTTTTTTCAAAATATACACACTCCTATGATTTGTGAACGTCGATTAGTGTCAAATTTATATACGTTGTCTCTCTTTGCTCTCGCTTAACAACAGAACCCAGTCTAACCCCGGCGTGTTACTTGGAAGTATCGCGAATTTTAAGAACGCAATGCAAAGATTACAGGAATGGTGGTTGCTGTAATCTTTGTAATGGTTTTGACATCTTCCAAAAAGTGGATAAATCCGTTACCAAAGCCCGTATAACTGGGGAAATTGTCATTATTCGCTTGGACCTTAAATGAAGTTTGTTACGGAAAATGGGTACTTTGTTATCTGCGATTTATTGCTAAAATCATGGATTTTTATCGAAAAAAGCATTGTTTTCGGCTAATTTTATTGTTTTAAACTAAAAATTTGGATTTATATCGGCTAAAAAAGGGGTAATAATGGCGAGGTGATTTTTAAAATGGACGGCTTTTAGCGTTGATCAACTCATAATATGGAAGAAAAAAGACAAAGTTAAGTGCAACGAAGTTACTTGAGCCTAAGGATGGTACGGTTTAGGAGTGATTAGGCAACGGGTTAATAACTGTAGCCATCAAGATAAGTTAAGCTCATTAAAAATAAAAACATATACTTTTGTATAAATTAGGGTTGTTTTTTGTTGGGATATCCGTTATTATTTTCTTTGAGGAAAACGTTTTCTAAATGAAGCTTAGGAGGAATAACGGGTGA
Organism: Lactiplantibacillus xiangfangensis; assembly: GCF_001438845.1. GTDB lineage: Bacteria > Bacillota > Bacilli > Lactobacillales > Lactobacillaceae > Lactiplantibacillus > Lactiplantibacillus xiangfangensis. The sequence goes on from NZ_JQCL01000098.1 coordinate 51,388, forward strand.
ATATGAAAGAGAAGCGACAAATGCCCAAAGGTTTTTTCTGGGGCAACTCAGTTTCAAGTATGCAAACTGAAGGTGCCTACAACCTGGATGGCAAGGGTCAGTCCGTTTACGATGTGCGTCCGGCAACGGATAAGACGTCTGATTGGCACGACGCCATTGACGAGTACCACCGTTACGAAGAAGATCTGGATATTATGAAGGATCTCAACATGAATATGTACCGGATCCAAATCTCTTGGTCACGGGTCGTTCCGGATGGTGATGGTGACTTTAACGAAGCGGGAATTGCTTTTTACGACCGGCTAGTCGATGCCATGCTAGCACGGGGGATTACCCCGATGATCTGCCTGTACCATTTCGACATGCCGTTAGCATTGGCTCAAAAAGAAAATGGGTTTATGTCACGCCACGTCGTTGATGCGTTTGTCCGCTTCGGGGAAAAGATGATTGAACACTTTGCCGACCGGGTGAAGTACTGGATTACCTTTAATGAACATAACCTTTACTTTACTGATGAAGTTTTCAACATTTCAGGTTACGAACGTGGTGATAAAAGTGTTAACGATATGTACCGGATTTTTCACCACACCGTTTTAGCGCACGCGCGCTTAGACGATTTTGTTCACAGTCATTATGAGAATGTTCAAATTGGCGGGATGTTAGCTTATACGCCGGTTTATCCGGAAACGGCTAACCCAATCGATGTGATGGTGGCCCGTAAGAGCGACGAGTTCTTGAATAATAACTTGAACGACGCCTATGTCTACGGCCATTATTCACCAGAAGTATTGCATTACGTTGAAGAAACCGGGATTGATTATGACTTACAGCCTGGCGATATGGCGATCATCGCAAAAATGAAAGCGGATTTTTTAGCCTTTAGTTATTATCGGTCAGCGGTCGTTAATGGGGACAAGGTTCCCGCCGACGCCGTGCCAAATCGTTATTTCAATTATACCTTTGAGGCAAACCGCTTCTTAGATGCCAGTCCGTGGGGATGGACGATTGATCCACTGGGTTTTCGGAACCTCATCACGAAGTTATATGACCAGTATCAGATTCCCGTTTTCCCAATTGAAAATGGGATTGGCCTCCGTGAAACTTGGGATGGACAACACATGATTAAAGATGATCAACGGATCAAGTATCACCGTGACCATATCAAAGCGATGAAAGACGCCATCTTGATTGACGGTGCCCAGGTCTTAGGTTACTTAGGTTGGGGATTAATTGATATTCCAAGTTCACACGCTGATATTGAGAAACGTTACGGGGTCGTTTATGTCAATCGGAGTAATCATGATTTGAAAGATTTAAAGCGGGTTCCTAAGAAGTCGTACTACTGGCTACAAGGGATCCTTGCAAAAAATGGAGATGAATTGTAATGGAAAATAGCGGTAGTAATAGCGCCTTTAGCAAGTTTGTCAATGACAAGATCATGCCACCGGTAATGAAGTTTGTGAATACCAAAGCTGTTAAGGCCATGCAAGATGGGATGATTTATTCATTGCCATTTATCATTATTGGGTCGATCTTCCTGATCTTATCGAACATTCCAATTCCAGCGGTAGCGGCCGCTGTTCAGAGTTCTGGTTGGGCCGCTTTCTTTAGCCAAGCTTACAATGCTAGTTTCGGTTTGTTATCAATTTGGGCGGTTGTCGGGATTGCCTACGTCTACGTCCGCAATGAAGGTTACGAAGCGTTGCCAGCTGGTTTGACGGCGTTATCATCATTCTTCTTGATTCAATTGATGCAAATTGATAACCCAGTTAAAACGGCGATGGTCAATGGAACGACTGGTGCGACGGCTAAAGCCGTTGCAGCCAGCGTCAACCACTTACCCGCAGCTGTTAAAACGTTAGTCACTTCGCCCGTTAACGGCGTCTTTAACTTAACTTGGTTAGGCGGCCAAGGGATGATTGCCGCTTTGATCGTTGGGTTATTAGTTGGTTGGTCATATTCCGCAATGATTCGTAAAGGTTGGAAGATCACCTTGCCAGAACAAGTGCCAGCCAGTGTTGCTAAACAATTTACAGCCATGATTCCAGCCGGTGTGATCTTATTCGTTTCCATGTTCATCTACGCTGGTTTCAAGATCTTCATGAATACTGACTTCTTACAATGGGTCTACGAATTACTCGAATTACCAATGCAAGGCTTATCAGATTCACTCTTGGGTGCGGTTGTCATTGGCTTTGCCGTTTCATTCTTCTGGTTCTTCGGGGTCCACGGTGGTTTGATTGTTGGAACCATCGCCGGAGTCTTCTTGATGCCTAATACGGCGGCAAACGCGGCGTTGTCACACGCTGGTCGTTTAACGTTAGCCAACGGTGCTCACATTGTTACTAATGAATTCTATAACAACTTTATTAACTTGACCGGGTCAGGGATTACGATTGGGCTGGTGCTCTTTACCTTGTTCTTTGCGAAATCCAAGCAGTTTAAGACCTTAGGTAAAATCGAATTAGTTCCTGCTATTTTCAATATTAACGAACCATTCCTGTTCGGGTTGCCATTAGTAATGAACCCATTCTTGGCCATTCCTTTCTTCTTAACCCCCGTGGTCGTTGCCATTTCGACTTACACGGTGATTGCGACTGGAATTGTGCCACCGCTAAATGGGGTGGCTGCGCCATGGACGACACCAGCAATTATTTCTGGTTTCTTCATTGGTGGTTGGAAGATGGCCTTGTGGCAAGCCTGCACGTTAGCCATTTCAACGGCAATCTACTTCCCATTTGCTAAGAAGTACGATGCCATGTTATACAAACAAGAAGAAGCTAAGTTGGCTGCAGAAGCTGCTGCCGGCAACGCTGAAGCTGAAAAGATCTAATTTAGAGGAGGAAGCAATCATTAACTAAAACATAGAAAAATGTAGAACTATGTAGAAAAGCATACCAAGCTCCCCACAGAGAGTAAATATAGAGGTGGCGGGCTTGGCAATGATTAAATCTAGTGATCCGCCATCACAGTTCAATCACTGTAAAAAGTGAAAGTGCGCGATGCGTCTTGTCCAACTAAGTCAGTCTTGTTTATATTAAAGAAATCATTCTCGATGATCAAATCACTGACATCAATAGTGGCCTAAATTATAATGAGAAGTGAAAAGACAACACTAATTTGGGTGGTGATGATGCTGATGATTCGAACACAAAAAGTAAGACTTTATCCCAATCGTCATATGAAAAAGGTGCTCGATAGCCTTTGTGATTATCGGCGATACTGCTGGAATGAGGGACTGGCTACTTGGAATGACATGTATGATTTATATACACTTGATTCCAATAGTCCCCGTCCTAGTACTTACTCAGTTCGAAATGAATTAGTTGCGAATAAAGCTGACTGGCAGTATATACTGTCAGCACGTACCTTACAATTAGCAGTTGCTGATTTAGGCAATGCTTGGCAAAACTTCTTTGATAAATCGCAACCTGATTGGGGTAAACCAACGTTCAAGTCAAAAAGATCTGCTCGGCAAGGATTTAAAACTGACCGGGCAAAAATTGTCGCTGGTAAGCTTAGGCTGGATAAACCACATGGCGTTAAGGATTGGTATGACATCAGGATTAGTAAGCACGTTGATTTATCAGGTGCGCTGAAAGTGGTTAGTATTTACCGTGAAAATGGAAAATACTGGGCCAGCCTTCCCTTTGAAGTTGAACTTGATGTTAAGCCAAAAACTGGTGATAATTCAGCCGTTGACGTGAACGTTGGTCATTTGAATTACACGGCT
>NZ_JQCL01000098.1:55186-99905 GCF_001438845.1 Lactiplantibacillus xiangfangensis
AGCAGTTAGCTCATAAGCGAGTCGTGAATAGGAATAATGCAACTAAGGGCGGTCGTTACGTTGCAATGAGAGCCAAATTGCAACGTGATTATCGTAAAGTTGCCAACATCCAGCATGATATCATACAAAAATTTACGATAAAACTTGTCAATAGTTACGATAAAATCGTGATTGAAGACCTGTCCGTTAAGGTGATGCAGATGAGCCATGTTGCTTCTAAAGGCTTACAACGCTCAATGTTTGGTTACTTTCGTCAAACGTTGAGCTATAAGTGTGAGTGGTACGGCAAGAAACTGATACTTGCGAATAGCCAATATCCTTCAACGCAGCGGTGTTCAAAATGTGGCCATATCAAATCTGGGAACGATAAAATCACATTAAAAGGTAATACAACACATCAGACTAAGCATAGTGAATATGTTTGTTATAGTTGTGGCGTAGTGCTCGATCGTGATGAAAATGCCGTTGCTAATTTACTAGATTTAATCTAAAAATAAAAACTAAACGGGGCTGGCTAAGTCCTTAAGCTGTCATAGTTGGTCAATGCGATTACTCCCTAGTGGAATATCGGAATACCGGTGCAATAACGGCAGCAAGCAAAAATCAAGAAAGGAAATATGTAATCTTTCTAAATGTAGAAATTAGCCATGATTTTCTACATTTCTCTATATTTTGCATAGCAGATTACTACGATGGCTGAAAAAATTATTATGTTGGCATGCTCCGCGGGGATGTCAACGTCGCTCTTAGTTTCAAAGATGCAAGCCGCTGCTAAGGCTGACGGCGTGGACTACGAAATCTTCGCAAAGTCCGCATCGGAAATCCCGGCACAGTTGGAATCTGATAAGAAGCCGGACGTTTTATTGCTCGGACCACAGATTCGCTACATGTTTAACGACGTTAAGAAGCGGACGGATGCCGCTGGAATTCCGATGGACATTATTAATATGTCCGATTACGGCATGATGAACGGTGAGAACGTTTTGCAAACTGCTGAAAAAATGCTTGGCGATAAGTAAGATCAGGTCGGGAGGGTCAAAAATGAGTGTTGTTACGGTTAAAACTTTTGAAAAGGATCATCATACTTACGTTGTCGGCGCAGATGACGCTGGTCAAGTCCACGTTGCCGTCGATGGTGGCCCAGACGCGAAGGGTTACTATTTCGGTGGAACGGTCCGTTTTCCCAAGGGTTTACACATTGGGGAACAAATACAAATGTCACTGACCCTTGACTGTGATGCTGAAATTCAAAAAGGTTTTGCAGCGGCCAAACAGGCTAACTAACCCTAGATAGTTAGGCTTGTCGCAAAATAAAAATCACTCTGAGACGATCGTCTTGGAGTGATTTTTTTAGTAATTGAAATAGTTTTTTTATAAAAGGCTTGACCTGGAACCCGTTTGATAACGTAGGATGACCTTGTAGAGAAGTAATGGCGGGTCACTTAATCAACGGGAGGGTTATATTATGGGATTATTTTCATTTGGTAAAAGAGTAAAATTGTACGCGCCGGTTGACGGAAAACTAACCGATTTAGCGGAAAATACTGGATTTTCAGTTGAACCAAGTAATCATCATATTTATAGTCCGGTGACCGGGACGGTAAGCACCCTTGCGCCAGAGCAAAACGTGATTGAGTTAATGAGCGGCAAGGTGCTGGTGCGCGTCCGGTGTAGTCAGCCGTTAGCGGGAGAAACAGCGACGTACGTTCACGAAGGGGATACGGTGACGCCCGCAACACCAATTGCATTTATGGATCAAGATGCGCTTGAAGAAGCTGACGAAGACGCGACTGTCAGGGTGACTGTGGATAAAACGGCAAATTGGATCAAGAAACTAAAGTTATCCACCAGTGGACAAGTGATCCATGACCAAAAAGTGGGTAAGTTAATTGCAAGGTAAGCGGAATAAACTGCCTTTTGGGCCACGTTTCGACCAGAGAGGAAAGCCATTCAGAAATTTGATGTTTCTGAATGGTTTTTTTAGACATCAGATGTGGTTAATAATAATTTAGTGAGTATTGTGAAAATGGTAACAATATCGATTGACAATAAAATTAGTTACGATAAGCTGATTATAAATGAAGACGATTACAATGCGAGCACATCAGTGTTATTAGCCGTAATCGATTCGACAACTAAACCTGCGCGCAGGGTCGCGTAACCATGGGGATGGAGGCGACTTTGTGACACTAATTTTGGAGGGGTTCAGCATGCAGAAGTTTAAATCGGGGCCTTTTTGGGCCACCAACGTCATTGTGTCGTTCGGGATGGCGTCAGTGATGAGTACCGTGACGCCGTTGCTATTAGGCGCGCCCTTAATTTGGGACAGCACCCGCTTTCTTATTTTGTCCACAGGGTGTGTGGCGCTGTTTTCCACAACCTGTTTACCATTACACGCGTTGAGTCACTGGATTATTCACTTATTCACAGGACGGCAATTGTCCCTGTTAGAAGATATTATTTTTACGCTGTTTATTACGGCCATTATGGCAACGTCGGCGCAAATCTTGATGGGCCAAGTCCAGTTAGTTTTCTGGGTGGGGTTAGCAAAGATCTTCCCAATATTAGTTGTGATTGCATTCTTTAGCGTTATGCTTTTTAAAAAAATAGCCGATGTTATTGTAGGGGCGGTGGTAGCACGCCACAAACGCGTCATTTGAGGCTAAAAAACGAATTCAACTTCATTTCAGAGTGTTGAATTCGTTTTTGTTTGGCGTTGTTTTTTCAATGCTGCTTGGTAGTCTGCGTTGATGTCGTTGAGTTGTTGATGAAAAGTGGTGATCAACGCGTTCATCTTTTGTTGATAGTTCTGGTCGATATCGTAGCCACCAGTAACATCAGTCGCCGCATTCAAGTAGTGCGCTAATGCGGGGTCGTCACCAAGCTTTTCGTATAAGTCAACGTTGTCTAGCAACCGGATGATCCGGTTATACTTGCCGGTAAAAGTACGTCGAATGAGTTGAATTCGTTTCCGAAAGCGATCACAGGCGCTGTTGATAACAGCGGATGGTTCCGGATAGGCACTAGCAGAAAAGTCACGCAGTACCGCTGGTAAAACTTGGTTAATTGCAGTATCGATAATGGGATCGATATTGGTACTAACAACGTTTTTACCTTGTTCATGTGACTGAGAATTAAAAACGTCACCGGATAGAATACCGGGATTGGTCGTGGTCAAATCGACGTATTCCCATAGCAGAACGTTAAACTCAGGATTGTTAAGGCCATCGTCTTTTAGGACGTTGAACACATAGTCCTTTAAGTCCCCGTGTTGTAAAAAGTTAACGGAGGTATCAAGCGCTTGGGCAATTTTGACTAATCGCTCACCATGGGGGCGAGTGCGTCCTTTTTCCCAGTCGTTAATCGTACTTTTGCCAGCAACGCCAACCATGGTTGCAAGGGTGGCCATACTAAAATGATTGGCTTGCCGCAACGTTTTGATGCGGCGCCCGACTGCGGTTTTATCGTTTGTCACCAGACACACCTTCCTTGATATTGAATACAAGTTCAATTTTAGCATATGGGGTGTGGATAATTAATGGTGACAAAGGTTTATTAAACAAAAAAATTGTGTGACGATGCTAGTCATAGCCGACTGTTATCATTTAGATGAAGTCGCGAATGGCTTGAATCATGGTTGGCCCGGTATTGACGGTGTGACCATCCAACGTAATATCGTAAGCTTGATTGCTATGCTGCTGGACGGTACCTAAGACCGCTAATTTTTCATCGTGGTTGTGGATAATTAAGATAAAGTGGGGTTGGTCGAGCAGAATCGTAATGCGTGCGTCCAAGAGGCGGGTGAGTTCGTTGATTAAGTCGAGTTTAACGGTGTGAAGGCCACTAAAACCATCTTGAACGATGGCGTGTAAGCAAGTTTCTAAATGAATAAATGGTGCGTTGGCGCTGAGCCGTACAGGTAAGTGTGACATGATAAATCCCCCAATCTATTCGGTTGTCATTAATACTAATCATAATTTATTCTTATCTTGGCGCCTATTAGTTGACCTTTTACAATGAAATTAATAAGTTTTATTTACGTTTAGAAAAATGAACTTCTTAAGGGGTTCGGCGTATACTAAAACTATCAACTAAAGGAAGTGGGCACGATGTTACGAAAAATTGCGGTGTTGGCAGACGTTCACGGGAATCTATCCGCATTACGGGCAGTGCTGGCGGATGCCCAGCGTGCGGGAGCAACTGATTATTGGTTTTTAGGAGATTTATTTTTACCCGGCCCAGGAACGCAGGATTTGTACGACGCGTTGAAGGCGGTTCAGCCACAAGTCTGGTTACAAGGAAACTGGGAACAGGGGATTGACTTTGTAGTTACTGGGCAGGGACATTGGGACGACGAGTCAAAAGTTTACTTCGCACGTTTGACGATGTATTTAATCAAACGCTTGGCGTCAGCGGATTACCAAGCGTTAGTGCACCGTCCGATTGCGACGACGATGGTGGTCAACGGACTGAACTTTGGGCTTTCTCATAACCAGCCCGAGCGGTCGACGGGACACGATTTGTACCCTGCGGAGGCGCAGGAAAACTTTGATCACTTGGCGAAGGACCATGACGTCGCCATCTATGGACACACGCATCAACAGCTCATGCGGACGTCTTCGAGCGGACAGCTGATCATCAACCCGGGTGCAACCGGACAGCCGTACAGTCCATATCCGAAGCTGATGGCGGACCAACGCGCACACTACGCGTTACTAACCGTCACCGATGCGGGTCAACTGGCTGTCGATTTTCGAAAAGTTGCGTATGATATCGATGCTGAAATTGCGGCAGCCAAGGCCGTGCAATTACCGTACGCCGATTTATATGCGCACTTACGCCAGACCGGCTTTACCATTACTCACGATCAGGACTTATTACGGCGCGTTAATGCTGCCCACGGCTACTTGGCGGAAGTGCGGGAATTTTTCAAGCATGATTAACCATAGTTTTCAAAACGACAATCCGCTTCAAGTTTGACGAACCAGCAAGCCGGCCCGTATAATGGACTTTAATTGTTTTTTATAAGGAGGGGCTGATGTGAACTTTGGGTGGTCCGAGTGGTTTGGCTTTAGAAGCCGGGTCAAAGAAAACATGATTTTTACAAAGACAGTTAATGGTGAAACAATCACTAAAAAAGTTTACGGCTCATTTAATTGGTGGGCCTTACTGTTTACGTGGTTTTATGCGTTATTCAGCGTCCGCTGCCGAACACCATACTTTATGATTAAATCGGCCGTGCCGTTTTTAGCCCTAATATTGGTCAATATGGTTGCGCAACTCCTGTTTTCAGAAAACGTCAGCCTGATTATTAACCTGCTTGGTGCAATTTGGTATGGCACGATGTTTGAAACTTGGTTTAAAAATCAACTTGTAGATAATGGCTATCAACGCGAACAGTAATCGATGAATAAGGTGCCTACCGAACAGGGGGCACCTTTTTGCTTGCCTAAATCGTGACATACTAGCATTAACTAATGACTGTAATTATTAGTGTGCGGTTATCTCGACACAAACTATATCTTTTCTTTACATGGTTCGCTATGAATAATTTACATTAGTTCTTTATGCTTGTTTTCATGGTTATGAAAGTAATCATAATAAACTATTTGGAGTGATAACTTTAATGAAGCCGCGAGTTTTAACGACCTTATTAATCTGTTCATCTATTTTGACAACGACGGTAACCCCCGCCGTTGCCGCCGTAACAAATTCAAACGAATCATCTGCAACGATGGTGAAGTCTGCCGCTGCGACTAAGGCAAAAGCGGATACCCCAACAACGACGAATGCTGTCTCTGATTCAGCGTTTGTTGATTTGCAGGTAAAGAATGGCCAATTGACTGATTTAAAGGGCCAGACTAATTGGGTTAAGAAGGGTAACCCTACGACAACCACGGATCCTGAATTACCGGGTGAAGTCCACAACTTTGACGGAAAATCGGGCTTTTACACGGTCTTTTCATCCGCACAGTTTGATAAGCTGAAAAATGGTATGGCAATTGAAGCGTACTTTAAGTACGATCCAGCGGCCGATACTGCTCATGAACATGAAATTTTTTCTAGCCAAGAAAGTGGTGGGCTTGGTTTAGGCGTCCAAAATGGTAAAGTCACGTTTTTTGCGAACGACGGTCATAGCTATAAGGAGCCAAGTGGAGATTTACGTGTCGGACATTGGGTACATGCGGTCGGTGTGATTGATAAAAATAAGACGGCTAGCTTGTACTTAGACGGGAAGTTAGTTCAATCATTGCCGATGCCTGGAAACCTGCGTTTAGCCCAGGGTACGAATGATTTTGTTTTGGGTGGCGATGCGCATCCTGGTACCCATGTGCAATCACAAATGACGGGGAAAGTTAAATCGGCCCGGTTATACGACCACACACTAACTGCTGAACAAGTAGCGGCTTTGAATAAAGAAGCTTCTGCTGAAACGCATGAAGTGTTCCTTGGAAACCAAGCAGTTGAAACAATGATGACCGGCGCAAAAGCAGTTGCGATTGGACATACATACGGGCTAAAAGTGCATGCACGCCAAGTTAAAGCAGGCGAGCCGGGCGAAACGGCAATAGACGTCGTATTCGATCCGACCATGTTACAATTCGACAACGCTGAACGAACTTTGGGTGGGTCTAAAACCGTTGTTAAGCACGTTGCTGACGGGCGGCTCCAAATTACGTCGACAGCTGCTTTAACAACGGACGCTTTTATCAAATATGCCAAGACCCGGTTGGCGCATGTGAACTTTACTGCCAAGAAGGCTGGTACCACGAAAGTAAGTTTTGAACAGATAACTGAAAGTGGTAAGACACAACTAGGAACCCCACAAACGATTCAAATCCATGGCAAAAAGGCGTTGGACTTTAACGGCGATGGTGTCATTGGGGTTGGTGATATTATCAAAGCACCCGACGCTCAAAAAGCAGCAGTTGCTAAGAATGCTGAAATCAGGCCTTATAAGCACGTGGTCGTATTAACAACTGATGGCGGTGGTAATTCCTGGGATCCTAAGGGGATGTACCATGCGAAAGGAACGGGCACCCCTGCGTGGACAACGGACCCTAACATCTTAGCTAAGCGGAAAAATCCGTATTTATTGGACCTGTTCAATAATAAGTTTGCAATGAGTACGACTGCGAAATCCGTGCAACCAGCAATTTCAGCGCAAAACTACATTTCCATGTTGCATGGTCGTCCGTGGGGAACGCTACCAAAGGAATATCAAGGAACCAATACAAGCATGGGAGAAAACTATTTTGCAGATTTTGGTAAGGAAAAGCCACAATTTCCTTCAGTTTTCAAAATTTTGCAAGATAATAACCCAACTCAGGGGGCAGCAGCCTTTGCTGAATGGGGGCAAATCGTCAATGCTATTGTTGAACCCGATGCTTCCGTAAAAACGAAGAATTCTCAGTCATTAAAGTCATTTGATGACGTTGCTGATTATATTGGAACTTCCGCATTTGATAGTACGTCCATGGTTTACATGCAAAGTGACTTCATGGATCATACGGGTCATGGTAGCGGTTGGTTTAACGATAATTATTGGAGCAAATACTCACAATATGATGGTATGTTCAAAAAAGTTATGGATCAACTTGAAAAGACCGGGCACATTCATGATACGTTAGTGATTGCCAATGCCGATCACGGTGGTGCTGGTACTAATCATGGTGCTAATAATGGTCCTAACCACGATATTTTTATTGCACTTGGTGGTGAAACTGTGGACAGCGGTCGGCGTTTAAAGGGTGGTAGTAACTCTGATATCACGGCTTTAGTTTTAGACGCGTTACAAGTACCAAACGTACCACACATGCAAGATAGCAAGGTCTTCGACAAATCTGCCTTCTTATCACAAGCTGAATTAGCTAAAAAGAAGCGTGGCAACGTTAAAAAGGTAAACTTGCACCGTCAAGGTAACAAGGCAATCATCGATATTGCGGATAACAATGACAAGCGTGCATTGGGTGCCGTTGACATGGAAGTTAAGCTTGATGGTCGTGATATTGATAGTATCGAGGCAGCAAGTGGCGTAAAGATTTTACGTAAGGACGTTGAAAATGGTGTCTTGAAGTTAACGGTCAGTTTTGATAAGCAACCAGCTGGTAAGTTAGCAACCATTAATTTCAAATCTGTCGCACGTGCAGCTAGCAAAGTGAGTCTTGAAAAAGCCATGGCTGCAAGTCAAGATGGTACGGAAATCCTTGCCGACTTGGCGACTGATGATACTACGCCAGAACAACCAGGGACGGAAGTTAAACCAGGTATTGATGGTGAACAACCAAGCACAGATGGCAAGCCAGGTCCAGATGGTCAACCAGGTACGGATGGCAAGCCAGGTCCAGATGGTCAACCAGGTACGGATGGCAAGCCGGGAACAGATGGTCAACCAGGTACGGATGGCAAACCAGGAACAGACGGTAAGCCAGGAACAGATGGCAAGCCAGGAACAGATGGCAAACCAGGTCCAGATGGTCAACCGGGTGCAGATGGCAAGCCAGGTCCAGATGGTCAACCAGGTACGGATGGCAAGCCGGGAACAGATGGTCAACCAGGTACGGATGGCAAACCAGGCTCAGACGGTAAACCAGGAACAGATGGTAAACCAGGAACAGATGGTAAACCAGGAACAGATGGTCAACCGGGTCCAGATGGCAAACCGGGTGCAGACGGTAAGCCAGGAACAGATGGTCAACCAGGCGCAGACGGTAAACCAGGTGCAGACGGTAAGCCAGGCGCAGACGGTAAGCCAGGTGTAGATGGCATGCCAGCCACCTCAGGACAAGCAGGCACTGATGGCAAACCGGGCGCAGACGGTAAACCAGGTGTAGATGGTAAGTCAGGTGCAGACGGCAAACCAGGTCCAGATGGCAAGCCAGGAGTAGACGGTAAACCAGGTCCAGATGGCAAGCCAGGAGTAGACGGTAAACCAGGTCAGCCAGGCACAGACGGCAAGCCGGGTCCAGATGGCAAACCGGGTGTAGATGGTCAACCAGGCGCAGACGGTCAGTCAGGTGCTAAGGGTCAAGATGGTGACAAAGGTTCAGCAGGTACTGGCATCCAAGCTGGCTCCAGCAGCCAATCAACCACAACCGGCCAAGCAGAAGCAACTGCAACGCCAACTGATCAAGCTAGCTCAAGCAGCACAACTAGCCAATCATCAACTGGTTGGTTACCACAAACCGGCGAACAAGTTCAGAAATGGCTTGGAATTGCTGGGTTAGCATTATTAGCTGCAACTAGTGGTGTTGTGATGTGGTTCCGTAAACGCCGCGTTTAAATTTGTTTCCTTATTTTTAAAGTAAAATACCATAAAGAGTCTTCCAAATAGTTTTTGGGAGGCTTTTTTTGCGACTAATGGGGAATAAGCCAAGTGTTTTGAATGAATGCTGGATTTATTTACCCACAAATCATGGATCATTGGTGATGACTTGAAGATCAGCACTTAACTTAATCCGGATTATCGGATAGAATGGGATTGCCTTGGGAGGCGCGCTTTCAATAGTTAAAGCGGCGTGTAAAGAAGCACTTCGGACGAATTAATGGTCTGGAGTGCTTTTTAGCGTCTAAAATCGAAAGGTCAGTTTAATTTGTCCTTTACATATTACATATGCGACATTTAATATATATTAAAGAGAGTGAGGGATGCAATTTGAATTATGGATTATTGGCGTTAACATTTTTGAGTGTTAACTTGGATTTCTTTTTCATGATGATCTTTTTACTAAAGAAGTACCGGGTTTGGCAAGTATTAGTCGGGTACCTGCTAGGAAACCTACTATTATTAACGGCGAGCTTCTTTATCGGTAAGACGCTGGCTTTATTCTTACCAGAGTGGTTACTGGGAATACTTGGCTTTTTGCCGATTTGGATGGCCTTTCGCGATGATGACGATGATGACGGGGACAAGACGAGTCGTTCGCCTGTTTTGAGTGTGTTAGTCACTTACTTATCAGTCTGTGCGGGGTGTAATCTGTCCATCTTTTTACCAGTTTTAGTTGGGGAAACGATGGGACACTTTTTAATGACTTTAGGGTTCATTGGTGTTTTGACGATTATCGTGGTCTTTTTGATTAAACTAGTGGCGGATATTCCGGCCGTGGAACGGGTCATGACGGCCCACGGTGAGCGGTTGATGAAGATTTGCTACGTCTTGATTGGATTGTACGTCTTTTGGGATAGCGGCTTAATTAGTCATTTAATGGCATTGATATAGGAACGGAGGATGCTTAGATGGATGTTAGTGAACCGATTTTAGCGGAAGCCGTTAAAATTTATAAGGTGCTTAGCAATGTGAACCGGATTAAAATTTTGTACTTCTTGGAAAATAATGAAGCTGATGTTTCAAGTATTGTGGACCATGTCCAGCTAGCGCAGCCGATTGTGTCGCACCAATTAGCCATTTTATTTCGATATCAGTTGGTCACGCGGAGTAAACGGGGCAAACACGTCTATTACTGTCTGGATGACCCGCACATCTTAGAAATGGTCAACGCAATGTTGGGTCACGTGGCGCATGAAATTAAGCACGCGCCCCATCCAGGACGCTCTATTTAGTTATTTATGGTGTTTACCGTGTAATTGATTGCCAGCAGGTCTAATATTAGTGATAATAAGGATATTATCAAAACCAACGGGGGCGTAGCCGGTGAAAGTCAGCTTATCAAAACATCAGTTGATCAGTGTGGCCGCAGTACTGGCGGCGCTACTGATCGTACTGCTAGCAATTCGGTACCACGGTACATGGGAGATGTTACGTGAACAAGTCTTTGACCAGGCAGCAATCGTGGCCCAAGTTCGGCGTCATCGGGCCGTCGATATTTTATTAGTGGTTCCGCTACTGATTTGTTTTTCAATCATTCCCGGTGCACCGGTGGCGACCATTAGCGTGATTGCGGGGATCTGTTTTGGTAAGGGCCTGGGTGCCGTCCTCAACATTATCGGAATTACGCTAGGCAACTTGATTGCCCAACGGGTCTTTAACCGCGTGACTGAAAAACAGACCGCTAAACCGAGTAAGATTGTTGATGCGATTGAAAACATGCGACACCCATTACTAGGAATTATTATTGGGTACACGATTCCATTCATTCCAACGTCATTAGTGAGTTTGGCGGCAATCAAGACGGGGGTGACGCCACGTAAACTCGCACTGGCAACGTTGGTCGGAAGTATTCCAACCGCCGTGATCTACGCTTGTGGCGGGGATGAACTCATCAAGGCCCACTTTAAAAATGCGTTGGGATTAGCCGTCATCGTTGTGTTATTGATCGGGTTACTCTGGTTGATTCGCCACGACCGGCGTGCAAATACTAAAACTGAATAACTAAAATACCGATTGTAAGTCATTAAAATGATGACCCGCAATCGGTATTTTGGTTAATAGAACGCAATTATTGCATGACTGGTGGATTATTGTGGTGCTTTAAATCATTAATTTGCTCAGCGGTCAATGGGATCGTTTTGAGCGGTAGAAAGTGTTCCGAGAGTTCAGTACTAGGATCTGCTTTGAAAATGATGACTGCCATATTTTCTAAATCTAACCGATAAACTAACCGTTGTTGCACCGTTTTGACGTAAACCGCCGTATCTGTAAATGGTCGCCACGTGAATTCAGTGGTGGGTAAAAGGTACCACCGTTCTAATGCATCGTAAGTCTCGTTTGGGGTCAATTCTGAACGCTCCTTTCAATCCTTAACACAAGGTCATTATAAGACGTTTAGGAATAATATTCAATTAAAGTTCACCACACCTAAAATAATTATAATCAAATAAAAAGATCTTACAATCTCAACGGATTGCAAGATCTTTTTTAGTCGTGAATTTAGCGAATCACTAATACGGCAATTGGGGCATATTTAGCCATGTAAGCGGCTTGGCTCCCAAAGTGCTTCGCAATGCCCTTTTTCGCAAGGGACCCGATGATTAAAAGGTCGGGCTGAACGTGGGGAATCACTTCTTTAACGATGGTTTCACCAGGTTCACCTTCAGCGATGACCGTGCGAACCTTTGTCAGACCAGCATCTTGAGCTTGTTTTTGGTATTTGGCCAGGTGTTGTTCGAGTTCATCACGTTCACCGTGTACGTAGTCTTTACTCAAAGCTTGATAGACGTTCATGTCATCATTTTCCAAAATAGAAACGATGATCAATTCAGCGTCGTCTTGCTTAGCTTGGTGAATGGCGTAGTTGAAGGCGAGTAGGGCGTCGGCTGAGTCGTCGACCCCGACCAGAATTCGTTTAAATTTTGTAGCCATTATTCAGCACTCTCCTTTGCTTTGGCGGCCAGTTTAGCCGCGTAACGTTGGTTGCCACGGTGCAAGTCATAGATGGTCCAAACTAAGAGGGCGAGAACCGCCGCAATTAGAAGCCAAGCAATGACATTAGCTAAATCAGTTTGTGTCGCGGTCGGATTGCTACCGAAGAAGGCGGCAATCTGGTCGGGTAGACCAATCAAGTTTAAGACGGTTAAACCAATGACGGAGACCCAACCACAAACTTTTAACCACAGACTGTTCTTAAAACGATGGCCCATTTCAGCCGCACTGTCGGTCATCATCAGTAATGGTAACATCGAGAACGGTAAGGCAAAGGCCAGGAACACTTGCGAATTATTCATTAAATCATTTAACGCCGTATGTTCGTCAATGGCGCTCTTGCCACTAGTTAAGGCCACACAGATCAAGACGGGAATCACAGAAATCAACCGGGTGACTAAGCGGCGTAACCATAGTGGCATCCGCATGTGGACGAAACCTTCCATAATCACTTGCCCGGTCAAAGTCCCAGTAATGGTTGAGTTTTGACCAGAGGCTAATAGGGCGATGGCGAATAAGGCTGAAAGCACACCGGATTTTGCAACGTTGATTAAGATTCCGTTACTGAGCATTGATGTATCAGATAATGCGTGATACAACCCGAAAAATGAAGGGTCTCTAACCGCGCCACTCTTGAAGACGGCAACCCCCATGATAAGTAGGAGGGCGTTAACGAAGAAGGCCGCTGTCAGTTGAATGTTTGAATCCCAGCTGGCAAACTTAACGGTCCGCGCCACGTCTGCTTCATCGCTGTGATCAATTTTTCGAGTTTGCGAAATCGCAGAGTGCAAGTAAAGGTTATGTGGCATGACCGTTGCCCCAATGATCCCAAGTGAACCGGACAGTGGGGTCATCCCATTGACGGAACGAGCCGTTGAGAAGGTGGCAGCTGTTGGCACGAGGCCTTTAATCACACCACCCCAATCAGGGTTAGATAAAGCAACTTGATAAACAAAGACAAATAGGATAACTAAGATTAAACAAACAACGATGGCTTCAATTTTCCGGAAACCAATTTTAGTTAATAACAATAAGAGCAAAACATCAAAAACGGTAATAAAAACTGAAATTACTAAAGGAATTCCGAATAATAGATATAACGCAATGGCAGCCCCGATAACTTCCGCAATATCGGTTGCCATGATGGCAAATTCAGTTAAAATCCACAAAACAATTCCGAGGGACTTACTCGTCCGGGCACGGATGGCTTGGGCCAAATCCATCTGACTCACGATACCAAGTTTAGCGGCCATGTATTGAAGCAACATCGCAATCAAACTTGATATCAAGATGACAGACATTAACATGTACTGATAGTTTTGCCCACCAGTAATGGAAGTTGACCAGTTGCCGGGATCCATGTAACCAACGGCAACTAAGGCGCCAGGGCCTGAATAGGCAAACAGTGTTTTCCAGAAATTAAGGTTCTTAGGAACTTCGATCGTACCGTTAATTTCTTCTAGGGATGGGCCGTTCGCATATTCAATCAGTTTATGCTTGCGGGTTGGGATAGTTTCTTTTTCACTCAAGTGCAATTCCACCTTTCTCTATTTCAAAACATTTGAACAATTGTTATTGTACAATAAAAAATACAAAACTGAAATACTTTTTTAGGTAGACCTACAAAATTCGAATTTAGCGGTTAACAAAATAGCTACGGCTTGGATTCGAATTTCGTGGTAGTAAATCGGGCCCGTTATTAGGATGAAAAGGTAAGCTTTTAAGTAGTGAGCTAACTAATTTATTGTTTAATTTTTAAAATTGGTATAGGTGTAAAATCGACGTTAAAAACATAAATTATATCGGCAGTTTGTAAGTTAACCAACGGTATAATCAATAATTGGGTTGTAAAATTGGTTAAACACTTAATATAATGGTAAACATCTTTTTATATTTAATTTTTTATACAATACTTTTTGATTTGTTTAAAATGTTCTTGATTGTATATACAATATCGCTTAAAATAGTGGGTGAAAACGATTACAACGTTAAAAATCAAAAGGAGTGATGAGTAATGGCAATTGCAATGATTGGAACTTGGCGGATGGCTTATGAAGGCCTAGAAAAAGGCCTTGAAGCAATGAAAAAAGGGCAATCCAGTGGTGATGCCGTGGAAACGGCAATTACGACCGTTGAGGATTACCCATATTTTAAATCGGTGGGCTATGGTGGCTTGCCAAATGCAAATGGTCTAGTTGAAATGGACGCGGCCTTCATGGATGGAGATACCTTCGCAGTTGGTGCCGTAGCGGGTATTAGTGATGTGAAAAATCCGGTCAGTGTTGCCAGAAAGTTAAGTCATGACCACTTTAATAGTTTTTTGGTTGGAACCGGAGCATCGGAATACGCCGCGTTAAATGGGTTCGAACGGAAAAGTATGTTAACCGAACGAGCACAAAAAATTTGGGCGAAACGCAAACGTGAAATTGAAACTAAGGGATTGAGCCCGTATGACGGCCATGACACGGTTGGAATGGTCAGTTTGGACCAGCAAGGCTCAATGAGTGTTGGGACGTCAACTTCTGGGTTATTTATGAAGAAACCAGGCCGGACTGGGGATTCCGCTTTAGTCGGCGACGGGTATTACTGTGACAGCGAAATCGGTGGCGCAGCGGCGACTGGACTTGGCGAAGATATTATGAAGGGCTGTTTGTGTTATGAAATCGTGCGCTTAATGGGAACGGGATTATCCCCACAAGCCGCGTGTGACCAAGCAGTTTATCCGTTTGTTGAGAAATTAAAGAAACGTTATGGTAAAGCGGGCGAATTCTCATTGATTGCGCTGAATAAGGCGGGTGAATGGGGTGTCGCAACGAACGTTGAATTCACTTTTGCCGTTGGTGATGAAACTCATCCGGCGAAGGTGATGATGGCTAATCCAGGTGAGAATGGAACGACAACCATCGAGCCGATTACACAAGCTTGGATGGACGCTTATGCTAAGCGGATTAAGGCACCAATTGATTAGTTAAGGGACGTGGAATGGGTGAAAAAATATTTATACGAACAGGTGGCGGAGCAGTTAGCCGTTGCGATTCGAAAAGGAAACTATGCGGATCATCAGAAATTACCCGCTGAAAGTGACTTAGCCAAGAAGTACGGTACAAGTCGGTTAACGATGCGCAAGGCAATTGACGTCTTACAACGACAACACGTTGTAGTCAAAGACCGCAACCGCGGGACTTACGTGTTGGCACCCATGATGCCGGAAAAGATCTCAAGTGGGGTCGATGGGTTGTCCGGTTTTACGGAAGTGGCCTTAAAGATGCATTTGCACCCGGAGACGCGGGTCCTACGGCTGACCAAATTAACGGTTGTCCCCGAACACGTTCAAGCGGCGCTACAAGTTGCCGGTGATGAACCGTTATGGCGAATCGAACGGCTACGGTTGATTGATCAGCAGCCCATGACGGTGGAACAACTGTACGTGCGGATTGCGACTTTGCCGGATCTGACAATTAGTGAGGCGAGTGGGTCGCTGTACGCACAGTTGGAGGAAACGCTGACGATTGGGTACGCTAGCCAAGAGCTGGAAGCCATTTTAATGGATGCACGGATTGCTAACTTGTTAACGGTACCCACGGGCGCTGCGGGATTCTTATCCCACGCCGTGACTTTCTCAGTGGATGGCTATCCTATCTTGTACGACGATTCGTATTACCGTTCTGATAAATATACCTTCCATAATATCTTGTACAGACATCATTAGAAAGTAGGTTAAATCGTATGAAAGTCATTGTTTTGTTAGACCAGATTCAAGCTGGGCTAGGAGGTAAGGAAAAGGCGGACACCGAGTTAGGCGGGAAAAAGCTTGCCATGGGGGCTGCGGATACCTTAGCTAAAGACCTTAAGCAACAAAAAGGCGACGTGATGGCAACCTTTTATTGTGGCACCGGCTACTATGCGGATAATCGTGAACTCGTGCAGGGAAAGGTTATGCGGATGTGCAAAAAAATGGCGCCCGATGTTTTACTTGTAGGCCCAACTTATGATTACCCAGAGTTTGCGCAGATGGCCTGTGAAGTCGGTCTGGCGGTCCAAAGTGGCTCCGACGTGCCGGTAGTTGCCATGGTTGCGCGGGAAAAGAACGCGGACCTTCTGGCTGAGTATCAGCGTCAACTAGATATTGTTAAGATGCCGAAAAAAGGTGGGACGGGCTTATCCGACGCCATTGAACATGGTCTGACCCTGTGTGCGAAAAAGGCTAACAAGGAAGATGCTACGGACTATATTAGTAAATATTGTTATTAATAGAATGAGGAGGCAAGCACTATGCAAAGAAAGTTTGAACAAGTGTTAATGCCGGTTGCAACCAAAATTGGTAATAACGTTGTACTCCGCTCGTTACGTGATGGTTTTTTAGTCATCATGCCACTGATCATTGTGACATCAATGTTTCTATTGTTCGGAAACTTCCCGATTCCTGGTTGGGCAGACTTCTGGACGGGGATTTTAGGGCAACATTGGACCGAATGGTTTAGTGCCGTTTCTAACTCAGTTTTTAATTTTACTGGATTATTATCTTGTTTCGGGATTGCTTACGCTTATGGTAAGAATCGCGGGCTACACGCCGTTAACTCCGCGGCCGTTGCTATTATTTCTTTCTTAATTTTGACCCCAACGACCCTTGAAGTGGGTAAAAAATCGTATAGCGCTGTTGAAACGGTCTTTCTTGGCCCCAACGGCGTTTTCTTAGGGATCATTACGGCCATTCTTAGTGTTGAAATTTTTAAATTTGCGGTTAAACGGAACTGGACGATTAAAATGCCTGACGGGGTACCGCCGGCCGTTAGTGAATCGTTTGACGCCTTAATTCCTAGTGCGTTAGTTGTGCTGGCCTTTTTCCTTGTCCGGGTCCTTTTCAGCTTAACCGACTTTAATACCGCCTATAACTTTATTTACGCTGTCTTACAAGCACCGCTGACCCACGTTGGGAACTCCTTAGGATCAGCAACCTTGTATAACTTCTTAGCCTCATTACTCTGGTGCTTCGGGATCAATGGCCCAACCATCACTAACAGTGTTTGGTCGCCAATCTTCTTCGTCTTGTCACAAGATAACTTGAAAGCTTGGCAAGCCGGGGACAAGATTCCTCATATTTACAACCAACAATTTATTGATATGTTCACCACGTATGGTGGGGGTGGGAGTACCTTATCCTTACTGATTATTATGTTGACGATTTGTCGTTCAAAACGGGTCCGAGAACTGGCTAAATTAGCCATTGTTCCTGGAATCTTTGGGATTAACGAACCCGTGATCTTTGGGTTGCCAGTTGTTTTGAACCCAATCATTGCGATTCCATTCATTATCGCGCCCGTTGTTAACACGGTTATTTCCGGGATCGTCTTCTCGTTAGGATGGGTCCCACTGACGAATGGGGTTATGCTGACCTGGACCACGCCACCACTGATATCGGGATGGTTGTCGACCGGTAGCTGGCTTGGTTCGGCATTGCAGCTGTTTGAAATGGTGCTGGACCTCTTTATTTACTACCCATTCATTAAAACTTTAGATAATCAATATTTACGCGACGAGAAAGCCGCCGAATTGAAGGACGTTGATATCGATTTCAGTAACATTTAAGGGGCATGAATATGCAAGCGCTTAGACCAGAATTTGAACAATTATTTAATAGCCACGCAGATGATTTTTTAGCGGATTTAAACGGCTTATTACGGATTCCCAGTGTCAACAGCCACGCGACCTTTGAAGCACCGTTTGGAATTGGCCCGCAACGTGCCGTTGCGTACATGCTAGATTTAGCGAAAAAGATGGGCTTCCGGACGGGCTTAGCCGGCAATTGTGTCGGTTGGGCTGAAGCGGGGCCTGCCGATGCGCCGGAATACTTTGGCGTGTTAGGCCACGTGGACGTGGTCGATGTTGAAAACGACTGGCACTACCCACCGTATCAACTGACGCAGGTTGGAAATATGATGTATGGCCGGGGTATCTTGGACAACAAGGGCCCACTACTCTCAACGTTGATTGCGCTGTATTTGATCAAATTGCGTGGGACGACCCTCAAAAAGCGGGTCCGCATCATGTTCGGCAGTGACGAAGAGGGTGGCAGTCGGGATTTGCCTCACTATTTAGCAGAGCAACCCGCGCCAGTTGTCGGAATCACACCGGACTGCAAGTTCCCCATCGTTTATGGCGAACGGGGCTTGCTGGACGTGACGCTGAAGTTGAAGCCCAACGATGGGTCGTTGGACCAAATCACATCAATTAGTGGCCCGTTTGACCGCAGTTATTTGCCAGCCGCAGCCACTGTGACTTTGGCTGACGGGACGGTTCAACAGTTTAATGGTAAGAAAGCACCCAGTAACGCACCTGATTTAGCGGATAACGTCGTTCCACAAGCCGCGTCGTTTCTGGCCAAATTGAGTGGCCAAACGGGTCAGTTCTTCGACTGGCTTGCGACTAAGATTGGTCATCAGTATGACGGGCATAATCTTGGGATTGATTTTGAAGACGCCGCCTCGGGGAAATTACAGCTATCACTGTACGCCGTTGCTAAAAGTGATGTCGCCCTCACGGCTAATTTTTCGATGCGTTATCCGATTTCAGTCAGTGAAGATCAATTGATGGATCAGTTGTGCTCTGTCTTGCCGAGTGATGCTGAATTGATCATTAACCGCCGTTTCCCGTCGACCGTTAAAGATCAGAACCAACCGTTCATCAAACGGTTTTCAGCGATTTATCAGCAGGATACCGGCCTGGACGGCACACCCGTAACCACGACGGGTGTCACGTATGCCCGGGGAATGCCTAACACCGTTGCGTTTGGCCCGTCATTTCCTGGTCAAAAGGGAATTGCGCACAAGGGCGACGAGTGGATTCAGTACAGCGATTGGCAAATGATGACCGAAATCTACTACGATTGTTTTTTGGCAGAATTAAGTTAAGACTAAATCGCTCGCTTCGCCGTGCAGAAACGGTGTGCTATGAGGGACGGCCCCAGCCGAGGGGCGGTCTGGGCCCTCGATTCAAAGCCGAAAAGTCACGTCTTTGAATCGCCCGGCAATATTAACCGGCAAAGGACCACCGGTTAATATTGCCACCACGGCACACCAATTCTGCCCGTCTTCGCTAATACAACAGTATTTAGTTATAAGTTTCAATTTTCAAATAAACTCATAAAACAATGAAGAGACTGTGCTAATAAAGACAGTCTCTTCATTGTTTTCAATCTTGTGTGTCAAAACAGCGCAACACCGCTAATCAATCCGTTAGCCTGAAACCAGGTTTAGCTATATGATGGTAGTAATAATTATAAACGTCCACCAGTTTGCTTAGGGCGTGAAGGAATGCACGAACGTATAAGAAAGGAACTGATCCACCGTGAATACTCGTGATTTAGCGCTTTTTCGGGCCGTTGTGAAGTATAAAAATTATACTTACGTCGCCGAAAAGTTCGCCGTTTCACAGCCAGCCGTCACGCAGGCCGTGAAACGATTAGAAAAAGAGTTTGATGCTCAGCTCGTACAACAAGATCACGCACACCAACAGATGCTGATTACTGAATCTGGACAGCTGCTATACCGGAACTCGCAAGTGATGAGTGACAGTCTTGAATTGACGCACCGTGAAATTGAAGCTGCCAAACAACCGAAAATTCGATTCGGTTTACCGCCTATCCTTGGGGCGCTCTTTTTCCCCCAAGTAGCAAAGCACCTATTAGCATGGGGCTGGTTGAAGCAGCTGAAGGTCGTGGAAGAGGGGTCCGCACAGGTCCTCAATGACCTAGCAAAGGGCAAGCTCGACATTGCGCTGATTGCTTCCGCGCACCCGTTGCATTTGCGGGAGATTCAGACCACTGCGCTGGGCGACCGGCCGTTTGAAGTGATCGTTAGTGAAAATAGCCCGTTTGCGAAACGGGGAAAGATTAGTTTTCAAGAGCTTGACCAACAGAAGTTTATTGGGATGGACGACAGTTTTATTCACCCCCAAGCTTTTCGTGATTATTGCCAAGCTGCCGGTGTTAAACCGGAAGTGATCTATCGAACTTCAGACATCACCTGGATGAAGAGCATTGTCCGCACTAATTTGGGGCTAGGGTTCCTTGTCAAGGACGCCATTTTACCGGGTGAAGGGTTAGTCGGATTGAAAATTGATGATCCGTTACGCGAAGCCTTTCATATCTCGGTAGCGTATCGTAAAAATACAAAATTGAGTTCAAACGAAGCAAGCCTTCTACAAATTTTATTAAAAATAAAAGTATAGATAGAGAATGCTTATCAATAGACTAATCGAAATTTATTGCTTTCTGAAAGAAAGAATCCAGTTTACGCTGAGTTCTTTCTTTTTGATTTAATATTAGAATATTTCAAATTCTTTTAAGAATCTTTTGAGTTAAATTTTACTTGTTAAAAGTGTAACAGCGCCTAATCGTAGTGACAGCGGTTTTAATAAGAAAACATTTGGTCGAACAACTGATTTGCTTATACCAATGGACGGGCTCTATTATAACGTTGTAAGCGATTACAACAACAAATTAGCAAATAAACAACTTTACATCCCAATCGATGCGAAGCGAAAATTGGATGGGAGAGATTATATTATGGCTGACAAAATTAGTGGCTCAGATGCCGTACTGAACGTTATTCAATCTTGGGGAGTAGATCATATCTATGGTTATCCGGGTGGTTCATTTGATTCAACTATGAATGCACTTTATAACCAAAAGGATCATTTCAAGTTTATCCAAGTTCGTCACGAAGAAGCAGGTGCCATTGCGGCCGCTGCTGATTCAAAGCTAACTGGTCAAATTGGGGTTTGCTTCGGTTCTGCTGGCCCTGGCGCGGTTCATTTATTAAATGGATTATACGATGCCAAGGTTGACCGGACACCGGTGCTCGCAATTGTGGCACAAGTTCCAACTAGCCGGATGAACATTGACTTCTTCCAAGCAATGAACGAAGAACCAATCTTCGATGACGTTGCTGTCTGGAACCGGACCGCAATGACGGCTGAGAGCTTACCAAAATTAGTCGACGAAGCCATCCAAGAAGCCTACGAAAAGAAGGGCGTTGCCGTTCTAACCATTCCTAAGGACTTCGGCTGGGCAGAAATTGATGACACTTATGTTTCAGCTGCTAACACGCACGTTGAACCAGTTTATCCAGAACCAGCTAAGGAAAGTGTCGATCAAGCCGTTAAAATGATCAAGGACGCTAAGTCCCCAATGATCTACTTCGGGATTGGTGCTAAGGATGCTGCCGATGAATTAAAGGA
Source organism: Lactiplantibacillus xiangfangensis (assembly GCF_001438845.1). Taxonomy (GTDB): domain Bacteria; phylum Bacillota; class Bacilli; order Lactobacillales; family Lactobacillaceae; genus Lactiplantibacillus; species Lactiplantibacillus xiangfangensis. Next base: position 76,743 of record NZ_JQCL01000098.1, read on the forward strand.
AGCTTCTGAAAAATTCAAGATGCCATTAGTTTCATCAGTATTGGCTAAAGGTATTCTTGACGAAGATTACCCAGCATACTTAGGTTCAACCGGTCGGGTTGCACCTAAGCCTGGGGCTGAAATTGGTTTCGCCACTGACTTGATCGTTTGGGTTGGTAACGATGTACCATTCAGTATCTTCCTCTTCAATCGCAAAGCTAAAATTATTCAAATTGATATTGAAAGTGCTAAGTTAGGCAAACGTCATCACGTTGATGTACCGATGTTAGCCGATTCTAAGAAAGCCTTACGGGCAATGATCGATGCTGGTGAAGCTAAATCAGACGTTGCCTTCTACGATGCTTCTATCGCTGACAAGAAGAACTGGGTTGAATGGCAAGATAGCTTCAAAGACAGTGATCAAATGCCAGTTCGTCCAGAACCAATCTTCGATGTTTTGAACAAGACTGCTAGTGACCGTGCCGTCTTCGGTGTGGATGTTGGTAACGTCAACATTAACTTCGAACGCTTAGTTGATATTCATGGTGATCAAAAGTGGGTTACCTCTGGGAAGTACGCAACGATGGGCTTTGGCTTACCAGCTGCAATTGCTGCCAAGGTTGTTTACCCAGACCGCGATGTTTACAGCTTGAGTGGTGATGGTGGTTTCGCAATGTTAATGGAAGAAATTCTGACCCAAGTTAAATACGGGTTACACATTGTCAACGTGGTCTTCTCCAATGAAACGTTAGGCTTTATTGAAGCAGAACAAACTGACGATAGCAAACAACCATTGTCAGGTGTTGATTTGCCAGCTACTGACTGGGCAACCGCTGCCAAAGGGATGGGCGCAGAAGCCTTCACCGCTCGGACAAAGGCTGAATTCCAGGAAGCTATGGATGCTGCTAAGAACACGGACAAGCCTGTTTTGATTGACGTTAAGTTAACCCACGAGATGCCATTCACAACTGAGCACATGTTCATTGACTCATCATGGCAAGATCAAACTAAGATTGATGAATTCGTTAAAAAGTACCAAGCACAAGACTTGAAACCATTTAGCTACTTCTTGAAGCAAGCTAGCAAATAAGCCTAGGCTTAATTAGAGTACCGAACAAGGACGTCCGCGGCGTATGCTCGGACGTCTTTGTTCGTCAGAGATTGGGAGGAAATTATCGTGAAAGTAGTTCGGTTAAACCCACATAAATTAGCAATGATGTCCAAACCGGTGCGACAGGTGATCGCCCTCGGGTTTTTTGACGGGGTCCATCAGGGCCACCAGCACGTGATTGCGCGGGCACGTCAATTAGCGCACGAACGGCACTTACCGCTCGCCGTTATGACGTTTAACCGGCACGTTTCACGGGTTTTCAATACCAGTCGGCAAACGGATTTTCGGTACTTGAACACCATTAGTCAGAAACTGGCCTTATTAGCGCAAAATCAAGTCGATACGACCTATGTGGTTGACTTTGACCGCGACTTTGCCGGCATCGCACCGGAAAAGTTTGTACGGGATTACTTGATGGCACTCAATGCGGATGTTGTGGTTGGCGGCTTCGACTATACGTTTGGTCGTGGCGGTCAGGCAACGATTGCGGACATGCCGCGCTATAATCACGATGCGTTTGACGTGGTCGTCGTCTCGGAGCTAGCTCAAGATCAACAAAAGATCGGGTCGACTCAGATTCGGCGGTTAATCAAGTTTGGCCATATCGAACAGGCCAATGAATTACTGGGGCACCAGTACGCGTTAGCGGGGCAGTTAGTTCAGTCGCGTCAGGACGAACCACTTCAGTTTCGGCCTGCTAGTCGGCTACAACAACTTCCACCGCAGGGCACCTACGACTGCCAGTTGACGGTTGGAACAATGGAACTTACCGGAAAGTTGAGTGTTAACCGGCGGGGCTTGTCCGTCACGATTGCTGATTTAAAAGCCAGTCGAATGGTGCTCAGTACCGGCAGTCAAACGGTTGAACTGGGGCTTTTAAAGCGGCGCGTCGCCCGGTCGCAACAGGTGACATCTGCCCAAGTAATCGCAATTTAGTTTTTGGATTCGGCCATCTTTTTCACGGAGATTGAGTGTCATAGGGAACGTTGTGCTAAACTTATTAATGAGAGTTGGAATGTTGGTCAATGCCAATTTGCATTAGGCATAATAAAAGGCCAATACCCTATAACTGGATTGAAAGGTGTGAGGACGATGACTAAACCAAAAACAACTAGTGAATTGACCCCTGATACGGAAATGACGGCGGAGGAAATGCTTGAACCCATCGCTGATTTGGATGCTGAGCTGGCTTCGCCGAAGAAACAGACCAGAAATCAGGCGGTTCGGTACGTCCTCTGGGGACTCATCAGTGTTGCCGTTAACTTTGTGACTTTTTATTTGATGGACCAAGTTTTTAAGGTTGAATATCAAGTCGCTAACGCAACGGCATGGATCATTAGTGTTCAGGTGGCTTTCTGGGTGGACCGCTTGCTTGTTTTTAAGCATCATTCTGCCCATCCGTTTCGTGAAATGGGCAAGTTTTACGGCACACGGATTGCGACTTACTTGATTGAAGCCCTAGTATTGTGGATTACGATTTCACTAGTTGGCACTTCGGCACCCATTGCCAAACTTATTGGTCAACTTTGTGCGATTATTGGAAACTTCTTTTTATCAAAACTATTTGTTTTTCGTAAGTAAAATCCTTCAACGACAATTACGGTCGATTATTTGACCGTGATTGCCGTTTTTTTACGGACTTTTAAACTGAGAAACTAAAAATCTAAATGTGCCGCTCTGTCGGACAGAACCGCTGTGCTGTGGGGGACGGACGCAGCCATAGTGCGGTCTGCGCCCTCGATTTAAAGCCGGTAACCCACGTATTTAAATCGCCCCGCAATATCAGACCGGCCAGGAACGCCAGACTGACATTGCCGACACAGCACACCGATTCTGCCGACTCCGCTAAACTCAACTTTGACGATAGCTGTTGATTTACGGGAATCAGTTAGATTCATGGAATAGTCTAAGGTTCACCGATAGCCCCGGTCGTGACTAATTACGATACTTTTAGCTAGTTGTTCGATCACAAAATTCAGTTTCCAATCTGTAGCTGTATAAAGTTTTATTAGGATTATTCGGTTGAGGAACCTTTCAGTGTTCAGTAATTGTAAAATGGGGGATAATCTAATCGGTATTATGAAACTTACGCAAATCGATGAATTACGCTTAAAGGGGTCACTAATTTGAAAGTCATTAAAAATCTATTTTGGACGCTGATCATCATCGTGGCCGTTGGTTGGGGCTATAACAACCGGGCGACCCTCGTACCCCAGGCAGCGACAATTGTCAGTCAGGTGCGCAACAACCTAGTTGCGGCCTTGTCCGGAAGCTTGTCGAGTCATTTGATGGCGGATGGCGCTACGGCGAAAACGTCATCTTCTGAAACAACTGGCGCTAAACAAGCGACTGAGGCGAAAGCACAGTCTAACACGAAGAAGCAGTCGGCGAATGCCACACCGATTGAATCGATTGTTCAAAAGACGACACTGTCTAAAACTTACTACTACCACTTTAACCCGAAACTCTCTGTAACTGGACGAGAAGTATTTGAAGAAGCTGTCACCACCTACAACCAAACTGGGTTAGTTCACTTGGTTGAAGGCAGTGCCCAGAATCATCAAAACTCGATTACATTCTCGGTCTACTTCAAAAAGATGCCGGCCGGTGATACGACGATTGAATTAGGGCACGGTGGTCCCCAGATTACTAAGCAAGTTAGCATTCGCGGCATTAAGTATTGGAATAACGCCTCTGCCAGCTTGAACGGGGATTACAGCGCCGCCTTCAGTAAAGCAGTTTCCGTGCACGAATTGGGTCACGCCCTGGGACTAGACCACAGCACGTCTACCCAATCCGTCATGTACCCAGTCAGTCAGGGAAAGAGCGTCTTATCTGATGGAGACATTGCGGCGTTACGGGAAATTTATCAACCTAGCTAGCCGGTGACTTAACAATCTGAAAAAATCCAGACCAATTTCAGTCACTTTCTCAAATTTGCCTTATACTAGAGGTGTACCAAAAAGTTAGAAAGGAAGTTGTTTTAGTATGGCTGAGAATGTGGAAATGAACAGTTTATTGGATGAAAAGATGTCTGATGTCTTTGATTGGAGTGACTCCAAGTTACCAGTTCGCGATGCGATTTGGAATCACTTTATGGACGATGACAGCCATGATACTGACAAGACCGCTGATGAAGTCGCGCCTTATATGAGTATGGATGATGCTAAGCTTAAGAGCGAAGTTGAAAAACTCTTAAAGGCTTAACTAACACAACTTGCATCGCAAAAAGGACCCGAGACGATTGTCTCGGATCCTTTTTTTGTAGCTCGATTTCTAAAGGTTGAAAGTTAAATTTAAGGATTAAGCACTGCTATATCAGTATCTAAGCCAATAAAAATTAGCTGCTTGTAAGCTATTCCGGTTGCCACTGATGACATGCGGTCGTGGGACCGGGGCTAGCCTGGGGAGCGGTCTAGTCCCTCGCCCGGAACGATTGCAAAAGACGCAATTGTCCCGGACCGTCCGTGGTGTAAGCCCGGCGAAGCGACGAAAAACACTAATCTTTTAACGATAAGTAGTATCATGGCAACGATTGAACTAGCTTTAGCACTTTCAATCTTTAGTTTGATTTTTCAAATGAATCGCAACTCACTACTATGATGGAAGAAATGAGCTGGTTTTATGAAGTTACTGTTTAATCTTCAGTTGCTTCTAAGTGTGCCTGGACTTTTGCGGCGTAACGCTTGTTACCGCGGTAGAGGTCGTAAGTAGTCCAAGCTAATAGTGAGAGCACCCCAGCAATTAAGATGTAGGCGATGATATTTGCAAGTTGGACTTGTCCGGCCGTGGGATTGTCGCCAAAGAAGGCCTGAATCTGATCGGGTAACCCAATCATGTTCAAATACGTCAGCCCAATGACAGATACCCAACCGAGAACGCTGACCCAAAGGCTGTTCTTGAACCGTTTTCCCATTTCCACTTCGCTATTAGTCATCATTAATAATGGCAACATTGAGAATGGTAGGGCGAAGGCCAGGAAGACTTGGGAATTATTCATTAGATTATTCAAGGCGGTGTGTTCTTGAACCGCCGTTTTCCCACTGGTGAATAGGACACAGATAAGCACGGGAACCACGGAGATCAGGCGCGTGACCAAGCGACGAACCCATAGTGGTGTGCGCATGTGAATGAAGCCTTCCATGATCACTTGTCCCGTTAAGGTACCAGTAATAGTTGAGTTTTGGCCAGAAGCGAGTAACGCAACGGCAAACAAGACGGATAAGATTCCCGACTTGGCAACTTCGATCAAGAGCGGGTTGCTCAAGGTTGAAGCGTCTGACAAAGCTTGGAATAAGCCGAAAAATGACGGATCTTTAACGGCGCCGGTCTTGAAAACGGCCACACCCATGATGAGCAGTAGCGCGTTAACGAAGAAGGCAAAAGTCAATTGAATGTTAGAGTCCCAAGCAGTGAATTTCACCGTGCGGGCAACGTCTTCATCATCATCGTGGTCAATTTTACGTGTTTGTGAAATTGCGGAATGCAAGTACAGGTTATGTGGCATAACCGTTGCCCCGATAATCCCAAGTGAACCAGATAAGGCGGTCATTCCCCCCACGGGATGATCCGTCGAAAAAGTTGCGGCGCTCGGAACAAGTCCACGAACAACACCGCCCCAGTCAGGGTTTGAGAGGGCAACTTGGTAGACAAAGACGAATAGAATCACTAGGATTAAGCAGACCACGATGGCTTCGATTTTTCGAAAACCAATCTTGGTCAATAAAAGCAGTACTAAGACGTCAAAGACGGTAATGAATACCGCGATGACTAACGGAATATGGAATAGCAAGTACAGCGCAATGGCTGCCCCGATAACTTCAGCAATATCAGTTGCCATGATGGCTAACTCAGTTAAAATCCATAAAACAACGCCAAGCCCCTTACTTGTACGGGCACGAATGGCTTGGGCCAAATCCATCTGACTCACGATGCCAAGTTTAGCCGCCATGTATTGAAGCAACATTGCGATCAAACTTGACATTAAGATAACAGACATCAACATGTACTGGAAATTTTGCCCACCAGTGATTGAAGTTGACCAGTTGCCCGGATCCATATACCCCACGGCGACTAACGCGCCCGGACCAGAATAAGCAAACAATGTTTTCATGAAGCCCTTTCCCTTAGGAACTTCAACGGTACCATTAATTTCTTCCAACGACGGACCGTTCGCATATTCGATTAGCTTATGCTTGGGTTTCGTCGTTTCCCCATTTTTGTGAGAATTCAATTCAAATTCCACCTTTCTTTAACTCTTAAGCCTCTAACAATGTAGCATAAAATTATAGTAAATGAAATATTTTTTAGATGTACCTAAAAAATAATCGCTTAAGATTTTAAAGTGATAATTCCTTTGATAATAGGGAAATAACTGTGGTTTGAGAGGGGAAAGGAAATAGACCACTTTTGATTATTTAGAGGATCATTCAAATATTCATATATTAATTCTAATAAACAATAGTTTTTGTTGAACGAGTTGGATGAGTTGTGCAGCAAAGGACGGGATATTGCAATTGAAATATTTCATTATAAGTAAATGTAATACAAGCACCCCATATAATGCAGTTGTAGACAAAGACGCATTTTTGAAAAATGAATGGATGTATAAGCTTTATTCACGAATAGGGAGCTTTTATGTATTATTAATCTGTAATTGAATCTATATTATAAAGGTTATTGATAGCGGTTGAAATACTAAAACCAAGGTGTTAATTATACGATTCACATCAGTTTATTTATTTTTTGATAAACTGTTCACCGTAGATTGTTAACAGCTACGAATGCCCATATATCAAAGAAAGCGCTGGTTATCTTTATTAGCCGTGGGTTGAACTGGAGAATGCATAATGTGTATTTTCACTTTGAATATGAATTTTTATTTCTTTCAAGAAAAATATTTTTATTGCTGTAATGATTGATGTAGTGCACCTTTATGCAGGGATGATTAGTATGCCTTGGTAATAAACGGTTGCCATTAAAGATTAATGTGTTAAATTATAAATATAGAATAAGACGAACAAGGGGATGTACTTTAATTATGAAAAAAATGGTAAGTAGTTTATTAATGACGAGTGCTTTATTATTAGGGGCCGCTGCGCCAGTTGTTGCGAATGCAGCAACTACCGATGCGGGTTCTACCACGACTGGGGTTACGTTTACAGCTAATACGGATACGACGAAACCCGTTGATCCAAACAACCCCAATAAAACGTTAGATCCAGATCCAACTGACAATGGTAATAACGGTGGTAAGCCGGGCGCCGGGTTAGCTTTAGCCTACGCCCCAACTACAATTGACTTTGGGACCCATGAAATTGATTTGATCAATGCACATAAGTACAACGCTAACGGTGCTGTTGACGGCGCAACTGATGCTAAGGGTAAGGCCGGCAAGGACAGTGCAACTACTAACGGCACTTTCAAATTAGGTTCAGGTGGTGCTAATACTGGTTCAAAGGTTATTCTTGAAGTTGCTGACGGTCGTGGGACCAACGCTGGCTGGGATTTAAGTGTCACTAGTACGGGTGACATTGCTAGCTTGAAGGGTGCTACGATTACCTTACCAGCTGGTAACGTGACCGCTTCTGGTAGTACTGATGGCAACGGTGCTGTTTCTAATGCCGTTACCATCGATGCTGGTAGTGGTAGCGCAACTGGAACAACTTCTAACGTTGTTTTAACCGCAGCTACGGGCAATGGTGCTGGGGTAACGGTCGATTCTTTAGACCCTGCCAACCTGACGTTAAACGTGGCTGCTAACACGGCTTCTGCTAAAACTTACGATGGGACTTTGAACTGGAGTTTAAGCGACACCCCATCTAACTAATTGTTAATAAGGTAAGATAACTAAAAAGAAGATGGCCATTGCCTTGGTAATGGGCATCTTCTTTACATATAATTGAAAGGAGTCGTTACTCATATGCAGAAATGGCTGAAGAAGTGGGTAGTGACGGGGCTACTAGTTGGTTTGGACTTAAGTGTTAGCTTGCCAGCAAAAGCTGCGAAGCACTCGCAAGGGACGCAAGGTAACGTTGGGTTTAGCGTTGCAGCTAAGATCCCTAAGAACCAAATCAACAAGAAGAATTCCTTTTTTGATTTAAAAATGAAAAAAGGACAAACGGAAACGTTGCGAACGGTTATCTACAACAGCACCAATAAAGATATGAAAGTCCAAACGCGCATCAATACGGCGTATACGAATACGAACGGTAGTATTGAATACGTCTCTCCGAAAACTAACTACGATTCATCATTGAAGTATAAGATGAGTGATCTGACTAAAATCAATGGCACAAAAACCGTAACGGTTCCCGCTAATGGGTCTAAAACGGTGAGCGCCCAAGTGACGATGCCTAGCCAGCAAGTCAACGGGGTCATTTTAGGCGGCTGGTACTTTAAGCGGGTCGATGACAAGGTGACTGGCTCCGTCAAAGGTGCCATGAACATGAAGAGTCAGTATTCTTACGTCATTGGGATGAAGTACACTTCGGGGCAAACGCCCAAGCCTAACATGCTTTTAGGTAACGTTAAAGCTGGCATGATTAATTATCACCGGGGGATTATTGCAGAATTGCGGAACCCAACGGCGGTAATGATTCCGAACTTAACGACTAAGACGACGATTACGAGTAAAAGTAATGATCAGGTTGTCAAAAAAGCGACGCGCAAAGGTGTTCAGATGGCCCCCAATACCCGTTATGATTACCCAATCTTGTTGGGCGATACGAAATTACAAGCGGGTCAATATCATTTACACATGACGGTTAAAAATAGTGACCATGAATGGACTTTTGATAAAGACTTTACAATTACGGCTGCGGCAGCACAAAAGTATAATAAGGCATCCGTAGATAACAACGGGATTAGTATTTGGTGGCTCATTGGGTTGGGTGCACTTGGTATGTTAGTGATTGTTTTACTAGTCCTTTGGTTGATCTTCTTTATCAAAAAACGACGACAAAAGAAGAACGCATAAACTCAATTAAGGGGTGATCAAGTTGAAAACAATCAAGCTAGGACTTGCGGGAGCGTTAATGCTCGTGATTGTTTGGTTGATGCCAGTGGCGGCGTTTGCGCAATCTGAAACGCAGACGGGCGTTAGTTTCACACCAAGTACAAGCACGGTAGTTGATCCGGCGACGATTCAGGCTAATCACCATATTCCAACTGGTCAGACAATTCGCCAAACGGACACAGGGAAAGCTAGCAACGCTGGTGCCATGGCCGGAACGTTGCAAAAGACGCTTCAATCAGGACGCTTACCACAAACGGCGGAAGCTTACGCGTGGTACGTGCGGATTTTGGGTGGCTTATTATTACTTAGCGCTGTTCTGGGCTATTTAGTCTGGCGTGATGTGCAGCTGACGGAACGGGGGACGACACGATGAAAATGAAACAAGTTTGGCGTGTGTTGGCCGTCCTGTTGGTCATCTCTGGTACGGTGTTGTCAGCTAGTCCAGCAGTTCATGCGGCAACGTTGACGGACGTGACAGCGGGACTAGATTCAATGGGAAGTGGACGGATCCCTAATGAAGGTGGCGACAATGGGAAGCTATCTTTCTTACAGGAGACGCCAACAGTTACTGTTAAAGCAGACGGTTTAAAACCGTATGGATCTGAAGACCGGATTTCAACTAGTACGACGCAAATTAATATTGCAGTTAGTGGAACGATGACGACAACAACCGGGGCAGGACAAAGTAAGCCTGGAAATATTACATCATATTACTTTGACTTGTTGGATAGGAATGGGAAATCGTTTACTACCCCGTCTCAAGTTATTAGTATCGGGTTTAAAAATACAAGTGTTTCGATTGATCAGAATATTACTTTTAATGTTGATTTGAAAGATTTGAAAACTCGTGGTCCTATCTATATTGCTTACTGTTTTACAACCGATTTATCCTCGCACGTTAATAAGTATTACAGTAGTCGAGTGGGCAAAAAATTACTTCCAACTATTACGACTTCGCCCGTCACCACTGGAACGACGGTTCTTAATGGAAAAGGGGATCATCCTGGTGATCTTATTAGTAACAATGTTACTGGGGATACGACGACGGTTGGTGATGATGGCAAGTGGACGCTAAATTTAACTGGAGATGCACTTAAAAATTCAACGAGCTTAACAGTTGCTGAATCCAATGAATTCGGGGATTACGGGACGGCATTTTCGTTTGTAACAGTTGCTCCAGTTACGATTGCTGCGGACAAGACGACCCTTAACTTGTCGAGTGATGATGTGACTAAGCTAGAAGCCATGTCTGACAGTGACTTTGCCGACTGGGTGAAGTCTGAGGCCAATGTTACCGGGAAGAGTTCGTCTGGTAGTAGTGTCGACGTCAAAACGGATACGGGCGATTTAGCAGCGGCGTTGAAGAAGGTCGCCGCTAACGACAGTATGCCGATTGATTTCTATGCAACTGACGGGACGAAGAAGTCAGCAATTAAGACCATTACCTTAGTCAAACCGGGTACGGTCAAATTCGGCACGATTTCTAGTGGTATTGATTTTGGAAGCCACGGTGTCCCGACAGCAACCGCGTTATACGGCCCATCTTCACCTTGGAACGTTAACATCAATGACACCCGAACGGCGGGTTCCAAATGGTACCTGTACGCTTCAGCGACCGACTTAACTAGTGGCAGTCATAAGCTGCCTGGTTATCTGACTTATCGTGACGCTAATGGTCAGGTGAGTGATTTGACCAAGAGCACCCTGATTGATTCTGGGGATCGTGGCACGTCGAACACGACGGAGGTCACTTCAAATTGGACGACTGATCCTAAGGACACTAGCAAAGCTGGGATCTTCTTAGATGTTGAACCGGGGGTTTTCGCCGATTCAAGCATTAAATATTCTGGGGCAGTCAACTGGACATTAAGTGACGTGCCAACGCCTTAGGGCACTATTTAAATTGGAAAATAATAAAATTCTGTGAAAATATTAGTTGACATGAGAATTCTTTAATGATTAACTATTAATTGTAAATTGAAATGAGAGGAAGACCGCCGATGTCTTTAATTAGTAAACTTCATTTAAATAACCAATTTGCCTTTAGCTTTTTCTTTAGATAGCGTTTGTATTCATACGATGGATACAAGCGCACGCACGACGCGTTTGTATCTATCGGGAGCTAAAGTTATTTCACATGACTTAAACACCAGATAGGTACGGGTACAATCTATCTGGAAAAATATCGGGCCCGATAAAACACCAGTTAGATTCTATCCTGAATCTAACTGGTGTTTTTTGTTTTCTGAAAGCTTCAATCAAGACGTTGAATGAAGTTATTGATAACCAACTTTGAGGAGAGATTGATGATGAAAAAGACGATGTTAGGAAGCTTAATGATTGGGATGGCGTTGATTTTGACCGCTTGTAGCGGAAATGGTAGTGGTAATAATGACAAGACCGTTTCGGTTGGTATCTTGCAGGTCGTTCAACACGGTTCGCTGGATCAAGCCCGTAAAGGATTTAAAGCGGGGCTAGATCAAGAATTGAAGGCGCATGGTAGTCAAATTAAGGTCAAGTATCACGATTTAAATGCTCAGGGCGACCAAGCCAATCTGAACACGATGAGCCAACAGTTGGTTCAACAAAAAAATGACTTATTGGTCGGAATCGCAACTCCGGCTGCCCAGGCTTTGGCGAAGAAGACCACGACGACACCGACGCTGGTCACGGCGGTGACGGATTTGAAAGCCGCTGGGTTAGTGAAAAGTAATCAACAACCACGAACCAACGTCAGTGGGACCAGCGACTTAATGCCGGTGGGAAAGCAGTTAAAATTACTCAAGAGCATGGCTAAGGGTAACAAGCCGATTGGGATTATGTATAATTCTTCGGAAGAAAATTCCGTCTTACAAGTTAAAATCGCTAAGCAATACGCGCAACGGTATCAGATTAAACTCAAGGTGGTCAGCGCGACTAGTACTAACGATATTGCCAGCGTATTGGCCGGCCTAGAAGGCAAAATCTCCGGACTGTACTTACCAACGGATAATTTAATGGCCAGCGCGATGAAGACGATCGGTCAAAAGACTAAGGCTGCTAAACTGCCCGTTGTGACCGGATCAATCGAAATGGCACAAGACGGTGGAACTGCCACTTACGGTTTAAACTTCTACGAGTTAGGTGAACAGACTGGGAAGATGGCTTACGACGTCTTGATTAAGAAAAAGAAACCAGCAACTATGGCGGTCCAGACTGCGGATAAAGTACACCTATACGTTAATAAGGCCAATGCCAAATCAATTGGACTAACGGCTGACCAAATCAAACAACCTTAGAAAGGGGTGCAACGAACATGTTAATCACAAGTATTGGACAGGGGTTACTTTGGGCCCCGCTCGTTATCGGGGTGTTCTTGACCTTTCGAATTTTAGATATTCCGGATTTAACCACTGAAGGCAGTTTTCCACTCGGCGCGGCCATTACGATTAGTACCATGCTCAACGGCCAGTCCGCTTTAACGGCTAGTCTGTTGGGGTTCCTTGGCGGTTGTGCCGCGGGTTGGGTCACCGGGATGTTGGATACCAAGTTGAAGATGCCGTCACTGCTGGCGGGAATCTTGACCATGACCGGGTTATATTCTATCAACATGCACATTATGGGCCGGGCAAACGTGCCATTACTAGATCAAAAAGTACTGACGAATTACCTGCCTGCCGGTTGGTCACTGGATGTCCAGACCATCCTAATTGGGGGCATCATCACCACGCTGGTTGTTTTATCCCTCGTTTGGTTGTTCCAAACACGCTTAGGGTTGTCACTAATGGCAACGGGGAACAACGCCGCAATGAGTGCAGCCAACGGAATTTACACGGATCGAATGGTCATCATTGGCTACATGCTATCAAACGGCTTGATTGCGTTATCCGGCGGCCTCATTGCGCAGAGTAATGGTTACGCGGACATCGGCATGGGGATTGGGACCATCGTCATTGGACTCGCTTCCGTGTTAGTTGGGGAGATTTTCCTCCATGGACGTAAGATATGGATTCGGTTGACGGGCATGGTCGTCGGAGCGATCATTTATCGCTACTTGCTGACCCTTGCCATGGGGATGGGCTTTCCGGTTAACGATCTTAAAATCTTGTCAGCCGTCATCCTCGTCATTGTGATTTGCTTACCGATGTTACAGACTAAATACCAAACCAAACGTCAATTAAACCGTTACCTCAAACAGATTGGAGTCGAGCAAAATGTCACAAACCGCCATCCTGAACGTACAACAACTACAGAAAGTCTTCTTCCCGGGAACCAGCAACGAACGGCACGTTTTGAAGAACGTGAACTTGACGATTGAACCCGGGGACTTCGTATCCGTCATCGGCAATAATGGTGCGGGAAAATCAACGCTTTTAAACACGATTGCTGGAACTTTGACGCCAGATGCCGGTGAGTTAATGGTTGCCGGACACCGCGTCACAAAACGGTCGGTAGCCTACCGTTCACGGTGGGTGTCACGGGTCTTTCAAGATCCTAAAATGGGAACGGCCGGTGAATTGAGTGTCGCTCAAAATTTAACGTTAGCTGAAAAACATACGGGTAGTTTGAGTTTAAGACGTTACCGCCGTGCAGACCAGGCAAAGCGGTACGCCACATTATTGGCCAGCCTAAATATGGGCCTAGAACACCGTTTGACGACGCAGGTGAAATACTTATCAGGGGGGCAACGGCAAGCGTTGTCGTTACTGATGGCGACTTTGAGTCAGCCACAATTGTTATTGCTGGATGAGCACACTGCCGCCTTAGACCCGCAGACGAGCAAGGAAGTCATGGCACTGACGGAAGCCATCGTGACAAAGCAACATTTGACCACGATGATGATTACCCATAAGCTAAGTGACGCGTTGACTTATGGTAACCGGTTGGTGATGGTCCAAGACGGCCAAATCAAACTGGATGTTCGCGGGGAAGCCAAGGCACGGTTACAAGCCAGTGACTTAATGGGGTTATTTAGCGACTAAATGGGAAAATTATCGGACGCAAAAGCGGTAGCAAGGTTGTCGTCACAATCTTGCTACCGCTTTTAGTTGCTACCATTTTGGAGACTTATTTAGTTGTCCAATTTTGGCCATCATAACGGTAAATCGTATGGCCACCGGCGTAGTAATATTGCCAAGTGGTGCCCGTTAGGAATGAGGCGCTGATTTTTACGACGCTATCGGTAGGTTTGACGTCGCCATAGAAACTGGTGTCAGACAGACTGTAGTAGAAACCAGCGGGGAGCAGGCGGTTATCTGGGAGTTCTTGGAATTGCCCCTTCATGTAACCGTCTTGGCCGGCGACCTTAACGGGGATGGCGTAGACGTGATCGGAAAGTTCACGAATGCCGTCTGGGTAAGCCGTTATTGAACTTTCAGTTTTGAGCGTGGTGCTAGCCTGCGTTAAGTTAGCGTCTTTATAAATGGTGGTGTTATCACCGATGTATAAAACGTCTTCGTGGCGGCCATCAAAAACGGACGGCGTTGTTGAGGTCTGATGCTGACCAGCTTTGAGGTAAGCGCGATTCACCCAGCCGTTAACGGTGCCAGCTGGATTGGTGACGTGGTAATAAGTATACCTTTTGCCCTTCAAGTAAACGTGACGGGACTGGGTTGCCGTATAGGTGTCACTTGCAGATAATGCCTTGGCGTGGTTCATTTTAAGGACTTTATTAGAACCCGTTAACGCGTAAATCTTGCCAGCTTTAGCCCGAATAAAGGTTTGGGCCGCCATCTTTTTAGGTGTCGACATTTGGTAATGCTTGCCGGCTTTTAGTGCGCTGGTTTTGACCCAGCCCTTAGCCTTTTTGTTGGCACTAGTGACGTAGTCGTAGTGCACTTTTTTGCCGTGAATGTAGAGACTCCGTTGCTTGGTTCGGTTGTAAGTCAGGTGGGCTTTTAGGGCGCTACCGGTACGTCGCTTGATAGCTTGATTAGATCCGCTTAACTTAGTGAATTTAACGGATCTAGCTCGGTAATAGGGGGCGGTTTTAACTGACTTGGTCGTTGTTGCTTGGTAGTTTTTACCGGCCTTGAGATAACTGGCAGCGACCCAGCCAGTGGCCTTATTTTGGGCATTGGTGACGTGGTAGTAGGTCACTTTTTGACCATGTTTTGTCACGGCCGTTTTAGCCGTGCGGGTCCAAGTAGTGTGCGTGTAGTTTTTTAACGCGTGGTTAGCTTTGAAGTTGAAATGTTTAATAGATCCGACAAAGCGGTACGTATGCCCCTTCTTGCTCGTGGCGTAGTAAGGCTTGTGACTAACATTGACCGTTTTAGTGCGGTGGTAGGTGGTCGCGGCTTGTGCCGGCAAGGCGGTCCCGGCGACCCCTAATAAAATAATGCTAGTCGTGGTGATTAATTTAGATAAACGCATTCTAAATAGCTCCTTTTTTGGTTACTGCCCCCAATATACGCCAAAATAAAGGAAACAACTATCGCATCATAAATAAAATTATGATGGCTGGTGAAAAAGGCTGTTTAAATAAAAAGTAGGGACGGGTGTCGTTTCGGGCGACAACGGTAGGTTGTAACGGGTAAAATAAATGTAAAACTTAGCTTGGAGGATCGCTTGATGGATAAAGTACGCTGCATGGTTTATGTAACGGACGTGGAAAAGGTTGTTCAGTTTTGGCAGGATCACCTAGGGGCACGGGTGGCGGAGATTAACCCGTTGCCAGATGGATCAAATAACGTGGTGTTGAAGATTACCCCGGAAGTTGAACTCGCGTTTTTCTCAAAGGCGTTTATCGCGCAATACTCACCAGAAGTTGCCACTAACTTTCCGTCACTAATGTTCTTCAGTGACCAATTCAACACGTTGCATCACCAGATTCCAGGTGCTGGGCCGGTGGTCGATAATCACGGTCAGTTAACGTTTAACTTTGCGGATCCGGAAGGGAATTACTTCGTAGTTGCCAAGTCATAAGATAATCGAAATGCAGTCTGTAAAGATTGCATTTTTATTTTAATAATAATGTGAAAAATAGCACAATATCAGTTATAATATAGCCATAGTGTGGTAGCTGTTAAAAATGGATTGCCGGTTGTAACATTTGCTTGTTGACTATAAAAGCTTTTTTATGAGGATGCTAACTGTTTGTGGCTGGTTAGTTCCTCAGCATAGCCTTGTGAATATCGCGACAAAAAGCAACCCGAATCAGCAACAACCGGTTATACCGTGCCGTCTGATTTTTAGTTGCCACCTCCTAACCTTTTGGTCCGTGAGAGTCTTCACGGGCTTTTTGGTTTTGGCCCTAGTCCGGTTTTCACTGATGGCACGCAGTATAAAAACTAAATAAAAATTGAGCGGATCAATCCTGTTAAATCAGGGGTTGTCCGCTTTTATTAACCAATCGATTAGAAAACTAGTTAGTTTTTGTTGTATTAGTCTAACTATCGTGCTAACATAATTATCATTCAAGTACAGGAGGTCATTTTTATGACGACAAACAATCGAGATTTATTTAATAGTTTTGGTAAATTAATGCAAAATCGCGCCTTTCTAATGGCGGTGGCCCATCAACACCACTTTGATGGTCGGGGCTCAGAACGTAACGGTCGTGGACAAGTTCGTTTGTTACAACTATTAGTCGACTCACCCGCAGGATTAACGAATGCGGAAATTGCAGAGATCTTAGATATCCGGCCGAGTTCGGTTAGTGCGACGCTCAGTCGGTTAGAGGACGCGGGATTGATCGTTCGTGAGCCTAGTAGTCGGGATAAACGGGTGGTCATTGTCCGTCTAAGCGAAAAAGGGCAAAAGATGGCCAGTCATCGTGACCAAGGCGTTGCCGATTTGGCGGACCAGTTATTCGGTAATTTGAGTGATGACGAACAAGCAGAATTACAGCGTTTGTTAGATAAGGTCAGCGTAAACGCCGCTGACTTAGACGTTCAGGATTTAATGCATTTTGGCCATGGTCACGACTGGTCACAACATCCAGGATGGGGTCGCGGTCGCGGCTGGTTCTAATATTAAGAAATTTTGAGGCAGAGAGAAATGGAACGTAGAATGACAGCACCAAGTACCGCTACCCGCGGTAAGTTTGATATGAAGGGGTTCTTACACCTGATTCGGCAGACCGCGCCGAAATATTGGCAACTTTGGATTGGGTTAGGACTTGGTTTGTTGGCAACCGGTGCCCAACTAATGGTCCCGAAGTTTGCGCAGACCTTAATTAACGGGTTCAGTCACGGTGTTAACCAGCAGTTATTGGTTGGCGTGATTGGCTTGTTCCTAATTAGTGCGGTAATCAGTGCCGTGTCGGGAACGCTACTTGGTATCTTTGGTGAAAATGTTGTGGCAAACTTACGCACAACGTTATGGCACCGGCTCGTACGATTACCCGTCAGCTACTTTGACGATGTTAAGACCGGTGAAATGACGTCGCGGTTGGTCAACGATTCGACGCAAATTAAGGACTTACTCGCTAATGCGTTTCCACAGATGGTCACGTCACTGCTGCAACTTGTCGGTGCGTTGGTCATTATGGTTTTGATGGACTGGAAGATGACGGCCATCATGGTTTTAGCGATTCCACTTATCTTACTCGTGATGATGCCAATCATGCGTCAGAGTAGTAAGATTGGTCGGCAACGCCAAGATGCGTTAGCTGGGTTTAACGGTACTGCCGACGAAACCCTGAGTGAGATTCGGCTGGTGAAATCGTCCAATGCCGAACCTTCCGAAACGACGAACGGGTCACAACAAATTACGAAACTTTATCAAATCGGTTTAAAAGAAGCAATGTATGATTCAGTTGCGGGTCCGGTCATGACAGCTAGCATGATGGCCTTGTTTGTGGGCGTGCTGGTGTACGCTGCGGCGCGGGTCGCTAGTGGCACGATGTTAATGGGAACGTTGGTCTCATTTCTAATGTACCTGTTCCAAATTATTGGTCCTGTAGGGACATTGGGTCGATTTTTTACCACGTTATCCAAGGCAAACGGCTCAACTGAACGCATTCGTGACTTGTTGAATGAACCTGAAGAAGCTTTAACGACCGGAACGGACCAGTCCGTAGCTGACCAAACGCTTGCGATGCAACACGTGAACTTTGCCTACGATGATGACGGTAAAGTGATCTTAAGCGATGTGAGTTTTGAAGCAAAACCAAATACGGTCGTCGCTTTTGCCGGACCATCTGGTGGTGGGAAATCCACAATCTTTGGTTTGCTTGAACGCTACTATCAGCCTCAGGGTGGGCAAATTACAATTGGCGACCAGGATGTGAACCAGATTAGCTTAAATGCTTGGCGGTCCCAAATTGGTTACGTTAGCCAAGATTCCGCAATTATGGCCGGTACCATTCGGGATAACTTAACGTATGGTTCTGACCAAAGCTACAGTGATGAGCAGTTATGGCACGTCTTGTCGCTGGCTTCCGCTGATAAATTCGTCCGGGCAATGCCGGACGGTTTGGATACGCAAGTTGGTGAGCGGGGCGTGAAGGTCAGCGGTGGACAACGGCAACGTTTAGCGATTGCCCGGGCATTTCTCCGCAATCCTAAGATTTTAATGCTCGACGAAGCAACGGCTAGTTTGGATTCAGAATCCGAAGCGATGGTTCAAAAGGCTTTGGGTGAATTGATGAAGGGCCGGACGACTTTAGTGATTGCGCACCGCTTAAGTACGATTATCGATGCGGACCAGATTTACTTCATTGAAGGTGGTCGGGTCAGCGGTTCTGGAACCCACCAAGAATTGATGGCCGACGTGCCGCTTTACAGAGACTACGTCAAAATCCAGTTCAAAGAATAGACCGGCGAACTAATTACTCGCATTTGCCAGCTGACTTCCTTAAAATAAGTGGATAATCTAATTTGAAGAGGTCAGGGACAATGGTCATGCGGGATGTCAATATTGGAACGAAGGTTGGGTTAGCGTTACTAAATGATCGGTGGTACGCGTTAACGCTCAGTAATTTGGGCCAGCAACCAGCCGACTTTATGGTCTTGCGCCGGCGTGTGCGGGGCTTAAGCACGTTGAAATTGTTAACGGTACTCGCTAAGATGAGCCAGCTTGGTTTGATTACGGAAAGCGACCACTACCAGTACCAATTAACGTCGACCGGTTTAGAATTACAAAAAAGTTTGCAAGCGTTAGAGGCGTGGGGCGACCGAATGATCGTTGCGATGCACTAATGATGCTGTAAAAAAATTGAGTCTGAGACAGTAGGAACGTGGGCCAAAAGGCAGTTTGTTCCGCTTAAACCGAAAGCAGCGACTATTCCAAACTCAGGAATAATCGCTGCTTTCACGTTAATGCTCACAAACTAATCGCCTTTTGGCCCACTTTTGACGTTACGGTGTTGCCGTCTTGGCCATGGTCTGGCCGACTGTCGCGGTATATTCGCGTTCGCCTAAGGTGTTTGGGTGTAAATTGTCGTCTACGAACCAGTTATCGTTATCTTGACTCATATATAACCAGTCGATCAAGTGGACGTTATTGTATTTCTTAGCTGCAGCGGCGATCAGCTTATTATTGCTGTCTTGCCATTTCTTACCGGGAACGCGGGTGTTGACCCAGTAGATTTGATGGTCACTGCCGATTTGCTTGATGATACCGTCAATTGCGGCGGCGTCAGTTGGACCGTTAGTCCCCAAATTGACTAACACGTTTTTTTGAATCGCATCGTTAGCTTTTAATTGACTAATGACTGAAGGCGCTGCGGAAACTTGCCGGCCAACCTTAGCGTCGACGTTAAAACTCTTGAAAATCTCCTTCAAATCAGGAGTCGTCCGCACCATGATGGAGTCGCCAATCCCCGTGACTTTCAGCTGACCTAACGTTTTGATTTCATTTTTAGAAAGTTGGTACTTTTCCCCAAGATCGGTATGGGCCACATTGTGGGTCGCACCGCTGGTCTTGGTAGCATGTCCCGTAATAATATTACCAATACTGATAACCTGTTTTTTAATGGCTGGGTTTGGGATGATTAATGCGCCGCCAATGAAGACAACCGCAAAGATCCCAAGCAACCAATAAATTAATTTTTGATGTTTCATGCGTTTCCTCCTTGCACGCTATAAGATTAGACTAGTCGCGTGACCCTGTCAATTAACCGCGGGCCCCTTTCAAATGGAAAAGATACTTGTTAGACTAGGTCTAATAAGATCTAGAGGGGGTTACGCAATGGAAAAGAAAACGCTTGGTTTTGTGCTTGCGAGTGCGGGGCCGTTTTTCTGGGGAAGTTCGGGGACCGTCGCGCAACACTTATTTGATACGACGAATATCTCAACACTGTGGCTCGTTTCTGTGCGGATGGTCGTGTCGGGGCTCCTGCTACTCATCTACGGTGCCCTGCGACGGGTGCCCGTGATGGCGGTGTTTAAACGACCAGCTGCGGCGGGAAAATTAGTCGCGTTCAGCTTGCTAGGAATGGTGGGGACGCAGTTAACGTATTTCATGGCTATCAGCACTGGTAACGCAGCGACAGCGGCCATTTTACAATCATTGTCGCCCGTCTTGATCATTCTCTTCTTGGCGGCCCGTTCCTGGCGGGTGCCTAGTAAGATTAACGTGATCTCAGTGGCGTCGGCTCTGATTGGGACCGTCTTAATCGTGACACAGGGGCATTTGCATTCACTGGCGTTGCCATTGACGGCAGTGATTTGGGGGCTGTTGGCCGCCGTTGGAGCGACGATTTACACGCTCATGCCGACGAAACTTATTAAGGATTACGGCGCAACGGCCATCGTTGGCTGGTCGATGCTGATTGGGGGCATGTTCGTGTTTGGCGGGAGTCAGGCGTGGCGCCACGTCCCCCAATTATCCGCAATGGCTTGGCTGGAAGTTGGCTTTGTAATTGTTTTTGGAACGATGCTAGCTTATTTATTTTTCCTGCAGAGCTTGGAATTTATTTTACCGACGACGGCGAGTGTGCTAGGGACGATTGAACCGTTATCCGCAACCATCTTAAGCGTCCTGTTTTTAGGCGTTAACTTTAATTTATTTGGGATTACGGGTGCCGTTCTCATTGTTGGCGTCACGGTATTACAGTTTATGGCTGCAAAAACGGCCAGTTTTGGGCACGACTAACGCAATTAATTGACCGGACACGACTGAAAAGCCGATGCCCGGTTTTTCATTAGTACTGAGACGCTTATTTATAAGTAGAAACTTGTTCAATATAAATTGACTAAGTAACCCAATCCTTTACAAAGTCTATTGAAAATGACTTTGGCAGGCGTATACTTTTCTTTAGATAAACATAAGGAGGAGTTAACTTTGAAATTAGGTAAACGTAGCTGTTATTGGCTACTAGGATTAGTAAGCTTTGTCTTACTGTTTGTTTTAAGCCAAGCGATGCCAGCTCAAGCGGCCACTAATTACGATGCGAAGGATTACACAACCTCGGCATCCGTATTAAACGGTCCAGACTATAAGCATGCCGACACGGTGCAGATTGAATACAACCTTGCATTTGGTGACAAGGCCTTACATGCTGGTGATACGATTACGGTTGACTTGCCAGAAAACCTGCGGGCCAAAACGGTGGGGGACGTCTTTGACGTTACCGATGAGGAGACCGGTCAGGTGATTGGGACTGGGAAAGTGACCTCGGATGGCAAAGTGGTCCTGACCATGAACGAAAACGTTGAAGGCAAGACCAATACCGAAATCCGGCTGAACCTGGCCACTAAGTATCGTTATGAAGATACTGGTGAAAAAGACGTTGTGTTCAATTTGGAAAACGGTGGCTCGAGCAACTCGGTCATTAATATCGTTTCCAATGAAGCTAACCTATCCAAAAAGGGTACGATGGACGTCGAAAATGGCCGGATTAAGTGGACGATTCTAGTAAACCGCCAAGAATTAGAGATGGAAGGCTTATCCATTTCGGATACCATTGGTGATAAGCAAACCATGATCGAAGGCGTTGAAGTCTACAATGGTAAATGGTCTTCGCAAACGACTTATAAGCGGGCGGATAAGATTAGTGAAGATGCTTATAATGTAAAATACACCGATAATGGGTTTAACTTAGATTTTAATGATAAGGTCAATAACCTTATTGTAATTGATTACTATACTAAGGTGACGGAACCAGAACTCATGAATAGTGGCTACCATTTCAAGAACCAAGCCATTATGGAATGGGGCGGCGGCACTAACGGTGACCGGAGTAAAGAAGAAGCTAACGGGAAAGTTTACGATAAGAATGAAAACAGTGGCTCTGGTGGCGGAACTAGTTCGTCAAGTTCTAGCTCATCGAGTGTTAGCTCGTCAAGTTCAAGTGTTTCAAGTTCCAGCTCGTCGAGTGTTAACTCATCAAGTTCCAGTTCGTCAAGTTCTAGCTCGTCGAGTGTTAGTTCGTCAAGCTCAAGTGCTTCAAGTTCCAGTTCTTCAAGTGTTAGCTCATCAAGCTCAAGTGCTTCAAGTTCAAGTGATTCAAGTGTTAGCTCATCAAGTTCAAGTGCTTCAAGTTCAAGTGATTCAAGTGTTAGCTCATCAAGTTCAAGTGATTTAAGTTCCAATTCATCAAGTGATAATTCGGCAAGCTCCAGTTCATCTAACGTAACGAGTACGCCAGATGAAAACTCGAATTCTAACGATGGAACCGATACTGATACCATCGTTACGGAACCTGATAATCCTGAAGACAATACCGACCCGAACCCAGATATCGATGAAGATACGGGGACGATCGATGTTGACGGTGGGTTTGAAAACGGAACGGGCGCAGCGACTAGTTCTAGTTCACAGAGTGTTGCTAGTCAGGCACCCGCTCAAAGTTCATCAACACCAGCGACTAAGAAGTCGAGCGCAAAGACGACGGTTACCCAAGCTGATGCAGCAACGCCAGCCATTCAAACTCGTGGTAAATTACCACAAACTAGTGAATCCGCGGTTGATAGCCACGCCTTACGCTCAGTCGGTATTTTATTGGCTGTTTTGACGCTTGGTGGTAGTGCGTTGATCCGGCACTGGTTTTAGCCGGTCTAAGTAGCAGTTGAAAGTGTCATTTACAATAAATTAAAATAATTAATTTTGGTCACGCCTGCATAATTGTAAGGCTGCGATAATCCCTTTATGGTTGTCAGATGAAATACAATAATTCATCTGATGATTA
>NZ_JQCL01000099.1 GCF_001438845.1 Lactiplantibacillus xiangfangensis
TTGTGTTTAGCAAAGTCTTTTAACTGTTTTTGAATTCTTTGTGTAAGCTCTGCTTTACTTTCTTTGTGCTTCCTTTTACTTGATCGCTGTTGAATTATCTTTTGACCCTTACCTCTTCTTTTTGATTTTAGGTCAAGCGTAAAATCTGAAATTTTATTTTGATCTAGCTTACTTAAATGACCGATTTCTTTAAAGTTTAAATCGGCTTTGGGAAAGCGATAAATATTACCAAGACCGACCCAGGAAGGTTTCTCCAACCCAGCGGATTGCCAATCTTGAATCGGATAATATTGTTGCTTGATATAAGCCGACTTCTTTTCATACTGACTAGTAATTTTAAAAGCCTCGACCTTCTGTTCTGATACCCGACGAATTAAAACTGGCCGAGACTTGCCACCGTTAGTTTCTACAAAACTAACGTATAGGCTGACTAAGTCATTAGTCCTCATCTGGATCGTTGAGCCAATCAGCGACCTCTTTAGCGTCTTTGAACTCGGTGACTGGTGTCCCTTCGGTCGCCTTTAAAAAGCGTAAATTAGCTCTTTCTTCTTCGCTTAAAGACGCATTAAAAGGTAAAGCACCATTAGCAACAATCCGCTTGTAAAACATGTTAATGGCCGTGGTTGGATTTAAGCCCAATTCGCTTAAAA
>NZ_JQCL01000100.1:0-2982 GCF_001438845.1 Lactiplantibacillus xiangfangensis
GAGCTTACACAAAGAATTCAAAAACAGTTAAAAGACTTTGCTAAACACAATCCAGAGATTAAGCCAAAAAACAATCCTGAAAATAAAAACGATCGGCCTAGTTATTAGGTTGATCGTTTTTTAATTTATCCGGTTTATGGGCGTTAACATAGTCAGCAAATGTTTTTAAAAGTTCTTCGGTTTGTTCGACCGAGAGGTTATTAGCTTGAAAGTACTTTTCTAATAAAGCCCCTTTTTGAATTAATCGGCGAGAACGGGCTTTGCGGGCTTGCCGATTTTCATAGTATTTAGATTGTCGTAATTTAAAATCTTCCCGCTCAATTTTTTGTTTTAAACGCGCTTGTTGCTCAACTAGTTTTTCATATTGATTAGACATGGAATTTCCCCATCTTGTATGGCTAATGATCTACGGACTTTACCTTTAAAAATTCAGAAAATTGCTTAGCTAAAAGCTTAATCTGATCGTTAGACAAATTAGCATAATCTAAATTGGCTTGACTGATGATTTGTTTACCTAGCCGTTGTTCAATCTTATTTTTTTCGTCCTTAATTTTTTGATTAAGGGCTTTTAATTTAGCTTCTTGTTTTTCTAAGTTACTTTTAGACATAACGATTCCTCCAATCATATTAGAAATAATCACCGAAACTATATCATATAGGAAACGTTAAGTCAAAGTATAGAAGTTGAAATAGCGAAGCGGAAGGCATACACTAAAAGTAAATTCAGGAGAATCAGCAGACCGAGTGAAACGAGGTCAATGCGCACTTACACCCCACTAAATTATTGTGGGGTAAATCGTGCTAAAATCCTGTATTAGAAGTCGCCGATGGCGACAACAAAATCAACCAATAGATCCAAAGAAAGGTGGTGACTAGTATGGCAATTTTTCATATGAGTTTTAGTAATATTAGTGCTGGGAAAGGACGAAGTGCGATTGCCAGTGCCGCTTATCGAAGTGGTGAAAAATTATTTGATGATCAAGAAGGTCGCCACTATTTCTATGCTCGGTCAGTCATACCAGAGAGTTTTATTTTAACTCCTAAAAATACACCAGCATGGGCCAGTGATCGAGAAAAATTATGGAACGAAGTAGAAAGAAAAGATCGGCGAGCAAATTCTCGGTATGCGAAAGAGTTTAACGTGGCTTTACCGGTAGAATTAAGTGAATCCGAACAGAAAGAATTACTGACAAAATATGTGCAAGAAAATTTTGTTGATGAGGGCATGGTAGCCGACGTGGCAATTCATCGCGACCACCCAGATAATCCGCACGCTCATGTGATGTTAACTAATCGGCCGTTTAATTCAGATGGAACATGGGGAATTAAGAGCAAAAAGCAATATATTTTAGATGATAATGGCAATAAAATGTATACCGGAACTAGCAAGTACCCTAAGAGTAGAAAGATACTGATGGTCGATTGGGATAAGAAAGAAAAAATAATTGAATGGCGTCATAATTGGGCAGTTAGTGTCAATCAGGTTTTAGAGCAAAAAAATATTCCCGATCGGATCAGTGAAAAATCATTTACTGAGCAGGGAATAGATGATACACCAACCCAACACGAGGGAATTAATAGTAAGCGGTATGAAAGAAAAGAATTTAACCAACAAGTAAAGAACTATCGCAAAGCCAAAGCCAGTTATAAAAACAACCAAGAAAAAGCAATCAATAGAGGTCACTTAGATAGCCTAAGTGAACACTTCTCGTTTAATGAAAAACGGGTGGTCAATGAGTTAAGCCATGAACTGAAAACTTATATCAGTTTGGAGAGTTTAGATGATAAACGGCGCATGCTATTTAATTGGAAAAATAGCACCTTAATTAAACATGCAGTTGGTGAAGATGTGACTAAACAATTATTGACAATTAACCAACAAGAAAGCTCATTAAAAAAGGCAGATGAACTCTTAAACAAAGTGGTCGATCGTACCACGAAAAAACTTTATCCAGAGCTTAATTTTGAACAGACCACGCAAGCTGAAAGACGAGAATTAATTAAGGAAACCGAAAGCGAGCAAACAGTTTTCAAAGGCAGTGAATTAAACGAACGTTTAATGAATATTCGTGATGATTTATTGACCCAGCAATTATTGACCTTTACCAAGCGGCCATACGTTGGTTTTAAGTTATTAATGCAACAAGAAAAAGAGACCAAAATTGATCTGAAATATACGCTAATGATCCACTCTGATAGCTTAGAAAGCCTAGAACACGTCGATAAAGGACTACTAGAAAAGTATTCACCAGCAGAACAGCAAACGATTACGAGAGCAGTCAAAGACCTACGGACAATCATAGCAGTTAAGCAAGTCATTCAAACGCAATACCATGAAGTATTGAAAAGAGCCTTTCCTAATGGTGATTTAGATGATCTTTCACTAGTTAGACAAGAACAGGCCTATACAGCCGTGATGTACTATGATCCAACTTTAAAGCCATTAAAAGTCGAAACAATGGCACAATGGCAAGAAAACCCACCGAGGGTTTTCAGTACCCAAGAACATCAATTAGGGTTAGCTTATTTATCGGGACAGCTTAGCTTAGATCAGTTAGAGAATCATCACTTACAACGGGTTTTAAAGCATGACGGCACTAAACAACTCTTTTTGGGTGAATGTAAAGTCGATCCAACGATTAAGAACAGTCAGATTGAGAAAATCCAAAAACAGTTAAAAGAGCAACAAGCTAAGGACGATCAATATCGAAAATCCCAGCTGGCACATTATCAACCGTTAAATTATAAGCCAGTTAGTCCAAACTACTACTTAAAGACGGCCTTTAGTGACGCGATCATGACTGTTCTATATGCTCGTGATGAAGATTACCAACGACAAAGACAGGCGCAAGGTTTAAAAGAGACTGAGTGGGAAATGGCGAAAAAGCAACGGCAACACCAAACTCGAAATCGGCATGAAGATGGGGGCATGCACTTGTAATCGGAATAAAAAATGCACCGTTAAACCTGGTTAAAAGCGGC
>NZ_JQCL01000100.1:3052-4645 GCF_001438845.1 Lactiplantibacillus xiangfangensis
CCAGCAATGGGCCTTATCTAATTTACCGATTTTCCCCGATAAATACAAGTTTGAAGTGTCAGCTAGTAAAAAAGCCCAATTCAAGGTCGTTAAAGACCTGTTAACGAAAGCCGATACCATTATTGTGGCCACCGATAGTGGTCGAGAAGGGTCAAATATCGCGTGGTCGATCATGAACCAAGCGCATATTGATGTTAAGTCGAAAACGATTAAGCGCCTTTGGTTGAATAGCCTAGAAAAAGACGCGATTATTACCGGCTTTAAAAATCTTGGTGATTGGCACAAAGACTATTTGGCTTATAAAGAAGCCCAAACCCGTCAAATTAGTGACTGGTTAATTGGTATGAATGGCAGTCCTTTATATACTTTGTTGTTAAGACAAAAAGGGGTGCGCGGGGTGTACTCAATTGGTCGCGTGCAGACGCCAACCTTGTATATGGTTTATCGAAGAGACCAGGCAATCAAAAACTTTAAGCCGGAACCCTATTTTGAACTAAATGCGGAAATTTTAGCTAATCAGCAAAAATTCGTCGCAAAATTAGACCCCTATCAGCGATTTAAAGACGAAACAGGGATAATGACATTCATGCAAGCTAAACACGTTCAGAAAGGCTCACAGGGCGGTTTAATCAAGGACGTCCAAAAACAGGCTAAAAAGCGTGCTAGTCCCCAACTATTCTCACTATCCAGTCTGCAAAGTGCCATGAATAAACGTTATCACGCCAGCGCCAGCCAAACCTTAGCAGCCATTCAAAGTTTATATGAAGCCAAGTTGTTGAGTTATCCCCGCACCGATTGTGCTTATATCACTGATGAAGAATTTGAGTACTTAGTGGCTAATCTGACGAAGTATCTGGGTTTAGTCTCTAAGCAAGTCGCTTTAACCAATACCACCCCAAATAAACGTTACGTCAATGGGAAAAAGGTTGAAGAGCATTACGCCATTATCATGACTAAAGTTGTGCCGACTAAAGAGAAACTAGCCAGCTTATCTAAATTACAGCAACAAGTCTATGACCTGGTTTTAAGGACGACGTTAGCGATGTTTGCTGATCCGTACGAGTACGAAGAAACCACCATTATCACCCAAGTTGGTGACGCCAATTTTAAAGCAACCGGTAAGGTCCCAACTAAGCAAGGTTGGCAAGCTTTATTTGATGATCACAAAACCGACCAGCAAGAGGCAGCCACCCTACCGATCGTTCACCAAGGCGACCAAGTTCAAGCGAATCTGCAAACACCGCAAAAAGAAACGACACCACCGGTGCCCTTTACCGAAGGTACCTTAATTACGGCAATGAAGACGGCCGGTAAAACACTTGATGATGAAGAAGCCCAGGCGATTCTTAAAGATGTGCAAGGCATTGGAACGAGCGCAACCCGGGCAAATGTGCTGGAAGTGTTAAAGAAGCGCGGCTATTTAGTTACTGAAAAGAACAAGCTCCACGTCAGTGAAGCGGGGATTACTTTATGTAAAGCGGTTGAACTCGAACCCTTGTTAACTAGCCCAGAGATGACAGAAAAATGGGAGCAAGCATTACAGCAAATCAGTACCGAAGAACGCACCCCAGATAACTTTTTGAGCCAGATTAA
>NZ_JQCL01000013.1 GCF_001438845.1 Lactiplantibacillus xiangfangensis
GAAAATGAACTGGTTTCCTCATAAAGTTCCTCATCAACAGCCGTTGACAAAGAGCCCTAATTTTGACACCTGTTTTTATTTGGATTAAAAGTTAAATTTAGACTTGAGTGTTATTACATTAATGATACCTAGTCCGGTTGTCGCTGATAACATACGGTCGTGGGACCGGACCAAGCCTGAAAAGCGTCTTGCTCCTCGTCTGGGACAATTGCAAAAAGCGCAACTCTGTGGCTGGGACCGTCCCCCAGAGCACCCAATTCTGTCCGATGGAGCGGCTAATTTTAGATTGTTCAATCTTTAAAGCTATATTGAAGGATAAAAATGGTTACTTCAAAGTAAGTCCTCGTTTCAGATTACCCCAGAAGCCAAGTTCGTCCGTCTGGAGCATTAAGCCACCGTAAATGCGGCCAATGTAGGCCATGCTACCAACGATCGTTGCAATCAATAGGAGCATTGAAATACCAGCTTGTAGGCCGGATGCAGTGTTATTGATTAAGCGCAGCGGCATCAGGTACGACGAGAAGAACGGCACGTACGAGAAAACTCTGACAAACGTATTAGTGGGATTGCCTTGAAAGGCAAGGGCCACAGCAAAGGTGATTAGGTTAAGGTAGACGACTGGTTGTGACGCCTTACTAGCATCTTCAATCCGGGTCACGAGTGCGCCACAGAAAGCCGAAATAACGGTGTACAACAGGACGGCCAGAAGGGCAAAGAGCAAGTTGATCGATAACAAATTATGCAAGACTTGGTTGATCACCCCGGTATTTTGCGACCATAAGTTGGCCGTGACCCGGCTGTGTTGTGCGACCTGAACAATCACTGCGCCCCCTAAGAGGTAAATTAAAAGTTGGGTCACAATTACGAGTAAGACCCCGTACACCTTACCGTTGAAGTATTTCCGCGGTGTCGTGCTTGAGAAAATGACTTCCATGATCTTGGTCCCTTTTTCCGCGGCAATTTCTTGGGCCGTGATGGATGAATAGGTCGTCAGAATTAAGTAAACAAAGAAAACGATGATGTAGAAAGAAATTCGTTTAGCCAGTTTGTTCGTGGCGGTCTTTTTTTGTAACGACTGCTTAAACTTTGGTTGAACCGCTAAAGCCCGTGTCTGCTTGGGCGATAGTTTAGCTAAACGCAGGTTTAAGGCCGTTTGGTTAGTCGCTAAGAACCGTTGAATTTTAGCTTGATCACCACTATTGACGGCGTCGGGTCCGTGAAAGGTTGCTTTTAACTGTTGATCCTGCATAGATAAGGTCAGGTAGCCGTTGATATCACTGCGCTTAGTGGCCCGTTGCGCACTAGCGACGGTGTCGTACTTATCAGTGGTTGCCACGCCGCTACTTTGGATGAAGTTCGCACGGAGCTGCGTGTCCTTACTGATGACGGCGATATCGCTCTTACTTTGACTGGGTACCGCTAAGTAGGAGAGACCAAAAGACAAGCCGACGAAGAGAAAGGGCATTAAGACTAGCGTCAAAAAGCTCCATGATTTGACCTGACGTAGATAAGTTTCTAACGTAACGATCCAAGTCTTATTCATGTACGCCACCTCCTGCTTCGGTTCGGAAAATTTCGTCTAGGGTTGGTGGTTGCTGGCTAAATTCTGGAACGTAATGGCCGGCCGTCACCGCGTCAAAGATGGCTGGACCAACGTTGGCGTCGGCTAATTGCAGCTGATACCGTTGTGGACCAATCGTTTTGACATTCGTTACGCCATTCAGTGCGGCTAGCTGGTCGCTGGTCCAATCAGTGGTCAAGAATAGGCGGGTCCGGCCAAATTGTTGACGAACATCGTCGATCGTGCCTTTGAGTACGGCTTGCCCGTTGCGCAACATGACGAGGGCGTCGCAGATTTCTTCAACGTTACTCATATCGTGACTTGAAAAAATAATAGTCGCGCCCCGTTGTTTAGCGTCTAAGATGGCCTGCTTTAATAAGTCGGCGTTGACTGGGTCCAGGCCGCTAAACGGTTCGTCTAGGATAATCAGTTGTGGATCGTGAATCAGGGTGCAGATCAATTGGACTTTTTGTTGGTTCCCCTTGGAGAGCTTTTTAATGCGGTCACTGGGTTGTCCTTTGACAGCGAAGCGTTGCATCCATTCCTTAATCTTGGGCTTAGTAATACTAGCCGGTTGATTTTTTAAGCGTGCTAAGTAGACAATTTGTTGGGTAATGGTTAGTTTGGGCATTAGACTACGTTCTTCAGGTAAGTAACCAATTTGGTTATAGTCATCCGCAGTTAGCGGTTGCCCATTCCAAGTAATTTGGCCGTCGAATGCGAGAAAGTTGAGAATACTGTGAAACGTGGTTGATTTACCAGCCCCGTTTTGACCGATTAACCCCATGATTTCCCCGTCATGGACGTCAAACGAAACGTCGTTTAACGCTTTAACCGTGCCAAAGGTTTTACTAATGTGTGCTACCGATAGCATTGTGTCGCCCCCAATACATAGAATATGTTCATAATGGCATAACTCCGTAAGTCAGGCAAGTTTCCGCTAATTTATCACGCGTTATTTTTCTCGAGGCTCAACAGGGCCGTTTTCATCACTAAACCACCCCGATAGCCACCTAACGTGCCATCCTTGCGCAAGACGCGGTGGCAGGGGACGACAATTAGGAGCGGATTTTTACCCACGGCACTCGCAATCGCGCGGACAGCAGTCGGTCGGTTTAAAGTGGTGGCTAATTCGGAATAGGTCACCGTTTGACCGTATGGAATTTGTTGTAAGGCGTGCCACACTTGGCGTTGAAATGGGGTGCCGGACGTTTGGTCAAGGAAAAGGTCAAAGGACTGGGATGTGCCGGTTAAATAAGTTGTTAAGGCAGTTGCTGCGACTTGGTTAGCTTGCTGATCGATGGATGGTGTCGCCTCAGGGTAAAAGCGTTGCCATTCATTTTTGGGACCGTTAGCACTCCCAACGAAGGCTAAGCCTTGAATGGTACTCCCAAGCCAGTAGGTCTGGTGATCAATGGTCACTGAACTTAAAACGAGCTTCATAATGTTGACCTCACTTTGTTTGATTATCGCCAGTATAGCAGACAAAGTGAGCAGCAATGTTTAAGAATCTTGCTTTTTAATGTGGGATAAGGTTATGCTGACAGAAAAGCGGTTATACTGCTGGTATGGAGGTGAGTGTGATGGGACCAACTAAGCGTCAGTGGAAAGCCATTCAATCAAATGACGATCATGCCGATGGGCAATTTTATTACGGTGTGATGAGTACGGGGATTTTTTGTCGTCCCAGCTGTAGGTCCAGATTGCCGTTACAACGCAACGTTCAAATCTTTAAAACACCTACCGCAGCCATTGAAGCGGGCTTGCGACCTTGCAAACGGTGTCGGCCAACTGGTGACTTAGTTTCACCGGATGTTTGGGTGACAGAAATCAAAACGATTATTGAACACCATTATGCGGAAAATTTAACTTTAACGGAACTGGCTACGTTAGCGCACGGGGCGCCGTATTATTTACATCACGTGTTTCGGCGGGCAACTGGGCTGACACCGTTAGCGTATTTACAACAAGTTAGGTTAGAACATGCGCAGGAATTGCTACGAGGGACTACTTGGACCGTGCAGGTGATTGCGCAGCAATGTGGGTTCCGTTCGTCCAGTTATTTCAGTACTCAGTTCAAGGCGGCGATTGGGCAGACACCGCGCGCATTTCGGGAAAAGTAAGTAACCGGAATAAATGTCGTTTAGAAATTAGTTATGAAGGTTCCAGCCTTTTAACTGAAACGTGGGCAAAAAGGCAGTTTGTTCCACGTTAATGCTCACAACCTAGCCGCCTTTTTGCCCACTCTAAAAAAAGAGACACCAATAAATGGTATCTCAGTGATTTAACGTATTTATTTAGTACCAACCATTATTGAGCCAGAACGTTTTAGCGGCGCTCCATGAACCATAACGGTTTTGAACGTACGTATTGGCAGTAGCTTCCTGATTAGCAGGTGAGTAATCGCCATTTAATAACGATTTGGTTAATTGATACTTACCATAGAATTGACCGTTAGTTGCCGTGTAAGAGCCACCGGATTCGTGAGAAGCAATCCATGCTTGGGCTGCTGATTCTGACGTATCGGTCGTTGCCGTAGTCGTTGTGGTAGCAGCTGGGGCTTTGGCCTGACTAGATGCGGCTGAACTAGTGCTTTGGCTAGGTGCTTGACTGGCAACACTAGTCGTTGAACTAGCTTTAGCTTGGCTCGTTGCACTCGCTTGGCTAGCAGCACTCACTGGTGCAGTACTGGTTTGGCTGGCGCTTTGTTGAACGGCTTTAGGTGCTTGGCTGGCACTGCTGCTAGTGGCGCTGGTTGAACTGGCCGACTTAGCTTGGCTAGCGGGTGCTTGACTTGCCGTACTCGTCACTGAAGCAGCGCTAGCTTGGCTGGTGCTACTGCTACTGCTCGTAACGCTAGTTGAGCTAGCAGACTTAGCTTGGCTAACTGGCGCCTGACTAACAGTTTGTGTTGCTGAAGCTGCACTAACTTGGCTAGTACGACTGCTACTGGCAACGCTGGTCGTTGATGCGGCACTAGTTTGGCTAGTTGCGTGTTGAGTAGTTGTTGTCATAGTTTTAGTACTGCTACTATTCGAAGTTACCGGTGTCGTACTAGTGTTAGCACTAGCTGGAGCGGTCGTAACGGCGCCCATTGGAACGACTGCGTGCGCCGTCGTTTTCTTAACCACGTGGCGGGTGTTAACGTTGAGCTTATCACCGATGTAAATTAAGTTGACGTTTTTTAAATGGTTAATTTTTTGAATCGCTTTAACGGTCGACTTATGTGTCACGGCGATTTCGCTAACCGTATCACCGGCTTTGACAGTCACCGTGTCAGCCTTAGCAGCGGTCGTGCCGAGGGCGATCGCGCCAGTTGCGGCTAATGATGATAATAATATGTTTTTAACTTTCATACGGATGTTCACTCCCTGTATTTAAATGTATTCACTTTGAATTTTAACATTTAGGGCGCGATTAGTTAAGCGGTAACAAAAATAATTAGGCACTTGGCGCATAAAGTTAGCCAAATCGTGTCAATTAATTAGTGAATAGTATGACTAGTTGAAAGTAGTCGTCAATTTTGACGATGGAAAAGTAAACGCTCAAATTAGGTCGATAAGACTGATGAAATGGTAAAGTCTGTGAGTAAATTACAAACCGGGTGCTCGAAGTTTGCTATAATCATAGGCGTCAGGCACATTGTGGACACGAGGGAGCGAAAAATATGTATTATTTTGTTAATACCAGTATTAATCCCAAAAAATCAGGGATCGAACACGCTGAAATGAAGCGGCTAGCACTTTTTAATCAGCATCAGGTGCCCGCCAAAATGGTGACGCGTTTCTTTTCATTGTCACTACATAAAACATTAAAAGACGCCGGTATTGCGGAAGCTAATCAGATTAATTTATTTGATTACTTGCAACAATCATCGGATTTTAAACCAGTTAAGCTAACGATTGAAGATTTACACCTAGCCGATGATTTACGAATTGAAGCGGATGGACGCAATTACATTGTTTATCAGCGTGACCAATTGCTGATGCGCGTCAATACGTTTGCGAACACGCAAAAACAATTGAACAACGTTCAGTACTATGACCAAAAAGGAAAGTTGGTCAAGACGGATTGGTACGATACACGTGGGTTCAAGGGACTAGAACAGTTTTATACGTTTGATGGGCAGGTTGCCAGTGAACAAGTCTTTGATCCTGACGGCAACGTGGTGTATCAGACCTTTCACATGCCGGACCGGCAAAGCCAAGTCCAGAACTCACTGTACCGGTTTGTGAATTATCACGGTCAGGATTGGTCGTTTACGGGTGAAACGGCAATGACGACGTTCTTCCTAGATGAATTAAATCGGAAGACGCCCGGTGCAGTTTTCGTAATTGACCGGACTTACGAACTCGCTTATGCGGCCTTAAACATGCAGACCAAAGCCTTTAAAGTGATGCATTTACACAGTA
Organism: Lactiplantibacillus xiangfangensis; assembly: GCF_001438845.1. Lineage (GTDB taxonomy): Bacteria > Bacillota > Bacilli > Lactobacillales > Lactobacillaceae > Lactiplantibacillus > Lactiplantibacillus xiangfangensis. The sequence goes on from NZ_JQCL01000013.1 coordinate 5,974, forward strand.
ATCACGTGAACGATCCGGCACATCCACAGACCGCCACTTTGAACTTTAATTATGCCTATGCGTTGCATAACTTATCTCAGTGGAATGGTGTGATTGCATCAACGGAACAACAAACGCAGGATTTCGTTGCTCGCTATGGAAGCAAGCCGGCAACGTATACGATTCCGGTTGGGATCGTTCCCGATGCGACCTTAAAAGCTAGACATCCAGCTTGGAAGACGCGGACGCCCGGAAAGATTATTTTTGTGGCGCGGTTAGCGGAAGAAAAGCAACAGGACCAAGTGATTCGGGCATTTAAACAAGTTCGGCAAACGGTGAAGAATGCGACGCTGGATTTCTGGGGTTACGCTAACGGGGATACTGGCAAGAAATTAAAACAATTAGTCACGGATCTGAACCTAACGGATAGCGTGACGTTTAACGACTATACGACTGATTTGACGAGTGTGTATAATCACGCTCAACTCGCGATGCTAACGTCGCGGGCGGAAGGTTTTGCTTTGGCACTCTTAGAAGGCCAAGCCCACGGTGTGCCACAGGTGGCGTACGACGTTAAATACGGTCCACGAGACATTATTCGAGACGGTCAAGATGGGATCTTAGTCCCCGTTAATAATGAAGCTGCGTTAGCGACTGCAATGATCGACTTATTGAGTGATTCTGATAAAAGTCAGGCGTTCAGCAAGCAAGCCTATGAAGACGCAAAACGGTATGGAACCGACGCGGTCTGGCAACGTTGGGAGCCATTGATGGCAGCAGCGAAGGCGTTTTACCAAACGGAAGGTGGGGAAGCATAATGTATTTTTTTGTTAATCAATACGTGATGGCCTTAAATTCCGGTGTGGAACACGCGGAGTTTAAGCGGCTGCAATTATTCAAAGAACACCAAACACCGGCCAAGCTGGTCACCCGCCAGTTTGACGGTTTGTTACATCAAAATATGCGGCGGTTTAATCTGGAAGACAATCAAATGGCGAACCTCTTTGATTTCTTCCGGGGAACGGCAACGTTTGAACCGCACGTTTTGAAGATTGAAGATTTAAATTGGCCAGGGGCTTACGAAATTAAGCCTAACCCGAACGTGAGCGAAGTGCATGCCGGTGACCGGTTGATCGCCAAAGTTCACTTTGTCCCGAGTACGGTTGGCCACGTTTATTACGTGGAAATTTTTGATAAATTCAATAACCGGGTTCAACGAACTGACTATGACGAACGGGGATTCAAAGCCCGGGATCAGTTTATTGCGCCGAATGGTGAAGCGGTAACGGATATTTTTTATCGGCCGGATGGCAGTCGCTTTGCGGAACAATACTACGCACACGACGGTAACGGCGCGAACACGGTCTCAATGTGTAAGTTGATTGGGTACCATGGTAAAGACTATTACTTTAATGGTGAATTAGAATTTTACCGGTTCTTCTTAGATGAATTAAACCGTGCTAATGGCGAAAATAACGTCTTCATCGCGGACCGACCATTAGCGGCACAGTGGCCGGTTATCAACATGCAAAGCAAGGCTCAGAAGTATTTATGGTTACCAACACCGCATACGGTCGATCCACAAGACCAGGTCTATGCTAATTTGAATAACGCTTACGTCTATGGAATTCACGAGTACTTAACGTCCTTAGACGGAGTCATTACCAGCACCCCACAACAACGTGATGATCTTAGTAAGTGGTTAGGTGGTAAGCCCAAACGGCCAATCCGGGCAATCTCAGCCGCGGTCGTTTCCAAAGACCAGGCCAGTCAGCCACACGTTGCCATGAGTGCACGGCGGTCCCACCAAATTATTTATACTGGACGCGTTGATAATGAACGGCGTGTCGACCAAATCATTACGGCCTTCTCACAAGTTCGGCGTCGGATTAAGGACGCAACCTTACTGATTCACGGGTACGGTGGTGCCGTCGATGCACTTAAAGAACAGGTGAAGAAGCTTGATTTGGACAGTGTTGTGACCTTTGCGGGTTACCAAGTCGATTTGCAACAGGACTACAATCTGTCGGGGGCTTACGTTTACGCTGGGGAAAGCGATGCGCAGCCCTTATCGCTAATCGAAGCACTTAGTCACGGGGTTCCTGCCGTGGCGTACGATATCAATTACGGTCCAAAAGATATCATCAAAGACGGCCGCAATGGTTACCTGGTTAAGAATGGTGCGGTCAATCAACTCGTGACCGCCTTAACGAAGGTTCTGGAAAATCCACAACGTCAACAAAAAATGAGTGACGCGGCGTACCGTAGTAGTACGCAGTATAGTAGCGATGCTGTCTGGAAACAGTGGCAAGTTATTGTAAAAGATTAGCTGAAAATAGAAAAATCAGGGCCATCAGAAGCAGTGAGTTTCTGATGGCCCTGATTTATTTTGAGCTAATGCCACCGTTGTAAATAGTTGGTAATCACTTGCTGGATTGATTCTAAATCAGCGTTGGGTTGCGTTTTGGTCAGTAGAAAGAACTGACGTTGATAGTGGTCGCTTAAATGTTCAACGGGGACCCGGTCGGTTAAGACGTGTCGTGAAATAATCGATTGACCGACGCCCTGGTCTAGTAAGTCCGCAATCACTTGATTACTGTGAATGACCATGACTTGTTGGGGCTGAACGTTACGGGCCTTTAAAAAGGCGTTAGTATAGTGGCGGACGCCAGAATTTGGTTCGCGTAATAGCCAGAGGGGACTGTTGAAGTTGCCCGCATGGACGAGTTCGTCGTGTCCAAAGGCGAGTCGGTTCAAGTTGTCCGTGACCAGCGGCTTTTCAACTAGGCCAAAATCCAGCTTATGTTGGGACATGGCCGTTAAGATTTCCGCTGAATTGGCTAGGTTGACCTGAAAATCAAAGTGTTCGCCGTATTCTGCTAGGGTTGCTAATAGTCCCGGGAGAATCAGGTTACCCGTCGTGTGGGATGCACCGATCCGACACGGAATTTTGACTAATTGACCGGTCGCGCGGACTGCCGCTTTGGTCGTATCCCAAGTTTCAAGTAATTGCTGAGCTTGACGGTACAGCAGTTTACCACTGGCCGTTGGTACAATTTCCTGACGACCGTTTCTAGTGAACAAGGTGGTGTTCAGTTCAGTTTCTAACTGCTTGATCTGTGTCGAAACGGTTGGCTGTGAAATAAAGAGTTGCGCGGCTGCGTGTGAAAAATTACGGGTCTCGTAGACGATTTTGAATGTCTGTAATTGTTTAAACATGGCGATTTCCTTACTGTTGTGTGTCTATCGGGCCGGAATACATTACTATTACGATTGTTAATAGTAACTATCATAATAATTTATTTCTCAAATGTAAATCATTTCCGTATACTAAAAGCTATCGAAGAAAACGGGAGTGGATTGAATGACGGTCAAAAGGATCTTACCAGGCTTAGGGATGAGTGTGGTAATTGCAATTATTAGCCAATTCTTGGCACAATATATTCCAGCGTTAGGCGCAGCTACGATTGCGATTTTACTAGGAATCGTTGGTGGGAACACATTTTTGAAACAGCCACAACTTAGTCGGGGGACTAAGTTTGCGGAAAGTAAGTTATTGGAGTACTCCGTAATGTTGCTTGGGGCAACGATGACGGTTCAGACCATCGGCAAAATTGGTGGCTGGGGCGTGGGGTTCATTTTGATTCAAATGACCATTACGATCGTGGGCGCACTTTGGCTCGGTAACCGCTTAGGATTTAGTCAAAACATGCGGTTATTAATGGCTGGTGGGAACGCCGTTTGTGGCTCATCCGCGATTGCGTCGATTGCACCAGTGATTGAGGCTGATGAAGATGATAAGGGAACGGTCATTACCTTAGTTAACTTAATGGGGACGGTCTTAATGCTGACCCTGCCACTATTAGGAGGTGCCATCTTTGGCGGAAGCGTCATTTTAAAAGGGGCCTTGATTGGTGGAACGTTGCAATCAGTAGGTCAGGTGGTGGCTGCCGCTAGTATGGTCAACCAAACGACGGTTCAATTTGCCACTATTTTTAAAATTATGCGGATCATGATGTTAGTTGTCGTCGTCTTAATTTTTGGACGGCTTCACAAGCGGACGATTGAAAATGAATTAGCCGAAGACGCTGAAGTTAGCGGTAATGGTAGTGGGCACTGGTTACCGTGGTACGTAGCGGGATTTCTGATCCTATGTGCCCTCAACAGTTTAGTTACTTTGCCGGCCATCGTGGGTGCGACCGCGCACACCATTAGTAGCTGGTTTGAAATTACCGCCTTAGCAGCGATTGGTTTGCGATTAAATCTAGCTAACTTTTTGAAGGCCGGCAAGCGCCTCGCATTATACGGATTAGGGGTCGGGACGATTCAAGTTGTGAGTGCATTAGCCTTAATCACGTTGTTGTTACGGCATTAAGCGGTATCAAATAAAAAGAATTGGCTTGAGAAAATTTCTCAAACCAATTCTTTTTTACTGTGATTTAGTTTTTGGCTTTTAACGTCACGGTGGTCCATGACGTTGGAATCGTAAAGATGTAATGCCGATTGACAACCGTGGCCTTGCCGGCGCCTAAGCGGAACAAGGTCTTGACCACGTGGTTACGATATTCCCAACGTGTCGTGGCAATTTGGACTTGTGCTGCCGTACCGGTCGTAATCTTAGTTGTCGTCGTCGCGTCTGCTACCGTATGACTAGGCTTAGCAGCGTTAGCGACCCGGTAAATCACCGTTTTTTCGGAACCAGTGCCAAGGGGCTGGTTGAGTAATGCGGCCCGTTGCGAACGCACGGGCACTAAATCTTCAATTGTGGTCGTGGTCACTTGGTGCATTCCCCAGTGAGCAGTATCGTTACCCGCCAAACCAATGAGGCTGCCCGCAATGATAACGAAGCTGATGGCAACGGTGACGTTGCGAGTCAGACTAGCGTGACCAAAGATCATGGCTCCGGCGAATACGAACGTCGCTAAGATTAAAAGAAGAATAATCATGCTGCATCGTCCTCCCGTTCAACCTCAGTAGAGTGATGTGCTTTTAGTAAGCAACTTAAAAGAAAACCAAAGGCACAAAAGATCAATGATACGATGAAGGCCATGTGATAGCCGGTCAACGTCGCATTGATGGTTGCTGATTTATATTTTAAAGGTGCTGATGTGAGCAGGTGTTGACTAGGTAAATTCCATTTAGAAACATTGGAGTAAACACTGATCAGCACGGCGGTCCCCATGGAGGCAGCGACTTGGCGTAACGTGTTGTTAGCGGCAGTCCCGTGAGAAATCAAGTTAAATGGTAGGGCGTTGATTCCAGTAGTTGTCACGGGCATGGTGACCATGGTTAAGCCAAACATCCGGATTGCATAGACAACGATGATCCAAAGAATCGGGGTCGTTGCGCTAATGGATAGGAAGAAGGCCGTTCCAGTTGTTAGGAGTAACATCCCGGTCATGGCTAAACGCCGCGCACCAATGTGGTCAAAAATGCGGCCGGTAATAGGACTCATAATCCCCATCATAATGGCCCCGGGTAGCAAAATGAGCCCAGAATCCATGGCGGAGCGTCCTAAAACCGTTTGAATGTACATCGGTAAGATCATTTCGACCCCCATCATGGCCATGTAGGCGAGGGCGGTCAGAATAGCTGATAAGGTGAATGCCGGGATCTTAAAGACCCGTAGTTCCAATAATGGCTGTTCCATGTGCAATTGTCGATAAACAAACAGACCGATAAAGATAATCCCAATGATCAAAGTGGTAATGACGACGGGGTCGCCCCAGCCGGATTCACCGACTGAAGAGAAGCCGTATAACATGCTCCCAAAACCGATGGTGGAAATTAGAACTGACCACCAGTCGATGGGCTGCTTAGACGTTGGCAAAACTTTGCGGAGTGTGAAAAATGAAATAATAATGACGGCTAAGTTGATGGGCATGATGAATAAAAATAGGGCACGCCAATTATAGTTGTCGATGATCCATCCAGATAACGTCGGGCCAATTGCGGGTGCTAGGCCAATAACGATCCCCGCGGTTCCCATGGCAGAGCCCCGTTTTTCTGGCGGGTACACCGACGACATGATGGTTTGAAAAACTGGGGCGGAAATACCAACCCCCATCGCCTGAATCATCCGGGCAATCAGCAACATTTGAAAATTGACGGAGAGGTAGGCCAGAATGGTTCCCAGTCCGAAAATAATCATTGCCGCTAAGTACAAGTACTTGGAGTTGATTCGCGTCAGCATCCAAGCGCTGACGGGAATCATTATTCCCATGATCAGCATGAAGCCGGTGGTTAACCACTGTACCGCGTTCGCCGAAATATTAAAATAGTTCATTAACGTTGGGAACGCGGTTGTTAACAACGTTTGGGTAATAAAAGTGCTAAAGGTTCCGACTAGCAGGGTTAAAACTAACCACGTGCGGTGGTACGGTTGACCGTTAGCATCTAAAGGTAAGGTGGAATTGTTGGTTGGCATAGTACCGTCCTTTCATAAAATAATTTATAACACACAATTAATAAGTATAGCACGATAACTATACCAATCACACATATCCGCCTTGGTAAAGGAAAATGGCGGTTACTAAAAACTAGGCCAATTTCAAAAAAACGGCTGTGCTAAAATGATATTGAGTACATGAAAGGTGATTGAAAATGATGAAAAGTAACTATTTGACGTTTGATTGTTACGGCACTTTAATCAACACTGATCCGGTATACCAATGGATCGAAAATTTAGCATTGGCTGCGGGGCTAGATCCGCAAGCCGTTAGAAACGCGTATGCATCTTATGAAGATGACCCGGTCAGTGTTCAACCATACTTGGACTTCGCTGACTTAGTGCGGGAAAACTTAAAACACTTAGATGGTATGTTTGACCAAGAACATTTTTTTGAAAGCCACTATGTTGAAGGGTTACAGATCCAGCGGAATTTGTTGCCGTATCCGGACATTGTGCCGGCCCTTCAAACTTGGCACGATCAGGGTTATCAGTTGATCATCATGTCCAATTCCTCGTGGGACATCATGTCTGCAAATTTAGCGACGTTAAAAGTCCCATTTGACGTGGTGATTACCGCTGAAGACGTGCAAGCTTACAAGCCAGATTTGGCGTTCTTTGAAGCCGTTCAGAAACAGTTTGGTTTCACATCAGCAAACCACTGGCATGTCGCACGGGGATACGACTCCGACGTTGTACCTGCCGAACAGATGGGATGGCCAATGCTGTGGATCAACCGTGATCAGGCAAAACCAAGTCGCACTGAAAAACCAACGCACACGGTGGCGGATTTAACTGCTGCAAAGGCGTGGATTGGCTGATGATGACTACGCGAACCTTACCAGTGGATCAGCAACTTAAGCACTGGTTGATTATTAGAGTTGAACAGGCCTTTTGATGATAATACTTGTTGGTGGTTGTGGTGTTACATTGAAAGGACCTAATTGTGAAAAGTAAATCTTTAAATCGAAGTACCGTTTTACTCATGGCGGTTTCGGCAGCAATCGTCGTGGCCAATATTAATTACATTCAACCAATTGAAGCGGATATCGCACGACAATTTAACTTAGCGAATGCCGTCGTAGGAGCCGTTGCCATGTTAACGCAGCTAGGCTATGCGTTCGGGCTACTATTGATTGTCCCAATGGGCGACATTATGAACCGACGAACGTTGATTTTGCGGTTGCTCGCCCTAGCAATTCTGTCAGCTTTATTGGCCTTCATGGCGCCCAATATTTGGGTATACGCGGCGGCCAGTTTACTGATTGGGGTGACATCGGTGGCGCCGCAAGTGATTATTCCGTACGCCGGATTCCTAGCACCACAGGGGCAACGTGGCCGGGTGCTTGGCAATATCTTAAGCGGGTTACTTGTTGGGGTGCTCCTCTCAAGGACGGTCAGCGGGGTGCTCGCCAGCGTGTTACCGTGGCAGGACGTTTACCTGATTGCGGCGGTCATGATTGCTTTGTTAGGGATTGTTTTAATTAAAAAATTGCCACGGGATCCAGTGACGGCCCATACGACGACGTATAGGGCAATGATCAAAACGGTTCCTCAACTGGTAAAACAGTATCCCGTGTTGCGAGCAGCGGCTGTGAATGGATTTGTGTTGTTCGGCGTTTCCAATATTTTCTGGGCGACTCTAGTTTTTTACTTGCAACACCAGTACGGCTGGGGCAGTCGTGAAGCCGGATTACTAGCCTTACTTGGCGTGACCGGCGTGTTAGCCGCACCGCTGATTGGCCGGTTAGCTGACCGGTTCCGTCCGCGGACGATTATTGGCCTAGGACTAGTCTTATCAACGGTGGCTTACGTTGTTTTCATTTTGTTTGGCACCCGGTTGGCAGGTCTGATTGTTGGCATCGTTATTTTGGACTTGGGGACGCAATTTGGGCAGGTCGCTAATCAAACGCAGATTCAAAATATCGCGTCCAATGCTAGCAGTCGGTTTAACTCGGTCTTCATGTTTGGCTACTTTATGGGTGGCGCACTCGGATCATTTTTCGGTAACCTATTATGGGATTTTGCTGGCTGGTACGGGGTCTGCGGTTTAGGCTTTGTTGTATTAGTAGTTGGGTTTTACGCCCACTTTATCCACTATCCGCACGTCATTGCTAAAAAGAAAAACGGGATTCAAACTAATTAAATAGTCTCAATAAGGAGGTTGAAAGGTAAGTTTAAGGATTGACTGCCGGCGAAGCGCCGAAAACTACTAATCTTCTAACGATAAGTAGTGCCGTGGCGATGATTGAACTAGTTTTTGCACCTTCAACCTTTAGATAAAATTCAAAAAGCCAATCAGAAAATTTCTGGTTGGCTGTTCTTATTATTATGGTCGAAACGTGGGTCAGAAGGCAGTTTGGCCCACTCTAATGTAAGTTCATTAGGGCAAAAACCAGTGGAATTGAAATAACACTTAAAATCGTTGAAATACTCATCAACGCAACGGCAGGGCCAGGTTGGCCGTGGACCTTCAGCGTGAATAAGACCACGATTCCGGCTACCGGACAAGCGGCCATCAAAACGGTCGTGAATAAGGGGATGCCGGTAATGCCCATAAATTGGAGTACCACGATGGCTAGGTAAGGGAATAAGAAGTTGCGCAGCAATAAGACGCCCCATAACCGTTTATCCAAGGTCTCGCGGTTTAGTTTGACGTCGGCCAGACTGTTCCCGATAACGATCATCGACAGTGGCGTGTTAATCGAACTGACGTAGGTCACAGCACTGTTTGCAATTGATGGTAAGCGGAAGGAGGTCACAAATAAAATCAAACCAACAATGATTGCAATGATGTTGGGATTTAAAACGATCTGTTTGAGATTCTCTTTGCGGCTACCCTGGTTACCCGTAAATAAGGTAATCCCGTGGGTCCAACTAAAAATGTTGAAAGCAGCCAGTGAAGCAACCGCAAAAAAGACCCCGGTGGAACCGAATAGTGAGCTGGTTAATGGGATGCCCATAAAACCAGCGTTGGAATAGACGGACCCGTAGCGCATGATTCGGCGCAAGTTGGGGTCGGCGACGCGTTTAAAAACAAGCTGGGTGACTAAAATCATAATGGCATAGATAATGATGATTCCTAAAATAACGCGTCCTAGCATTTGCAGCCGGTCAGCTGAAAATGTTTGTTCAAACGCCTTGATAATTAGGCAGGGCGAGACCACGTACAACAAGATGTTGGTGAGATCAGTTGAAGTCTGGGCGTGCATGAACCCCAGTTTGTTGATCAACAGACCGACCAGCATCAAGAGAAACATTAAAATGATTTGACTCGTTAATTGTGTTAGGTTCATAAGCTTCAGTCCAATAAATTAGAATACTCTCATTATTGGGGCTAAGCTGATTTAATGTCAACGCATTTTATGGTTGAAAACGTTTTTAAATTGGCTTGCCTAACCTGCATGGTGGCTTGCTTGTACCACGTCGACGTGGTGTTTGAGGTTTGGAAAGACGTGCGTATCGGACCAGCCCATGATGGCCCCCTGAGCGACCAAGGCGAAGACGGTCCCAATTCCGATAGCGTGAAGCTGACCGGTGGCGATAAAGGAAATAATGATAATCAGCACCGGTGGCAAGTAGCTGGCCCATTGCGCAATGATGGCTGACCCGTGTAAAAAGCGGAAGCGTAAAATATAGGACAGGTCATCGTTGGGGTGCTGGATCAGATTACAACGTTGGTAAATGGAGACGGCGGCCGCAACGGCAACCAGACCGACAAAATTTAAAATCAAGCGTGCGGTAAAGGAAAAGTTTGGGACGCCCAGCCACTGCCAAAAATAGCCAATAAATTCAACTAAGTAACTAAACGGAATAATGTACAGCAGGTTTGAGATGAAGCGCCGGCGGTCAAAGTGGCCTAGTAGAAGCTGGTTCAAGAGGGTCACGACGATGCCGTAAAGTAGTAGCGTCGTCCCCAGTGGAATTTGAATCCAGTTGGACAGGTTGACGCTGGACCCCGTCCAAACCGCACTGCCGAGGTCGGCAGAAATGGTCAGGGCGTTGCCTGCGGAGTTAAGCAGGATTGAAAAAACAAGAAAAAAGAAACGTTGGCGAAAATCAACGATATTAAACACGGTAGAGGTCCTTTCGAAATGACTGGAATAAACTTATTATAGCGGTTTTACCAAGTGACCGTCACGGCTAGATAAATGAAAATGTGCTATACTTGTTTCATAAATTAATTATTCGGTTGAAGGGTACTTCAAGAATTCGGACTGTTTTTGGGTTGGACAGTCGTTTCTTGAAGTACCCTTTTTTAGGAGGTAAGCATGAATTATGTAGGAAGTTTGAGTTTGATATTAATCGTGACGGCGGTGGCTGGGCACATCAGTGTACGGATGGGATTGCCCGCCGTGATTGGTCAGTTAATTAGTGGAATCATTTTAGGACCCGCCGTACTGGGGTGGGTGACGGCCACTAGTTTTATTAAAGACTTTGCGGAACTCGGTGTGATTATTTTGATGTTTATGGCCGGGCTAGAAAGTGATTTGCAATTATTAAAAAAATATTGGAAACCAAGCTTACTGGTCGCGGTTTTAGGCGTGATCTTACCAATTGGTGTCATCGACTGGTGTAGTCAGTTATTTCATTTGAACAGTACGGAAAGCCTCTTTTTAGGCGTAACGTTTGCCGCTACCTCGGTCTCGATTTCGGTGGCCGTTTTGAAGGAACTAGGCGTTTTGGATGGCAAGGAAGGCACAACGATTTTAGGGGCAGCGGTGGTCGATGACGTACTCGCCGTTCTAATCTTGAGTTTGATGATCAGTTTATTTGGAAATGAAGTCAGCGGGGGCGGTAACCACGCTTCAACCAGTTTGGCGGTCTCGTTGACGATCCAATTGGCGTTCTTTATCGCTTTATATTTCGTGGTCAAATGGTTAGTGCCGCACTTGATGTCCGTAGGGAACGCGCTGTTAGTGCCGACCTCGGTGACCTTGATGTCTTTAGTCATTTGTTTCGGCTTGTCCTACTTAGCAGACATGATTGGCTTGAGTGCCGTCATTGGGGCGTTTTTTGCCGGGATTGCGGTGGGCCAAACGGACTATCACGAGATTATTGACGAGCATATCCAACCAATCGGCAACGCCGTTTTTATCCCCGTTTTCTTCGTCAGCATCGGCCTAAACATGTCGTTTAAAGGTTTCCTAAGTGACTTCTGGTTTATCGTGGTCATCACGATCGCGGCCATTTTGACAAAGTTGATTGGTGCTGGCATTGGTGCCAGAATGGTTGGCTTTAGCTGGCTCAGTGGTTATGAAATTGGTGCCGGAATGGTTTCGCGGGGTGAAATGGCCCTGATTATCGCCCAGATTGGTTACCAAGGAAAACTATTGTCGGAAAATCGCTATTCAGCGGTTATTACGGCCATTATCTTAACAACGTTGATTGCGCCAATCCTCCTGCGACATGCCGTCAAACGGATGAAGTTAAGCGAGGCGTCGTAAAAAAATATTGGCATCTAAAATGGCCCTACAGAATTTAGTGAAAACTTCTGCAGGACCTTTTTTTGATGCCTATTTTTCTGGTTGAAACGTGCGTCAAAAGGCAGCTTGCTCCGCTTAACGTGGATTCAGAAATTATCCCTGGGTTTGGGATAATTTCTGAATCCACGTTAATGCTCACAACCTACTCGCCTTTTGCCCCACTCTGTTTTCGATAATGCACTTCAGCTAATTGTCCATACTGATTCGTGGCCACGAGTTCGAAGCGTTGTTGATGATCGATGGTTGTAAATAACGGAATCCCGCTGCCCAAGATGACGGGCGCAATTTGAATGAACATCTCGTCAACGAGATTCGCTGCCAGTAATGGCATTAAAATACCGGCCCCACCGACAATCCAAATGTTTTGGCCCGCTTTTTGACGTAGTTCTTGAACCAATTCAGTGACGTCAGCGTTAGTGAATTGCGTGTGGTCGTCACCGGGATGCGGGGCGGAGGTCATCACGATACTTTGTGTGTCAGGATTAAACGGATTGATCAATTGATCAGTCGTTTGTTCCATGGTGTACTCGTAAGTATGGCGCCCCATAATGGCAGTGTCCACTTGTTGCATGAACGTCTTGGTTGGGGCTTCGTCCGCGCCACTAGTCTGGAAAAGCCAGTCTAGCCGATTATCCTTAGTGGCGAGATAACCGTCGATTGAGATTGCCCCGTAAAATTGTACTTTACGCATGGTATGACACCTACTTCTAGTCTTTTTAATAGTCACATTGTACCATGATTACAACTTACGATTATGAGAAATCAACTGTGAACTGTAAGTTAAACAGTGGATTAACCAAACAGCGATTAGATTCTGAAGATAAGCAGAATCTAATCGCTGTTAGTGTTTATTTAGCTAAGTGATGACGGACGATGGCTTTACGTAATTCTTCAATTAAGATTAACGGAATCGGGATGCTAAGGAGTAATCCCCAGTCACTACCCGCAATTCCAGTCGTATTGAACAGGCCTTGCAGGACGGGCACGTACATTAAGAGCGCAATCAGGATAATCTCAAAGCCAATCCCGAACCAGATGCGGTGGTTGCTGAATAGACCAATCTTGAAGACGGAAGTTAATTGCGTCCGACAGTTGATGGCCGCTGCAATTTGGCAAAAGACGATGGCCGCTAAAGTCATGGTCGTTGCCATGATGTAGACGTTCCCACTGGCTGCTAAGGCAACGTGTGGCCAACCGTGTAACCAGTTAACGAAGAAGTAGGCGACGGTTGAGAGCACCGACGCAATCATGCCGTACCAACCAAAAGCTTTCCAAACAATCGTCTTATTGAGGAGGTGGGCCGTCCGGGCGCGTGGTGGTTGATCCATGATTCCAGGTTCACTCTTTTCAGCTCCCAGACCAAGTGCGGGAAGCATGTCCGTTCCAAGGTCGACCGTTAAGATCTGCATAACGGTCAATGGGAGGGGAATTAGTCCCCGTGAGAATAAGAAGAGCACGGATGGAATCGCTTCGGGAACGTTACTGTTCAAAATGTAGAGCAGGAACTTTTGCAAGTTACTGTAGACGGTCCGGCCCTCTTCAATGGCCGCAACGATCGAGGCAAAATTGTCGTCGGTCAGAATCATATCGGCCGCGTCTTTAGCGACGTCCGTCCCGGTGACACCCATGGCAATACCGATGTCGGCTTGTTTCAGTGCGGGGGCGTCGTTCACGCCGTCACCGGTTGAAGCGACGATTTCGCCGTTATACTGGTTGGCTTTAACGATGCGGTACTTTTGTTCGGGGGCGACCCGGGCAAAAATAACTTCATGTTTCACGGCCGCTTGCAGGTCGGTGTTGTTCATTTTAGTGAGCTCGTCACCGGTAATGACGCGAACTTGGTCATCGTCGATCCCAATCTTCATGGCAATACTTTTAGCCGTCAGGGGACTGTCCCCGGTGACCATGATAATGCGAATATTAGCGCGATGGCACTTTTCAACGGCATCGTAAATCTCTGGCCGCGGTGGGTCAGCCATAACGGTTAACCCAACGAAAGTTAAGTGTTGTTCCGTATTAGCAATTGTGCAATCAGCACTGTCTGCGGGGAGCCCGTTTTGACCGTCAAATGGTCGGTACGCGATGGCCATGGAACGTAAGCCCTGAGCGGCATAATGCCGGTTAGCGGCGTTGATTTTGGTTATGTCTTCGTCAGTTAATGGCCGTGCGTGACCGTTTTCTAGCAACTGATCACTGATGGCTAAAATCCCATCTAAGGCCCCTTTGACGTAAATAACGGCTCCCGCATGATTGGGTTGCATGTGAATCGTGGTCATGCGCTTACGGTCAGAATCAAACGGTAGTTCTTGCACTCTAGGATATTGCTTGTTGAGCTGGTCTAAATCTAAACCGGATTTTTGTGCCAGCACGAGGTGAGCAGCTTCCGTAGGGGTCCCGATAATTTTAGGCTTGGCAGAAGTTTCTTCTTGAATTTCGGTGTCGTTGTCGAGGGCGGCGACTCGGACGATTGTTGCGAGCGCCGGGTGTTGTGACAAGTCGATTGGTGCTTGTTTAAATTGGATTTGGCCGTTGTTGACGTAACCTTCACCGCTGACCGTATATTCGCGGTCGGGAAGCCAGACGTGGTTGATCGTCATTTGGTTTTGGGTGAGGGTCCCAGTTTTATCCGAACAGATCACGGTCGTTTCACCTAACGTTTCCACGCTACTTAGTTCTTTGACCAGCGCGTGTTTTTTAGACATGCGGGTCACCCCTTGTGCCAGTGAGAGGGTCACGGTCGGCAATAGGCCTTCTGGAATGAAGGCGACGATCATGCCCAGCGCAAACACAAATGATTTTGCAACGGGGTAGTGGACAAAAAAGATAGCGGCAACAAAGAAAATTAAGCCAATCAAAATAGCAATCAGTGAAATCTGCCGGGTCAAGCGGTCGAGTTCGGCAGTTAACGGGGAAACCGTATCTTTTTGGTGTTCCGTTAACGAGGCGATTTGCCCGAATTCGGTCTGCATCCCCGTCTGAATAGCGACCGCAGTGGCCGTACCGTTGACCGCAACGGTGCCCGCGTAAACAACGTTTTGTTCTTCAAAGCGGCCGTCGCCCTTGGCATAGGTTGGGGTCTTATCAACGGCTAGTGATTCGCCGGTTAATGCGGATTCGTCAACTTGCAGGGCCGTGGCTTCAATGATGCGGGCATCGGCTGAGATACTGTTACCAGCTTGAATGGTAAAGACGTCGCCGGGAACGAGGTCGTCGGCATCAATTTGCTGAGTAACGCCGTGGCGCAAAACGTGGGTATAAGTTGGCAACATCTTTTTGAGGGAATCCGTCGCCTTTTTTGCGGCGTGTTCCTGCCAATAGCTGAAACAACCATTGATTAGGTTGACCGCCCAAATGGCAATTCCTAGTTCTAACATCCCGGTAAACATTGCGATTAGGCCACTGACCCAAAGTAGTAGGGCCATCAAACTAGTAAAGTTTTTGATGAACGCTTTAAATTGTGAGCGTGACTTGGTTTGTTGAATCGTGTTAGGGCCGACTTCTTTTAGTCGTTGTGCGGCGACGGTGTCGGTTAAGCCCGTTGGGTGCGTTTGTAAAGTTTTGTAAAACTGATCGACGGATAAGTGTGCTAATTGGTCGGTCGTCATCTGAGATTTAGACATAGTTTTCACTCCCGAAAACCGGCTAGAACAACTGTTGAAGCACGTGAAACGTTGTAATGACGTGTTGTTGACGGCTTGGTCGGTAAATGTATCGATTACAATCCTTAGAATAGTCTCATTAGTTCGAAAATACTACCATAAAATTCAGATAGAAATGAGTTGTTTTCAAACTGAGACGCTTTCGGTATAATTGAGACGCATTTATAAAATAGTGGTTAAACACCGGACAATCCGTCCGGTGCATCCACTGGCTGGTTCGTAAACTTCCCAGCATAAAAAACCAAGAACTTCACTTAATCGGAGGTAAGAAAATGAATGCAACTCGTAACGTCATCATTGACTGTGATCCGGGCATTGATGATAGTTTGGCGCTTTTGTTAGCGCTGAATTCACCAGAATTAAACGTGGTGGGAATCACGACTGTTTGTGGTAACGTTCCGACCCACATTGGCGCGCAAAATGCGCTGAAAATGCTCGATTTGGTTGATCGGTTGGATATTCCGGTTTACCTAGGCGCCAATCGGCCATTAAAAGTGGCTTACACGAGCGCGCAGGATACGCACGGTGACGACGGCCTGGGCAATAGTCACCTCCCCGAAGTTACCGCGGTAGGGCCGGCACAAGATGCCGTTCAGTTCATTGCGGATACCCTCGCTACAGATCCGACAACGTCCATCTTGGCACTGGGACCTCTGACCAATATCGCGCAGGTATTGCAACGTGATCCGCAGTTGTTTGAACAAGTGGATCGGTTTACCCTGATGGGCGGTAGTTACTTAAGTCACGGTAATTGTTCACCGGTAGCGGAATACAATTTCTGGTGTGATCCGGACGCCGCACAGCTGGTCTTTGATCAGATGCCGGTGCCAATTCAAATGGTTGGCTTAGACGTGACCCGTAAAATTGTGCTCACGCCCAGTCTATTAGAATATATTCAAGACATTAATCCTCAAATGGGGGCGCTGATCAAAAAAATCACCCGCTTCTACTTTGATTTTCACTGGCAGTATGAACGGGTGATTGGTTGCGTGATCAATGATCCGTTGGCCGTGGCTGCGTTTATCGATCCTGAAATTTTGCACGGCTTTGAAAGTTTCACAACGGTGGCCGTAGACGGGGTCGCCCGTGGACAATCCATTGTAGATGCCCATGACTTTTGGCATGAGCCCGCCAACAGCCAAATCATGACGACCGTTGACGTTGAAGCATTCTGGCGCCTGTTTTTAAAGCGGGTCGCGGGTGCAACTGACCCTGATTTAACGCGGGTCCTACAACAACTTGGGGTGGCGCCATGCACAAAATAAAGACGCGGACCCTGACGTTATTAGCGTTATGCATTGCGTTAAACGTGGTTGGGGCCAATATCGCCCTTATGCTGAAACTTCCGATTTATTTAGATTCAATTGGGACCGTTTTGGCCGCGGCCGTTTTTGGTCCACTAGGCGGGATGCTAGTCGGGGGTGCGTCCGCACTGTTGGCTGGAATCACCGACCTATACGCCTTATTCTTTATGCCCGTTCAACTTTTGACTGGGTGCGTCGCTGGATTGTTATACCGGCGGTTTAAACCGGGAACTTGGCGGTCCAACTGGTGGATGGCGTTGGCCATTTCACTTCCGGGGACCGTGGTCAGCACGCTAATTACGGTGATTTTATTCCATGGAATTACGTCATCGGGTTCTAGCATGCTTGTCCAGGTGTTGCTTGGTACCGGGATGAGCAAGGTAGCAGCGGTCTTTCTGATTCAAATCGCGACCGACTACCTGGACCGGTTCATTACGGTTTACGTCGTAGCGCTTGTTTACCGGATACTTCGGTCTCGGTTACCACAGGCGAACTAACTGAATAATTTCAAATGGCATTTCAGACGTGGTAAACTTTCTGAAATGCCATTTTTGAGTTGCAATAAGGCGTCACGACTAAAAATTAATTAATTGGAATCAACCGCTTGACCCTGACGTGGCGTCACCCCTTATGCTAAGTAATGTTGAAAGGAAGGGTGACCATGACTTATCAGACAAAACAACTCGCTGATTTGGCGGGTGTCAGTGTGCGGACGTTGCGCTACTATGACCAGATTGGATTATTAAAACCAGCTTGGGTCGGGGACAATGGGTACCGGTACTACGAAAATGACCAAGTGAACCGACTACAACAAATTTGTTTGTACCGCGCCATGCAATTGCCGCTAGCGGAGATTCAAAAGTTATTGGCGCAAACTACTGATCAGCAGGTCGTCAGCCTTCAACAGCAATATCAAGCGTTATTGCAACAGCGGAAACATTTAGATCAATTGTTGACCCTGGTGCAGACGACGATTCGAACTCAGCAGGAGGAAACAACGATGAATAATGATGAAGCGAAGTTTAAGGTGTTTAAAGCGGCTCAGTTAGCTCAAAATGAGGAACAGTACGGGGATGAACTCCGAGAACGGTACGATGAACCAATAATCAAACAGTCTCAGACCAAGTACGCAAATTTGAGTGCGACCGATTATCAGCGCATGCAAGCCATTGAAGCCGAGTTGGTGACCGATTTAGCCGTATTGTTAAAGCAACCGACGTTGGATGATGGATTAGCACGGCAGGTGTATCAGCTTCACCGGCAGTGGCTCAGCTTTGCGTGGCCCCATTACACGGCGACAATGCACCGCGGTTTAGCTGATATGTACGTAGCCGATGACCGGTTCATCCAGTACTATGATCAGCGTGCCGGCGTTGGTGCGACCGCGGTACTGGTTGAGAGTATTAAAAAGTATGCGCAGGATTAGTCAGTTAAAATAGTGCCCTGATAGAATGATCACATTCTGTTCAGGGCACTATTTTATTTGGCCAAACGTTGGCGAGTGGTATATTTAACTTAGTTAATCAGATTACTGAATTAAGGGGTTGGCAAGATGAATAAAGGACGGGTCGAAGCGTTTACTGATGCTGTGGTGGCCATTGTATTGACGATTATGGTATTGGAGTTTGACGTGCCAAATGAGCCGACATTTGCGGCCTTGGCGGAGAATGGGAGCTATTTGATTGCGTACTTGATTAGTTTCCTGTTTATTGGCGTGGCGTGGTATAACCACCATTATATGCTGACGCTAACGAAACATATCACGAAACGGATTTATTGGCTGAACAACTTTTGGATTCTCACGATGTCGTTACTACCAGTGTCGACGGCTTGGGCTGGAAAATTTATTGATCAGCCGCAACCAGAATTATTCTATTTCATTATCTTTATTTTATGGACAATTGCCTACGCGGTACTCTCACGTGCAATTGCACAGGCTAATGTGGCCGATCATCCTAAAATTACGGCGAAGATTCAAGCGATGCCGGCTTATCGCATTCATGCCAACGTTTTTTTCTGGGTGATCGCGGCAATCGTGGCTCTTATGATTATCTTTGTCTGGCCGCCGTTATCAATGGTGTTTACGGTGATTGAACTAATTTTGATGGCGCTTCGCACGCCCGCTGACAGTGATAAGATTGCTGAGTAAAGAGTGGGCCAAAGGCGGTTAGTTTGTGAGCATTAACATAAAATCAGCGACTATTCCTAGGATTGGAATGGTCGCTGATTTTGGGTTAAGCGGAACAAACGGTTTTTTTGAGTTTTGTAATGCCAAATACTGATAGTTGAAATGGGTGACAAAAGACACGCTTGTTGTTTTTCTATGATGAGAATCAAAAGTCCCGTTAATCGGTTCGGGTCATCTTACCGTCTTCAATGCGATAAACGACGTCACAATTACTAATTAGACGCTGATCATGGGTGACCATGACGATGGCTTTATTGTGGTGATGCGCTTCGTCAGCTAATCGTTTAACGACGTCGATTGAACGGGGGGTATCCAGACTAGCGGTTGGTTCATCGGCAAGAATCACACTCGGGTTATTGTAAAGCGCCCGTGCAATGGCCACCCGCTGGCGTTCACCACCGGACAGTTCGTTAGGATAAGCATCCTTAACGTCGCTTAAGGCCAGTTCATCGAGCAACTTTAAGGTTGCGGATTTTTGAAAGGTGCGGCGGGCCATTTTGTCGACCAGTTTGAACTGCTCAGTGACGGTTAAAAAGGGAATCAAGTTGGAACTTTGAAGAATGAAGCCAATTTCATTAAAACGGTAGGCCAAGCGTTGCTTCTCACTCTGTTGTGTCAAGGCTTGCCCGTTGAGAAGAACTTTGCCGCTAGTCGGGGTTTGTAGCCCGGCCGCAATGGTTAAAAAGGTACTCTTTCCAGAACCGGAAGGCCCAATGATAGCTACAAATTCCCCGGCGTTGACCCGAAAGTTGGCGTCAGCAAGTGCGGTGACCGCAGTATGACCATGGCCAAATTCTTTATTGATATGTTGTAATTCTAAAACGCTAGTTGACATATTGAGTCCTCCTTATCCGATGGCAACAACGGGATCGATTTTGGCAACGGTTCGCCATGAAAGCAAAGCGCCAACGACCGCTGCACCTAATAACGCCAAGCTATAGATGCCAAAGGCTTGCCAGTTGATTACGAACGGCAATCCGGCCGGCATGATTTGCGCTAAGCCAACGGTGATGGCGAGGCCTAAGCCGATGCCAATCAGCGCCATGACGACACTTTGACTGAGTAGTGCGGCGATGATGTGGCTGGTTCCAATGCCTTGGACTTTCAAAACGCCAAATAAAGCCTGTTTCTGAAGGGTCAAGACGAACATGAAAATCCCGATGACTGCTAAGGCAATCACGAATAGGAAGTAAATCATGGTATTTAACGTGAGTTGTTCAGCACTGTACCCCGGAAGGTTCTCAATAAAAGTGGCGATACTCAATCGTTGTAAGTTGCCGTGGTGCGCTGTCTTGAACTGACTCTTTTTTGTCACGAATGCGTTGATTGGTTGTTGCTTACCAGTCGTAATGGGACTGTCTTTTAAGCGGTTCAGCGTTGACGTATCCGTGTAGACGGTCGGCGCAATACTGTAAGTACTGCTGGCGTAAGTCCCCACGATTTTAACGGTTCGTTTCGTTGTCCCGATGCGGACCTTTTGACCAACGTGGTAGCCTTTGTCCTTGAGCGTTGCCGAAATTAATAACTGGTTTTTACCATTGATTTTATGGCCGCTAATAACAGTGGGCATCAAGAAGCTGTTACGGCTAGTCCCGAATGCGCTAGCCGTTGTTTTTAAGTGGTTGGTGCTTGTCCGCAACGTTCCGGACAAGTTTGACAGGGGCGCAACCGTGTTACCGTCAATATGCTTTTTATCGGCCAACGTTAATTGTGAGGCTGATAACGTTTGGTTGGCATTCTTATTCAGGTAGACGGTGGTTGCGTGCCACTGATCGACGGCTTGCCGGTTCCCGTTAGAAAGACCATTCGCTAATCCCGCTAACATGAAAACGACGAGGGCAATCAGTAACAGAACCCCGCTCAGTAGACTGTAGCGGAGCTTTTCGTGCCACATTTCCTTTAATCCTAGATACATGCTACGAACCTTCTTCCAATTTGGTTTATCAAGTGATAAATGAATATCAGAAGCATAACACGCTTAATTCTAAAATTCAAATTTTTATTTATTAATTGATAATTTGAGCTTAATTATTACGAACTTATCAGGAAGGCTGGTATGATGAAGTTATTGAATAGAGAGGCAGGTTTTATTGATGACTAAAAAGTGTTTTAACCACCGTGCGGCCATGATTGCGGGCGTTACTGGCGGAATTATCTCGGGATTAGTTAAGTTGGGCTGGGAGAATATCTTGCCACCGCGGACACCTGAACGGGATCAAACCAATCCACCACAGCAACTCCTTCAGCAAGTGGGGGTTCCTGCAAGCGTGACCCATGCGACTTATTCGTATTCAGGGCATGACTTACCGGTAGTTAGTTACATGATGCACTTTGGTTTTTCGACAACCTTTGCCGTTGCATATAGTTTGTGGGCCCGGAAGCATCCGAAGGCCAAAGCGGGGAGCAGTGCTTTATTTGGGCTCGGCATTTTCAGTGCGTTTCATCAGGTGATTTTACCGGCACTGGGGACCATTCCCGCAGCTAAGGATCAACCCGCAACGGAGCACGTTTCGGAAGCCCTTGGCCACGTTTTATGGATGTGGACCGCTGACTGGGTCAGTGCGACGGTTTATAACCGCTTAACAGCTGATAAGAAAAAAGCTAAATAATTAAGATCAGGACGTTTCCACCGGCAGTTATTGGGTGGAAACGTTTTTTTACATTAGTGAATTCTAATTAGGCTCTCATTTAATTAATGATTGTGCTAAAATGTTAATATTGTTGCACAAAATTAGTGAAAATATTCAGTAATTAGAACGGGGCGAATGGGTTTTGAAAACAGAAACACAGATGAAACGGTATCACCGATTTCGGTTGAGTTTAGGATGGCAAATCCTGATTGGGCTAGTTTTGGGGATCGTGTTAGGTGTCATCTTTTACGGTAACCAAACGGCCATTACGGCGATGCAAAATATTGGGACGATGTTTATTAGTCTGATTCAAATGATCGTATTACCAATCGTGGTGGCGTGCCTGATTACCGGGATCGCCAACATGGGTGATTTAAAGAAATTGGGTCGAATCGGTGGTAAAACCATCATCTACTTTGAAGTGATGACGACGATTGCGATTGCTTTAGGACTATTGATGGGTAATATTTTCCACCCCGGAGATTACATCAATATTCATCAGTTACACGCTTCTAATATTAGTCAGTACGTCCAAACCGCCAAGACGGTTTCCCATAACGGGGTCTGGTCAACTATCATGGGCATTATCCCAACGAACGTCTTCAAGTCGTTGTCTGCGGGCGATATGATTCCGGTCATCTTCTTTGCCGTGTTCTTCGGCCTGGGGACCGCCGCGATTGGTGAGCAGGGTAAGATTATTTTGAACTTCATGAATGCCGTTGCCGAAGCAATGTTTAAAGTGACAAATTGGGTCATGCATACGGCACCGATTGGCGTCTGTGCACTGATTGGGGTTACGGTCGCACAAATGGGGTTAAAAGCCTTGGCACCGTTGGGCTACTTCATTATTCTAGCGTATATCACGATGGCCATTTTTATTGTCGTTGTTATGGGGATTGCTGCGCGTTTGTTTGGTTTGAACATCTGGCACTTGTTACGAGTGATTCGTGATGAAATGGTGTTGGGCTTTTCAACGGCGAGTTCGGAAGCGGCCCTACCACGGATTATCGATAAAATGGGCAAGTTCGGTGTCAGTGAAGGCATCGTGTCCTTCGTGATTCCGACTGGTTACACGTTTAACCTGGATGGTTCAGCTATTTACCAATCATTGGCCGCGTTATTCTTGGCGCAAGCGTACGGGATCCACTTGTCATTGAGTCAACAAATTACGTTATTGATCGTCTTAATGATTACGTCAAAGGGGATTGCGGGCGTACCCGGTGCCTCGTTTGTGGTCTTGTTAGCCACTATCTCGACCATTGGGGTTCCCGTACAAGGGCTAGCCTTTATTGCCGGAATTGATCGGTTGGTTGATATGGGCCGGACCGTGGTCAACGTGGTTGGTAATTCACTAGCCGCGGTAATTATTGGTAAATCAGAACATGAATTTGATGAGCCACAAAGTGAGCGCTACTTGGCAGAGGTCCGTTCGGGACACGCAACTAGTGCGGCTAAATAGAAAGAATGAGTCTGGGCCTAATAGCTCGGACTCATTTTTGTCACAAGCTAAAGAAGCTTAAATTTAAGGATTAGTGTCGGTTGTATCCTAAGCCAATAAATTAGCTACTTGTAAGTTATTCCGGTTACCACTGATTGATTACGGGATTACGGTTGACTCTCAAGCTACTTGAGACTTTATAATGGTGTATAAATTCTGATGGGGTGAAGTGATGATAGGAACAATTTTTAACGTTGGGATGATTTTAGTTGGTTGCACGATTGGAAGCTTATTTAAGCACGGAATCAAACCAGCGTACCACGAGATTTTAATGCAAGCACTGGGACTGGCCGCCTGTATGATTGGGATTAATGCGGTGGTGCAGCGCATGCCGCAAAGTAAGTATCCGGTCTTGTTCATTGTTAGTTTGGCGCTGGGCGGGCTCATTGGGCAGGCGTTAGATTTACAAGGCCGTTTTGACCGCCTTGTGGGCCGGTTTTCAAGCGGCAACTTATCGGAAGGCTTGGCGACAGCGGTACTACTGTATTGTATCGGGTCCTTATCAATTTTAGGACCCATTGAAGCCGCACTTAAACATGATTATACGTTCTTATTTACGAACGGGATGTTGGACGGAATTACGTCGATCGTACTGGCGTCAACGTTTGGGTTTGGAATTGCAATCGCTGCGGGGGTTCTATTTATCTGGCAAGGCTCACTGTACGTGTTGGCGCTCGTATTGCAGGGCGCGTTAAGTACGGCTATTTTAAATGAGATTACCATTGTTGGGGGTATCTTAATTCTGGCATCGGGGTTAGGGCTACTGAAGATTAAGCAGATCAATACGTTGAATTTATTGCCAGCGCTGTTAATTCCACCATTGGTCATTAGTGTGTGGCAACTGTTCTAGAACTTTTATGATTAAACCAAAAAAGGGGCTGGGACAAAACTCAAAAAGCCAATCAGAAAAAAATTCTGGTTGGCTTTTCCTACTGTTATGGTCGAAACGTGGTCCAAAAGGCAATTTGTTCCGCTTAACCCGAAAGCAGTGACTATTCCAAAACCCAGGAATAATCACTGCTTTCACGTTAATGCTCGCAAATTAACCGCATTTTGGTCCACTCTTTTTAGGTTTAGTTGATTAGTTAGCTAGGTGGTGTCGTTCGCGGAATTCGCGCCGGTTACGTTCCAAATGCTTGTGGATTTTTTCAATCAGCAGTTCGTGTGCAGCGGTTGATTTGCAAGGTGTCGCAATTTCCGGAAAGCGGACATCGATGTTGATCGTGTCTGGGGTAATCGCAGTTTTAGCAGCCAACGCGATGGCGAGACTATCCGGTGTGTGCTGATACATCAGGTCATTGCGAATGGCAAACTTAATATTTTGCTGGTTGGCAAGTCGAACGTAACGGTTGAGAATGTCTTGATCCAAAAGGCCGTGTAGTAGTAGTTGATAGTCGGGGTGGGCCGTCATTTCTGTTTGAAATGCGGCAGAATAATCACGGGTCAGTGCTTGGGTAAACGTGGCGCCCAGGTCGATGCGTTCGTGAAACGTTCCCAAATTACGGTGCTGTTCGTCTGGATGCAGTACCGGAGTACCAAACATAGCGGATTGGAGGTGCTTATCCATTTGCTCATCAGATAAAGACATGGCGGTCAGTTCCTTTCAGAATATGAAGTCTTATTACTATCATTGTAGTAAAGAAACCGCTTTTATCAAACAAAAATTTCTAAAAATTGTTTAACGTTTCACATTTAAGCAGGCCAAAAACGTGTCATCCTTGATTTTATAAGTGACGTTGAGCTGTTTATTTGCTAACTGTTCAATGCTAGTCAGTCCGTAACCTAAGTGTCCAGGCTTAGTCGTGAAGCGACTTTTGGAGATGCGATCTAAGTCAACGGTATCGTTAGCCGGAAATTTATTTTGAATTCTAAAGGTTACGGCCGCCGCCGTTGTCTCAATGGCTAAATGAACTTGATGATCAACTTTAATAGCGGCGTCAATGGCATTGTCCAGTAAGTTACCCAAAATTCGAACAAGCTTGACCTGGTCCGTTTCCGGAAGGTCAACGGTTTGCAGGAGTGAAATTGATAGGGTGACGCCGAGACTTGCTGCGGATTCGTACTTCGAATAGATCAAACCGCTGAGTGCCGGGGCGTGTAGGTAGCGTAATTGTTCAGGCGCACTTGTCGCTAATTTTTGATCGTTTGGTAGGACTTCGCGTTCAAAGTAATGTTTTAAGCCAGCCATATCGTCTTTTTGGATATATTGCGATAGGCTGAGCAAAACGTTTTGATAATCGTGTTTGAAAAGGTGTAGTTCTTGATTGCGGTGACTGAGGAGGATGTTATATTGAGAAACTTCGCCGAGTAGCTGAGCATCGGATAGCCGGCTGTTTTTACTACTAACTAAGTAGAAACTGACGATACCAAAGATGATGCTGGAAGCCACGGCAACGTACATTTGGGAGACGACGGATAGTTCCATGGCATAAGCGTACGCCAGAATGTAGAGCCCGTAGCAGAGGAGCACCAGTAAGTAGTCGCTGCGGTCAATTTTAGCGTGCTGAAAGAAATCAGCTGCGGCGGAGCGAATAACTAAGTGGTGAGCCCACAAGCCAATCAAAATGATGAATGGCAAACTGAGTGCGACGGCGTAAAACAAGTCCAGGTTAGCCGCAAAGATCTTTAGGCTAAGGGCTTGCCGCAAGCGCATTTCGAGACTAGACCCCATAATGACTTTGACTAAACTGCCGGAAAGTCCGCCAACTAAGCGTTTCAGTGCATTTAAAAAGACCACGATGGGTAGCGTTAAAATCCACTTAGTATAAAGCAGGCGGGTACACATGACCGTATTAAAGATCGTGATTGGGACAATCCAGAAAAAGACGAGTGGAACGTGTGGAAAAAGGGTCGTTGCGACTTGAGCAAAAACAGCGCCAAAGATCACCAGACCCGTCCAGACAGTGGCAATTCGCCAAGTCAGAAATTCACGGAAGGCTAGCATTAAAATCAGCATTTCGTACGTGCCGGAAAATAGCGATAAGATGTAAATCAGTATCTGCAAAAGATTCACCTCGTAAGGAATAATAATAGCCAAAAAACAGTTTGTTAATTGACATTACTATCATAAAACAAATTCTAATTATTATGAAAGAAATTTTTAATTTAGACGGAAAAAGTAGGAACTGGACAATTAATAATGTTTGGTTAACAGATACGGGCACAGATTTTTTAAAATTATAACTGTGCACCTCGATTCTAGAAGATTATCAAATTAAATACAAAAAATAACGATAGGAATGATTTAGCCCTAAAAATTGGTTCCTGCTAGGCGCAGTAAGCAGGAATGAAAATGGTGTTTTTTTAATTATGTCAGAGCAGCTTAATACTTAAAAAAGCTAAGATTCTAAAGGTGTTTTTATTAATTAGTTCATGGTATGATACGCATTGACTGTTAGAACTTTATTGTTCAATATTTTAAACAAGGAAACGGGTGGAAAGTGAATGCCAAGACATTTAAAGAGACGGCAACGACGACCATGGTCGTTGATCCTTATTGTTGTGGTACTTTTTGGGGTCATTGGCTTTACAATTACGCAGGGGTCGGACTGGATCGACGCATCTTTTGCTAACCGGTCATCGGCTAAACCGACTGCAAAAGCGCAGCCACAAAAGAAAGTTAATCAGGTCATGCTCGACGTGCCGCTAGTTAATCAGATGACGGCACCGAGTTTGTATAATGGTTGTGAAGTGACGTCGCTAGCGATGATGATGAACTACTACCACATTAATGTGACTAAAAATCAGCTAGCGGACCATTTGACAAGTGTGCCCATTACTTATGATAACGGGCAACACGGTAATCCGAATTATGGGTTTGTTGGGGATATCAATGGTAATGACCCTGGTCTGGGCGTTTACCATGGCCCTATTTATAAGGTTGCTAAGACGCAAACGAGTCACGTTAAGGATCTGAGCGGAGCTAGTTTTGATGCTGTGATTAAACAGTTGGAAGCTGGCCGCCCGGTTTGGACGGTTACGACGGTTGCGTTTGCGCCGGTTAGTTCAATGGAAAACTGGCAGACACCACAAGGCTCAGTCAAGGTTACATATGACGTACATAGCGTTGTCATTGTTGGCTTTAATCGTGCAAAGCAAAAAATCTACATCAATAATCCTTATGGTGAAAAACAGCAGGCCGTTGATTGGCAAGACTTCCAGGCTGCCTACAAGCAGATGGGTCAGCAAGCCATTGTGTTAACTTTGAACCATTAAACGAAAAAACAAAGTGAAAAGGTCGTTCAGAAATGTTAAATGTTTCTGAACGACCTTTTTGTGTCTGACTTCCAGATTTTTTTGGTTGCAATGGGAATTTGTTAACAAGCTGTAACTTAATTGCAATCGAATTGAAGTCGTTTTTCAGAAAAAAAGCGTTTATGATAAAAGAGTATATAAATATTAAAATAATCATGAATAGATTAACTGTTCTGGTAAGCTTAGTTGCCACAAATTCTGATAAATTCAGCTATTGCCATATATTTTTTGATATTATAGTATAAATGCGGTCGTGTACGGGAAACGGTATTATAAGTTGACCTATACCGGGGACTGCTGGTGAACAGGGGCACAAGCAACATCATTGTTCAGTGTTTGTAAAAATAGGGAGGACATTTTTTATGGATTTTAAGCGCAAAGTTAAATTAGGTATCGCAACTGCCACCGGTGCGCTGGTGTTAGGCTTAGTTGCCGTACCATCAGTGAACCACGTGTTGCACGCAGCTTCTAATAACGTTAGTTCGGTGAGTCAAACGGCGGCACCAACGAATGTAAAAGCTACGAATCAAACGGTCAGTGCGAAGAGCGCTAGCGGAACTAAGTCAAATTATAGTGTTAAGTATGTTAAGGCTGGCACTAACGCAACTACTGCTACATACAAGAATACGGACTATAACACCAAGAGTGACGCCAAGAATCAAGTGAACTATCTTGGTGCGACTCAGGGTGATACGGTTAAGTTGGATAATGGTGAAACGGCAACGGTTCAAGGAACTATGGGCCGGATCTACGTTCACTGGAATACTGGCAATTGGTCCGTTACAACGATTGCTAACACGGAAGACGTTGCTAAAGATCCAGCTAAGTTTGCCAACCAAGTAAATAATCAGATTCAAAAACAAGATTTAACGGATAAGAGTGTTACGAACGGTGCGGTCACGGTGTACAATCAAAGCCAATCAGGACAAGCTAACACTGTTAAGTGGCAAAAAGCGGACAAAGTGTCGCAAGTTCAAGGCCAACAAGCAAATACGGTCATTAAGATTGCAGCGGATGCCAAAAACTAGTCAATCAATGTAGCTTAGGTGTTAGGCCTAAGCTTTTTTGATCCCTTAAAACAGGATTGACTTTTAGCGTGGCAGTGCTTATCATGTTAGATAATAATTAAAAGTAGTGATCTTTAATTAGTAGTGGCTAACCCAACAGTTAAGCGACTCGGTGGATGGTGCGAACCGAGCTGTGGTTAGACACGAATTACATGAAGTGAACTGCCAATCGGCCGGATGATTTTCGTTATCAATCAATGAGCGATCACGTTAAGCGTGATAACTTGGGTGGTAACGCGGAAAAACTCGTCCCTGTTGTATAGACAGGGACGAGTTTTTTGTTTTTATTCGGACCTTAACTTAGGAGGAAAACACATGAACATTATTGACGATTTAAAGTGGCGCGGCGCAATCAATCAACAAACTGATGAAGCTGGTCTTAAAGAACTAACTGAAAAGCAGTCAGTTGCATTGTACTGTGGGATTGATCCAACTGGTGATAGTATGCATATTGGGCATTTGATTCCCTTTATGATTTTGAAACGGTTCCAGTTAGCTGGTCATCATCCATACGTGGTTGTTGGTGGTGGGACTGGTTCCATCGGTGATCCTTCAGGTAAGAACTCCGAACGGAAACTACAAACGATGGACCAAGTTAAACATAACCAAGACGGCCTGAACGCTCAGATGCACAAGTTGTTTGGTTCTGACAAAAACTTCTCAATTGTAAATAACTACGACTGGTTATCAAAGATTTCATTACTAGACTTTTTACGTGATTACGGGAAGTTGTTCAGTGTGAACAACATGTTGAACAAAGAAGTTGTGGCTAGTCGCTTGGAAGTTGGTATCTCATACACCGAATTTACTTACCAGATTCTTCAATCCGTGGACTTTTTACACCTTTACCGTTCAGAACACGTTCAGTTACAAATTGGTGGTGCTGACCAGTGGGGCAACATCACGGCCGGAACGGACTTGATTCACCGTTTGGAAGGTAACGACGCAAAGGCATATGGTTTAACGATTCCGTTACTATTGAAGGCTGATGGTACGAAGTTTGGTAAGACGGCTGGTGGTGCCGTTTGGTTAAACCCTGAACGGACGTCACCTTACGAATTTTACCAATTCTGGATTAACCAAGATGACCGTGACGTGGTCAAATACCTCAAGTACTTTACGTTCTTAAGTCATGAAGAGATTGATCGATTGGCTGAAACGGTGAAGACTGCGCCTGAAAAACGGGAAGCGCAACGGCGCTTAGCTGAAGAAGTTACGGAATTTGTCCATGGCAAAGAAGCCGTTGTGGAAGCTGAAAACATCACTAAGGCACTATTTACCGGGGATGTTCAGAATTTAAACGCCGATGAAATTGAACAAGGCTTTAAAGGAGTACCTTCTGCAGACGTTACTGCTGAAAAGCAAAACATCGTCTTGTGGTTAGTGGATGCAACTAAGTTTGAACCATCACGGCGTCAAGCACGTGAGGATATTCAAAATGGTGCAATTCGGATTAATGGTGAAAAGGTTACTGACTTGGATGCTGAAATTGATCCAACGGCAGCGTTTGACGGTAAGTTTGTCATTGTCCGTCGTGGGAAGAAGCGTTACTTCTTAGCACGTGTTAAATAAGACTAATGTTTAATTGGCTGGACCCTTGGCGGTTCGGCCTTTTTTGATGTTTTAATGACAATTTGTAGTAGAATTAAAACCATCGATGGGGACGGTGTAGTGAAGGGGTAAACTAGAGAGGATGAGTCATTTGGCAGGACAACAGCATCAAAAGGTTACCACGAGGCTAGTCACGACTTTGGGAATCTTAATTGCAGCAACGGTCGTGATTTCCTTGTTTTTTCATATCCCAGTTCCACTGACGCACGGCTATATCAACTTGTGTGACGCGGGCATCTTTATTGCGGCGTTATTGTTTGGCCGGCGTGGTGGTGCAATTGTGGGTGGCGCTAGTGGGCTATTGTTGGACTTATTATTAGGATATTCGCAGTATATGATCTTTTCGTTAATCGTACACGGGTTGGAAGGCTGGATTGCTGGACAATTCGGTGCGGGTCAACGAAAGGGACGTCAAGTCGTCGTTTTGGGGGTAGCGGTTGTTGTGATGGTAACGGGGTACTTTATTTCTGATTCCATTATGTATACCGTTGCGACGGGACTGATTGGAATTCCAACGAACCTCATCCAAGGTGTTGTGGGCGGCTTGATTGCTTTTCCAGTAGTTACGCAGGTTAAGCGGCACGTCAAAACTGAATTTAATGCCTAGTCTGGTGAATCATATTAAGACTGCAGTTTCAGGAACTGACCCAGAAGTGGTCAGTTCCTTTTTATGTGGAAATGAGCGTGTTTAGTCAGATGGTTTTACATAATTATGAAAAACGTCGTAAAAAATCATTGACAGTTTCATATTAGCTTGGTATATTAGTAAACGTTGTTGCAACGGACGACGACCGGTTAATTAAAAATTGTTGTTGACAATGATTTTGTTAATTGGTATGATTGTTCTCGTTGTCACAAGACAACTTAACGTTTGAAGCCAAGTTGAACAGCTTGAAAAAAAGTTGTTGACGGTAAGCGCTTTAAATGCTATGATGATTAAGCTGCATGAGGGAAACCGAAGCAGTCAATTAGACCTTTGAAAACTGAACAAAGTTTCGACAAATCAAATGTGTAGGGTCTCT
>NZ_JQCL01000101.1 GCF_001438845.1 Lactiplantibacillus xiangfangensis
AGCAGCCAGGTAACCATAATAATTGGTATTAAAATTATAAATAGAAAATGCCAATTGAATGTGTCCTGAATTATGCCACCATATATGGGACCCACTGCTGGTGCAAAGGCAATAACTAAGCTACCTAGCCCCATAAAAGTGCCAACTTTTTTCTTTGGCACTTGATCTAGTATGACAGCAAACATCAACGGTAACGCGATTCCATCAGCAATGCCTTGACATAAGCGGC
>NZ_JQCL01000102.1 GCF_001438845.1 Lactiplantibacillus xiangfangensis
TTGACTTGGACCCGTTTCTTTTCCTTAACTGCCATGATTGTCTCATCTCCCTTCTTCTACTACTACCATTATACTACCTTTTGAGTGCCTGATCAATAGATAAAGCCCTGGCCTCAAATCACTTGAGCTTGGCGTTGATCTAAAGGCTGAACTTTTGAGCTGGTTAGCCTGGTTAGCTCTGACACTCATTTAAAAGCCCCTATTCTTCTGTTTAAGCCATTTAAATCTAGCTTAAGTATAAAGAGAGAGGTTAGTAAGTCTTAAAACTGCTTAGAAAGGATTTTGTAGCCTTTTAGGACTAGTAGTACAACCCACTGTTGTCGTTGTCGGCCGGCTTTTCTTCTTCGGGGTGTTTGGCCGCGTATTCTCTAGCCGCTTGTTTATTCCACCAAACACCAAATAGATTTTGCATGGTGCCGTACAGGTAGTTTTCCACGTTCTTGATGTGCTTCTCATTGCTTCTTAGGGCGTTAAAGTAACGTCTCAAGGCTTTAGTCATTAAAAATTTCAGTTCTTCGTCGTCCAGTGGGATTATGACGCCAATATCTTTATGATCCTTCTCAACTCGGTACTTAGCATTTAAGATAATACCAACGAAGCGACACATCTGTAAGCGACGCATCTGTTGCGGGGTACGGCACCAAAAACTAAGCAGTCATGTTACAGCACCCAAGTAAAAGCTACGAAGATAAAAACATTCATCCTCAAAATATGTAACCTAGAAAAAAGGCCTCCAGTGTTAAACCGGGAGCCTTTTTTAGTATACCAATTTCTACTTCACATAAGGCGGCTTATCCCAAGTAACCCACATTCACCGCGGTACTTCCACATTCCGTTCTTTTTTGATTGTGAACTTGTCCAAAAAAGAAGTGGTATAGGTCGCAGATTGGCTTTAATTGGGGAAAATGAGTTTGTGAAATTCACTGAAATTACGTCTAGGCCATTCCCTTGAATTCAACTGTCTCATTCTTTGTATTAACCAAAAACTTACCGACACTCCCCTGATACTTCACGGATACTTTAAAGGAATACTTGTAATTTACCCGAGTGTATCGAATACTACTAATTCTTCCCTGATACCCTTGACTACGCAAAACTCTCTTCACTTGGTCCCTTTGTCGATCATTAATTCTTGCAGAACTCCGATAGATTGTCTTCTTAACGATCACATCTGGATTCAAT
>NZ_JQCL01000014.1 GCF_001438845.1 Lactiplantibacillus xiangfangensis
TATACTTTGACTTAACGTTTCCTATATGATATAGTTTCGGTGATTATTTCTAATATGATTGGAGGAATCGTTATGTCTAAAAGTAACTTAGAAAAACAAGAAGCTAAATTAAAAGCCCTTAATCAAAAAATTAAGGACGAAAAAAATAAGATTGAACAACGGCTAGGTAAACAAATCATCAGTCAAGCCAATTTAGATTATGCTAATTTGTCTAACGATCAGATTAAGCTTTTAGCCAAGCAATTTTCTGAATTTTTAAAGGTAAA
>NZ_JQCL01000103.1:0-165741 GCF_001438845.1 Lactiplantibacillus xiangfangensis
AGAGACCCTACACATTTGATTTGTCGAAACTTTGTTCAGTTTTCAAAGGTCTAATTTGTTAAGCTTATTAGCTCAACACAACTGTTTTATAATACCATCTCAAGAATATCATGTCAACAACTTTTTCAAGAAGCTGAATATCTATGCAAGTGATGAAAAAGCAATCATTTTCGTGATTACCTAGCTGTCTTGAAATCACCTAAGTGGTTCGCAACAACAAGATATATCTTAGCATGACGTTTAAATCATGTCAACAACTTTTTCAATCGAATTGAATATTTATTCATAAGCATTCAATTCGTTTTTGATGATACTAACCGTTGCTGGCAAGCTGTTTAACAGCTCTCTCACAGCGACAAGATACATCTTATCAAGTATTAGTATGCAGGTCAAGGATAAATTTCAATTATTTCGAAAAATCTTCTAACGGTGAAGTTTGGCCGACGTTCACACTCTCGAATAAGCTGTGTAACTGGTTAGCCGGTACAAACGCTAACCCGCGTTTCTCAAACAACGCTTGTACCCGTTCATCAATTGCCAAGTGGTCAAACACAAACACTGATACCTTTTCACCACCGACTTCTGCAATGATTGAATCGTAAAGCCTCAACTGATCAACATCAATGCCAATCGTATGCCGTAGTTCCCATAAAACTGAGGCCAAGGGTGTCTGTTGCTCCAATACATCCAAATAGTAAAAGTAATACTTGCCCTGCGCATTCCGTCCCACTAGGAAACTAGTCCCGTGTGAATCATTTTTTATAATCGTACCAGCGACATGTTTCTTCACAGCGTTCGTTCCTCCGCATTTAATCGATTCAAAGAGTCCTTAGTCCAACGATCCAACCGGTTCGCAATTGGTTCAAACCCTGCGTGCACGTGCCGATTAGTCCAAAAGTGCTTATGCCGAAACGTCTTATAAATCTCTAGGTCACTAACCGTTGGCTGTGGCTGACTTTCGACGCATCGCAGCGACAAACTGATTTTTCCCGTATACTCATCGATGTCTAAAACGACCACGTCAACCGTCTGTCCGACTTTAAGGTAGTCCGTAATACTCTTAACGTACCCTTCATGACACTCCGAAATATGAATGAGTCCCTGATGTTCGCTGTCTAAGGTGACAAACGCCCCATAGGGTTGAATGCCAGTCACTCGTCCGTGGACCTGCATGCCAATTCGATAATTACTCATAACTGCTCCTTTCCACCACCCCACCGGGCTAGCTCAATAATTGCTAATAATTATAACCTGAAATGACCAGATTTCAAAATTTCAATCAAAAAAGAACCCGCCTAAGCAGATTCTTCTATATAAAGTCTTAATCTTCAACTGCAATTGTTTCAATCACAACATCTTTAACCGGTTTGTCTTGCATCCCCGTCTTAGTTGTTGCAATCTTGTCGACAACGTCCATGCCATCAGTAACGGCACCAAAAACAGTGTGCCGAAAATCAAGCCATGGCGTCCCACCATTACCGTAAGCCGTCACGATTTCTTCTGGATAACCGGCTTGCTTCATTTGATCAGCCATTCCAGCATCTAATTGTGGCTTTTGAACAATAAAGAACTGGCTACCATTCGTATTAGGACCAGCGTTGGCCATTGAAAGGGCCCCACGCAAGTTGAAGACATCTTTTGAAAATTCGTCTTCGAATGGTTTGCCCCAAATACTTTCGCCACCCATACCAGTACCAGTAGGATCGCCACCTTGGATCATGAAATCAGACATTACTCGGTGGAAAATGATGCCATCGTAGTAGCCTTTCTTTGCTAACCCAACGAAGTTCTCAACACTTTTAGGTGCTTGTTCAGGGAACAACTGAACATGGATGTCACCAAAATTGGTTTTGATCGTTGCCTTTGGTCCTTTAACCTTTGATAAATCTAATTGTGGATATGCCACAAGATCACCCGTTTTCTTCATAGAATAACTCGATAATACAAGAGAATGCCCCTAAATACCAGCAATTTGTTAGGTTTTAGTTGTGATTCAGTATCAACCATAGTATTAAACGTGATTTTCTGGTATCCTGTATCAGAACAATTTCACAGTACTATTGGAGGTAGCTATGAGTTTTCTAATTGATTTCGTGTTGCACATTGACCAACACTTAGTCACCATTGTTAATAGTTTCGGCATCTGGACCTACTTGATCCTCTTTGCCATCATTTTCGTTGAAACCGGGGCAGTCATCCTACCATTTTTACCAGGTGACTCATTACTCTTCGCGGCCTGCGCCTTAGCCGCGAACCCAACTTACGGTTTACACATCTGGTCATTCGTTATTCTGTTCTTAGTAGCAGCGCTTGCCGGTGACTCGTTAAACTTTTTAATTGGGCACTCACTTGGTGAACGACTGACCCAGACATCCTGGTTCGGAAAGCTCATCAACCAAAAGCAGTTAGCAAAATCTGAAAAATTCTTTAAAAAGCACGGTGGCATTACCGTCACCATCGCTCGGTTTATGCCCATCATTCGGACGTTCGTTCCGTTCGTTGCGGCTAGTAGCAAAATGGAATACCAAAAATTCATCCGTTACAACGTTACTGGCTGTGTACTTTGGGTCACTTTATGTTGTGGAGGCGGCTACTTTTTTGGCAACATTCCGTTCGTCAAAGAACACTTCTCAATGGTCGTTATCGGAATCATTCTTGTTTCCCTAATTCCAGCGGTCTTCTCCGCACTTAAAGCCCGTTTCGGCAAAACACCCGCCGGCGAAGAATAAGCCCTATAAACTAAAAGTGCCACACCAATTCAAAATGGTGTGGCACTTTTAGTTTATAGATTTTTAAGCGCCTGTTTTCCTACTGATAAGTAGAACGCAAACGCCCACTCGATAATGACAAATGCTAAGACAAAGCACTGTAAGAAGAAGGTGTCTGGTAAGACCAAGATGATCCGGTCATACAACGGGTCAAACAGCCAGTCCGAGTTTCGAAACAGCACTTCGTGAAAAAACACGAAGAACTGGTCAAAATTCACCGCCATAATCGCGGCGACTAGCGGTGGCACCCACAGCGCTCCCTGCATCGGTAGTACTAATCGCCATAACTGTTGCCGGCGCTTTAATTGCCGCCAAAAATAGAACACGACCACGCTTGTCACGATGAACACCACGTTATTCAGCATAAACAGTGCCTTAACGTCAGCAAAATGACGCAACGCTCCCACTGAATCCGTAAAATCATTCATGGCAAGTCGTGACGTCCACGGAAAGTTCAAATACGCCAATAATTGATAATAGTTCGTCATCAAGCGCCCCAGTGACAAGTTCACCGTTGGTCCCAATTTCTGGGTCAGCGCGTTAATCCAGTATAACCAGGTCGCGTTAATCGTTAAAATGATGGTCCCGCTGACTAGCCACAAGTACAGACTAATCCACTGACCCCAATTTTTTAGCCTATTTAGCCACACCATTATCTAAGTCCCATTCGTCTAACGAGTTGATTTCGTTAGTTGGTTTGATTGTCTGTTGCGCAACTAGTTCTGGTGTTGATACCCCGGTATAAACTAGTAACGAGTCCATTTCAAAGTTGATTGCCGCTGAAATATCCGTCATGTAGTTATCGCCGACCATCACACAGTCACTTTTATCTAACCCAATCCGGTCAATCGCTTTTTGCATGATGATCGTTTCGGGTTTGCCGACGTAGGTTGCCTTTTGTTGCGTGGCCCGTTCGACCATGGCAATGACAGATCCTGCGCCAGGAACGAGTCCCCGTTCGTTAGGTAAATTCGTGTCGGCGTTAGTCCCAATAAACTTAGCGCCCCGTTTAATAGCTAACGTCGCCATTTCAAACTTGTGGTAAGTCGCATCGTAGTCTAAGCCAACAATGACAAATCGAGGGTCGTGTTCATTGAATTTGAAGCCTTTTTCAAGCATCGCACCCTTTAACCCGAGTTCCCCAATCACGTACATCGTCTTTTCGCCGTCGCCGGCTAAATCATTAACGTAGTCAGCCGTCGCCAAAGCCGCGGTATACACGTTAGCTGGGCTAACATGGATATCGTGGTTATTAGCTAAATTTTCTGCAACGTCTTCAGGTGATTTGGTCGTGTTGTTCGTCACGAGTAAGAAATCAGTCTGACTGGCTTGTAACCGTTCAATAAAGCGTTTAGCTGCCGGAATTCGTTCACGTCCCCGGTAAACCGTTCCATCTAAATCAATTAAATATCCCTTGTACTTACTCACTAAAAATACCTCTCTCTACTTCTGTCGAATTGTAAAATGCCGCTTGCCGCTAGATTGCTTGGTAGTCCGAGCCTTATGCCCATCTCCAGCCACCACTTTAGCGGGCGTTCGTTTCTTTTCAGTAAACGGTGCGGCCTTTTGCTTGGTCGTAAACGACTTCGACTTCCGTCGCTGCTTGTTACGACTACTCGTTCGGTTACTTCGCCCACGAGTTTGGTTATTGCTATTATTACCACTACCGCCGCGTTTGCTCCGGCGTTCATCCTTACGGGGATGACTGCTACGCTTTGGTTTGATGACGCGTTCATTTTTCAAGATGAAATAGGCGCACCCAAAATTACAATACTCGTACAAGTAATCCTGAACGGCACCAATCGTCTGCGCACGCTGCACATCCTTCATGTCATCGCGGAAAAATCCCTTTAATCGTAACTGTTCAAAGCCCCAGTCGCCGACAATGTAATCGTACTTGTTTAAAATCGGACTAAACCGTTCCACAAACTTGTCCAAGTCAAATCCTTCTCGATACTCGTAAACGATCTCGAAAGGATGCTTATTGACTTCAATGTGGGTCTTGTCGGTCCGTAAACCGTGGTATAGACTCTTTCGCCGCTCAGCCTGCTGTTCAGCAAGTTCGTCAATATGATCGCGATTCACACGGACACCACCTTTCTTATGATAGTGGCCATCGTGCGGCTATGTAGTCGCCGACGACCGTTCGTAAAAGTTGCTTAAATAATATGTCTGTTTGACCACTGATGTTAATGGTCGGGAAAAACGGGATGAATAAGTGGTGATCAAGCATAGCGATCTGGTAGGTCTTTTTAAAATCTACTAGTTCATCATTGACGAGCAACTGATGCCGGTCCGCTTGCCACTTCAATCCCTGATACTGAATATAACCGAAGACTTGGCCCCGAAAGCCCATGCCTCGAATTTGAAACTTATTTAAAAATGGCCGCACCAGTTCCATCTCGTAGACGAGTCGCCATAAATCTTGACCCGTCAACGTGACCCGAATCACGTGCATGGCGTGCGGCAACATTGTATGCAAATCATTGCGGTTGACCGGGCCCGCGGGCAAGTCCCGCATAAACAGGCCGCCATTGAGCATCCCTAAGTCAGTGCCCGCGTAACTTGTAATTGCGGCTAATCCTAAGGCCGTTAACTGACTGGAATGGTGCCAATGGGGATTAAGTTGCTCCGGTGACTTCGCAATCACCCGTTCAGATAACAACCGTTCCCCCTGACGTTGCCAACCCGCAATTTCAGCTTGGTCCGCTGGTAATTCAGGTAACGATGCGGTTGCAAACGTCTCAGCTGTTCCCGCCGTGACGTGGTGTTGCGCATCAATCACCAAGTGAATTTTTCCAACGTACTCACCGTATTTACCGGCTGCGGCCAACAAAACGCCATGATCATCTTCACCGTTGACCAGTAAATGGTGCGTGTGACTGCCGATAATCACGTCGATTGATGGAAAATGTTTAGCTAACCAGCGATCTTCGTTGATTCCCAAGTGAGATAACAACACTAACACGTCGTACTGACCGGCGTAGCGTTGCAATAATTCCGGCAAACACGCTTTAACGCTTTGCGGTGTCCACCCGTTTAACGGATACGTCAGTGTAAATGGTGCCGTGAACGCCAATAATAGAATTCGCGTGTGCGCCTTGGTCGTGATAATTTTTCCTGGCAACGCCCAGTCAGGTTGTGCGCCCGTCTGGGTATCCGTCAAGTTATTCAAAATCACGTCAAAATTAGCTTTTTGATACAGCTGATTCAGCTCTTCATGCGTTAACCCGAGCCCCTCGTTGTTACCAATCGTCACGGCATCGTAACCAATTTGATTTAACAACGTGACGTTGGCCCGACCACGTGTCGCTTCCGATAACGGATGCGCACGGTCAACCGCGTCACCAAGATCGACGGTAACCACCGTTTGACCTGCTTGGCGTTGTTGTTCCTGTTGCGCTAACAAAAAACGCCGAATCCGCGGCCAATTTTCAAAGTGCGAATGGATATCATTCGTATGCAAAATGGTAATGTCTTCCGCCATGTTGTCGCCCCTCACTGATTATCTTCGTTAATCCTAAAGCATTCGACGAGGCCGGTCAAGCGTCCCTATTGACGTTTGGCAAAATCGACGGCCTTTCCATTA
This sequence comes from Lactiplantibacillus xiangfangensis, assembly GCF_001438845.1. Taxonomy (GTDB): domain Bacteria; phylum Bacillota; class Bacilli; order Lactobacillales; family Lactobacillaceae; genus Lactiplantibacillus; species Lactiplantibacillus xiangfangensis. Next base: position 6,358 of record NZ_JQCL01000103.1, read on the forward strand.
ACCATCTGTTCGATCTCATCCAATGAAAACGGTGCACCAAACGGTACCGGATGGTCTAAGTAATCCGTTTCTGGGGTATCGACCCCGACGTTGATGTTTTCCTTCACGTTGACCGCGTAATGGTGAATATGCCCGTGCAAGTTAATGATCTGCTTCACGATGCCCATCATCATTGGATAATGGGTCATGTAGTACTGCCGGTGATCGTACTTGATCAAGACCCCCACGTCATGAAATTCAAACTTAGGGTGCCCATTTAATTGGGGGTCATGCGCGGCTAAATACTTAAAGAAGGCGCGTGAATCATGGTTACCCTTAATAAAGATGATTTTACCGTGCAGTTGCGAAAGAATCGCCAGTACCCGTTCGTAGGATAGCTTCGCTGGCCTCGTAAAGTAAAGCGCAACGTCGCCAAGGTGATAGACCGTATCCTGATCAGTCACCCGGGCATTCCAATGGTCAATAATCGTTTGATTCATCGTTTCAACGTCCGGAAACGGTCGGGGCGCAAAGTCATTATCACCCAGTAAATCAGCGTGGTAAAAATGCGTGTCAGAAGTAAAATATTGCATGATTCAACCTCGATTATCTAAATTCAAGCTACCTATAATTGTACCGCTTGCGCGTTAAAAAGGCACCGTCAAGTGTCGCAACGTGGGGTGTTCATGTTCAAAGCCTTCTGAGAAACCAAAAAATGGTGTTCAGAAAGTCTGCACTTTCGAAACACCATTTCAAACATCGTTTAAATGTTAGTCGTTTTCTTTAACTTCTTCAGTTTGGTTATGCATCCGTTCACCCATCAACTTGATGACGTATAACGCCGCAATCCAAATGAGCGAGGCAATTAACGCAATCAACGTTTCTGACTTGAAGCACAGTACCACGGCAATAAAGCCGAGAAAGGCCAAAATAAAGTAATCTGACAACGGGTAAAGTGGCATCTTGAACTTGGTCATCACCTGATTGCCAACTTTTTTCCGGTACTTGATGTGCGCGAGGACAATTGCACCCCAAATAAAGATAAAACAAGTGGTTGAAACACTAGCAATTAGTGAGAACACTTGCCCAGGCATCAACAAGTTCAAGATCACTGATAGCCCAATGACAAGCGTTGAAAACCACAGCGCGTTGCGTGGTACTTGGCGATTGGATAAAGTCCCCATTCGTTTAGCGAACCGGCTCTTACCGTCGTAGTTCAATGAGAACAACATCCGACCGGTACTGAACAACGCACTATTACAGCTGGAAGCCGCCGCAGTCAAGACCACAAAGTTGATGATGGCTGCCGCTGAGCGAATCCCTAAGTTCGTAAAGACTTGTACGAACGGACTGTGCGCGGCTGAAAAGTACTGCCAAGGGTACATCGCCATTAAGAAGAATAACGAGCCCACGTAGAATAAAATGATTCGCAGTGGGATATCGTTAATGGCCTTAGGAATAACGGTCTTAGGGTCCGCCGTTTCAGAAGCGGTCATCCCAACCATTTCAATCCCAATAAAACTGAACAAAACCATTTGGAAAGATAAGAACAGGCCCTTGAAGCCGTGGGGCATAAAGCCACCATAATTAACTAAGTTTCCTAAACCGGCGTGGCCAACTGGTGTTTTCACACTGAACAGGACCATACCGATACCAACCGCAATTAACGCAATAATGGCCGCAATCTTAATAATTGCAAACCAGAACTCGGTTTCCCCAAACGCTGAGACGTTAATTGAATTCAAACCTAACAGTAAAATCAAAATGACTAAACCGGGTAACCATTGTGGTAACTTTGGCCACCAAAACTGCATATACTCTCCGGCAGCGGTGATTTCGGCCATCGCAATGGTAATCCAGCAGACCCAATAGGTCCAACCAGCAACAAAACCAGTTCGTTCGCCCAAATATTGTTTGATAAAGTCAATGTACGAATGCGTACTTAGATCAGATAATAATAACTCTCCGAGTGCCCGCATTAGCAAAAAGCAGACCAACCCGGTCACCAAATACGCAATCAAGATGGACGGACCAGCTAAGTGAATGGATTGACCGGCACCTAAAAATAACCCAGTCCCGATCGTACCGCCAATGGCAATTAACTGCACATGGCGGCTCTTTAGACCCCGAGAAAGTTTTTCATTCTCAGGTTGTGGATTTTCTTTGTTCATATCAGCACTCCCCTTAAACCGTATTATACCGGGGATAATTATTGTGTTCAAAAGGCTACGCTCATGGATTCTTGAATATCGGTCTAGTCCAAATAAGACCACCTAAGTAAACCGGTTGTCCCCGTAAGCGTTTACCTATGGACTTATAACAAGGTTTTGCCCACTCAACCAGACACTCAACTTACTAACCCGTCTACATGAATCAAGTGAATCAATCACACACATAGATGAATAACTTTCACTCAGCGTTCAAAAAACACGTGTTGTGCAACGGCTTATTCGTCTCACAACACGTGTTCACTTATTCATCTCATCTAACTTTTACGGCCAACGCGTTCAACGTCACGGGCAATCATCAGCTCTTCGTTGGTCGGAATCAAGACGACCCGGACTTTTGCCTCCGGCGTACTCAGATCCCGTTCTACCCCACTGACTTGATTACGGCGGGGATCGATTTGAACCCCAAAGTAAGCTAGCTTATCCGCAATCCGTTGCCGCATTCTGGCATCCCGTTCACCAATGCCAGCCGTAATAACCAGTGCGTCGGCGCCTTGCATTTCTGCCATGTAAGCCCCAACGTACTTAACGATTCGGTTAACAAAGATGTCAATGGCTAGTCGAGCCTGCTCATCGTCATCGTAACGGTCCTCTAACTCTTTCATGTCAGCGGACCCCGCAATTCCGAGCAACCCCGACTGCGTATTCAATATTTTTAACATCTCATCGGGATCGTGAATGTCTAACTTCTTCATCAAAAACGCCACTAGGGACGCATCGACATCCCCGGCACGCGTCGCCATTGTAATGCCGGCTAGCGGTGTGAAACCCATCGAGGTATCAACGCTCTTCCCGTTTTGAATCGCCGTAATTGAACTTCCCGCACCAAGGTGTAAGGTAATCAACTTTAAGTCATCAAGCGGCCGTCCTAGTAACTTGGCCGCCCGTCCAGCGACGTAACGGTGACTGGTCCCGTGGGCGCCGAACTTGCGGGCCCCGTACTTTTGATAGTAGTCGTACGGCAAGGAATAGAGGTAATTAACCGGTGGCATACTCGTATGAAAGGCGGTATCAAAAACCGCGACGGCGGGTACGTTAGGCAAAACCTTTTTAAGGGCCCGAATACCAACCGCATTGGCCGGATTATGCAGTGGCGCGTATTCCGCCAACTGTTCAATTTCAGTCAAGACTTGATCCGTGATCAAAACGGAGTCATGAAAAATCTCACCACCAGCGACGACGCGGTGTCCCACACCGGTAATCTCATCATAGTGCGCAATAATGTGCAATTTGATAAGCTCATCGAGAATGATATTCACTGCCGTTAAATGGTTGGGCACCGCTTCAGTTTCCTGATACTCGTGGTCCAACCCGTAACGAATGTTAATTGGCGACGTTTCAAACCCAATGCGTTCCACCGCACCGCTTGCAATCACCCGTTCCTGTGGCATTTCAAACAATTTAAACTTTAATGTTGAACTGCCAGCGTTAATGGCAATTGTTTTCCCCATATCGGCTCACTCCTAGCGAATAATATTTTGGCCGACCCATTCATCGATCTGCGCCGTAAAGGCTTCAAACGCCCGGGTATCTTCAAAGGATGGAAATTCCCCTAACAAGACTTTACCAGCCTGTTGTGCTTTGTCACCATGCTTTTGTAAGACGACGACCGATTTACGGGATTTATCGTCCAAAAACAGGTTCTTCGGCAAGTTTAACAAGCCTTGCAAGTATGCGGCCGAACTCATCCATTTCAATAAGCCCTGTGACGCTCGTGATTGAAAAATGTTGGTTGGAACCAAAAAGACACCCCAGCCTCCTGGAAGGAGGTGTGCCATCGCCTGTTCCATCATCAAATGATGAACGTAGGAATGACCATTAGTGGCGCTCGTCTTAAAATTCTTGACCCGTTCGTCCAGTGGGTAGTAACCGACTGGCAAGTCACCAATCGCAACCATCGTCTTTGGCATCAACAGTGGATCAAGCGCGTCTTGGTGAAATAACTCAACTGGCGACTGCTGTAAATCCATGCTCATCGCTGCAATCGCTAGCTGATTATCATCATTATCCACACCGTAGCCATGAATCGCACTTGACCGTTCCGGTTGCAGTTGGTTGATGACTGTCGTCAACAGGTTCCCCGTTCCAACGGCAATGTCCAAAATGGAAAGTTCAGTGTTATTCCCCACTAACTTAGCAATCAAGTACGCCGTGAGTAACCCAATGGAATCTGGCGTCATTTGGTGGTTCGGGTCCACCCGGTCATTATGAATCGCTTTGAGTAACGCTAATTGAATCGCTCGCCGAATCGTTTCCGCATCGAACGACTGCAAATTAACCGATTGATAGAGCTTCTGTAACGCATCAACTTGTTGTTCGTCAGGCTTACCGTCTTCAACGTGCACCGAGTGGCTCAATAAATTATCGCCAGTTTCGATCAACGCATCGACATAGGAAACCGTCAATTGTTGCATTAAAATTGTCACTGATTGGTCTAAGACTTTAAAAAGCGTCTCAGTTTCTGCTTGTGCCAGGATGCTCACCTCTTCAAAAAAACTTAAATCCTGTTACATCTTAACGATTTTAAAAGGTGAGTTCAAGCACTCCGACCGACCAGCGCCTTAAAACTTAGTCATTTTTCATCCAACGGACTGCGTTGTTGCAGACTTGGGCGCCCTTCAGTAGCGGCCGATTGCAATTTTGAATCCGGCGTTGGTCGACTAGTCACTGCATCAACCGTCTGTTCAGGGTGTTCAAACGCGACGATAATTAGTTGATACATCGTTTGCCGCTCGCAAAAATTAGCATACCGCTGCATCTCAAACGCGGTCCCAATCATTAACAAACTAATTACTGATAGCAGGATGATCCCCGATTGCCGTTTCATCCGTCACCCTCCCCTCATCAGGTATCAATAGCTTGGCCGTATACGTTTCGCCACGCGTCGTTGTCACGGTCATCACGTGATCGAGGCCAAAATGAAATTGCCGGACATGCCGCATCATAACAATCATACCGCCATGTTTAGACTCTAGCCTTAATAAGCCTGATTTCACACTAAAAACCAGGTAATAATATTTTCCACCAGACTTTTGCGCAACCAACCCTACCCGTCGCGATGTATGAACGTCAGTCACCGCAAAATGATGGTCCGGGTTTTCCAGTTCGCGTAACATCAAATACCAGTCGACCGTTGGCAGATCCATTTGGGGGCGCCGTAACAAGTTCGTTCGTCCCTGATAAAAGAATGAACCGACAATTAGCAGCGTACTCAGCGCAATCACCACTTCAATCAGGGTAAAGCCCTTACGCCTACTCATTAGTTTGAACGGCATGCGCCTCTTCGTAACGTTGCCGGGCCACTTGAACCGTCGTTAACATCTGGCGTTCGCGTCGTTGCATCATAATCTCCATCCCTTCAAAGCCAATCAGTCCCATAAATAGCAGTCCTAATGCCACTACCGTTTCAAGTAGAATAAAACCCTTGTGCGTCTTTGACCGTCGCAACCCGGTACGCCCCCCATCCCATTAACGCGTTAAATTTTTGTTTTTCTCCCGGATGTAGCGTCGACTTAAAAATCACAACGGCTAGTTGCGGGTGCCCGTTCTTTTGAATCTGAATATCCTTATGAGTTTTGATTCGCATCGTATTCGGTAATTTTAAGACTCCCAACGATCCAAAGCTGTCGTCGGCATTCATAGCATTAAAGCTCACTTCCCGCTTCTCCGCTGAGAAAGCCACTAGTCGCCGCTGCCCCGTCGTACTCGCTATCAAAACGTTTTGTTGCCATAATGTATCCAACCGTTGCCAAAAGGCCGTTTCATCGTTCAACTGACGCTGCCGGGTGGGAAACCGTTCGATGCTAATCAATAAGAGGGTCCCAATTAAACCTAAAACGACCACCGTTTCCGCCAACGTGAAACCCGGCCGGTTACTTTTTAACACTCGTCGCATGGTTAGGTTCTTTATTCATCTTTTGCGCCCGGTTAAACTGATCATCGTTAAGATACTGATCATTATGCAAATCTTCTAGCGTGACGTTTTCGATGGCTTGGCCCTTATCGTTCGCATACATCTCAGCCTGATTATTCACGACCTGTTCCAACGCTGCGTCCGAGCGTTTAGCCGCGGTTTCGCGTTGCGCATTTAAGTTTGGAATCACGATAAGCATCAGTAACGCAATGATGGCAAGCACAATGACCATTTCTAACAACGTGAACCCTTTTTGGGGTGCCGCCGTTTTCTTCAGGAATCGTTTTAATCGCTTCATTTTAAAATCTCCCCCATTGAACGATACATCGGTAACAAAATATTGAGATAGGTGCCAATAATTACTAATGCAATTACTAAAAACATGGCTGGTTGAATCCAACTGATCAACCGGTTCAGTTTACGAATCAGCCGTTCATACTGAACAGTCGCGAAGTAGATGAGTTCTTGGCTTAACTGTTCAGTCGGACTTTCCTTGCTAATTAGTAAAGCCAGTTCATTCGGTAATAAGACATCTTGACGAATCGTTGTGCCTAAGGACTGCCCGGCTAACAAAGCTTGCTCAATAAACTCGCCCTGCTGTTTTAATAAAGATTCCGGCTTAAAGCGGTGACTCACTTCGCAAATCGCCCGGATACCTAAGCCCCCCGCTAGTAACATCCCCGCATTAAGCGTCAGGTAATAACCGGTATACGTTCGTACGAGTGGCCCCACTAATGGCCAGCGCGCTAACCAGCGGTACCGCGTGCGTACGGGCAAGCGTTTTAACTGAATGGCCGTAATGAGAATCGCCATGACCACCACCGTGATGGCGCTCCCCATAATTAATTGCCAGCTAATCGCTTGTGCCGGCGCACTCGTAATGGCCCCGAAATTTGGCAAGATCGCCGTCTTGACCATCACTAACGTCCCAATCAACAGTCCCAACAGCAAACACGGGTACTGCAGCAGTCGCCGAATCTGTTGCGCCTGATTGACCTTGGTTCGCATCAGTTGTCCGGCCTGAACCAACGTCGTGGCTAATTCGCCGTGCATTTCCGCAATCAATAGTTGATAATACAGGTCTACCGAGATGAAGGGTGCCAGCGCCGCGGCTAAGCTATCGCCCGCCGCTAACGACCCCAAGACTGGTTTTAACGGTTTAAACGCGGGCCCTTGCACATCAACGATGAATTGCATCGCCGTCCGCAACGCAAAACCGTTTTGTAATAAATCGGCTAAGGTTTCAAATAACGTCGCCTGTACCGCTGGCTTAAGGCGATTATGCTTCTTTAAGCTGATTGGCCGTCTCCAAATCGAGCCGGCCCAACGTACATTGTTCATCGATTAATTGCCCCCACGTGGTCGTTGTCCGCCTGCCCGCCGCTTCAACCAATTGACTCGTTTCAGTGACAATATCAAATAACGTTGCCAAGCTGCCATCCGTCAGTGGCACTAACCGCTGATACGTTGCTGCCGTCAGGGCTTGTCGCAAGGCGGCGGGCGCTACACCCAATTGCGCTAACCGGGCCGCAATTCCGTACACGCCCCGCGCGTGGATCGTGCTCAACACCAAATGCCCGCTAAGCGCTGCTTGAATGGCAATCTGGGCCGTTTCGCCATCCCGAATCTCACCAATGATAAAAACGTCGGGATGGTGCCGCAACCCTACTTTTAACAGCTCTGGGTAGGCCATCTTGGCGGTTGGATTAACTTGCAACTGTAAGAACGCCGGCTCATAAATTTCGACGGGGTCTTCAATCGTCATCACCATCTTGGTCGCCCGCAGTTCTTGCACCAAGTCATACATGGTCGACGTCTTCCCCGACCCCATCGGCCCCGAAAACAAAATCAGGCCCGAACGATGCATCAACGCCACCAGTTGGTCACGCTGGTCTGGAATCAAGTATTGAAACGTGGCGTCCGCCATTTCGTACAAGATTCGGACAACTAAAGACTCCCGGTCCATAAAATCACCCACAGTCGAAATACGCAGGTTCAGTGGTTGTTGATCCACCGTTAGCGTCATTGCACCTAGCTGCGGTCGCCGATGGTCACTAATGGCCATGTTGCTTTGGTACTTAACGTGGTTGATCAATTGCTGAGCCACGTCAGCCTTGACGCGCATCAGCGGTCGCAATTGCCCGGCCGCTTGGAGTAACACTTGATATCCGGAAGACACTGGTAGCCAGTAAACATCGCTTGCTCGTTGTGCCGTAGCCGCCTGAATGATTCGTTTCAACTGTTGCTCAATTGACATTTTTCACGCCCCTTTCACTTTCTAGTTGCGCAAAGTTCCCAAATTTTCGACGAAAAAAAACGTGCCAATCTTCAAGATTGACACGCTCACTGTAAGTCATACTTTAATTTAAATACGTTCCGCTGCTTCAATTTCGGCCTTAGTCGGAATTGACGGCTGTGCTCCTAAGCGTTGAACTGCCAACGAAGAAGCCCGGTTTGCTAACCGCACCGCTTCGCTCAAGTTACTAAAATCTGCTCTCAAGACGGCACTTAATGCGCCGATAAAAGTATCGCCCGCCGCCGTGGTATCCACCGCATGAACTTTGTAAGCCGGGACAAAGCCATGGTCCGTACCGCGCATCCAAAAGGCGCCCTTACTGCCGACCGTAATAATGACGTTTTCAACGCCTAACGCCTGCAGTTTTTCTGCCCCTTTGATCATTGAATACTCGTCAGTCACGTGCACACCCGTCAACGTTTCAGTTTCCGTCTCGTTGGGGACAATCAGGTCCGTCACTGCTAATAAGTCCGTTGGTACGGCCTTCGTTGCGGGTGCCGGGTTTAGAATCGTCCGTTTTTTTGCAGCCCGTGCAATCTCAAACCCGCGAACGATCGCGTCCAAAGGCGTTTCAAACTGCGCAATCAAAAAGTCACTGTCGACAATGGCTTCCTTGGCGGCTTCAACGTCCGTTGGTGTGACTTGTTGGTTCGTGCCACCGTCAATCAAGATTCGGTTTTCACTACTGCTATCCAGCAAGATAAAAGCTGACCCGGTGTTCGCCGCATCGCTGTGCAAGACGTAACGGTCATCGACGCCGCTGTCCGTCAGCTGGTGTACCATAAACGTGCCTTCCTGGTCCTGCCCCACTTTGCCAATAAAAGTGGTTTGTGCGCCAGAGCGCGCGGCGGCAATTGCCTGATTGGCACCCTTGCCACCGCCAGCAATACTTTTTCCCGTTAATGGTAATGTTTCGCCCGGCTTAGGGAAACGTTTGAAACGCAAGATGGTATCCACATTCAAACTACCCAGTACGGTTACTTTATTCATATTTTTTCGTCCCTTCAGCGTTCTAACTGGTCTCATTTTAGCAAACCAATGGACGCTGTGCACCCATTTTAGGGTGAATTATAATTAATATTTTAAGAGTGCGCCAAAAGGTGGTAAGTTTGTGAGCATTAATGTGGTAGTAGTGATTATTCCCGGGTTTGGAATAGTCGCTACTACCATGTTAAGCGGAGCAAACTACCTTTTGGTGCACGTTTCGACCATAATAAAAAAAATAGTCATTCAGAAATATTGAACATTTCTGAATGACTATTTAACGTTATTGCAAACGTCTTATATGCTTAGTCTTCGTCTGGGAAGTTAGCGGCTTCGTATACTTCTGATACGTCGTCGTTGTCTTCTAGTTCGTCAATCATATGACGTAACTTTTCAACTTTATCTTCCGGAACATCGGTTAAGTTTTCAGGGATCATGGTTAATTCAGCCGTTTCCAACTTGTAACCCTTTTCCTCTAAAGCATCCCGAACTTCAGCCAATTGCTTAGCGTCGGTGTAAATTTCAAATGCTTCGTCGCTAGACTGTAAGTCATCGCCACCGGCATCTAAAACGTCCATTAACATCGTGTCTTCATCCGTGTCTAATTCTTCACGGCTGATCACGATGTAACCCTTACGCTCGAACATGTAGCTAACCGCACCCGTTGCAGCTAACGCACCACCATGGTGAGTAAATGCTGAACGAACGGCAGCAGCAGTCCGGTTCTTGTTGTCAGTCAATGCGTGAACCAGAACGGCGATACCACCAGGGCCGTAGCCTTCGTAGGTAACTTCTTCGTAGTTTTCCGCACCGGAGCCACTACCTTTATCAACCGCCCGTTTAATATTGTCCTTAGGCATGTTGGCAGCTTTAGCCTTATCCATTACTAACCGCAGTCCTGCGTTAGAATCTGGATCAGGACCCCCGGCTTTAACAGCCATATATAGTTCACGAGAGATTTTTTGGAAAATCTTCCCACGTTTAGCATCTTGAGCGTTTTTACGCCCTTGAATGTTATGCCACTTTGAATGTCCTGACATGTGTGACTCCTTCTTTCTTAAATTAATATCGATTTATGTTTAAACATACGCATAGTATAATAACAAAAAAATCAAGCGATTTCAAGGTCTAGACCCGGGGCACTTGCTTTAATTGTGATCTAAGTTAGACTCGCTTTTGACGACTTCTTTTAGCTAGGTTAATCGGACGTTCTAAGCCAAGTCGGTAGCTACATTATTAAAACTAACTTTTGCCTCAGAAAATTAAGCTAAAAGCCCATTTCTACTGCTACATAATACTCACCGGAGTTCTTCAGATCTTCTGCCATCCCGATACCAATACGAGATGCTGATATATTTGTTACATCATACCAATGGGCGTCTGATTTAAACCCTAAAATAATATCTGCCGCTGGGTCTGTACTATATGCACTTACCAAGGTTATAATGCCACGAAGCAGTTACATTATTACGGCTTCAAGCTGCATGCCGTAATGAGTAATGATGGTTATTTCACTGACTGGGAATTAACGCCAGCCTCAGTGCCCTCGAGTTATTACGAGGGGCACCAGCCAAGTACGTCTTAGCTGACAGCGGATACTTGTCGACCACAGCAACAGCGTTTACGACAAGAATTTGGTATTCATCTTTGGCTTCCATTACGAAAAAACGTGCGTCGTAATGGACAAGTCAATTCATCACTTTTGAAGAATCAACGACGTCATATCGAGACTCAATTCAATAATTTGAGTACCGTGGGACACTTTGAGTACCCAGTACAATGAGCGGACTAGGTAACCGACTATCGACACTGTTTCTCTGGAATATTATCCATGTGCATCAACAATTAAAGCACGGCCTTAGTGGACTCAAGATTAAGGATTGAAAAATATTACGGAACTAGCACAACGCGTTAGTACTACAAATACTTCTGGTCATGCTGACTCACGTCTTCTTTTTATAGTTAGCCAATTTATGCTTGTACTTTAACACCAAGTGCTTGGCATTTCCTTTGAACACGTAAGTTCACCCTTTGGGACCCGTGGGATAGAAACCTTCACCTTAGTAATCTTATTCCGCTTATAAGCAGAACTGGCCATTGCCGTTGCGTTCGTCGGTTGAGTCAAAACACTACCACCCAACACGGTGACTGCTACTAGGGCTGCCGCTATGAACTTTGTGGATTTCTTCATAATCATTTTCCCCGCCTACTTAAAGTAATCCCGCATCATCATCTGAACACTTCCAATTTTACGCAGTTGCTTTTTAGTCATTAGTTTAAAACCTTTTTCACTAACTTTTTTTGGCTTAATCCATTCATTTACTATATATTTCCTCCTCTTTTTCAGGAATCTATGTAAATTTTGCTATGATACAATGATTCACTTAAGTTACTATGATCACTCATATTTCATTTAAATAATATTTTTAGGCTTTTAATAAGCTATCACAGCTTTAACAGATAATTAAAAGCTGGGAAGAAAAGTGAGTAACACTGCAACGATACTTGCCGCTAAACGGCACCGGCTGGACCGCCTACTGCTATTCCGACCAATGCCCCCAAAGCAATGGCCTTTACTAACTGTGGTTATCATTAAAAACTGAACGCTATTGCTAATATAATAAACATTGAACCTGTACATCAGCCGCACAATTAGAGTGGTGTACATTATTTCAAATACCTTGAAAGCAACACTGTTAACCTGTAAAATGTCTTGGTATAAGAGAGTTTTGACGAAATCAATTTGGATTCTTAGGCAAATAATAATTAGTTATATGAATTAATATCAAGAGCTGAATTTCTTTGAATCCCAGTAAGTGGATTCCAAACACCTATTCACCAAAAGTTGTTACGAGTGTTCATGATGATTGCAAATTCTTTTATAGAATTTAGAATTTTGCTTGCCTGAGGAGATGACAACAAGTGATACTTACACTTTTTGTAATTACATTCTTGGCTTTGTCTTTTTTAGCAATATCTCTATTTTTAAAAATAAGAAGCTTTACCATGAAAGATGAAACGCATTTTTTCGGAATATACATGAAAAAAAGTCTAGATAAAAAGAGTCAAGTAAAAATTCGAACGAAACTAATACAAGATTTTGCTAATGGTTCACGCCGTAATAAAGTCCTGTGTTTGATAGAGCTTATTATCATTATTATTTGCTATGGCGGAGGCATAGTATTACTTTTAATCAATTTATTCTTTCATCTTGACCGGATATGGCTAGTGATTTGTATCGGTGTACTCATTACTTTCTTGCCATTCGCAATACTATTACAATCTCAATTATATTCTTTCTGGAAATCACAGCCTATTTGGAAAGAACAACCAGTAGATAAGCAACAATTCCTGTTACCTAATCAAATGGACCATAAGCGAATACAAAGATACTGGCTTCAATTGACTTTTATTCTTTATATTCTTGCCTTTTTAGTCTTTTATTTTCTTCTTCATTGATAAAAAAGCTCTTTGTAAGAACTATAGAATCGCTTTGTATACCTAACAAGCACGAAGGTAACTTATTTTAATGCATTCTCAACTTTCCAAAGCATTACTGAAATTTATCATATTGTTATATATAAAAAAACGACTCTGGGACAAAAGCCCTAGAATCTGAATAAGTAAGTGGTGTCAATTGCCGGTCTGTGGCGATTGACACCACTTTTCTTTGGCCCTAGGTCCGGTTGTTTAACAATTTTAGATAATTTTGATAGATTTTCAGCCATTAAAGCTATTCCCATCTCGTTGTTGGTGGCTGTTAGACCACAGACTGAGAAGCGTTTGACCTTCAAGTAAGTCTTTAGGTCAGCAAAAATTGGTTCAATTTAGTCTTGCGTCGAACATACAAATCATAACCGATTTTACTGGTCAGTTGTTCTTTAGACTTGTTCTTAAAGTATAGCCAATTATAATTAACACCTATTTAGCGGTGATTACCTTTCTTTGTCGTGGCAAGTGCTTCTCGTCTAGGATCCTCAAAGTATTCGACAGTACGGTAGATCCTGAACTGTTTTTCATAGCCATAGCGATCATGACGTGTACTGTAATTGTGAAAAGCAAAAGTAATACCATCCAGATCTGTGTATCAGACCTTTAGCTGGTGGCGGCCGAGTTATCGGTCACTATTGACTTTTTAGTAAATAACCGCCAAATTTCACTCGATAAATTTGATCATAAGCCAAACCATACGCGTGCACAGAAAGATTCGATTCAGTCTATCGATTTTGAAAAAAAATTTAATCGTATTGCAAAAACATACGATCTGGATGAGTAACAACAAAATGAACTGAGCAATGACGGAATTCAATGTTTGAATGATTATTTCTTCTTTGAATCACTCAAATAGGTGTAGGACATTACTCGTCCTCGATTGAGATGCTATCTGCATCTTGATGATTTTTATTTTTTTCATTGCCAAACTTATAAGCTAGTCCAACGCTATCCACAACTTCTTGTATATATTGTTTACCAGACTTTTTATCAGTAATCAGAAGTGTCCAGGTAGTACGTAATTCACCACCTTCGATATATTTATGCAAATAATCTTCAGTTATTCGTTTACCTTTGTGGCCAGTAGCGATTCGGACAGAATTACTATTTCGGTTTATACCGTTTACGTGAAACCGCGATGTGAAATCTTTTTTTGAATCTATATCAACGCCGCCACGCTTTAACTGAGTATAGTCTTTGAAATAGCTGTCTTGCCGTAGTCCGTTGAACCCGGCATAATCTGAAACAGCAGAAACATCGGATCTTACTGAATTGACTTGATAATCGAAATCATCCGTTCTGGTACTAGCTTTGATTGTCAGAGTTACTGTGGATGGTGCGGTGAACATCCAATCATTGGCATATTGCTTTGCTATTCCGTATTCTGTGAATATTGTGATTCCTCCGCCGTCGTAGGAAAAACGATGACGTGCCTTTAGTGTCTTGAATCGATGTTTCAATTTTGTATCTCTAATTGCCACCGTTGCTTGATCAGCTATTAAAGCAGTATTATTTTTCTGTGCTTTAAAGAAGATCTTAGGCTTGCAGCCGGTCAAAATTGAAACGGTTGTAAACCCAGATACTACAAAGAGTGCCATAGTCATTTTTTTCATGGATTCTCCCCCCTCGTATTATATAAATATCCTAATGTATTATTCACTGTTTCTATTTTCCCTGTTGGACACCACATGATAATCTCTAATCGTCATTGGCTTTGGTCAACTGGTATAGATTTGTTTCCCCTGTAGTTTAACTACTTTTTTAGACTGCCGCCCAAGACAATCATCTGAATCACGAACCCACATGCTGTGTCAATCATGCTTTTCAACCAGTTTTAGTAGAGACTGGGCAGCTTTGAAATCTTATGATCTATGAACACTTATTCTGCAAGGATGTGCGTAGTGATTGTAATTAGGGATTATCATGTGGTGTCCAACTTAAGACCAGACAATAATTATGACAGGAGGCCATCCTAATGAAACTACTTGTCGGTATTGACGTTAGCTCCAAGGAACTTGAAGTTGCTATGATAACTTCTGAAAGTCCTGATACTATCTTTCGTGACACTTTTTCTAACGATTTAGAAGGTGCCACTGGTATTAAAGCCATTATCTTAACCTTGAATGAACAATATTCATTCGACAAGTTGGTTATCGGTATGGAATCGACTTCAATCTATAGTTTTCATCCAACCTAAAGTGTCATCAAAACCATTTTTTCGACTCTAATGACACTTTAACAAAGCATTTTTTCAGACCAGTAAATCTATTGTATTAGTTTTGTAAACATTTATCAGACTATAAAAAATCGCAGAACCAGCTAAATAACCGGTTCTGCGATTCACTTTTATTTATATTACGGTTTTAAATAAGCGTAGCCCTGCTCCTGTAACTCAACTAGCCGCACTACTCCCGCCGGTACCACAATTACACCCGTTGGCAAATCCGCCGCAGTCAGCTGATGGCTCCGCATCGCGTTTTGACAGGCGTCCACTTCAACCTGAGGTAGCTCAGTCAACAAAACATCCCACGCCCCCGTTGTTAACGTCGTAATGGCGGGACCATTCACCACGATCACCACGGTACCAGTAGACCGCAACGCCAAAAAATTACGGCTATTACCGATTGCCATGGCCACCTTTTGCGGTTCATCCACGTGAATGACAACATTACTCATGCGACCGCTCCCCTTCAATCACACGGGTCTCCATATCACGTAAGTAGTGATAACTGCTGAGCATATTCGCACAAGTCGCGTCCGTCTCGTCAGGAACCTCATAAATCATCGTTGCGTGTGGATTTAACACTGGTAATACCCGCTGCCAGTCAATCAAGCCCCGGCCTAAAGGTAAACTGTCGTGTTGCTGACCAAGTGAATCCACCAAGTGATAATGCTGAATCAATGGCACCAACCGTTTTAACGCTAGCATCGTGAGTTCCATGTCGCCATGTAGCCCAATAAAGACGTGACTCAAATCGCAAACTAATGGGAGGTGGTGTTGGATCAACTGTTCATCCAACTGCGGGTCACCGTACATGAAACTGGGTGTAATCCCATTTTCAATCATTACGTGCCCATTCGCCTGCCGCACAAGTTCATCTAAACGACTCAGGACAACCGTCCGGGCTTCCGTAACTGATGGGTACTGATCTATCAATTCAGTCCCGCCATAGCCCCCGTGTACCAAAATTTTAACCTCTAAATCATTCGCCAAGTCTAATAATTGGTCGGTAGAAGCATGTAAAAATTGATAAGCTTCTGGCTGTCGCTTAGGATCAAGTAATTGGTCCAAGTGGGTCCCCTGATAACTCATCGGGTGGTGTACGACTACCTTCTTCGTCACGTTCATCAAAACAAATTTCACAGCTGCTTTCAACGCCTTAAACCGTTCAGGTTGAAAATCCGCCGAACTGGTGAAAAACTCAAACACCTCCGGACGGTACTGTAATCGATTCATTAACTGTGCCGGCTGTGCGGACGCCTTCAACCCCAGCTGAACTTTTCCGGGGCGCGTCGGTAATACTAATTTCGCCATCTAAGCCATCCTCTCTATGGTCGCTGAACAAAAAAAAGGTTCAGAACCGAAGTTCTAAACCTAGTATAACGCTAAGTTGCGACTCACCGCCGTGAAGTCGGCCAACCTACCGTCATGATTCAATTATTCTGCGGTCTTAGTTGAAGCACGGCGCACAATTCCGTATGGTAACGTAACCGTCTTTTCGTCTAATTCCTTATCGTTCATCAACTTAGTTAACATCCGCATCGCTACGGCACCAATATCATAAAGTGGTTGTGTAATGGATGTGATGGCTGGGCGAGTAATCTGGGTCACGATCGTGTTGTTACTTGTAATAACTTCCAAGTCGTTAGGCACGTCGATACCAGATTCCATGCTAGCATTAATGATTCCGGCAGCCATTTCGTCGTCACCAACGAATACTGCGGTAGCACCACTGTCCGCAATGACGGGTTGTAACTTGATCCCAGCATCGTATGAATAGCCCGCTTCATAAACCAATGAGTCATCATAAGGTAATTTAGCTTTGTTCAAAGCCCGCTTATAACCCTTCAACCGGTATTCAGCATTGATTGATTGACTCAATGACCCTAAGGCCAACGCAATCTTCTTGTGACCACGTTTGATCAAGTTTGTCACTGCTTCTTCAACTGCGGCGGCGTAATCAATGTTGACACTTGGCGTATCACCTTCAGGATCAACCGTACCAGCTAAAACAACTGGTGCTTTAGCGCGTTTGAATTCGGCCCGTAGCTTATCGTCGATGTGGTTACCCATGAAGATCACCCCATCAACTTGCTTGGCCATCAAGGTGTTTAACACGTTGACTTCTTGTTCGCCGGCATCGTCGGAGTTGGTCAAAATGATGTTGTATTTATACATCATCGCAATGTCATCAATCCCACGTGCTAATGAAGCAAAGTAAATATTCGTTACGTCGGGAATAATTACCCCAACCGTCGTTGAACGTTTACTTGCAAGGCCCCGAGCAACCGCGTTTGGCCGGTAGTCTAAACGTTCGATAACCGCCAAAACCTTTTTCCGAGTGGCTGGTTTAACGTTAGGGTTCCCATTGACTACTCGTGAAACCGTTGCCATTGAGACGGCGGCTTCCCGTGCAACGTCATAAATCGTTACTGTCTGTTTTTCCATATAAAATAGCCCTTTCTTAGCTGATATGATATGTTTTCATTCGTTTTCATGCAACATCAACCAATATAGCAAAATAATGGTCTTGATGCAACTTAAGATACTAATTGAAATCGCTTTCATGAAAATAATACCTTACTTGTTTTCAAAAATCAAGATTTTACAACGAAGATAATATTATTTTCAGCTCATTATTCTCAGCTTTTTTTAAGAAACAGCGCTATACTTGATTATATTAACCAATTAACTAAATTTTGAGGAGTGATTGAAGTGGCAGATTACACCAAGCTGCAACAAGTTCGTCAATGGACTGTGGATAACCACGTCGACGTAACTTACGTCAGCAATTTTCACACGATTTCCTATTTAACCGGATTTGAGAGCAACCCGTACGAACGGACCCTCGCATTATTTATTTTTGCGGATTCGGAACCGTTCCTGTTTGCCCCCGCCCTAGAAGTTGAAGCCATCAAAGAAATGGGCTGGCCTTATAAAGTCTTCGGCTACCTTGACCACGAAGATCCTTACGCTTTAATTGCGGACCATATTCACGACCAGTTAACTGATCCTAAAGTCTGGGCCTTAGAAGAAGGCAATTTGACCTTAGACCGTTTTACGGCCTTGAAGGGCCAATTCCCAGCTGCACACTTTGATAAGGACCTTTCTCCTTACATTCAACAACTACGCTTAGTTAAAACGCCCGACGAATTGAAATTACTCAACGTCGCCGGCGAATGGGCCGACTTTGCATTTGAACACGGCTTCGCTGCGGTGAAGGCTGGTCGGACGGAACAACAAATTGCCGCCGAACTTCAATACGCCTTAATGCAAAAAGGGATCATGGAAATGAGCTTTGGGACCTTGGTACAAGCTGGCGAACACGCCGCTAATCCACATGGTGCCACTAATGAAACTCAAGTTAAACCTAATGAATTAGTATTATTCGACCTCGGTGTCATGTACAAGGGTTACGCCTCTGACGCTTCTCGGACCGTTGCTTACGGTCAACCAACTGACAAACAAAAAGAAATTTACGACGTTTGTCTTGAAGCCCAATTAACAGCTCAATCCGCTGTTAAACCAGGCATGGCTGCCGAAGACGTCGACAAGCTTGCACGTGACGTCATTACCAAAGCCGGCTACGGCGAATACTTCATTCACCGCTTAGGTCACGGAATTGGTCAAACGGACCATGAATTCCCATCCATTATGGCTGGCAACCACATGTCATTAGTTGAAGGCATGTGCTTCTCCATCGAACCCGGGATTTACATTCCAGGGGTCGCCGGTGTCCGGATCGAAGACTGCGGGGTCGTTACTAAGGAAGGCTTCAAGCCATTCACCCACACTTCCAAGGATCTTAAAATTTTAGACCTTTAATTTCAAAAAAAACATGAACTCAAACACGAAAAGCCGCTCAGAAATATTTCTGAACGGCTTTTTTCTATTGGTTACGGTCGAAACGTGCACCAAAAGGCAATTTGCTCCGCTTAACTCAGCGTCAGCGACCATTCCAAGCCCAGGAATAATCACTGACCACGTTAATGCTCACAACCTACCCGCCCTTTGTCACACGCTTATGGTAAGTCGTTCCCCGCAGCAAAGTAAACGTCGTACCACTCCTGCTTCGTCAAATCGACGGCGGTACCCGCAATACTTTCTTGCAAGTGTTGTGGATTCATTGAGCCTAAAATAACCTGCATGTGTGCCGGGTGCCGTACGATCCAGGCCGTTGCGATGGCGTTCTTCGTCACGTGGTACTTATCCGCAAGTTCTTGCAGTTCAGCATTTAACTCTGGAAACTTTGGGTTATCAATAAAGGTGCCCGCAAACATCCCGTACTGGTAAGGTGACCAAGCTTGAATCGTCATGTGATGCAACCGTGAATATTCAATAATTTCGCCATCATGATCGATACTTGGCGTATCTTGCATGTTCGTGTGTAAGCCAAACTGGATTGGCCCCGTGTGCATGACGCCAAATTGCAGTTGATTGATCATGAGCTTTTGGCTTAACGCGGATTGAACCAGTTCCACCTGCATCGGATTAAAGTTGGAAACGCCAAAGTGGCGAACTTTACCGGCGGCTTGGAGTTCATCAAAAGCGGCCGCGACCTCTTCTGGTTCCATCAACGCGTCTGGACGGTGCAGTAGGAATGAATCTAAGTAATCGATTTGCATCCGCTGTAAAATACCATCGACGGTTTCAATCAAGTGTTGCTTAGAGAAATCGTAACGTTGACCAAATACCAGCTCACCACGACTCCTCTTAGGGTCTAAAACGATCCCACCCTTTGATTGAATAAAGAAGTCATCCCGCTTCAAGCCGGACTTCTTAAGGGCTTGGCCAAAAATCTTTTCGGATTCACCGTTACCATAAATATCGGCGCCATCAATAAAATTAACACCCTGGTCATGGACCGTGTTCAAAATATTGGCCGCCTGATCAGTATCTAGCCGCACCATCCGCATAATACCTAAAGCAACGGCTGAGACTTTTTGATTAGTTGCACCTAATCTCACTTGTTTCATTCTGTGAAACCCCCTTATTTATCAGAAATCAGCGTCCTGAATTAACGTTAAACGCTAGGAATTCCGTTATCAGCTCAAGGATAGTTCTTAGAGCCGACTCTAAGTCAAGGAAAATGCCGCTTTTTATAAAAACTAGTCAAGTTCGTGTAGCGTCATAACTAGCTGCGAGTCATCACTCCCCCACCACCAGTCATCGCCGCTTTAAGCTTAATCTCAAGTTGACAAGTTGGAATCGCTTACGTATAGTTGAAGCACCTTGGCCTAGCAGTCATGGCAGTAACTAAGAAAGTGACGCGATTACACGATGAATGATATCAGACATCGAGTTAGGTTCAATCGGGGGATTGTCGTGGCACTATTAATTTTATTATATGTATTCGCAAAAATGCCGTTAATGACCTTGGCCAGTGTTGGCCTTGCCGGTGGGCTCATCGTCCGAACCTGGCTAACCAGTTCACGACGGCGCGTTAAGTTGGGGCTAAGCGCGGCTTACCTGGGGGTCATGGTTTTTCAATTAGTATTTAACGCCGTAGTGCTATTTCCGATGCGGGGATGGACAGCACTCTATTACCCAACTAAGCTGGTGGCATTAGCGTTATTACTGTTACCACTATATGTGGAGCGGTTTGTCCTTGTTCAGCATCAAGATGACTTCTACATGCCATCAGCCGCGGATGCGAGTGCCATTAGCTTTGCGGAGTTGCGCCGTAACCGGGAACGGGTCCGACAAAGTATGCAACAAATGACCAAAATGACCCAAAGTATGTCCGTCAAACATTTAAAAACGGTTTTAAGTGACTTGCCACGGCACAGTGCGACCCGGTATATCAACCGTGGCACGTTGACACCGGCGTACTTTGACGATGCAACGGCCACGTTGGCTGATGAAGCCGTCTACTTAGTCGTCTCTAACACTGGTAGTCCCGCAAGTGAGATTATCTCGGCGTTTACGCAAAAGCAATACAATCACGTGTCGTTAGCTTTTGATCACGACCTAGCAACGATTATTAGCTATAACGGCGGCGATAACGTCTACCCACCAGGGATGAACGCTGAAAACTTGGAATTCTTTCATCAAAAACCAGACGCATCGGTCTTAGTTTATCGCTTACCAGTTGCGCGGCAGCAAAAACAACTCATGATTGACAAGATTGCAGAAATCAACCGTGAGGGGAGCGCTTATAACATGGTCGGGCTAGTCGCTAAACACTCCTACCGACCCAATATTATGTTCTGCTCACAGTTTGTCTACACGATGCTCCAATTAGCTGGGGTCGCCTATTTTAAAAAATCACCCGGCGAAGTCCGGCCGACAGACTTTATTGAACTCGATTACTATAAAAAGGTTCAATTTGACTATGAGATTACGTTCTAACTCATGATTAATTGTAATTTAAAAGTTGAAAAGTCTAAAACTGCTATCAACACTGTATCAGTAGCCATAGTTATTCCTAAATTATCCGCTCCGTCGGGTAGTCCTGGTGTGCTATGGGGGGCGCTCGCAGCCAAAATACGGTCTGCTCCCTCAATTCAAAGCCGATACCCCACGTCTTTGAATCGCCCCGCAAGATTGGCAGATAAGAAACTTCTGCCAATCTTGCCGACACAGCACACCAAGACTACCCGACTGCGCTCAAAACAGATTAACATAATCGGAGATTGTCACTGATGATATCGGTCGTGAAGGTGGCTTTTGACCGGTGATTTTTCCGGTCTTAGGCCACGGACGGTCCGGGACAATTGCGTATTTTGCAATCGTTCCGGGCGAGGGGCTAGACCGCTCCCCAGGCTAGCCCCGGTCCCACAACCGCATGTCATCAGTGGCAACCGGACTCACTCATAAGTAGTTAATTTATATTAGTCTAAATATTGATACAACGGTAATCAACCTCTAAATTTAACTTTCAATCTTTAGTTGTAACAAAAAAGACTGGGCAAACACCCAGTCTTTTTTGTCGAACTTATTTAGCAGGTTTGTCATCGTCTGCCGCACTAGCTGCTTCACTGTTCGCTTCACTAGTGGCTTCGTCTGCTTCTTTTTCTTCTGCACTCGTTGGTGTTTCAGTGGCCTTTTCAACTTCTGCATCACCAAAAGCAGCCGCACTATCAATGACAATGTCATCGTCGTCGCCCTGGTCATCTTCAACCTTGGCCAATTCAGACCGCAAACTGTCCGTTGCTTGGTCTAAGCTAGAACTGAAGCTACCACCGTCAGTTTCTTTAGCGGCTTGGTATTGATCAGCAAAGTCGCCGACCTTTTCCTTAGCGTCTTCGAAGTGCTTGCTAGCTTCAACTTTAAAGTCTTCCGCAGCATCATTGGCGTAAAAAGCGTAGTCGATCGCACGGTCTTTAAAATCAGCTAACCCTTGTTGGGCCTTTGCTTTCAATTCAGCCTTTTTTTCAGCATCCATCTTGTTAGCGATGGTCGCAATCACTGCGCCACCAACTGCTAAACCAAATAAGAATCCTTTTTTCGACATATTAAGACTCCTCACTATCATTATTATCGTTATTCTTGGAACGACGATTCCGGTAGACATCGAAGGCGGCCTTACCAACCTTGCTTGCACTCGCGAACTTACTGCGTTTTTCGTTCGTCTTGCCCAACTTAGACGTCAATTCCCGGGTTGCCGTGTTCAAATCAGAAACACTTTGACCTAAATCGCCCATCGCCTGAAATGCAGGATCAATGGTTGCGACCTTTCCGTTCACGTCCTTCAATAACTCGTTTGCATTGGACATGATTTGTTCACTTTGGTGTGATAAAGCATCAACGTCGTCCGTAATCGCATTCAAGCTTCGGTTGACTTCCCCCATGGTTTTTGTAATCCGCATTAGGAAAATCCCGATGAAGATAACTAAGAGCAAAAACGCAATGGCGGCAATGATCCCCGCAATATGTGTAATCATTAAAAAATTCCTCCTTCAACTGCCTTTAACATTAGAACAAGCATAGCATTGTCTCAATTATACTGCAATTAAAAAAGTGCTTACAACCACGTGAGAAGCGTGTTTGTACCGAGTTTGCTTACTCACGATCCGTTGATCGATTTGAATGTGGCGTTAACCGTGTCCTATCAGTACAATTATTTTTAAATTAATAATTTCGCCAGAAAAATGGTGCTAGGCTAATCGATTATCCCTCCAAATATGATTGTTAGTTGACTGTTCATTAGCCTGCTCATAAATTCCGCCAAGTAAATTTGGTTAGACCGCCAAAGTCTGCTAAACTTATGAACAGACAATTTATTTTGAAGGTGAATACATGTTTTCTCCAGTTGCACTGACCATCGAAACGCCAACCAAGCAAGTCTCCGTCTGGGTCAAGCTTGCCCAGAAGATTGACTGGCAACAGATCATCATTAACATCGGTGGTAAAATTATTGAAATTATTTTATTCGTACTACTATTTTGGGTGATCGACCGCTTAGGTAAGCGGCTCGTCCACCACCTCTTTTTATCTAACGCCAGCACTAGTGATACGGCCAATAACCGGATTTCCACTATTTTCACGCTGACGCTCAACATTTACCACTACATCATTATGTTCTTCGGAATCTACGCCGTTCTGTCCGTTTTGGGCGTTCCCGTTGGCACCCTAATTGCCTCCGCCGGAATCTTTAGTGTGGCGTTAGGATTAGGTGCCCAAGGATTTGTGAGTGATATCGTCACCGGGTTCTTTATTTTACTAGAAGACCAGATCGACGTTGGTGATTCAGTCAAAATCGAGACGATTGAAGGAACGGTCACGGCAATCGGACTCCGGACCACCCAAGTAACGAGTCCGGATGGGACGTTAAACTTCATCCCCAACCGGAAAATTCTCATCATTAGCAATCAGTCCCGTAACGATATGCGCGTCCTAATTGACCTCTACATCGAACCGCATACCGCCATTAAAACGTTAACGGATGCCGTTCAGTCGACAAATGCGACGCTAGTGCCCCAGTACCCCGATATTATCGGTGAACCGGATATCCAGGGTGTGACTACGCAAAGTGATGGCACCCTCGTCTTTCGCGTTCAGTTCTACGTCAAAAACGGGATGCAATATACGATTCAACGGGACTTCTTAGCCGCTTACCTCGCAGCTGCCAAGGCGGCCGGAATCAACTTACCCTCACCCCGATTAAACTTGAATCACTAATATTTAATGCTTTGATTGCTAACAAATAAATTTTAACCATCACTCAAAAAGCCGTCCAGAATATTTTCTGAACGGCTTTTTGCTATTATCATGGTTGAAACGTGCGGTAAAAGGCAGTTTGTTCCGCCTTTTATTACACTCTTAAGCTGTTGCGGTGCGTCAAGTATCCCGTCATCGCGTCAACCCCGCTCATGATTGCATCGGTGTGCGGTACCATGCTTTCGGAGTGTAACGAGTAAGGACTATCGACACCCAACCAGAACATGGTGCCAGGGATTTGATGGATTAAGAACCCGAAGTCTTCCCCAGTCATTGCCGGCTGCGTTTCGATGAAGTTAACGTCGTCAGCAGTTTGCATGTAATCCATGAAATCCGCCGTAATGGCATCGTTATTCTCAACCGGGTAGTAACCACCCTGGTTAAGCTTCAAATCGATGTTGCAATCATAGGCCAGTGCGACCCCTTCAGTAATCGTGCGCACCCGTTTTTGGATGTGCTCATTCATTTCCTGAGTCAGCGCCCGAATAGTCCCGTCAATTTGGGCTTCGCCTGCAATGACGTTTCCAATCGTCCCAGCCGTAAAGTGACCTAACGTAACGACCCCACTCTGAATTGGATCAACGTTTCTGGACACAATGGTCTGCAACTGTTGAACCAAGGCAGCCCCGGCAACGACCATGTCGTTTGCCTGGTGCGGGTACGCCGCGTGACCACTCTTACCATTTAAATGGGCGTGAATTTCACAGGTCCCAGCAAACAGCGTGCCCATCCGACACCCAATCGCCCCAGTTGGCAGATTAGGATTATCATGAAAGGCAAAAATCTCGTCCGGCATCCAGTCAGCGTCCAACGCGCCGCTTTCATAAAGGCGTTTGCCCCCCGAAGCATTCTCTTCGGCGGGTTGGAACATAAAGATCATGTCCGTTGTTGGTTGATGTTCTGCAAAGTAGCTCAGAATACCTAGCGCAACCGACATGTGAATGTCGTGACCACACGCGTGCATCTTGCCCGGATGGGTGGACGTAAACGGCAAACCAGTCTTTTCTGTCACTGGTAAACCGTCAATGTCGGTCCGGTAACCAATCCGGTAGTCATGCTTGATTCCGCTGACCTTGACTAAGATCGCCGTATCAAGTGACGGGATCTTCTTGATGGTCAAATAGTCTTGCGGCATTTTCGCAATGATCGATAACAAGTACGCCTGCGTCTCGTGTTCTTCCAAACCAAGTTCGGGAATCTGATGTAGATGTTGATAAATCGGAATTAATTCAGTTTCCCGTAATGCCATATCTATCCCTCCACGTTTAAAGATTCCGTAATTCGCTCATTAATTCAGTCTTGCTCTTCGTTTTATCATCAATGTCTTTTAACTTACGTGCGGGTACGCCACCCACAACGGTATTAGGTTCAACGTCACTGATAACAATGGCACCAGCCGCAACAACGGCCCCTTTACCAACGTGCACGCCTTCCAATACGGCTGCGTTTGCACCGATTAAGACGTCATCGTCGATTTGGACTGGTTTAGCCGAAGGTGGTTCCACCACGCCGGCTAACACAGTGCCGGCACCAATGTGACAATTCTTGCCAACAATGGCACGGCCACCTAAGATTGCGCCCATATCGATCATCGAACCAGCACCGATTTCGGCACCGATATTAATAACAGCGCCCATCATGACAACGGCATTGTCGCCAATTAAAACTTGGTCACGAATAATCGCACCGGGTTCGATCCGGGCGTTGTATTGCTTTAAGTCCGCCATTGGAACGGCTGAGTTACGCGCGTCATTTTCTAATTCATAATCTTCGATGTGGTCAGCGTTAGCCTTTAAAAACGGTTCAACGTCGGCCCAATCACCGAATAATACACCTGCGTTACCACTGAAAAAGGTTTTAATGCCAGCTGGAACATCCAGTTGATCGAGTTGACCCTTCACATAAACTTTAACGGGTGTTTTTTTCTTGGCACTGCCAATGTAGTTAATAATTGATTGTGCATCTAATTTTGCCATCGGAGACCCTCCATAATTTTCATTTTGACTTTTCGCTAGTGGAAAAATCCTTTTCAATCATATCATATTGTTTCCCAATTTCATGGGTTAAAAAGTTAAAACTCTTCATGTATTCGCGCCGGGTCACGATTCCCTGGAACAGGCCATCGTTGTCAACGACCGGAACAAACGGATTATCGATCATCAGGTGTAGCGTTGACTCAACATCATCGACGTTGGGCACCGTCTTAACCTGCGTTTCCATCACATCACTGACCCGCTTTTCCATTAAAACTTCAACATTTAGCTGGTCAAACCCTAACATCTGTTCCGTAATCAGCGGTAGCGAGATCAACCCTTCAAAGTGGCCCGCATGGTCAAGGACCGGAATCTTCGAATACTTGATCTTCGTTAACACCAAAAACGCGTGGTAAAGATTATTATCAGTTTGGACATTCGCAACAATGTCAGCCGGAATCAGGTAATGGTCAGCATTGCGTGACAATAAGTCCGCAACTGGTTGGATTAACATTTAGACACCCCTTCTCGTCACTGCATCACAGTCCTATTTTACCCGAAAATGGACTCGATTTGAGGAGGAATCCCCGAATTTTTATTAATCTTTTAATGGCTAAAGTGGAATTTCAATTCAGGGACGGCGTGTTGCTGCCGATCGTAGTATTGAACATCCACCGCGTCGGCACTCGTCGTTACGATGGCGTACGTCCCACCGATGCGAGTAAACTCACCCCGGGGAAAACTAATACTGCCGGGATTAAGCATCAAAATCCCATCATGTCGTTCAACACCTAATTGATGCGTGTGTCCAAAGAAGGCCAGCTGTGCGTGATTGGCTTGCGCGTTCGCCAACAAGTGGTCCAGTCCCATATTGACCCCGACTAAGTGTCCGTGGGTCATGTAGACTGGCACGTCCTTGATGGTTGGGTGCACAGCTTCGGGTAATTGACCATCAAAGTCCATATTGCCCCGCACCACGTACATCTTGTCAAAAACGGCGTCATCGTGCTGTAGCTCCGAATCACCGCAATGGAAAAAGGCGTCGACCTTGCCTTCATAATGGGCTAATAGTTGAACCAAAATATCGCGATCGCCATGGCTATCGCTAACTACTAAACATTGCATTATTGCACCCACCATTCATCAAATTTTTTCATCAATTTACGCAACGCGTCCCCGCGGTGACTGATGGCATTTTTTTGTTCTGGCGTCAGCTCCGCCAATGACTTCTGGTACTGTTCCGACCAGAACAGCGGATCATAACCAAACCCGTTGTCACCCCTAGGCGCAATTAAAATGCGCCCATGCAGCTCACCATTAACAACCAACTTAGCGCCATCCGGCTTAATCGCAACCAGCGTGGTGTGAAAGGTCGCCGTCCGCTTTTCTTCTGGGACCCCACCTAAATTGGCTAGCAGTTTAGCGTTGTTAGCGGCATCGTTATGATCACCCGCATACCGGGCTGAAAAGACGCCGGGATCACCGTGTAACGCATCGACCATCAACCCGGAATCATCCGCAATCGCTGGTAACCCGGTTGCATCGACCACTGTCTGGGCTTTCTTGGTCGCATTCTCTTCAAACGTGATTCCATTTTCCTTAATTTCTGGAATATTAGGAAAATCAGCTAACGTCTTAATCGTAATCGCATACTTTTCAAACATCGCCCCAAATTCCCGCGCTTTGTTGGGATTATTCGTTGCGACAATCAATGTTTGTGGTTTAGTCATTTTTTTCACTCCCTAAATCAATGTGGGTTGCTTTGAAATTCGGTAATTCCAACCAGTCGGCTGCAATGGCTGTAAACTGCTCTGGCGACCCCGTCGTAAAGTACTCGTCCGGATACGTCTTCTTCGCATCAGTATTAGTTAGACCTAAGTATGTTAACACTGAGGACACGTCGTTAACCGTCTCCGCACCGGAGTCAATCAACGTCACCCCGGGGCCCATTACGTTTTGAATCAACGGCCGCAGCAGCGGGTAGTGCGTGCATCCCAATACCATCGTATCGATCGATTGGGACTTGAAATCTTTGAGTGTCGCTGCAACGACCCGCTTAGCGACTGCTGAGCGGTACTCATTCGACTCAACTAGGGGCACAAACTTAGGACACGCCTTCGAAATTACGTCCACAGACGGATCTTGCTGTAAAATTGCATCGTGATAAGCCTTACTTTTAATGGTCCCTTCAGTGGCAATGACACCGATTCGATGGCTTTTAGACGCCTTAATGGCTGCTCGTGAACCGGGTCCAATCACCCCAATAACGGGAATTGATAGTTTAGCTTTCAAATCAGGTAACGCAGCAGCCGTCGCGGTATTACATGCGATCACTAACATTTTGATGTTTTTACGCAACAAAAAGTTAGCCATCTGCCAAGAAAACTCACGCACCTGTTCCGTTGGTCGTGGGCCGTACGGTAAGCGGGCTTGGTCACCCACAAAGTACACCGTCTCCCGGGGAAGTTGTTTTAAGGCCTGCTTAACGACCGTTAGTCCGCCAACTCCCGAATCCATGAAGCCAATTGCACGTTCATCTGACATATTCAAAATCTCCGTTCGCTGAATTCTGAAACTACATTATGTTCTTTTTTGAAAGTGATTTCAAGCCGAACCAATTGCCTCAAATTCGTAAAGTTTCTGTCGATAACTTTAAAAATTCCCGCATTTCACCGGAAACAAGGTATAATATCTATTATAAAGTGGTAACCGTACCACGATTTTTTGCATGGAAAGGAACTATCATGACGAACGCCTTTTATTCTCAATTTGCGGGCAACTCGATCAAGACCTCCATTTTAAGCGTGGAGATCTTGCGCGATGCCTTATTACCAAACTTACTTGGAGACGAAAGCAGTGGGATTCTTTACTGGGCTGGTAAAGACTTGGCGCGCCAATTTCCAACCAGTTCAACTGAAGACCTGATTGCGTTCTTCGAACAAGCCGGCTGGGGACACTTGGTACTCGTAAAAGCGACGAACGATCTCATCACCTATGACTTAGTTGGTGAACCGGTCGCTCGGCGTAGTGCAACCATTAAAAATCCCGATTTCATGCTTGAGACCGGATTTTTAGCCGAACAAGCTGTTCAACATTCTGGTTGCATTAGCGAAGCCAAAATTATCTTTCAAAATCGGATGCGGTTACGCATCGCCGTTACCGTTGACCATCAACAACCAATCAGCAATCACGATCCTGAAACACCGATTGAGATTGTGCATCCTAGAGTAGAAGACCCAGAAACTGACGACACACCTGAATCTTAAAAAAGACGACCATTACTGGCCGTCTTTTTTTGATTCCTACAAATCACGCAAGATCTTTAAAGGTACTGATCAAGCTTCTGTTTAATTTGTTCTTTTGAGTGGTAGCCGACAAGGGTGTCCACAACTTCGCCGTCCTTCTTTACTAGCAAGGTTGGAATACTCATAATACCAAAGCTGCTGGCCGTTTCGGGGTTCGCATCCACATCCATTTTGTTGAAGGTGACCTTGTCACCCATTTCATCAGCTAATTGTTCAACGACTGGTGATTGCATCCGACAAGGACCACACCAAGTTGCCCAGAAGTCAGTTAACGTGACGCCCGTGGCAGTATCCGTTGTAAAAGTTTTATCCGTAGTTGCTGCGACCATTTCAATCGGCCTCCTAAATAAGATTCTGTTACTATAAGTAAGTATAACCAGTTCATGCACCGAACACAACTAATTCGTTCAAAACGAACGGTTGACTGGATTCGACTTACTAGCCTATTTAAATTGCACTTCGGTTGCCCCGTTGCCACCATGGTTCGGTGCGGCAAAGTGGAACGACTTCACTTGACGATTGGTCTTCAAGTAGTCCGTAATCCCTTCGCGCAATGCACCGGTTCCCTTACCATGAACAATCGTCACGGAAGGATAGCCTGCTAAGAGGGCCGCGTCAATGTAGCGGTCAACTTGGGTCATCGCGTCTTCATAACGAACGCCCCGCAAATCTAAGTTCGGTGAAACGTGACTCGCATTGGCACTTCGAACGACAGCGCGAGCTTGTTTAGGTTCCGCTTCCGGTTTGACGCGTTCCATATCGCCATCGGAAATCTTCATCTTCAAAATCCCAAGTTGGACTTCCCAAGTATGCTGACCCATTTTTTGTACCAGCACACCCCGTTGGCCGTAAGACTTAACTAGAACATCGTCGCCTTCATGGAAATCTTGTTGGGCCTTGGCCCGTCGTAAGATGCGGTTCTTCTTCAGCTTAGGCTGTTGTTCCAGGGCATTCAAAGCCCCCTTCGCGTCAATCAGTTCATTTTCCTTAACGACACTGTGACCACTTGCCAATTGTTTCTTGCGCAGGTCACTAATAATCGCATCGGCTTTCGTCTTACTCTTCTCAACGATGTCATTGGCTTGAACCTTGGCATCCTCGATCAACTGATCTTTACGTTGTTGATAAGCGTTGTATTCGCTCTTCAATTCACGATGGAGCTTATCCGAATCCGCTAGTTCTTCCTTCAAGTAAACTTGTTCGTCTTCAACTTGTTTACGCTTAGCGACCAAGTCAGCAATCATCGCGTTTAAGTCCTGACTGTCTGAATCGGTCAGCGAACGAGCCTGGTCCACGATGCTACGCGGAATACCAAGCCGTTGCGCAATGTCTAGCGCGTTACTACGCCCAGGAATCCCGACTAACAGTTTATACGTCGGCTTCAGCGTCTCTTCATCGAATTCCATGCTGGCATTGACCGTATCGGCCCGGTTGAACCCGTACGCTTTTAATTCAGGGTAGTGGGTCGTTGCAACGACTTGCGTCCCCTTTGCGCCAATCGCATCCAAGATGGCAATCGCTAAGGCAGCCCCTTCTTGTGGATCGGTCCCCGCACCTAATTCATCGACTAGGACTAGGCTACGTTGGTCGATCTGCTTTAAGAAGCTTTCAATGTTCTCCATGTGTGACGAGAAGGTACTGAGGTTTTGTTCAATCGATTGTTCATCACCGATATCGGCAAAAATTTCGTTATAAATCCCGATTCGACTACCTTCGTCGACCGGGATAAATAAACCGGATTGGCCCATCAGTTGTAACAACCCTAACGTCTTTAAGGTAATGGTTTTCCCACCAGTGTTAGGCCCGGTAATGACGATGGCTTGGTAGTCGGTCCCTAACGTAATATCGTTAGCAACGACTTTTTTGGCATCAATTAACGGGTGCCGCGCCTGTCGTAGGTAGACTTGGTTATCCGCCGAGAGTTGAGGCTCAGTCGCACGCATATCATGGGCGTAGCGCGCCTTCGCATTAATAAAATCAAAGTGGCCCAAGATAGCGGCGTTTTGGAGGATTTCATCTTGATAAGGTGAAATCAAGTTCGACAATTCCTCTAAAATCCGTTGTTCTTCTTGTTTTTCGGCAACCTGATTTTGACGTAACCGGTCATTTAACGCCATGACCGCCTGTGGTTCGATGAACAGGGTCTGACCACTGGCACTTTGGTCGTGGACGATGCCACCGAAGCGGGAGCGATTTTCAGCCTTGACCGGAATAACGTACCGGTCATTTCTAATCGTAATAATTGGATCACTCAAATACTTAGAATCACGACCACGGGTGTAATGCTCCATCTTACTGCGGATTTCACCCTCGGTACGGCTGATATTACTACGGATACTACTCAACTGTGGTGAAGCGTCATCCGTAATATGCCCGTCACCCTCAATGGCCGTAGCGAGGCGTTTCGTCACTTCAGGCAACGTAACAAGTTCCTGAACCTCATCAAATAGGTGCCGAATTTCATTTTCAGGCGCATCTTCTAACAGGTCATCAAAGAACCGGGTGATTGCGCGGGTCGTCTTTAAGACGCGGCCCACCTGCCCCAGTTCACTCCCATTTAAAGTTGCTCCAATCGCTAACCGCTTCATGTGCGGTGCGATGTCTGCGAGACGCGCAATCGGAATACCACCCTTTAACCGGTAAACTTCCGCCCCGTCATTCGTTTCATCTAGCGCTAGTTGGATTGCCGCTTGGTCACTTTGCGGCTGCAACGCGTTTAACTCTTTTTGCCCGGCTGCCGAAACTAAGTACGGTGCCAGTTGTTGTTTAATTTGTTGATACTCTAATGTTTTTAATACTTTAGGATTCACTTATAACTTACCCCCGAAGCTCTGAGTCGGTAACGAAGGTTGCAAAAAAATAGATGATGCAGTTAGTTGTTAGCATCATCCGTTTGCATCTTCAATAACTCTGCTTGTTTGTCCACCTGATCTGAGATCGCGTTAAAGGCGAGTAACGTCGCCACTTCTTGATCTGAGAGGTCGGGTGCTAATTTTTTTAATTGTTCGATTTGTTCATTCATCATCCGCGTCACCGTTTGCATGTGCCGATCAGATGCCGTTCCGATGATCGTGTACGCATGACCATCAATTTCTGCTTTAAAGCGTCGTTTGTTCGCAGTCATCAACATCCGCTTCCTTTCCAATAACATCTAATATTTTAGCATGATACGGGCGTTTATGCGAACCGTAGCCCCATCAGCCGCGGCCCTACTCCCGACAAAAAGGAGCCTGGGAAATCCCAGACTCCTTTCAACGACTCACCACGCCATTATCACTATGGTCATTCCGTCTAATCACGTGTCGAGTTCTGGTCAAAACTTACTGCATGCCACCGTCATCAGCTAAGAAGGTGTTCAGTACTTGTTCAACCATATCCCATTCTTCATCGGATTCAATCAATTGTAGTTCCCCGTTGTCTCCATCTTCAGGATCGAAGATGTAGGCTTGGATATCCACTTCGTCGTCCGCAGCCGCATCGGCCGGGTACAATAGAATGTATGAATGACCGAAGTCTTCCGAATCAAATGTGAATAAAATATTGAATAAAGTTTCGTTGCCTTCGTCATCAACTAATGTGATCACATCGTTGTCTTTGCTTTGGTTTTGGCTCATGTTAGTTCCTCGCTATTCTTGTGTGAGTTTACCATGGCGATCTAAGTAGTTTTGCAAGATCAAACCTGCCGCTAACTTATCGATCACCTTTTTGCGCTTCTTACGTGAAACGTTGGCTTCTTCCACCAACATCCGATCGGCTTCCACCGTCGTTAAGCGCTCGTCTTCGAAATCCACTGGTAAATGGAATCGCGCTGTTAATAGGTCGCCATAATGCTTAGAAGCCTCGGCCCGTGGTCCCAACGAGTTGTTCATGTTCTTCGGCAACCCGAGCACAAACCCTTTTGTTTCGTGCTCTTTGACTAATTCTGCAATTCGGTCAATCCCGAATTCTTCCTCGTCTTCGTTAATCCGAACAATTTCAACACTCTGTGCAGTCCAACCGAAAATATCACTAACGGCCACACCCACTGTTCTGGAACCAACATCTAAACCCATTAACTTCATGCATTAACATCCTTATCTGCCTTCAAGTAGGACTTGACCAGCTCTTCGATAATTTCATCGCGTTGATGCTTACGAATTAAATTCCGAGCATCATTTAAACGCGGGATATACGCCGGATCCCCAGATAGCAAGTAACCTACAATCTGGTTGATCGGGTTATAACCCTTTTCTTGTAACGCTTCATAAACTGTCGTTAACGTGTCATGGACATCCTTAACGTTATCATTATCGAAGTCAAAGTACATTGTTTTGTCTAATGAACTCATATAAAGCACCTCCCGCTAGTTTCCGCTTCTAATCTATTCTACTAAATGGCCTTGTGAAGTACAATCAATCCATTCTGATGTAACACATTCGTAATAAAGCAATTAGTTAATCCCTAGCCATACCGGACTTGTAACCGCACTCACTTAGACCCAACTTTCACCGCCAAAAAACTTTTTCAGTGGCGTTTTCAATTAAAACAGCTTCATCGGGTAGCCTTGATGTACTAAGGGGGACGGTCTGGAGGCTCAAATCCAAATTTCAGCTTTCAATTCTTATTGGAAGATCAAAAAAAGTGTCTCTCAAAAAATCTCGAGAGACACTTACTAGCACTAGTCAGACTAAGTGCCGTTTAATTCTTTTATTGTTCACTCAACCAATCGTGTGCAGCCTTTAAAGCAGCTGGTAATCCAGCAGGGTTCTTCCCACCGGCTTGAGCTAAGGTTGGGCGACCACCACCGCCACCACCAACTTTAGGGGCAATTGCTTTGATTAAGTCACCAGCTTTAATGCCAGCTTTGACCTTTTCATCACTAACGGCAACTAATAAGTTAACCTTATCGCCAATGGCCGTTCCTAAGACTAGGACGTCGGAGTACTGTTTAGCTTTCCAAGTATCCCCAAATTGACGCAATTGGTCCATCCCGGACACTTCAACTTGTTGGGCAATCAAGGTTGTCCCGTTGACCGTATCGACTTGATCAAAGACCGCGCCAGCCTGTTGTTTAGCTAAACGGCCTTCCAACTTGGCACTCTTCTGTTGTTCAGCTTTCAAATCAGCTTGTAACTGGCTGACCCGGGTTACAACGTCGGTCAACTTCGGTGCTTTAACTTGAACCGCAAGTTGTTTCAATTGTTGTTCTTCACTAGCCAACAGTTCGAAGGCTTCCTTCGAGGTAACGGCTTCGACCCGTCGAACCCCGGCACCGACACCGGCTTCAGAAACAATCTTGAATAAACCTAATTCACTACTGTTCTTAACGTGGGTCCCACCATCAAATTCAATTGAGTAGTCGCCGATTGAAACGACCCGTACAATTTTACCGTACTTCTGGGTAAAGACGGCAATGGCGCCCATCTTATGACCAGTTTCTTGGTCCGTTTGAATTGCTGAGACGGGAAGAGCTGCCCAAATCTTATCGTTAACGATTTGTTCAACCTTGGCTAATTCTTCAGCCGTCACTTGACCAAAGTGGGTAAAGTCAAACCGCAAGTAGTCGGGTTCAACGAGTGAGCCGGCCTGTTGCGTATGTTCGCCCAAGACGTCGCGTAATGCTTGATCCAACAAGTGGGTCGCCGTATGGTTCTTTTCAACTTTCGCATGGAAAGCTAAGTCGACGTTCAAGGTGTAAGTGGCATCCTTGTGCATCGGTTTTAAAACTTCAACCGTGTGCAAATGTTGCTTATTAGGCGCATTTTGTACGTCAGTCACCTTGGCAACCGTTTCACCGTTGGCATCTAAAATCACACCGCGGTCAGCAACCTGACCACCCATTTCAGCGTAGAACGGGGTCTTACTGAAAATCATCTCAGCCGTTCCACTTTCAACGTCGTCGACCAACTTTTCATCAACGATAATGTCGTTAAGAACGCCTTGAACATCTGTCAATTCATCGTAACCAACGTATTCACTAGGGGTCTTGATATCGATCAATAGGCTCCGTTGCACACCCATAGACTTGGCGTTGCTCCGCGCGTTGCGGGCCCGATCACGTTGGGCCTTCATTTCAACTTCAAAACCAGCTTCGTCAACTTGTAAGTTTTCGTCGCCCGCGTATTCCTTAGTCAGTTCAAATGGGAAACCGTACGTATCATACAACTTGAACGCAGCGGCACCAGACAAGGTATCATTGCCAGCTTGCTTGGTTTCCGCAATCAAGTTGTTCAACAGGTTAAGCCCATCGTTTAACGTTTCGTTAAAGCGACTTTCTTCAGAAGCCACAATTTTTTCAATGTAGCTGGCGTTCTTCAACACGTCAGGATAGTGTGATTGCATAATTTCGCCGACAATTGGCACGAGCTTATCCAAGAAGGCTTCCTTGAGGCCTAATTTTTGGCCGTGCAAAATTGCACGCCGAATTAAACGCCGGATAACGTAGCCCCGACCTTCGTTTGAAGGTAAGGCGCCGTCAGAAATCGCAAACGTAATTGCGCGCGCATGGTCCGCAATCACTTTAAACGACACGTCGTCCTGCTTGTTATCACCGTAATGCTTGCCAGCACTGAGTTCTTCAGTCTTCCGAATGATTGGCAGGAATAAGTCGGTTTCAAAGTTCGTTGGGGCGTTTTGGAAAATTGAAACGACCCGTTCGAGGCCCATCCCCGTATCAATGTTTTTACGTGGCAACGGTTCGTAAGTATTTTCTGGCGTGTGGTTAAATTGTGAGAACACGATGTTCCAAACTTCAAGGTAGCGTTCGTTTTCGCCGCCAGGATAGTTTTCGGGATCATCATCATCCAAATTATTGAAGGCTTCACCACGATCATAGAAAATTTCAGAATCGGGGCCGGATGGGCCTTGGCCGATATCCCAGAAGTTATCTTCCACTTTGACGATGTGGTCGGGTTTAACACCGGCTGCTTCCCAGAACTTAGCCGCGTCTTCGTCCTTGGGATAGACCGTCATATAAAGCTTTTCAGGATCCCATCCAAACCACTTAGGAGACGTTAAAAGTTCCCACGCCCACGTGATGGCTTCTTTTTTAAAGTAATCACCTACAGAGAAGTTCCCTAACATTTCAAATAACGTGTGGTGTCGCGCGGTCCGACCGACGTTTTCAATATCGTTAGTCCGAATACTCTTTTGTGAACTCGTCATTCGGGGATTATCGGGAACAACGGACCCATCAAAATACTTCTTCATTGTGGCAACCCCGGAGTTGATCCAAAGTAACGTTGGGTCATCTACAGGAACTAGTGACGCACTTGGCACGATCGTATGACCTTTTTCGTGGAAAAAGTCCAAGTACATTTGCCGAATTTCACTACTGCTTAACTTCTTCATATCAATTTGGCACCCTTTCTGGTTTATGTCTAGGCAAAAAAACACCGTTGCTAGCAAAGACGCTGTTAACGCGGTACCACTTTGCTTGCAACGATGTATTCGTTTACCTCTTAAGCTCATTAACGCTGAGAAACGGACTAGTTGACTAGTCATTGATCACAGGTAGCATCTAACTCACACCGCACTTTTTTCAGCAACCAAAGCGTTTCTAAACCGACGTGGGAGTTAAATATGTCCTTACTCTCAAAAGTATAAAAGTCTTCCGCGTTGTTGTCAATCCTGACTATGCAACTAAGACTTCCGATCTTTTCGAGCTTGTCGCATCGAAGCGCGTTGTTCAATCCGGCGATCCATGCGCGCCTTGTCACTGATCTTTTTCCGAATACGACGCTTGTAACCCGGTTTGATCTTCTTCTTGGATTTCTTCACGAAACCAATCAACGTTGTGTCCAGCTTTTCTTGCTTAGGCCCACGGTTAGCCCGGCGGTTCCGGTCGTATGAATCTACGATTTCTCCGTCACGAATGGCTTTAGGCTTAAACTTGATGCCCATCGCTTCAACCGCGCTGACTTTGTCTTCTTCACCAGGACTATATAACGTGATAGCCGTTCCCGCCATCCCGTTTCGGCCCGTCCGGCCAACCCGGTGAATGAAGAATTCAAGGTCGTTTGGAATGTCATCGTTAATAACGTGCGAAACCCCTTCGATATCGATCCCACGCGCTGCTAAGTCGGTGGCGACAACGAATTGATACTTCAGTTGTTGAACGTCCCGCATTACACGTTTCCGCTCACGGGGCTTAATGTCTCCGTGAATCATGGCGACCGTTAAGCCTTGTTTCCGCAGATAATGGGTCAATTCTTGAACCCGTTCCTTGGTGTTGGCAAAAATTAGAACCAGGTAAGGTTCCCCAATTGTGAGTAACTGGTAAATAATACTGTTTTTGTCATGACTCTTAGTTGGTAACAACCAGTTATCAATGGTTGGACTAATCACTGATTCTACTGGAATCTCTTCCATAACTGGGTTATTCATGTACTTCTTCAAGAACGGGGTTAATTTTTGTGGCATCGTTGCGGAGAAGACCAGCATCTGTAAATCAGCCGGCATCCGACCAGCAATTTGGTCAAC
Organism: Lactiplantibacillus xiangfangensis; assembly: GCF_001438845.1. Classification (GTDB taxonomy): domain Bacteria; phylum Bacillota; class Bacilli; order Lactobacillales; family Lactobacillaceae; genus Lactiplantibacillus; species Lactiplantibacillus xiangfangensis. The sequence continues at coordinate 44,371 of NZ_JQCL01000103.1, forward strand.
AACGTTTAAGAACCCTAAGTCCAACGTCATGTCCGCTTCGTCCACGACTAGTTGACCCGCAGTATGCACGTCCAACGCTTGTGAGCGCATTAAATCTAAAATCCGACCCGGTGTCCCAATAATTAGTTGGGGTTGGTGCCGGTTTAACTTATCAATTTGGTCCTGTTTGTCAGTCCCACCCACGTACAGTCCAATGTGTAACGCCTTAGGACTGTGTTGGATCAGCTGCTTGGCTGCCGCCTGAATCTGATAGGCGAGTTCCCGACTAGGGGTCGTAATCACGGCTTGAACCCGGCGTTCATCCGGGTTCAACTGATTGATCATCGGCAACAAAAAGGTATGGGTCTTCCCACTCCCAGTTGCGGATTGACCAATCACACTGCGGCCGTCAGCAATTACTGGAATCAATTTTTCTTGCACCTTGGTAGGTTTGCGGAAATTGATCTCCGTTAATGCTTGCATTAAAAACGGCTGCAATTTAAAATCTTCAAAACTTGCGGTCATACTTAAACCTCTTTCTCATAATGACTGGCAACTTGGTCCAGTTCACGGACGACGGTCTCAATCTCTTGCTGGTCGGCAGCCTTAGCACCACTGGCTAGGGCGTGGCCACCACCGCCATGATTTTTGGCCAATTCATTGATTGCGGGACCCTTGGAACGTAACCGAATCCGGAAGTCGCCTTCCTTTTGTTGCACAAAGATTGCCCAACACTGGACCGTGTCAATTCGACCAGGTAATGGGACGACCCCGGCCGTGCTGGCATCGCCAATTTCAAATGAATCCATCAAATCGTTCGTTAAAATAACGTAAGCTGCCCCAGAATCTAGCTGGGTTAAATGTTCATAAACATAAGCTGATAACCGGGCTACTGGTAACGTAATCGTATCTTCAATCCGGTTAACGGCGGTGGCGTCCGCTCCCGCTTCCATCAAAGCTGCGGCAGCGCGCATCGTGCTAGGTTGCGTGGCGGGGTACAGGAAGCGTCCCGTATCACCAACGATCCCAGCGTATAGCAACCGGGCCGCTTCGGCCGTTAACTTCAACTCAGACCCCACTTCCGCGTACCAGTTATAAATCATTTCACTGGTACTAGAAGCATCAACGTCTACCCACTGAACATCACCAAAAGCATCGTCGTTGGGATGGTGGTCGATTTTAATCATCGTACTGCCCTTTTGGTAAAATTCGCCATCAACCCGGGGCTGATTAGCCGTATCCAAAATCATGACGAGGGCGTCTTTGTAATCTTCTTCCGTGACAGTATCCATTTGACCGAGCCAGTCAAAACCATGGTACTGTTTGCCGGGCGTTAAAACTTTCTTATCAGGGAAACTCGTTTTAATAATGTCCGCCAAGCCAAGCTGACTCCCGATTGCATCCGGGTCTGGGCGTTGGTGACGGTGAATAATAATTGTTTTTGCTTGTTTAATTAAAGTTAAGATTTCTGTCTGGACGGTCATAATGATCCTTCCCATTTCTGAATTTACTGGTGGCTGAAAAACTGTCACAGTACTCCAGTATACCGAACAATACCATTTTCGCCAAATGAATTAGTTTTCATTCGGATAAAGCGGCAAGGTTAAATTTTCAAACGCGAGCGGCGCAAGACCAGTCAGGGTAATTCCCAGTAAACGGATTCCCGTATCAAAATGGTCGTCAACAACTTCGTCAAAAATCTCTTCAGCGTACCGATCAAAGACGACCGGATCATTGGGCAGAAACTCCCCAAACGTGCGCCGCTTGGTAATCGTGACAAAATCCCCATAACGCAACTTCAAGACGAGCGTCTTCCCGTGTCGTTGGTGCGACACCATCGTTTCAGAAACCATCTTGGCCAGTTCTTGTAGGTGTTCGTTGACCTCGACCTGTGTCGTTAAGAACGGGCCAAAAGTCCGTTCCTTGCCGATTGACTTTCGTTCACGCTGGTACTCTACGGGACGGTCATCGCTCCCCCGCACCCGGCGGTAGAGAATATAGCCCAGCTTACCAAAGTTTTTAATGAGGTCCAACTCCGACTGATTAAATAAGTCCTGCCCCGTTTTAATACCTAAATCATGCATCTTCGGGACCGTCTTCTTGCCGACCCCACGAAATTTTTCAATGGGTTCACGCAGTAAAAATGGTTCCGCATCCTGAGGTAACACAATCGTGACCCCGGCCGGTTTCCGGTAATCAGACGCTAACTTAGCAATAAACTTGTTATAGGAAATCCCCGTCGAACAAGTCAAATTCGTCTGTTTCCAAATCTCTTGTTGGAGCTCGTGGGCCAACTGAACCGCACTGTGAATGTGTTTCTTATTATGAGTCACGTCGAGATAGGCTTCATCAAAGGCAATCGGTTCAATCATATCGGTGTATTCATGAAAGATCCGGTGAATCTGAGCAGACACTTCGCGGTACAAAGGAAAATTGGGCGTTTTAAAGACGGCCTTAGGGCAAAGCTCGAGGGCTTTGGCAGCCGGCATCGCCGAATGGACCCCGTACTGCCGCGCCACGTAATTGGCCGTCGTCACGACGCCGCGGCCACCGGTTTGACGGGGATCATGGGCAATGACGAGCGGTTGTGTCTTGTACGCTGGGTGCTCACGTTCTTCAATTGACGCATAGAACGCATCCATATCGACGTGCACAATTTTACGACTCGCATCAATCCGAATCGGTGCTTCAATAATCGACTGGGCCACCATAATCCCCTCCTTGTAACATTCATTATACACGAACATACGTTTCTTTTGGTAGAGAAACCTCTTTAACTTACTAGTTGTTTTTCTGATTTTAGGCCACGACCGCATGCCATCAGTGGCAACCGGAGTTAACTAGTTATCCCAATTCAAGCACAAAAAATGAGACTTAAGAATTAACTTAAGTCCCACTTTAACGTTTGTTTTACTTAATCAACCTAACAACTATTTTGATTCAGGATCGTCAGCTTGGCTGTCAGCACTTTCGGCAGCGGTGCTTTCACTGCTAGCCGCACTGCTTTCAGCTGAAGTTGCATCTGATTTGGCTGCGATGTGTGACGTGCCTTCATCAGCAGGTGCAATCTTAGCAATGGCATTTAAATCAAAAACAAGAAAAATCCCATCACAATCAAGGGTAACCGTCTTGTCGGCTTCGTTGACTTCATCAACGACACCGTGCAAACGGCCAATGGTAGTAACCTTATCACCGCGTTTAATCTTGCTTAACATACTTTGATGTTTTTGTTGTTGTTTTCTCTGCGGACGGATCATGAAGAAGTATAAGAACGCGAACATGACCACGATAAACAGAATTGATGTTAATGAACCAGCATTTGGCATTTTTAAAATCGCTCCTAATCTATTTGTTTGACTATCTTTAACTTTAACAAATTACACCTTAAATTACTAGTATACCTAGAAGTTTTTGGGATTTTTCTCGTTAAAACCGTACATTTCAAAAAAATCTTGCCGGAACTCTAGTAAGTTATCATCTAGAATCGCCTGCCGCACTTGCTTCATCACGTTCAGTAAGAAGTATAAGTTATGATAACTAGTTAACCGTAGCCCAAAAGTTTCGTCAGCCTTGATCAAGTGACGAATGTAAGCCCGACTGAAGTTCCGACACGTATAACAATCACAGTTGTCATCCAGTGGGGAGAAATCGTGGGCATAGGCCGCATTTTTCACGACTAAGCGCCCATGCGACGTCATACAAGTCCCGTTACGGGCAATCCGGGTTGGTAAGACACAGTCAAACATGTCAACACCACGAATGGCGCCATCGATCAATGCGTCCGCTGAACCAACGCCCATCAAGTACCGGGGTTTGTTTTCAGGGAGTAACGGTGTCGTGAAGTCCAAGACATGATTCATTTCTGCCTTGGATTCCCCAACGGAAAGGCCACCAATCGAGTAGCCTGGGAAATCCAAGCTAACAAGGTCCTTGGCGCTTTGTTCCCGTAAATCCTTAAAGCCGGCACCCTGCACAATTCCGAACAAGCCTTGGTAGTCTGGGTGTTGGTGAACCTTCAAGCCCCGTTCCGCCCAACGACTCGTCCGCGCCACTGATTTGCTGACGTAATCGTAGCTTTCAAAAAACGGTGGACATTCGTCCAGACTCATCATGATATCTGGTCCGAGATCATTTTCAATCTGAATGGCCTTTTCTGGTGACAAGAACATCTTGGACCCGTTCAAGTGATTCTTAAAGTGAACCCCTTCTTCGGTAATGTCTCGATTTTTGGCCAACGAGAACACTTGGAAACCGCCGGAATCGGTCAAGATTCCCTTGTTCCAGTTCATAAACTTGTGCAGACCCCCGGCTTCCTTCACGATTTGTTCACCCGGGCGTAGCCACAAGTGATACGTGTTGGAAAGGATCACGCCAGCTCCCATCGCATCCAATTCTTCAGGTGCTAAGGATTTCACACTCGCCTGAGTTCCCACGGGCATGAACATTGGGGTTGGGAACGTGCCATGTGGGGTGATTAATTCGCCCAACCGCGCACCAGTATGCTTTTCTTTTTTAATTAATCGGTATTTAATTGCCGGTTCCATATATTTTCCTCCGTTAAAAACGTTGCTAAACTTTGAATATCATAGCACGAAACGCCAGCGCTAACCAGCGCGGCCACGACTTGAAAACACCAAGAGCCCGAGACGCAATTACCGCCTCAGGCCCTTCACTTTCACTACTTCGTGACTAATGAATGAACATTGCATCCCCAAAACTGAAGAAACGGTACCGTTCATCAATCGCGTGTTGATAAGCATTTAAAATCATGTCACGCCCCGTAAAGGCAGCGACTAGCATCACCAGCGTTGATTTTGGCAAATGGAAGTTCGTGATGAACGCGTCAACCACTTTCCACTGGTAGCCGGGCTTAATGAAGATGTCCGTCCAACCAGAATCTGGCTTGATTTCACCATTAAACTTCGTTCCAACCGTTTCCAACGTCCGAATTGACGTCGTCCCAGTGGCGATAATACGACCACCGTTTTGGCGAACTTCGTTTAACGTCTTAGCGGCGTCTTCATCCAACCGATAAAATTCACTGTGCATCTTATGGTCTTCAATGTTATCTTCTTCGACTGGTCTAAAGGTCCCTAAGCCCACGTGCAAGGTCAGGTAAACCAACTTGACCCCTTTATCTTGGACTTTTTGCAATAGGTCCTTCGTCCAATGTAACCCCGCCGTTGGGGCCGCCGCCGAGCCATTTTCCTTGGCGTAAACGGTCTGGTAACGATCCGGGTCATCGAGTTTTTCTTTAATGTATGGTGGTAACGGCGTTTCGCCTAAGCTTTCCAAAATTTCCATAAAAATCCCGTCGTAATGGAACTCAATCATTCGAATCCCATCTTCTTTCTCGGCGGTCACCGTTGCGGTCAACTTCCCGTCACCAAAAGAAATCACGGTTCCAACGTGCGCACGCTTTGCAGGTTTCATCAGGGTTTCCCACTCGTCACCCTCGGTATTATGCAGTAATAATACTTCAGCGTGCCCACCAGTTTCGGGCTTGACCCCGTATAACCGGGCTGGCATCACCCGCGAATTGTTCATGACAACCGCGTCACCGGGATTTAGTTGGTCAATAATGTCGTAGAAGTGTTTGTCTTGCATGACGCCCGTTTTACGGTCAAGTTCAAGTAAACGTGAAGTATCACGTTGCTTGATGGGTGTCTGGGCAATTAATTCATGTGGTAAATCATAGTCAAAATCTTCAAGTGTTAAGCTCATATTGCAACCCCTTATCTTTAATCGTTGGTTGGGTATGGTACCCCTAAGTGTTGGTAGCCTTTGATCGTGACGACCCGGCCCCGCTGTGTTCGTTTCAAAAAGCCAATCTGTAACAGGTACGGCTCGACCACTTCCGCAATCGTATCTGTCTCTTCGCCAATGTTCGCCGCAATCGTGGCTAGCCCGACCGGACCGCCATCGTAATATTCGATCATCGTTCGTAGTAACTTGTTATCCGTTTCGTTCAACCCGTCTTGGTCAACCCGTAAATAGGTCAACGAACGGCTCACAATGGTCTCATCGATAGCGTCCTGGTCCGCAACTTCCGCAAAATCCCGGATACGCTTGAACAACCGGTTCGCAATCCGCGGCGTTCCCCGTGAACGGCGCCCAATTTCATGGGCCCCCGACGGCTTGATACTCGTTTGAAAAATATCCGCCGTTCGCTTCACGATGTCTTCCAAGTCAGGAATCGCGTAGTATTCCATGTGTTCAACGATCCCAAACCGATCCCGCAACGGTGCTGATAGCATGCCGGCTCGCGTCGTCGCCCCAATCAGGGTAAACGGCGGTAACGGGAAGTGGACTGGATGGGCAGTTGGGCCCTGTCCGACCACGATATCGACGTAAAAGTCTTCCATCGCAGAATAAAGCATTTCTTCAACGATCTTTGGTAGCCGATGAATTTCATCAATAAATAAGATATCACCAGGTTCCAATTCATTCAAGAGTGCGACTAAATCCCCTGGCTTTTCAATGGCCGGACCACTCGTCGTTCGAATGTGCACCTGCATCTCGTTAGCAATCACCATCGCCAGCGTCGTTTTCCCTAACCCGGGTGGGCCGAATAACAGCACGTGGTCCAGTGATTCTTGACGCTTGCGTGCGGCTTCAATGTAAACACTTAATTCATGTTTGACCTGATCTTGACCGATGTATTGGGCTAACGTTTGCGGACGCAACGACTTTTCAAGCGAAGCTTCGGCATCGTCAGTCTTATCGCCAGATAAAATCTTGTCTTCGTCCATCAATGATTCCCCCTTTACTTGGTCAATAACCGTAACCCTTCACTGAGTAAGTCGTTCGTATCAACTTGCTTACTCTGGCTATAAGTTTCTAATGACTTGGTCACTTTTTTTACTTCACGTTGCGAGTAGCCTAGCGCAGCTAAAGCTGCCAACGCATCCGCTAACGCACCGTCGACTTCTGGCGTCGTGACATCTAACTCTGTTTGACCAGTGACGTCAACGTTTAAGTCGTTTAATTTACCCTTCAAATCTAAAACAATCTGTTGCGCCGTCTTCTTACCGACCCCTGGGAAGCTGGTCAAATACGTCGCGTTTTCCTGATTAATCGCTTGAATTAGCCCGGAATGGTCGTTGTTGGCTAAAATCGCTAGCGCGGATTTCGGCCCGATTCCAGAAACGTTGAGTAGCTTTTCAAACAGCGCCTTTTCATCGGCGTCGTAAAAGCCAAACAGGCTCATCCCGTTATCACTAACGGCTTGGTGAATATACATCTTGACTTGCGCGTCACCAACTTGGTAACGATACGGATTGGCCGTTAAGACTTTATAACCGATACCGCTCACTTCGATCACCACGAAGCTAGGCGTAACATCAGTAATTTGGCCGAGAAAGTATTCATACACGACTTAAAAACTCCTTTAATAAAAACGTATGTTTGCTTGCTAAATTGTACCACATTTCTAGAGACGCTTTGGCTCACCGCCTCCAGAAAATCCGTTTTTTGCGCAAATCCTTGCCGGGCACGTCTGAAACGTGCTATGCTCAGTGTTCAGGAGGCCTTTATATATGGAAATTAAGCCCTTTACCGCCGTCTTACCAACCGACGCGGGACTCACAAAATTAACCACTAACAATTCAAGCTGGACGTCCGCGGACACCCACGTTCAACCCGGGACGAGCTATTATTGGTACGAACTGACCCAAAATGGGATTCATCAGTGGCGACTCATCGCCAGCTGGCCCGAACAAGTCAGTGTCACCACCATGCTTCCTGGTGGGATCAACACGGTGCTCTACCCTAAGCATCCAGTCATTGAGATGTTGATCGACGACTGGGTTGGTCACTTCCCAAAAGCGTACGAATTTACGGATGAATACAACGTCACCCACCGCTTATGGCAAATTACCGAAGCGGAAGTCAACGCTGACATTACGGAAGCCATGGCAGAAATCACGCCACGTAAAACCTGGCTAACCACAACCAGCACCCCACTTGTCATGCTTGTAGCTGACAGTGAATGGACTAAGTTCAAGACGCAACCACGGGTACCAGACCATTTGATTCAGAAAATTAACGCCTAATTTAAATCCCCATACTTAGCTTTCGTGCCTAGAATGTCGCAACATTCTGGTTAGAAGCTAAGTATGGGGATTTTTAATTATTCAAACGTATCGTATTTATCAGAATTTCATTTGGAACTAACGATTGCTCCACAATTAACCAGCATCAGCCGTCATGGCGGTCATTTCCCAATCCACGGTACCAGCACCAACCTTGCCAACCAGCAAGTCCTAATACGATGAGCCCGCAAATCACGTTCAACCAACGCCCTAGTGTCAATCCCGGCGTCTGATAGGTTAACTTGATCGTGTGGTGCCCCGAACTTAGCTGCGCCCCCACGAAGGCTAAGTTGACAATTTGCGTCTTAACGGGCTTGCCGTCAACTTGTAGCTGCCACCCAGTGGAATACGGAATCGACGTCGTTAGGACACTGGCCTTCGTTGTCCGCGTCTTTCCCGTCACTTGGTTATTCGTCACCTTTAGGCCTTGCAACCCTTGTTGTTGAAGTCGGTGCGTTTGTTGCGCGTACGCCTTTCCAAATGGCACCGCAATTAACTTGGCGGACTTAAAGTGCATGCCGCGAATACTTGTAAAGTTCAACACGATCGTTTTCCGTGCCGAGTGGCTATTGCCAAGGTTAATCACCGCCTTAGTCCGCGGTTCGTAATCCGACATGTTTGTCGTTCCGAGCTGGTTAAAGCTGACCAAGTTATCCACCGTCTGAGCATTTAGCGAATACCCGCTGGCACTCAGGTTACCCTTCAATCCGTCGCGAATATCGTCTAAATAGTCGACCTTCGTATACGGTCGGTCCGTAAAGACGTTGGTGTTTTGACTGGTCTTTAGCTCATTTTTAATGGATGACCGGTCATAGGTGATGCCATCTAGGACCAAGTACATTTCAGTATTCCGGTACCGTTTTGGGTGCTTAATGGTGAGCTGATAAGGAACCTGGTGCCCCTGCACATCACTAATCATCGACTTTAAGCCATTGGCGTTGGTTTCCGCGTTTTTCGCTAACCACTGTTGATTTTCTTGAATCAGATTCAGCAGTCGTTGACTAGGATTGGTCATCCCGGTTGCGGGTGTCAAACTAACCCGCTGTTTATCCGTCAACGTGACCGTTTTGTCTGGTAATTTACTCAAAAGATTATTGGACGTTCCAGTACTGTGTTGATTTCGATAAATAATGACTTTATCCGTACTATCCAACACCGTCGTGTCGTCGGCCTGAACCGTATAGGCCACTTCCTGCCCGGTCTTTTTAGGCGCGACCGTTTTAACGCCGCTTGCGGAACCAGACGTCACGGCGCCTTGTAACAACGCTTGTTCTTTATCGACCGCACTCAGCTGGTTAAACTTCGTTGCGTTCAACCGTTGCGTTTGCGTGTAAGCCAGTGGTAACGCGTTAGTCGACTTGAGCAGCACCGTCCCGGTATGGTTACTCAACCCGTAAATAAACTGGTCCGGATAAATTTTGGGGTCCCCGGCCTTCGTTTTCACGACTTGGTATCCCGCTGGTAACGATTGTCCTTTCAACTGGTCTTCCCTGGCAAACATGTACTGGACTCCAAGTAAGTTATTGAAAGTCGTCCGCCCGTTTAAAGTTCCAAGGGGCGAATTCATGGCGTATTCCGAATTGCCTAACGTCTGACTTAACTGGCCAACGTAGGAATTTTGCACGGAAAAATACGAGCCGACAGTGTGGGTGCCTAAGACCATCGGCACGTCGCTTTCAGCGGAACGCATCGTGTAGTAGTTCGGCACGAGGGCCGTCCGGTAAAACTGCCCACTTTTTGGCAACCCGGTTTGCGCCCCATCAACGTAACCCTTCACCCACTTCATTGCGGTTCCCTGGCGAATCTGTTCCGTACTGTTGGAATTGGTATTCGTACTTAACCAGCCGAGTCCGTTGTTCGCCAAGTTCAGCGTGACCACCCCTAGTAGCAACACGTTAAACTGGCGGGAAGTCAGCTTCAGGCTGCGTTTTGCCAACAGCAGCCCGACTAACGCCAATAAAATCAAGTAAGTCGCAATGTCGTGCTTACGAATATTGAGATAAAAGCCGTTGATGAGCCAAATTAAGATGAGCCAACCGAAACTAACGCCCGCGATCCATTTCAAATCCCCCGCCGTTAATTCCGCTAAATGGTCAACTAGCACCATCGTGGCGTAAGCAAATACTAAGGTCGCCATCAATAACCACCGATTTGACGGTGTCGAAAAGACGTTGAAGACGGCGGCAAAACTCGGCATTAAGATACCAATCATCATGGCAATCAAAACCCAGTTTAAGACCCAGTACCGCTTAAAGTGGCGTAACGTATAAATCATGCCAATAAAGCTAATCCCACTCAGACCAAGCGTGATCCAATACTGCACGCTACCACCATTAGTTAACAACCGGTTAGGCAAGTTCACGTAGTAGTTGATTGGATAAGTCAGCAAGCCGTTGGCAAAGTTAAAGCTTGCCCGGGTGGCGTGCAACATGGCCAGTAAAGTTGGCACTAGGATAATCCCGGCCATTCCAACACCAAGCAGCACCGCAACCGCTAAGCGCCAAAGGAGTTGTAAAAATGAACGCATCTTAGCGCCCTCGCGTTTCCGTGCCCAAAATCGGACTAACGCGTAAATCAAACTTCCAAGGGCCAGCAAGTAGGCAAAGTAAAAGTTACTCATGATAACAACTGCCGTAATGATGCTTAGTGGCACCCAACTGTGCCCACGTAGGACCCGTTCAATCGCCCAACAGAGCAATGGGAACCAAATCATCGGTAATAAGAAGAACGGGTGGTGCATCCCAACATAAAACGTGTACGCCGTAAACGTGTAGGTTAAGCTCCCAATCAGCTGGCTAAACCGGCCAAATTTAAACTGGTGGCTAAAGGCTAAGAACGCCAGCCCGACAAAATAAAGGCGCAGTAAAATCAACGCCTGGTAACCCCACTCCAAGTGTGCACGCGGAATGAAGGCAACTAAGTAGTTAAACGGATCACCTACTACGTAGTAGGCAAACGTTGTCAGCTGGTCCGCACCTAAGCCGAGGTTCCAAGACCAGCTAAACAGGCCCTGACCCCCACCACGCAATATTTCTTGGAAGGTTAATAGGATTGGAAAGTGTTGCGCGATCCCATCGACTTCCCAAATGAGCGTGCGTCCCGCCAAAAACAGTCCGCTATAGCTGATTGCCGCAATGAGGACAAACATTAAACTATACCAGACCGCTAACGGTATTTTACGTCCTTTAATCAAAGATTTATTCCCCTTTTTCCTAAATTAATGCCAATTATGTAACCCCATATAAGACCTAACCTAAAACAATGGTCTCATTTTACCATTAATCTCTAAAAAGTCCGTCCGCTTCACCGAAATCTTAATGAATTAGCAACTTAGGACACAAACCATCCATCCCAACTAAAAAAGTTCCCCACATCCAAAATTTCATGTGGAGAACGTTTTAACAATATCAAGTCAAAATCTTAACTCATAGTCATTAAATCAACACCGACCGGAATAGATTAAGCGACTGATTTTTTAGCCATGAAGTGGTGATTCGTGGCTATCTTGAATCCTTTTGAACATCCGCTCCATGTCAGAATTAGTGAAATGAACCGTTACCGGCCGCCCATGAGGACAATTAAACGGGTTCTCGCAAGTTGGGAGTTTTTTCAGCAATGCCCGCGCCTGCTGGTCATCCAAATGGTGGTTCGCCTTGATGGCCCGCTTACACGACATCATGATGGCTGACTTTTCACGAAATTGCGCGACGGTCAAATGGCCATCTTGCAAACACCAATCAACCATTTCCTTAATCGTATCCTCTTCTTGCCCCGCTTTAAACCAGGTCGGGTGCGAATGGACAATAAAGCTATTACCGCCAAACGGCTCGAGGTAAAGTCCCAGTTCCGCTAATAACGGCAACTTTTCCTTAATCTTTAAAACGTCACTGGTCGGATAATCTAAAATAATTGGTACTAGCAAGTTTTGTTGATCAGCGCTAACCTCACCAATGGCTTGCCGGTAATATTCGTAGTTAATCCGTTCCTGTGCGGCGTGTTGATCCAAGATATACATGCCATCATCAGACTCAGCCAACAAATAAGTGCCGTGCATCTGTCCCAAGTAACGTAACTGTGGAAACCGCTCAGCGTCGGGCGCTTCACTCGTTGCCGTTCTCGCCGGGTCAGCGACTTCCGACACGGCCGAAGCCGGCTGTCCAAATGGTAACGCCGGCGTTTCACTTTGATACTTTTGATCAAAATCTGTCACGGCACTTGTCTGTAACTCGTGTCGATCACTAATCATAATGGGCCGTGGCGCCGCACTGTTAGCGGATTCAGCAGCCAGACGTTCCGACGGCGTGTCTGTCGCTGGTGCCTGACTTACAGGCACACTACTAGTAGCTGGCTGAGCGGTATCACTTGCCGGACTAGTCGCTGGTTCAGCGACCGCCACTAACGACGCCGCAAAGCTTTCCGCTGCTTGCGGACTCATACTGGCAACGTGGTACTGCGATGACGCAGCGTTTAGATCCATCGCCAACTGGTCCGTGCTCAGTCGTTCCCGCCGGTGGCTCCCTAAATTGGTAAGGGCTGATGGAATCAAGTTCACATCCGCCAACCGCGCCGTAATTGTTGTGCTGATTAACTTAGCTAAGGCGGGCTCCTTGCTTAACCGGACTTCCTGCTTAGTGGGATGCACGTTAACATCCACTAGCAACGGGTCCATCCGTAAGTCAATAACGGCAATCGGATAACGCCCCACCATCAGTTTGGACCCGTAACCTTGAATAACCGCTTTAGTCAGTTGCTGGTTTTTGATGGCCCGTCCATTAATCAATATCGTAATGTATTGCCGACTGGAACGAGTCAAGGCGGGTAGCGCCACGTACCCTTTCAGTTGAAAATCATCGTCGTTTCCCGCGATTGCCACCATTTTCCGGGCATTCGCTACCCCGTAAATACCGGCAATCACCCGTTGTAAGTCACCACGTCCCGCCGTTTTTAATAATTCCTTGGAATTATGAACGAGCCGAAACGCTACTTTAGGGTAGCTCAGCGCTAGGCGGTTTACCACGTCAACAATGTTGGCTAGTTCTGTTTGGGGTGACTTCAAGTATTTTAACCGTGCGGGTGTATTGAAAAACAAATCGGTGACGGTGATATCCGTCCCTTGACGCAGTGGCGCTGGCGCTTGGTGTAATAACTTGCCACCACGGTAGTGAATACTCGTCCCACTCGTGCCTGTACTGGTCGCCATAACGACGTCAGCAACTGACGCAATACTAGGTAATGCTTCACCACGAAAGCCTAGCGAACGTACCTGAAACAAGTCTTTTCGTGAGGTGATTTTACTCGTGGCGTGCCGTTTAAAGGCCGTTAATACGTCTTCGTCAGCAATCCCGTCACCATCGTCAATCACCCGAATGGACTGGACCCCGGATGCCAAGATAAGCACGTCAACTTGACTAGCGTGCGCATCCACCGCGTTTTCAACTAATTCTTTGACGACCGAGGCGGGCCGTTCCACAACTTCGCCCGCAGCGATTTGATCCGCTAACACGGTATCCAATTCATGAATTTTTCCCATAACCATCGGCCTTTCTATCTAAATTTATTTACTCAACTTCTGTTGCCACTTATAGAGTTGATTCATCACATCCATCGGTGTCATCGCCATCAGATTCAAGTTTTTCAATTGTTGTAAAACCTTTTCGTCCTTAGCATTCGTGACAGTCGGTTCACTGAATAATGAGAGCTGCTCATCCGCTTCAGCCACTTCTTCCGGCTGGGCTTCAGCGCTTGCACTAACTTCTGATGCGACAGGGCTGACCTGCGTATCGGGTACGGGCGCCGCACTTGCCGCTAAGGAATCGGCCGTCGTGGACACCGCACTCGTCTGACTTTCGAGACTCGTTAAAATCGTATTCGCCCGTTTCAACAAAGCATCCGGCATCCCGGCCAACTTAGCCACGTGGACCCCGTACGACTTATCGGCAGCCCCCGGTTCAACTTTGTGTAAAAAGACTAACTCCCCGTTTTGTTCAGTGGCCCCAACGTGAACGTTGCGTAACCCTTTTAATTCTTGATCCAAAACCGTTAATTCATGATAATGGGTCGAAAATAACGTCTTTGCGTGGATATTGTTATGCACAAATTCAATAATTGCTTGTGCCAACGCCATCCCATCGTAGGTCGCGGTCCCCCGACCAATTTCGTCAAACAGGACCAAACTGTTAGCCGTCGCATGTTGCAAGGCGTTGTTGGCTTCCTGCATCTCGACCATGAACGTACTTTGGCCCGAGATTAAGTCATCCGTCGCACCAATGCGTGTAAAGATTTGGTCAAAAATTGGGAGTTGCGCTGACTTAGCTGGAACAAAACACCCAATCTGCGCCATGATGACCGTTAAAGCCAACTGCCGCATGTAGGTACTCTTCCCGGACATGTTGGGTCCCGTAATCAGCAACACCGTTTCGTCCGGGGTCATCTTAACGTCGTTAGGGACGTAGCTCTGATTCCCCATCACCTTTTCAACGACTGGGTGACGGCCCTCTTCGATTTTCAAGTCGTGTGACTTGGTTAAGGTTGGCCGGACAAAGTGATAATCCTCACTGACAACGGCGAAACTTTGTAAAACATCAATCGCCGCGACCGCCTTAGCTAACGTTTGAAGCCGCTTAATGGCACCCTTAACGGTTTCGCGCACCTTCGTGAAGAGTTGGTACTCTAACTGAGTAGAATGGCTCTCAGCCTCTAATATCAAGGCCTCGTGTTCCTTCAATTCAGGTGTGCTAAACCGTTCCGCGTTGGTCAACGTCTGTTTCCGTTCATAACGATCACTTGGGAGCTGTGCCAAGTTCGCTTTGGTGACTTCGATGTAATACCCAAAAACACGGTTAAATCCGATTTTTAAGTTCTTGATCCCGGTCACTTGGCGTTCCTTAGCTTCTAATTCCGCAATCCACTTTTTTCCATTATTCATGGCATCGCGATACTTGTCTAATTGCGGATCATAGCCATCCTTGATGACTCCGCCATCCGTAACTGACAACGGCGCTTCTTCCACGATAGCTTGATCAATCAGGTCGGCCACGTCTTCAACGGGGTCCAGTTGGCTCACTTCCGCGTCAAAAACTTTTGCATCCAACTCTGATAAGATATAGCGAATCTTTGGAACCTGTCGTAACGACGTTTTTAATTGGATCAAGTCCCGACCATTCACGCTGCCAAAAGCAACTCGGCCTGCGAGGCGTTCCAAGTCGTAAACCTTCACTAATTCTTCCTGCAAATTATTGCGTTCAAAATAGTGGTCTAACAGTGCGGCCACCTTGTTTTGACGCGTTTCAATGTCCTTCTTCACAATCAACGGGCGGTCCAACCACTGTTTGAGTAGTCGGCCCCCCATTGCCGTCTTAGTTTCGTCGAGTAACCACAGTAACGTCCCCTGTTTCTTACCCGTCCGAATCGACTTCATTAACTCCAAGTTATATTTAGAGTTGTGATCCAACTTCAAAAAATACGACGGTTCATAAGCGACCGCTTTTTGTAAGTGGGCCAGACTCCGCTTCTGTGTCACTGTGATGTACATTAATAGGTGCTCAACGACCTGCTTTTCAAGATCAACCGTCAAATCCTGCGTCAGGTAACTCAGCGCCGATTGTGGCGTGACTTGGTTCTGTTCAGAAATCAAGATGCCAAGCGTCTTGATCTGCTTGCGCAAGTCACCGGATACCGAATCATCAACGACGATTTCCTTCGTTTGTAAGCTGGTCAGTTCGTTAATTAACGCATCGTCAGTCGTCAGTAAACTCGTCTTCAATTCACCGGTCGATAGGTCGGCGTACGCAAAGCCCATTTGCTGGCCCACTTGAATCAAGGCCGTCAAATAGTTATTCGACTTTGCCTGTTCAGCGCCACGTTCTAGCGTGGTCCCGGGCGTCACCAATTGGATGACTTCGCGTTTAACCATGCCCTTAGCAAGCTTAGGATCTTCCATTTGCTCACAGATAGCGACTTTGTAGCCCTTATCAACTAAAATATCGATATAATTTTGAACGGCACGGTGTGGCACGCCGCACATTGGAATTGGATTGGCCGCCGAATGGTTCCGCGTCGTTAAGGTCAACTCAAGTAACTGAGCCCCTTTAATGGCGTCATCAAAAAACATCTCGTAAAAGTCACCGAGTCGATAAAACAAAAACGCATCGGGATATTGATCTTTCACGGCAAAATATTGACGCATCATTGGGGTATCTTTAGTTTTCTGTGGCACGAATCGTTCCTACTTTCTATTTCTAACTTTAATCATCAAAATACGGGTGATCTGGATTAATCAAGACCCGTTGAATTTTCTTTGCGTGACCGTTCTTTTCATCCAGGTCAATCACACAACCGGATAAAACGGCCGGACTGTCTTCTTGGACGTTAAACCGGGTCGGCATTTGTTCCAAGAACCGTTGGATGACATTTTCACGCGTCATCCCCAAGATGCCATTATAAGGGCCCGTAAAGCCGACGTCACTTAAAAAGGCCGTCCCTTCTGGTAAGACCCGCTCGTCACTAGTTTG
This sequence comes from Lactiplantibacillus xiangfangensis, assembly GCF_001438845.1. Classification (GTDB taxonomy): domain Bacteria; phylum Bacillota; class Bacilli; order Lactobacillales; family Lactobacillaceae; genus Lactiplantibacillus; species Lactiplantibacillus xiangfangensis. Next base: position 60,953 of record NZ_JQCL01000103.1, read on the forward strand.
AACGTGGGTATGCGTCCCAATCACCGCACTAACCTGGCCGTCTAAATACCACGCCATGGCTTCCTTTTCACTAGTCGTTTCGGCATGGAAATCAACGAAAATGTTCGGCGTCGTCTCCCGCAGTTCTTCAACGAGCGGTTGAACCGTCGTGAACGGATCCGCTAAGTTTTGACCCATAAAGACGTTACCTTGCAAATTGATCACGGCTAATTTCGCCGTATTGACGTTAACGATCGTGTAGCCCTTACCCGGCGTCGTCGCAATTGGAAAGTTGAGTGGGCGCACCAACTTCTTGGCATCCCCAATGAAATCAAAAATTTCATTGTTATCCCAAGTATGGTTTCCCATCGTAATCACATCCGCTCCGGCACTCAAAAAATCTTTGTAGACTTGTTGACTAATTCCGCGACCACGAGTGGCATTTTCACCATTTACAATCGTCACTTGCGGTTTGTAACGCCGCTTTAACTTTGGTAAGTACGTGGCAATCGCGTCCTGCCCAACTTGACCCATGACATCGCCGACAAATAAAATTCGCATATGTTCTCCCTTGTTTTAACGTTATATTCACCATTTTAGCATTAATCGGTTAGAAAAGTGGGGCGACATTTTCCAACAATCACTTTAATCACGCTGAATAAAAAATGCTGTCTGGATTGGTCATCGCCACCCAGCAGCATTTCATTTAGTTTCTCATCATTTTTCAGTCCGGGTAATTCCCCATACCGTCAATCCCGCCACGCCGACGACAATTAAGGACCCCGCAGCCCACCTAAAAACTGGTTTTAAAGTGCTAACTAACCCGATTCCGAGGATAAAACCAAATAGCAACGCCCCGTACAGGTTAAACCAACGATGCCGTTCACGAAAGAGTGGCCGGTTATCCAGCCCTAAGTAGCGATTAAATTTGATTAAGTAATTGAGCGCCAATAACCCGACCAGAAAAATGAAGCTAACCACTGGATTCATTAAATGCAACTTAGGCACTAAAAAGTTAACCGCGACTAATCCGATATAGCCTATCGCAAGCGCCCGTAGCGCTAACTGGACGGGCCGAATTTGCTGCCGAACATCTTGACGCCTTAAGTAGTCCGTCATCCCACTGTCTTCTCGTAACAACGTATCTAGCGACAACTCATAAAAATCACTCAACCGTAATAAGCTATCAATATCTGGATAACTATTCTCAGTTTCCCAACTAGAAATTGTTTGGCGGGAAACGTGTAGTTGTTCCGCGACGGCTTTTTGCGTCAAATGTTTCGCCAGCCGCGCCTGTTTTAATCGCTCACCGAACCGCATCGCTATCACCCTCTCTTTGAATACTATGATTATAAGACGGTGACTCTCCTAAACCTAGCTTAGAATCTTGGCACGTTGACTTAACGGTGTTTCACGGCACTGATCACGTTGGTTAGTTAGTCTTTATTCCACTAAATCATCAGCAATTTAATGATCACAAAAAAAGCCCGAGACCCAGGTCTCAGACTTGTTTTCTGTTTATTTAGCGTAGTCAACTGCTCGAACTTCCCGAATAACGGTAACTTTAATGTGTCCGGGATATTCAAGTTCATTTTCAATTTGCTTTTTGATATCGTGTGCCAAAACGGTTGCTTGTAAATCAGTAATCTCGTTTGGCTTAACGATAACCCGAATTTCACGACCCGCTTGGATGGCGTAGCTCTTCTTGACACCCGTTTCATCATTCGCAATCGCTTCAAGTTTTTCAAGTCGGTGGATATAATTCTCCAACGATTCGCTCCGAGCTCCTGGTCGGGCAGCTGAAATCGAATCAGCCGTAGCAACCAGAACAGCAATAATCGATTTTGCCTCGACATCCCCATGATGGGACGCGATCGTATTGATTACAACTGGATTTTCTTTGTACTTCGTTGTTAATTCCACGCCAATTTCAACGTGTGATCCCTCGACCTCATGATCGACGGCCTTACCAATATCGTGTAATAATCCTGCGCGTTTCGCGAGTGTAACATCTTCACCAAGTTCGGCGGCCAAAACGCCCGTCAACTTCGCAACTTCAATTGAGTGATTTAAAACATTTTGACCATAACTGGTCCGATAATTCAACCGACCGATTAACTTGATCAAGTCAGGATGCATCCCGTGCAATCCTAAATCGAAGACAGCTTGTTCACCGGTCTCACGGATTTTTTCGTCCATCTCTTTACGTGCTTTTTCAACCATTTCTTCAATCCGAGCTGGATGAATCCGCCCATCTTGAATAAGTTTTTCAAGCGCGATCTTTGCGATTTCACGACGAATCGGATCAAAACCACTGAGAACAACCGCTTCAGGAGTATCATCAATAATTAAATCAATCCCCGTCAACGTTTCTAACGTTCTGATGTTTCGACCTTCACGTCCAATAATCCGGCCTTTCATATCGTCATTTGGTAACGAAACCACTGAAACGGTGGTTTCTGAAACCATATCGGCCGCACTCTGTTGAATCGCCTGGACAATTAAGTTTTTGGCTTCTTTTTCAGACTGCGCTTTCACTTCGTCCGTATTTTCTTTAATCATTACGGCCCGTTCATGCGTTAATTGATCCCGCGTTTGGGTTAAGATCTGGTCACGTGCTTGGTCTTGCGACAATGCTGCGACCTTTTCTAACTCAGCTTGACGTTGCGTGATTAGTGAAGCTGCACTTTGTTGCTGTTGTTCAACGCGTTTCTGTTCGTTGGCAATCTTATCTTCCTTCTTGCCTAGCGCATCCTCGCGTTTTTCAAAAGTATTTTCTTTATGATCCAAAGTCTCTTCGCGCTGAAGCAAGCGATCCTCTTGCTTTTGTACCTCATTGCGTCGTTGCTTTAATTCATTTTCAACTTCAGTCCGGTAACGATGACTCTCCTCTTTTGCTTCGAGGACTTTTTCTTTCTTTTGAGTCTCCGCTGACCGTTTGGCCTCAGAAATAATACCTTCGGCGGTGTTCTTGGCTACGTTCAATTCTTTTTCGTGGATATTCTTACGAACATAGTAACCAATCCCATAACCGACAACAATTGCGATGACTGCGAGGATTATACCGAAAACATTCATGTTTCCACCTCCGCATCACCAAAATCCAGTTAACATAAAATCAACTACAAATTTTCAGATGTTATATTTTGATTATTTACACACTTGTTATTCTAATGTTTGCAGGGGGTAGTGTCAACTTAAAGTCCTATGTGAACGGCAAAGCGTCCCGTTTACGACGCTGTTTTTCCAACAAAAAAACGCCTAAAGCCACCGCTTTAGACGTTTCTAAATTTATTTATCAGTTTGATCGTCACCGAGGTCTAATTCGGTTGGGTCAGTCTGCTTATCAGCTGCTTCTTCCTCATCTTCAGGAGACGCGTCCATGCCATAAGCATCCCGGACTTTCTGACGAATTTCCGCCATCACGTCAGGATGTTCTGCCAAGTACTTCTTCGCATTTTCACGACCTTGACCAATCCGGTCCTCGCCGTAAGAATACCATGAACCACTCTTCTTAACGATGTCCTTATCAGCCGCCATGTCGACAATTTCACCCGTTTGTGAGATTCCATAGCCGTACATGATATCGACTTCGGCCCGCTTAAATGGCGGCGCAACCTTGTTCTTGACGACTTTGATTCGGACACGGTTCCCAATAATATCGGTCCCGTCCTTGATCTGTTCCGCCCGACGTACTTCAAGCCGAATCGTTGCGTAGAACTTAAGCGCCCGACCACCAGGAGTCGTTTCAGGGTTACCGAACATCACACCGACTTTTTCACGAATTTGGTTAATAAATAACGCAATCGTCTTAGTCTTATTCAACGTCCCGGATAACTTCCGCAACGCTTGTGACATTAACCGGGCTTGCAGCCCAACGTGCGCGTCACCCATCTCACCTTCGATTTCAGCCCGTGGCACTAATGCCGCCACAGAGTCGATAACCAAGATATCAACCGCCCCACTGGAAACTAAGGCATCTGCAATTTCAAGACCTTGTTCACCAGTATCGGGTTGTGACAATAGGAGATCATCAATGTTAACGCCTAAATGTTCCGCATAAACCGGATCCAGTGCGTTTTCAGCATCAATATACGCCGCCGTTCCGCCCTGCTTTTGAACTTCCGCAACGGCATGTAGCGCCACGGTCGTTTTACCAGAACTTTCAGGACCGTAGATTTCAACGATTCGGCCACGGGGATAACCACCTACACCTAACGCATCGTCTAAGGCTAATGATCCACTTGAAACGGTCGAAATTTGGGTATTCGCCGCATCGCCCATTCGCATAATGGACCCTTTACCGAAGTTCTTTTCAATCTTTTTTAAGGCAGCATCTAATGCTGCTTGCCGTGCATCAGCCAAATTATTTCCTCCTTTGGTGCTCGTTTTCACTCTTAATATCATAACGGTTAAAAATCAGAAATGCAAGCAAAAAGCGAACAAAAGTTCGTATTATTTTTAGAGCTGGTGATCAGCCAATAAAGCGTGTCGTAACAGGTCCAGACCAACCATGACACTGCGTTGCCGAATCTTTTGGCGATCCCCAACAAAGTGATATAACTTCCCAACGGTCGGCTGGTCACGGTAAGCTAAACCGATCCAGACCGTTCCAGCGGGTTGCCCCTCCAAACTGTCAGGACCCGCAACCCCCGTAAAGCTGAGCGCGGTATCCGTGCCTAATCGAACCCGTGCACCATCAGCCATGGCGATCGCAGCTGCTTCAGAAACGACCCCATCTTGGTCAATGACCGTTTGTGGAACGTTAACGAGTTGGTGTTTAGCCGCGTTAGCATAAGTCACGAAGCCACCTGGAAAAATAGCGGAAACCCCGGCGACCCCACCGATCGTACTTTGGAATTCACCAGCCGTTAAACTCTCCGCCGCCGTAATACTTAAATTAGCCTTAATCATCGCTTGAACAACGACCTGGGCCAAGGAATTGTCATCCCCGTAGCCATAAAAATAGTCGCCAACCTTAGCTTTGATTTTTTGCTCAACCGCATCTAACGCACTGTCGGCCGCCCGTTGCGTATCAGCCTGTGCACTGAGCCTAAGAGTGACCTCATTGGTCTTCGCGTAAGGCGCAATTGTCACGTCGTGTTGTGACGCAATCATCGCTTGCAATTCGGTCACTAGCCGTGATTCTCCAATACCGAAGAATCGAAGCACCCGCGAATAGATCTGGGCTTGCTGACCATACGCCGCCTGTAGTTTGGGCTTGGCTTCGGTATCAAACATTTTTGTCATTTCGCGTGGTGGCCCGGGGAGTAGTAAGAAATCCGCGGAATCTGGTGACTGGTAAAACGCCCCTACGGCTAACCCGTTATGGTTCGTCAACGGCGTCGCACCCTTTGGATATAACGCCTGCAACCGATTGTTTTCAGTCATGACCTTACCCGTTTGCTCAAACCGGTCCGTAATCACTTGCATGGCCGCAGCGTCTTCCACTAACGGCACGTTCAAGTACTTAGCTAACGTTTGCTTGGTCAGATCATCCTTAGTGGGACCTAAGCCCCCAGAAAGAATTACTAAGTCGTTGCGTTGAGCCGCAATTTCAAGGACGGCCGCTAACCGCTTCGGATTATCGCCCACGACCGTTTGGTAATAACTATCGATGCCCAGTTCTGCTAAACCCTGAGCAATGTGTGTACTATTGGTATTTGTGATTTGGCCGAGTAAAATCTCAGTCCCGACCGCAATTATTTCAGCTTGCATCTAAAAAGCCTCCTGATAGCCTTTGTCAGACTATGTTCAGTATCAGCATTAGTCGCTCAATCAGCGATCAACGCCCACACTCAGTATATACGAAAAAAACGGCGTGCACATTCAAAAGGTTGCAAGGATTTTCTACGTTTGATCCTAACTGCTAAAGATTGAAAGTGCTAAAACTAGTTCAAGCGTTACCATAGCACTACTTATCATTAGAAAATTAGTATTTTTCGGCGCTTCGCTAGCAGAATCAGTGGGCTGGCGGCTTTGTAGTGAGGTTCCAGACCGTCCTTTGGCTGGGACCGCCCCCCATAGCACTCAAGGCTACCCGATGGAGCGGCTAATTTTAGGAATAATAATTATTGCTGTTACAACGTTACCAGCCATTTTGGGACTTTCAATCTTTAGTTAACTGCACTACACCCTTCGTGTCATTTTTTTCTCGTCAAAAAAAGTCCGAGACACGAGGTCTCGAACTTTTATGATTTGATTTATTTAAACCCATCTGAGAAAACGTCGCGATTCTGAACAAAGTAATCAATGCCAGAGTAAATCACGAAGAAGAGGCAGACGTACAGCATAATCGCTGCAAATGGGACGTGGATGGCTGCAAAAAAGACGTTGTTTAGTAATAAGAAGATAATCGCAATCATCTGCGTCGTTGTCTTGATTTTACCAGGCATTGCCGCTGCCATAACTTTTCCATTATTTTCAACAATCAATAACCGTAACCCGGTGACTGCCAATTCCCGACACATAATAATCGCCACGACCCAGTCCGGTGCAGCATTCATCCGTACCAGTACAATAAAGGCCGTCATCACCAGCATCTTGTCCGCCAACGGATCGGCAAATTTACCGAAGTTAGTGACTAAGTGCTGTGAACGGGCAATCTTCCCATCTGCTAAATCCGTCAAAGAAGCGACGGCAAAGATGATGGTTGCGATAACCTGCGTTACGGGGATCGTCGTTCCTGCCCAGACAACCTGGCCCCAGCTCAATGGCAGGACCATGATTAGTAAGAAAACAGGAATCAGGATAATACGAAAAACAGTTAGCTTATTAGGTAAATTCACAATGATACTCCTCCGTCACAGACTATTTAATGGTCAAGGTAATCGTCCGCACTTGCGACGTGCTGTTCTTCGGATTGAAGTCAAACTTCTTACCATTGATCGTTACGGACGTTGCAACGGCGTTACCAAATTGGAATTTGACCGTTGACGCATTGCTTGGCAACGTCACGTCGTGTGACCCATTGGCCGTTAACGTTCCTTGCCAAGTCTGACTGCCGTTAGTCGTGATTGACGTCCAGGCGGCCTTAGTCGACTTAACAACCACTTTGTTCTTCTTGGCGCCGTTAGTCATCGTATAGGCTGTATCACTGTCGCCATCAGCCTTAATTGCTTGCTTAGTGCTATCCGCTTTTTTCTTAGTCGTCTTCTTAGCAGAACTGCTGCTAGTCTTAGAACTAGCTTTGCTGCTAGACTTCTTCGAACTCGAAACTTCAACTGAGGAACTTGAAGTGGCCGACGACGAGCTCGAACTCGTGTGTGTCCGAACTGCCATGAACCAGATAAACAACAGGATCAATACCACGACTCCCGTTACGATAATCGTTGGTAAATAGTTGCGTACCCGGCCGGCTGGAGTGGTCGGCGATTCACGACTTGCACTGCGCGTTGGTTGAACTTCGTCTACATTTTGGACGTAAGTTTCCGCGTGCGTTGCTGGTAATTCGTCACTGTATTCTTCCAGCAACTCATTGCCATCCAAATCAACGGTGTCAGCGTACTGCTTAACAAACGCCCGAACGTAAAAGTCTCCCGGTAATTTATCAAACTGTTCGTCTTCAATTGCAATCAAATACCGCTTTTGAATCTTCGTAATTTGTTGCAAATCGTCGATTGTTAACCCTTTGGCGATTCGGGCAGCTTTTAGCCGTGCCCCAATCGTGCTTTTTTCTTCACTATTTTCACTCATTGACCTTTTCTCCACCCTAAGTCTATTTTCATAATCTTACGAATCTTAGTATATCACAGCCACTTTCCTAAACTGCAACCCCATTACTAATTTTCAGATTTCTTTAACTCTTCTGGTTGAGGACGAATCTGATACTCACTAATCGCTTGCGACTTGAGTAGTTGTCCCGCAACGGCTTGTACGTCTGCCAAGGTTAACTGATTAATGACATCTGGTTCGTCAAATAAAGTTACCGAACCAAATAACTGTTGATCATAACGGTTGGCAATCGCTTCGAGTGAGTTCGCCATGAAGACGATCCGCCCAATCATTTCTTTTTTGACTAAGGCCAATAATTCAGACTGGTCGTCCACGGCGTCTTGCCAATGTTCAATCACCTCAATAATTGCCGCGTCAAATTTGGCCGGATCATCACTTTCCCCACTAAACGTTAGGAAGTTGAAGCCGTTTTGTAATTCGAAGTCATAACCGAACGTATCGTCAATGACCCCTTCGTCGTAAAGTCGCAAATAATTTTTGGACGTATCGCCAAACAACATTTCGAGTAAGACGTTTACAGCCGCACGGTATTTCAAAGCAGGCATCCCGGATTCAATCGGCGTTAGTCCCTTGACCCCGACGATGGATTTGGCCCGGTTCACTGGCATATCAATGACCCGGTAAGGAATAATATCATGCCCATCTTCCGCCGTTGCTGGAATCTTACGTTCAATTGGTTTAAAGCTTGCAAACGTCTTATTGGCTTGGTTAGCTTCAATCCAGCCCAAAACTTCATCTGGGTCCAGTTTACCAACCACAAATAAAGTCATGTTCTCTGGGTGATAGAACGTCTTATACGCCGCGTAAAGGTCCTCTGCGGTAATCTTAGCAATCGACTGGGTCGTTCCCGCAATGTCATATTGCAACGGGTGGTTAGGATACAGGTTCCCAATCATCCCAAAGTACAACCGCCAGCTCGGATCATCGTCGTACATTTCGATTTCCTGGCCAATGATTCCCTTTTCCTTGTCCACGGTCTGCGCCGTAAAATACGGGTCCTGAACAAAGTCGAGTAAGGTCTCTAGGTTTTCTTTCAGATTACGTGTTGCGGAGAACAAGTAACTCGTCTTCGTAAAACTCGTAAACGCGTTCGCGCTGGCGCCGTATTCACCAAACGTTTGAAAGGCATCGTGGTCCGCCTTCTCAAACATTTTATGTTCAAGAAAATGGGCAATGCCATCTGGGAAACGGTGTAGCTCGTCGCTACCGGCTGGTACAAACGTGTTGTCGATCGACCCGTAGTTGGTTGTAAACGTTGCGTACGTTTTATGAAACCCAGCTTTGGGTAACATCGTCACCGTCAAACCGTTTGGGAGCTTAGTTTGATAGCAGGTCTCGTTAAATTGCTCATATTTTTTTACTTGCATGCTTGCGCCCCACTCAAGAAGAACCCGTCATTCAGGGTCACCATCTTTGATACTTCAATAATCTGTTCCCGCGTTACGGCCTGGATGCGTTGCAGCCAGTCGGCATCCGTCACATTCTGTTGCGTCAAATCATCGATCAACGCTTGAATGGCAAACGTCCGCTGACTGTCCAAACTGGATTCAAAATCATTGATTAACCCAAGTTTTAATTGTTCAATCAGTTCATCCGTGAAATCACCATTCTGAATCGCCGTCAACTGTTCGGCAATAATTGCCAAAACTTGATCATGCTTGGCGCCATCGATCCCGGCCTGAACTTTCATAACACCCCTAAAGGTATCCAGTGAGCTACTTGCGTAGTAGGCAAGACTGGCCTTCTCACGCACGTTCATGAACAGCTTGGATAGTGGTGAACCACCGAACAATTCGTTGAACACGAGGGCCGCGTAGTAATGTTCACCGCGATAAAAGACGGGCAAGTCGTAACCTAAGTTCAACTTAGCCTGACTCAGGGTTTGGGTCTCACTAGTCTCGACATAGTGCTGCGTATTGCGATGACGATAAAACGGCTTAGGCCGTGACGTTGGGCGGTCAGTAAAATGAACCGCCTGCCACTGTGCTAACACGGCCGCCTCATCAACATCCCCAACAACAATAATGTCAATTTGGTCGTCTTTTAAAAGTGACTCATAATAGGTAAACAAATCTTTTGACGTAATCGTTTCCAAGTCAGCAACCGTCCCGTAACTCGGCACCTGCTGAGCGGGATCGTCTTTGAACAACGCAGCGTTTAACCGTTGCGCCGCGTAGTACTGTTTATCATCCGCAACCGACTGAATGGCCGCCTTCAGGTTTGTGACTTGGCGATCAAAAGTAGGTTGGTCAAACTGTTGATTGGTCACCAACGGCTTGAACAAAACGTTTTGTAAAAATTGAGTGGCTTCACGTGTTAACGGCTGATCCGTCGCTAAATATTGTTCATTTGCGACCGTTAATGCCAAACGTAAATTATGAGTCGGTCCCTTGCGACCAACTCCCGCACCATAAGCAGCCCCATACATCTTTGCTAGAGCATTGGCTAGTGCCCGCTGATCAGGATAGTCTGCGGAACTAGTTTCTAATAAGTTGGACAATAACGCACGCTTCGTGATAATGTCTCGGCGTAACGGTGCCCGAAAATTCACGATAATTTGATTGGTTTTAAATTGATGACTGACAACCGTCGTCAATTGAACCCCTTTTGCTAACTGAGTTTGCAATAAAAGAATCCTCCTTGCATATGTAATAAATAATAAGCGAAAGCCCGATTTGACGCAACTTTCCGTCCTAGCAATTAGAAAATTTAATAATTTAAGCGATTTTAAAAATAAAAATTAGATTCCGGTGAGGTGCGGTTAACGTTGCAAACTCGCGGGTTGTCTGCTATTCTTTTCAGTATTGATAAATTTAGGAGCGATTTAATGTGAAAGTAATTAAATTTGGTGGCAGTTCATTAGCCAGCAGTACCCAACTGCAAAAAGTCCTGTCGATCGTCGAAGCTGATGACCAGCGCAGATATGTGATTGTCTCGGCACCCGGTAAACGTTTCGATGGCGATACCAAAGTCACTGATTTGCTTATCCAGTATGCTCGCCAGACGATTCACCGTCAAGATGCGACGGCAACCGTTCAGGCCATTATTGACCGCTACGCAGAAATCGGACACGGATTTAACGTCCCTGAAGACCAGTTGACGCCCATTTTTGATACTATCCGCAACTTACCAAACCAAACCTACGCGGATAACACGTATTTAATGGCCACGTTTAAAGCCCACGGGGAACGCCTTAACGCACAACTCGTTGCGGCCGTTTTCAAACAGTCCGGCTTAAACGCGCGTTACTTAGATCCTAAAGATGCGGGGATGGTGGTTACCGACGTTCCCGACGATGCCCAAATCATTGATAGTAGTTATACCCAATTAGCGCAATGGGCAGACAGCAAACAGATCCTCGTGATTCCAGGCTTCTTCGCTTATAATCGCAACGGACAGATCTGTACGTTCTCACGCGGTGGCTCAGATATCACCGGGGCCATTATCGCTCGCGGTGTCCACGCTGACCTCTACGAAAACTTTACCGACGTTGACGCCATCTACTCAGTGAACCCGTCATTAGTTGACCAACCGGCCGCCATTTCCGAAATGACGTTCCGCGAAATGCGTGAATTATCCTACGCTGGCTTCTCCGTCTTCCACGATGAAGCGTTAATTCCTGCGATTCAAGGAAACATCACGGTGAACGTTAAAAACACGAACCATCCAACGGCACCCGGAACGCTGATCAAGTCGACGCGCGAACCAAGCTCGCACTACCCCGTGACTGGGATTGCCAGTTCATCCAGCTTCTGTTCACTTTATTTACGGAAGTACTTGTTGAACAAGGAAGTCGGGTTAGGCCGCAAGATCTTAACCATCTTAGAAACGCATCACATCAGTTATGAGCACATGCCTTCTGGGATCGATGACTTAACGATTATCTTCGATGAGCATCAACTGACCCCAGAACTTGAAAAAACATTGGTTGCTGAAATTTCAGCCGCCATTAATCCCGATGAAATCTACTTTACACACGACTATTCAATCCTAATGTTAGTCGGTGAAAGCATGCGTAACCGGGTCGGGATCATGTCCCGGGCCGCGACCGCACTGGCCGACCACAACATCAAGCTAATCATGGTCAACCAAGGCGCTAGTGAGATCTCCATCATGTTTGGGATTCACGACCGCGATGCCGATCAAGCCGTCATCGCCTTGTACGATGAATTCTTTAAAAAATAAATGATTTAAATCCAGTTAAAAAAATGAACTTCAAGAAACAAATGATTTCTTGAAGTTCATTTTTTTGTTTAAGTCTAAAGGCTGGAAAGTCATAGAAACTGATACCAATGTTAATACTAACAAAATCGATAAACTTGTCGCTTCCGGCCGCCCATGATTTCATCTGCTGCGGCGACCGGACTAAGCCTGAAAAGCGGTCTTAGTCCTCGCTTGCAAGCCGCAAAACCACGTCTCGCAAGACGTCGGTGGCGTAAACCGGAAGTACACCGGTCAACGCCACTTTCGCGGCAGATTCATCATGGTCAACCTCCAGCTAAAGCGATCATTCTCTCAAAATTGATTTAGCTTGCTTTTAACCAGTCCTAGCGCAGCCGGCAGAACCAGCGGGCCGTGTCGGCACTGTTAGCTGGCGTTGTTTGCCAGGTTACAGTGCGGGGCGACTTGAAAGACTCGTTCTTTGAGGCTTTCAAGCGAGGCGGAAGACCGTTCTTTGTCTGCAGCCGACCCCATGGCCCACTGATTCTGCCGGCGAAGCGATGAAAAATCCTATTTTTGATATGACAACATCGGAATAAGTTAATTATCAGTAACTAATTGTATGACACAAAACTACTGACCTAGTTTTCAACCTTCTGATTACCAAACCACTTACGGTTAATTTTATCCAACGTTCCGTTAGCTTTTAACGTCTTCAGGCCATCGTTGATTTTGCGTTTCATGGTCTTATCACCCTTACGCATCCCAACCGCGAAGTCTTCCGTTTGGAAAGTCCCCGGCGTCTCGTTGTAGTCGGCTGAATTAGCTTCGTGCTTGATGTAGTAGTTGGCATAAACGCTATCGATTAACAACCCTTGAATCCGCCCCGCGTTCAAATCTAAAAACGCGTTGGTAAACGTATCGTATTGGATCGGCGTCTTCTTCGCAATCTTATCCTTCAACACTTTAGGATTATTTTCGAGCGACTCGTAACCAGAAGAACCTGATTGCGCGCCTAACGTCTTACCCGTCATATCATTGAAAGAATTGATCTTATTCTTCTTTAACGAAACCAGAATCTGCTTATTCTTCAAGTACGTATTGCTAAAGGCAACGACCTTTTCACGTTGCGGGTTCTTGGTATACCCGTTCCAGATTAGGTCGATCGTCCCATTACGCAATTCCGTTGCATTCATTGACCAATCAATCGTTTGAAAGCTGATTTTAATGCCGTATAGCTTGAAGACTGCCCGGGCAAGGTCAATATCATAACCTTCAAGTTTCCCGGATTTTTCACGGAAGCCCATCGGAACAAAGCTGTCGTCTAAGCCAACGACAACCGTGCCGCGCTTCTTAATTTTTGACCAGGTATCCTGCGTGTCAGCCCGCTTCGTGACGCTTTCGCCACAACCACTGAGTGTGCCGGCCACCCCAATTAACATCACTAAAAGTAAACTAAGTGAAATAAGTCGTTTCTTTAATTTCAATCGCCGCACCCCCTACGCTTTGTTTGGTTCAACGTGGAACATTTCATCCGCAATGTTTTCTGCAAACGTCAAATCATGAGTCACGACGATTTGCGTCATACCATCTGCCTTTAAGCCCATAATCAACTTTTCAACTTCTTGACGAAGGTTCGGGTCTAATGCGGACGTCGGTTCGTCGTAGCATAAGACGTTTGGTTTCATGGCAAGGGCCCGTGCAATTGCGACCCGTTGCTTTTGCCCACCCGATAGTTCGTATGGGTATTGGTCAGCGTGATCGGCCAAGTTCAACCGGGTTAGTAAGGCCATGGCCTGCTTTTGAGCTTCGTCCGCGGACTGCTTTAAAACCATGGTTGGCGCTAACGTAATGTTTTGCATCACCGTCAAATTAGGGAATAATTCAAAGTTCTGGAAAACGACCCCGATGACACTCTCATTGGTCCGGTTCGTGTACGGATCAAAGGGCTGTCCGTCAATGAAGAATTCGCCCGCGTTGACCTTTTCCAAACCGGTAATACAACGTAATAACGTCGTCTTACCAGCCCCGGAAGGTCCAACGATACTCAGAACTTCGCCATCTTTAACTTTTAAATTCAGCTGATCAATAATCGTCTTGTTTCCAAAACGCTTGGTAATATTTTTAAGTTCTAACATATTGCGACCTCCCTATTTCCAGTAACTGTAGTGTTTTTCGATTCGGCCAAGCACAAACGTGGTCACGGCCGTTAGTAGCAAGTAGATAACCCCAACTAAGACCAGTGGGACTAACGTGACGTCACGCGCTGTCGCGACGTTTCCGGCACGAAGCAGGTCGCCCAACCCAATCACGTAAACCAACGAGGAATCTTTAACCAAGTTAATGACTTCGTTCCCAACTGAAGGTAACACAATCTTGATCACTTGCGGAATCACGATTTTACGAATCGTCTGACCGTAACTTAACCGTAAGACCCGGGCACTTTCGTACTGACCATTATCGATCGATTGCAGGCCGCCCCGGAAGATTTCGGCAAAGTAAGCAGCGTAGTTTAAGATAAACGCAAACAACGCGGCGTAGTAACGGGGAAAAACAATGCCAATTAATGGTAGTCCGTAGAAGACGAAGATTAATTGAAGTAATAATGGGGTCCCCCGCATCAACCAAACGTAGAAATGCAACAGCCACTGAAGCGGCTTAATGTTTGAAATCAATCCTAGACCAACGACCAGTCCTAACGGTAGTGATCCAATCAACGTCCAAATGAAAATCTTTAGCGTCATGCCGGCGCCTGATACTAATGATGGCAAAATCTCTAAAATATAGTGCATATGCTTTCCCTCCTAATTTTAAGCAACAAAAAAGTCCCCTCAAGATCCAATGATCTTAAGAGGACGTCTACGCGCGGTTCCACCTCACTTCGCAGCAACTTCACAGTCACTGCCTCAGGGAGTTTAGTGATAATAAAAAAATCGTCCTTAGGCCAACAGCCTAAGAGGACGATTTCATCGCGGTTCCACCTCATGTTCATCAGTGGCTCACACCACTGAACTCAACGAGTTTATCACTAAACTCCGCCGCTAACGAGGCCACCCGGGATAGCTTACTAACTTCAGCTACCCAACTCGCAGATGTGTTTCGTTTACGTTAAGGATCGTCTTTCCACCACCGACGACTCGCTGGACATCTCAACGTCAACTACTCTTCTGTTCTTTGTTTTTTAATGTTGCTCTCATAATAATCGAATTCATGACAGCCGTCAAGTCTTTTTTACTTGTTACGGTGAAAAATCCCCGTAATCCGTGACCACATGCCAGGCTTTTGCACCTCAATGTTCATCAACGGGACCGTCTCGCCTTCCAAACGACGGGCAATGTTTCGATACCCTTGTGACGCCGAATTCTTCGGATCTAAAACGATGGGTTCACCGTTGTTAGAAGTCCGAATAACCGCATCATCATCAAAAACAATCCCTAAAAGATCGATTGACAGATGGTGGGTAATTTCGTCGATATCCATCGTTTCGCCATCCTGCATCATCCGCCGGCGAATCCGGTTAATGACTAAGCGCGGCGCTTCTGCCAATGGGTATTGTTCCAAAAGCCCAACGACCCGGTCAGCATCGCGAATCGCTGAAATTTCTGGCGTTGACACAATAATCGCTGCGTCGGCACCCGCAATCGCGTTCATAAACCCTTGCTCAATTCCGGCTGGACAATCCAGTAAGACGTAGTCAAAGTCGGGCTTCAATTCATCAACGATTGAACGCACTTGATCAGGATTCAACGCGTCTTTATCCGCATTTTGTGCTGCTGGTAATAGGAATAATAAATCATCGAACCGTTTATCCTTAACTAGGGCTTGCCGCAATTGCGCCCGGCCACCAGCAACATCAACGATATCGTAGAGAATCCGATTATCCAATCCTAAGATGACATCTAAGTTACGCAAACCAATATCTAAGTCTACGAGACAAACCTTTTTGCCCATTAAGGCTAAGGCCGTCCCCAAATTGGCCGTGGTCGTTGTTTTACCAACACCACCCTTGCCAGAAGTAATGACAATAGCTTTTCCCATCAAATATGTCCTCCATTCCGAGTAAATAACTTCGGTCGTACCCGTTTCAATTGATCTAACGGCTGGTAATCTAAAGCCTGAATGTCATTAATATAAACAACGTTCGTACCGGCGACGATTTTATCGGGATCCACGAGTTCTAACAATTCGCCGACCCGTACACGGGGAACCGTGGTCAACGCACTAACAATAACGGCATCATTATGATCAGGATAACCAGCTTCCATAATTCCAGAAACTTCCCCCATCACAAAGATACTACCAGTTGCGCGCAAAACGCCACCTTCGTGAATTTTACCGAAGAATAACACGTCTCCGGTAATCGAAACCACCTGACCATTACGAATAATCTGATTGACTAAGTGAACCGTGTTGCGTTCAACCATCGCCAGCGCATCGGACGTTAAAATCACGTCAGCCGTCAGCTTATGAATGCTGAACAATGGGTAACGCTGTACCAATTGGGTGACCTGCTGATTTTGCTCAGCAGTCAACAGTCGGCCTTCCGTACCCATATCAAACGAAATCCGCTCATCAGTCGTGTTATCCACCTGTAACCGGTCAAGCAAAGTTTTGAGATCAATCATGATGGTATCAAAACTGGCTGCTTGTCGAAAAATCAACTCGTAACCGTCATTACTAGCTTTTAAAACCACACTTTGCTGCATGTTAGAATTCCTTTCTGCCGACTAATTTACGCTAAGGTACAACCGGCGCATCGGGTAATACGCAATGACAAAAATGGCCAGGTTGACCGCAATTGTCGGTCCTAAAGTGAAGACCGCAAAGTCAGCTAAATTACTATTGATCACGTGACCCATGCTATACCAAATGTACGCGAAGGCCTCAACAATTGTCAAATTAATAATGTAAACCATTAGAAGTGTCAGAAAGTTCAGATCCAACCATGGTTTAATTTGCCGACAGAGGTAAACCACTAATGGTAATGCAATCATGTAGACGCCAATGATACCGGTATAGTACCAGTCAAAGACTAATCCCACAAACGTCGACCAAATTCCAATGGCTAAGTCGTCACGATCGTCCAAAAAGATCGCAAAAATCAACCACAATAAGACGAGGTGTAAAACGCTCGTGTAGGGATACGAAAATAAGTGACCCGCAAATACATTGGACAGCGAGCCATCCAAGAACAGGGCAATAAATAACCCAATTGGAAAAATGATTTTTAAACGTGAGTATCGCAACGTCGTGCCTCCCTTACTGTTCGGCAACCGTCACGACGGTTAAATCGCTCAAGTCAGCCGCAGGTGTAATTTCAACTTCAGAAGCCAAGCCGTAATCGTCCTGCTTAACACTTGCGACGGTCCCAACATACAAGCCCTTAGGTGTCGTTCCGCCTAACCCAGAAGTGACCACTTTGTCGCCCTTCTTGATTTTAACGTTCGACGTCACAGAACCCATTTCAAGCAAATCGTTGCTCTTGTCATAGCCTGAAATAATCCCGTTAACTGACTTGCCAGATTTATTAGTAATCTGAACAGCAAATTTATTAGCCGTTGAACTCGTATTAGAAACTAGTTCAACCTTGGCATTCGTCTGGTTAACTTCAGCAACCCGACCAATCAAGCCAGACTGCGACATGACGGGCATGTTCTTTTTGATCCCAGCAGTGGCCCCTTTTGAAATGACCAACTGATTCATCCAAGAAGAAGGTGTCCGGGTCAAAACGTTCGCCGTGACACTCGTATAGTCTGACAACGAATTATTTAACTTGAGTTCCTTACGCAGTTGCTTGTTTTCTGCACTAGTTGTTTGCGCATTAACTTTAGCTTGCGCAAGCTGATCCACTTGTTTCTTTAACTTTTGATTTTCTTGGTAAGTATTCAAGAGATCCGAAACCGAATTAGTCGCGCCTTGTAACCCGTTAACGGGTAACGCAACGACCCGGTCAACCGCCCCCGCCACGTCGTTCCCAAATTGTTGGATCAACGGTGGCGTAGACTTCCGATCACGAATGGCTACCGACACACTCATCAAACCGAAACTGATAATCAACACAATAATGGCGATAACCAGTTTACGGTTAGAGAAAAACTTTTGCATAATGAACCCCCGGTCGAAAATTCAAATATTTAACAATAAATAAGCGGGAAGATGTCTTCCCGCTCACCTGTTATCGCTTTTTCATAACATCGATGCTCTTAAGTGATTCGCCTGTCCCAACGGCCACACAATCAAGGGGTTCGTTAGCGATGAAAACTGGAACTTTAGTTTCATCCGCAATCACTTCGGAAAGATTCTTCAATAAGGCGCCACCACCGGTTAAAACAATCCCGTGGTCAATGACGTCAGAGGCAATTTCTGGCGAAGTTTCTTCAAGCGTTTCCTTAATTGCTGAAATGATTTCTGAGACAATTTCTTGAATCGCTTCAGCGACATCAACCGCTGAAATTTCAACTGTTTTTGGCAATCCTGATAAGAGGTCACGGCCCCGAATCGTTGAACCTTCAATATCTTCAGCTGCTTCAAGTGAAGCAGAACCAACATCGATCTTCAACTGTTCAGCAGTCCGTTCCCCAATCAAGAGATTGAATTTTTGACGAACGTGATAAATGATCGAATCATCGATCTTGTCACCAGCCATCCGAATCGAACGACTTGAGACGATCCCACCTAAGGAGATGGTCGCAACATCCGTCGTCCCACCACCAATGTCTACAACCATGCTACCGGTTGGATCCATAACTGGTAAACCGGCACCAATTGCTGCAGCAAATGGTTCTTCAATAACGTAAGCGTCACGTGCACCCGCAACCCGCGTTGCATCGATCACGGCCCGCTTTTCAACTTCAGTTACACCGCTTGGCACACAAACCATGACGTATGGCTTACCGTTTGAACGGCCCAAAGTCTTTTGAATAAAGTACTTCATCATAGCAACAGTGGTGTCGTAATCGGCAATAACCCCATCCTTCATTGGCCGAATCGCCACAATACTTGCTGGTGTACGTCCAATCATATCCCGAGCCTCTGACCCAACGGATACGATTTCACCAGTCTTCGTGTTCTTCGCAACCACGGATGGTTCTCGTAATACGATGCCCTTGCCGTCAACGTAAACTATCGTGTTGGCTGTACCGAGATCGATCCCGATATTCTTTGTCCCAAATCCGAACACTACATTCATCCCTTCATTAATTACAAATTTAATTTTTTATTAGTCATAATAGTAAGTATTATAGCATAATCACACGGCATTAAAAATCCTGCCTGAATCATAGCATACCGTAATTTGTTAAAAAATACAGTCCCACTATTTAACTTAGATAAAATTTAACAAAAAACGTGGTCAAGCCGGATAAACATCCGCCCTAACCCCGTTATTTTACCACATTCTAATGAGAATCCGTATTACAATTTACCAACCCTTGTTCCGCAAAGCTAAAGTAATCGTTTACACCGATAACAAAACTATCTAACAAAGGTAATCCCATGATTTCACCGGCCAATTGGAGCCGTTTTGTAAACTCAACGTCCTTTTTACTAGGGTTCACATCACCGCTTGGATGATTATGCGCAATCACGATTCTTGCGGTGGCTACGGTCAAAGCCGTCTGCATAATTTCACGCGGATGGGCCGGACAACTATTGAGCGTCCCTTGAAAAATGACCTGCCGTTTAACAATTTGATTTTTCGTATCTAAACACAATAATAATAATCTTTCCTGCTCCCAATTAGCGAAGTCATGGGCCAACTGCGCCCCCATTTGTTGGCTACCATATACTTGGCCCAAGACTACCTGATGCGGATGCGGTAGTAACTGCCCACACCGTAATGCGATTAGCAGGCCGTTCCATAAGGGATCCTGTGACGATTGATTGAGCCACGTCACGGCGCTCCCCGGTGGAAACGTTTGTTCAAACGCTTGGGTCGCCTTGTCCACCGTGTTTGCCGCCAAAAAAGTCGCAAAATATTGCTCAATTAGCTCATGAATCTGCGTCAGCGGCAAATTCTGCTCACCTAGACTCGTCATTCAACCACCCCTTCACTTAGTAGTTACGCCAAGTCTGGGACATCTCATTTACAGATCTCTTAAAATTCAGGGCACCTAAACACAAAAATCCTTGTGACTACCGCGGCGTACACGCTAGTCACAAGGATAATTTGATTTCATTGAAATTTCAGTCAAATAGTAAAAAACTAAGCGTCACTGTACCAGTATTAATACTGATGAAAATCAATCACCTACTATTTAGTCCGGATGGCACTGATAACATGCGGTCGTGGGACCGGGTTAAGCCTGAAAAGCGGTCTTAACCCTCGCCCGGAACAGTTGCAAAAACCGCAACTGTCCCGGACCGTCCGTGGTGTACGGGCCGGAAATCCCACCGTCCCAACACCACCTTCACGACCGATGCTATCAGTGCCATCCTCCGAGTATTCCATAAATTGGGATCACACACCACGTTTAGCGAAGGCGGGTAGAATCGGTGTGCTGTGTCGGCAACAAGAGCCGGCGCCACTTGCCGACTCTTGTTGCGGGGCAATTCAAAGACGTGATTTATCGGCTTTGAATTGAGGACTCAGACCGCTCCTCGGCTGAGTCCGTCCCCCATAGCACACCGGTTCTACCCGACGAAGCGACTAATTTAAAAACTAGTCTCCGCTCTGTTTAAAGTACGCCCGGACATCGGAAATAAAATACAATGAACCGGTCAGTAGTAAGACATCCTCACTCGACATTTCTTGAGTTGCCTGCAATAACGCTGCTTGCCAATTATCAAACACCTCTGCAGACCGACCATCTGGGAGCTCTGATTCGAGTTCACTCGGCGTCGTTGCGTGCCGTTTCGGGTTCGGCCCTGCGAACTGCGTTAATAGTAGGTGCACGTTGTTTAATTTTCCCAAAGTCTGAATCATTTGAGCGTGCTGTTTATCAGCGAGTACCGCAAAGATCACGTACACGTTTTGCCGGCCAAACCGCTCTTTGATCGTCGCGGCTAGTTCCGTCACCGCTGGTTCATTATGCGCACCGTCAATCATAATTAGGGGCATATCGTTCAAACGTTCAAAGCGGCCCGGCCACTGAACGTGTGCCAACGCCGTTTTAACATCCCGCACTTGTACTGGGACGTTCGTCTGGCGATGATAGTCTAAATAAGCCGCCAGTGCCACCGCGGCGTTATCAACTTGATAATCGCCTAAGAGTGGCGTCGTCAAATCTTTAAAATACTGACCACCGCCAGTAAAATTGAACCGTTCTTGCCAGCCCCGCGGTGTTAATAACGTCGTCGTAAAGTCAGTTCCTAACGTCTGCAACGGTGCATCGTGGTCAGCTGCCGTTTGGACCATTACTGTCTGCGCTTCTTCAGGCAATTTTCCAACGATGACCGGAACGTTGGTCTTAATAATGCCAGCCTTTTGACCGGCAATTGCGGTCAACGTATCACCTAGAATCTGCATGTGGTCGTAACCAATGGTCGTGATGACACTGACCCGTGGCGTCCAGACATTCGTGGAATCGTACAACCCACCCAAGCCGACTTCGACAATCGCTAAGTCAATTGGCTGTTCCGCAAAATACAAAAACATCATGGCCGTGATAATTTCAAACTCGGTGGGACCACCCTCGGGTAACTCAGCATCTAGCTTCGCCACAACCGGTTGGATTCGCTGAACAAGGTCCAACAAATCTGCGTCACTAATCGGTTGCCCGTCGACGCTGATACGTTCGTTAAAGCGCACAATGAATGGTGACGTAAACGTCCCCACCGTCAACCCGTCAGCCATAAACAGGTCCCGTAAGTTTGCCACCGTCGAGCCCTTACCATTCGTACCCGCAACGTGGATGCCTTGAACCCGCTCTTGCGGATCACCCAGTTCACTTAAAAACCGGCGCATCCGTTTCAACGTGGGGATTTTTTTGAATTTGGTCCGGCCATGAATGAAGGCGAGCGCCTCTTCATAATTAGTAATCAACTTTTGTCCTCCTTACGCCTAGTCGTTATAAAGGGCTAGTATTATCATTCAAAAAAGGTACTTCAGAAAATCAAAAATTTCTGAAGCACCTTTTAAATCAGCTTAATTAAGCTTGTGCCTTAATGTCAGCTAGTCGCTGCTTAGTTGCAGCCAACTTATTTTCATTATCGGCTAATTTTTCTTTTTCGCTGTTAACAACGTCTTCCGGCGCGTTAGCTACGAATCGTTCGTTACCAAGCTTCTTAGTTGCCCGGGTAACTTCACTTTCGAATTTAGCTTGTTCTTTTTCCAACTTCTGAATTTCTTCGTTTAAGTCAACCAGTTCAGCTAATGGAATGTAAATTTCTGCATCACTGATCACTTGCGTCATTGATAACTTCGGCGCAACGACATCGGCCCCAATGGATAAGGTCTTTGGATGTGCAAAGCGTTGAATGTAGTCTTCGTTAGTCTTGAAGACCGTCTGCAAGCGTTGGTTGTCCGTCTTGATCAACAGATCAACGGCTGAAGACATCTTAGCATTGGCTTCGGCACGAATACTCCGTACCGCCGTGATCAATTCGATCAAGGACGCCATGTCATCTTCAGCGGACGCGTCATCAAACTCAGGATGGTCAACTGGGTAAGCCGCAACCACTAAGGATTTGCCAACGTGTGGCATTGATAACCAGATTTTTTCCGTCACGAATGGCATGATTGGGTGTAATAACCGTAAGATTTGGTCCAAGACATAGGCTAACACGTTTTGCGTGTTTTCCTTAGCATGGGCGTCGTCACCGGTCAAGACTTCCTTACTCATTTCAATGTACCAGTCACAGAAGTCGTTCCAGATAAAGTTATAGAGTGCCCGGCCAGCTTCACCAAAGTCAAACTTATCAAAGGTGGTCGTCACTTGTTTAACCGTTTCATTTAAGCGACTAAGAATCCATTTATCAGCCAACGTCCATTCGGATTTTGCTGGTAAGGTTGGTTCGGTCATGTCACCTAAGTTCATGATGACGTAACGACTAGCGTTCCAAATCTTGTTGATAAAGTTCCAAGCTGCGTCCATCTTCGTGTAACTGAAACGAACGTCTTGACCAGCCGTTGAACCGTTTGACAAGAACCACCGCAACGCGTCAGCCCCGTACTTCTTAATCACGTCCATTGGATCGATCCCGTTACCAAGTGATTTACTCATCTTGACACCGTGTTCGTCACGAATCAGGCCGTGTAATAAGACGTTCTTAAATGGTCGCCGTCCAGTAAATTCTAGGCTTTGGAAAATCATCCGTGAAACCCAGAACGGTAAAATATCGTAACCCGTAACTAACGTGTTAGTTGGGAAATACCGTTTGAAATCAGCGGCATTTTCATCAGGCCAACCCATCGTTGAAAATGGCCATAAAGCACTTGAGAACCAGGTATCCAAAACATCGGGGTCTTGTTCCCAGTTTTCAGGGTCCTTCGGCGCATCAACACCAACGTAGGTTTCGCCGGTCGTCTTGTTATACCAAGCTGGAATCCGGTGTCCCCACCAAAGTTGCCGTGAAATAACCCAATCATGGATGTTTTCCATCCATTGCTTGAAGGCATCTTCGAACCGCTTAGGCACAAAGTTAACGGCGTCATCGCCTTCTTGATTCTTCAAAGCTTGTTCAGCTAGCGGCTTCATTTTAACGAACCACTGGGTTGATAGCCGGGCTTCGACTTGAACATCGGTCCGTTCAGAATGCCCAACACTGTGGACGATTGGGTCAATCTTAATCATTAAACCTTGGTCTTGTAAATCTTTAACCATGGCTTTCCGAGCTTCAAAGCGATCCATACCTTCATACTTACCAGCGTTGGCATTCATGGAGGCATCGTCGTTCATCGTGTTGATTCGCTTCAAGTTATGACGGTTACCAACTTGGAAGTCATTAGGGTCGTGGGCTGGCGTAATTTTAACCATCCCAGTCCCAAATTCAGGGTCAACGTATTGGTCCGCGATAATCGGAATCTCACGGTCAGCCAACGGTAAGATCACCTTTTGGCCCACTAATTCTTTATAACGTTCGTCACTTGGGTTAACGGCAACGGCAGTATCACCCATCATCGTTTCTGGACGCGTCGTTGCAATTTCGATGTAATTTTTACCATTAAAGGTGTAGTTCTTATCAGCAAATGGGTACTTCACATGGTAGAACGCACCCTTGTCATCCTTATGAATCACTTCAATATCAGACAACGCGGTCCGGGCTTGAGGATCCCAGTTAATAATGTATTCGCCACGATAAATGAGGCCCTTGTTATATAGGTCAACAAACACCTTTTTAACGGCATCGGATAACCCTTCATCCATCGTAAAGCGTTCACGGGAGTAGTCTAATGACAAGCCCATCTTGGCCCATTGTTGCTTAATAATGGACGCGTACTCGTCTTTCCAATCCCAAACTTGTTTAATGAATTTCTCGCGTCCCAAGTCGTAACGGCTAATGCCTTGTTCACGTAACTTGGCTTCAACCTTAGCCTGCGTTGCAATTCCGGCATGGTCCATCCCTGGTAACCAGAGCGTATCAAACCCTTGCATCCGCTTCTGGCGAATAATAATATCTTGTAACGTGGTGTCCCAAGCGTGACCCAAGTGTAACTTACCCGTAACGTTAGGCGGTGGAATCACGATGGAATACGGTTTAGCTTTTTTGTCGCCCGAAGGCTTAAATAAATCTTCGTCTAACCAAGTTTGGTACCGACCCTTTTCAACAGCGGTCGGATCATATTTGGTTGGCATATCAGTCGTTGGTTCTTCTGACATATGGGGCACATCCTTTCCCTTGGCACTAAAAAAATCCATTCATCCTATAGACTAGGACGAATGGATTTCGCGGTACCACCTAATTTTAAAGCACGGTTAAAACCGGCTTTACAACTTAAACATAATTGTTAACGAACGGTGTATCCCGTCCGGCTACCCCTACTACTTTCAGGGCAACAGCTCGCAAGCTACCTTCACTTAAAACTGCCGAAAACTTCCAGTCCCGTTTTCTTCCTGTAGACAGTGGTCTAAGCTACTCTCTTGCTCATTGCTGGATGACACTATTGTAATGAATTTATGCAAGTACGTCAATCCTTATTCGAATTGTTTCAAGGCATCTAACGCGGCCACGTAATTTGGTTCATGGCTCACATCCGGCACAATTTCATGATAGACAATCTTACCGGCTGCATCGGCTACGTAAATGGCACGCGTTAACGTCCCGTTATTTGGCAAGTACAAGTTCGTTGCGTAACCAAAGGACAATTCTTCATCGGAAACAACCGTCAAATTTTTGACACCTTCCTTAGCACACCAGCCGGCTTGATCTGCAATTGAATTGTTAGAAACGGCCAAAAACTGAACGTGTGGATACTGATCCGCCTGTTGGTTAAACTTGCGGGTTTGAATCGAGCAGACCCGGGTGTCAATATCGGGCATTACACTGATCAGAACGGGCTTACCTAGTAAGTCCTTGGTCTTTAGTTTTTCATCATGCGTTGTAAAAACTTTGAACTTGGGTAACACGTCGCCATCTTTAAGCGGTTCCCCAACTAAATCTAACTTTTGATCATGAAATAATACTTGCACAGCAAACACCCCTTCGAAATCTTAATGTCGCAAACAAACTATTCAAACTAGTATGCTTTAAACTTACCGCAAACTAACCTAACTCGCAAATGTTAGCCTTAAAGTTTTTCGGGTTTCGTGGGTAAATAACTGAATACTAGTCTTTTTCAATCCACTAAAGGTTGAAAGTAATAAAACTAGGTCACTTGTTGCCATCGCACTGCTTATCGTTAAAAACTCAATATTTTTCGGCGCTTCGCCGGCAGAATTATTTTAAACAAACCGGTCAAGTTTGATATATAGCTGGAGGGCGCCACGACAGATGAAATCACGAGCAACCGGAAGCAGGAAGCTTAATAATTTTATTAGTACCTTGCCCCACCAGACTGTAATGTAAGACTAATCAAAAAATACTATTGATTCCATCAACGATAATAGAATGAGTTATTGAATCAAGTTCATTTTAGCGAAAGCGGATCATATAGATACTTCAGCTTTTAGTGTCTTATTAAAGAACAACTATAAAAAGGATTCGGAAATTTTAAAATAATTTCCGAATCCTTTTTTGCCTCACTCTTTTAGAGTAATTCTGCAAACACGTCTTCTTGCGCGTTCATGTAGTTTTCGCCCGGTTTGATTTCACTGATGACAATGCCATCCAGTGCACGTTGCATCAAGCCTTCAACGTCGATCCGTTCTTCGTAAGACCGTGACCGGTCTAACTTTGGATGGGTCTTCGGTGCTGGCGGTGCAAAAATCGTACAACAGTCTTCAAATGGCATGATTGACAAGTTATACGTGTCGATTTCTTCAGCAACCTTAATGATTTCGGTCTTATCCATTGAAATCACGGGCCGTAAAACTGGTAACGTCGTCACGTCGTTAATGGCAATCATACTGTCCATCGTTTGTGACGCAACTTGACCTAAAGACTCACCGTTAAAAATGGCCTTACCGTTCCGCTTACGCGTAATGGCGTCCATTAAGCGCATCATTAATCGACGTTGAACCGTCATCAAATAGCCTTCTGGGACCTTTTCCTTAATTTCTTCTTGGATTTCAGTGAATGGAATTTGAATAAACTTAACGCTCCCAGAGTAACTGGCCAACGTTGAGGCTAACTGCTTCGCTTTCGCTAACGCTTGTTCACTCGTGTATGGCGGACTAAAGAAATGAACCATTTCCATATTAACGCCACGCTTCATACCAAGGTACCCGGCAACTGGTGAGTCAATCCCACCAGATAGCATTAGCATCCCTTTACCAGCGGTCCCAACGGGTAACCCACCGGCACCTTGAATCGTTTCTGATGACAAGAAGATCCCGTTCAAACGAACTTCTACTCGTAAAACGATGTCTGGTTGCTTCATTTTAACTTGAATACCGTCAACGTGGTCTAAAATTTGACCACCCAACATGTCATTAATTTCATTCGTATCGTATTCAAACTGATGATCCGAACGCCGAGTATTGATCTTAAACGTCATCCCAGGTTGGTATTGTGCTTTTACCATTTCAATGGCCGTCTTATAAACGGCGTCCATATCTTGGTCAACACGAATACTTGGTGAAAAGTTTTGAATACCAAATACCAGCTTTAAGCGTGCCATGACCTTGGTCGAATCTTCACCATTTAACATGATGTGCATTCGGTCGCGGTTGGCGTGCACCTTTAGCTCGGGAAAATCGTGCAAAGCTTTGCGGACGTTACGACCTAAACTGTCAATGAAGTTCCGCCGGTTTTTACCTTTGGTCGACAGTTCCCCGTAACGCACCATAATTTCAGTGTATTGCATGAAATGAGAGTCCTTCTTTCCTTTGAGTCTAACAAGCTTAACCCTTGTTAGTGGCAACCATGATTAACACGATTTAGGCATCCGCATTAATTTTAGAAAACTTTTGATATAACTTATCGAAGACTTTGATAAACTCATCTGCTTCAGCCAACGTGTTGTTTTCGTCTAAACTAATTCGTACGGCACTTGTAGCGACATTTTCTTGAATATGCATCGCCATTAACGTGCTGGACGCCAAGTGCTTCTTAGATGAACAAGCACTCGTTGTTGAAATAAAGATATCCTGATCTTCAAACGCGTGCACGATGGTCTCACCACGAACCCCGTTAATGGTAAAACACAGGATATGGGGGGCAAAACCGTCCGTTGGCTGACTGAAGATGGTGACTTTAGGGAACGTCTTAATGTGGTCGTAGATCCGTTGCTTGATGGCACGTTCACGGGCCACTTTTCCATCTTCATCGGTCAATAATAACCGTAACGCTTTGGCCATTCCGGCAATGGCGGGCAAGTTTTCAGTTCCTGAACGCCAGTTACTTTCCTGACCACCACCGGTCATGAGCGGCGAGAGTTTACGGCCTTGACGCGCATAAATGAAGCCAACGCCCCGTGGTGCGTGAAATTTATGACCAGAGAACGTCACAAAGTCAACCCGGTCATTCATAATCATGTCCTGGATGCCCTTACCAATGCCTTGCACAGCATCAATGTGGAAGTGGATCTTGGGGTAAGCTTTCAAGACGTCCGCCACTTCTAACAAGGGTTGAATCGTCCCGATTTCGTTGTTCACAGCCATCGTCGAAACTAAAATCGTGTCCGGACGAATCGCAGCCTTTAAGTCCGCCGCGCTAATTCGGCCTTCCGCGTCAACGGGCAGGTAGGTAACGTCAAAGCCCAATTCTTCCAACTGTTCCATTGAATTATGAATCGCTGGGTGTTCAACCGCCGTGGTAATCAAGTGTTTCCCAAACGACCGCTTCTCCATCGCCGTCCCCTTAACGACCCAATTGTCGCCTTCAGTTCCACCGGACGTGAAGAAAATCTCATTCGGTTTGGCCCCAATCAACGTTGCAATCTGCTGCCGTGATTGTTCCAATAAATGGAATGCGTTTTCGCCAAACCGGTGCAAACTAGAAGGATTCCCCCAAATCTGTTGGGAAACCTTCGTATAAGTATCTAGTACGGCTGGTGCCGCCTGAGTCGTCGCACTATTATCAAAATAAATCATGTTTGAGCCTTCACTTTCTAATAAAGCAGTGCCACGCACTTACTTTCGATAAGAATTCTTTGCAATTATACCAAATAATCACGTTGAAACAAGTCCTTTTGTCCGTCGAGCTAGTCGTAACCACTAAAAAACGATTCGAATCAACGTGATTCGAATCGCCGTGATTGACCGCAACCTAACCTTCAGTTTCGGACCGGTCAGCCTGTTTTTGACCATAGTAACTATCTTCGATCCGTTTGTAAGCCCCCGGATCAACTTTATCGACCGCCGTCGCAATGATTTCCAAGCTCCGTGCGTAGTCGTATTCTTCATTGAATAAGCGTTGTGATTCTTCACTAGCCGCCTGTACTTCGTCATGATTGGTCTTATAACGGTTGGCGTACTGTAATAATTGTTCCGCCATCATGGCAGCGTCCATTAAGTCGCTCGTCTTTTCCTTTAAAGTTGCCATATCTGCTTGGATGACGATCAACTGTTTCGTAATGTCATCCATATTAATGACTAACTTATTGATGTCATGATCCAGCCGTTCGATTTCTTTTGAAACCACTTGGAAGTAGTCGAGGTAATCTTTCGGCAAACCAGGCAAATTGACATTTTCGACCTGCCGCTTAACCGCGTGAATCTCAAAGTCAAAGCGTTGTAAGGTTTCATGTGCCTTAGATTCTTCAGCCGTTAAATTAGCAACCCCATCATTGATGGCGACCTGTTCTTCTTCGATCCCTTTTAGCTGCTTATCTTGCTCTTCATAGTGCGCTGCAATTTGACTATAAACCGCCTGTTTGCTAGTTAGCGCCGTCATGTCGGCTTGATAAATCGATTCAATTCCCTTGAGTTGTTCGTTCAATTCACGGGTCCGTTCAACTTCGTGATTATTCAAGGTATAACTCTGTGCGAGTCGATCCAATTCAATTTGCAAGCGGTGGTTTTGATTCATCGCGTGCGTCAAGAACTTGCTGATTTCGCCCTGTTGCTTATCAACAACTTCCTTCGCATCAATTTCGACCTGCATCACATCGTATAAGTGATCAATGCGTTTCTCGATAGCATGGTTGCCGTTTTCAGCATCGGAAACTTTTAGGTCGCCCAGTAACGCGGTATTGTCATCAATCGCTTGTTTCAACGCGTTCAATTCAGGTTCAATCGTCGCCACTTCAAAATGAAAATGTTGATCAACCAGTTGGTGATAACCCGTTGCTAATTCAGCTAACTGATCAGGAAAACCACTCACTAAATCCTTGTAGATTGGTGGAATCCGGTCAATATCCATTTCCAAAGCACTCGTGTCATGACGTAACTGGTCTAACACCTTTTCCGCCGCCTCGTGGTCACCCGACTTAGCTAACTCGGAAAAGCGGTCGAAGTCGCTTTCCAGGTTGGATAAACGATCTTCCAACTTATCAATGCTCGGCCCAAACGAAAAGTTTTGTGACAATAACGTCTTACGTAAACCCTGGTACTTCTTTTCAAGGCTAGCAACGGCTTCTCGGTGCGCTTCATCAGCGTCATCAAGTGCCTGCAGTCCTTTGCGAATCTCGGAACCCTGCTTTTCAATGGCATCAAGCTGTTCGTTCACGGCTTTAACACCCTGCTTTGCCTCTAAAAACTTAACACTGCGTGCGAGTTCGGTGATTTTGGTCAACTGTTCGCTTACGGCGGGTAATTGGTCATCGACTACTTTTTGACCTTCACTTTGCAATGCTTCCAGCTTGGCTAACGAACCACCCGTCAAACCTAACTGCTCAATTTTTTCGAAATCCGTTGTCTGCGCTTGCTCGACCAACGCCCGTTGTCGAACGGTCAATTGTTGGACTTGTTTATCTATGTATACTTGGAAGCCCTTAACCGCAGCGTAGATCACAATCGCGACAACGACAATGCCGATTGCTACTTGCATATGAATACCCCTCACATAAATTTATTCCGTTTTAATTGCAGTTGCGCCTCACCCTGTTGAACCGTAACCTTGCTTTTTTCTGAAAATCCAATTAAAATCTACCTTAAATTATAACATAGTCATAACTGTCAAACAGTATGAATTTATGAACTTTCAGGAGGGATTTTTACATGTCTACCACCGAAACATCACTTATGAATCAACAGTTAGACGCACTTCTTTTTCAAGAAACTAACTTAGTGGCCAACTTGGCAAATGCCAGCGCGTTACTAAATAGTACTTACGATGATCTTAACTGGGCCGGTTTTTACTTATTCAACCAAACCACGGGTGAACTCGACCTAGGACCATTCCAAGGCAAAGTTGCCTGCATGCACATTAAGGTTGGCGCCGGTGTCGTCGGGACCGCTTTTAAGACCCAGACGAACCAACGCATTAAAAACGTTCATGAATTTCCAGGCCACATCGCTTGTGACAGCGCCAGCAACTCTGAAATCGTTGTTCCAATTACGAAGGATGGCCATCAAATCGGTGTTTTAGACGTTGACTCTCCATCACTCGACCGTTTTACCGCAGAAAACGAGGCCGAACTGACTGAATTCGTCAACATTCTGGTGCAACACATTGACTAAGTTAGGTCAAACATGCTATGCTACTCTTTGTGTAAAATAACGCAGCAGTGAGTGGTAAGCTCGTCAACAGACTGGTGCCTTGATGGTCAGTTAGTAACCTGCGGCTGCAATGGTGAAACCTGCAGTCCGGTCTGAACGAATATCGAACTCACATCGGCTTATTTTACTCCAACTAAAATTATTGGAGGAAACAATTTATGTCTCGTTATACAGGTCCAAGTTGGAAAATTTCCCGTCGTTTGGGAATGTCCCTTTCAGGTACTGGTAAAGAATTAGCACGTCGCCCATACGCACCTGGTGATCATGGCCAAGGTCGTCGCGGTAAGATGTCAGAATACGGTACCCAATTACGTGAAAAGCAAAAGTTACGGATGATGTACGGTTTAACTGAACGTCAATTCTCTAACTTATTCCTTAAAGCCGGCAAGATCCGCGAAGGTAAGCATGGTGTTAACTTCATGATCTTACTCGAACGTCGTTTAGATAACATGGTTTACCGTTTAGGTTTGGCTACGACTCGTCGTCAAGCTCGTCAATTAGTAAACCATGGTCACATCACTGTTGATGGCAAACGCGTTGACATTCCTTCATACGAAGTAAGTGTTGGCCAAGTGGTCTCTGTTCGCGAAAAGTCTAAGAAGTTAACTGTCATCACCGGCGCTGTTGAAGCCGTTGTTGCACGTCCTAACTTCGTTCAATTTGACGCTGACAAGCTTGAAGGTTCATTAACTCGTTTACCAGAACGTGAAGAACTTGAAGCAGATATCGACGAATCATTAATCGTTGAATACTACAACAAACTTTAATTTCCGGTTTACGGAAGCGAAAGCACTGCTACGGCGGTGCTTTTTTTGTATGACCATAAAAAATAGTTTTGGACAAAACTCAAAAACCAGTCAGAAGTATCAAATACTTCTGACTGGTTTTCCCTATTATTACGGCCGAAACGTGGGACAAAAGGCAGTTTATTCCGCTTAACCCGAAATCAGCGACCATTCCAAGCCCAGGAATAATCGCTGATTTCACGTTAATGCTCACAAACTAACCGCCTTTTGCCCCACTCTTCAAAATATTATGAACGCGCCACCGCCGTCATAATTGGCTGGTAATACTTCATCAATTGCTTAAACGTTTCAATGATGGTCGTCGTCAATGCTTCAGGCTGATCAAACAACGGATCATCCACCAGAATCTGCCGCCCCACGACCAGCTCACTGTGCTTGTACTGCGCAAACTTAGTTAACATTTTAGCAACGCTTTCCGCCGTAGCTGGTTGCGTCGGTGCCGCTCCATGGTTATTGCTGATAACAAAATCCGTGGGAACGTCCACAAAAATCTTAGTCAACTCCGCGGCCGACAAACTCGTTTGCACCTGGGCCTTCCCCTCATCCAATACATCAAAGTAAATAAACAAGGAATCTGGCCATAAGCCTAACTCAAAATGCGGCCACGCTTTGTAGCTCCGCTTGTTCTGGCTAAACGCCACCCACGTATCAACCGGTGGATTTTTAAACCGGCGCAAGTGCTTCGCCACGTGGGCGTAAAATGGTTGTTCGACTGGTACGGGTAACGCTGCCATAATTGTGGGTGCCAGCGCTTCAAACTTCGGATCGATTACTGTTTTAATTAAATTCATTCGACCGGCTAGAGTTGGGTCGTCAAAAATCTCGAAATCTTTGCGGGTAAACATTTCATATTGCCTCCTTGTACGTTGCCTTAACCATACCTTATTTTGCGTACGACCGCAAAAGCCTACTACCACCCTAGTTCACGGATATTCATCGCTATTCATTTGGGAACATGCTACAATTAATGGATAATCTAAGAAAGGATGTTAGACAATGGCTGATATAGAAAAAGAACCGGTTGATCGTATTCAGACCGCTATGCACGGGACGCCAAAGCTGCATCCCGACGAACAGCGTAAGTACCTCGGGACTTTCCGTGAACGCGTCGACGTTGCCGTGACGGTTTACCAGTTAAAACGGGCCCATTACGTTGATGAGATGGTGCAAGCTTTCACTGCCCACCCTGATTATAAGTTATACATTAACGGAAACCTTGACCAGGACTTCATTGGACCGTACATTAAGGCGGCCAGCCAGGCCAATATTCAATTTACGATCAAAACCGACGACATCTACCGTACCGGCGACGATGATTACGCCCTTGTATTCACGGCTAGTACGGCAATCAATCAGGATGTGATTGATGTACAACAACGCTACCAACCCGCAGCGCGTGACACCCAAACAAATGAACCACACGGGCTACTTGGAAAATTAAAACGATTATTTTAAAACAAAAAGGTTTGAGGCACTAGTCTCAAACCTTTTTTAGATTTACTCAAAAATTAGTTGTCGTTAAACACGCTGGCGCATCCCATAAATCGACATCACTAACATCGCTACTACGGTCACCCCAAGAATAACACCCGCAACTAGCGGAACCGTGAATAAACTCAGCAGCAGTAATATCCCACTCCCCACAAGTAGGTAACCATACCAGTACTTTAAACGATGCCAGGCAGCCGGCCGGGGCTGAAACCCGCGGTGCATTTGTTGATACTGGCTAGCACTAATGGTCGGTAGGTAGTTCCCCATCGCTATAAAAATCACGGCCACCAAACTAATCGCGATGCGCCAAATATCAACCGCATGCCCCAAGTTGTACGCAATCGTTGCGACGTACGCCACGACCGTCACTAATGGAATAATCCACGTCACCACCCGTTCAAATCGTGGGGCGGTCCCCTTATGTTGGCTGTTCAACCGGGTCACGGTCAAACAAAAGAATTGTAACGCCAGCATCAATAAAGGCATGCCAAAGACCATCCACGGCTTGGTCATATACCCATCCGGGTGCGCGTTCGCACCACTAAAATGCGTCGCCATCGTGGCTGGTAGCGCCCCATAATTCAGCAATCCATAACTGATTGGTAAAATAATGACCAAGTAACTGAGCCACGTTTGTCCTTTGATCTTCATTTTGATTCCCCCTCGCCTTTACGCATTCCGTATAACCACGTTAGCATTTCCTCAAACACACTCGCGTTAAGTTCATAGTAAATAAAATTCTTTTCTTTGGTCACACTGACTAACCCGGCCTGACGCAATAGTTTCAAGTGGTAAGAAACCGTTGCTTGGCTGAGATTAAACGCCGCCGCAATCTCACCAGCAGATTGGCGGTGGGTCCGTAGCCCTTCCAAAATTTGCCGCCGAACTGGATCTGCAATTGCTTTAAACGTCTGATTAAGTGCCATGGTATTCACCTTCAAAGTTATTTAGAGATATCTCTAAATAGATTATAGCAAACTTCGGTCGATTCACAATACCTATTTAGAAAATGTTCAAAATAGATCATGTTCATAAGAAAACGCCAGCGTGACGGGAAAATAAATCCCATCGCACTGGCGTTATTAATTTTAATCTTTAAATAGTTCGTCTAATAATTGACCAGCAACTGGCTGACGATCCCCAAACATTGGGAATAAGTGTGGGTATAGAAATGGTGCCGCGTGAATACCAAGATAAACGGCCATTTCAGGGTGTTCCGGTGTCAGTTCCGCATACAAGTTAGGAATCATCACGTCGACGCCCGCCACGTTCAAGTGTAAGTCGGCAACCAATTTTTCAACTGCTTGGACGTACGAAGCGTGCATATCAGTGGTGGCGTCCAAGACGTCAGAACCATTCCCGAAAGTGGCGTCTTCTCGCAACAGAATTTGCGTCCCCCGCCCGACTACTGAATCTAAATCGAGATGGTATGAGTCTAAGCGGTAACGTTCGACCGTCCCCAACTTAACGGCCGACTGTGGGTAAGCAAACGCTGCACCCCGCAACGGACGCGCATTTTTACGGTCTAGTAAGGTCTGAACGGTTGATCGCCCATCCCCCACAATGTTAGCGGGAATCCGCTCAACGATGGCCTTGACCCGACCGCCAATGACGAGGAACCGGTAGCTGGACGCAACGACCAGTTCTTCGGCCATCACCGTCTGGGTTTGCTCAAAGAGTTGCCGAACCACTTGTTCAAACAATTCGCGTTTAGGCATAATCCGAAAGGCAACCACTTTGTGATCCTGGTCAGTGGCCTTCAAAACGATGCCACCTTCACTCACAAAGCGGTCATAGTCATCAATTAACTGATTGGCCGAATGATACGTCTGTGAGGCCGGTACCTGTACCCCGTGTTCGGCCATAATTTGCTTAGCAGCGACTTTATGCGTCAAAACCGTTGTGAGTGCTTGGGGATTTAAGTCCGTCCCGCTCCCATTAACGACTAATTGTGCTTGTCCTTGCTGGGTCAACCGTAAAATATTGGCTTTTTTGTCCACAACGTTGACTTGGATGCCCCGTGCTAACGCCTGTTCCGTCAATAACTGGCTCGATAAATCTAAGTCCGTAAACCCGGGGAGTTCAAACGGACGGTCAATGGCAACCGCCTGATAGTCCCGTGCGCACTGGTTCGCCCACGCTAACGGATCTTTTTGCACGGCAACTTGGGCACTGGGTGTTAGTTTAGGATTAGCAACCCGTTCCTTCAAGTGATCTAACAACACGGCATCACTATTAGGTAACCCGTTCTTAGTCACAAAATGACGTAACGCATCTAAAACTTGGGTTGCCGGTACGGCTTGCGCACTGGCCGTCGTCGGGTTCTCACCCGTCACTTGATCGACCAACTGATCCGCCTGTTCACTCACTTGAGCCACCATGGCAGCCGGTAACGCCGGCATCATCACAAAGTAGCTAGCCAATAGCCGCAAGAATTCAACCGCATTTTGATCCACACCGATCGGACTAGTTGGGTCGAGATCTAAGCCACGAAATTCCAAATAATAGACCCCTTGGCGTGCCAGCGTACTTAACTGGCCGGTGCTCCGAAAACGCACGGGACCGTCAAAATCACTGACTGATAACAGGTCCTTTTTCCGTACGTCAGCTTGTAATTTTGCGACGTACCGGTCAATCGAGGTGTAATCGCCCTTGACCTGACTGTACCGGTTGGCCGAGTGGTGCACACTACTCCGTTGCCGCTTAGTGGCTTGGTCAGTAACGTCCAACGTTGGCGTTGCGCCGAAGAGGTATTGAATCAGCCAGTTCATACGAACAAAGCCTTGGGCCACCTTCAGATAGACCGCATTCCGAAAATCAACATAGCTATCAAACTGTTGGTGGAACGTTTCTGAATACAAGCGCGTAAATAACTGTTCGTTAAAACTCAAGTTAACGTGCGTCCCGGTTGTCATTAACCGGCGCACGTCATATTTTTGGGCTAATGCTTGGCGGCGCTTAAACCCAACCGCATCATTGTCGGCTAACGGAATCTCCGTCAGTTTTGCGGGTAAGATCGGGTTACTTGATAACGGCCATAAATAGTCGTCTTCTGCCAGCGCCCGGCGAACCGTGGTATTTAGGCCAGCCAAGTAAGCCATTAACGCATCGACATCGGCCGTAGCTGGGGTCACCAACTTCAACTGCGTCTGTGCAAACTCATTATGAATTTGATGATTTTGGCGCGTCTTTTCTAGTGCTTCAGGCATCGGTTGCGTTGACAGCTTGCCGCTACCATCCACTCGCTGCATCGTGACTTCCAAGCCCATATTTGAATGGCTCACGAGCGGAACCAAGTGGTACTCCGTGATTGCTTTACCAATGGCATCTAATTCCATCTAAATCAATCCTATCATTTTTAAGTTATTATACCGTACTGGGTCCTGAACCAATCGTTCGGTGTCCGTCTTCCTAAATGCTATAATAATTAGGACTACTTTTGCAAGGGAGATTTTAAAGGATGCAACAGCCACTAGCTTATCGGATGCGACCCCAAACCATCGAAGACGTCGTTGGTCAACAACAACTCGTCGGTCCCGGTAAGATCATTGCCCGAATGGTCACGGCCAAACGCCTGTCCTCAATGATTTTATACGGTCCCCCGGGTACTGGTAAAACTAGCATTGCAAGTGCGATTGCTGGTTCAACCAAGTACGCCTTTCGCATGCTGAACGCCGCAACTG
Organism: Lactiplantibacillus xiangfangensis; assembly: GCF_001438845.1. Taxonomy (GTDB): domain Bacteria; phylum Bacillota; class Bacilli; order Lactobacillales; family Lactobacillaceae; genus Lactiplantibacillus; species Lactiplantibacillus xiangfangensis. The sequence goes on from NZ_JQCL01000103.1 coordinate 97,946, forward strand.
ATAGTAAAAAACAATTACAAATCGTCGCTGAAGAAGCCAAAATGAGTGGGACCGTTATTCTCTTACTAGATGAAATCCACCGTTTGGATAAAACCAAGCAAGACTTCTTACTACCGCACCTAGAAAGCGGCCGCATTATTTTGATTGGGGCTACGACTGAGAATCCCTATATTAGTATTAATCCAGCGATTCGCAGTCGGACCCAAATCTTTCAAGTCTTCCCACTAACGGCGACTGACATTCAAACGGCCATTGAACGGGCTTTAAAAGATAAAACTAACGGGCTCGGCGACCACCACGTTGACTTAGCGGACGGTGCCATGCACCACTTGTGCACCGCAACGAACGGTGATTTACGTAGCGCACTCAACGGACTGGAACTAGCCGTTTTGTCTTCCACACCGGACGACCAGGGCGTTATTCACGTGACACAAGCCATTATCGAAGAATGCTTACAAAAAAAGGCCCTGTCCGCTGACAAGGACGGAGATGCCCACTACGACGTGATTTCCGCGTTTCAAAAATCGATTCGGGGTTCCGACGTTAACGCGGCGTTACACTATCTCGCCCGCTTAGTCGAAGCCGGTGACCTGAAGAGTATCATGCGGCGCTTAATGGTCATTGCGTATGAAGACATTGGAATGGCGAATCCACCCGCCTGCGCCCATACGGTCATGGCCGTGCAAGCAGCCGACCAGCTCGGTTTCCCTGAGGCCCGCATTCCGTTAGCCGACGCGGTGATTGAACTCGCTTTGTCGCCTAAATCAAATTCAGGTATCAACGCTATGGACGCTGCTTTGACCACGGTCAGGAAGGGCCATTACGGGGACATCCCCGCCGATTTGAAGGATGCGCATTACCAAGGCGCTGCTAAACTAGGTCACGGCGTCGGTTACGACTTTCCACACGATCACCCCGGTGACTGGGTCGCGCAACAGTATTTACCAGACGCCATTAAAGGGGCCGAATACTACCAACCTAAGACGAACGGTCGGTACGAAACCGCCCTCGCCGAACAATATCAAAAATTATTAAAAGCCAATGCTAGAAACCGCTAACAACATTGCCCTATTGCGAATCATTGCAACTTTTATTTTTATATGCTAGACTATAAGTCGAAATTACTAAGGTGTGCGCATTGCCCTAAACAAAGTGTTGCCGAACAAGTAATTTAACTTTGGGAAGAGTGTTAGCTAGTTATCATAACATGCCTTATCCTTTGGTAGTTAGAGGATTAGTCAGCTCATCCCACCTGCGTTGAAGCGGGTCAATACTGAAGGGCGGTTAACGGCACCACTAGTTTTTCCGGAAGTTTACTTCCGTTGGTCAGGACTCCGGTTCTGGCCTTTTTTGTTGCGATTCAAAATTACTTTTAGAAAACTAAAAGTTAAAAGACGAAAACGATTACTAATTAACTGATATAGCAACGTTAGGACCACTAAAATTATTAATTTTCCCGCTTCCGGCCGTCCGTGATTTCATCTGCCGTGGCGACCGGTTCATGCCAAAAAGCGGTCATGAACCTCACTTGAGAGCCGAAAAAACGTGTCTCTCAAGATGTCGGTGGCGTAAAATCGGGAAATCACCGATTAACGCCACCCTCACGGCAAATTCATCATGGACGACCTCCAGCTACGTTGAGGTTACTACCTTGTTTTTAAAAAAATCTCAGCGTAGCCGGCAAAACCAGTGGGCCGTGTCGGCACTGTTAGCTGGTGTTTTTTACCAGGTTACAGTGCGGGGCGACTTGAAAGACTCGTCCTTTGAGGCTTTCAAGCGAGGTGGAAGACCGTTTCTTGTCTGTAGGCGACCCCATGGCCCACTGATTCTGCAGGCGAAGCGCTGAAAAATGCTAATTTTCTAGTTCAATCTTTAATTATAAAATCAAACACCGCACACACATCAAGTGTGTTACCATTTGAAAAGCGTTAATTAAATGTCAAAATATAAGTTACGAAAGGACGATATCGCCTTGATCACCCTAATGCTCATTATCTACACCCTGATTGCTGGCTGGATTGGCTACTACCTTGTCAGTCACCAGTCCCGCCCCTTTCTCACGTTTGATCCTAATCAAACCCCAACGGTCAAGCACGTCGCGCGTTACGGCGGTAGCTTAATGCTACTAGTTGCCGTCGCTAGTGCCGTCACCGTCTTCTTTCAAAGTACCGTCTGGATTGCAATCGTCCTCGCTAGTGGTTGTTTGATCATGATGGCCGTTGGCTTGCTTTTGGTCAGTTTTATGCAATTCCAGTAGAAAACGCTTTTTATTTATTACGAAAACCTTTACAATATAGGTATAAAGTATTGAGGGGTGAGAATCATGTTACAACAATACCAACACATTTTAGTTCCCGTTGACGGTTCTTATGAAGCGGAATTAGCATTTAAGAAAGCGGTCGCTGTCGCCAAGCGTAACGGTCCTAAAGCGTCCGTGCACATGGTGCATGTCGTGGATACCCGAGCATTCCAAAACATTTCGAGTTTTGACACCACGATGGTTGAACAAGTGACGGATACCGCCCAAAAGACTTTGGATAAATACGTTGCCGAAGCCAAGGCGGACGGCTTGGAAAACGTCGACTATTCGATCGAATACGGCGCACCCAAGACGATCATCGCACGCGACGTTCCTAAAGATTTGGACATTGATTTAATCATGATTGGCGCTACCGGGCTTAACGCGGTAGAACGCTTATTGATTGGATCCGTAACCGAATACGTCACCCGTATGGCGGTATGCGACGTGCTCGTTGTCCGGACTGACTTGGAAAACAAGCCTGCACCTAAACCTAAGAAAAAATAATTTGTCCCACTAAAAAAGGTCACCGTAATGGTGGCCTTTTTTAGTCCCCTTAAGGTTTGCTAAAAGACTATAATTTATCTCTCAATCTTTAATAGCGTTGTTGATTCCAAAAGTTAACTATCCTTTTAGAAATTTTTGATTTAAAAGGCTTTTCAGCGCCCACTACTTACATATTGACTATAACTGAGTCCATATATTGATTTAGATTTTTAAAGTATTACAATCAGCACTATCTTATTCAAAGGGGCGACTATACCTAGACTAACGGCGGTAACGACTAGATGATACAGTGAGTTAACCTATGAAAATCATAAAAAACATTCTGATTTCATACGCACATGGTATGGTGATTTTCGCATCGGTGTTCTATTTTATGACAGCCAAACCTAACGGTACCATGCCTTTACATTGGTATTTCTTGAACACTTTATGGTCATTATCCTATTTGGTTGCTTTTCCAGCGCTAAGATTGTTAGCGCCAAATTTTAGCAAAGTACGCGTTAAAATGACGTCACTGACGACTAAATCTTTAAACCTTGATGATACTACGAGAAAAAACAAATCTAGGCTATATCATGAATCCATCAGTCCCGTGATGAACCAACTAGACATAAAGGGTCATAGTAACAATCGGGATGACGGTACCAGTTTAGCCGCTGATATGCTACTCAGCGGCGTTTTCATTGCCGTCTCAATACCAGCATTACTGGTGGTGTTGATCAAGAAAGTCAGCTGATTTTTGCACCTGGTAAATAAAACTGGGAGACTGTGACATAAGTCCCTCAATTAAAAGCTGACCATAGAAAATCCAAAGACTTTCTATGGTCAGCTTTTTGATATCACAAGACTCTGGTCTTCATTGCCCTATTTTTCTAAAATGGTCTGATAAAGCGATAACCCCAACTTGTTCATTGCGGCCACCTGCGTCTGTTCCTTACCATCCTGTGACAAGACAACGACCACGAACGCACCGTGCCGATTTTTGATGATGGCCGCGTCGTTTTGAACGCCGTACTGATTGTATTCTCCGGTTTTATTATAAACGATGGCGTCACTTGGTAAGTCATGCGGTAACTTAGTGTGGTTGACGTTTTGCTTTAAAATTGCCAGCATTTGCTTATCAGCTTGTTTGGAGACCAGCTGGTGATTATACATCTGCTTCAAAAGCTTCGCGACATCTTCAACCGAAGTATAGTTATCCTTACCCGCCTGTAACGCGTTCGTATCCATTAGATGCCGCCCAAGCTTAGTTTGAGATAATCCCAACCGTGAAATTTCTTGATTAACGACCCGCAACCCACCAACGGTATCAATCATAATATTGGCCGCGGTATTGTCACTTTCGTCGATCATTCGCTTCGTGATTTCCTTGTAAGTTAAATCACTGCCGTTCGGTAAAGTTTGCAACGTCCCCGTGCCACCGACTTTATCGCTAGACTTTAATTGATAAGTGTTGTCTAAATTCAACTTCTTGTCAGCCACTTGTTGGTAGACGGTTGTTAGGATAAAGAGCTTGATGACACTGGCGGCCCGCTGTGACCGGTTATGGCTAACGACAGCCCCATTTCCCGTCACTGGTTCAACGGCGACTGAACTGGTCCCGCCTAACGCGACCATTTGCTGGTCAACGACTTGTTTGACAGCCGCCTTAGGAAACGACGACTTGGCCGGCGTACTAGGTTTAGGGGCTTTGGTCGTTTTAACAGATTGGGAGATTTGATTCTTCTTCGCCACCGTCGCTTTGCTAGTGGCTCGCGATGACTTGGTCGACGGTGCTGCTTGTTGTTCCGATTGACCATTTTGATAGTAAACGTAACCGCCAATTGCCACGATCAGGACCACCGCCCCAATAATAAACGGCCACGGGCCCCGCTTCTTGGGCTGCCGTGCGCCCCCACTACGATGTTGGTCTGAACGAGTTTGCGTCACCTTTTGCTGATCCGGTTGCGATTCAGCGGTCGTCCGTGATTGCGTTAATGGCTGACCACAGTTTTTACAAAAAGCTGCGTTTGGTACGTTTTTAGCGCCACAAAATTTACAATACAAATTATTTTCCCCTTTTGAGTTGATCATCCGAACTATCTTTTCAGATTATAAACTTAGATTCGCGGACCACGCAAGTAAAACCAGGTGTCCAACTTGCCCAAAATAAAAGACTGTGACAATTTATCACAGCCTTTTATTGATGTTCGAACCGTATTTTTAACTCCTACGCTTCGTTAGCGATTTTTAGTGGCGCAATGTGGTACTCGGCCATCTCTTTAATAATTTTTTGTGTCAGTAATTCATTATGTGTGACTAAGCTCAACGCGTAAGCCACGTAATAATGGTCATGGGCCGCTTGAACATTGTTCAATACAACTTCATTGGCCGCCTTTTGAGCGTACAACCGGTCCAACAAGTACAATGATTGACTATCCTGGGCTTTCTTTAAAGCCAAGTCAATGAGTTCCAAGGCTTCTTCAGGGAAGTTAATCTTGGCATATAATTGGGCCGCCGAAGCGTAAATCAAGATTTCATTTTGTAAGTAATCGTCATCACCGATTGGTGCAGCCTGCGCATCCATGGTGTGCAACGTTGCAACCGCCTGTTTAACAAAAATTTCTGCCTTGTCGTAAGACTGCTTGCGTTCGTATGCCAACCCAGTGCCAAGGGTCGCCAAGATTGCAAACATGTCGTGGCTCGACTTGACGAACTGATTCAGTAACATCCCAAAATTGAAAATGGCTTCATCAGCGTTATCGTTCAAAACTAGTTGTAAGTAGCCTTCATAATAGTAATACTGCTTCTTATCACTATTACTGCGTAACTGCTTAGGCCGAATCTTGGTAAAGACTTCCTGCGCCTCTTCCAACTTCGTATGTCGAATCAATAAATCAATTTTTTTGAAAGTCCGGTATAATTGGTCGTCATTTTCAATAATGACTTCGGACAAACGAATTCCTAATCGATTACAAATTTTCATCATAATTTTCATACTTGGAATTTTGCTCTTTTTTTCAATCAAACTAATCGTTGCCTGCGTACAAATCCCTTCAGCTAGTTCCTTTTGGGACATCCCCTTGCGCTTCCTGAATTGACGAACTTTTTCTCCCAATATTCTCATGATAAACCCCTCTTTTATATTGCCTAAACACTAACTCTATCTGATCATCCGCTTTGCCCGACCCCACTCGCAAGCAAACCGTCGCTTAACACCGAATCAATCCTCAAGTAACATGTTCAAATAGTTGGACACCATTTAATTGGGCCATACCAATTACACATATAATTATATTCAGATAATACATTATAAGCAAGAAATAAGAGTAATTCTTATTTAATATTAAGTTATACCATGCTTTATAGGGCGGGTCATTTATTAATTATCACGTTTTATGGTTCGTTAACCAACTTATATTAAGTGACGTAAATTGACTGTCGGGTACAAAATAGGTGATGAAATCAAGTCAGCGTCCCTTTCAATTGCTGCAAGGATTCCTCAGATAAAACTTAGTTATTCATCACTTAAAGACTTAATAACAAACTCAAGATCTCATGTCATTCACACCGTTTTATAACCATCCCACTAACCAATTAATTAATTGATAAAAATAGTAATGGGTCGGTTTTGCTTGCAATTGCCGCAACTTTCCGGGCCGATTGGTAATCAAACCATCCGCGCCCATCGCTGATAGCCGTTGCATCGCTAAGGGGTGATCAACCGTCCAAAAATAGACTTGGTGACCGTCACGATGCATGGCATTGACTTGCTCGCGGGTCGCCGTTAGCGCCTGTAGGGAGTAAAAATCAGCGACACTGTGGCTAAAGTTGGTGAGATAAAACGGCGTGATCAAACCGAGTCGTATCTGGCTTTGACGTTGCCGTAACCGCTCAATCACTTGGTAATCCAATGAATGGACCGCACCGTGAGCCCGGTTTAAACGCTGACCGTAGTCCTCCGCAAACGGGCCCATGAGCTGAGCAGCGTCTCCGAGGGCTTTCACCTCAACTAGCAACGGCTGACGGAGCTTTTCAGCAACCGTCAAGTACTGTTTAAAGGAACTGAGCTGCCCACGTTGCCCGTTTTCCGATAACGTGATGCCGTCCAACTGCTTTAATTTGTAATGCTGAACAGGCCCCGGACGGTCAGCCAAATGCCGTAAGTCCGGATCGTGCATCACGACCCAATGGTGATCATCCGTGGGCTGAATATCCATTTCGACCAGGTTGGGCTGGGTCTGCTTAACTGTCTGTCGCAACGCACTGATGGTGTTTTGCACCCCGTCCGGTCCATTGACCCCGCGGTGTGCGATTACAGCTGGTAGCGGCCCTGAGACTGGTTGTAACCACCAACCCGCATAACTGACCGCCATAATGACCAAGATCAGCTGGACCCACCGACTCGCACCCGTGATGACTCGTTGTGGCCAGTAGCGACGCCATAGTTGCCAGACACCCCACCAAGCGAGTAGTTGTAAGAACGCTTCACTAAGCACGGCCATTAAATAGCCCCAACTTGGTTGGATTAACTCGATTAACCAAACACTGCCGGCTAGTACAGCCCCAATTCCAAACCAAGCAGCCACCCACGGGAGGAGTCGTAGCACCTGCTTAACCGCTGCCCACCAAGACGCGTGCCAGCCCGTTAGCCAATACTCACGGCAACTCGTTGGGCGTTGTAACTGCCGCCGCAAACTCGGTAGCCATTTAATCGACCACAGCCAAACAACTCCCCAGAGTGGCCCTACAACGGGTAACCACTCGTACCGCGTGTTAAAAATGCCATTTTGCAAACTGGCCGGCAATTGCACACTGGCCTGTAGCGTTGCTAAATAACCGCCCCAACCGAGCGGCAACCAGAGCACACCCGTCAGGACAACTAGCACCCACGTTAGGCCGCGTTGGCGCCAGGACCACCTTGCTTGTCCACTCACTTCGGCTAAACCGGGCAACCAGACGCTCATCAAAACTAGCCCCAAGGCACTGAGCCAGCCACCAACCATTAACCCAGCTACTTTCACTAATAACATTAACGTTAAGCCAGCGCCCCACCAGAGTGTTGGTCGTATTGATAGGTGCGTTACTTTTTTATTAGGTCCAAAGATTTTTACACCTCCCAACTAAAAATGGTGGCCACGATGAAAGGACTTCATCCCGGCCACCACAAACTCGTGATCTATTTATTCAGCATCCAACGCGACAAAGTCGTAATGGATTTCTGACTGATGCTTAAATTCATCAAACCCTAATTGAATTAACTGGTCGATCAGGTCAGTGTAGCTAATCCCTGAAACTTCCCATAGTTTTGGATACAGGCTGATGTTCGTAAACCCAGGCAACGTGTTGATTTCACCCAAGTAAGGTTCGCCATCTTCTGAAACTAAGAAGTCGACCCGAGCCATCCCTTTGAGACCCAACGCTTTGAACGCCGCTAAGGACATGTCTTGAATCCGTTTGGTTAAGTCAGCTGGTAATTCAACTGGCAATTCGAAGCTCACGCCACTGGCATCAACAAACTTGTTGTTGTAGTCATAGAACGTATCGCTCTTGGGAACGTCGATTGCACCTAGCTTAGAAGCTTTGGCATCCTCGTTTCCTAAGATCGAACATTCCACTTCACGCGGGTTGTCGATTGATTCTTCAACTAAGATCTTGTAATCATATTTGAAGGCATCGTCCAAACCATCCACGTATTCCTGTTCATTTTCAGCCTTATGAATCCCAACCGATGAACCTTGGTTAGCCGGCTTGATGAAGAGGTGGGCCCCCACCTTTTCACGTAAATAGTCGTAAGTCATTTGGTCCCGGTTTTCCGGTGTAACAACGACGTACTTCGTATTTTGAATGTGATGATGCGTCAAAATTTGCTTAGTAATATCCTTATCAAAACTGGCAGCGGAAGCTAATACACCACTCCCGACGTAGGGTTTCTTCAATAATTTAAAGAGTCCTTGTAGCGTCCCGTCTTCACCCAAATTTCCGTGAACGACTGGGTAAAAGATATCAATGTCTTTGGCCAACGCCAAATTCTTGATGGGCGCCAATGGATCACTCATATCCAATTTTGGCATTTCGGTAGCCACAACGTCATCTTCAGGCTCGCCAGCAAAGACCCGGCGAGTTGCCGCGTCACTCAAGACGATCCCATCCTTCGTCAACAAGAAGAGGTCAATGTCATACTTTGTTTTATCCATGGCATCGTAAATGTTATGCGCTGAACGCTTTGAAACGTCGTGTTCCGAAGAGTTACCGCCAAACAGTAAGCCAACGTGGATCTTTTTTTGTGTCTCCATAATTTATGTTCATCCTATCAAGATTTATTTCATACTACGGCTTAGTCAATTCTACAATAAGTCGCGCCAATTGAAAACATTTTTGCAATCAATAATTTAGTTATTAGCCGCATCAAACGGTGCAGTCAGTACAAGCTTACCTAACATCTGTCCAGATTCAACGACCGCGTGAGCCTTCTTCAAGTTCGTCGCGTTGATGCCTTCAAGCACACGCTTGGTCGTGGGTTGCAACACCCCTTGATCCACTAACTCAGCGACCCGTGCCAAGATCATCCCCTGCGTCGCCATGGCAGTGAGCTGGTAATTTGCTTTGGTGAACATGAATTCCCACGCAAAGTTCAAGCTCTTGGGCTTCAATAGGTCCATTGGCAACGGCTGCTGGTTCGTCACCACGGCAACGATCGTTCCTAAGGGGCGAACTAACGGAGCGACAAGTGGTAAATAAAGGTCGGTTGAATGCAAAATAATTGCGTGATCGACACTGTCGTACCCCGCTGCCTGTAATTGCTTGGCTAAGTCATCATGATAATCCAGCACAACGTCGGCGCCTAACTGCTTGACCCACGCTGTCGTTGCTGGTTTACCAGTCGTCGTAATCACGGTCAAACCGGCCCATTTGGCTAACTGAATCGCAATCGAGCCGACACCACCAGCACCGTTAACGATCAAGACGGTCTTGCCAAGATTGGCTTGTTTTTCCGCTTTTAACGGTAACTTTTCAAACAACGCTTCCCAAGCCGTCAGCGTGGTCAACGGTAAACCCGCCGTCTGTGCGACCGACCAATTTTTGGGTGCCAAGGCAACTAACCGTTCATCAACCAATTGATACTGCGCGTCGCTGCCTGGTCGATCGACCGCACCAGCGTAATAAACCAAGTCATCGGTCATAATCGACGTGACCCGGTCACCCACGGCAAGCACCTTACCCACAGCATCAAATCCAAGAATCCGCGGGTCGCTAGTCGCTACCTGCCCCTGACGTTGTTTAGTGTCGATTGGATTAACCGCAGTTGCGAGTACTTCAACCAACAGATCACGTCCCTGCGGCTGTGCAACTTCAACCTTGATATCTTGAAAACTAGCCGGATCACTAATGGGTAATCCTTGATATAGACCGACCGCTTTTGCTTGCATCCCTGTGACTTCCTTCCAAACTTATCCTAAAAATTCCAATTCATCATCCAAATAATCGACCACGGCAGTTGGAAAATCATCGTGCAACGCCATGGCTTCGAGTAACCGATTCCGGTTGAAGACGCGTGTCCACGCCGCTTCCGTACTTGGTGCTGGCTGCATCACCATCGAGCGGTGCCAGCCCTTCATCGCCATCAACAAGTAGTCGCTGTATAACTCATCCTTATTCGTGATGAGTGCTAAATATGTTGATAGCCGTTCCGGCTCACCGTAGATCAAAGGCGTACTCAACCGTTGGTAACGGCTAATGATTGCGGCCAACATCAATAGTTTATCCGCGCGCGCCAATTGTGCTTCGTCCGCTAGTTCGTCTAACAAGTTCCCGATGTGCGTATAGGCGTGGGCCCAACCGTGGGTCCCAACAAATCCCCGCGTATCATTTTCCAATAAGACGTAGACCGTGAACTGGCTGACTAACTGTTGGAGTCGCGCATCGGTCATAAACGTCACGCCAGCGTGATCGGCGTATAACAATACGGACAGGAGCAACACGGAAAAGGACCGCGCGAAAACCGCGTCATTTTCTGGCTCATTGATGTGGGCGAATAGTTGATCATCTTGAACTAACCAATCAAAAATGGTGCCGAGTTGATCAGCCGTCAGCAGTTGTTGTTGCAGCGCTTCGTTCAGTAGGTAGTAACACCCCCGGTCGCGAATAGCTGGGTTCACTGAACCAACGTGACTGAGCAACTGTTCAAGCTGTTGATCCGTAATTTCGGTCAACGTCCCCGCATCCAAACCAGTACGCAATTCCTGAACTAAATCCAGAATATCGTCTTCAGGCGTGCTGACCGTCGTTGCCGGCGTTGGCTCTAGCTGATCAATCACCGTTCCCAAGCGTTGTGGTAGTGACTGGTATAACTTGCCAGCTCGTAATTCTTGTCTAATTTCTAATACTGAAGCTTTTACTTGCGCTAATTTTTCTGCTTGCATAATGACCTCGTAATATCCAATTTAAGTTCTATTTTAGCATGTTGACCAAGTGCTTGCCCATGGAAGACGACTGATTCTAACAGAAACGCTAGGATTTTCTTAGATGAAAGGGGCGCGTTACTGATCATAGCAATTATGCCATCCAGTAACCCGCCCATGGTGGTCTCCACCCGTTCAATTGTGTTCTAATTTAATTTTTGACCGTTGGTTGGGGCAAGATATCCACTTGCGACTTGATGAACTTAGCCGATGCACTCAATTGTTGGCGTTCGTCCGCAGTTAAATCAAGTTTAATCAAGGACTCAATCCCGTTCTTCCCAATGACCGCTGGCATCCCCACGTACGTCCCAAAGTCTGGGTCGTATGCTGAAACGGGGCAAGCTAACTGCGCATCCGCGCTGACGGCTTCAGCTAAACGAACCCCGCAGGTCGCAATCGCAAAGTTCGTGTAATGTTTCCCAGCCATCACGGCAAACGCCCCCTGCCGTGCATCCTCTTCAAGCGCCTTTAAATCTAAGCCTTCAAAGTTTTGAATTGGTTGACCGTTAACACTAACCGTTGACCACGCAACGAACTGAGAGTTCCCGTGTTCACCGTAAACGTAGCCCGACACGTTTTTCCCATTCGTATGCACCGCTTGACCAACGTACTTTTGCATCCGTGCCGTATCCAAGAACGTCCCCGTTCCGAATACCCGGTTACGTGGAAAGCCCGTCATGCGTTGCAAATAATCCGTCATAACATCGCACGGGTTCATGATATCAATCAAAATTCCTTTGAAACCAGACGCCACGATTTTGGGCGCAATGTCACGCACAATGGCTTGGTTAGAGTCATACTCGCCAAAGCGACCCTTGCTACTAGTCATATCGATTGCCTTAATATTCCCCGAAGCAATAATTAAAACTTCCGCATCAGCCAACGCCGAGTAGTCGTTTAAAATAATCTTCGTGGTTGAACTTAGTCGTGCCGAAGCATCATCTAAATCAAGTTTTTGAGCAGTCGCTAACGCTTCGTTCTTATCGATTAAAACTAATTCGTCAACGGTCCCTTGTTGGACCAACGTATAAGCAACGGTCGCACCGACTTGTCCTAACCCGATTACACCATATTTACGCATTGTGCAAACCCCAATTCTGTAGTTTATTTTACTCCGTTTAGCGTACCTTGAAGGACGCTCAAAGTCAAGCAGGGCGCGGTCTCATGCGATTTTAATAAATTAATCTTTCTAGCCAATTTACTTGTTTTTCGTAAGTTAAGATTCCGCTAGCAGGTGTCGCTCGGGCGGGACCAAAAATCTGGCACAAAAACTCAAAAAAGCCGTTCAGAAATATTTCTGAACAGCTTTACGATTATTACGGTCGAAACGTGTGACAACAGGCAGTTTGCTCCGCTTAACGTGAAATCAGCGACTGTTGTCACACTCTAATTATTAGATACGGGCATGATGGCACCCTTGTACTTCGTCTTAATCCATTGTTGGGTACTCTTAGACGTCAACGCCTTCATCAACTTCTTGATGGCTGGCTTGTTTTGATCGCCTTTTCGAACGGCCACAATGTTTGCGTATGGTGAATCTGATTTTTCCAACGCAATGGCGTCCTTAGTTGGGTTCAAACCGGCTTGCACCGCGTAGTTCGCGTTGATGACGACCGCGTCACCCTCGTTGTTCTTGTAGAACTGCGCCATTAACTTAGGTTCGTACGAATGCTTGAACTTCAGGTGGCGTTTGTTCGTTTTAATATCATTGAAACTAGCTGACGTTAAGTCCGTTCCGGGCTTTAAAGTGATTAACCCAGCGTCTCTAAACAACGTTAAGACCCGGCCGTAATCGGCAACGTTGCTGCTGACCAGGACGGTTGCGCCGTTCTTCAAGTCTTTTAAGTTCTTGACCTTCTTAGAAAAGACACCGATTGGTTCCAAATGCACGGCCCCTGCGGAAACGAGGGTCCCATTATTTTCCTTGTTCCAATTCTTTAAAAATGGCACGTGTTGGAAATAGTTAGCATCCAATTCCTTTGATGCCAATGCCTTATTTGGTAATACGTAGTCTTGGAAGACTTTGATCTTTAAATCAACGCCCTCTTTTTTAAGTTGCGGCTGAATGTGCTTTAAAATTTCAGCGTGTGGGACTGAGGAAGCCCCAATTGTAATGGTATTGCTTGACGATGATTTACCGCATCCCACTAATAGAAAGGCGGTTGCTGCAACTGCTAATAATCCTAAAATTCCCTTTTTTTTCATCTCAAATACCTCCTAAAAATTCGCTCTTAATTTGCCCGTTTATCGATTCGACGAACGGCCCAGTCCCCAATGAATTGGAAAATAAACACAATAATCACGATAATCACCGTTGCGACTAACGTAATCGCATTATTGTTCGACTGGAACCCATCTTGATACGCAAGGGTTCCCAGCCCACCAGCACCGATCGCACCGGCCATGGCCGTATAACCAATCAAACTGATGGTCGTGACAGTAATTCCGGATACCAACGCTGGCATACTTTCTGGTAACAAGACCTTGCGAATAATCTGCCAACGCGTTGCACCCATGGATTCAGCCGCTTCCACGACCCCGTGATCGAGTTCATGAAAGGCTAATTCAACCATCCGAGCATAAAACGGTGCGGCAGAAATGATCAATGAAGGTAACGCTGCGCGTGGTCCGATAATCGTTCCGACCAATTTTTGGGTAATCGGCAATAATAGCACGATTAAAATGATAAACGGAATCGACCGGAAAACGTTCACGAACAACGCAACTAGCCAGTTTAAAGCTTTGACCAACGGATTGTGACTATTCGTTGTTTCAAATAGTAGCAGTCCTAAGGCCAGTCCCAAGATTGCGACGATGATCATTGAACCAACGGTCATCCACACCGTTTCCCAAGTCGCGGAGAACATGTTCCCCCAATCAACGTTTGAGAATTGAAAATACGAACTTAATCCCTGACTATTCACGGTTCAATACCTCCGTTTCTACACGCATCTTTTGTAAGTAGGCCAGTGCCCCATCAATTTGCACCTTGTCCCCCGTCAATTGGAGGTAGAGTGACCCGATGGCACCTTCTTGCGTTTGGTGAATCCCACCTTCGATAATGTTCAAGTCCAGTGGATACTGCTTCAACATTTCCGAAACAATTGGCAATTGGGCCTGGTCACCGTGGAACGTCAGCTTAACGATCGTCCCGTTTGGATACTTGGCTAACAACTGATCCACAACAACCGTGGTATCGTTTAAGGACGGCGTCACTTCTTCATTAACGAAGCGTTTTGTAACCGCTTGTTTTGGCCGTTTAAAGACTTCTAAGACCGGCCCCTTTTCAACGATCTTACCATCCTCCATCACGGCCACGTGGTCCGCAATTTTACGAATCACGTGCATCTCATGTGTGATCAGTATAATGGTTAAGTGTAATTTCTGGTTAATCGATAATAATAAATCTAAAACCTCATCCGTTGTTTGCGGGTCCAGCGCGCTGGTGGCTTCATCGGATAACAAGATCTGCGGATCATTCGCTAACGCCCGGGCAATTCCCACCCGCTGCTTTTGTCCACCGGATAATTCTGAAGGATAAGCCGTTTCCCGGCCAGCTAGTCCAACTAGCTCGGCTAAATGTTCAGCCTTTTGCTTCGCTTCAGCTTTACTTTTACCCGCAATCTCTAGTGGAAACATGATATTTTCTAAGACGGTCCGTGACCATAGTAAATTAAAATGTTGGAAAATCATGCCAATTTTGTGCCGTTGTTCCCGTAACGGTGCTCCACTCAACGCGGAAATCTCAACCCCGTCAATATTGACCGAACCGCTCGTTGGTGTTTCCAACCCGTTCAGCATCCGCATTAGCGTACTCTTCCCAGCACCAGAATAACCAACGATTCCATAAATATGTCCGTCCTCGATCTTTAAATTAACATCTTGGACCGCGTGGACACTCCCCTGTTTGGCATCAAAGGTTTTCGTCACATCTTTAAATTCAATCAATTCAATTCCTCCTTACACATAAAAAAAGCTTCCCGTTCTGCAGATAATTACAGTCATAATTATCAACAGGACGAGAAGCTCGGTCTCGTGGTACCACCTATTTTTACAATTAGCTCACACTAATTGTCTCAAGAGTTCTAACAAACTCCGCACGATAATGGGTGCGACTCAAGCCTGACTTACGAATTCGCTCACCAGACTTCATTACTCCAAGACCATCTTCGGCTTCATGATCAATCCCTTTGCACCAACCGGGGACTCTCTAAGTGATCATAACCACGTACTCATCTTTTCAAAATGATAAATTTTTTAATCAATTGTTAATGTTGCTCGATGTACTGAGTATACCCGACCAACATTCTGATTGTCAAGAGTTCCAGATTAGTCCACATCGATTAACCATGCAACCCCGTCTTCAACACTGTTTAACGCGTCGTAGTTAGCGGATAGCGCCGGATTTACGGCAACGACCGTGCCATTGATCGGCGCGTTAAATTCAGAGACCGCCTTAGTTGCTTCAACACTTAGAAAAGCAGATTTCTGACTAATTTTGTCACCCACAGCGGGTAACTCTGCGTATTTGATTTCACCCAAAGCTTCATGGGCCGCCTTAGTTAATCCTAACCGCGTCCGCCCATCAACATCCTTAGTCCAAAAGTAATTTGCGTCTTCACTCATACTTAACACCATGCTTTCCTAAAATTTTTTAACTATTCAAACCGGTCATTACGACTAAACATGTATGACTTGTAATGGTACCGCATCGACATAATTAGTCCAATCCCGGCCATGTTAGCAATTAAAGCTGAGCCCCCTTGACTGATAAACGGCAATGGAATCCCGGTCATCGGTAACAGTCCGATACTCATCCCAACGTTTTCAAACACGTGGAACAAAATCATCATGATAACCCCAGTTGAGATGTAAGCATAAAATTCATTCTTAGTATCAAAAGTCACCCGGATCATTTGGTAAATCAACAAGAAATATAGCAAGATCACAACGGCCGCCCCAACAAACCCGAAGTTTTCACCAATCACGGAGAAAATCATATCAGATTCACGTACCGGTACGGTCACGTGGGACACGTTGAACCCGCGTCCCGTGATTTGTCCGGAACCAATGGCTTTCATACTTTGCCAAACTTGGTACGCGTTGTTGGACGTATCCGTCGATGGATTCAACCAAGTATCAATCCGTGCGAACTGGTACTGCTTGAAACCAAGTGCTTCCAAAATGTGACGACCACTATTCGAAATCACTAAATATAAAGCCGTCGCAGCAACGACAAACACCACCGTAAACGTTGGTGCGAGTAACCGCCAAGAAATTCCTGAGACGAGGATGACCCCACCTAAGATGGCAAAGAACACCAACATCGTCCCAAAGTCATTTTGTAACTTTAGTAGGACGGCAACTGGTACCATGTACGCGACCAGTTTCCCAATCAACTGCCAATCGCCGGCCGTGGTGTGCGTCGGATTTTCCGTATTATGCATCGTCACGACCCGCCCCATCATTAAGATGAAGGCCGGTTTCATGACTTCTGAAGGCTGGAAGGTCAGCGAGCCAACCCCAAACCAACTTTTGGCCCCGGTACTATTAAACATTGGCCGACTATAAAAGATCAAAACGGCCGCTAATAGAAATATCCCGAACCAATACGCAATCGGAGCGACCCGCCAGAGCTGTTCTGAATCAAACTGCATGATGATGACAGCCAACGCCGTCCCAATCACGAACCACATCAACTGTGAAATAACCTGTTTCGTCACGTTCACAGAACTTGAGTCGTGTACGGCGGCAACGTAGATCGAGGCTAACCCGATCAAGCCTAGCATCATCACTGAAAATATGATACCCCAGTCAATTCGTGAGTCTTCTTGACCACGGAGTCTAGATTGTTCTGCCACAAATAACGCTCCTTAATTTTAATTCCTTTAAGATACGTTTAATTATACAACAACCTGGCCCCGAGTAAACGGAACCAGGTTGAAGGTTTACTAAAAATTAGCCTTTGTGTAAGTGATAGGCCGACAAAACTTCTTGTAAGCTTTCATCAAACGACTTGCTGTGCGCAAATGGTTGATTATCACTCATCATTTCGGCTTCATAGCGGTCACCATTTTGGATGACCTGACCAATGATTTGTTTGCCAATTAGGACTTCCGTTACCGTTTGGTCGTTGACCTTGGTTTCGTTTAAAGTCACAGAAATTGATTTATCTTTTTTTGACACTCGTTTTATCCTCCCTAAATAGCGGGTTACGGCGCAACGTGAAATTGTCCGGAACCGGGTCTAATCCACCCTTAACTAACGGCTGACACCGTAAAACCCGGGCAATTCCCATGAGACTACCCTTGAACCAGCCAAACTTTTCAACTGCCCCTAACGCGTAGTTAGAACAAGTTGGCTGGTACCGGCAGTGGGCCGGTGAAAACGCAGAAAAGGCCCGTTGATAAAAACGAATGCCTTTCATTAATAGCCGCTTCATGGGTGTTACTTCTTGTTTTTAGCCGTTTTTTGCATGTGCTCGAGTAAAATCCCAGCACCTTGCGCAACGTTGTTGAGTGGGTGTTCCGCAACCACAACCGGCACCTTCAAGTTTTCACTAATAAGCTGGTCTAAGCCGCTGAGTAACGCGCCACCACCAGTTAAGGTGATCCCACGATCAATGATGTCCGCTGCGATTTCTGGTGGCAACGTCTCCATGACGTGGTGCGCGGTACTGACGATTTGCATCAAAGTCTCGTGAATGGCTTCTTCGACCTGATTTGAATCGATATCAAGTGACCGTGGCATTCCAGTAACCGTGTCCCGGCCCCGAACTTGCATGACCTTATCGTCTTCATCGTCTTGTTTGAAGACTTGGGCGATTTGAATCTTAACTTGTTCAGCACTACGTTCACCAATCAACAAGTGATGGTTATCCTTCACATAGTTAACGATATCTTGGTTCATGCGGTCTCCAGCCATCCGTAATGAGCTGCTGGCAACGATATCGCCCAATGATAAGACGGCGATATCACTCGTCCCACCACCAATATCAATAACCATGTTACCGCGTGGTTGGAAGATATCCATGCCGGCACCAATGGCCGCCACTTTTGGTTCCACTTCCAAATAGACCTTGCTACCACCGGATTTTTCGGCAGCTTGCAAAATGGCCTTCCGTTCAATTTCAGTTGTGTTCGTTGGGGTACAGATCATGATGCTAGGACGCGACATGATTCCCCGAACGTTTAATTTTTTAATGAAATACGACAGCATTTCTTCCGTGACGTCAAAATCTGAGATCACACCGTCTTTTAACGGACGAATTGCGCGAATGTTGCTCGGTGTCTTCCCTACCATTTGATAGGCTTCGGACCCTACCGCTAAAACTTGATTCGTGTTGGTATCAATGGCAACTACGGACGGTTCGTTCAATACGATGCCCTTACCCGATACATAAATCAAAACATTGGCAGTACCCAAATCAATACCAATATCTAAAGCCATGTTTTTGCTCCTCTCAAACATCCAATATACAACTTGTCATTATACCATACTCAATAGTTCATGAGAACACGCGCTAGTCGTCACGCCGTTTTGACCATTCATCGACCGTTAACGAATAGATCACTTCATCGTGATACTGTTCATTGACCAAAATGTTTTCGGGCAAGGTTGCATCTAAATGATACTGACGCCGTTCAGCGACCGCACGACTGGCCTTATTGGCTACCATGGCGCCCAATTGAATCTTATGAAGATCTAATTCGGTAAATGCAATTTCTTCTAGGCGTTCGAGTGATTTAGTCATGACACCGCGGCCCGTAAAGGCTTGGCCTAACCAGTACCCGATTTCGCCACGGTGGTTCAGCGCGCTGATATTATGGATGTCAATGACCCCGGCAACTTCACCGTCCACGATAATGGTTGCTAAAAAGACGTCACCTTGCGCTTGTTTAGTTAGCATGCCTTCGATGAATTGACGTTCGTCACTTGCCGTCGCCATTGCATCGACCCATGGTAGCCACGTCTTTAAGTACGCGCGGTTCTGCGCAACTAAGTCAAATAATGGTTCGGCATCGGCAACTTCGGTTGGTTTCAAAGAAATGTGTTTGTCAATAATGTTAATGAACATTGGAGTCCTCCTGAATGAATTAACTGGTTTACGTAGCTTCGTGTCACAAAAAAAGCCCTCAAAAACGAGTTTATCGCATTTTGAAGGTTTTGTAAGCAATTATTATCTTTTTTATTCGGCCGCTTCGTTAGCAAAGTCGGGATTCAACGCGTAAACGGTCTCATCCGGAACGTTGATCCGTTCGATCTCCGCCCCTAGCTTTTCCAACTTACCGTGGAAATTAAAGTAGCCACGGTCAAGGTATTTCAAATTAGTAATCTCGGTGTACCCATGGGCAACCAAGCCGGCAATTACTAAGGCTGCCGCTGCTCGTAAATCACTAGCAGCCACTTGCGCCCCGTTGAAGTCCGTTGGGCCGTATAAAATGACCGAACGTCCGTCAATCTTAAAGTCCGCGTTCATCCGGCGTAATTCCTCAAGGTGCATAAACCGGTTTTCAAAGACCGTTTCCGTCAACAAACTCGTCCCCTGCGCACAGAGCTGCAAGATCGTCATTTGAGGCTGCATATCGGTTGGAAAACCGGGGTGCGGTAACGTTTTAACTGAAGTTGGCTTCAACTTTTTCGGCCCAATGACCCGAATGCCAGCGTCTTCTTCAGTGACTTGAACACCCATTTCACGCATTTTGGAAATCAACGGCTTATTATGCTCAGCAATCGCATCTTCAACTAAGACGTTCCCTTGAGTAACCGCCGCCGCAACCATGAACGTCCCGGCTTCAATTCGGTCTTGCACGACGCTGTGTTCACAGCCATGCATGGCCTTAACCCCTTCGATCCGCAACGTTTCCGTTCCGGCGCCGGTGATCTTGGCACCCATCTGGTTCAAGATATTCGCTAAGTCCACAATTTCTGGTTCACGAGCCACGTTTTCCATCGTCGTGGTCCCGTCAGCTAAAGTCGCTGCCATCATAATATTTTGCGTGGCCCCAACACTTGGAAAGTCTAAGTAAATTTGGGCACCATGTAAATGGTCTGCCTGAGCTTCAACGTAGCCATCATGGCGTTCGATTTTAGCCCCTAAAGCACTTAAACCTTTCAAGTGAAGGTCAATTGGACGTGAACCAATTGCACAACCACCGGGCATCGCCACTTTAGCCCGCCCTAAGCGTGCCAAGAGTGGTCCCATCACAACGATGGAAGCCCGCATCTTTGAAACGTATTGAAACGGTGCTTCAGAAGATAATTTCTGACTGGCATCGATATCAACCGTTTTATTAATTTCATCAAAATCAACTCTGGTATTTAAGAACCGTAAGACGTTATTCATTGTAAAGACATCCGATAAAACGGGGACATTCGTTAAGTGAGTCTGACCGCTACTTGCAAGCAAACCCGCTGCCAAAATTGGTAATACCGCGTTTTTAGCCCCTTCAATATGAACATTTCCTGTCAAACGTTGACCGCCATGAACAACAATTTCTTCCATGGATAACCCTCCATCATCAAGCGATTATAAACAAACAAGTTACGTGAGATTTCGGATTGCGTCAAAAAGAAGTTCGAAGAGCAACCTCATTGAATCGTTACTAAAACAAGTTACGATCATGGTACCGAAACAGTGCTAACACTGTCCAATAAGCAATCCAAATTTAAAGCAACAACCATGGGTGATGACTAACGTTCCTTTACACTAACCGAACGCTAGTCCCCAGCCGGTTCTTAATCATCATAACATAGAACCCTTCTGAATAAATATTACATTTTACATTTCTGTTACAATTTCATCACAAATATTGAAGGCTTATGATTGGTTAATTAATTACGTATCGTTACTCGTTTTTTCGCTTATTTTTACTCATTTCAGGGTGAAATCTTTGCATATCTATCACAATTGTAGCTTTGTCAAATTTAGGCCGCAAAAAAAGAGTTTGGGATAAAGCCCAAACTCTTTTTGTATCTCCGAATGCTAATAGTCGAAACGTGTGATAAAAGACTGCTCCCTCCGCTTAGCTACGAAATACGAACGATTGAAAATGCACAATCATTCGTATTCCTAGGCTATGCTCGGTAGCAAACCGTCTTTTGTCCCACTCTCACAAAAAAAGCATCTGCACGAATGGCAGATGCTTTTGCAGGATATTCACGATTACCGGTGCGCAACGTGGAGTCGGTTCATCGCCCGCCGTAATGCGACTTGCGCCCGCGCTAACTCAGCATCATCATGCTTTTGTTGCGCTTCTTGAATCCGGCTTTCCGCCCGCTTCCGCGCGTTTTCGGCCCGAGCAACGTCAATGTCATTTTGACGTTCAGCACTGTCCGCTACAATGGTTGCAACGTTCTCGCTGAACTCAACAAAACCACCGTTAACGGCAATTTCATCGTCTTCTTGATCACTTTCGATTTGCTTGATTCGGACTTCATCGATTGCTAATGACGCAATCACGGGAATATGGTTCGGTAAAATCCCGAGTTCCCCGTTGATCGTACGTACAATCAACATCGGGGTTTTGTTCTCATAGACCTGACCGTCTGGAGTTACGATGCTAACGGTTAATGATTTTCCATTGTCAGCCATAGAAACCCCTCCTAATCAGTGACCATCGATTTCGCTTTTTCGACGACGTCTTCAATCTTACCAACTTGACGGAATGCGTCTTCTGGTAGGTCATCGTATTTACCTTCAAGGATTTCTTTGAAGCCCTTTACAGTGTCTTTAATTGGTACGTAAGCACCAGGTTGACCCGTAAAGTTTTCGGCAACGAAGAAGTTTTGTGACAAGAAGAATTGAATCCGCCGTGCACGTGCAACGGTCGTCTTTTCTTCGTCAGATAATTCATCCATCCCTAAAATTGAGATGATATCTTGCAATTCACGGTACCGTTGCAAGACCCGTTGAACTTCGGTAGCAACTTCATAATGTTCTTGGCCCACAATTGATGGATCCAAGGCGATTGATGAAGAAGCCAGCGGATCAACGGCTGGATAAATTCCTTGTTCGGTCAAAGAACGTTCCAAGTTGGTCGTTGCATCCAAATGGGCGAACGTCGTTGCAGGTGCCGGGTCGGTATAGTCATCGGCAGGCACATAAACGGCTTGAATTGAAGTAACGGAACCCTTCTTAGTCGAAGTAATCCGTTCCTGCAATTGACCCATTTCAGTTGCTAACGTTGGTTGATACCCAACGGCTGAAGGAATCCGGCCAAGTAAGGCGGAAACTTCAGAACCGGCTTGGGTAAACCGGAAGATATTATCAATAAATAACAACACGTCTTGGCCAGCAACATCACGGAAGTATTCCGCAATCGTTAAACCAGTCAAGGCAACCCGCATACGGGCACCCGGTGGTTCGTTCATTTGTCCATAAACCATGGCGGTGTTCTTAAGAACCCCAGACCCCTTCATTTCGAAGTAAAGGTCATTACCTTCACGAGTCCGTTCACCAACACCGGTGAAGACGGAAATCCCGTTATGTTCTTGGGCAATGTTATGAATTAATTCCTGAATTAAAACGGTTTTACCAACACCGGCACCACCGAACAACCCAATCTTACCACCACGAACATATGGCGCTAAGAGGTCGATAACTTTAATCCCAGTTTCCAGAACTTCCGTACTGGTCGTTAATTCATCATACTTAGGCGCATCCCGATGGATTGGGTTACGTTCAGCATCTGGACCGAATTCTGGACCACCATCAATGGTTTCCCCTAAAACGTTAAATACCCGGCCTAACGTCTCTTTACCAACGGGAACGGTGATTGAAGAACCAGTGTCTTCAACAACCATCCCGCGACGTAAACCGTCCGTACCATCCATTGCGACGGTCCGAACAACCCCGTCACCTAATTCCAACGATACTTCAACCGTTAAGGTTTCGTCGTTGTCTTTTTGGATGATCAAGGCGTTATTAATATCCGGTAACTTGTCGTTTAGAGAGAATTCAACGTCGACAACGGGTCCAATAACTTGTACAACTTTACCTGTACTCATTAGTCGTTAATTCCTCCCACTATTCTTGCGCAACCAAGCCACCAGTGATTTCAGTAATTTCAGTGGTAATAGCAGCTTGACGCGCACGGTTATATTTCAGATTTAAGCGATCGATTAAATCGCCAGCGTTATCTGATGCGGCCTTCATCGCCGTTGACGATGAAGCGTGTTCAGCAGTCTTGGCATCCAAGATTGCCCCATAAACCAGGCTTTCGGCGTATTGTGGCAACACGGCCGACAATATGGCTTCTTCCGATGGTTCCATCTCGTATTCAGGACCAACGTCTACCCGGCTGTCTTTGGCTTTACGGTTATCTTTTTCACTTTGTGCGAAGGTTTCTTCGGAAATCGGCAGCATTTTAACTGACCGGAACCCGGAAGAAAGCCGGTTGATAAAGTGGTTGTAGAAGACGTAAAGTTCATCGAACACTTCGTTATGGTACATCGAGGTGACTGTTTTAACGATTTCCCGCACTTCTTTAAAAGTTGGCACATCGGAGACGCCGCGGTATTCGTACGCCACGTTTAAGCCGTTCTTTTTAAAGAAGTCCGCACCAGTACCACCTACCGCCAAAACAACGGTATTATCAGCATTTAAGTCGTGGTTTTGCATAAAGTCATTCGTCTGTCGTAAGACGTTACTATTATAGCTTCCCACAAGCCCCCGGTCAGAGGTAATCACTAATAACCCGGTCTTTTTAACGGGACGTTGTGCCAACAATTCACTAACCGAAATGGTGTTGGAATTGCTGTTAGGCACACCGGCACTGGATGTCATCAGATGAGCTTTGGCAAGATGTGACACAATGCTTTCAACCTTTGAAGCGTACACTTGATACGTCGACGTATGCTTTTGAATCTGGTTCAACTTTGCAGTTGAGACCATCTGCATCGCGGACGTAATTTGGTGGGTCTTCTTGGTTGAGTCAATGCGGCGCTTAACATCCATTAATGATTCTGCCATGCACTACTCACCATCCTTTTCAGCCATTAATTACTTTGCAGTAGCAGCGGTTGGCTGGAACTGCGCCGCAAATTCATCCAAAGCACTGTTTAACTTGTCAGTGTCTGGTAATTTACCAGTTGAAGTGACAGCGTCAAAGAGTTCTTGGTGATTTGCGTGAAGAGATTCAAATAATTCTGCTTGGTAACGCGCAATGTCTGAAACTGCGACTTTGTCCACGTAACCATTCGTCAATGCGTACAGAATCATGACTTGTTCTTCAACCTTTAATGGTGAATGGACAGGTTGCTTCAATACTTCCACGATCCGTTGCCCACGGTTCAACTTAGCTTGCGTTGCCGCATCCAAGTCAGAACCAAATTGTGAGAAGGATTCGAGTTCATGGTATGATGCCAAGTCCAAACGTAAAGTCCCAGCAACGGACTTCATAGCTTTGATTTGAGCATCCCCACCAACCCGAGAAACTGAAGCCCCAGCATCGATGGCTGGACGAACCCCAGAATAGAAGGAATCGCTATCCAAGAAGATTTGCCCATCGGTGATGGAAATAACGTTAGTTGGAATATAAGCGGAAATATCGCCCGCTTGGGTTTCAATGATTGGTAAGGCCGTCATTGAACCGCCACCCAATTCGTCATTCAACTTTGCAGCCCGTTCAAGTAAACGTGAATGCAAGTAGAAAACATCACCAGGGTAAGCTTCACGACCTGGAGGACGACGTAAGATCAATGAAAGTTCACGATAAGCCGTTGCTTGTTTTGAAAGATCATCGTACACGATCAAAACGTGCTTGCCATTAAACATGAACTCTTCACCGATCGCTGCGCCGGCGTATGGTGCCAAGTAAAGTAACGGTGCTGGTTCAGAAGGACCGGCCGTTACGACGATGGTGTAATCCATCGCGCCTAACTTCTTAAGCGTTTCAACTTGGGCCCGCACCGTTGAGTCTTTTTGACCAATGGCGACGTAGACACAAATCATATCTTGATCTTTTTGATTTAAAATTGCATCGATGGCAACTGATGTTTTACCAGTCTTACGGTCACCGATAATCAATTCACGTTGGCCACGACCGATTGGAACTAAGGCATCAATGGCCTTGATCCCAGTCTGTAATGGTTCGCTAACGGATTGCCGTTGCATGATCCCAGGCGCTTTATGTTCAATTGGCCGCGTATTCGTGGTCTTAATTTCACCTAAACCGTCAATGGGTTGACCTAACGGGTTAACAACCCGACCAATCATGGCGTCCCCAACGGGAACTTCCATGATACGACCTGTCCGTTTGACCGTATCGCCTTCACGAATACCATCAAAATCCCCTAAAACAACGATACCAACATCGTTGCTTTCGAGGTTTTGGACCATTCCATAAACCCCATTACTGAATTCGAGCAATTCGCCTTGTAAGGCGTTGTCGAGTCCATGTGCTCGGGCGATCCCATCACCAACGTAGGTGACAGTACCGGTTTCAGCAACTGAGAGCTCAGTCTGGTAACTTTCTAATTGTTGTTTGATTAGAGCACTGATTTCTTCAGATTTAATGCTCATAAAAGTTTCACCTCTTCGTAAACTAATTGTTGATGAGTGCTCGTCTTAAATTCGTTAATTGTAACGCAACGCTACCATCAAACGTTTGATTATTTGATTTCACAATTACGCCACCAATGATTGCTTCGTCCACTTTACGGGTCAAAACAACCTTTTGTGCGCCAACGCGTTGGGCAAACGCCGCTGCAATGGCATCAGCTTGCTCATCTGACAACTTGACCGCAGACGTCACTTCGGCATGCACTATCTTATGACTTTCATCGAAACGTGCTTCAAACGCGTCGACAATGTCAACTAAGTTCGACATGCGGCCGTAATCATACAACATTTGAATAAAGTTTTTAATGTATTCAGAAGCATGGTCAGTCAAAGTTGACAACGTGGCCTGTTTTTGATCAACCGGAAGCAATGATCCTGAAAGGACCTCTGCCAATTGCGGATTGTCGACAAAGACTTGCCGTAATTGCTTTAACTCAGTCAGGAATGCTTCGGTCTGATCCTTTTCAATTGCAAGCTCAAAAAGTGCCTTTGAGTATCGGTTTGCAACTGTAAGTTTATCAAGACTCATGCTTTCCCAACCCTTCAATATACGAATTAATTAATGCCTGTTGGCCTTCCGGATCCAACTGCTTCTTGATAATCTTCGAAGCAATTTCAACCGAAATATCTGCCACGTCAGATTGGACGTTCTTTAAGGCATCTTGACGCTCCTGTTCAATATCCTTGCGCGCGTTTTGCTTATACTGCGTTGCTTCGTTTTGAGCGTCAGCAACGATGGTTGCACGTTGCTTTTCACCACTCTGCTTTGCGTCAGCCACAATTCCACTGGCCTCAGTTCGTGAGTGTGATAAAGCGTCGCGCCGTTGATCTGCTAAGTCATTGGCCTCTTGCCGTGACTTTTGTGCAGAGTCAATATCGTTTGCAATCTTGTCCGCCCGTTCGCCCATCATTTTCGTGATTGGGTTCCAAGCAACGACTGCAATTAACGCCATCAAAATAATGAAACTAATCGCAATAAATAGCATATCGCCAAGGTATAAACCGGATGATGCACCGAGAATTAAATGCGAGAGCATCTAATGACACCTCCTTCTTTCATTTTCATTAAAATGAACTCGTTGACCAATGATTACTTGTTCATAACCATCAAGGCAACAACGAAGGAAATGATTGGCATTGATTCAATTAACCCAACACCGATGAACATGTTAGTCCGTAATTGACCAGATAATTCTGGCTGACGGGCCATACCTTCAAGCATCTTTGAAATAACCAAACCGTTACCAATACCGGCACCTAAAGCGGCACCAAACATAGCAATACCTGCAGCAATTGCTCCCATAATTTGTGTATCCTCCTTAAAATTAAAAAACAAGAAATTCTTTATTCCTCAGATGAAACCTTTTGAGAAATATAAACTGAAGTCAAGGTGACAAACACGAATGCTTGAACACTCCCGATAAATACTGAGAACCCTTGCCAAAGAAATTCAATTGGGAAGGAGTAGACGTAACTGAACCAGCTACCACTCCCGGTTGCTAAAGTTGCAACCTTACTCAATAACATTTCACCAGCAAAGATATTCCCGAACAACCGGAGTCCTAAGGTTAGGAAGTCGGTAAACTGTTCGAAAATGTTGATCGGCAAGAATACAAGGAACGGTGAAGTGTACTCTTTAAGATAACCCTTCATACCCTTCTTTTGTACTCCAGCAGCATGCGCTATTGCCACTGTCATAAATGACAACGTCAACGTCACAATCGGATCTGCGGTTGGACTTTTAACGTACGTATACTGGCCGACTTGGACGTGTAAGAACAACCCAAGTTGGTTAGCGACGAAGATGAATAGGAACAGCGTGAACGCGTACAAACCGAAATGTCCCGCGTCATTACCCTTGATCGAACCCTTGACAATGCCATTCGTGAACTCGATGAGCCACTCCAGCACATTTTGGCCACCCTTAGGCTTAAGCGTTATATGTCGCGACAACAAGAAAACAAATAAGAAGACTATCAAACACGTCAACAGAATCGAAATGTCATTCGCAATATTAAACGTTAACCCTAGAAAGTGAACCGTAGGAACTGCCTCATCCACTGAATTTCACCTCTTTCCTTTAATTTCAGGTGCACGATAACCTTAACCTGTAACGAACACAACGTCAATTTTATCGGAATCTGAAATGGTAGACTAGGGTCACCCCTAATCAAAATACAATGGTAATAATACCACCACCGTCGAAAAATTTCAAAACAATTTCACCTTTTCTTCACAACGTAAAAATCCCACGATATCAAGCTTTCAATCAACTTTCACACCGTGAGATTTTCATAAAGTCATCCTGATTTTCAATTCTTACAAGCGTTGGTTGCGCTTACTCTTCATTAACCGCCGTCTTTGGCAAAATTAAGTTCATCAAAATTCCTAACACCGTTGCGACTGCTAAACCGCTGAATTGGAAAGAATTAATTTGTAAATAAGCATTCCCAATCCCAATAACTAAAACTGCGGATGCAATCATTAAATTTCGTTTCTTATTAAAATCAATTTTATTATCAATCAGAATGCGCATCCCGCTGGAAGCAATCACCCCAAATAAGAGGAAGCTGACCCCACCAATTACTGGTGACGGAATACTTTCAATCAAAGCGGATAATTTACCAACGAAACTAAAGACGATGGCGAAGAACGCTGCCCCGCCTAAAACGTAGATACTATGTACCCGCGTAATCGCTAGAACACCGATGTTTTCACCGTAAGACGTTACGGGTGGGCCACCAAAGAAAGCCGCCACAATTGAGGCTGTCCCATCACCGGCTAAAGTGTGATTTAAGCCGGGATCTTTGAAGAAGTTCCGTTTAGTCAGTTTATTTAATACCATAATGTGGCCCATATGTTCAGACATCGTCACAAACGCAATCGGTGCCATACTCAATATGGCGCCCCAGTACATGCCGGGATGGTACGTCACAAATGGAATTTGGAACTTCGGTAACGAGAACCACGGTGCGTCCATGACCGGCTGAAAGTTTACGATTCCAGCAGCCACAGCAATTAAGTACCCGCACACGATTCCTAGTAAAATGGGGACCAAACTCATGAACCCGCGCAGATACATGTTAAAGACAATCGTCAAAAGCATTGTCAGCATGGCAACAATGAAGTAGCGCAAGCTATACGCACTACCATTCATCGTCGCATCCTTAGCAGCCGTACCCGCTAAGGACAACCCGATCACCATGACAATGGGGCCAACGACAATTGGTGGTAAAGCTTTATCAATCCAGCCGGAACCAACTAAGGTCACTAGTAGGCTCACTAACAAATAAACACACCCAACGGCAACGGTCCCTTGTGCAATTGCTGGGTACCCCGCCGTCTTCATCAATGATTGCATCACCACAATAAACGAAAAACTAGATCCCATGTAAGCCGGAATTTTATGCCGGGTAATTAAAATATACATTAAGGTCCCGACCCCGGAACTGAATAACGCAATCCCTGGATCCAGGCCTACCAAGATTGGCACTAACACGGTCGAACCAAACATAGAGAACAAGTGTTGAATCGACAGTCCCAACCAACTACCGAATTTCGGTCGGTCATGAATATCTAAGACAACATCATCATTGTGAAACGCTGGCTTCTTTGTCATAACGCACCCCTTTTTACAAAAATTGCCATGAAAAAACAGCCCACCACTCAAAGTGGCCGGGCTGTCAGAAAATTCACGCAAATCCAGTAAGGGTTCACACATCCGTCATCCTTATCAGCCTCTCTGAGCTAATTTAAAGGAACTGTTCAATTGCAAGTAATTTTACTCGTGAACGTTGCGCTTGTCAACTAACAAAAGCAAATCTCAATCATAACCATGACCTAATTCAATCAGATCAACTGACCTAGTGTCAACAACCAAATATATTTCACATTGTACACACGCGTAATATATTTGGTCAGGTTCCAACCGCTTTATTGATTACTTACTTATATAATAGGAAATAATTATTGAGTAGGTCACCTCGTCGAACAGAATCGGGTGCTATAAAGTATGGCCCCACCTATAATTCATTTTGGAACATCACTTCAAACTCGATAACCAGCGACTTTAAAATGCCCTACGAGATTGGCGTAAAAATCACCTACCAATCATCCCCACCCGACTACACTAAAACAGCTGTACTATTATTATTGTTGTCAGCTAATCTGAGGTTGCCACTGATGGCATCGGTCGTGATGGTGGCGTTGGAGCGGCGCTTTTTTGCCGCTTCTTACACCACGGACGGTCCAGAACAGTTGCGTCCTTTGCAACTGTTCTGGACGAGGGGTTAGACCGCTCTCCAGGCTAACCCCGGTCCCACGACCGCATGTCATCAGTGGCAACCGGAATAACTGACAAGTGGCCGTTTTATTTTTAAAAAGACAAAAAATAGCGCAGGACCATAAAGTCCGTACGCTATTTTGAAAGCTATTTACTTCGTACCAAACAAGCGGTCACCGGCATCGCCCAAACCTGGGACAATGTAGCCATCTTCATTCAGATGGTCATCTAATGCGGCCGTGTAGATATCAATATCTGGGTGAGCTTCTTGAAGGGCTTTAACCCCTTCTGGAGCAGCAACTAAACACATAAACTTGATATTGCTTGCGCCCCGCTTCTTCAACATGTCCATGGCCATGATGGCAGAACCACCAGTAGCTAACATTGGATCAACCACGAATAGTTGGCGTTGTGAAATATCACTTGGCAATTTAACAAAGTATTCAACTGGCTTTAAAGTCTTTTCGTCGCGATACATCCCGACGTGACCAACTTTAGCAGCGGGAATCATGTTTAAGACCCCGTCAACCATACCTAAGCCTGCCCGTAAGATTGGCACAATGGCGACTTTCTTACCAGCTAGTGTCTTCTGGGTCGTCTTGCAAATTGGCGTTTCAATTTCAATATCTTCCAAAGGCATGTCCCGTGAGACTTCGTATGCCATCAAAGTTGAAATTTCATTGACCATTTCACGGAAAACCTTTGTTCCACATTGCTTTTCCCGAATAATCGTTAACTTATGTTGAATGAGCGGATGATTCAAAACCTCAAACTTACCCATGTTGCTACGCACGCTCCTTAGTGATTTCTTTCTATTGTAGCTAATTTAGAGAGAAAAAACCAGACCCCAATATAAATTCCTTAATCTACATCGATTGGGTGTTTTGATGTTAACGCCATTGCTTGCTGTTTGACATCGTCCAAGTTTGCTTGATCTTGAGGTGCTTTTAGAGCTTGTAAAATCAATTTAGCGACTTGGGCTGCTTCAGGCGCATCAAAACCACGCGTTGTGATGGCGGGTGTCCCTAGCCGAATTCCAGACGTCTTGAAGGCACCTAACGTTTCGTTTGGAATGGCTTCCTTATTAACGGTAATGTACACCGTATCCAATAAGTCTTGGACTTGACGACCATTTAAACCGGACTTCGTAATGTCCAAAGTCATCAAATGATTATCCGTTCCGCCAGAGATGACCCGAACGAGGTCGGATTGATTGAAGACTTCCGCCATCGCTTGGGCGTTATCAATAATTTGTTGCGCGTAAACTTTGAACTCTGGTTGTAAGTCTTCGCCTAAAGCAATCGCCTTACCAGCAATCACATGGTCTAATGGGCCACCTTGGTTGCCTGGGAAGACCGCGGAGTTGATCTTCTTGCCATATTTTTCTTTTGCAAGAATCATCCCACCACGTGGGCCACGTAACGTTTTATGCGTTGTCGTCGTTACCACGTCGGCGTAAGGCACTGGACTTGGATGTAACCCAGCCGCAACTAACCCGGCAATGTGAGCCATGTCGACCATCAATAGGGCACCGACTTCATCCGCGATTTCACGGAACTTAGCAAAATCAATGATGCGGCTGTAGGCTGAAGCCCCGGCCACGATCAACTTAGGCTTGAACGCTTTAGCTTGTTCTAAAATAGCATCGTAATTTAATTCTTCAGTTTCAGGATCTAACCCATAATCGTTAAAATCATAAAGTTTTCCTGAGAAGTTGACGCTGGAACCGTGGGTCAAATGACCACCCGCATCCAGTGACATCCCCATAACCCGATCACCTGGTTGGATCAAGGCCATGTAGGCAGCGGCGTTTGCCTGTGAACCAGAATGTGGTTGCACGTTGGCATATTCGGCGCCAAATAATTTCTTTGCGCGTTCAATGGCCAACGTTTCAACTTGGTCAATGAACTCGTTGCCACCGTAAAAACGGTGACCAGGATAACCTTCGGAGTACTTGTTAGTGAGGACACTACCCTGAGCGGCTCGTACGCCTTTTGAGACGATGTTTTCGGAAGCAATCAATTCAATGTTATGTTGTTGACGCGCCTGTTCCTTACTAATAGCAGTCCATACTTCTGGATCTTGTTCTTGGTAATTCATGAATAATTCTCCTCCATTTCGCAAGTGACAACTTTCGGGTTTTCCCGACTTTCAATCATTATACACTAAAATGAGTTTGACCGGCAGATTTATTTAGCCGGTTCATATAGGCAGCTCCTAGTCCCTTATTATCAAAGGATTGGCAGAGGATATCCTTGATATTAGTTTCGGTATCGAAATGTCTCAGTCCCGCAAACAGTTCCTGGGTTGCCGATTGAATTCCCGTTCCTAACGAAAATTGTTCGCAATTTGCTGGTAAGGCATTATTCGTTAAAACGCTATCCGTTGCCATCACGCCCATTGGAACTTTTTGTTGGGCTGCCCACGTTAATGCGGCTGGCCAATCTTCCGTACGATCAACAATGTAAACCTGAGCATCGGGTGCATAGTGCTTATACTTCATCCCGGGCGCTTTTGGCACTTCCGTCGCCCCAACGTGGTGTTGTTCAGTCTGAACGGGCATCCCAATCACTTCTTCAATCGCGCTGGCTGTCACGGCACCGGGCCGTAAAATAGCGGGCGTATCCGTCGAAAGGTCGAGAACGGTCGATTCAACGCCGACCTTCGTTGCACCGTCATCCAAAATACCGGCAATCTTCCCGTCTAAGTCATGCAAGACGTGTTGTGCGGTGGTTGGACTAGGCTTTCCCGACGTATTGGCAGACGGGCCAACAATTGGCGTCTGGGCTTGCTTGATCAACGCCAACGTCGCAGCGTTATCCGGATTCCGGAATGCCGCCGTGTTCAAGCCACCCGTGACTTCAGGTGCTAAGGCGCCCGGCTTCAGCTTAAAAATCATCGTCAGCGGTCCAGGCCAAAATGCCTTAACCAACTTCTTAGCCGCTTCTGGTAACGGTTGGGCAAAGCGCTCCACCGTTTCAAGATCAGCAACGTGGACAATCAGCGGGTTATCACTGGGACGACCCTTTGCAACGTAAACTTGCTTGACCGCGGCTACGTTCGTCGCGTCAGCACCTAAACCATAAACGGTCTCAGTTGGAAATGCGACTAATTGCCCTTCATTAATTAATTGAGCAGCCGCACCGACTTCACTCGGCTTAAATATTTTTGTTTTCATTATTATTAGCTTCCTCACTTATGATTGATAACCCGTAACATCCGGTCATGGCCCGCCATGTCTTGGCGAATCGTGACGGTTGCTTTCGGCATTGCATGTTGGAATAATTCTTGGATTGCCGCACCTTGATGGTAACCAAATTCTAAGTACAGCCGACCACTTTCTGTTAAATGCGTTGCAACCGTTGTTGCTAGCTGTTCATAGATTGCCAGCCCCTGATGATCAGCAAACAACGCTTGTTGGGGTTCGTAGTTCAAAACACTGGCATCCATGACCGCTTCTTCATCATGTGCAATGTAGGGTGGGTTGCTGACGATGACATCAAACGCCGTCTGTGGCACCGTTTGTAGCAGGTTGCTTTCATAAAACGACACCTTCAACCCTAAGCGTGCCGCGTTCGCCTCGGCAACGGCCAACGCCGCCGCTGAAATGTCACTCGCACAGACTTGCCACGTGGCCTGTTCGTGCTTCAATGCTAACGCAATGGCGCCGGAACCCGTTCCAACATCTAATAAATTCAGCGTTCGCGCATCCGCGTAGTCGGTCAAAATCCAATCGACCAGTTCTTCCGTCTCCACCCGCGGAATCAGGACGGCGGGATTGACCGTTAGTTCTAAGCCGTAAAATGGCGCCCAACCTAAGACGTATTGTGCGGGTTCGCCCGCTACGACTCGGTCAACGGCGGCACGGTACGTTTGATAAACATCACTGGGCATCGCGTCACGGTACCGAATTAATAATTGCGTCTGATTTAAATGCGTTAACCCGAGCATTAAAAACCGTGCACTGTCCGTTGGTAACCCCGCCGTTTTAAGACAAAAAGAAGCCCATTTCTGGGCTTCAAAGTAAGTTGGGGCAGAATTAGTCATTGGCTAACCGCTCCATCTTCTTGGCTTGATCTGCTAAGACCAACGCGTCGATGACTTCATCCAATTCACCGTTCATTACCCGGTCTAATTTATTTAACGTTAAACCAATCCGGTGATCCGTCACCCGGTTTTGTGGGTAGTTGTACGTCCGAATCCGTTCGGAACGATCCCCACTCCCAACGGCTGATTTCCGTTCGGCGTCGTATTGGTTTTGTTCCCGCGACTGGTAATAGTCGTAGACCCGTGCACGTAAGATTTCCATCGCTTTCGCCCGGTTTTGTTGTTGTGACCGTTGATCTTGCATCGAAACAACGATCCCCGTAGGCAAGTGGGTCATCCGAACGGCAGAAGACGTCTTGTTAATATGCTGACCACCGGCACCGGAAGAACGGAACACGTCGGTCCGGATATCCTTTTGTTCCAGCTTAATATCAACGTCTTTAGCTTCAGGCATTACCCCGACCGTTGCGGTTGACGTGTGAACCCGGCCAGCTGATTCAGTAACGGGCACCCGTTGAACCCGGTGCGCGCCACTCTCGTACTTCAGCTTCGAGTAAACTTTTTTACCAGAAATAATTAGCACAATTTCCTTAAACCCGCCGACTTCCGTTTCATTACGGTCAGCAACCTCAACGTTCCAGCCTTGGCGTTCTGCGTATTTTGAGTACATGTTGAAGAGGTCCGCCGCAAACAAACTGGCTTCATCCCCACCGGCAGCCCCATGGATTTCCATAATGATGTTCTTATCATCATTCGGATCTTGTGGCAACATTAATAAGGTAATTTCATGTTCCAACTGTTCTTTTTCGGCGTTCAAGTTCTTCAAGTCTTCTTTGACCATTGAACTCATTTCGTCATCTAATTTTTCCCGTAATAATTCGTTATTTTCTTCGATTTGGCTCTGAACTTCCTTGTAATGGTTATACTTTTCAACCGTTTCGCGGATGTTCCCCATTTCTTTCGACAACTTCATAAAACGTTGCGAATCTGCAATCACTTCAGGATCACTTAACAGTTCACCCAGTTCTTCATAACGGTCCGCAACCGCCTGTAATTTATCAAAAAACTTATCCATACTTAGTTAATTCCTCACTTTGTTAATTTCGGCGGGTAAAAGTAGTGTCGTCGACAAACCGGGTAGTACGCCTCGTTGCCCCCGATTTGAACTTGTTCACCCTCGTAAACGGGTAGGCCATCATGGAAACGTAAGTTCATAATGGCTTTTTTGCGACAGAACCAGCAGATGGTCTTCATTTCTTCGATCTTATCCGCATACAATAGTAGGTACTTACTGCCTTCAAACAATTCATTGCGAAAATCGTTTTTTAACCCAAACGTCATCACTGGGATATGCAAATCGTCAACAATGTGGGCCAACTCTAAAACGTGGTGCTTCTTCAAGAACTGCGCCTCATCAATTAAGATGCAGGCCGCATCAAGGTTCGTCTTTTTGACCACGTCCAACACGTTAGTATCATCAAAAACAGGAATTGCTTCACGCTTTAAGCCAATCCGACTTGCCACGTAGCCAACTCCATCGCGATTATCTAAGCCGCTTGTCATAATAATGACCGACTTATTTTGCTCCTCATAGTTGTGGGCCACTTTCAAAATTTCAATGGTCTTCCCACTATTCATCGCACCATATCGAAAGAATAACTGTGCCAAGCGACTCATTCCCCTTTTTTACACATTTCTAATCAATTATAGCGGATTTTCCCGCGAATTTCAGCACTCAGCTGTGAAAAGCTATTAACGAATTCATAAGTTGGACTTAAACGGCGGGAGTATCGCTTTTCTTTTAGGAGCGTTCAGTATAAAATACTTGAGAGTAGGACGTTTGTCCGAGCTTTGGTTTTCACTGCGCACCGATTTTTACTAGGCGCAAATTAATATATAGGGGTACGGATAACTTATGTCAATTAATAGTACATTAGCCACTTGGACCGGCAAATCCGCGTATTGGTTTTTACACACCTTTCGCGGCGGCGGTAGTTCCTTGCCTGGTAAGCTGGCGTTAAAACTCGATCCAGCCATTTTAAAACATCTCGCGAAAAACTATGACGTCATCGTCATTACTGGGACCAATGGTAAAACACTTACGACCGCACTGACGGTCAAAGTTTTACGCGAACAGTACCCTGACATTTTGACTAACCCCAGTGGGTCTAATATGAAACAAGGTATCGTAACGACCTTTTTAACGGCCCCTAAAGCGCATCAAAAACCGCTGGCCGTCTTAGAAGTCGACGAAGCTAACGTTATCATGGTCACGAAGTACATTACGCCCAAAGCGTTTGTCTTCACTAACATCTTCCGTGACCAAATGGACCGCTACGGCGAAATTTATACTACTTACAAAAAAATCTTAGACGGGGTCGCCCTGGCACCCGAAGCGACGATCATCGCTAACGGCGACTTGCCCCTCTTCCACTCAAAAAAATTACCGAACCCCATTTTGTACTACGGATTCGATTATCAAGCTGACCGCGATCAACAGGCACCGGCTAATACGGACGGCCTGTTATGTCCTAACTGTCAGCATATCTTGCGCTACCATAGCCGCACCTATAGTAATATGGGAAAGTATTACTGCCCGCACTGCGGCTTTGAACGCCCACAGCTGACTTGGAAGCTCAACGCCTTAACCACGATGACACCGACAAGTTCTGATTTTGAAATCAACGGTCAGCCCATGCACCTAA
This sequence comes from Lactiplantibacillus xiangfangensis, assembly GCF_001438845.1. Lineage (GTDB taxonomy): Bacteria > Bacillota > Bacilli > Lactobacillales > Lactobacillaceae > Lactiplantibacillus > Lactiplantibacillus xiangfangensis. Next base: position 134,790 of record NZ_JQCL01000103.1, read on the forward strand.
ATATCGGTGGCCAATATAATATTTATAATGCACTAGCGGCGTTTGCCGTTGGCCGTTTCATGGACGTTCCCGCTAAAAAGATCGCCCACGCACTCAGCGAAAATGACGAACAAGTCTTTGGCCGCCAAGAAATTTTCCACGTTGGGGACAAGGACGTCACGTTAGTCTTGGTCAAAAACCCGGTTGGCTTAAACCAAGTGATTCAAATGATCAGTACCGACGACCGGCCCTTCTCGTTTGCGGCATTGTTGAACGCTAACTACGCTGACGGAATTGACACTAGTTGGATCTGGGACGGCGACTTTGAGCAGTTGTTACAACTGGACATCCCCGCTTTCATTAGTGGTGGTGAACGTTACCGCGACATCACGTTCCGTTTGAAGGTCGCCGGGGTCGCACCCGATGATTTAACGATCATCCCCGACCTAACGGAAATGACTGCTGCCATTCAAAAATTACCAACTAAACAGGTCTACGTCGTCGCGACTTACACGGCGATGCTCCAATTACGGAAACAACTAGCCAGTCAAGGCATTATTGATGGGGGGATGGCTTAATGACTTACACACTACACACCGCCCATTTATACGGCGACTTAATGAATACTTACGGCGACATTGGCAATATTTTAGCCATGCGCTACTACGCTAAAGCGGTCGACGCCACCATTGACGTTGACTTAGTCAGCTTGGACGACGCCTTTGATGCCGACCAGTACGACTTCGTTTTATTTGGCGGTGGTCAAGACTACGAACAGACCATCGTTTCGAAAGATCTCCAAACGAAAAAGGCCGCGTTAACGGCCTACATCGAAAATGGCGGACCCTTCTTGGCCATCTGTGGTGGGTTTCAAATGTTAGGCCACTACTACATCGGTGCTCAGGGTGAAAAGATTCCCGGTATCGGTGCACTCGACCACTACACGCTAAGCCAAGACAATAACCGGTTTATCGGTAACATCACGATTAAAAACGCCGAGACCGACCAAACCTACTACGGTTTTGAAAACCACAACGGGATGACTTTTCTCGGTGAAGGCGAACGCCCACTCGGTAAAGTCTTACAGGGTAATGGTAATAACGGTAAGGACGCAACCGAAGGCGTTATTTATAAAAACACCTTTGGGTCATATTTCCACGGCCCCATCTTAGCCCGCAACGAAGCACTCGCTAAGCGGATTCTGAAATTATCCTTACAACGGAAGTACCCGGATGCCGATTTCAGCGCACTTGATCAACTAAACGAAGACCTGACTAAAAACGTCGTGGTCAAACCTTAACATTAAACAAAAAAGCGTTTGCCCCACTCCCCAGCTCAATCCGCTAACGCGGTGGTGCCCAGGAAGTGGACAAACGCTTTTTTGTTTCGACGTCAATGTAAGCCCTACCATTAGTTAACCCCTCAAAGTTATAAAAAATATTTATAGACTTTAAGGAAGTATTTTCCAATAACCTGATAGTATCAGTTAATTAAGCAAAAAAAGATTGATTCGCTAAACTGCGCGTATCAATCTTTTTTATCATGTCAGGGGTTTAACTAATTACGCTTTTTCACCAGGTTCGGAAGCAATAATTTGGAGATCACCCTTTAACGTCCATTGTTTAACATCAAACGGTAAAATGAAGTGCACGCCCTTAGCAAGTGGATAATCCTTGCCGTCGACGCTGATGCTCCCCTTACCAGCTAGTACGGAAACCAAGGTATATGGGGCTTTACCACGATTGAAGGTCGCCTGACCATCAGTCAAACGCCATTGCCAGACACCAAAGAATGGTGACTGGACATACTTCGTGACGGTCGCATCCCCAACCTTCGTCGTCGTAATGTCTAAGTCGGGATCATGGTGTGGCACGTTCGTCGTATCAATTGACTGTTGCAAGTGTAATTCACGCTTTTGGCCAGTCGTCTTATCAACGCGGTCCCAATCGTAAAGCCGGTAAGTGGTGTCAGAACTTTGTTGCGTTTCAAGCACCATAATGCCCTTACCAACCGCGTGAATGGTCCCTGATGGCACGTAGAGGAAGTCACCCGGTTTAACGGGGACCCGCCGCAAAAGCTTATCCCATTCGCCATTATTGATCCATTCGGCAAGTTGTTCACGCGTCTTGGCGTGGTGACCATAAATCATTGTCGCCCCGGGTTCAGCCGCAATCACGTACCAGCATTCAGTCTTACCAAGTTCGTGCTCATGCTCAGCGGCGTAAGCATCGTCGGGATGGACTTGCACGGATAGGTCTTCACTAGCATCCAAAATCTTAGTTAACAGTGGGAAAACGTCGCCCTTAGCATTGCCAAAGACATCGCGGTGTTCGGCCCAGACCCGGTCCAAAGTCATCCCTGCGTACGGCCCATTTTCAACGGTTGCTGGACCATGGGGATGCGCTGAGATTGCCCAGCATTCACCAGTATGATCACTTGGAATATCGTAACCAAAGTCAGTATGTAACTTCGTACCGCCCCAAATTTTTTCGTGAAAAACGGGCTCTAAGAAATAAGGTTCGCTCATAAATTCGACACACTCCATTGTTTGATTTGTTAATTAAATTCTATCATAAATGAAAGCGGTTGTGAAATGATGACTACTCTTTTGTTTAAAATTGTCTATTCTTTTATTCGTTATTAGCAATGTCTGCTAGCCAAGCTGCAATCAAGTGCCGCCGAGCTGGCAAGAAACTGCTGTTTCGCACCGTCGGATGAACCCGATTAGATAGAAAAATTAGGCCGACCTGGCGCTGTCGATCTAGCATCAGTAACGTTCCGGTATAGCCAGTGTGAAAGATCACCGGTGGCTGTTGTGCGGCCGGGTGCCATAAGTTCCAACCAAAGCTACGCCGTAACTGGTGGTTCGGTGTCCAATCACGATAAAGTTGTTGAATCGTCGGCTGATCAAGGACACCGGGAACATCCAACTGGCCTAGCATGAACCGGGAAAAGCGCGTTAAGTCGGCAACACTAGCAAACAAGCCGGCCGAACCGCAGTGTTGTTGAAGCACCTGGCCCTTAGGATCGTGCACGATGCCCCGTAAGAGCCCCGTTGTTTGTGAGTAGACCGTTGGTACGGCCTGCGCTGGGTCCGGTGTAAACGTCGCGTCCGGTAACCCTAATGGTTGTAATACGCGGTGAGTCACCGCATCCTGAACCGCTTCGCCCGTTAATTTTTCAATAATCAGACCCATTAAAATCAGCTCCAGGTCCGTGTAGACTACCCGGTGATTTAAGTTTGTCACGCTGACAGGCAACGCTTGGATTGCCGCTAGCAGGTCGTTAGCGGGCAACGCATTCCGGTTCGGAATATAGCCACTCAACCCACTCGTATGCGTCATTAAATTTAAAACGGTCACCGCTGGTGCTTGAAAAGCTGGTAAATAATCGTGCACCGGCCGATTGATGTCCAAAGCGCCACTTTTCATCAACTGTAAGGCAACTGTCGTCGTTCCGACCACTTTAGTGACCGATGCCAAATCATACAACGCATGGGGCCACAAAGCTTCTCGTTGCGGCTTAATCGCCGCCACGCCGACTTGATGCTGAACAAGGTCGGTCCCATTAATCAGACCATAACTGGCCCCCGGAATAATTTCTTGATCAACCATTGCTTGAATGACGCGCTGTGTTCGTTCAAATTCCATCTATTGATCCATTCTCTCTTCTAAAATAATTACTCTCAGTGTAAGGCAACTTACGGTTAATCACTAGTCGTTTTAACAAAACTTAGTGATTCTGTTCGTGGAGTAACCGGGGTAATACGGCCGCCCAATACGCGATAAATCCAATGACGACAACACTACCTGCAACGTGCATCCCAATTAATTGCAATTGCCACAAGATCATCGCAATGACGATCACAATGGCACTTCCCCACTCAACGTACTTGCCATAACGATATAAAAAAGCCATGGGATCACCTCTATTTAATTTACATTTTAACGAACAGCTGGCTATCCAGTCAAAATAAAGCGACGGGAGTGGGTCAAAAGACGGTTAATTTGTGAGCATTAACGTGAAACCGTCACAATAGAAAAAGTCGTTCAGAAATATCAAAAGTATTTCTGAACGACTTTTTGAGTCTTGTTCCGGACTCGTCTAAATCACTTATTTTAATCTAAATCTACTTTTTGTACCCAGCCTTCAGGAGCTTCGCGGTCCCCAAATTGAATACCCGTTAATTCGTCATATAACTTCTTCGTGACGGGACCAACTTCAGTTTCACTATAGAAGACGTGGAGGTTACCATTATGTTCCAACCCACCGATTGGTGAAATAACGGCGGCCGTCCCACAAGCACCGGCTTCTGTAAACCGATCCAAATCATCGATGTAGACGTCGCCTTGTTCGGTCTTCATCCCAAATTTATGTTCTGCTAAGTAAAGTAATGAGTACTTAGTGACGGAAGGCAAGATTGATGGTGACTTTGGTGTCACAAACGTACCATCCTTGGTAATTCCAAAGAAGTTAGCTGAGCCGACTTCTTCAATCTTTTTGTGGTCCACTGGATCCAAGTAAACACAATCCGAGTAACCATGTTGATGCGCTTCTTGTCCTGGGAATAAACTAGCAGCGTAGTTCCCACCAACTTTGTAAGCACCGGTCCCTTTATGCGCAGCCCGGTCGTAGTTCGACGTTGTGAAGTTAGTTGGGGTCATGCCACCCTTGAAGTAACTCCCAACGGGCATTGCAAAGACTGTGAAAATGTATTCTTGGGCAGGATGGACACCGATGTTACCACCGACCCCAATCATTAAAGGCCGTAAGTACAAGGTCGCACCCGTCCCATATGGTGGCACGTAGTCTTGGTTCGCCTTAACAACTTGCTTGACCGCGTCAACGAACATGTCCGTTGGTACTTGGGGCATTAACAAGCGTTCACAGCTGGTCTGCATCCGCGCTGCGTTCCGGTCTGGCCGGAATAATTGAACACTGCCGTCCTTAGTCCGATAAGCTTTTAAGCCTTCAAAATCTTGTTGCCCATAGTGTAAAGCTGTCGAACCTTCACTAATATGTAAAGTTGCATCACCAGTAAGTTCTTTCTTATACCACTCGCCATCTTTATAATACGCACGATAACGATATGGGAGATTGCGGTATTCAAACCCTAAGTTATTCCAGTCCAATTGTACATCTGCCATGTAATTCAACTTCCTTTATATGTAATTTACTCAAATTAATTAATTTGAATTTAATTAAAAGATTAATAGTTTATGAGAACTTTGTCAAGCTGTTTCAGAAAACATTTTCCATCAAATTAATTAATCTTTGTTATAATGGACTTAAATTTAACAAAGGACTGGTTCGTCGTGGCAAGTAATTCTGATTCAATCTATAATGTCATGTTCTACATCGCTCATCACCCGGCAGAAATCACCTTCACGACACCGGGCTACACCAACGTGGTGCGGATGAGTATTCCCGACCAGATTAAAGTCGCCAACCCGGAAATCTATTTTCCCAATAATAAACTGCTCGTCAACCGTTTTCAGGACGACTTTGTGGCCAAAAACGGTAACTTACTTGACTTTTTCTTCGATTATACCGAAAAGAAAGTCCCCAATTATCACGAAGTCTGGGTCTCCACTGCCCACTTATCTGACAAACACATCTACTTTTTGGAATTGTCATTCGAATAAATTCATTGGAGCTGCGGCAAACGTCGTGGCTCTTTTTTTAGACCGCCCCCGCCGAAAAGATTATTTGTCTAACGTTGGTCGCTCCACCGGACAGAATCAGTGGGCTGTGAGGTCGGCTACAGCCAGGGTACGGGCTTCCGCCTCGCTTGTAAGCCTAAAGCCCAAGTCTTCCAAGACGCCATGCACTGTAACCTGGCAAAAAACGTCAGCTAACAGTGCCGACACGGCCCACTGATTCTGCCGGCTACACTAGGATTGGTTAAAAACAAGCCAAATCAATTTTCATCGAAAGATCACCCTAGCTGGAGGTCGACCATGATGAATCTGCCGCGAAAGTGGCGTTGACCGGTGGATTTCCGGTTTACGCCACCGACGTCTTGCGAGACGTGGGGTTGCGGCTTGCAAGCGAGGACTAAGACCGTTTCTCAGGCTTAGTCCGGTCGCCGCGGCGGGTGAAATCATGGGCGGCCGGAAGCGACAAGTTTACCGAATTTGTTGGTGTATTGTTGGTATCAGTTTTTATGACTTTCACCCTTCAATCCATTATAAAAAAACGGGCGACCATTGGCATTACTGCCAGTTGGTCGCCCGTTTGAGGTTAGATTACTTATTCATGAAAATATAAAGGTCAGCGGCTGAGACACCAATCGTAAAGCGAACCCCTTTTGATGTAATGGGATCGATCGTGGTCGTACTGCTGTTATTACTCTTAGTTTCTTTTTGGAATTTCTTCATCACGGTCTTAGCATCGGCGCCCGTCGTAGTACTCAACAGCGCAAAGGCCGTCCCGAAATTCTTTTGCCGGGTTTTATTTTTAAACGCCTTGGTTGGGACGATCATCGCCGCACCTAAAACGTCACCTTTTTGAACGTTAAGGCGGACCGTATAGTCCTTGGTCTTAAGCGCATTGGTTAGACCGTCACTAGGTGTCTTCGTTGGCAATAGATCATCTTTGACCTTGGCCTTCGCAGTCTTCATAGCTGCAGCGACTTGCTTCTGGCTGGTTTGTAAGCTAGCCGCCTCAGTCTTCAACTTTGCCCCAGCAACTTGTTGGGCCTGCAGTGTTTGAGCGCCCGTTGCAGCGGCAGCCCCACCAGCTTTAAGTTGGGCTTGCGCCTTTTTAACTTTAGCTTGAATTGCCGTCTGTTGCTTCTTCAAGGCCGCACCCTGCGTCTGAAGCTTTTTCGCAGCCGCTTGGTCGGACTTGCTGAGCTTGGAGCCAATCAAAGCATTATTATAAGTCGTTGCCATCTTTTGATAGCCAACAAGTTTCTTACTACCTTGAACGTGAACCGTCTTTGAGCGGCTACCAGATTTAATCTTGACCGTCTGGCGGGTCGTCTTCGTTGGAACTTGAATCACAAACGTATGGTTACGAACGCGCGCGTGTTTCGTCTTGGCACCGTCAATTTGGTAACTGACCCGACTCGTCTTCGCATTACCCTTAACGGCAGCGACTAACCCGTTTTGTTTGTAAGTGGTTTTAGTGGTTGATAAAGTGGACTGCCCACAGCCTGCTAGTACTAAACTAAGCAGACCTGCGCCGGCAACCACCATTACTGTTTTCCGAAACAAATGACACCCCTCCTTTAATCAATATCGATATTTCCAGTAAACTGACTGTTATATAAGTCAGCGTAGAACCCGTTTTGAGCCATTAACTCTTCATGAGTCCCCGTTTCAACAACGGAACCATGGTTCATCACGATAATATTATCGGCACCTTGAATCGTTGATAACCGGTGCGCGACCACGAAACTAGTCCGGTCCTTCAATAACCGTTCCATGGCATGTTGAATGTGTACTTCAGTCCGAGTGTCCACTGAACTCGTCGCTTCATCCAAAATCAGGATTTCTGGATCGGCGACAAAGGCTCTGGCAATGGTCAAAAGTTGACGTTGCCCTTGTGAAATATTAGAAGCTTCTTCGTTTAAGACGGTATCGTAGCCATCTGGCAATTTCCGTACAAAACTGTCCACGTGGGCCGCTTTAGCCGCAGCCATGATTTCGTCCTTAGTGGCGTCTTCACGTCCGTACTTCAAGTTGTCATAGATTGTCCCGGTAAATAGCCAAGTATCTTGTAACACCATTGCGAAGTGCGACCGTAAGTCTTCCCGTTTCAAATCACGGGTATCAGTCCCATTCAACCGAATCGAACCACCCTTGATGTCGTAGAAACGTTCCAGCAAGTTGATAATGGTCGTCTTACCGGCACCAGTAGGCCCAACAATGGCGACTTGTTGCCCACGTTTAACGTCTAAGTTGTAGTCCTTCATCAGCAAGGCGTCGTCGGTGTAACCAAATTGGACGTGTTCCAAACTGATCAAGTTATCCGTATCCGTCTTAGCTGGTAAGTTGGAGTGTGTCTGTTTCATTTCTTCTTCGTCTAAGACTTCGAAAACCCGTTCCGCAGACGCAACCGTCGATTGAATCGTGTTCATTAAGTTCGCCATTTGCGAGATTGGTTGTGAGAACTGTTGGGTATATTGTAAGAACGCTTGGATATTCCCTAAAGAAACGTGACCGTTAGCAACGTCAATCCCACCAATAATGGCGACAAACACGTAACCGATGTTATTCAAAAACATCATTAGCGGCATGATAATCCCAGAAATGAACTGTGCTTTCCAGGCAGATTGATAGTAATTATCATTTTGTTCTTCGAAGTCATCAATGGTGTCTTGTTCCTTATTGAAACTCTTGATAACAACGTGCCCAGCATAATTTTCTTCAACCTGGTTGTTTAATAACCCCAGGGACTTTTGTTGCGTGCCAAAGAACTTTTGTGATTTTGGTGCGATTACGCCAACAACGACCACGCTCAATGGAATCGTCACTAAGGCAATCAGCGTCAACTTCCAGCTAATTGTTAGCATCATCCAAATCGTCCCAACGAACGTGACAACACTCGTCACGGCTTGCGTTAAGTTTTGTTGCAAGGTGTTCGCAATGTTATCCATATCGTTGACGGCCCGACTCATAATGTCCCCGTTAGAATGGGTATCATAGTACGAAATCGGGACATTTTGCATTTTACCCTTAAATGACCGCCGTAATTTATAAACGGTGCGTTGTGAGATGCGCGTCATGATAAATTGTTGGATAAAGTTGAACAATGCGGATGCAACGTACATCAGCAAAACAATCAGAATGATCTGCCCAATTTTTTCAAAGTTGATGGGAAAACCATTTTGACTAATTCCGGCCTTTTGTTGTGCGGTCCCCTTCATGATGCCCTTATAAATTTCGGTCGTCGCTTTCCCTAAAATCTTAGGGGTTCGGATTTGAAAAATAACCGAAGCGATGGCAAAAATCATTACGATGGCAAGACCAACCCAACGGTCCGACATGTAGCGCATCAAACGCATCGCTGTTTTCCAAAAACTCTTAGGCTTTTCAACGACTCCCTGCGAGCCAGGTCCATGCCGTGGCCCACTAGGACGTGGTGCGTCGGCTGAATTTGATTTCTTTTCGCTCATTAAAGTTGATCCTCCTCTCGTAATTGTGACTTCATAATTTCTTGATAAACTTCATTATTCGCTTTTAGTTCAGCGTGGGTCCCCTTACCAACTAACTTCCCGTTATCTAAAACAAGAATCAAGTCGGCGTCGGCCACGGTCGCAATCCGTTGGGCCACAATGACCACAACACTTTGCTGAATCAATTTGTCTTGGCGTAACTCTGCCCGTAATTCAGCGTCGGTCTTGAAGTCCAAGGCTGAAAACGAGTCATCAAAAACGTATGCGGAAGCGTGCTTAACTAGTGCTCTAGCAATGGCTAAGCGTTGCCGTTGTCCACCAGAGAAGTTACCCCCACCCTGTTCAACGTGCGCATCCAGTCCGCCTTCTTCTTTAACGAAGTCGGTTGACCGGGCAATTTCGAGGGCGTGCCAAATTTCATCATCCGTGGCATTTTCATTCCCAAACCGCATGTTATCCCGGATCGTCCCGGTAAATAACGTCGCCGTTTGTGGGACAAAGGAAACCGCCTTGTGTAAGTCAGTCAGTTTCAAGTTGCGGACGTCCACGCCATCTAACTTAACGGCACCACTTTCAATATCATAGAACCGCGGAATCAAGTTAACTAAGGTCGTCTTACCGGAACCAGTCCCACCAATGATGGCAACCGTTTGTCCGGAATGAGCCTTAAAGTCAATGTCTGATAAAGCCAACTGTTCAGCGCTTTGATAACGGTAATCAACGTGATCAAAGGCTAAGCTGTGGGCGGTCGTTGCTGGTAACGCTTCTGGCTTGTCTGGGTTCGTAATCTTGGTCTTAATATCCAAGACTTCTTGAATCCGTGAAGCTGAAGCTGCGGCCCGTGGAATGAAGGCAAAAACCATGGCAAGTAACATGAAACTCATCAAGACTTGCATCGCGTAAGTCATAAACGCAATCATGTTCCCAACTTGCATCGTTTGGCTACCAATCAATTGGCCACCAAACCAAACAATCGCCACGTTCGTTCCACTCATGATCAACGTCATGACGGGGTATGCTAAAGCCACAATCGTATTAACTTTAATGGCATTAGCCGTGTAATCTTGGTTAGCGTCTTCAAAACGGTTTTGTTCGAATTTGTCTTGTCGGAATGCCCGGATAACCCGAACACCGGTCAAGCCTTCACGAAAGACCAAGTTAATACGGTCGGTCTTCGTTTGCATTGCCCGGAACAGTGGAATGGCGCCCCACATGATCAAGCCGATAAAGATTAACAGTACCGGAATGGAGACCACGAAAATCCAAGTCAATTCATGACTCTTCGTGTACGCCAGGAAACTTGCCCCGACTAACATAATTGGCGCCATAATCATCATCCGTAACGCCATCATTGCAACGTTTTGAATCTGAACAACGTCGTTAGTCGTCCGGGTAATCAATGAAGAAGTTTCCACTTTATCAAATTCATCATTTGAAAAGTTGATGACCTTCTTATAAATATCCGAACGCAAATTTTTCCCTAATTGTTGGGATGACCGCGCTGCGAGAAATACGTTCCCGAAAGCGGCAACTACGGATAACAGTGAAAAACCGACCATTTCAAACCCGATTTTCCAAATGTAATCGATGTCACCAGTGGCGACCCCGTTATTCACAATGTTCGACGTCAAACTAGGCAAATTCAAGTTAGCAATCACTTGGACGACCATAAATAAGATCGCCCCAATGACTGCGCCATATGAAATACGCCCCTTCGCTATTTTAAGCATCTACACGCTCCCCTTCATTCATTATCAAAATAATAATGCAGTATTCTAATCTAACGAAAAATTACTTCCTTGTCAACTATCCTGACAAGACTCACGGAAATAATTGTAACTCACTCTAGCAATTTTGACATCTAAAATGTTTTAATTTTTTATAAAGCCTTTAATAGTTAGTTAACAATGTTCTTTACTTAATTTCAAGCAAAGTAAAACGCAGCCGCTTCATTTACGAAACGACTGCGCCTACTTATAGGAAGTTTTAATTTTGATGAGGCCTTTTTTAGCTACCGGCTAAGTTGGTGCGAATATTATTAGGAACGGTCGCTTCATCGACCGCTTCCCACGTATTGACATTTTGTCCCTTAGTTTCAATTTTGAGATAGTGTTGACGCTTCAAACGGTGATCAGCGTTAAAAGTCAGTGTTCGGGGCTGACCCGCAGCATCGACCGTCTTCATCTTATAGGTGAAGATATCTTCATTCATCTCACCCTTCGTATGGCTGATAGCTTGATTCGTCAGGCCGTATACCGTCGTCACTTTCACCATGGGATTGACGTTATCCAGCGCCATCGCCAGCTCGTCGCCCCGATTCTTAGTCAAATGACTTGAAAACAATAACGTGCCCACCCCTATGACGATAATCGTCACCAATCCGAGTAAAACTTTTTTCATACTTGTCGCCCCCTGCGAGTATTTTGTATTACAAATTTTATATTATCCAATCGTTAACCAGTCGTCTAGACCACCCAAGTAATTTTTAAGTAACTTAGTAAAGCCCTAAGCAATGCTAGCTTTTCTTAAGATGTGTACCTAACTATATATTAAAAAAATGCTATTTTAACAAAATAATTACTGCGTTCCATTACTAAATCTATTAAGATAGGAAGAAGGTATAATCAGGGGGGATTATCATGTTATCAAAAAAATGGGGACGACCTTGGCTACTCACACTGCTAGGGTTATTACTACTAGGGGGCTGTAGCGCTGGTTCTACGGCCAGCAAATCAGCACATCATTCCAGTGCACAGGCGGCGACTAAAAGCCAGCAGACGCGCACTCAGCGTCAAAAACGACACTACGCTAATTGGCACCACGTTAAAGAAGTTAAGCTGCCAATTTTAATGTATCACAGTATTTCTAGTGGCAACGCGCTACGGGTACCAACTAAGGAATTTCGCAAGCAAATGGCCTATCTAAAGTGCCAGCACTATCGGACCTTGACTGCGGACGAGGCGGTTTACGCACTTAAACACAAAGCGTTACCTCAAGGGAAAGTTGTCTGGATCACTTTAGATGACAGTTATAAGGATAATATGACGCAAGCTTGGCCAATTTTGAAGAAGAATCATCAGCACGCGACCATTAACTTCATTACCGGCTTCACGGGCAAGAAGAATCATCTGAACTTGGCTGAAGCCCAAAAGATGAAAGCGTCGGGCAATATCGACTTTGAAAGTCACACGGTTCGCCATTTGGACCTCAACGACTTAACTTACCAAGTTCAACTAACAGAACTAACCAGTTCCAAGAAATGGTTGGATCAACACTTAAAACAAAAGACGCAGGTCATCTGTTACCCCGCCGGACGAGCCGACGGGGCCACGATTAGGGCGGACAAGGCTGCGGGCTACACTTACGCCTTGTCAACGGCTGAAGGTATCGCGACGAGCCACCAGAGTCCGTATAATCTAACACGTCAGCGGGTCACCCCAGGAATGAGCATGGGTACCTTTGCCGCACTACTAAAGTAATACTGTCATCAAAATTAGTTTAGCCAAGACGGGGTGTAATAGCCCCGTTTTTTAATACATATATCCGGAATTAGAAAGTGTAATTCCAATGCGCCAAGATGTTAAGAAAATTCGTAATTTATTAAAGCAAGATGCCAAACTAAAACGTGATTTGACGTCTTTTAATCAGGTTTCTAGTCCCTCATTCGATGGAGTAGCCGAAACGGTGCTGAAAGCCGCTTGATAAACCATGTTGACCTGTCTTACCAGCTAAAAAAAGTCGAAGTCGTTCTTAACGCAATTGATGACCCACAATATCAATTTATATTATTGAGAAACATTTCAGCCAAAATTAAACTTGCGAACAATTGTCAGTTAGTGTTAGCAAGTTTAATTATTTAAAAAATCGAGCATTGTTAAGCTTTTCGAAATATTATGATATACTTTGAAAGAAAAAATATTGTTAATAGGAGAACTTAATGAAAAGTATTAGAGAAATGGACGCTCCCATGGGACTAGCATTTTTCTTTGGGCCAGCATTTATTATAGTGATTGTTCTATTAGTAGGTGGGTTTAACACAGTTTCAGCCATTATGGTATTAATATTAGTTCTATGTGGTCTCAAATACATGCATACTTCAATAATCGGTAAGTATAAGACAATGCAATCCACTGTTAATAATATTCATTTAAAAAACAATAGTAAGATATTAGACGCCGGTTGTGGCCATGGAGCCTTTACGTTGCAATTTAGCAAAAAAGCAGCGAGCATAAGTGAAATAGTAGGAATTGATATTTGGAGTAATAAAGATCAAGGAAATAATTCAATCGAAGCTACTCAAAAAATAATGGATAGTAGTAGTTTGGCCGGCAAGGTGAAATTAAAAACTGCTAACATTCTAAATATGCCATTTAACAATAATGAATTTGATCTGATTATATCTAGTCTGGTACTGCATAATATTAAGCCATTTACAAAAAGAAAAGCGGCACTTTCAGAAATATCAAGGGTTCAAAAGGAAAAAGGCCAATTGATAATCATGGACATAGGATTTGAAACTAAAAAATATGTTCCTGTTCTTGAAAGTTTAGGATATTGCAATATTGATATTGTGAATACAAGTTATAATGGCTGGTGGGGTACTCCGATGGTACCAACCTTCCTTATAACTGCTTCGAAATAAAAACTGTTAACCAGATTTGGTTAACAGTCACTGCCCCGCGCAAGTATTAAGTCACTGGAAAAGTGGCTTTTTTGTTATATTTTTGACTGACTTTTAGTGAAAAGAAATGACAACCAATGACAAACTAGAGTAATAAAAAAGCTGTAATCACGGTGTTCTTGACAACCAATGATAACAGCTAATAACGAATATTGGGTATACTGGGTTCAAACCAAGCCCGGAAAGGAATGCTGTTATATCAGCGCTGACAGCCTATATCAGCACTCAAAACACGCTCGTGGTTCCCAAAATGGTTCCATTTAGTTCTAAAAACACGTTTTTACACATAATTTGATACCAATAAATCATGCTGGCGGGCACTACATAAAACCATCTTAACGGATGGCTTTTTATTTACAGTCCTTTTTTAGGGTGTCAGAAATGTCAGCATGATTTCTCTTTTTAGGGCCTCCACAATCTCCACATATTCGCTATATATTCCCTTTAGGGTGTCGCATTTGTCACCATACACAAGCTAAAGCAAACAGCTTATCTCAACTTATTATTAAGCTGGAATAAGCTTTATAGTCCTGCTTGAATCAGAGTGCTCCCTTTCGTGTATGGCAACGCTCCGATTAATAAAGTAACGTTTCATCACTGCAAAATCAGGCGCTAAATACTGACGTATCAGCATTTATAATGCTTATTTCGTGTTATGTTGTTTCAAAATGTACTGTGTTTGTTTCGTAACGCTCCGATTAAACAAATAGCCTACTATAGCAATGCCATCGCCTGAACATGGCTATGCTACAGCATTGCTACGCTTAATCCTGTGTTGTTTGTTTCCTAATTTCGTCTGTGTTGTTTTGAAATTGTATAGCTTAACACACCATTGCAGAGTAACTCACCAACAACCGTACTTAGAATACACTTGTTAATTGCCTTCCCTATTAACTAATTCCCACCACTCAAGCACCGCCCGTTTACGTACCTTGTAATACTGTGACTTTTTTAACCCTAATTGTGCTTGTGCCAGGGTACGACTACCTCCCGGAACTATAAACTCATCCCGAATTAACTTAGCTTGTCCCGGATCAGTAATAGCACTTACCGCCCCATTAACCTGATCACACCACACTTCTATTTGTTTCCACCGTCTAGGCTTCCCTAATCCCATTGCGTCAATAAATGGCTGCTCAATGATACTTTTATAAAACCGGTACCGTTTTAAATAAGAACAGGCTTCTTGGTACTTTTTATCCAACTATGATCATCCCCAATGTATGTAAAAAGGGATGCTAGCCACCCCGTTAGCATCCCTTTTATAATGCGCCGCTAAAGGCTGCGCTATGATTAATCCCGATATAGTTATTATATCATTACACCTAGTTATTTACATCAGAGTAGCTCAACTAGCACCCCAACAGTAACCCAACTGGTAACCCAATAACTTCTAAGCTAGTTGCCCTACTATCACGTATAACACTGATCTTGTTTTTTACAGCCCGACAAATCTGCCAATGAGTAACATATACATAGTAGGTTTTAAGCCTACTCACTCATTACAGCATGCACCCTTTATGGTTATTAGGGTGCACCCTAATCTGCACCCCTTGCAAGCGATAAACGTTAATGTATCAACGTTCTAGCTCTGTTCCTTATAGTGTTTGTTTCGTAAATCATCAATTACTATCACGAGCACCGTAGTTCTAACTACACACCGAACAGGCAAGTGCTAGCATCCGCTTTACAAGTGTAGTTAGAGTTACGGCTGTTATATATCAGGTTAATAAAAACCATCACCTAAATTATTACGGATGATGGTATCGGATAACTCACTATTCAATTACGCGCCTTGAATATGCCTTTCTGCATCACTTAGACGCTTGATATCAGGTTGTAACTATCTTTCCCATCCCTTTAAGTCAGCTTGCTCTATGGCACTGATACGGGCGTTCATGGTAGTTACTTGGCTCTTAAAGCTAGCAATCCCAATATTAAGTTCATCCTGATCCGTAGCAATAAACAAACCACTACTACGGCCGTTACGGTTTGCCACAATTGGGACGCCGTGCAATCCAATCAGGTTACTAACTGCCGCCCTGACATCCCGCACACTCAATTGAGTAGCCTTGCAGATATTGCGGGTCGTGATTGGATAACCAGCCCCACGCGGTAAGATACTTAACACTTTAAACTCGATCATTGATAACGGCATTCTGTTGCCCCCTAGTTTTATAATTAACGACTAGCAATATTAAAATCTTGCTTGATAATGGCTTGCACTGAACTCTCACGAACGTTAAACCACCAGTTAGTGTATTCCATCCCATCAGCTCTAAAGCCAGCTAGCAGCATGGCACCTTTAAAAGCACCGTTGTAAACATAGAAACCACTATGACCAAAGATGTGTTTCAGTCCGTAACTCGTTCGCCCTCTGTAAATCCGTTGCCGCTTAACTAACCGGTGGCACCAATCTAATAAGAATGCCTGCTGTTCATCCGTTAGCTGCCAGAAAGCGTTAGGCGAATCATATTTATTGAATTCGGGGCGGCTCTTTTCAGTATTCCCATAGAGCGAATCAATCGGCATAGGTAACTTTTTACCGTAGCACTTAACTTCTAAATCAATTTGTTTCATAGTTATCACCTTTTAAATGTATATGCTTATTACCCATTATTACTAATACCTGAAATGAAGTTGGGTCAAAAAGTGGTACTACTGGTACCAATCGTCTACTATCGTTGTTATATCAACGTTTCTAGCGGTACCACTTTGAAAACTAAAATGGTACCGTATTTTTATTAATGGGGTTCAATCCCTTGTCGCTCAACAGTTTAGAGTGGTACCACTTTTTAAAATCAAAAGTGGTACCGTTTCGGAAATTGCTTATCCCCCGGTAATGTCATTTTGTTCAAATCCGGATTCGGTACCAGTTGGTACCAGTTTTGACTTTTAAAAGTGGTACCGCCTTAAAGCCAGTAATATCAACGGGTACAGCGTTATTTGAAAATATTGGTACCATTTACGTTTTAAAAGTGGTACCGTCACTGGGCTTGATACACCGGCGTTTATAGACATTCGGTACCACTAGTACCACTTTTACACCCATGTTCAGTTCAGGTATTATGTTTTTTACTACTTTTTAACGATGCAATTATATTTCAATCCGTGTTGCGGTACCCTTGGGTAAGCTACTAACTCATCTTGTTTGCGAATATTTTCAACGCTTTCTATTTCAGCATTAGTTAACTTGGCCTGCTTTTTAGTATAATCGGGTATCAGTGGCATAAAGCGTCTAACAAACTTTGATTGTCCGTATGCTCTTAGACCGTTAATGCTGCAATATTTCTTGTAATAATCGTATAGATAATAGGTTGGCACCTTTTCAATGCCGGCTTTATCGAAGAAACTAAGCTTAAAACCAATTAGCGGATCGTTGTCAGCTTCAAACTCTGATAGGGCTTGTTGTGACACCTTAGGGATGTCGAAACGCTCAAAATCTAATTGTAAGGCCTGATATAGTACGTACTCTAAGACACTATCACGGGCTATATAATCGTTGCGAACGCTCCAATTATCGCCCTCACCCTGAAAATGATTGTTAAAAGGAACTATGACAATCCGCCGCATAGTGCCGCCCTTGTTGTGAAAGTTCGGTAAGCCGTTGCATGATTGAATGATAGTAGGCATTAACTTGGCTGTATAGCCGTCCTGTCCTTTGCTCTCAACATTTACCAGATCACCAGTAACCACACTATTAAAGTTGCTGCTATCTTTGATATAAATATCTGGTGCCACATCATCACCAATGCAAACCGTTTTACCAACCAAGCCAGCAAGCCTAAACCTCATATCAAACTCATTTACTTTCAAGGTGGCTACGTTGTCGTTACCTACCAAGTTATTAATCAATTCTTGAAACGTTCCCTTGCCACTGTTCCCCAACTCACTAAATAAGAAAATAGCTTTTTTTCGTGTGTAGTTACCGTTAAGGCTGTCGGCAATCACTTCCCAAAATAGCTTAACGATCTCATCATCATTGCAAGCAAGCTCTTTTAACCATCCGTCAACCGTCCATCCCTTAATGCTAGGTGGTACCGGGTTAGCGTGATAATTCGTAGCTATTTTAGTAGTGAAAACATACTTAGGATTGAACGGCACTAACTGGTGGCTATGCAAATTCCAAATACCATTATTTACTGGGACTAGATAACGATCATTGGTTAACTGCTGCACTCTGGCCGCCGTTTTGAGATGATAAATAACGTCCTCTGCCTGTCGTTCATTAAATGGCCGGTACATGGTTGCAATTAGTTGTTTCAAAAACAAATAGTTTTGCGTATATATGCCTTGGTCTGGTAGATACACCGCCATTCGCTCGCTTTCGTTATTCGTAAACAAGCAGAAATGAAAGTGGCGTTGCATAATCTCGGCACCGGCAAGGGTCGTCAACGGTGGCACCTTTCCTTGTTTAGCTTGCCGCTCGGTCTGATGTTTCAACTGCCATAACTCAACATCATTGTGTAGTACCTCTGCCATTTCCCGGCGGTTTTTAAAAGCCTTTTGGGTAGTAACAGCGTGCTTATGTTCTCGCTTGGAATAAGCATCAATTGACCGTTTAATATCATCTTCCAATATCTAAGCCCCCTTTCAAACACGCTTAATGATCGACTTAAAAATAGAATTGACCTCTTTTTCTGGTAATGGTGGCTGTAGTTGGTCGTTAGCATACTGTAATAGTTCGTAGGCCGTTACACCCTCACAACCAGTATTGAGAATCTTTCCCAATAACGAAGCTAGAAAACTATTGCGGTTGCCCTCACTCGTACCAGCTACTAAATCATCTAGAACCCGTCCCGTCCAAGTCTTGCGGATGTTAGAGGCGTGTTCTGTTGCCTTGTTCGTCCCTTGGCTGGGTAACAGGTCACGAAGTAGCCACTGTGGCGCGGGCTTAATTAAATTAATTGGCTCAATAGCTGTATAACGACGGTCGTCTATCTGGCTCGGTGCAATCATCACAAAATCATGTAACACGTCAATGGCCGGATATAGATTAGTTCGGCGCCGGATGCTTAACGGATCCGCCAACTTAAAAAAGTAATGTAGTCCATCGTTGGGCGTCCTTTCAATATAGGTATCCCCCGGCAATTGCTTGCCTTCTTGATTGAGCCTTCTAAGCGTAGCCACACCGTCAGTTTTCCCATGCCTATCTACATCAACTACTAATAAGCCAGCCGTATCTAATCGCATCCCTAGGTTTAGCCTCGGAACGTGTTCAAACCAACCTGCAATGGTCTGCTTGTCCGTAGTCGCATCCAGATAACCGCTAGAGCCCTTTAAAGGTACCTTGCTGTTACTTGATAACGGAAATACTGGTAAGCCTGACCTGGCTAGTCTTAGCGCTACCGTTTGAATTTCATTCATAATTACACCGCCTTAGACTGCCTGACCAACCAACGGAACCACGTTAGCAGTATCAAGGTCTGTCACGGCATCAGCAGTGTTTACCTTAATGTTGTGAATCTGCTGACTGATGGCATCCCGTTGTTTAGGTGTCATCGTTACCCGATTAGTAAGCTCTTGTAAGTAATCTAACTGAACTAATGTGGCGTTGATCGTGGTCTTAGCATGGTTTAAACGTGACTGGCTTTTATTCATGATCTGCAGCCCCCTTTGAGTTTTCATCATTGGAAACCGGGTTAATGCTGTCAGAAACCCCGTTATTTCTGTTTAAAACCTGGTTAATGCCTGCATTAACCCCCGTTGCAATATCATTAATTTCACCAATAGTCCCTTCAACGTCGGCTGTATCCTGATCAATATTCATTGCCAACTCACCCAGCTCGCGAAGTATGCAGATTGTGCTATATAACGTAGTCTCACGTTCATCAATTGCTTGTCTTAGTTCTTTGTGAGACATCTTAAAATAGTTGTCATGGCTATTTACAGCTTGTTTCAACGTCGGAGTTACTAAATCGCTAATAGCCAAAATGCTACTGTATGATTTTCTTATAAGGCTTATCCCCTTAGTGGCATAACTGCACGCCTCGTTAATATCTTTTAATTTTGCTAATTCTGTAATTGGTTTTTGCATTACTATCGCCTTTCATCACGTCGCAATTTTCGATATAATGAGAGTGTAAAAAGGTTATCTAATACGCTTTAGCAACCTTGAACCGTGCTTACTCGCCAAAGTAAAAGCATGGTTCTTTTTTATACTCTCAATCATTAAACTAGCTCCTAACCTTGCTAGGGTCTTTAAACGCATTGTTTAGGGTCTCGGCACCACCACTAAATAGTTTTATTTCATCCTTAACAAACTGCTGCCGTTTAGTAATATAGCGATCAACACGCCATAAAATCTGTTGATACTCCATCAGCATCCCTCTAACCTCGTACCCCTGTAAATCATCAATTGACTGGTAACCTGGTCGCTGTTTTATATCATCAGCAATCATATTGACCATATCCGTCTCAGCTTCAAGCTGACAACCTCCAGTTAACAGGTCAATTTGTAAACTAGTTAACTTTTTTAAGTCACTGCCACTCATATCAAGCCGCCAATGTTCATCATCTTTTATCAAATTACACACCTCTCCTACAACTGATCAATGTTCTAAATAAGCCAATATCTCAAATCATAACCGCACCCGCTCGCCAGCATGGATTTTAAATTGAATTGCCGTTGTGATTAATAAACTTATCTATCTCTGTCTTGTTAAACAGTGTCACGCCATTAATAATCTGACAGCTTAGACCACTCTTAACCCAGTTTCCAAACGTTACCGGGCTAACGCCTGCATAGTCAGCAGCGGCACTCTTGCGCAACCACTTTTGACTAACACCAGCATCCCGCTTAGCAGCGTCCACAGAATCCGCAACTAATTGATAAACGTAGTCCCGCAATGCTTGGGCTTGTTCAGCCCCTAAGATAACTCGCATCGGTTCACTCATTACTTCTCACCACCTTTCAAAGCTCGTATAGGATCAACAATTAACGGTTAGCCTGCTTAGTAGGTAGTGTTAGCCTGATCTGATAAATAATGCCTTGTACCTGTAGCGCCGCCTTAATCTGTTGGTAATCAAATTTCATTCCCAGCAAGGTCTTAATCTGCTGCTTAACTCGTTTGACCGCATCCGCCTCGCTGGCACTTAGATAGTGGGTAATAGCCTCCGTCGTAGGGATGCTGCGGGCTTTGCGCAATTCATTCACGCTAACCCCTAACGCCTGTTTATATACCAGCTTGTTGATATTAATATACAAATGGCCGTGTTCACCCAGTGCAGGGCTCTCACTGATAGCGTCGTGCAGACTTTTTGAGAACTCTTTTCCCAATTCAAACTTAGATTGCCGCAAAATCAATTCACGCTTCATAGAAGCAAATTGACTAACAAGCCGTTCCTGAAACTCCTCTACTTGCGGTGTGTTGCTCAAATAGAAAAATAGTAACATCGCTTGTCGTTCGTTCAATTGATAAGAAATGGACGTTTGTCCGCTTGATAAAGGTGTGAATGTCGTTCGCATCTTTCCAAAGTGTTCAAGCCTATCTTTATGATTAGTGATTGTTCGTTTTAATGAGCGATGGCTTAACCCTACATTTTCAGCAATCACATCCGAAGTCGTAAAAGGCTCGGCATCTAGTCTCTTACTGGTCAACTCAACTAGGTTCATTGCTCGCCCTCCTCTACTTGGTTTGTGGTGTGTACTCAATCAACTCACTTAACGGAATTTGTAAAAAGTCACATATTTTCCGCAAAGTTTTCAATTCAATATTTTCAGATTTCCGATAATAAATATTAGTCAATGTAGTTCTGCTGATACCGGTACCCTTTGTAACATCATCAATCTTTAACAACCGTGCACCTAAAATCATGGATAAATTATTTCTCATATTTAACACCTCCATCAAGTTGAATACATATCATCAATGCAACGTATTCAATATATCTTCATGATGTCCATTTGTCAAATACCTATCGCTAATGTATAGTATTCAATGACTAATATACTGATAGAGAGGTGGAAAATATGCTAGAAATAAAATTGCGTGAATTGCTTTCAAGGGAAAATATGACTATTGCCGAATTATCTGAAAAGACAAAAACCAATAGAGCATCTTTAACTCAACTTGCTAACAATAATTCTAAGATGGTCAAGTTTGAAACGTTGGATAAAATTGTTAACGCCTTGAATGTAAATGACGTTTCCGACTTGTTTAAGCTAACGAACGCCGGTAAAGTCCAATTAATTTTGAAATCAAAAAAGAGTAGTACTCATTTTGTTGCCACTATGAAGATTGTTTTTGAGCCCGTTAGAGGTGAACGAATTGAGGAAAAATTTGATATAGATTATGTGCTTTCTAAGCTGGATAGCGATACGTATGTACTTAATGGTCAACCTTTACAAAACATTACTCAAGATATTGAAAATGTGTTTCATTGGGCTAGTGATAAGTCATTGGCACTGTTTATACAAGAATTTTGGAAAGAACTTTTAAATCCACCTTCAAAGTACGAACCCGTACTACAGCCAGATTTTCTAAAACATCTATCTAAGGACGAAGAACATCCCAAGCATATTCAAGTGTTCTCTGTCGTCCGTGAACTACCTTGGCTAACAAAAGTTATCGACGTTTACGCTGTTAAAAATATTGTTGTAACTAAACTCTTCCCAGAAGGATTTCAAGTTAGCGAGGGATATAGCAATACACCTAAAAATGAAATTGTTTTTATTCCAGATCTATACGGAATATTCGAAAATATTTAGTATTTCCCTACATACCCCGCTCGCCAGCATGGTATGAAAGGAATAATCAATCATGGCAACATTCAAGCAGTACAAAACTAAGTCCGGCCTAGTTCGCTGGGAAGCTCTCACTGATCTAGATACTGGAACTATGGGAAAACGTACCCGGAAACATAAACGGGGCTTTAAAACAAAAAAGGAAGCCCAATTATGGACTTCCAACGTTCAAGTAGACTATGAAAAACAGGGTTATATTTCTAACGATGATATTACCTTTGAACAATTATATGATAAATGGTTTCTTGATTATAAACAAAGCGTCAAGGAATCAACTTGGGCTAAAACTGCTGATATATTCAGGCTCCATATTATCCCCGTACTAGGTTCTACTAAGATAAAAGGCCTAACTGTACCCCAATGCCAGAAAGTCGTTCAGGATTGGTTTAACGCTGGTTTTAAGCACTATCGCCGTTTTCGTAGTTCAGCCGTTGCCATCCTAAACTATGGCGTTCGTATGGAATTAATTACCCGGAACCCGATGGCTAAAACCAGCATCCCCAAACGTAAAGACGTCTTAGAAACACCTACCTTTGATTTTTACGAGAAAACGGAACTAATCAAGTATTTGAACGCCGCCTATCAGTATGATGAGATGGCACCCTTTACGTTCTTCCGGCTGTTAGCGTTCACTGGGATGCGTAAAGGCGAAGCACTTGCCCTACAATGGTCGGATATTGATTTTAAAACCAATGAGATCAGTATTAGTAAAACAGAATCAAAAGGGAATGGCGGCCGCCTGCTTGTTCAGACACCTAAGACAAAGACTAGCCTTAGGACTATCAAGGTAGACGCCAAAACGATGCACTGGCTCCATAAGTGGCACTTAAACCAGGCTAGTCTTTACTTGGAATTAGGTTACAACACACACGGCACCAGTCAACTCGTTTTCTCTAACCAATATAATGAGCTGCTACAACCTAGCGTCCCAGAACACTGGAATCAAAGTATCTGCAAAAAGTATGATCTACGACATATTAAGATACACGCATTCCGTCACACGTTCTGTACCCTTGCTTTTGCTGCTGGCGTTAGCCTAATGGAAGTATCCAAGACATTGGGACACGCTAACTTAAACATTACCCAGCAGGTCTATTTACACGTTACAGAGCAACAGAAAGCGGATGTAGCCGCTAAACTAGACCAATTCATGAGTATTTAGCAACTTTTGTAATACTCTGGTACGAGCCACTAAATGGTTCCTTAGTGGTTCCCAAAATGGTTCCATTTATTTATCAGTTATTAACCCTCATTGAAATTTACGGCAAACAAAAAGCCGTCAACCAAGGTGTTTTAAACCTCATTGACGGCTATCGTATTGAACCAATTGGGTATACTGGGCTCGAACCAGTAAATTACGGATTCAGAGTCCGCTGCCTTACCAATTTGGCGAATACCCAATAACAACTATTTAATAGTAACTTTTCGCGCAATTACTGTCAAGACTTCTTAGCCATCTTTATGCAATAAAAGTGAATTTTCTCTTATGACTTGCATTTCCCGCCAACTTTCGACACACTGGGCTGTAGAGGTGGTTATTATGTCAACTGGTGAGCTGACCCGGCTGTTCAACCACTTACGCCAACAACTGATCGTGTGGGCGGTGACCGCGGTTGGTCTAGCCGTGATGCGGACCTTTCTACTCCCCACCCTACTGACATTTGTTTTCTGGTGTAGTGTGGCTTACTGTTTATTATTATTCATTGGTTTAGTTATTGTGACGATATTCCGTTTAAAACGGTAAAATCCGTTTGACAAGGCCCTTATGTTTCGGTAAGATAGTAACTGAATTTGTGCCCGCTGGTCAAATTGGTTAAGACGTCGCCCTCTCAAGGCGGAATTATGGGTTCGATCCCCATGCGGGTGATTTCATTAAAAATACGGAAAAACGAAAAGCAAGCAAAGCGTTGTTATATCAGCGTTCTGCTTGCTTTTTCATTGTCGTTTTCTTTCAATTTGACCACAATGAACCCGTGAATTCATGCAAAACGTTTTACGGTTGGCTTTCAGGGTTTATAATGGAAGAGTAACGGAATACCCGTTAGTAATTATTCAGTGTTAAATTAACCGTTTTAGTGTCAATACAAAGGAGATAATGTTTTTGGTATACAAAGATGTTTTTGGAATCGATCATGACGATTGTCACATTGTTCAAACACGTCACGAATTCAATCGTATTTTTATCATTGAAAACTCAGTTGGGTCACGCTTCACCTGTATCAAGGACGGCGCCCCACTTGAAAAGAAAATGTCCGGTCACTGGAAGTACGCTAAGGCCAGTGATGCACCCAAGAACTATGCTGTCCCTTATAAAGCCCAAAAGCGTTAATACCTGGCGAAAAGAGGATTCAGATGCGACTATACAAACCGTTAACTAAACCCGATGGTCGGGTCCAACACACCGGCGCACGTCACACCAATCCCTACTACGGTAAACGTGGTGCCGAATGGGTCAAAGATACCAACGCGTCTTTATATAATGCCCAACATGAACATTCACAATCAAGAAACGACATAGAACGTCGCGTTAGCCGAATGACCCGCTACACTGTTTTTACAGTTCTGATCGTTCTGGCAATGATTATCGTCGGGTTTATTATCTATTCAATCGCACTTAGCTTATAACGCAAAAATCCCCACACATTCAAACGATGTGTGGGGATTTTTAGTTAACCTTTAATTTCTTTGGTATCAACGAGTACTTTGCTAACCATTCGTAGCTCATCGGTCAATTCGGAAGTCCGAATCCGACCGAACTCGTCTAAGAACTTGCCAAGGCGTTCTTCATTTACTTTTTCAATTAACTTAGCTACTGACTCACCCTTCGGAGTAAGGGTTAAATACCGGTAACGTCGATCGTATGGATCGATGTTCAACACAATCAAGTCATTATTAATCAGGTAGGTTAGTTTTCTTGAAATGGCAGACGAAGAAACGTGCCGATCAGCTGCTAGTTCCTTTACCGTAATCCGATGTTCACTGCTATGATCCAAGTAATAAAGGATTAGAAATTGTTCAAACGAAATATCGGCGTCTTCCACCATCGTTTGGATGATTTCTCGTAAGTGACTTTCCAGCCAGGACATCCCTACTAAAACTTTCTCAAACAGTTCTGTATCATCATACTTTGCCTTTTTTTCCATGGTATCAGTCTTCAATTCTTCCAACCCCATTTGAGCGTCGTGTTCAGGCGGAGATTATTCACGACTCCGTGACTAAGCACGGTCACTAACTGCTGGCATAATTGTAATTTCAAGGTCACGAGTCATCTTCTTTTCGATGGCATCTTGAACGGCGCGATCCGTTACAACTAAGCTCGATAACTTACTCTTCCCATCCATAATGTCCTTGACGTGTTGGTTATCCAAGTTGTCTGCAGACACGATTGGTAAGACGTGGAAGTGTTCGTTGGTTGCCTTTAAGCATTGATCAAACAATGGTGTATCGACACCCATAACTAGGACACTGTCTTGTTTTTGTAAGACAGATGATAACCACCAAGTTAATAATTGCGCTTCAGAATGGAATACGTTAGTGATGGCTTCATCCTTGTTAACTAATTGGATCGATAATTCATGGTTGCTACCATATTGCTTGATCATTGCAATCGAGCGATCTGGCCGGTAGAAGTTTTCTAATGTAACTTGTGAATTGTTCGTCCGGTCGAGGTATTGCGTTACTGACATGAAGCCAGCTGCGTCATAAACATCACGCCGCGTTGCAATTGAACCGTTGAAGTACGTGATATACCAAATAGCACCGTTCTTACGGTACTTCAGATCCATAATCAAGTTGCCGCCGTCATCAGCGATAGCCGTAATTTGTTGATCTGAATTCCGCTTGTACTGCCATGCTGGGTTGTCAGGCAATTCTGGCTTTGATTTGGCCACTTGACCTGGAACCTTCGACTGGATAGCGTAATACATGTTAAATAGGCCAGTATGCTTTTCAACTAAGCCGTTATTTTGATAGCTCTTCCAAATATCAGGTAAGCTGTCATTGTAGTTAACCGTGACAACGTTAGCGTCGCCCTTAACTTCATTCTTCAAGAGTCCCATGATCATAGCCATTGAAGTCTTTTCTTCATCAGATAATGACTGAATTAAATCATTGCTGAAAAGGAAATACTTCGATGATTGGTCAAACTCAACAGGTGAGACCAAGTGGGTCGTGCCGTAATCCGATTTTAACTTAGCGTCAATGCTTTCAATCTTTTGTTGTAAGCCTTTAACGGAAGTTTCGTTTTGATCATAGTCATGTTGTAGCCGGTTAATCTTTTGATTAACTAAATTCAACTGACGTGATTGTTCATCCTGCGCGTTCTTGGTCTTACGATCATAAGCCACTAAGGCATCTTGAGCGGTATGTAACGATTTTTCCGCAGTCGTGATGGCGTGTTCTTTGCTTGACCGGTCACGAGTTTCAGATTGTTCACGTTTTTGAAGTTTAACGAGTTCACTGTTGATTGCGTCACTCTTTGAATACAGATCTTGCGCTTGCTTTTCTTGTTGCTTCATTAAAACAAACAACTTCTTCAAGTCTTGTTCGCCTTGAATAGCTTTACGCATATCCGCTTCATTTTGACGCAAATCAGCTAATGACCGTTCGGATTGGCTAATCTTTTGTTGCAATGAGTTTAACGTTTGGTCGCTCTTAGCTAAGGAATGTTTAGCATCATCGTACTGTTTTTGTGCAGTATTGATTTTAGCAACCATCGTTTTGCGTTCGTCGCCATTGTTCGTGACAACTTTATCCTGTTTCTGTAAAGAAACTTTAGCATCAGCTAACTGTTGACCCAGGTTCTTTTGTTCCGCAACTAAACTCTCGTAACGTTGCTTTTCGTGCTTGCGATCCTGAACCAGTTGAACCTTGAGTTCCCCACGTAAAACTTGGTACTGACTGTTCAAATCAGACATTTCACGTTCAATCATTGAGCTGGTCTTTGCGGACTTTTGTCCTGCACGACGCTGATTGACGCGGTTCTGCCCTTTAATCGGTGTAACGTTGGATGCAGTCGCACTACTGCTACCTGCTGGTGAAGCACCCGCGGCTTTTTGATCATTGCCAGGTGTTACTTTTGGCTTTGGCTTCTGAGCAGCGACAGTTGAGGTCGCCGTTGCGCGCTCAGAATGACCCGCAAAATCCTCATTCTTATCTTTGCGCTTTAAACTGAACATCTTCATAATGCAACTCCTCCATAAACTTGATTGTTTGCTCAAAGAGTAGAAAGGTCGGAAAAGCGACCTTTCCATCCGTTCAGCAAATAATCAAGTTGTAATTAATTATTATGCTTCATGCTTGCGACGTGATACACCGAAGTACAATGCTGAACCCATTAACATCGTCCCAAGACCCAAGATTGCTAAAGCAGTCCCGTTTTCGTCTTCGTCAGTTTGCGGCAATGCCTTTGCATCGGAAGTCTTAGTCTTAGGTGTTTCAACAGGTTTCAAAGCAGCGGCTGCAGGAAGAACACCGGCAGTCCCAGCTTCAACGGGTTGTTGTGCAACCGGTTTAGCAACTGGTGCAGTGCTACCTTGAGCCTTGTCGCCATCGGCAGGAGCCGTGGTTGGTGCGGTGCTACCTTGAACCTTGTCACCATCAGCAGGAGCCGTTGTTGGGGCCGTTGTTGGTGCTGTTGTTGGTGCGGTCGTTGGAGCCGTTGTTGGTGCGGTTGTTGGTGCAGTCGTAGGCGCTGTTGTTGGTGCGGTCGTAGGCGCTGTTGTTGGTGCGGTCGTTGGCGCCGTTGTTGGTGCGGTCGTTGGGGCCGTTGTTGGTGCGGTCGTTGGGGCCGTTGTTGGTTGCGACGTCTTAGCGTAAACCAACGTTACAACACTGTCAGCATCACCAATCGTACCCATAGCGTTATCTGACTTGAGCTCGTAACCATCGATATCCTTAGTTGCATCGTAAGCCGTGCCAGTTTCACCAGTAAAGGCCTGATCATCTGCAAGTGCGTTGCCATCTTCGTCAACGTACTTAGCAGTTACGGTGTATTGAGCAGCAGCATCCTTGTTGTAAACAAAGGCTAACTTGTTGCCACCGGCAGTTAATGCAACCGCATTAGCATCACCAGTTTGAAGGGCACCGTTATCACCGAGTTTGTAGCCGACGTAAGTGTAGCCAGCAATTTCAGGATGAGCAACGGAATAAGTCCCACCATTTTGGGTGAAGGTCCCGTCAGCACCTTGTTGAATTGGATCACTCGTTTTAGCAACAAGATTACCATCTTCGTCTTGGTACTGAATTTGTAATGCAGTCGTTTCAACGTAGGCTAACATAACCTTAAGACCATCTGCACTAAGTGTTCCAGTTAATGGTTCACTAGCTTGAGCAAGCGTGTAACCATTCAATACAGCTGGTGTAATGGTGTAAGTACCACCAACATCGCCGGCCTTAGTGACAGTAACAGGGTTGTCATCAGCACCAAGCACTGGAACAGCCTCAGTACCATCTGCACCACTCTTGTTGATAATGTAGTAAGTTACATCAACATTGGCTTGTTCAACTGGTTCAGTTGAAGTGTTTTCAGTTGAATAATTCCAGCCGGGTACAGTTTGCAGACTTACAAAATCATTGGAATTTGGAACATCTGTAAATTGTAGGCTCCCTGAAGGACTGCTAGTAAGTGCGTTGTAAACAAAATTGAAGGTGATGTCATCACCAATTTTGTTGTAAGAAACTGGTGTGAATGACGTTGCATCAGCGTCACTCAACGTGGTCTTCTCACCATTGGTAACGTAAGATGCTAACTTCCAAGTCCCATTTGCAGGCAATGAGTTAACTGGTTTGATTGTAAATTGGCCGTTTGATTGTGACGTCCAGTTAACGCCAGTCGTATTCTTAGTCAACGTAATGTCAACGTTATATGACTTGCCGGCTTCTGGATTATTGATCTGCGTGTTATTAACCGTTTGGCTAACTTGACCAGTATTTTGTTTAGCAACGTCACCAGTTTTTTCAACCGTAGTCGTGCCTTCACTAGGTGCTACGGAAGTAACGTCAACTTGGGCGTCTTGTGAGACACTAACCGTAGCTTGTGAAGCTGGCTTCGTAACTGTTGGTGTAGCTTGTGAAACTGCCGTATCAGCAGCTTTAGGTGCAACAGCATCTTTGGTTGCATCATCAGCAGCTGGCTTTGCAGCAGTGTTAGTATCAACCTTGCCAGATGTTTCTTGAATCCCTTGGGTAGCAGGTGCAGCAGCAGTTTTATCGTTAGTCTTAGTTTGTACGTTAGCATCGGTCTTTGCAGCCGTTTCAGGTGCAGAACTGGCACCCTGCTTTTCACCTTGAACTTCTTCAACTTGTGACCCACCATTATTGGTAGTATCAGCAGAAGCGTTTACATTTGCAAGAGAGAGTCCGGCAAGTAAAGCTAAGGTCGTTGCACCAGCAGCAACCCACTTTTTGCCGTCCTTATACATCTTTACCCGGTATACTGAATCGCCGGTAATTTTTTGATTATCTTTTGACATGTGGTTTTTCCTCCCCAAACATCAACCAAATACACCGCTTAATCAAAACGGTGGGTGACAAATCGCTTGCCAACCCACCATCTTAGTCACGCGTATTTGTGTTGTGTCTATTACACCATTAATGATTCCATTGGCATTCGATCACACTGTAATGACTCAAACTTGAATCAAAGCCGTATAATTCGCCAAAGAACATCATTAGTAACACTTAATGTGTACGATGATGTGCATCCCTGGTAAAATATTAAATCACTGAATCTCATAGTATGTGCGTTGCTATTATAATTACGAGCTCAATCATTTAACGGGGTAACCTGTTAACTCTATAATCTCTCATAATTATAATAATATAAAGGGATAAATTAGTACAATAATTAATTTATGTCCTAAAATCAACCTTTTGGTAAAAGCAGCTACCACACATACTAGGAAGTTAGGCGTTTGATAAGAAACCTGCTTAACTCCACTGAATCATGACTTTACTTTAGAACAAGCCTTTAAGTGCTGAAACTAAGTTCAAGATGAATGAATGGAATCCACCGAATGGATCGTTTGAAACACTTGATGAATATGATGAAGTATGTGTACCTGGTAATACGTGTAAGTCAGTAAAGAAACTCATATTGTTTGCCTCCTAATGGCATTAAAATTTTAGCTTTAGAATAAACCCTTAAGTGCTGAAACTAAGTTCAAGATGAATGAATGGAATCCACCGAATGGATCATTTGAAACACTTGAAGAGTATGATGATGTATGCGTACCTGGAAGTACGTGAAAATCGTTAAAGAAACTCATGTTGTTTGCCTCCCCTATTTATGAATTAGCTGAAATTCAGCTTATTTGTTGAATAAACCCTTTAATGCTGAAACTAAGTTCAAGATGAATGAGTGTAAACCACCGAATGGGTCGTTTGAAACACTTGATGAATATGATGAAGTATGGGTACCTGG